>JBDWQA010000010.1:0-301122 GCA_039986835.1 Hyphomicrobiales bacterium
ACACGGACGGACACGTCCAGCAAAACGGAAACGGTGAAACAGGTGCAACATTCCAATTCGGATGGAAATAAATCAACAATGAAACAAAAGGCAAAGATGTCAAAACAAACCATCTTTGCCCAAACTTCTTCTCCAAAGTGATCGGCGACTATACAGACAATGTTTCCGTTCGCCGCGTCTGCGCCAACATCTGCTTCTATTTTTATCGATTTCCAGATTTGTCGAGAACATTGCGACATATTATTAAACCAATTGACTAATTAACCGAATGGTTTAATATATAAAACATGATAGAGGACGACAAACTAGACGCTGCCTTCTCGGCATTGGCTCATCCAACACGCAGAGCTATTTTGGCGCGCTTAGCACAGGGAACGGCAACGGTGAATGCACTAGCGGAGCCATTCGACATGTCGCTGCCAGCTGTTTCAAAACACATCCGGGTGCTTGAGAATGCGGGACTGATCAAGCGCGAGAAAGATGCGCAATTCCGTCCCTGTACGCTTGATGCCACCCCCATCGAGGCCGTTTGTCACTGGACGGAACGGTACCGGCATATCTGGGAGACCCGATTTGATGCCATGCAAACTCTCATTGACGACATAAAGGACCAATCTGATGAATGACCAGACAAACTGGGTACGTATTGAGCGGGAATTTGACGCTCCAATTGAGTTGGTTTGGAGGCTATGGACCGATCCGGAGCTGTTCAAACAGTGGTATGGCCCAAATGGGATGGCTGTTCCGGTTGCTAAAATGGATGTCACAGTTGGCGGCATTCGCAAAATTTGCATGTCTATGCAGTCTCCCGAACGTTCCATGACGATGTGGTTCACCGGTGTCTACAAGGAGATCAACCCACCGCATCGGCTGGTCTACACGGAGAGTATGTGCGATGAAAACGGTGTGATCATCCCACCAGAAAAGATGGGCATGCCCGAAGGCTTTCCTGATATCACCGAGGTAATCGTCGAGCTTAGCGAGGCAGATGGCAAAACAAATATGACCATGGTGCATGTTGGTGTCGAAGCTGGAACCGCAGGCGCCGGAGGGTGGAACCAGGCATTCGACAAACTCGCAACCGTGCTCACGGCACATGTCCGCGGGAGAGATTGATATGCGTAAGTTGGCAGTCCTTGCGTTTGTGACACTAGACGGAGTTATGCAAGCGCCTAGCTCTCCAGAAGAAGACCGTTCAGGTAATTTTGATCTTGGAGGATGGGCAGCGTCTTACTGGGACGGTGTTATGCCACACGTGGAACAAACAGCCATGTCAGAACCCTATGACATTCTTTTTGGGCGCAAAACGTATGATCTTTTCGCTAGCCACTGGCCAAACAACGAGACATCCAGAGCATCAGAAAGGCTCAATGCTGCGCGAAAATATGTCGTGACTTCGACACCTTTAACAATTGACTGGCAGAATTCACATGAGTTGATGAAGGATTTAAGGGACGACGTATCGCAATTGAAATCGGAGGACGGTCCACTGCTTCAGATTCACGGTAGCGCGAACCTGATCCAATCGCTGCTTCAGCACAATCTGATAGATGAATTTCGCCTATGGACGTTCCCGGTCACTATTGGGGCCGGAAAGAGATTGTTCGAAAATACCCATCAACCCTTGAATTTGACGCTGAGTTCGTCGGAAAATCTCGCAAACGGCATCGTAGCACAGGTCTACCGGAAGGCAATTTGATCGTCAAAGCAGACTTCCGTGAACGTCGCAGCATTGAACACAATGGGCTCCAAGCAACCCTCCACCCAAGCCGCATATCAGAATTTACTGAACTGTTGCAATTCCATGGTTTGGGAGAAACCCTAAACTGGCTTTCATAAACTTTTCCAGTTTGAATTTCATTGGCTTAAGAGGTTACAATTTTCGTCATAACAGACGCCTTGCCCTCAATGGTTTTGTGAACTGGGCATTTATCCGCAATTTCCAGAAGTTTCTGATGGAGCGCAGGATCCACCTCCCCTTCGATGGAAATACGACGCTCAAACTGATCGATCTTCCCACCTTTTGAAACAACGTCTTCCGCGCATGCCTCGCAGTCATCTGCATGAATTTTCTCATGCAAAACTGTTACTGAAACAGCTCCAATATCAAGCTTCTTGAAACTCGCATACATCCGCAAAGTCATGGATGTGCAGGCACCAAGCGCAATGGCGAGAAAATCATAGGGCGATGGGCCACTATCCAGGCCGCCAACAGAGGCTGGCTCATCCGCTAGCAAGCGATGATCGCCGCTACGCACATAATTCTGGAACTTACCCTCGCCCGTTTCAGCGACGAGAACGCCTTCCCATTCCGATGATTCTACAACGGGTTTATCTGCGCCGATAAAGCGACTGGCCCATGCAGCGATAACTTCAGCCGCATAGGCGGCGTCTTCCTGACGCGACAAGAGATGATCGGCGGAATCCAGGGAAACAAAACTCTTTGGATGCTTTGCAGCAGTGAATATTTTTGCGGCATTCTCGATACCAACGGTCTGATCGATTGGAGAGTGCAGCACCATAAGGGCAGCTTTCATTTTGCTAATATGCTGCTCGACAGACTGCGTGCGGACATCTTCGATGAATTGTTTTTGAATCTTAAATGGTCGCCCAGCAAGTGAAACCGTTGCCTCACCATCGCGCTCAATCTCATCAAGACTCGCACCAAAATTATGGATGACATGCTCGGCATCGCCAGGAGCACCTATGGTCGCAACTGCCTTCACTTCCGGGACTCTGCTAGCGGCGCACAAAACCGCAGCGCCTCCCAAAGAATGGCCAACCAGGATGCTCGGTGCTTCATAGTTCTGGCGAAGAAAATCTGCCGCTAGCACCAGATCGCCAACATTGGAGGAAAAATTGGTATTGGCAAAATCGCCTTCGGATGCACCAAGGCCTGTAAAATCGAACCGCAACACAGCAATTCCCTTGGCGGCCAACTCGCCTGCGATACGTTTGGCCGCCAGAATGTCTTTGGAGCATGTGAAACAGTGAGCAAAAATTGCCGTGGCTCGGATTAAGCCTGCTGGCATATCCATACGCGCAGCCAGGCTTTCGCCCTTGCTGCCGGTAAATGTAATCTTTTGAACTCCGGCCATGTTATCGCCCTTTCTTGCCTTTGATTAAAGACAAGATGCGCCTTGACCGTTCACGCATCAACTGGGGTCAGATAAAATCTTCTTGAGAGCCGCGTGTTCAGCCTCACTGAGAGGTTTTTCGGGCTGACTTTGGCCTTTCCGTCGGCGGAAAGAATAAATGGCAATCCCTCCCCCGATCAGCAGGACACCGATTGGCGCAATCCACAGAACTGCATTGGAAGCTGTAAAACGCGGTTTTAACAGAACAAACTCTCCGTATCGCGCGACCAAGAAGGTCAAAACTTCTTCGTTGGTGTCACCTTCCTTGAGACGTTCACGCACAAGTACCCTGAGATCTTTAGCCAGCGGCGCGTCAGAATCATCAATGGACTGGTTTTGGCAAACCATGCAGCGAATTTCAGTAGACAGTTCCCTAGCCCGATTTTCCAAAACCGGATTTTCCAATACTTCATCCGGCTCAACAGCATAGAGTGGTGTGAAGAAAGCCATGGCAATCAGAAAAAGAGTAATCTTGCGCATGATCATTCCGCCGGAGCCATGGCGGTGCGTATTTTTGCGCGCTTTGGTGCACCAACTCTCAAACGTCTATCGGTTAAGGATACGATGCCACCAGCTCCCATAAACAGGGTTCCTATCCAAATCAGCAGAACAAGCGGCTTATCATAGACGCGCACGACTATTCCGCCATTATCGTCAAAATCACCCAAGGTGGCATAGAGCTGGGACACACCAAATGTTTGAATTCCTGCCTCAGTCGTGGGGAAATTACGGGCTTGATAGAGGCGTTTTGCCGGAGACAGCACAGCAACAATTTGACCATCACGGCGTACAGTCAAATCGGCCACCTGTTCTGTATAGTTAGGCCCGCTATTGGGACGAATACCTTCCAGCGTTATAGAGTACTCTGAAATCTCCAACGTATCGCCAGGATTTTTAACAGCCACCGCCTCGCGCTCATAGACGCTGACACCAACGATGCCGAGCAAGGTAATACCCATACCTGCATGCGCCAGAGTGGTGCCCCATGCAGAGCGCGGTAGTCCCCAAAGGCGTGACAATGCGACTTTGATTGGCACCTTGAAAAAGCGGGCCCGATCAATCAATTCGGCCAGCGCTCCAACGATAAGCCAAACACCCAGAGCAATGCCAAATGGTGCGGCAACAGAGGTTTCAGTTTGGATGGCAAATGACACTAACAGAGCCACTACTGACAGGCCGAAAACCCATGACAGACGTTGAGAAACCGCTTTTAGGTCACCGCGCTTCCAAGCCAGAAAGGGTCCGAAAGGCATTGCCAGCAGAAGCGGTATCATCAAAGGGCCGAAGGTCAGGTTGAAGTACGGGGGCCCAACAGAGATTTTTTCACCAGACAACGCCTCAACGGCCAATGGATACAGCGTTCCAATAAGCACAGTGGCTGTTGCGGTGGTGAGCAGTACATTGTTCAAAACCAATGCCCCCTCACGGGACACAGGTGCGAATATGCCGCCCTGTTTCAATGTGCCTGCACGCAATGCAAACAGAGCTAGCCCACCGCCAATGAACAGCAATAAGATCATGAGAATGAACACACCGCGCGTCGGATCTGAGGCAAAAGTGTGCACACTTGTCAAAACGCCTGAGCGCACGAGAAAAGTGCCAAGCAACGACATTGAGAATGTCAGGATAGCGAGCAGAATAGTCCAGATTTTTAGGGCATTGCGCTTTTCCATGACCACCGCGGAATGCAACAAGGCGGTGCCGCATAGCCATGGCATGAAGCTAGCATTTTCCACCGGATCCCAGAACCACCAACCACCCCAACCAAGCTCGTAGTAAGCCCAATAGGAACCCATAGCGATTCCAAGCGTCAGAAACAGCCAGGCCGTCAAAGTCCATGGCCGCACCCAGCGCGCCCAGGCCGCGTCAATGCGACCACTTATAAGCGCTGCAATGGCAAAGGAAAATGCAACAGAAAACCCGACATAGCCGAGATATAAGAGCGGTGGGTGAATTGCGAGACCCACATCCTGGAGGATGGGATTTAGGTCACGACCTTCAAAGGGCGCAGATGCAATGCGCTGAAACGGGTTTGAAGTGAGAACCAGAAAAAGCAGAAACGTAGAGGCAATCCATCCCTGGATAGCCAGCACATTTGCCTTCAACTGCTCTGGCAAATTGCCGCCAAAAAGAACCACCAGCGCACTAAAAAGCGTGAGGATGCCGATCCACAACAGCATAGAACCTTCATGGTTCCCCCAGACACCGGTAAATTTGAAAAGGAATGGCTTTTGAGAATGCGAATTTTCCCAGACATTCATGACCGAGAAATCCGAGATCAGATAGGCATATGTGAGCGCTGCAAACGACAACGCAACAAATACAAAGGTTCCAAGCGCGGTTGAGTTGCCCACGGCCATAAGACGCGCATCTAACTTATATGCTCCCACGAGCGGAACCAAAGCCTGTACGACTGAAAGTGCAAGCGCCAGAACCAACGCCACATGTCCCAATTCTGCAATCACACTCTCACTCCCATCTCAACAGCCAGCGACTGACCGATCAAAAACCGTGGCTAGTTGGTAGCGCTGCTTTCTTCGCCCTGCCAGACACCCTGCTCTTTCAGCGCGTCAGCAACTTCTTTCGGCATATAGGTTTCATCGTGTTTGGCCAGCACAGAATCTGCCACGAAAAGCCCTTTACCGTCTAATGAACCTTCCGTAACAACGCCTTGCCCTTCGCGAAACAAATCCGGCAAGACGCCATCAAACTCCACATTAACAGTGTTGCCAGTATCCGTAATTGCAAACTTCACAAGGGAACCTTGATCACGAATAACACTCCCTTCCAGTACCAATCCACCCAAACGAATACGCTCGCCAGGTTTCGCATTGCCGGCAGCAATATCACTTGGTGAGTTGAAAAAAGTGATGCGTTCATTTAGAGCAAACAGTACCAGCACCGCAGCGACAGCAAGTACGCTGCCAGCAATTCCGATCATCGTCAGCCGTCTTTGCTTTCTAGTCATCGCTTTTGTCCTACCAACGCCTTGTTATTCAACACTGAGCCCAAGCCCTTCCGCAAGATCGCCTAAAGTCGCGCGCGCGCCTTGATCCGCCTCAAAAATACCGATTGCTTTTTCCAAGGTAGCCTGTGCGTCCTGTTTCCTATTGAGCACGACATAGGAACGGATTAGGCGTTGCCAATCCGGCAAGTTGTTTGGCTCGTCTTCCAAACGTGCTGCCAGGCCTTCTACCATTGAGGAAATCATTTCTTTCTGTTCATCGGCAGACATGCTGAGAATTTCCGTAGCGGCGTTCATAGGTTCTGCAGGTGGGAGCTCTAGTTCATTTCTTGCAAGATTTAACTGATCCAACGCGCCCGGCGCCCAGGCAGATTCAGGAGTTGCCTCCTTCAACAGACTTTCCCACGCGACCATAGCGTCGCGAAATTTGCTTTCCTGGTTCAATCCAAGCGCTAGAAAGAACCTTGGCCGGATCGCGCGAGGCGCAAGTTGAGCTGCGCGCTCAAACAGTTCTTGCGCTTTTTGGGTGATAACGCCCTCCTTGCTCAAGACTATGGCTTCGCCAAGATCAGACAATCTTCTCTCGCTTTCGCCGCGCAAGCGAATAATGTTCGCAAATGCGCGCGCCGCATCATCGAAGCGGCCAAGTCGTTGGTAGACAGGAGCTACAACCTCCCACCCCTCAGCGTCATCAGGATTACTACTCAGATGAGTTTCCACCTGCTCGACCAGGTTCAGAACCTGAGTATTTTCTGCGCTGGGTTGTTGTGCTTCCAGTCGCGCCAGCAATGGCTGATCCGGCATACTGGGATTGCCAAGCATAATGTAACTTGCTGCGGCGATTGCGGGAATAGCGACAATTGTAAATACGGCGGCGGTTCTGCGTGTTAACAACTCAGCAGATTTTTCATTTCGATTACTTGATACTTCTTCGGCTTGGGCATTGGCTTCAATCAATCGCCGACTTACCTCAGTTCTCGCTGATTCAGCGTCAGATGCATTCAAAACTCCACGTTTTAAATCACGCTCGATCTCATCTAATTGGTCTTTGAAAACAGCAATGTCATGCTGAAACGGCTGGTTTTCTGTTATTTCGTTCGCTTTTCCGACTTGCGACAAAGGCCATAGCGCCAGCAGCACCGCCGCACCCAACATAATTGCAATAGCAACCCAAAACAGCATTCACAAAACCTGTAAGATACGAATTCAAAAATTTGCATATAGTTCTACGCATGGATGTAGCTATTGCGGCTTTATGCTGCAAGGAAAACCGGTCGTGCGTAAAAAGAAAGGGTCGAACTGAGTTCGACCCTTTCCTTTGATTTTTTCTAGTTTAGCAACTCTATGAATTTGGACGCCATGTGCCGTCCGGCTGACGGCACGCTGTGCCTTTTGCAGTTTCCGGCCGGCCATCTATGTAGATAGTGTGGCTGTACTCGCGGCACTGCAGACTGTTATTGTTGTAGGTCCGCGTTGGCGTAACTTCACCGTAGCGTCCACTATCCGGGTTGCGCCATACGACAGGCGAGCCAACACGGCCATATTCCAAAGCCTGATATTCAGCATTTTGCGCACGTCGGCGGTCTTGTGCGTCCAACGAACGGCCCAATTCACTGCCGATCAACCCACCAGCAATAACACCAAGTGTTGTCGCAACAGCTTTACCGCTACCGCCACCAAACTGGTTGCCTACAACACCACCTGCTACAGCGCCGGCAAGTGCGCCAACGCCCTGTTTGGGTCCAACACCCTGACAGCCTGCCAATGCAAGGCCAGAGGCCGCGAGTAGTGCCAATACTTTAAGTTTCATTTTCTTTTTCCTTCCAGCGCGATGCAAACTACTTACGCATCGAAATCGCATTGTCGAGTTGTTTTTTTCACAGCAAAATGGCGCAATTGTGCCAAAGAAAAGCATTTTTTAAGTCTTTTGTAAAACTCCGTTTATTTGCCTATTACGCAACACAGGGGAGTGTCAGTTGTGCCTTCAGCCCCCCCAACTCGCTGCGTTCAAGTTTCATATTTCCTGTATATAAATTTGCCGTTTCGACGACAATCGATAGTCCAAGCCCGCTGCCTGCAACCGTCTCATCCAGCCGTTTTCCGCGTTTCAGGGCCTGTTTGCACTGTTCAGCGGTCATTCCAGGACCGTCATCTTCAACAGTTAGGATCCATTGTACTTTGGAAACTTTTTCCGCGTGTACAACAACCTTGGAGGTAGACCATTTGGAAGCATTATCAATAAGGTTACCCGCAACCTCTTCAAGATCTTGTTTCTCGCCTCGAAAGGTAATGTCGTCAATTTTTGTACTAATCGACAGATTTTTTTCTTGATAAATTTTTTCCATAGCGCGCACCAAGCTATCGACCACCGGCGTTATTGGTGTGGCAGTTCCAACAGCAACCAAACCCGCGGCAGACCGCGCTCGGGACAGATAGTGGTTCACCTGATCTCGGGCAACAGTTACCTGCTCCGAAATTTTCTTGTCTTTGATGTCCGCTCCGTCGGCTTCATTTGCAATCACACTCAGCGGAGTTTTCAATGCATGCGCAAGATTTCCCACATGTGTGCGCGCCCGTTCCACCACGCCCTTGTTTGCGACTATCAGCCCGTTGATTTCATCGACAACCGGTAAAATTTCTGAAGGGAATTTGCCGACAATCTTTTGTGACCTACCTGCCTGAACATCACGCAATGCGCGGCTTATACGCTCCATCGGACGCAACCCAAGGCGTATTTGAAGGTAGATCGCCATTGCAAGAAACGCAGCGAATACAAAAAAGGTAACCATCAGGTTTGAGCGAAAATCAGCTATGCTCTGATTCAGTTCCGTAACATTTCCTGTCACGGCAATAACTAGGTTTTTGCCGTTTGCAAGGCCGTAGCTGCGCTGAAGCTGACGAATGGATTCTCCACCTGGTCCCTGATGGTCGTTATCTGGCCTGATACCGGATTCAGCCTCAACGAAATCCAAATTACTGCCAATGAGGGAGTCCGATGTAAACAGGACAGAATCCTGACCTTCACCAATCTGCCAGTACCAACCGGACAAAGGCTCCAAGAAGCGGGCCTCACCGATATTTTCGGGTGGAGATAGTGATACAGCCTCACCGCGCGCACTTAATTGAGTAGACAGAGCGCCAATAAGAGCATTCGCATAAGCTTCCAATTGTTGATCGAAAGCATCACGGACCGACTTGCTGTAAAGACTAGTGAGAATAAAACCTGAGACGATCAGGCCGATAGCCATGAGTGCCGCGGACGAAAGAAATAACCGCAGAGCAAGAGAATTGGGAACGGGCAGATTGCCAAGCTTCACTCGGCCTGCCCCATCCGGTAACCCAACCCCCGAACAGTTTCAATGAGTCCATCGGGGAGTTTTTTCCGCAAGCGGCCGACAAATACTTCGATAGTATTGGAATCTCGATCAAAGTCCTGATCGTATAAATGCTCCGTCAATTCAGTCCGGGAAATTACCTTGCCCTGATGGTGCATCAAGTAAGAAAGGGTTCGGTATTCGTGGGCTGTCAACTTTAGCGACATCCCGTCAATCATTACGCGATTGCCCTTCGTGTCCAATTGGACAGGGCCGCATGTAATCTCATTGGAAGAGTGCCCGGCAGCGCGACGTACAAGTGCACGCAAGCGTGCAAGCACTTCTTCCATATGAAATGGTTTTGCTACATAATCATCAGCACCAGCATCAATGCCTTGGACTTTATCACTCCACCGGTCTCTTGCCGTGAGAAGCAGGACAGGCATGGTGCGTCCTTCACGGCGCCAGGCTTCCAGCACGCTTATGCCATCCATAGTTGGCAGTCCAACATCCAGCACAACCGCATCGTAGGGTTCTGTATCACCCAGAAAATGACCTTCTTCGCCGTCAGTGGCCGTATCGACCACATAGCCGGCATCTTCCAACGCCTGCTTTAACTGACGATTGAGATCTGGTTCATCTTCAACAACAAGAACGCGCATAAGTCCCCCGATTCAAATTACCTAGTTCGCGCTTACCGTAACATTTGACACCTGTCCGTTCGACTTCAAAACTGAAATCACATAAACAAAACCTCCACCGCGCTTGCAAAGCTGCGCGCTGACGATTTTTCCACCGCCACGGGTGGCCTGTCTTTTTACCTGAGCAAGAGACTTGGCAGAGCCGCTGCGTACAGCATCACGTGCCGCAGCATTGCTGAGACAAGATTGCGCATGAGCATCCGGAATATGCAAAGGAGCGACGCTAATGCTGCCGCCAAGCATGAGGGAAACTGCGAATATTTTTAGAGTGTTCTTCATCATGGACAAAGTGATAGCGGATTGTTTCTGAATGGGGAATGAATGACCTATTCAAGTTAATGGCGGGTTCACAGATTGATAGCAAAATAATTGGTCCGACATTTTGAGATGTTACGCCTTTACAGCGCTTTGTCCATTGACTTGCTCTAGTGGCCCACTGGTAGTTCTAAATAACTCAGTACAGATTGCCTCACAACACCGAGCAAACCTGCGTTTGTTTTCTAACCCCATGGCGTCTTTGCCCTTTGCCCTTAATATTCTGCTTCCACGTCAATGGCATCGATATCCAACCAGCCAAAAGCTGGCACTTGCTGACCGAGAACCGCATGCGTGGGTTCTATATGGTGGAGCGACAAAACCTGTTGAGCTCCGTCGTTGACATCTCCAAGCGCGGTGATGTTTGGCACGACCCTTTTTGGCGTTGACCAAAACAAAATCGGGTTTAGTGGGACTTGAGCACCAAATGCGTTTTGGAAGCGACCAAGCTGCCGATCGCCACCGCCAAGACGTTCAAAATAGCGTCGGCAAAGTGCATCTTCTTGCCCAGCGCTTCTTTGCGGAGATGTTGAAATGGAGGAACCAGCTACCAATTGCGCTCCTGCAATCGAGTAACCGCCATCCATTGAAAGGTCTGACAATAGGATCAGATCACAGACATTGTTCGGCTGAGGCGTTAAATTCGAGAAGGTGCTTTGAACCAACTCCCAGGTGCCAGAACACATATGAACTGCTTGTGCCGAGTCTATCCCATAAGTTACCGAAGCCCCTGTCGGTCCGCGGAGCCAAAATGCCAAAGTCACATCACCGCTAGCAATAAGTCGGTCTCCATTTTCGACGATCTGACGTAGGGTGATCTGATCAGTGGAAGTGACGCCGGCAATCTGGCAGTAGGCAGAATAGGAAAACACTGCATTTGGCACCGCAACATCGCGGCTCATGGCGATGCTGGCCGCTCCGCTGGTTTCAAGTCTCCAGCGATCTGCGGCATATGTCCCGGCGGCGCTGCCGGAAATTGGCCCGACGCCACGCTGCCAAATATCAAATGCGCCATTAATGATGGCGTTTTGGGTCGTTCTGTCCTCTCCACCAACGGCCCGCCATCCGAGAGATGTCAGCACCAGAAATATCTGCTCTGCTTCCACCCAAAGCCGCCAACCTTCCCGTGGCGTTCTAAACAACCAACCGCCATCCAGAAAAAGCGCAAATTCATTGTCATGTCCGGCCCAATCACCCGTCGCCGCGCCTCCCACCAGAAATCGGTTGCCATTTACGGATACAACTGGCGGGGCATTCTGCCCGCGAGAGATAACCGACAACTGGACAATCGCGTCCAGAAGGTCAATCGCCTCATTATGTGTGACGTGTTTTTGAGCCTGAGCAGGTAAGATGTGAGGAAGTTCGAGAGCGAGACTATTGGACATTGAGTGTCACCTTTGCCGGCGATCCAGCGCCATATGTTGCACTGACCTGTTGAACATGAAGCGAAAGCAAGGAGACTGGCTGCCCAAAGTCAGCCACTTGCTCCGATTGTGTGTATGTGAATTGCGGTGTCTGCGTCGTCGTCTGACGGATAATGGTGGCACCGTCGAAGATGTCTACGCGGTAGACCTCAGTGGTCTCGCCCAAGGGCACATCTACCAGTTCCCACGGATCACCATCAATTCGTGTTCTGCGGACCCACGTGATTAATACATCGCCATTGGCCTGCCGATATGCTCGTAAATGCACAGGACTGAAAGGCCTCATGCCACGGCCGGTCGCTGTGAAGACCTGTTCGTCAAAAGCTGCATTGCCGACATCAAAGCTAGCCGGGCCGGATCTGTATGTTAGCGGGAGACCTAGTGCACTTGCGTTCATATCTAAACGTTCAATGCGTGTATTGAGTTGCACCACTCTCGCGCCAATAGATGCACCTGCTCCCATCGCTTCTTCAGACCCGAGTTGCCCACGAAGCAAGCGCGAAAGTTGATACGTATTTTGGCCGATCAAATCTGCGTCGCCAAATTGCAGCAACTCCCACAAACCATTGTCACAACGAATAGCCAGAATGTTTTGACCGGATAGAAGATCAACGTCAGAGACAGACTGCAGGTTGCCTGAGTAAATTAGGCATTCCATACCTTGCCCACGATCCCAACGGCCAAGAGGACCGCGTAACAGTGGCTTGGTAAGCTCGCCAACAATTGCCGCCCCTTCAATGGCCTGCACCAAAGAATAGCTCTGGCCATTGGCTGTTTTGTAAACTGCAGCAGCGCCTGGCCAAGGGTTCGCAAACACAGCCACATGCGGTTGATGCGGTGGATCTATGCTACGCAACAAAGGCAAATCCATAAACTCAACCAAGGGCGGTCCATAAACCTGTGGAAGCGCTGGAGCTCCAAAAATAGATGCGCCATTGAAACTGTGGTTAATTTCGGTTGCACAGGCTTGCCCCTCACAAAAGCGGGCCAGTGCGTCCTCCAGTTTATTGAGATAAACAGTTCGCGTTCCGCTCTTTCTGGAAATTGATAGAATATCTCCAGGCTCCACAGCTACTGCGCTGGGAGGCAAACCTAAGCTAAATTGCTCGCGTGACAGCCAAGTATCCTGCAGCCAGTTATTGGCAATGCGTTCAGCTTGCCCAAAGTGCGTTACCAATGGCAGACTTGCTGAACTCTCCCGTAGTGATTGCCCCACAAGTCGTCGAGAGCTAACAGCTGCGCGTCGGTAGTCGCGACTAGCGTCATTGAATTGCAATGTTACAAGCGATGGTAACTCGGTTTCTTGCGCTCTTGTTACCGAGACAAGTGGTTTGGCTCCGTCCCGCAACAATGCATCTTCATCAAATCCAACATCTTCTGATCGCCATCTGGGGCGAAAACGAATGCGAGTACCCGCATCTACCGCATCAAACAACAAGGAGCGAGCAAGGGGTTCCAGTGCTGCACGCGCAGACATGCGCCGGTCTATGACATAGCCGTCGACGATGTCGGCAAGTTCGCCTGTTTCAAAATGCGCGAAGTTGAAATCCCGCAAAATTTCAGTAACAAGCTGCCCTAAATCCAATGCTCCGATACGACCATTCAACCAATGACCTGTCCTCCAGTTCTCGCCATCTGCCCAGATATCGGTCCGAAATGGAAATACTGGAAACGGACGCGCATCCCATGCCCAGACATGTACGTCCTCACTAGCCACCATGGGACCATTGTAGAGACTGGAGTTCGGATTGGTTCCGCTTTGATAGGTCGGGTGATTGATATCCCAATGAGACATTATCGCTTCCAGAAAGCGCCTCTGCATCAGGTCGTCACGCGTACCGCTGGAGTAATGTGGTAGAGCAGAGCTTGACGACTTTGGATCTACAAACACATTTGGTTGGTTTGCACCCTTATCCACTGCTGCACAGCCAACTTCCGTAAACCAAAATGGTTTGGATTGAGGTATCCAGGAAGTCGCACTGGCAACTTCAATACCGCTGACACGATTGACATGTTGGTTTGACCACCAGGCTTTTAGATCCTTGTAGCGATATACCCATGGCTTGCTGTAGGTGCCGTCTGTAATCGGAGTACGAATTTGAGTGTTTCGGTCTGCTGCGTTTGCGTAGTACCAATCGAACCCTTCACCACCCGATATATTGCTCCTTAAATAGGATAACTCATAGGCATTCGAGGCTGTTGCAGCATCCAGGTGAGCACGCCCATCACGCCAATCTGCCAATGGCATGTAGTTGTCGATGCCTATGAAATCGATATTTGTATCAGACCAAAGCGGATCCAAGTGGAAATGCAGATCACCGGAACCATCATCCGGCTGATGGCCGAAATATTCACTCCAATCCGCCGCATATGAAATTTTGGTTTGTGCGCCCAGAATGGTTCGCACATCGCCAACCAAAGACTTTAAATGCTGTACAAACGGATAGGTCCCTGTTCCGGACCTCAGCCAAGTTAACCCTCTCAGTTCCGAGCCAACCAAGAATGCATCCACGCCCCCCGCCAAAGAACAAAGCTTTGCGTAGTGTAATATCTGGCGACGCAGGGTCCATTCTGTTGGACCACTATAGATGATTTGATTTTGAGAAATGTTGAAATGTGCAGGTGTTGCCTGCCCAACAAATGCATCAATTTGTAGCTGAATGGCTGCCGTTTTCTCCGGGCTGTTTGGCTGGTAAGGAGCAGGATCGCATGTCAGTTCTCCACGCCATGGGTAAGCTGGCTGGCCAAGCTGCCCATTGTATGGGTTAGGTAAAGCGTTCTGTTCAGGAACATCCATTAATATGAATGGATAAAATACAACGCGAAGGTTTCGCGCCTTCAAATCCTGAATGGCGCGCATAACAGTGTCGTCATTTGGCGTTCCGCCATAAGCTGGTCGACCTGATACTCCTGAAATCAATTTTGCGATCGACCGGGACTGTCCTGCAACAGACCAATTATTGTTCAAGGTGTTCTTGGAAGCATTCTCAACGCCCGGTTCCACAAGGCATTGACCGCAACGCAGGTCACTACCAAACCACGATACAACAAGCGCGACACTTTCCAGATTTGGACAGGCAGCCTGAAGGGCATCGAGGGATGCGGCCCAGTCGGTTTCAGCATCGTTGACATGGAGGTTTTCAGGTATAGTTTGGCCTGGATTGTTCTGACGCAGTACCAATTGTGTGTCATAACCAAATTCGGTGGAACCAGGGATCAGGCAAACCGCACGAATTTGGTTTTCAACCCCCGCAATAGGTTTGAAAACTTCAAAACTAAACTGTGGGATGCGGTTACCAAAACGTTCCAATGGCAGTCTTTCAAACACGACATAGGCCAGTCCCCGATAGGCTGGTACATCTCCCTCCTGCTTTGCCTCAATTAGAGCATCCGGCATCTGGCTATTGCTACCGGTGTGGATGCGCATTTGAATATTGCTGGTATCAAGTAATTTTCCGTCTGCCCAAATTCGGCCGACACGAGCGATTTCGCCTTCACAAAGACCAATTGCGAAGTTTGCGTAATAACTGTAAGAAATTTGCGTTGGGCCAGACGGTGCGCCGCCTTTGCCGCCACCACTGCTTTCTTCCTTTGGAACTTCTTCGAAATTGGTTGCCCAAATCATCTCACCAGATAGTCTTGTGCGACCATAGAGGCGCGGAATGTCGATCCCCTCAGCAGAGGATTGTACTTCAAGGTCGCCAAGACGCGGTCCCTCTTGCACAGTGTCAGACCCGCCGCTCAACAACGCCTGATCAATTGCCCTTCCTGCCAACGCGCCAACAGCCCGACCCACTACGGTTCCAACCCCACCAAAAATTGATCCGGCAGCCGCTCCGGCTACCGAGAGAAGAAGAGTTGCCATGCGACACCTTTCAAAAATAAGAGAGGTCAGACTGATTGGACAGATGACATACTGATCAATGTTTGGGAGGAAATGCGAATACGAATGCCAAGCGTTTCAGCCACCAATGAGACAAGGAAGCATTGGAGACCGCAGCTCCATCATAGGCATGTATAAACCGGTTTTTACTTACCAGAATGGCTGCATGCTTCGCTGGTAAGCTCGGGCGCCACCGGAACAAGAGAACCCGCCCTGGCTCTAAGCAACCAAGCTCCTTTGGAACAAGGTGCCGAGAGGCTGCCATCGCCATTGTCTCCTCGCCACTCGCTTCGGCCCAATCTGGTGTGTAAGCGGGTACAGGCTCAGGTTCAATGCCATAAAGAGCGCGATAAACACCTCGTACCAGACCCAAGCAGTCGCACCCGACTCCTTTTAATGACGCTTGGTGTTGGTAAGGCGTTCTTAGCCAACTTTCAGTTTCTGCAACAATATCACCGCAAGTTGGAGCCATCATTGCCCTCTCCCTTGTTTGGATAGGACAGCATAAAATCTGTACCTGGTATGTGTGGAAATCCTTGAAAATTTAGATGATTGGCGAACTTATTTAGACAAGTCTCAAAACGCTTGTCGCACCCTGATGTGATTGTGATTGCATCACCAATATCAATGCGTCCAACCATAGGTTGCCAGAGGTCAAAGTGATCCTGCCCACCGAGTTTGCGATGGGTCGTAATTTCCACCGATCTTCCAACGTTTTCGCCACTATTGAACGACAACAATCCACCTGTGAACCAGCCTGTGTCAAACCCTGCAAGACCTGCTGTAGTGAGATGTGCCGAGCTATCACTGGAAGCGACCTGGTCGGAAACTGTGTTGAATGGATTGTTGAGATCGGCCCTGCAGCGCAAGTCACCCAGATCTGCATCACATAAGGGTTGGTAAATCCGTCCCTGCTCCTGATCCAAAGCGCTCGCCAAACCCCGGATTTCGGCGCGAAAAGCTCCATCTTCACGTACAATCTCTCCGATATGTCCGGTACGCAACAACTCTCGCTCTGAGGGATCAGCCCAGTTGACCAACCAGATATTCACTTCAGCATTGTCAAACAGGCCTGTTTGTAGATCTTCTTCAGTTATGCGATCGGAGATCAATCCGCCGGAAACCTCCACTCCGCCAATGGAAAACCCTGTGCGCGAAACCATCTCGCCGGCCTGCAATCCAGTTGCGGCCTCATGTAATATCCCACCAAATTCGATGTCCCTATCATGATCGGTGAACCCAAACAAAACGTCATCGGTCCTCTCGACCTGCCAACATGTGCAAATGTTAGTTGTGCCGCTGGAAAGATGTAATGCCAGTCCCGAATTTAGAGTTCTCACAAGCGTATCTCCAACAATGGGATTGAAGGAATATCGCCCGCAGAAAACGCTGTGAGATTTATATCAAGCCTATCCGTATCAAACCGAACAGGAACATCAAACTCAAAGCCTGCTCGAATAATGGCGCCGGGTTGCGGTACGGAAGATAACAAGAAGCTGACTAACCCGGTGGTTTCATCGAATGCGTAGTGCGTTCCCAAAACCTGGAGCGCTCCGCCCACTGTGAGCAACAGAGTCCCGGCCACAGGCTTATGAATACGTCGCTCATATGGGGCGTCTGCATTGCCATAAGTTTTGATGAGCTGAAAATCTGTCGTAGCCCCGTCTCCCGTGCCAATGAACTGATCACCGGCACTTGGGACAGCTGAGGGAGGACAAGATTTCCAATCAGTAAAATCCCGCCAGCGAAAGCCGTAGAGTTTTGCGCGCCTTTCCTCAAAAAAATCCACCACCGCATGTAGATCGTCCAGCGAGCGCACTCCATACCCTGCGTCGTAGCGTCGACGACTGTCTGCCCAACGGCTGTTGCGTTCTTCGTGACCAGATCCCAGTGTCACAATCTCGGTCATCCGCTCTGGCCCGCCCGTAGAGCCAAAGGATATTGCAATTGGGAACCTGGTTTCGTGAAAAGATATCGGGAATGACATTTGAATTCCTCACAGGTTTCGCTGGCCGCGCCCAACAGCGCGCGCCAGCATGGCAGAGACATAGCCCTCAGATTTCCGGAAACTCTCGACATCACGTGTTTGAATATTCACAGACACCGATAAAGCACCGCCATCGCCCCTCACACCAAGGCTTCCGTCTGCGCCTCGTGCAAGCGGCATTATTGCTTCTGGGCCAGCCTCACCCATAATCCCCAAACCATTGTTCATTGGAAAGTAGCTGGGTGCAGAGATCACGCCACCTTTCGCAAAAGGAGTTACATTGCCGGATGAAAAAACACCGCCCAAGGCAAATCCCGGAAGCCCACCCAACAAACCAGACAGAACTGATCCGATGCTGGAGGAAAATCCAGTTTTCAATGGCTCAATAGCTGCTTGCAAGGCCAAATCGGATAACTGATGCGCCAACCCAGACAGAACATTGGACATTTTCTGTCCTCCTAAAACTGAGGATTTCAAAGCCCCTGTTAGTGCTGTGCCAAAGCGGGTTGCCAGATCGTCGAGCGCTTTCAAACTTTCTGACGCGTGCGAGATATCAATATCAATTGGAATTTGAATGGTGTCATCCATCTAGGGCTCCATCAAAAATCAGGAAATTCACACATAAGCGCGTGTAAGTCAGATTTGGAAAGCGGCGTTGCAGCCGTCGTGCTTCGGCACATAGCCATCAGTTCACGAGGTGTAAGTTGCCAAAATTGCCGGGGCGGCAGGCTTAGCTCTGCTAAGCCAAACCGCATTACATCTTGCCAGGGGAATGCTGCAACCGAAGGCGGCGAGCGTGAACCCGCCGCGCCGCTTAAATCGGGTTTGAAGGCTGACCATCAGACATGTTCGGGGAATGACCCCGATTGCCATCCTCGTTGCTGCCGAAAGTGATAGACAGCAATAATGTCACCATGCGTGCCAGGCCTGTTAGCCCGCCCTCTGGCCGCAAATCCGACACATCTTCATCTGTGAGATTGTGTCCACCTCCCCGCAGGCCAGCGCCAATAATCCGTGTTAGATCACGTGACTTAAAGCGCCCTCCCTGGAAACGTTCTGTCAACTCCAGCAAATCATCTGCACCAAATGCCTCTTCAAGTTCCGCAAGAGCACCCAACGTTAGGCAGAGCGTGTATTCCCTGCCGTCAAACTTTGCATCAATTTCTCCGCGATGTCGGTTCGCCATAATCACACCCCGGTAAAGCTTAGTGGACCTGATGACTGAAGCGTCATATCAAACGTCACTTCGCCATCATGCTGCCCAGAATATTCTAGAGCGCTGATCTGGAACGCACCTTCCATCAAACCAAAGTCAGGAATGACGACTTGCCAATCAGGTATCTCTCCACTGAAGAAGCGGTCTTTGACGACAGTATCCGTAGTAGCGTCTTTGAAGACACCCGAGCCAGAAAAGCTGGCTTGCATTGTACCCGCAGCGGCCAGCAATTCACGCCAGCGACCTACACTATCGGAATTGGTAATATCTACAGCTTGGCTGTTAAATGAGATTTGCTTTGCACGTAAACCAGCTACAGTTTCAAATTGACTTGTTGTGTTGGAATAAATTTTCAAAAGCAGGTCTTTGCCCTTTTGAGCACTCATGACCGTCTCCTTTTAAAATGTGTTGCCTCAAATAGGTTCCGTGACAGCTCGAAATTTGAGAACGCTTAAAAATGTACGTCCATCACTCTCACGGCCCGTTTCAGCGTTTTGCAGTCTTAGGTTGATAAGATGATAATCAGGAAGGTTAAGAGTCGCAGATAAAATTTCTGATTCAACGGCACTAGCAATGTTTAAAACTTGTTGACGACCATGGAAATCTGACCAGATACGCACCAATACAAGAAATTGCGCGCCCTCTTCAGTTGAGGTGCTCCAATCTGTTCCATTACGTACACTTACAACCACATATGGCAACTCGGATCGGCGAGGAGGTTCGTCAAATACCGCCGCAGAACCTAATACATTCAAAATGTTAACTGAATTTCGCAACAGGGATACGAGCGATACCTGCAATTGCCATGCAACTTCATTCATCATGGTCAACTCCAACATATCCGTTGTTTACTTTTCGGATAGCTTTGCTTACTGGTCCGTTTTGATCAGAAATTTCTCGTCCGTACTCAAGAGCGAGCAGGCCTGCTGAAGAGACCTCGATTGCAGTAGGTTCGGCGCCCTTTAAAACCATCTTAACGTGTATTTTTTGTGGAGTTTCCTGCCTCAACGAGGTTATTAGTTTTCTAGAAATCTCTTCCAAACGCAGGAACAATAAGGGGCGAGCCTGTTTGGACACCCGTGTAAGAACAGCTTTCTTTCGCTGAATTGCGGAGAAATGCAACGCACTCATCGCTCTACTTCTTTCGTTAGACAAATGAGCGTGGCACCTTTTTGGTCAGGATCGTAGACTGCCAAAATCCGAAACAAACGCAATGCTGTTACAAACCGCATTCCTGACTGCACTACTTGCTGAGGATCACGCCTAATCGTTATCTTGTGACTAACCTGGCCAGCAAAATGCTCGGCTCGTTTGGCATCTATCGCGTTTGCGGGTTGAACCTTCGCCCAGACAATTCCCAAACTGATCCAACTTTCATAAAAGCCACCACCAGCATCATCGCTACGCGCCGGTTCTTCAAGCGCTAACGGAGTGCGTAAAGAGCCCGCCTGAACGGAACAGTTCATAGCACCACCTGTCGATGTGGTTCCAGAATTGCGCGAACCCCGTGAGGGATATGCTCGCGGGCCAACGGTGTAGCTGCTTCGCGGTTTTCATACCAATGAGCAACCAACAAGATAAGCGCCTGTCGGATATCTCCCGGTACATCTTCCGCAGCGGGACCATAACCAACAGTGACATCAAGTTCATACGCACCGAAAGTTCTCAGGTTTTGACGTTCCAAGTGCAACGAAAATCGTGGTCGAACACTGTTTAGATCAATCGCGTAGTCGACGGGTGGGATCGGATTGGGACCCGACTGTTCAGTATAAAAACTGACCGAGTTGAGAGACAACAACGGAGCCAATGGCAGGTATACAATTTTGCCAGTTGGCAATCGATCAAAATTCAAATGCCAGTTTTGCGAAATGAGCAGCTTGGCCAAAAGCGCCTCAACATGCAGTCTGGCAGACGTAATATATGCTGAGATCAGAGTATCTTCCGAGGCGTGCTCAACTCGCAGATGCTGTTTCATCTGAACAAGAGAGACCGGCTCCAGCGCGGGAGGCGCCATGAGGGTAACCGACATAATGTCTCCAATGATTTGTATTTTAGAATGCCCCGCAGATGGCAGCACCTGCGGGGCTGTTCGGCACCGGGTGGGAGGGGAACCCGTTAGGACGTGCCGAATTTCATGAGTTTGATGGCGTTGTAATCCAGCATGCCGCCACCAACGCGTTTGGTTGTATAGAAGAGAACAAACGGTTTTTTGGAAAAAGGATCACGCAGGACACGAACTCCCAGCCGATCCACAATGAGGTAGCCCCGATTGAAATCACCGAACGCGATCGACATACTATCGGGCGATGGGTCCGGCATATCTTCCGCTTCGACTATTGGATGATTGAGTATCGAGGCTTGCGCACCAGCACCTGTTGGTGGCTGCCAGATATAGTTCCCGTCAGCATCCTTAAAGCGTCTCGCAAATGCCTGAACAGTGCGGTTCATTACCCAGGCCGCATTCTGGCGATAGGGTGCCCGCAACGCATATGTGAGGAAAATGAATGTGTCAAAAGGATCAACAGGAGAGAAATCACCTGAATTGCCTGTTGGCACGTAACCCACATTGCCCCACGACCAATTTTGCTCGCCAATGGTTGGGTAATCCAGAAATCCGCGCGGTTTATTGACCCCATCACCGGAAATAAATGCGACGCCCTCCTGTTCTGCAAAGGCTGTCTCCACCTCTTCGGCTATCCACTGATCCACATCAGTTGCCGCATCGTCCAACAGGGACGCGGTGGCCGCTGGCATTGCATAAAGCTCCATAGTCGGAAACTCTAACTGTTCCAATGTTGGCGTCAGCGTTTCAGCCCTTGGATCAGTCTCTCCAACCCAACCGGATTCTGCGCCATTAATTGCAAATGGTCGTTTATATAGGGAACCGGATACTTGTTTTATGCCAGCAATGGAACGAATTGGTGAGATTGTGGAAAGACGCCGGCTGATCTCCGTTTCAAGTTCTTCCGGAACCAGGTACCCGCCATCGGGTAATGAGCTGACACTCCAGGCTTTCGCCTCAAGCGTCTTCAGATTGCTTTCAACGCCATGACGTACATATGAGTGAAACGCTTGCTTGTGCTCGTTCAAATCTAATGATTGTGCGGTTGATTTTCCCAAGGCAGGCCGCCGCTCTTTGAGAAGCAGGCTATCCATCCGGCTCTGCTGAGTGTCCAAGGAACGTTCAATCCTGTTCATCTTTTCAACGGTGACCACATCTGCACCGACTTGTTGCTCAACCTGCGACAGTCGCTCATCATTTGTCTCTTTGAATGCCTCAAAAGCCTGCATAAACTCATCAAAGACATCCACAACCTCCAAACTCGTTGAATTGGCGGTATGCGCTTTCACTTCCACGGCGCATTTTTTAGAACTTGATTTGCTCATTCTGTTACCTGCTTGTTTAAAATAAGGGTCGTCGCCTGCTTCAACCGCGTTTTCAAAACGGCTAAATCGGAACACTTGGTTGGGTGAGGCTTGAGGGTCGCTCTGCTTCCAAATTGATCCGAGCGATTAGCTTTATGATTTGCGTCCTGAAAATTCACCGCTCCCAGTCGCGCTTCTGGCAACATCGGGAATGTCACCACAGAAATTTCCCAAAGATCGACCTCAGTCAGCAGCCGCACTCCTGACTTTGCGTTACGCCGACTTTTTATGGTCTTGAAACCAATGGACAAGCCATCTAAAGCACCGGCTTTCACCAAAGCCCTCACTTCGTCTGCTTTCGCGACACCAGAGGTCAATTGACCCTGCACATAAAGCCCGAGCGCATCTTCTTTCAGCTCTAACCATGCGCCCAATACCAGGGACGGATCGTGTTGAAACAACATCCGAACACCAGCAGCACCTCTTGATCTCAGAGATTTCCGGAATGCCCCGGGTGCAACAGCGTCCTGACCTAAGTCAACCTGATCAAACAGCGATGCGTACCCGGTAAAGACACCATTCTCGCTAATGCGTGAAAATGTAGCGGCAGCGTATTTCGTTTCGAGATCGAAGGCGCGCTCTTGCAGAGATTTATGGCGATTGATCATTGCTCTCTGCCCCCAACCAACAAAAGACGACGTTGAACTTCCCGGCGGCTGTATCGAGCAACGCCATGAACAACTCTGGGTCTAAGTTGTCTTTCAAGTCCTGCAGAAAAAGCTGCAAAAACAGCCAATGATCGCCTGCGATGTAACTCTCTGCCTTGCCAAAGTCGGCGCAGTAGCTTTTTTGCGGCAGCACGCGAATACGCACTTGCCAGAAGGGGCGAAGAAAAAAAATAGGGCATCAAAAAATCTCTTGAATGAAAGATAAAGCGTCAAAGGCCCTCTCCAATATTGAATGGAAAGGAACTCAGGAAAAATGCGTTCTAGAGGAACAGAACTGTGGGCCTAGTCGTCAAAAAGCCGGTTCAACCGTGCAATCTCGGTCACAAAATCGTTGAAACGCCGGTTGCTGCACATGAGCTCTCTGACAACCCATAGAAGCAGGCCGCTCACGCTGCTTGCCCAAAGGAACAACACCAGATGTGCCAAGTCGCCACGTTCAGCAATCAGCTTGGCTGCTTCATTCATAAATGATCCTCCGTATTCGGTGAATAGCCAAGAGCCACACGTTTTTCGGCGTCGGTCAGAAAACTTGCCCCTTCCAAGCGACGCCAAACAGCTTCACGTTCTTCTGAAAGCGCATCGACACCATCTGCATCGTATTGCAGCCGAAATCCCTCACCATATAATGGCGTGGTCCAGTGAGATAATGCCGACAGCGTACGCGCTATCAAAGGCAAAACAGTCTGCCGCCAGAATGCCCGGTTTGCCTCTTGATAATTGGCGTAGGTGTTGTCGCCCGGGATACCCAGCAACATGGGCGGCACACCAAATGCCAGTGCAATGTCACGGGCCGCACTGTTTTTCGCTTCGGCAAAATCCATCTCCTTTGGAGACAGTCCCATGGCTTTCCAATCCAATCCGCCTTCCAACAAAAGGGGACGCCCGGCATTGTCACGGCCCTGGTAACTGGTTTCCAACTCAGATTTGAGCCTGTCAAATTGGTCCTGGCTCAACTGGCCTCCATCAGCATTTTGATACACCAGAGCGCCGGACGGCCTTGCTGAATTGTCCAGTAAGGCTTTGTTCCAATTGGCCGTTTCATTGTGCACGTCAAGTGCAGTCTGTGCAGCCTCCAAAGGAGCCATACCATAGTGATCATCAAGGGGATGGAACATGGTCAGATGCAAAATGGGTGCAAATTCCTCACCCGTTTGCTGGAAGCGGTATTTCTGCCCGGACGCGGTGTATTCATACCCCTCTGGCCAGCCACTGCTACCTGGCACAACCTTCATTCTATCAGGGCGAAGCGCATAGAGTTCACGCAGATCATCGTTGAGTAAAACCGCTTCCAAATAAGCGTTGCCGGCAACGAGTAAGTGTCCGTAGAGCGTCTCCAGCAGGTCTTCTCCGCCCGCAGGTCTCGCAGGTCGCTTCAGAACTGCAAGCAGGGGATGTGAATCAAGTTCAGCGTCATACTCATAAGCCAACAGAGGCACAGAAGATGAAGCCTCAGAGATCATGCGCACACAGCGATATACAATCGGGTTTTTCATAAACCCCTCACGCGTTAGCGCCGCATAATCTCGCGGGGTCCATCTTGCTTGCCCCTGACCATGAAGCGCCACAAGCGCTTGCGCTTTGGACGCCTTTGTCTCCGGGTTTGCCGCCCAACCAACACGCGCAAGCAAACGCTCAGGCAGTGAGAAAATCCCAGCCATATACAGCCCCCTTTCAAGTTTATTTTCTACTAGACGCCTTCATACGATTGAGAATTGGCTAAAGCCGCCTCAATCCCGGTTCACTTGCAGCACCCAGGCACAGCTCGGAGATCGCCCAAACCAGTGCATCCAAATGGTCTGGAGATCCGCCACCGGGCAAGCCATCCAGACCGAAGAGGCACATTTCATCTTCAAGCGCCGAAAACGTTCCAACGTGCCGGACGCGATCCTGCTCATAAAGTGCTGCCACAGGTTCTGCGCGCAACCACTTGCCACGCTTTGCATAGACCAACTTGAGAGGAACGCTGGCTTCTACCTGCCTCAACACGCTGGCCACCATTTCGCCTCCCTGATTGACTTCAGCCAATATTCGATCAGCCCCGTGCCGATGGAATGCTGCGATCGCCTTGTTGGCCCAATGTAGCGGAGTGGCCCGCTCAACCGTTGCGTCTTCAAGAACAAAAGCCACACCACTTTTTGCAAGGCCGACAACCACAATGCCACAAGCATCAGCACTTTTTCCGCTCGTGGCAGGAGGGTCGATAGCGACAACGATGCGCATCAGCGAAGGCGATTCCAGTACGCGACACGCTTCAAGTGTCGCTCGCCGCCACAGGGCATCAGCACGGTCCTCAATCAACTCACCCAATAATTCCTGCCGGCCAAGGCGCGTTCCCTGATAACGGCTGACAATGTTCTTCAAAAACGTTGGAGCCAAATTCGAAGCGTTATCTTGCGTAGTGGCGCGCGAAACTTCCACTCCGCTTTCAGCAAGCAATCGTTTGAGAATGGGCACTGGTCTTGGTGTTGTCGTCACCACTTGTCTTGGATTCTTACCCAGCCGCAATCCAAATTGCAGCATGTCCCATGTCTCATCTGCCTTGCGCCACTTTGCTAATTCGTCCACCCAAGCGGCAGAAAATTGTGGGCCACGTAACCCATCTGGATCTTCAGCGGAAAACGCTTGCGCGATGCATCCGTTTTCCCATTCCAGACGGTTCAGACTGCGTTTCCAAACCGGCCTCTGGATTGAACCATGAACCGACAAAATTCCAGAAACTCCTTCAACCATCACCTCACGGACATCGGCATAGGTTTCTCCCACCAGCGCAATGCGGCCAGTTTTGGCTTGCTCCCCCAAAGCCAGCTCTCGTATCCATTCTGCACCAGCCCTGCTTTTGCCAGCGCCTCT
This sequence comes from Hyphomicrobiales bacterium, assembly GCA_039986835.1. Lineage (GTDB taxonomy): Bacteria > Pseudomonadota > Alphaproteobacteria > Rhizobiales. Next base: position 25,887 of record JBDWQA010000010.1, read on the forward strand.
GCCACCCAGTAACATCCATACGCGCCAATCGCCTGTCGGTGGTGTTTGATCTGCGCGGCGTATCAACGTCCAATCGTCTGCGATGAAAGTCAGCTCATTCTCATTCAGGCAGCCCAAGAGGTTGCGTATCTGACTTTCGCTGCTGCAAGCCATAAAGACGTCGCGCAAGCTCATCTCGCAGCTCATTTGCGGCTTTTTCAGAGCCGGCTTCGGAAGTTGACTTTGCATCTACTGTCTCACCTCCGGTCTTCTTGCCGCACCGCCCTATTTGAGTTTCAAGCGCAGTTTTGGTTCTCATTTCTGTCTGCACCAGGCGGTCAAAGGCACGAGCCAACAGGTCCAGCGCCTTGCAATCACGCTCCAGAGTCTCCAGCCGTTGTGGGCCGTCCCCCTGCCCCTCAATTGCGGAAATCTGCTGTTCAAACAATGCTCTTAACTTGTTGACAAAGCTGTCATGGCGCATTGGAAAACGGCTTGCAGCTTCTTTGCAGAGGCAAGCTTCTTCCATGCCCTCACACTCTTTCGATGTAGGTTCAGGCATTGCTAATCCTGTATAAAATGTTTGTTGGGCAAGCTCTCTAAGGCCTGCGTCCTGGCCTCAAATCCAATTCTCCGACCGTAGAAAGACACTATCAATTCAGCGTTACACTGTCAAGGATTAATTTCCTATAAAGGTATTTTTTCCGATTTCCTAGTGGGCTTTTTTGCTTTCTGTGAGGCCTTTGCCTCGCGGTGGAGCGTATAAATACCTGTCGCAACAATGATGAGCGCACCAACCCACGTCCAGATGTCTGGCGATTGCCCAAATACAAGGTAACCATACATTGTCCCCCAGATTAGAAGCGTATATTGCACGGGTGCGACGACCACCGCTTGCGCTACTTCCAACGCTTTTATCACCAGTATTTCGGCTATGGCTGCCATAACCGCAATGCTGGATAGCAGGACAATTTCCTGGTTTGTGGCCGGCCATTCCCACACGAAGGGAAGCGGAAATGTAAGCACAACACTGCCGACAAGAGCAGTATAGGCCACCGTGGTTGCCGTTTGGTCTGAATTACTCAATGCGCGGGACAATACTTGCCGCAAGGCAAAAAAGGTTGCTGCCAACATCACCAGCATGACAGCAGGGTGGACCACCCCCATACCGGGACGAATGACAATCATGGTACCCACAAAACCAATGGTTACCGCCGTCCAGCGGCGTATTCCAACCCGCTCCTTGAGAACAAGAGCGCCCATGATGGTGACAATAAACGGCGCGATAAAACTAACAGCGACAGCGTCGGCAAGTGGCACGAAACTAACAGCAACAATGAACAATGTCGCCGAACTGGCCGCAAGCAAACCTCGCGTTATTTGAAGGCCTGGGTGTTTGGTTTTCAAGACGGAGAAGCCTTTGAAAAGCATATAGATCAGCACGCCAATCAACAAACCTAATTGCCGCGACCATACAATTTGAATGGGGTGCAGGGATTCAGTCAGCACCTTTGCCTGGGTATCAACAGCTGAAAAAATAAACATGCCACCCAGCATGAAAAGAATCCCCAAGCCGCTTTCAGACCGTCTTTCGCTGATGCGCAGCGATACTGGTGAGGTGGATTTCATTGAATAGACAGTCTCTTCAAAAGGTTGAGACCGCAGTGGCTGGCCTGTGGGAAACCATAACGCCAGGCATTTGGCGAGTCTATCTAGTTCGTCAGCTGCCCGGCGCCTAACCTCAGCTTTTTATCGTGCCCGGACTGAGACAAGCGGCAAGCCGGGTTGTTTGTCGCAGTTTGTATCAGGTACCTGAAACCACACACTTTGATGCAACCTGGCGTGAAATTGACCTTTCTTTGCGACAATTCCAGTTCACGTTGTTTGAGCTAAACGAGTTTGACCAACCCCCATAGAAGGAATGACAAAATGACATTTCAAAAAATAAAATTTCCAATCTTGGTATTGGGTGCCCTTGCATTGAATGCGGCATCAGCCAGTGCAAACACGGGTGCAGTAGGCGTCTACAATCCATCAAATGACAGTTCACCTGATGCCATGACGCCGGGCTTCACCGGTTTGGCAAAAGACACGCCAGACTAAAAAATCAGCCGAGCTGAACACTCAGAAAAACTGGCTGCCAGTCTTCTCTCACGGTCTCCCCAGCCAAAGACTGGTGGCCCAACTTATTAATTAGCCCAAATGGAAACGCGAACCAATTTTTAAGCACATCCCAAGGTTTACTCGCGCGGCCGGTTATAACGAACACCGTCGCCCTCGCCATTTTCTGGCAAGAACTCAATACCGGCGCCCTCCATCACATTTATCAACGTCAGCATATTGCGACGGTGAGGCAGGTGCCTACCTTTTTCAAAATCCCGGACTGTGGACAAGCTGACATTGGCATGATCAGCCAGTTTTGCCTGTGACCAGCCGAGCATCCCCCTGGCGCCACGGCACTGTTCAACTGACATCATAATTATAAAACCTAGTATTATGATATTGCTATATGCACGTCATTTTCCGCCTCTGACAAAAAACCACGATAAAGAAATAATAAACGCAAGGTTGAATTTTACAATCCTCTTTTCTTGCGTTTTTTAATGTGTAAAGCATCTTTTTGGAAGCTTGTTACCCTTCACCGATTTCAGTTACAGGCCAACTGACGAGGTGCTCCTCATATTCCTCAATCTTTACCCCAATCTCGGTCTGCACGCGCCCACGAACAGAAATGCCCGCTGTATGAACAGTATCTGGATCACCGGAAATCAATGGGTGCCACCACAGCAATGGCTTGCTATCTCGCAAGCGTGCATATGCACAACTGGTAGGCAACCAAGTGAGTTCCTGGACGCTCTCCGGCGTTAGTTGCAAACACTCTGGAACCTTGGACTGACGGCTCTCGTAATCTTTGCAGCGGCATGTCTCGTGGTCCAAGAGGCGACAAGCTAAATTCGTCCAGATTATTTCGCCTGTGTCCCAGTCTTCTACCTTGTTCAAGCAGCATCGCCCGCACCCGTCGCACAGAGATTCCCACTGCTCATTGGACATGTCAGCCAATGCTGTGGTTTCCCAAAATTGAGGCTCAGAGGCTTGTTTAAGATCAGTTACTGGAGGCGAATCAGACATGTTTTCTCAACATTGGAAACTGTGTTCGGTGCGTTCTGACACGAAATGAGCAACCACTCAAACTCACCTGTAGTAACTCATTGTGATCAATTGATGCAGCAGCTTCGCAACACCTTCGGTAGTTATGGTTACAATTTGGAAGGAAAGCGGCGAATACACAGTTGAAATACTTGTCATGGTTTGGCCACATGTGTTTTACCTTTAACACGGAAAAACAAGCGTCGCGCTGGATACATCAGCAACTGACTAGTCTGACATTTAAGCACCGCTTTGCCTATCAAATTTGGCGCTCATATCGGGATCGGAAAGCTACAGCCCATGCAGGACCCTTTCATCAATAGGAAGAAACCGCTGCCAAAGCTGACATATCGTGAAGTCGATGCTTGGCTGGAAGACTACATTCATAATGGCTTGACGTCTTTTGGTCGGTTTTATCGCGGTGTTCGACGTTTCTTTCAAAAATTCAAATTGCGCGGGCTCGCGCGAACCGCAAACGAACTGGCATCCGAGAGTTTGACTGTAGGGCTTGCTGGCTTAGTATTCATGCTGACACTGGCACTGCCAGCCTTCGATGAAACTCGCGGGAATTGGAAAGCGCAGGACGAATACTCAGTTACATTTTTTGACCAATCCGGAAAACTCGTCGGGCGTCGCGGTATCTTATTGGACGATGCGGTGCCACTGGATGATTTACCAGAGCACTTGGTTAAATCGGCCCTGGCAACGGAAGACCGTCGTTTTTTTTCACACTTTGGAATTGATATACTCGGCACTAGCCGTGCGATGGTAGAGAACGTTCGCGCTGGCGGTGTTGTTCAAGGTGGTTCTTCGATTACACAGCAGCTTGCGAAAAACCTATTTCTGTCAAATGAACGTACCCTCCAAAGAAAAATTAACGAGGCGTTTCTAGCGCTCTGGCTTGAATTGAATTTTTCGAAACGTGAAATTTTAAAGCTGTACCTTGATCGCGCTTATATGGGAGCGGGAACATTTGGTGTTGGAGCTGCCGCACGACATTACTTTGGCAAATCAGTTAAAGATGTAACTATGGCCGAAGCAGCCATGATGGCAGGCCTCTTCAAGGCACCTACCAGCTATGCACCACATGTAAATTTGCCTCGGTCTCGCGCCCGAGCGAATGAAGTTTTGACCAATTTAGTCCAAGCGGGTTTTTATACAGAAGGCCAGGTAATTGCTGCACGTCAAAATCCCGCGACACCAGTAGACCGCAGCGAAGAGAGTTTCTCAAATTTCTATCTCGATTGGGCTTTCGAGGAAATCAAGCGCATAGCGCCTGGCCCCGAACAAGTTCTCAATGTCACTGTGAGTTTTGATCCAAAACTTCAGAAATTCGCGACCGAAAGCGTGGGCACCATGTTGCGCGAGAATGGTGAAACGAAAGGCGTTTCACAAGCAGCATTGGTAACCATGGAAAACGATGGGCGCGTGTTGGCTATTGTGGGTGGACGAGATTACGGCGAAAGCCAGTTCAATCGCGCGACCGATGCGCTACGCCAACCAGGCTCATCATTTAAGACGTTTGTCTACGCCACGGCGATGATGAATGGGTTTACGCCCAAGTCCATTGTTGCAGACGTTCCCATTCGGATGGGCAACTGGCAACCCAAAAACTACAACCGAAAATATGCAGGCCGCGTTACTCTGACCACTGCGCTCATGAAATCAATCAATACGGTTCCAATCCGACTGGCAAATAAAATTGGGCGTCAAAAGATTGTTGATACAGCCCGTTTGATGGGCCTGACAACTGATCTTCCTATTTCCTCACCAATGCCACTTGGTGTTACGGAAGTACGAGTTATTGATATGGCTTCCAGTTATGCGACCATGGCAAATGGAGGCTTCGACGCACGTCCTTACACGGTGCTCAAAATTGAAAGTACGAGTGGGAAAGTTCTTTACGAACGCGATGTTCAGGCTGCCCCAAAACGAGTCTTGCCTGAGCAGGCTGTTGAAGACATGAACGGTATCCTGCACTTGGTTACAACTCGCGGAACCGGGCGTCGCTCGCAGGTTGAGGGCGTTAGCGCAGCGGGCAAGACTGGTACCACTCAAGCGTACCGGGATGCGTGGTTCGTTGGCTACACGGGTAATTTCACCACTGCTGTTTGGTACGGCAATGATGACTTCACTCCGACCAACCGTCTGACTGGCGGTAACTTGCCTGCCATGACCTGGCAGCAAATCATGACAGTTGCACATAAGGGAAAGCCAACTCTACCAATGCCCGGTGTGGATCTTCCGATTGCAGAAGCATTGGTGGCAAGAGCGAAAATTCTTCAGAAGCCAACGTCTGAAACAGCAATCGATGTTGCGACAGCGGATGGAGAGCAACCAACGCGACTTTCACCGGCAACGGCACTTGCATTGCAGCGTATTCATTTACTGCTTGGCGGTGAAGGTATTCAAGTGCAAGTTGGTGGCATTGGTGAGACGTCTCCGGATAAAACTCCAGTACCGAACGCAGAAGAAGATAGCGCTGGGTTGGGCAACACGGTTTTTTCCGGACAGTCAGGCTAGTTTATGAGTTCTCTGTCTCGCATTAGCCTTGCTATGGGCTTGGCGGTTGTCATCGGATTGGGTTCAACGGATTTTTTCCTGCGCGCCAATGCACCGCTTGGAACAACCAAACATGACATTTGGATTGGCTGGCCGAGTTTGGGCCTGGGTTCAGAGGAAAACACAGCCAATCCGTATTTGCAGGCTCATACAGCTCGTAACGGTACTGTCCCACTGGGCACAAGTGAAGGCATTCTGCTGAAAGCATACCGTGACAGCTCTGGCGAACGACTTGCACGCAATTGTCTTTATCGCGTGACCGGCGATGTTCCTCGTTCGCAATTGTGGACGCTAACAGTCAGCGATGACATTGGACGTGTGCTTCCGAACCCGACAATTCGCTATGGAATTGCATCCAACCAACTTTTGAGGACCCCAGAAGGCAATTTTGATATCTGGCTCTCCAGAGATATCCAACCTGGAAACTGGATTTCTCTGGGTGATCTTCCAGAAGATCCATACACTCTAAGCGATGAAGTACCAATCACCGGTCGCGATCAAGACCAGAGCTTTCTTTTGACCATGCGTCTCTACGGTGCCAGTCTCTCGTCGGATACATCACTAAGTGAAGTGGGTTTCCCAACAGTATCGAAGGTCAATTGTTCATGACCAATCGTTCGTTCCTTGCCACTTTTCTAATCGGCTTATTTCTGGCCGCCATTATTCATATCGGTATATTGCTATTTGCCCCTCGTTTGTCCGTTAGTGACGCTTGGGAGACCTTAGCATTACCGCTGGAAGAGTTTGTTGCCATTCCTGCCAGACCAATGATGCCGACAGACTTCGCGGACGATCCTTCTGTGGATGCTGAATTAGAAGAGGACATCGTAACTATTGTACCGATGCAGGATTTAGATCCACAATTCTCCCACACAATTTGTCGATTTCACTTACGAACTGGGCCCGTCCATTTGCGCAGTGAGGGCTTGGATGCGTTTTGGACGCTTAATCTATTCAGTGCGGGCGGCATCAGCTTCTTCAGTACCAACGAACAGGTGAATGCTGGCAAACCAATGAACGTATTGGTTACCACGCCACAGCAGGTTGCGAGTCTGCGTGCAAACAACAGTGCAAGCTTGGATAATTTGCAAGTGGTTGAGACAGATACTGAAGATGCTGCCATGTTGTTTCGTGCTTACAAACAACATGAAAAACCTCTTCCCGCCGAACTAGAAAAGCTGCAAAGCATTATAACTTGCGCACCATTTCAACAAAGCTGATCAAACCGAAGCTATTTTTGGGGAACGAAACTTGGCATGGGATCGAATGAGCTTTCGTCCCTATCTCGCATGTAACGGGACTTCCTGATTTCCTGCCCACCGGCATCTGGCGAAAGATGAGCCAGCCGCGCTTTCTCAAACATAAACTCTAGACGTTGCAATTCTCCGTCTGCGAGACCCGCACGGCCAGTTGGTTCTTCAATCACCAAACGTGAAATAGCCCGACGATAGCTCTCAATCCTAAAAGCGACGGCACGCTCAGCCCAGTTTATGATTTCCTTATTCTCATAAACACGCGCCTCTGCCTCGGCAGCTAAAGACCGATTCTGGCGGATAATTGGGCGTTGATATACCGGAGGGTTCGGGTCGCGTCCATCGTAGGCACCAACCGCGCGCAATCGCATTTTATCGCCCGCTAAGACGTGTGCAGCACGCGAAAAAAACGGGTGCAGAAGAGCTGCATCTGCAGCCATATCAGCACTTAAGCGGTTGTAACGGCCAGCAGTTGATCGAAACCGGTCGGATCGAAGGTAAGCGTAGTAAGCGTCAGGGCTCAGGTATTGATCAATTGGTGCAGATATACGATAGCGCTGAACTTTTGCGGCAATCTGATGAAACCAGTCGCGTGCATGCGGAGGTGCAATCAAGTGCTGAGCCTGTCGACGCAGTAACTTTTCGTCATCGGTCAAATTGAAATGAGAGACCGGCTCATTGCGAAAGCGAGCCACAAAACTACCGACTAGCGGCAGTACTTGGCGATCAAGCATCCGGCTTTCGCCACGTCCAAAGTCGGCAGCATAAACCGGCGCGGCCAAAGCAGACGTTATCGCAACAATGGCTACATAAGAGGATAACTTACGGAGAGTTTTCATATCCAAATGACTTTCGTGCCGTACTATCTCTGTCCTTGGCGTGGTGTTGTGTCCAGATCAGAGATCCAACTCTTTGCACCCACACGCTCACAGACATCAGGTTTTTCGTGGTATTCAACAAAGACTCCGTCAAAGAGCACAACATTGTTGGCATCATCGGAGACACATGTTTCCAATTTAGCTTTAGCGCTTTCACTTGCAACTTTGCGGGTCGGGAAGGTTAGAACCTGTCCCATGATCAAACTCCGTTGTTTGTTATTGTCAAACCGGAGTGGATAAACGCCCGAACTGCCCCGGAGCGGTTTCGACAATTCAGCAATAGCCTTGTTGAGGTTAACAGTCTGCTAACGAATTCCTGCGACATTTACACTTCGTGAAGCAGACCGATTTTGTTGCGTGTACGGTCAATGAAGAATTTAAAAATTGAGACAGGCCGCACAATTAGTGCGGAAGCTGATATTGGTGGTGAATTTCGCACTTTATCGGCTCAGTCTGGAAGACGGTCTGCGCCGGCATTATTGCGCGCCTTGGCCATGCTATTTTTGCAGAATCCTGCACCAAATCATTGGGAAATAAATCAATTTCAGGAGCTAATGCTCAATTTACTGCCCAATGCCGATGAACCAACGCGACAAGATTTGATGACCATGTTGAGCCAAAAAGACCAGACACCGGACAAAGTGATGAGAGCCCTTCAACGCGCTAAGGCCGCAGACAGAAGCGCACCGAAACCACATAAACCTGCAAGCGAAACCCAGCAGCCGCGTTACACCGTCGAGCAGCTGAGAGACTTACTTCCGTTACAGATTTCGCGAAAAATGGCGACGGTTATGTCATTGGCAGCGAAGCGTTCCGATGGGCATACCTTACGAACTCTTCTAGCTACCCACCTGGATATCAGCCGAGAATTCTCAGAACATCTACTTCAAAATCCTGATGGTTTTGCACTTGCCGCCGCACTCCGTGCACTCCGCATGCCTGGCGACGTCGCGCGAGATGTTTTGAATGCGAGTAATGGGCTTCACAATCGAAGCGTCACCAGCCTGCAACAGCAAATTGAACAATTTGATCGCCTGGACCCCGAGGCGTGTCGCAAACGTCTTCACGATTGGGAAATGGCATTCCTGAAACGCATGAAACATGCAGCACAAACCACCGCAAAGAATGCCCCGCGTTCGGGTCACCAACCGCAATATGACCGTAGCGGCCTAGAGGGACGCCGGGCAATTGATATTGCGAACGAAGCCATTCTTCGGCACAAGGAAAATGCCAAGAAGAAAGCGTGATGGATGTGGACCTAGGTCGGTGAAAGAGGCAACCGGTGAATTCCGGTAGCATCTTCAATTTCTATGATCCAAATGTCAGGATCAAACTCCTGTTCTCGGCTCAGTTTTGTATCTATTTCTGCTTCGCCACCACTTTGAAGCAATTCAAACAGGCGGCTGTCCTGATGTAAGGCTTCTTCTGTCATCAAACTTTGGGGAGCGGGTCCATACAAATCGACTTTGCCGTCCTGCTGAACAATTTTGACAAATATAGCACCCGCAGCCTCTGATCCGCGGCTAGCCAGATAACCGAAAGCACCCTCTAACCTGCATTGCCTGAGATAGGCCTGCACCCAAAGTTCGCTGGAAAGGCGAAGTGCCATTGCTGTACTGACCTGATTAATTGTTGTGCTAAAGCGCACCAATTGAAATTAGACGGACCACAAGATCGTCACTAATTTGTCCAGTCATTTCCATGCCCTGATTCATTTGAAAGCGCTGAATGGCGGCGGACGTGTTTTCACCAAACACACCGTCAGCAGTAATCGGACCGTAGCCAAAGCTGTTCATTGCGTTTTGTATCGCAAATACCTGTTCTGAAACATTGGGCTTATTGGCTGGTGTTGCCACCGGCAAATCATCCAGTCCGGTTGCAGCTGTCTGAATGGGATCAGGGTTAGACGCAGGTGCACGTGCAGGTAACGGAACAACCTCCTCTTTAATAATTTGATCCATACGCATCCGCGACAGCAGTTTAACCGAAGGCTCACCTGTCGGTGGAATGCTAATGCCACGTTCATAGTCTGCGATTGCGGCACGGGTCTCTGGACCATCAACGCCATCAACGCGACCGTTGTAGAATCCCTTCATCGCGAGGATACTTTGCACTTCACTTACCAGGGCACGGTCGGCAACAAGTGGTGGGTACCGCAAATCGGTCCCATCAGCAACCGTGCGAACTTCGCGATGCATCAGGGCTGCCAGTTGGCCGCCGGGTGCTCTGGTTTGAAACAGTGGTGCGGGGTGTTTTCCAGTTTGCAGATAGGCCGCGTTTACTGCGACGAGAACAGTCAGACCGGCACATAAAGCGAGCGCGCTATTGCGACCAGGCTTCGCCATCAATAGTTGAGCGATCTGCATAGCCATTATGCAATCCTCCGTTGATTGTCCGGTTCAGACGATGAAATCCTATCCAAATCATCGGCGTCATGTGCGCGTTTCTTAGAAAACGCCTCGCGCGATTGAACTCTGACAATTGGCAAAGCCATTGTCGCCGTTGTGCCCTCTCCAAGTATGCTGTCCAACTTGAAGGTACCGCCATGTAATTCTACCATTTTACGCACAAGTGAAAGGCCGAGGCCTGTGCCCGGCACATCTGTTCCCTTGACCCGCTCAAATGGTTGACCAAGCCGCGCCAAAGCTTCATCTGGAATCCCTACTCCGTTATCCTTAACGACAAACTCCATATGTGTTCTTACCTGCCTAACGGTAAGAGATACGGTACCAGCCCCACTTGTGAACTTTATTGCATTTCCAAGCAGGTTGATTAGGATTTGTCGGCAGCACTTTTCATCTGCAAAGAGTTGAGGTAGATCGTGAGGGTAATCCACTTCGATTTCCAGAGCACTTTCCTGAATTTGTGGCTCTAAAATGGCAATGCTTTCATGACATAGAAGCCCTACATCAAATAGATTTTCTGACAATTCAAACCGACCGGCTTTGAGCTGCCCGATATCCAGCATGTTATCCACAACGCTGAGCAGGTGTTCACCAGACTGATGAATAAGACCTGCGTATTCCTTGCATTGTGCTTCTGTAAATCTGTCTGCTGTTTCGCCAGACAACATATCAGAAAACCCGAGTATTGAATTTAATGGTGAACGCAGCTCATGCGCCATATGGCTTGCAATATTCGCAATTTTGTCCTCGGCCTCATCTGCCGAATGTAGATTTTCAATCGTGCGCTCCAAATCCACTTGCGCCACGATATCACTCAATGAACTTTCGCACCCATTTGGCGTAGGCCAGGCTTTAAAGGAAAACGGTTTATGAAATTGAGACATGTTCGACACTGCGACATTCAAGCGCACACATTTCGTTGCCTTGCCATGCTGTGCATCAGAGATCGCTTTCAAGTAAGCAGGGCGGTCACTAATACGAATCCGGTTCAGCAAACCACCGCCGAATAAAGTGTCAGCAATTTTTCCCAACTCATAGTGGTTCGATCCAGAATGCTCCAATACATCGCCGCGCTCATCGTGCCTGAAAACAAGTTCTGATGCGGGCCGTAGGGGAACTAGCGAACTCTGGGCCTCAAGCTTTTCCGGCTCAATTCCAGTCGCCTTGGTTCGCGCTGTCGCAAGAGCGATCGAACACCCAAGCGCGGCACCACTAGTCAGAACACCGGCAACTTCAATTGAAGTCAATAATGCGAATTCGGACAACGCCATTAAGGCTGGCACACAGCCCCCTGCCCCGACCAGTGCGCCAATCAATGCGCGATCTCTGGCATTCTTTATTTCAGCATTGCGTTTACTTATCGAGGCGGGTTCCAAACCAAATGCTCACTACTGTTTTCGTGATGTCCTCAGCATTGCATTTAACGTTTACCGGAAGGCTAAAGACCATGTGGGATTTGGATTTGATTTTCGAAAAACCAGCCAATTTATCTAAAACCAGCATTTAGGGTTAGCAAACAGTTAACGATGGTTGAACCGCAGAAATCTTTTGTTTTTAGCCAATAAAACAGATGAAGCTGAGCCGTATCGACAAATAGGTACAATTTGAACTAAATTCGATTTCATTTTGAAAATGAGTTTAAATTTTGCAGCTGCATAAGAACGCGGCAGCAATAATCTTAGGAGTATTTTTCGTGTTTTTTGTTCGTTCTATTCTGGGCCTGGGGGTTGTGTTTGCACTACTTCCGGTCGCGCCGGAAGATCGGGATAAAATTGAAGACGTTTCTCCAATCGAAGCCATAAGTGCTGCTGCGAATACTATGCGGGACGTTTCTGGTTTCTGCGGACGAAACCCGCAAACCTGTGAAACTGGTAGCAGGGCCGCAGTAGCCTTGGGCTACAAAGCCAAATATGGCGCTCAGCAACTATTGGAAAAGGTTAACGACAAAGAAGCAGAATCCACGGCTACCTTGAAGACCAAGCCTGCAGTTGTTTTGGCGGAAAACGAAATTACAAATGAAAAACAAGCTCCGCCAAAAACCATCGCCGCTTCAACAAATTTAACGCCAATGCCGACCCCAAGAGTTCGGCCCGAGATTTAAATCGCCAAATACGTTTACTCCGAGGGCAAAGAGCTTATATCTGTGTCGACGCACGGGCACAGAGAAATCCGCATGAGCATTGACGAAATAATTGAGAATTTTTCTTATTTGGACGAATGGGAAGATCGCTACAAATACGTTATCGATCTTGGAAAAGAGCTGGAACCGATGCCTTCAGCCTTACAGATTGACGCGAACAAAGTTCGTGGTTGCAGTAGTCAAGTTTGGTTATCCACACAGATCTTTGAGGATGGGCCAGAGACACGGCTTCACTTTCTAGGCAATAGTGACGCGCATATTGTGCGTGGGCTTGTTTCCATTACGCTCTCTATTTTTAACGATAAAACAGCTAGCGAGATCGTTGCGCTTGATGTTGAAGACATTTTCCAAAAAATTCAGTTGCGCGAACATATTTCAGCCCAACGTTCCAATGGGCTGAACTCTATGCTCCAACGCATTAGGGCAGACGCGGCGGCTGCGCTATAATGTCTCTCTATAGGGTCGGCCGATAATCTGCTGATCCTGTATGTCTTATGTGAGAAGCGTAGGTTGTCCCCTCTGCCTTATTCAAAAGCCCGTAGTGTCGTGCCAATGCCTGCAAGGATAATTTCAGGATCGCCTTTCCTGATCGGGACGGCCAGTTGTAACTTTTTTCCACATCCGACAACGAACGCAAGTGGCAACACACATCGACGAGGGGGCGAACCAGTTCCGGCCCCACTGCTTTGAGAGCGCAATTGATCCGGTCACGCGCATCAAGCGCCGCGTCATTTGCGTTGCCCACAGCAGACGTATGGCTGTGATTCTGCTTGCCATTTGCAGACCAGTTCATACCCATTTGGGGCGTAAGCGCAGCCCGCGCATAGTCCAACCGCAGTCTCTCACCCGCAGCATAATGTGCTTCAGACAGGAAGGGTACTCCATGCTTATCCTTGCGAGATCTTAGCCATGCCAGCGGACTTTCCGGATCGACCGCAGCGACCGTTTGTGACAGTCCAGCGGGGTCTTTGATCTCTAGTTCTTTAAGTTTTTGATGTTGGTTTCTGAATGGATCTATTGCGATTTGTGCGCATTCGTTGCGTGACAACCAACTGTCTGCACTGTCACTCAATGTTACACGATTATTGGGTTCTGTCGTAATCAAACCACGTTGCTGCATCCAAATCAGTGCTCTGTGCTTCAAACTATATGCACGATCACCTTGATCTGTTGAGACCGTCAACCGCTCAAGCGGTTTGTTATAAGTTGACGCGTTTCCGTTTTTCAAAACGTTCAAAATTGACGTGATCGTTGTTTTCGATGGCGTATATGCTTTCATGCCAAACCCTTTCCATTGTATCAAAAAAAGCTAGCAAGCCTGTCTCCAAACAAGCCAGCACACTGTCAGAATCTGCATAATCGCGCAGCATCTCAATGCGCAAACAGGCATGTCGTATTGTGGTCCGGTCCCGGTGAAACTCAATTGCAAGCTCCGAGTAGTTGAGGCCAGCTACAACATGACAAAGATAGATAGCGAAATGCCGAGCAATAGCCACACTAGCTACACCGCGTTCGCTACGTTCAATATCGTCCACACTGACATGCATTGCACGACATACGCTGTCCTTCACAATTGATGATATCTGAGCGCGTGAGAGCGTTCGTCCTTGCATCGCAAAATCCAAATAGGAATATTTACCTTTATATAGACACAACCAAGAGAAGGTCAACAGCGCAAACAAACACTTTTAAATTGTTTTTAAATCAAGGAAATATGTATTGATTTGGGATACCCGCTTGATCTCCTGGAGAGACATTCTTTAGAAAACTGCGATTTTCATAGGAATAATTCCTACTATTCCCAAACAAAAACCCGCTGGAATTCCAGCGGGTTTTTGTTTGCAGTTTGCGAATTTGATTTAACTCTCGCTACTGCTTGTATGAGTGCACTAGTGTACCTTATGCGCTTTTAGGCCTACGACCGCGCTTTTGGGTTCCGCGCCCGAGACCCATCTTTTTTGCCAAATCTGAGCGCGCGCGCGCATAGCTGGGGGCAACCATAGGATAGTCAGCAGCTAGGCCCCACTTCTCACGATATTCTTCGGGAGACAAATCGTAGTGAGTGCGTAAATGGCGTTTCAAAGATTTGAATTTTTTTCCATCCTCGAGACAGATTAAATACTCTGGAGTAATCGACTTGCGGACAGAAACAGCCGGGGTTAATGGCTCTGCTTCTGGCTCGTTGTTCACATCACTGATATTCAAAAGTGCTTGATGAACATTAGTAATCACTCCAGGCAAATCCGAACCTGCGACCACATTGTTACTGACATACGCAGCTACAATGTCGGCTGTAAGATCAATTAACTCGTTTGGATTGGAATCAATTGAGTTCATTTCATCCATGAATTTTGGCTCCATATACAACAGACTATTTTTGAAGTTCTTAGCTTCTCTAAATGAGGCGCATTCAAATAACAACCAATAAAAGAGGCCAATTTAAGTCAAAAATTATACAATCGTTAAAAATACCTAATAGAATGATCGGTAAATTCCACTATTTGAGCCTGACCGCGTAAACGGATACTTCAGCGCGGTAAACTACACGGCATATATTGCCTAGCCAAATTCACTAAAGATCTCATTATATTTTAATCATCCACTTGGGATGTGGGTCTTCATCCAAATAGATTAGTTCAAGCGAATAAAGCACCCAAGCAAATCGATATCAGGATTTATCTTAATCGAGAGTCTTCGGTTGCTTGCTTTCATCGACAAGGTAGTCAGCCATATCATCGCATTTGGTGGTCGGCTCTGGTCTGTAACCGACAATATAGGCACTTCTGGCCAACAGATGAGACGAAATTGGGGCTGTAAGCAAAAAGAATACGATGGCCGCGATTGCGCGTGTGACGACGTCCAATTCCTGCGAAAAAATTGCTAACGCCAATAACATGAGACCTGAACCCAACGTACCAGCTTTACTTGCTGCATGAGTTCGCGTGTAAAGATCTGGCAATCGTATAAGGCCAATTGCGGCAACGAGCGCGAATAAGGCGCCAACAAGCATAACAACGCCAGAAACGATGAGAATGATATCGTCCATCACATTTCCTTCTCGACGGTTCGTTGCGTTTCAAGTGCAATGATGTTGCGTTCGCCTTCTGGATCTGGTGCCTCGTCGACAGTTGCCCCGCGACTAAGCACATAGCGTGCAAATGCGACTGTCGCCAAAAATCCAATGAGACCCAATGCAATAGCCACATCAATGTAAAGAAAGAAACCTGTCTTAATACCAATTACGGCTATGAAACCAATGCCGACGGCTACCAGCATATCCAACGCCAAAATTCTATCCGGCAGAGTTGGCCCACGCACAATTCGGACAATTATAAGTAAAAAGGCGAGCATGAGCGTGGCCAATGAAATATCTATGGCCACCTTCATAAAGGTCTCGGCGAAGCTCATCGGAACGCCTCCATGATTTTCATTTCAAAACCTTCAGCAATTTCGCGCTTAAGGGCATCCTCATCCGTCACGTCGATTGCGTGAATGTAAAGAGTACGCCTATCTGGCGACACATCTACAGAAAGCGTTCCCGGTGTGAGCGTTATGAGATTTGCCAGAAGGGTAATCTCAAAATCCTTGTCTACCTTCAATGGGTAGGCAACGAATGCTGGATTTATTGCCATTTTCGGCGACAGCACGAGTTTCGCAACTGAAACCGCGGACAGAACCAACTCATACAAAAACAGAAGAAACAAGCTCACCACACGCCATGCGCGGCTCATATAGCCAACAGTTCCAACTTGTTCTCGGATCAGCGATAGAGCCAGTGCGGCCAGCGCAAAGCCGAACAATAAATTTGGCAAGCTGAAGGAACCTGTAACGGCAGCCCAAACCAGCGCCATTAGAATGTTTATAAGAAAAAGCGAGTTCATTCACTCTCTCCCGAAGGTTGAGCCTTTGTATCAGTACCGTCGATCATCGGGCCTTCAGTATTACTGTTATCGGAAGCTGCACTTTCCGGAGCGACTTCGCCTGGCGCAGCCTGAGCGCCTAGAACTGCGTCGGTATAGGTTTCTTGATACAGTAAACCACCTGCACTACCTGCGGCCACGTTCAGGAAGGGTTGGGGAAGGAACCCAAGCGCTATTACCATGAATGTCAGGCCGACTAATGGTATAACCAGCCCCCGGCGATCCCATGGATCGACCATTGGCTGCGTCTTTTCATCCACCGTTTCTCCATCAGGCGTCCCGAGTGGTCCGCCACGCCAAAAACTCATAGCCCACACACGGCCAACAGCTATTGTGGTCAAGAACCCAGAAATCAGAATGGCAAACGCCAACCAGCCCTGCCCTTCGGCAAGTGAAGCCTGGACCAGCGTCAATTTTGGCCAAAATCCTGAGAATGGCGGCAATCCAGCTGCGGCAAATGCCAATATCAGAAAAACAGCCGCCAAAAACGGGTCGCGGCCGTAGATAGCGCCCAACTTGCGAAGATCGTGAGTTCCAGCGGTTCTTATCATAAGGCCGCAAGCCATATAGAGGGCTGTCATCACAATCATGGAATGAACCGCGTACATAATGGCGCCCATCAAGCCTAAATCAGTCGAAAGCGCTGCACCCGCAAGCATGGCACCAATACCTGAAATTACGAGATACCCCATGATGCGGCGGATATCATTCTGCGCAAGTGCGCCGAGAACACCAACAATCATCGTGGCAATGGCCACCCATATCAGGGTATCAGACAGCATTGCGTTCGCTTCGGGCATCAACAGCACCAAGGTCCGCAGGAAGGCGTAGATGCCAACTTTTGTCAGTAAGCCTGCAAACACGGCAGAGACGACAATTCGAGGCGTATGATAAGAAGCAGGTAGCCAGAAGAAAACGGGAAATGCCGCTGCTTTCATAGCAAACGCCAGGAGATAGAGCGCCGCGATTGTGTTAATCGGCGCGCCATCCGGCAGAACTGCCACACGACGCGCTATGTCTGCCATATTAAGTGTTCCGACCAGACCATATAGATAGGCAGTGGCAATCAAGAACAACGTTGTGGCAACAAGATTGAGGAATGCATATTTAACCGCACCATCAAGCTGAGGCTTGTCATTTCCAAGTATTAAAAGGCCAAAGGATGCGATCAGGAGCACTTCGAACCAAACATATAGATTGAAGATATCGCCGGTTAGAAACGCACCGGAAACTCCGGCCATCAACAATACAAGAAACGGGAAAAACCCGTATCGTCGTTCCTGTGTTTCAATATCGGTTACCGCATAAATCGCGCAGAAAAACGCAACAACAGCACCTATTAATGCGAGCACTGCGCTAAGCACATCAACGGCAAAGGAAATGCCAAACGGCGGCAACCACCGGCCCATCGTCATAACAATCGTGCCGTTGTTCAGCACATGTACAAACAGTCCAACGCAGGAAGCAACCAAGAGCGCTAAAATTGCAACTGCCGTCCAACCTTGAATCTTGGTATTTTTGCGTTGTGCGAGAAGAAATGCACCGCCAAGCAGACAAATAATTACGGGCGCAACAACAAGCCAGTCGGCCAATGCCGGGGCTTCTGTGACCATAGCACCGGTAATATCTACGGGCGTGGTTGGTTTTCCTGCCATAATCCGGTCTCAGCCCTAGTAACCTGTTGGAGGAGCAGCTTCATCAGCAGGCTCCGCAATTCGCATGTTGTCAGTATCATCCGTACCTAATTCCTGATACGCGCGATATGCCAGTGTCAGAAGGAAAGCAAAGAACGAGAACGAAATCACAATGGCCGTCAGAACAAGAGCCTGTGGCAGTGGGTTTGCAATCGTGGGTTCAGCCACCACCAGTGCATCCGGCACTATTGGCGGAACTTCTCGTGTTAACCGGCCATTGCTAAAGATCAGCAAGTTGACCGCATTGCCGAGAATGACCACACCCATCAAGATACGGATCACGTGAGGAGACAGCATCAGATAGACTGCCACCATGAAGAAGATGCCAATAAGGGCTGCAAATGCGACTTCCATCAAATCTTCTCCCGTTCTTCAAGACCAAGGGCAATGGAGGCAATGGTTCCAAGGACCACCAGATACACCCCAATATCAAAGACCAACGGTGTAGAGAGCGCGAGTTCGACACCAAAGATACTGGGATAAACCCAAAGCCCGGTAAAGAATGGTACACCTTCAAACAGAGAGATAATGCCAGAAATAGCACCTATAAAGAGCCCGGTTCCCGCAATGGACATGGGATGAAACACCAAAGCCCGCCGCACAGGTGGCACTCCGCATGCCACGCCATAAATTGCAAATGCTGATGCAGCAATAAGTCCGCCGATAAATCCGCCGCCGGGCTCATTGTGCCCTCTCAACAATACAAAAATGGAGAACAAGACCATTAGGCTGGTAAGGTAAGGCGCGGTGGTTCTGAATATAACGGTTCTCATACCGCGGCCTCTTTCTTTTGTGCCGCAATGGCATCGGCTTCTGTTAAAGGTGGAAGTTTCTTTTTGGGTCGAAATCGGACAAGTGCAAGAATTGCAAGCCCAGCCACTGCCACAACGGCGATTTCACCCAAGGTATCTACACCTCTGAAATCCACCAAGATAACGTTCACAATGTTTCGGCCATGAGCAATGGCAACACTGTGCTCGCGGAAGAAATCTGACAGCGCAGTGTTAAACGGTTGTTGGGTCACCGACAAAAGTAGAAGGAAAAACCCACCACCAACGGCAAACGCTACAGTTCCGTCTATCACTGTTTTAACTGGTGAACGATGGTCGTTCTGGTAGAGACTGAGTCTGGTCATGACCAACGCCAGAATTACCACGGACAGGGTTTCGACCATGAACTGTGTGAAGGATAGATCAGGCGCACCAAACAGCATAAACAGCAACGCAACTGCGAACCCTTGAATGCCGAGCGCGGCAATGGCTGTGAGTCGGTTTTTCGCTGCCAGAACCGCTGCCAAACCAATGACTGCAATTGCCATCACACCCCATTCATAAAACAGCATTTGGGGCATTTCAGGCCAAGCCGGAAGCTCATCCAGGACAATCATTGGCACCAGCACTGCAATCGCAGTCACAATGAAAGCGCCCTTCATGTAAATGTCCATCTGGCCAGGTTGTAGCAAGCGCGTAACTTTATGAGCTGAGATTACAAGTCCGCTCATGAATTGATCAAAGCCCCTATCTGGGCCCCAACCGATTGCGTTGAGGATGCCATTCATAGCACCTCGTAACACTGCAAGGCGTGCAAACAATACCAAGCCCAAAATCACGGTGATGATGGAAAGGATCAAATTGATTTTTATTGCAGCTGGCACAAGGTGCAGATTTGCTTCCAACGGCATGCCGGCCACGCTGGATGTCATCGGTCCGATCAAATACTGCCCCGTCCAACTTAGGAAAATGACAGAAGCCAAACCGCAGATCGATAGCACGACCGGGCCAGCCAACATGAGTATAGGACCCTCATGCGCTGGTTTCGGCGTTTCGGTCTTTGCGCCTAGAAAGGGCTTAAACGCTACTGCAAAACCGATCACCAGCATCAACGCATTGCCAACTACTGCTGTGAGCGTAAGAGCCAAAAACTGAGGTGATGTGCCCCAGATACCCAGATATAATTCCTCTTTCGCGATAAAGCCGATAAACGGCGGTAAGCCGGCCATCGACAAGGCAGCAAGAATTGCAGCGAAGAATGTGATTGGCATGGCCTTACGAAGACCACCGAGCTTCGTGACGTCACGCGTTCCTGCTTCATGATCGATAACACCGGCCACCATGAACAGCGCGCCTTTGAAGAGCGAGTGCGCAAAGAGGTACAGGACAGCACCCTTAATGGCGACCTCGTTGCTGGTGCCGGTAAGCATTACCAGCAAGCCCAATGATGCGACCGTGGTGTAAGCCAGCATCAATTTCAGATCAGTCTGGCGCACAGCCAGCAGCGTGCCAACAATCAATGTGACGCCACCGAATATCGGTAGGATCGTAGACCACCATATTGTGTCGCCTAAAATAGGCTGCATGCGCATAAGAAGGTACACGCCCGCTTTTACCATGGTAGCGGAGTGCAAATAGGCAGACACGGGCGTTGGAGCTTCCATGGCATTCGGAAGCCAGAAATGCAGTGGGAACTGCGCAGATTTTGTGAAGGCTCCGCCGAGGAACAGCAATAGAATTGGCAGATAGTATGGGCTCGTCTGAAGCAGGCCAGGCTGCGTTAGAAGCGTAGATAGATCTGACGTTCCTGCCACCAACTGAACCATAACGACACCTGCCAGCAGTGACAGACCGCCGCCGCCAGTGACTACAAGTGCCTGAATGGCCGCGCGACGCGATTTTTCTTTTTTATGATTGAAGCCAATCAAAAGGAACGATGTGATGGAGGTGAGTTCCCAGAAAATGAACAAGGTAATCAGATTGTCAGAAACAACCAATCCCTGCATTGCACCCATAAAGAGGAAAATGAAGGACAAGAACCGGCCAATTTGAGGATGCCCTTTCATGTATCCGCCAGCATAAAGAACTATGAAAGTACCGATGCCGCTAATAAGCAAAGCGAACATGAGGCTCAAGCCATCAAGCAGGTACGATAGAGGCCAACCCATAGCCGGCCACCAATCCCACGTACTTGCAATTCCAGCACCGCCTGCCGTTTGGCCCAGAAAACCAAGGTAGTGAACGAAAATTCCAGCGGGAACGAGTGCCAGCAACCAGGCTCCATTGTGCCCGGCGATGCGTGTTACGAATGGCGCAAGCGCCGCTGCCACAAAAGGCGCTAAAATGGCGAGAAATGTCCCGTCAATGGCTGCGTCCACGTGTTTCCATCCCTAAGTTTCAATTGGCGTTTTGGCCAGATCGCAGATGTGAGCTGTCATCGGCACTCTCAATCATTTGCAATAAAAGCGCGCCCGGTGCAAACCAACGCGCTTTCAGGCCAGTCTTTCGGTTCTTTTGATAGATTGAAAATGGGAACAAGGACCGAAATTCTCAAGAGTAAGATGGCTGAATTCTCTTAACAAATCGTCGAAATTGGCAATATTTACAGGGTTTTATGTCACAGCCTTCACAACAAGAGTCAGACTGGCAGTTTTATCGCCCGCATTTCGATTGAATTTTGCACCACAAAGGTCTCGCCAACACCGTGTGCGAATCGAAAAAGCCTAATTTAGGATTTCAAGCGCTTGCTCTCGACGATACGGCAGAATCAATTGAGCTTGGATTAGGATTAACCGGCATCAGTCATACATGTAATCTCGGCTCAAAGGCACCCCGTCTCGCTGTCGACCGATCTGCAACTGAACCACACAGGAAGACCCATACATGAAGACCCCCTCGCTGGCTGCTAGATAAAATTCCCACATACGCGCAAACCGTTCATCATACATGGCGACGGCTTCGTCCCGGCGTTCGGCAAAACGCTTGCGCCATTCATTTAGCGTAAACCCGTAATGCTTACGCCAGACTTCGACATCCAACACCCAAAGCCCTGTTGGCTCAATCGCCGCAACAATTTCAGAGAGCGCCGGACTATAGCCATTTGGGAAAATATATTTTCGGATAAATGGGCCGGTGACACCAGGTGGTGATTTCGTGCTTATAGAATGCACCAGTGCAACACCGTCTGGTCCCAGCATGTTGCGTACGGTTAGGAAATATTCCTTCAGATGTGGTGCACCGACATGTTCCAACATCCCGACCGATACAATCCTGTCGAACTTTTCATCGAGCTCCCGGTAGTCGCAAATCTCAAATGAAACGCGATCTGAGACCCCGGCTTCCTCAGCACGCTGCCTAGCGATGCGAGCTTGATTATCGGACAGTGTAATACCTTTGACTGTAACGTCCTCGGTCGCCGCGATTTGCAATGCCATACCGCCCCAGCCGCAGCCAATATCCAGGACCTTCTGACCCGGTTTGAGGTTCAGCTTGCTTATGATGTGTGACTTCTTGGCTGTCTGTGCCTCTTCCAGCGTTTCATCACCGCTTGGGAAATATGCGCATGAATACTGTTTATCTTCGTCCAGAAACAGGTCAAACAGCTCATCTTTCAAATCATAGTGATGTTTCACATTTGCGCGTGATTTTGAGATCGGATTGTGCTGATGCAGCCGTTTCATAGACCTTGCGACACCGCTCCAGAAAATCATATTCGCGGAATGATCAAAGTGCCTGCGATTGCGGTAAAACAGCGTCAGAAGATCGTACACTTCGCCGTCTTCAAACGTCAGGGTTCCATCCATGTACGCTTCAGCTGTCTTTAATTCTGGATTAAAGGCAATTTTCCAATCCAACGACTTATCGTGAATTTTCATTGTAACCGGTTTGCTACCATCCGGTTCACCAAACGATGTGCGATTGCCATCCGGTTCTATCAAAGTAAGCGTGCCGGACTTAACTGCTTTGTTTAGTAATTTCGGCAGGAAACGCATTGCCAAATCTCCGAATGAAATGTCGTTAGGCAACTTACCGGAGGAGAAGCAAAAGTGTCAAAATGTATAGCACAGTAGACTGAGTTGCCGGTGCTAGGTTCAATTTGAAACCATATCAGAAATTCCTCGGGTTTTGCAGCCCTTGCCGCCACGCCTCCAAAAACCTATTTCAAGAGAAGAAAAATAGAAATTGAAGGTAACTGTCATGGCTAAGCAAAACCGTACTCCTACGGTCACAAAATCTGATGAAGAATGGCGTGAACAGCTTACTCCGCAACAATATGAAATTACGCGCAAGCATGGAACTGAGAGGTCTTTCACAGGACCCAATTGGGATCAAAAAGAAGAAGGCCTATACCGGTGCACCTGCTGCAATGAGCCGCTGTTTCGGTCTGAGACAAAATTCGACAGCGGGACAGGTTGGCCAAGTTTCTTCGCACCTGTCGACGAAGATGCCGTGAACGAATTTAAAGACCGTAAGCTGTTCATGACCCGCACCGAAACACGTTGTGCCACATGCGATGCGCATCTTGGTCATGTGTTCCCCGACGGTCCACAACCAACAGGTTTGAGATATTGCATGAACGGTCACGCTCTGGAATTCGAACCTGACATCGGCAATACCTAACTTTCAAATGACAGGGTGTCGCGGGCAAACTGTGACACACTGACATTTTTAACAATTTGATTCAGAATTTTGTCTCAACGCTTTGTTCTGGAATCCATTTTTACTTGGAACTTGTCGACGACCCCTTTGTCAACGAGTGCTTCAACCCCCTCGCTTTCTAGCCTCTATCCGCCTTTTCCAGAAATATCCGTTTTGCAACAAGCCCTTCCAAGGATAGGGAACCCCGCCCGTGAAATTAGCTAAATCAAATAGCTTTTATAGGGAGGCTTTCAATTGGTGTTCTGGTCAAACTTATTCATCTCAAACGGATCATTCCTATTCCGGCTGTGAAATAAATACCACAAGTCAAATTGCATATGACACCTTGATCTCGCACCCAAGGGTCCCACATGCCATACCTCACCACCCAAAGAGTTTTTTCTATGAGCCATCTGCCACCTTCTGCTGAAAAGCGACCCACATCCTTTACCCATCATGAGACTACCGTTGAAGACCCTTATGCATGGTTGCGGGCTGACAATTGGCAAGAGGTCATGCGCGATCCCTCGGTATTGGCTGAGGATATTCGTTTACATCTGGAAGCGGAGAACGCACACACAAAGGCTTCAATGGAGGACACCGAAGATCTACAAGATGAACTTTTTGCCGAAATGCGCGGACGGATAAAGGAAGACGATACATCTGTTCCATCACCTGACGGCCCATATGCCTATCTCACCAAGGAACTTACCGGAGCTCAGCATCCGCTGTTGGTACGCACACCGCGTGAAGGTGGCGAAGAAAGCGTCTTGCTCAATGCAAATGTGGAAGCAGAGGGCCTTGCTTATTTTAAGCTTGGTAGCGCCAACCATTCGCCCGATCATACAAAACTCGCTTGGGCCGCAGACCGTAAAGGATCGGAAAAGTATCTGTTGAACATTCGGGATCTGGAGACTGGCGAAGAACTTGCAGACGAGATTGAGGAAACCACCGGTGCCGGTGTCTGGGATGCTGCAAGTGCAGGTGTGTTCTACACAGTGCTCGACGACAATCATCGGCCATGCAAAGTATTCTATCACGCTTTAGGTACTGACAAGGCGGACGACAAGCTGGTTTATGAAGAGCCAGATGCCGGATTCTTTCTTGGTATTGGAAAAACCCTGTCTGGTGACTTTCTCATTCTAGATAGCCACGATCACGAAACATCAGAGGTTCGTATTGTACCGGCATCCGACCCGCTGGCTGAGCCAATACTAATTGCTGAGCGTGAAGTTGGTGTTGAGTACTCGCTAGAACATCATGGCGATCATTTTTATTTACTAACAAACCGTGATGGCGCTGAAGACTTCAAGATCATGTCGGCTCCCACTTCAGCACCGGGCCCGGAAAACTGGGTGGATATTATTCCTCACAAAGCCGGCACTCTGGTATTGTCGCTCACTCTTTATGCGCGCCACATGGTTCGTCTTGAAAGGTTTGAGGGCCTGCCGCGCATCGTCGTGCGGGAACTTGCGACAGGCGAAGAATATTCCATCGCTTTTGACGAAGAGGCTTACTCTCTTGGGATGTCGGATGGGTTGGAGTTCAATACCAGTACCGTTCGGTTTTCCTATAGTTCGATGACTACCGCCACTCAGGTTTTCGACTATGACCTTGAGCAGCGCACACGCACTTTGCGTAAGACACAGGAAGTTCCGTCGGGCCATAATGCGGATAATTATCGCACACGCCGTATCTTTGCCATGGCGGAAGACGGAGAGAAAGTACCGGTCTCCATTCTCTATCATAAAGATACGAAGCTGGATGGCACTGCGCCTTGCCTGCTTTATGGATACGGTTCCTACGGTATATCCATGCCTGCTAGTTTCTCAGTGACACGGCTTTCCCTAGTGGACCGCGGGTTTGTTTATGCAATTGCACATATCCGAGGTGGCAAAGACAAAGGAGATCGTTGGTACCGTGACGGGCGCCGCGACAAGAAAACAAATACATTTAAAGATTTCGTTTCGGCAGGCCGCTTCCTCGCTTTAGAGAACTTTACATCTGAAGGCCAAATCATAGGCCACGGAGGTTCGGCGGGTGGCATGCTTATGGGTGCTGTTGCAAATATGGCACCGGACCTTTTTGCAGGTATCATCGCAGAAGTTCCATTTGTGGACGTTCTAAATACAATGCTAGATGACACCTTGCCGCTTACACCACCTGAATGGCCCGAATGGGGTAATCCTTTGACGAGTGAAGCCGATTTCAAAACCATTCAATCCTATAGTCCCTATGACAATGTTGCCGAAAAAGATTACCCGGCAATCATTGCACTGGGAGGCCTGACCGATCCGCGTGTCACATATTGGGAACCGGCGAAATGGGTTGCCCGTTTGCGCGAATTAAAGACAGACGACAATCTGCTGTTGCTGAAAACCAATATGGATGCTGGTCATGGCGGTGCATCGGGTCGTTTTGACCGGCTGAAAGAAGTTGCTTTCACAACTGCCTTTGCACTGAAAATCGCAAACAAAACTTGATCGAATAGAAAAGCACTCAACATGAGTGCCTTTCTATTCACGGTATTCAAAGCTCGCACAGAGAGTTATTTCTTTTTCAACTTCATGATTTGCCGGATTGTTTTACCAAGTGCTTTGTCTTTGATCTTTCTTTCCGCCAAGCTGGATGTGTTGAAGCGCTCTTCGGCTAGCAGTTTTCTCCACCTTGCCAGCCTGCCAGTATCCACATCCCCGCTTTCAACAGCGGCAAGAACAGCACAACCTGGTTCGGTTTCATGTTGGCAATCATTAAATCGACACTGCTCAGACAGTGATTGCAAATCACCGAACAAATCAGCGACGCCTGCACTGGCATCTGTCAGTTGAAGCTCTCGCATACCCGGCGTATCCAAGACCGCACACCCGCCGTCAATCAGATATAACTGCCTGCTGGTTGTGGTATGACGTCCTTTTGCGTCATCGTCACGTATACTCCGTGTCCTGATAGCGTGATGTCCTGCCAAGGCGTTTGTTAGGGTGGATTTCCCAACGCCTGAAGAACCAAGAAATGCGACAGTTTGTCCAGTATCGCACCAAGCCAACAGCTTTTCGCGGGGCTCGTCACCACGCGCATCAAGCATCACAACCGGCACCAAATCGGAAACAGATTGTGCCGTTTCAACATATCCATCTGGTGCTTCACAAATATCTGTCTTGGTGAGTACGATGACAGGATTTACACCAGCATCAAATGCGACAGCAACGTAGCGCTCTAGACGCGCAATGTTAAAATCCTGATTGCAGGATGAAACAATAAATGCAGTGTCTATGTTCGATGCGATCAGTTGCACCCGTCTGTCTTTCCCTGGCGCGCGCCGCTTGATGACGGTTTTACGTTCCAGCACTCGACTTAAATCTGTTCGATTTTGGTCTAGTAACAACCAGTCCCCGACCGTCACATCAGCAATCGGATGTATAAACAGATCTTCGGTTTGCCCAACAACATGCAGGCCATTTTTGTGTACTTCTGTCACACGAACAGCCGGCTTTTCTGCAAGTTCGTCGGTGTTTGTTTGTTGTGAAAAAAATGGCTGCCAACCAAGACTATCAAGTTTGGTTGGAATACGTTTTGGGCTGCTACCGGACTTGGTCGGCAGCAGGAATTTGGAATAATCCCGTTTCATTGACGTGAGCTTTCATGTCCAGCCGAGAGTTATATCTCAGCGAAAAATAAGATGTTGTTAAGCCGCAGAAAGCCGGCGCGCTTACCTTGTTGGCAGCATCGCATTCCGTTTCAATTCTGCATCGGGATGGCTTTTGCCTTCCCACCTTACTGGGACATGAAATCTCCTGGTTGGACTCTAACAATATCATATTGCGAGCTCCTGTCCAACTTACAACTCCGGGGGCTAACCCCAATAGTACCGCTGCCCAGAAAAGTTCTAAACTGTCGCTCCCGACAGCTTTTGCGTTATGTTTTGCTTTGATGCTCAGATATTCGGTCAGGAGACGATTGTGAACGAAAAAGCCATCTCTTTAGCAAGCCAAGTTGATGTTTTTGGCATAATTCTGGGCACCGAAAGATATGACGCATGCGTTGCGTTTTATCGCGATATTCTGGGATTGCCTGTTTGGTACGAAAAGCCGGGCTTGCTATGCTTACGCTTTGGAACTGGCTATTTAATGATCGAAACGGGTGGCATGGCCCGCGATGCGCGCAAGCCAAATTCTGAAAACCCCACCATGCTACGCTTTAACGTGAAAGACGTTGCAGCGGCTGCAGCAGATCTTGAAGGAAAAGGCATTTCGGTAAAACTTGCAGAATATGATTGGGGCACCGTTGGAACGTTCACTGACCCTGATGGAAACGCCTGCGAACTAAAGGATTCAGAGGATCCGTTTTTTCAGTAGGCTGACAATTGGCCCATCAATCTTTAAATGGCGCCATGCCAGTGCGTGCCAGTTCATCAGCGCGTTCATTCATCTCGTGACCTGCATGGCCTTTAACCCAGTGCCAACTGACATCGTGGCGTTTCAGGGCCTCATCAAGTGCTTGCCACAGCTCTACATTTTTCACGGGTTTTTTGGCGGACGTTTTCCATCCGTTTTTCTTCCAACCATGAATCCACCCCGTAATACCGCCCTTTACGTATTGGCTGTCGGTCCACAGTTCCGCCTTGGTTGGTTTTTTCAGTGCATTCAAGGCTTCAATGGCCGCTGTCAGCTCCATTCGGTTGTTCGTGGTCTCCGGCTCGCCGCCATACATCTCTTTTATGTGCTCGCCGTAGGTCATAATGGCGCCCCAGCCGCCAGGACCGGGATTTCCAGAACAGGCACCGTCTGTGTAGATCGTCACTAACTTGTCACTCATAGGTCAACCCCATAGGCTGTTGCGCTGTCCACATCCATGTGAAAGCCTAATTTCTTAAGGTATTCGAGTGGATTTTTAGGAACCACCAACGCTCCAGGAGGCACTCGCAGCCAGTCATGTAGGCGGGTCAACAAAAAGCGAAGCGCGGCACCGCGCGCTAAGATTGGAAGGGCGCTCAATTCTTCTTGTGTTAAGTTTCGAACAGAACGGTAACCTTCAATCATCGCTCTAGCTTTGGTGACGTTAAACGCATTGTCTCTTTCAAAACACCAAGCATTCAGGCAGATGGCAAGATCGTAGGCGAGCATATCATTGCAGGCAAAGTAGAAGTCGATGATTCCCGAAAAATCATCGTTCAGGAAAAACACATTATCTGGAAACATATCCGCGTGAATGACACCAGATGGCAAATCCCGAGGCCAATTTTCCTCCAGAAAATCAAGCTCTGCATCAATCGTTTGCCCTAAACCCTGAAAAACTTCATTTGCCCGACCACGGGACTGTTCGAACAATATGCGCCAACTCGGTTGATCCAGGCTGTTTGTACGGTTGATTGAAAAGTCTTGCCCATCCTTGTGCAGTTCTGCCAAAGCCTTCCCGACCATTGCACAATGACTGGCCTCTGGCCGTTTCACCCACATCCCATTGAGAAATGAAATGATTGCGGCAGGGCGTCCTTCTAATGTGTTCAAAGCAGAACCGGCCTTGTCGTGAATGGGAACCGGACACTCCAAACCTTTCGCAGCCAGGTGATCCATCAACCCTAAGAAAAACGGCAGGTCATTTGCATCTACCCGCTTCTCATACAAAGTGAGGATAAAGTTGCCTCGATCTGTGCCCAACATGAAGTTGGAATTCTCAACACCCTCCGCAATTCCCTTACAGGACGACAGTTCGCCAATATCATAAAGAGTGAGAAATTTGCGCAGCGCCTCATCGCTTACATCAGTGTAAACAGCCATGACTTAGGCCATGCTCTCAAGTTCGGCGACCTTTTCACGTAGGCCGCGCGGGAGTGTAAACACCACATCTTCATCCACTGTGCGTTCCAATTCGACGGTCACTTCATAATGTTCTTTGAACGCATCGACAACTTCATCCACCAAGACCTCTGGGGCCGATGCTCCAGCGGTCAATCCAACGGTGCGCACGGTTCCAAGCGCACTCCAGTCAATGTCTACAGCCCGTTGAACGAGATACGCAGACTTTGCACCGCTACGTTCCGCAACTTCCCGCAAGCGTTGCGAGTTTGATGAATTGGGAGCGCCCACAACAAAGACTGCATCACTTTTTGGCGCGATGGCCTTTACGGCCTCTTGCCGATTGGTCGTAGCGTAACAAATGTCATCTTTGTGCGGACCAACAATCGATGGAAAACGCTTTGTGAGTACATTCACAATTTCCCGTGTATCATCCACCGAAAGTGTAGTTTGCGTAATCCAAGCTAGATTATCCGGCTCTACCGGTGAGATTTCTTCGGCATCCGCCACCGTTTCAATCAGCGTAACAGAGCCATCAGGCAACTGCCCCATCGTACCGATGACTTCTGGATGACCTTTGTGGCCAATCAGCAGAATATCACGTTCGCGCTTCTTGTGGATTTGCGCTTCCTTATGAACTTTGGACACCAAAGGGCATGTTGCATCCACATACAGCATATTGCGGGCAGCTGCGCTTTCTGGAACCGACTTTGGCACGCCGTGAGCGGAAAAAATAACGGGTTGAGATGTTTCAGGAATTTCATCCAGCTCATCCACAAATACCGCACCTTTTTGACGCAGGCTGTCTACAACATATTTGTTGTGCACTATTTCATGGCGTACATATACAGGAGGGCCATAGGCTTTGATCGCCAGTTCGACAATTTTGATCGCTCTGTCTACGCCTGCGCAAAAGCCACGTGGAGCAGCCAAATACAGAGTAAGTGGCGGTTTTTTTGAAGCTGGCATGTATCAGTTAAGCCCTTGGATGATTTTTTACTTAGATAGTGCGCTGTGTACCATCGCGCAATTGGGTACGCAAAGCGGCTTTTATACGTAAGACGTGCCATTTAAAAGCAGTGTTCATCGCAGAACACCATAAAGCACGTCCAAGCCCATTGCTGTTCGTAAAGCTCCCACTTATGTTGCAACGAAATCGTCGTGACTTTGTTGTTGCAATGAGTATAAAGCGGCGAGTTGACGAAAAGACCAACAACGGAGATGCCCGATGGCTTTTGAACTTCCTGATCTACCTTATGCTTACGATGCGCTTGCGCCTTATATGTCTGCTGAAACTCTCGAGTTTCATCACGACAAGCACCACAATGCATATGTCACCGCTGGCAACGGGCTTATTGAAGGCACAGACTATGCCAACATGTCGTTGGAAGAGATCGTCAAGAAAAGCCATGCGGAAACACCAGGTCTCTTCAATCAGGCGGGACAACACTACAACCACTTGCATTTCTGGAACTGGATGAAACCAAATGGTGGCGGATCGGTTCCAGGTGCTCTGGAAGCAAAAATAATATCAGATTTGGGTTCAGTAGCTGAATTCCGTGATGCTTTCATCAAAGCAGGTATGACTCAGTTCGGGTCAGGCTGGTGCTGGCTTGCAATGAACAATGGCAAGTTAGAGGTCATGAAAACACCAAACGGCGAGAATCCGCTTGTGCATGGTGCAACACCTCTATTGGGTTGTGATGTGTGGGAGCACTCATACTATATCGACTACCGCAACCTCCGTCCAAAATATTTGGAAGCCTTTTTCGACAATCTTGTAAACTGGGACTATGTCGGCGAACTTTTCGAAGCCGCTTCCTAAGTTTCAAGCGAAATTGACCGTTTTAAGAACCCGGCTTTCAAGGCCGGGTTTTTTATTTCACTTTAATTTGAACCCATTTTGTGCCGGTGACACGTATCATGAGGTGTGATTAACTCATGATTGATCAAACTAAGGTGGAGATATGTATGAAAAATCTTGTTAAACTGGCCGTTGTCGCAGGACTGGCTTCTGCCAGCACCATGGCATTTGCGGCAGGCGATACAATCGCTGAGCGGAAAGCAATGATGAAATCTGTAGGCGCAGCAACTGGCGCTTCTGCAGCTATGGTAAAGGGCCAAGCAGACTTTGACCCTCGCGTTGCTATGCTAGCTCTGCGCACCATGAACGCCGTAGCTTTGGGATTTGCAGACAAATTCCCTGTAGGCTCAGAGTCTGGCGGCAAAACCACCGCTTCACCAAAAATCTGGGAAGACAGTGCAGGATTTGCAGCAGCTGTTGCAAAGTTTGAAGCTGACACGGCTTCTGCGCTAGCAGCACCTGCAGCTGATTTGGATGCATTTAAAGCACAGTTTGGTGCGGTCGCAGCAAATTGCTCTTCCTGTCACCAAGACTATCGTGTGAAAAACTAACAAGACTGGAAATATCATGCTGCGGCGTCTCATCTTTACCGGACTAATATTGGGCATTATTGGCCTTGCTGTTTTCTGGTTCATCACCGCGCCGCAGCAACTGGCTGCCGACGAGTTGCCCAACCACACGGCAAATGCAGAAGCAGGCGCCTATGTATTTTCAGCGGCAGGTTGTGCATCCTGTCATGCAGCACCGGGAGCAAAGGGTGACGACAAATTGATACTGGCCGGTGGCCAGCGCTTTGAGACTGAATTCGGCACTTTCATTGCGCCAAACATTTCGTCTGACAAATCCTCAGGCATTGGTGCCTGGACCCCCCTTGAATTCGCCAATGCCGTAACACGTGGAGTAAGCCCCAACGGCTCGCACTACTACCCAGCATTTCCATATGGCTCTTACCGTCTGGCCAAGCTGACAGATATTCTGGATCTGAAAACCTATATGGATACGCTGCCTGCCGTTGCTGAACCAGCGCCTGCCAATGAAGTTGCTTTCCCGTTTAACGTCCGGCGCGGCCTTGGACTTTGGAAACTTCTGTTTCTCAACTCAGAGACCTTTGCAGACGACCCAGGCGTAAGTGCGCATGTAAATCGCGGGGCGTATCTAGTGAACGCTCTTGGCCATTGCGCCGAATGTCATACTCCCCGCAATTTTCTCGGCGGGTTAAATCATGACCAAGCATTTGCGGGTGCGCCAAACCCAGATGGAAAAGGCTTCATCCCCAATATTACGCCGCATTCTGATGGCATTGCTAGCTGGACCGCCGAAGACATTGCCTATGCACTGGAAAGTGGATTTACGCCAGCTTTTGATAGTTTGGGCGGCTCAATGACCGCAGTGGTGGACAATACGTCGAAGCTAACACCGGAAGACCGCGAAGCCATGGCAGCCTATTTGAAGACTGTTGCAGAACATCCCCGCACGAGCACAAATTAAACATACAACACCGGTACACTTTTGAAGTGCATAAAAAACTGCTATTTTAACTTCGGGTGCCTGAAACTGTTTCGGGAGATTATCGACATGAAACGAACACGTTCACTTGTTGCCTTTGCTGGCAGCTTTCTGATTGCTGCCATAATGGTCGCAACAAATCCAACCGTCGCCGACGCGCATAAACGGCACTACAAACATAGTCACGGCGGAATCACTTTGGGCTTTGGAAGTCATGGCGTATTTGGTGGCGTCATCGTGGGAGGGCGTCATGGACGGCGTTCTCACTGCCATGGGCGCAACTATTGCCACCGCCATAAAAACCGCGGCTATCACAGCCACAACCATGGCGGCGTAAAAGTTTATCCGCGCCATACGGCACCGCGCTATCGGCGTGGCGGGTATTCTGCGCACGTTCAGTGGTGCATCAATCGTTATCGCTCATATGACATTCATTCAGATACGTTTCAGCCATATAAAGGCCGTCGCAAACATTGCAACTCACCGTTTGATTGAGCTGACATATTCAGAGATGAAAAAAGCCGGGCAAGCCCCGGCTTTTTTGCGCATGGAGTATCAGCTATGGGCAAATTCCCAGTACAACTCGCGTGCCCTTGCAGCAACGGGGCCGGCCTCGAACTCTTTTTCTTCAAACTTAATAACCGGAACAATTTTTGAGTAATTTCCGGTTGAGAATATCTCATCCGCCTGTCTAAAATCTTCGTAACTCAGCATTGTTTCATACACCTCAATCCCGGCACTACGCAGCAATGAGATAATACGTTGACGTGTAATACCATTTAAAAATGTTCCATTGGGCGCGGGGGTAAACACTCTTCCATTTTTTGCAAGAAAGGCGTTTGATGTAGCAAATTCAGCGACGTTTCCAAGAGCATCGCAACACAACGCATTTTGGAACCCCTTCGTCTGCGCCTCTCGCAACATACGGCCATTGTTGGGATAGAGACACCCAGCCTTGGCATCAACTGGCATAGAGCTGAGAGTAGGGCGCGTAAATTTCGT
Organism: Hyphomicrobiales bacterium; assembly: GCA_039986835.1. Classification (GTDB taxonomy): domain Bacteria; phylum Pseudomonadota; class Alphaproteobacteria; order Rhizobiales. The sequence goes on from JBDWQA010000010.1 coordinate 59,437, forward strand.
GGATGTTGCTGCGAACCCTGACGGTTTTGGCATTGGCGTGTCATACATACACAGAGCGAATTTTGTTGTTTCGCCATTAGGAGGCACAAACATAAAACCACCATCCTCAGCCCAGTACATTGGCCGGACATAAAGCGCAGCGTTAGGCCCAAAGTTGGAGAGCCCCTCCCATGCCAGTTCTACCATTTCCTCCACTTGCATGTAGGGCTTCAAGCCAAGCGCAAGCGCAGACTTATTGACGCGTTCGCAATGCAGAGCAAGGTCAGGCATAACGCCTTCAAACGCGCGTGCACCATCAAATACGCTGGACCCCATCCACATGGCATGACTTCGGGGTCCCAAAATTGGCGTATTGCCGTCTTGCCACTTTCCGTCTAGCCAGGTCCACGTTTCACTCCACTGGATCATGCAGCACTCCACTATTTTTGACATTCATAAGATACTTGTGGCCAGTAAAGGTCTAATTCATTGTGTTTATGAGCACAATCAATGCACTTAGTTTTGCCAGCGTGAGTGGCCCATTCCGATCATTGATTTGCTTTGTTCAAACTTTGCAGCAACGCATGTGCATAAGACAAATTCTGAACTACGCTTTTGGCATATGAAGGAGATGTGTCCGAAAAAACCTCAAGCGAGCCTTCATAAGCCTTTATAGCAGCTTGCACCGTCGCCATATCGCGGTTTCGCTTGCCTAGCTCCTGAAGCGAATTGCCCAAATTGTTTTGCGCAACCCCCCACATAGCTGGGACGTCATCTTTTGAAAAAACAGTCAAGCTCTCCATAAACGCCTGACTTGCTTTCTTCAAAATTTCCAAACTTGGACGCACATTCGCAAGGGCCAACAAAGAACGCCCAAAACTGTGTTGAAGTGTAGCCCATTCTATTGGGCGGGTTTGTCTATCGAGCTGTGACAAGGCGGCACGGTAAGCCTCTGTTGCCGATATCATAGCAGTCTCTCCTGCCCCCAATTCTGCCAGCACTTCAAATGATTCTCCGAGGTTGATCTGGCTTGCGATAAAGCCAGCCTGGGAGATTTCCGGTGTACGTATCTGAAGCGCCAGACCAAAGGCGTCAACTGACTGCTTGATTGCGTCAAAATCCCGATGTTTTTGGCCTATAGCCTTAAATACTGCACCCAGACTGTGTTGAAGCGAGGCCCATTCCAGCGGTGCGCGTTCCAAAGTGTATACGTGTAGTGCGGATCGATATGCATCAACAGCTTTGCTCAACTTTTCGTCGTTGGGCTCTTGCGGTCCTAAAACGCTGAGCGCATCTGCAAGATTGACTGTCGCCGCCGCCCACTTCAAAGGCGCACGCACTCTGTTGCTCTGTGTTAGTGCACGCTCAAAGGAACTGATAGCCATGTCGATTTCCGGCAGGCTGCTTTGCATTCTTCCAAATGAGAGCAATGACAGGCCTAGGTTATTCTGTGCCTCCGCCCAATTTTCATAAAAGCCTCCATTGCTGAAGGTTTCTGCGGCAATTGCAAAACCTTCAACCGCTTTTTCCAGCAAAGATGCATCCCGCTCCTGCACACCTAACTGAAATTGAGCTTGTGCAATGACATGTTGTCGCTGTGCATCTTGTTGCTCGAACAATTCAGCGGCTACAATTTCGTCAAGGCTTAACATATCCAACACATTGCGCAGATCGTCAGTAGATTTTTGCTCTCTTGAGTGTGCTGGATTTTGTGTGGAAAGCCAGATGGAAGCTGCCACGATTTCGCCAAACATGTCAGATGGCTCCGCAGAAATCATAAATTGATCACTGGAGTGAAGCTGCCCGCCCAGTCCTTTTGTATATGTTGCAAACAGTTCAAGTTGCTGTTGTCTTTCCAACACCCCTCCCCAAATCACAGCTGTAGCGCCTGTCACATCAGCTAAGTGCTTTGCGGCTTTTTCGGCCTCATTTGCACCTCCGAACACCGAAAGCTCATCGGCTGAAATAAAACAAGGTACACTTTGAAATTCCAGTAGCGTCACACCGGCCTTTCGTTCAAACGCATTCAAAGAGTCCTGAAGCTGCGACGTCGCGGCCCCGCTTGAATCATTAAGCAAAGGTGCAATGAAAACGGTGTTTTTTGACGCTGTATCGTTCTTTGAAAACTGCCATTTCTCCAAGCATGCAGAAAAACTCTCTTGTTTTGGGGATTGCCAAATAACTTGGACTAAGATCGTGAGGAGAGCACCAGAAACTAAACCAAGGCTGATTGCCAGACCTATCCTCCGACGCGAGATGGCTCGTCCAAGTTTCGCGCGCTGTCGATAACTTGATTGAGTTGTCGGGCGTCCAGGTTCCGAGTTCTCACTTGCTGGCGCCGCTAAGTATGTCTGCCATATTGGTTTGATGGGTTCATTGGCGTCTTCCATATTCGTAATAGCTCCCGTGCCGCCAAGCCAAAATCACAATTTCAAAGCACTGAAACGACAGTTGGTCAATTCCGCCCCACTGAATCGAACAGAATTCCCCCATCTCTAAGCAATTGAAACAATGTTGTTTTTTACGATTCGTGGTTTTTGCCTGTTCAAGCGCGGTCAAGCTGAGGTAAAAGCGCGCAAATGAACCTTCAATTCAAGAGCGCATATGCCACACGCCGTTTACGTCTTTGATGCCTATGGAACACTGTTTGATGTTCACGCCGCTGTCCGCAAACATGCGGATGCTGTAGGGCCAGACGGCAAACAATTGTCAGAAATCTGGCGCGCGAAGCAGCTTGAGTATTCTTGGGTGCGCGCACTTATGGGTAGATATCAAGATTTTTGGGTGCTTACAGAGCAGGCACTAGACTATGCATTTGCTTGTGTTCCAAGCGCCGATCCAAAGCACCGAACAGCGTTGTTAGAAGCCTACCGCGAGTTAGATTGTTATCCTGAAGTTCCAAGTGTCTTGCGTGCGCTAAAGGAAGCCGGAGCACTGACAGCTATCCTCTCAAACGGATCGCCTGACATGCTGGACAGTGCGGTCAAATCTGCCAAAATTGATACATTGCTGGATAGTGTTTTGTCCGTTGATGCGTTGCGCACATATAAAACGGCTGAACCCGTTTATGAAATGGCCACAACACATTTCCGGGTTTTCCCCGATGCAATTTCATTCCAATCGTCAAATCGCTGGGACGTTGCAGGCGCTACGAGCTTTGGGTTCCGAACAGTCTGGGTGAACCGAACCGGCCAGAAGGATGAATATCAAGATCTCAGCCCAGCCGCAGTACTCGCAACACTTGATGGCCTGCCATCGCTTGGGTAGACACTTTTACCAAGTACGAACCACAAAACTTGCGCACAAGACAATTCCTAATTGAGAAATCATATTGAGCGCCCTATAAAGGTGCATTTGGGGCGGGTCTTGCCACCTGCATTTAAACGAAGGCATCTATGGCGGATAAACTGAAGTTTGACGGGAAATGCGTTCTTCTCGGATTTGGATCCATAGGAAATGCCAGCATTGAAATTTTGTTCCAGCACGTTGATCTGGACCGAGACAAATTCTTTGTTGTGTCTGAAGCTTTTGATCGTGTTGACCAACACAAAAATCATGGAGTGACGTTTGTCGACAGCCAAATTTCCAGGGACAATTTAGCTTCAGAGCTTGATCAACTCTTTGGCGATGATTCAGGTCTGCTTGTAAACGCATCTGTCAATATTTGCAGCAAAGCGCTAATCGAATACTGTCAAAGCCGCTCTATTCTCTATGTGGACACAAGTTTTGAGATATGGGCCGACTTGGTTGGTTCACAAAGCATGATCAACAATGGAGGCCGGTTCAGCGACATACAGAATGCCAAAAAGCGCTTTTCTGGCGGCGCAACGGCGATCACATGCCATGGAGCGAATCCAGGGATAGTCAGCCATTTTGCCAAACGTCTAGTCAGCATCATAGCGCGCCGTGAACTGGGTTCAGAATTTAGTAAACCAACCAACCAACCGGAATGGGCTGAACTAGCTTCCAAGCTTGGCATCACCTCTCTCATTGTTACTGAAATGGACAGCCAACGACCTGAAAAGATGCCATTAGAGAAAATGGCACTCAACACCTGGTCAATTCATGGTTTGCTGGAAGAAGCCTCCGAGAAAATCTGCGTACCTTTCGGCACTCATGAGCCGATACGTGATAATATTGCGCCCTTTATATTTGACGTGCATGGCGTGCAATATTTGGAAACGCCAACTAGGTCCGCCAATTTTTACTCAGTCGGCTACTCCCCCACTTTCGGCGTCTTTTCTGGCATGATTATCCCGCATGTTGAAGCGTTCACGATTGCGAATTACTTCTCAGTGCGATCAGAGATTGGCAAAACGCTGTATCAGCCAACATCCTATTTTTGCTATAGGCCCTGCCCTGCCGCGCTGGAAACCATATTAAACGCATCCCAAAACAATTGGGAACCCGACGGCCCGGTACGGGTGATGCTTGAGGAAATTGAGGATGGCGTGGACTCTCTCGGCGTTATGGCATTTCGCGAAAACACGTCAGAGGTGGTCTGGTACGGCTCAGAAGTCTCTACTGAGGTAGCGAATTCTTTCACTACGTGCAACGCAACCAGTCTACAGGTGATCGCAGGTCTGATATCTTCGATAATATACGTTATTCAAAATCCACGAGAAGGATTGCTGGAGCCTGAAGATCTAGACACAGATTTTATTTTGGACATTGCAACACCCTATCTTGGTCATGTTTATTCGCAGGCGGTCGATGATCCATTCCAGCCAACTCAAACCCTACTTTCGCAACACAGGCTAAGCTCGGCAGGTGCCGTGCGCGCGCACCCAAGAGACATTTCCGATTTCTGGCAGGAAAAGTCCTAACTATTGTCGCTGGCAGAATCGCGGACTCTCGCAGGGTTTACTTTTCATAGTGGCAGTCCTCTTGCCAAACCGTCGATCCGCGCCATACCTTTCATTATGGTTAGTTTTCGAAACACGCTTTTCGCTCTTATGTTACTTGTTTCACCTGCCACCGCGCTGGCGGATCAGAATGATCCGCGCCTGGGCGAACTGTTTCGGTCGCTCGAGAATGCAGGCGACCCTGGCGAAGCCGCTTCTCTTGAACAAGAGATCTGGAACATTTGGCACACTGCGCCCAATGAGGAGCTCCAAGGCCTTTTGGAGAGTGGGATGGCGGCTATGAACCGTGCCGACTTTGGACATGCTTTAGACCTGTTCGAACAGATGACTGAAATTGCTCCAGAATATGCAGAAGGTTGGAATAAGCGGGCTACGGTTCACTACATTCTGAATAATTTCAAAGAGTCTCTGGCAGATATTGCAGAGACCTTGAAGCGCGAGCCGCGACATTTCGGGGCACTTTCCGGAAAGGGCTTAGTTCACATCCGAGATGATAATTTTGATGCAGCGTTGCTAGCGTTTGAAGAAGCTCTGCGTGTCAGTCCTCAAAACCGAGGCACAAATGCACACCTAAAAGCTTTGAAGAAAATTCTGGGGCAACGCGATATTTAGGTACTGACAAGCCACTGAATTTATTAACCGTTCATGTTAAGAACCGTGAACCAAATCTGAATGACGCTTTCAGCAAACCTTAAATCCCTCCTGCTTACTTCTCCTAAGGGCAACACTTGGGAAGGAGAAAATTTTGTTTATTTCACGTATTGCAAGAACGGTCGTATTATTAGCGGCTACAACGAGCGTCGCAGGTGCGGCGATAACAAGCGCAGATGCAGCCGAAAGGCTTTGCAAATATGAAGTTCGCGCGAAGGCTGACCATTTTAGCTCATTTACGATTCCAAATGGGCTGGCCATATTTCAAGGTAAGGCTCGCAACACCAACAACAATCGTGGCTTTGCCAGATTCCACGCGGCAGATGCTGCAATGGACTGCATGGCTGCGGCTGTTCGCGGCGGCAGGCTCCCGACTTCATGCAGAGGCGGCGCTGCCCTGCGTTCCAATGCATCAGGCCGTGCCTTGAATTTCAATCTCGATAACTTGAAAACACGTGGCTACAACGCACTATGCAGCCAAACAAAACGTGGTGGCAGTTACCTGATCCGCAATGCACAAATATATACTTATGTGCTTGGTTCCAGGGATGTGCGTCGAGAATGTTCTTTGCCTGCAAACTCTGCCAATGTGCCAAATGACAATGGTATGGCACAAGGCGTACCAAGAACCTCACGCTACAAGGTTTGGCACCGAGACACGGTTATACGCTGTAGCAATGGTCGCGCGAGCATGATCAACTAGGAAGCTTGACATCAAAAGGGATATTCTGGCCCCGACTTGTTGGGGCCAGTCTTTTTCTCGGTAGGAGACTGTTTCCAAGCGATGCCTTGGTGCGAGTAGCAGGATGAAAGTCACCATTTTTTCATACGGATCTAACATGTCGCATCAACGTATTCGCGCGCGGGTGCCGTCGGCGCGGTTCCTGAGGGCTGGATATTTGACGCACCACACTCTGCGTTGGCATAAACTCAGTAAGGACGGGTCGGGTAAATGCGATGCGTTTGAAACTGGTGTGTTCACAGACGTGGTCTGGGGCGGCTTGTTTCGCATTACTGCAGACGAAAAACATTTGTTGGATTCAGCTGAGGGATTAGGAACAGGCTATCAGGAAAAGCGTGTCGAAGTTTCCTGTATTCACGATGAGGCTGACCAACACAAAACACAAACTAATCTGCAGAAAACGACACAGGCAACGCTATACACTGCAATTCCCATTAATCATTTGGTTAAGCCATACAGTTGGTACAAGAATTTTGTAGTCAGTGGTGCGCGCCAATGTGGGTTGCCTGCACCGTACGTTGCCGCACTTGATGCTGTCGAGACGGCTGAAGACCCAAACAAAAAACGGTGTTCAATGAACGAAGCTATCCTGCGCGATGCATGGAACTCCGACGCTTAAAACAAGTCCATCTGCTGTGTATTCGGTTTTGGCTTGGAGCGGGGCTTTGAGGTTGGAGCTTCAATTTCAGCGGCGGATGCAATCAAATCTGGCCCGTCATTGCGTACGGAGTTCACCATGCTACTCACTGGTATGGCATCAAAAAAATCATCTGGCATGGGTTTCAGGAGGGAGTGAGCATCTCTGGCATCGATATTCTTTACGTCTAACCAGGCATCGAAAAAGTCAGGTTCCAAAACCACCGGCATGCGGTGATGAACTTTTGATAATTCTCGATTGGCAGGTTGTGTCAACAACGCCCCGGAATCGATCAAATTACCATCCGGACCAGACCACTCATCCCATAGTCCAGCCAGTGCGATGAGCTGGCCCCCTTTCGGTTTCATATAGAATGCCTGCTTGTGATCAGGGGTCCGCCGCCATTCATAATAGCCGGTTGCTGGAACGAGACACCTGCGGTGCCGCATGGCACCACGGAAGCTGGGTTTGTCCAAAGCTGTTTCTATACGTCCATTGATCAGCAATGTGAAATCCTTGGGGTCCTTTACCCATCCAGGAACCAGGCCCCAGCGCACAAGCTTAAGAACGCGTTGGTCCTGCTTCATACGAATTGTCGCCAATGGCTGCGTAGGAGCGATGTTGTAGCGAGCGGGCATTTCCTCTGCGTTCGGGTCAATTGGAACGTATTCGAAGTATCGCGAAATTTCTTCCCGTGAATGGGCAAGTGTTAGACGACCGCACATTGCGTTTGCACTTTCTTTGTTGGCGCATTCTTGCTGTAGCATTTGCGACTGCACAGCCAATGTATACGATTTGCCAATAAATCTGGGAGTATAACTTGAATCAAACTTGAACATATGTGTGCTTATGAAATTCTCTGATGAAGAACTCTCGGCTGCCAACATCAACCCAGAAACCGGGCTGGCGACAGATTATTTAAATCATTTCAATGAGTTAGATATGCTCCTAGAAATGGTTCCTTCAATGCCGGATTGCATTGAAGACATTTCAGCGTGGGAACCCAGAGACTACCCAACACACTTTGAAGTGACCAATTATCCTGGAAAAGAAATCGCAATTGCGGCCTACATAGACGCAAAGCCAGTAGTTAAGGCCGAGTTCGACACAATAATTAAGGCGCTGTCAGACACTCTTGAAAACTTGAGAGGGCAGATTCTGACAGCATCTTGCGATGGCTCTATTCCCATTCCAAATGTTTCAGACGCGCTAAATGAAGACGTACGCCCCATGATTGCTATGGCAGGTGCGTTGATCAATGGTAAGGTCACTGCTGCTGACATCAATATTGATTCCAGCCATACAGCGCAGGACGCAATTGATACGATGTTTGCCTAGTTGCTCCAAACTGTGACTGAATTTCTGAACCGGCCCATACTTGCAGTCAGCGTTGCGGTGTGGAGTGGTGAACAAGTCTTGTTGGTGCGGCGCAGGAAGGCTCCTAACAAAGGCCTTTGGGCACTACCTGGAGGAAAAGTCGAATTTGGCGAAAACCTTGCCAGTGCAGCCATTAGAGAGATGCGCGAGGAGACCGGGCTTGCAATCATTCCCAAAGACCTTTTTCTCATTCAGGATATTCTGGTAGAGGAAGCTCACTTCAGTTTGCACTGTATTGCTGCTGTGGCCATAAGCGGCGAACTCGTTGCAGCAAGCGATGCAGCTGATGCGAAGTGGATAAACGAGACAGAACTGCCGCAGATGGAACCCGAGTTGGTTCCCGAGCTGCGTACAACAGTAGCAATGAGCAAACACGGGCCATTTCTTCCCCTTTGATCCCCAAACACCTGATGAAACCAGGCCGCATCTCACGATCCCGTGATCAGGATTGATTTGTGATTGAGGCGGTCTGTGCCAATCTCTTGGATATCGACGTTCCGGAGGATAATTATGCACGCTACGACTTCGCCGTCAGGCAGCCTACTTAGACGATCAGTACTGATGATCGCCGCCTTGGCAACACTCGCTGTGACGCCCGTTTTAGCTAATTCTGATGTCTGGAAATCAGAAGGCTGGAGTACTGACTTTAACAAAAGCAGCATAAGCTTCAGTGAGATACTCTCTGGCGGCCCTCCTAAAGATGGCATCCCTTCGATTGATGACCCAAAATTTATGGCCGCCAAAGATATTACCAATCTTGGCCCATTAGAGCCTGTTATCAGACTGGCTATAAATGGGGACATACGCGCCTATCCGCTTCAAGTGATGACGTGGCATGAAATTGTCAACGATCAGGTTGGCGGAACACCAGTTGCCGTAACATATTGTCCCTTGTGCAATTCCGCCTTGGTGTTTGACCGAAATGTCGACGGCAAATTGCTGGATTTTGGTACCACCGGCAAATTACGCAACTCAGATTTGGTGATGTATGATCGCCAAACGGAAACCTGGTGGCAACAGTTCACGGGCACCGCAATTGTGGGTGAGTTTCTAGATACTGAATTGCGTATGATTCCAAGCCGCGTCGAGAGTTTTGAGCGTTTTCAAAATGCTAATCCAGATGCAAGAGTTCTCGTGCCGAACACGCCTGGCATGCGTCGATATGGAACGAACCCATATGTAAACTACGACAGTCGTGCGGCGCCTTATCCGTTGTTCCAGGGCAGCTTGCCCACTGATATTGGACCAATGGTCCGTGTTATTGTTGTGAAAGATGGCAATGAACCAATTGCAACAACGCTCACCTACTTGCGTCAAGAATCATCCATTAAGTTGGGTAGCGTGGAATTGACTTGGGAAAGTGGGCAAAACTCTGCACTCGATTCTGGAGACATCTCACAAGGACGAGACGTTGGTAACGTCGCGGCATATAGAATTAATGCCGATGGATCGCGCGGCGATGAAGTCGTCCATGACGTTACATTTGCATTTGCATTTTTGGCCTTTCATCCTGAAGCAAAAATCGTACAGGAATAGATAAAAATCTATCTGGCTTATTGAAATTTTCGCGCGCGCGCGGCACGGTGCGCGCATGAAGACACTTAGGCTTGATCACATTTTTATTGGCGCTTTGGCAGCGCTGCTTTTGATGCCCGACATGGCTGAGGCACAGGCTGTTCGGACTGGAAACGAACAGCCTCCCTATGAAGAAAGCCTGTTGCGTTTGGTGACCATTGTCGGTTCGTTAGAATTTTTGCATCCGCTTTGCGAACGCCAGAACAAAGGCGTGTGGAAAGCGCAGATGGCAAACCTATTGGAAGCCGAAGAACCTTCCCCTGCCCGCCGCGCAAGAATGATGGCAACGTACAACAAATCTTATGAGGTTCTGGAGCAAGTACACAGAACTTGCTCACCAACTGTTGAACTAATTTTGCAACGCTATGAAGCAGAAGCGGTTGAACTAACAAGGGAACTGGCAACCACGTACAGGCCAGTCGCACCAGCCGTTGAGGAAACCGCGGCAACCGAGGCGCCAACAGATGATGACGCGACAGAGACACCAGAACAATAACGCCGGTTAACATTACCTTGAATGGCGCATTCACGTGGGTTCAAGATTCATTAACCATGAATACCTTACCCTTAGCATCTCACATGCATTTATGATAAACTACTGCAAGTATTGCGTTATTTAAGGTATGAAGATGTCCGATCCCTGGCTGAATGAAGATGATGTTGATGAAGATGACTACGGCTTTGCTGAACGCCAACAAACTGCGATTGAAACGATAGAAGCCGCTTGGCGCGATGCGCTTGAGCAAGGCATAGAACCGGACATCCTGATAAACACATCTCTTTTCGCTGCCATGTCTCAAATCGTAGAACATCGCGGCGAAGACGCAGCTGTAAAATTCTGTAACGGTCTTCCAGAACGCATCGAAAACGGCGAGTTCACGCTTTATCGTGTTTTGAACTAGTGCTAAACAACTTTTCCAGATGCCTTATTTGACAGACGGAGCCTGCTGACCTTTATGTGTCAGGTATGGAAAAGATTCTAACGCCCCTTTATGGCAGAATAAGGCTTTCAACAGCGATTCTAGCTGTTCTGGCTGTCCTGGCTGTGAGCAGCACTAACTCACTGGCAGCTCGCACGGTTGAAACAGAGTCTTTCTCTCTTGTCCCACAAACCGTTGCACCGTCTGAAACCATTCCCGGTGATGAAGGAAATGAAGCGGAAGCACCACCTCGCATCTCTTATGATGTTACATTGCTTCCCAAAGCAGTTCAGAAAAAACGCCAAGCCCTTATCGATGCAGCAAGAACGGGAAATGTTGGTGCACTACGTCGTATTTTTGATGAAAACGGATATGTACCAGCGCTCGTTTACGACGAAGTTGATGATCCCATACAGCATTTGAAGGACACTTCAGGCGATGGCGAGGGCCAGGAAATTTTGGCAATTCTGCTTGAGGTTTTACAAGCGGGCTATGCTCATGTGCGGCCCGACACAGATGAAGAAATTTTTGTCTGGCCCTACTTTGCTCATATCAGGCTAGACACGCTCAGCCCTGAGCAACGGGTTGAACTGTTTACGCTGGTTACCGCTGGTGACTATGAAGATATGAAGTCTTTCGGCGCTTATAATTTCTTTCGACTTGGTATTTCACCAGATGGTGTTTGGCAATACTTTTTGGCGGGTGACTAATGCGCGCCTTAGCTGCCACGCTGTCGTTTGAATTGTGCTCCGAACAAGGAAATACCTAGTCGGGAACGCACACCAAATGCGAGGTAGAACACCCGGAACCCGATGGAAAGGGACGTTGCAACTGCCGCTCCCATCAAACCGAAATACGGGATAAGCGCCAAGTTCAAAACCAAATTTACAAGCAATGCACCAAAATAGGATGAGGCGGTCATGCCCTGATGCCCCGTCATATTGAGCAAGTCTTCCGCAGAGGAAAACGCAGCCTGGACAAGCAAACCAATCATCAAAATCAAAAGCACCGGATAACCTGTTGCGAAACCAGCGCCAAAGAGTTTCAACAAAAATGGCCCCATCACAGCAAGCACGGCACATGCTATGAATGAGAGCCAGAAAGAAATGCGGATGGTTGCACGTGAAAGCGACTTCAATTCCTCTCTTTTGCCCTGCGCATTTAATTTTGAGAATACATTTGCCGTGCCTGCAGAGGCAGCGAAGCGGACAAATCCTACAATCTGAGCGATACGTGTGGCCGCAAAGTAAATCCCGATCTGTGCCGGTGGCACAAAGAAACTGAGCACTAGAATATCTGAGTAAGATACTAGGAGTGACGCCCCATCCTGCAAAGCCAGAGGTGCTGAAGTTTTCAGCCACATGCGGCGTTGATAAGCAGGTTTTACCTGCTGAGGCAGCGCGCGGCGCTCCGCCAAATAACGCCTTGCAAGCAGAGCCGCCTGAATTGCAAGGGATCCGCCGATTGCAACAGCCGCTACTATCAGGGCAGTTACTGCATTACCCTCGAACCCAAAAACAATAGCCAACACCAAAAACAGGCCGAGAAATCCATGACGCAACAGATAAGTTGGTACGAGAGCCAGCATAATCCAGTGTCGTGCTCTGGCGTAGCTTTCCATCATGTCCTGCAACGCAAATAACGGCACACAAACGGCTGCCAAAATTAAAGGAAAAATGTAGTAGTCGGGTATGGGTAGCGCGCCAGATTTCAACAGCAATACACCAATAATTGCTGCCAAGCCGCTAGTGACCAATGGAACGAGCAGAGAGAACCGGAAAAAACCAACTGCGTGATCCTTCTCGCCTGTCGCCTCATATTGCGCCAGAAAGCGTATACTGCTCATGGAAAAACCAAAGGTCGAGGTGTGCCCCAAAATAGCAATCCAGACCCAACCTAGCGCGAAGATACCGTATTCGAACTCGCCGAGCATGCGTGCAAATATGATTTGTGTGATGTAGGCAATTGCAGCGTTTGCCAGGCGAATGGCAAGCGCATATAAGCCGGCGCGACCAGCAGAAGCCGTGTCAGCGCCAGCTGCTTCATCGTCACTATCATCGTCGATGGAAGCGCTTTGTGCAGGGCGCAGAAAAGCAATCAGAGCTTTCAACCGACTTTTAACAAGGCTTTTAAACGATCCAGCGGACCCAGCAGAGACTTGCACACTCATACCCAACACAATCCCGAAAATAGGATCCAGGCACAGGAGAAAGAGTCTCGAGCCCAGATCCTAGGATATATGCGGCATTTTCATTTAAAGAAGCATGAAAGCTCTGGTTTCACTTGAGGCCAACGTGTTGAAACATCCGTAAAACGAATGAGTTAGATTTGGCTCAACTATAGAAAATAGCGGCTAGTTAAGTGGCTCTGGCTGTGCTGGTTCGGCTGGCGCTGCTGGTGCTTCTTCTGCCACAGGTGCGGAATCAGGACTGCCAGTGTTTTCACCTGAGTAGAGGTAAAAACCAGCCAAAAGGACCACCACAGCAATTGCAATTGCGACGATAATTTTCATTTAGTCCACTCCTACTTGAATTGTACGAACCCAATAGGTGGGTGATGCAAGCATGGCCGTTGGAAGTGGCGAAAGGATGGGGTAATCGCAGCAAGAGTAAGGTTTGAAAATGGAAAACGCGCGACCTGATGGCAGATCGCGCGTTCTAATATATTGTAATTTATTGTGTCTTAGTTTGCGGCTTCAGCAGCTTTTGCAAGTTCTGCTTTGAGGTCTTCAACCATTGTGCTCAAGCCTTCGGCCATCGCATCTTTAGCGGACAATTCTTCTTTAAGGCCTTCGACCATACCAGCAAGATTTGCAGCTTCTTCTTCCTTGGCAGCGACTTCGGCTTCTTTGGCAGCAACAGCTTCTTCAAGGGATGCAACTTTGCCACCCAGATCAGCTGTCATGCTTTCCTTGGACGCCAATTCAGATTTCAGGCCATCAACCATAGATGTCAAGTCAGCCGCCATGACTTCTTTGCTTGCGAGATCTGATGTGAGTTCGGCCAATTTGTCCTGAGCTGCTGAGAGTTCTGCGCTTACGTCAGATGAAATTGCATCGCCGGACTGCATGGCGGCCGCCTTGGCTTCTGCAACGGCAACTTCTGCTTCGGCCTTAGCCGCTGCAATTGCAACTTCTGCTTCGGCCTTTGCGCCTTCAGCTTCTGCCTGAGCAGCAGCCAACGCAGTTTCTGCTGCAGTCACTGCTTCTTTTGCACTCGTTGCTTCTGCGGTCGCAGCTTCCAGAGCTGCATTTGCTTCAGCCAAAGACGCTTCGCCAGCTTCCATCGCCGTTTTGCTTTCGCCAACCAAGCCTTCAAGGCCACCTACTTTTTCCGTCAGTTCGGTGATTTGGCCCATTGTTTCTTTAACTTTGCCGTCCTGCGCGAGGTATCCACCTGCACCGCCAACGATTATGCCCAATATACCAACGATTGCTTTATTCATGAGTAGTCCCCTGAGAGTAAAAGTTATGTGCTGTATCTATGTGATATCAGTTGTGTCTGAATTTTGACCGCTTCTTGTCGGTGTTCCCGCTCCAAATAAGCCATATCTGCCGAAAAAGCACCAATTATATGCGAAGAATCGCCCCAATTATCCTTCAATTTTTGAAAAATCTGCCACTGTCTGCGTGGCTTCACGGATACGATTCAGCAGATTTAGTCGGTTTTCACGGATTGCAGCATCATCGGCATTGACCATAACCCCGTCAAAAAAGGCATCAACCGGCGCACGCAGCTGCGCCAATGCACTCATTGCGCCTGCAAAATCACTTGCTTCCACCGCAGCCTTGGCTTGTGGAACAGCGGTATCAACCGCAGCAGCCAATGTTTTTTCCGCCTCGTCGCTGAGCAAATTGGCAGAAACAACGCCATTGTAGGACTTGCCATCCTTCTTTTCCTCAGCCCGCAAAATGTTCGCGCCGCGTTTAGAGCCAGCGAGTAAAGCCACGCCATCATCGGTTGCCAGAAAGTCAGATAGAGCTTCCACGCGTCGCACGATCAGCAGCAGATCATCTGCATCTTCGGTGATCACGGCATCGATTAAATCATGGCGACGCCCCTGATCGCGAAGATAAACTTTTAGGCGATCATGGAAGAATGAGAGGAGGTCGAGCGCTACCAACTCAACGTCTCCACGGCCCGGTATGTGCTTAGAACGAACGAGGAAGGCATCATTGCCGTTGGAGCTACCCTCTTTTCTGAAATTGGCCGCATTTAACGCATCCTGCCGTACTCTTGGAAACAAGGCGGCAAGAATGTTCAAAATTCTGAGCTCTGTATCAAAAGACGTCCCAAGCCGCACCACTCCAAGCGCGGCACGGCGAAGTGCATATGGATCTTTTGATCCTGTAGGCGTTTCGCTAATCAACCAAAACGCGGAAAGCGTATCAACCTTGTCTGCCAAAGCCACACAAACAGACACTTTGTCTGACGGAACGGCGTCACCCGGCCCTAAGGGCTTATAGTGCTCTTCGCAAGCCGCAATAACCGACGGTTTCTCACCCTGCGCCTCTGCATAGTAACGCCCCATCAAGCCCTGTAGCTCTGGAAATTCGCCAACCATCTCGGTCACAAGATCAGCTTTGCAAAGCTCAGCAGCGCGTTCTGCTTCCGTAACATCCGCACCCACAATCGGAGCCAGTTCACGTGCCAGTTTTTTTATACGCTCAACCCGCTCCAACTGCGTACCCAGTTTTTCGTGGAACACGATGTTTCCAAGCTTCTGCACCCTATCTTTGAGAGGTGTTTTGAGATCGGTTTCCCAGAAGAACATTGCATCCGACAAACGCGCACGCACGACCTTTTCATTACCGGCGACGATTTCCCTGCCGCCATCGCTGGCGTTCAGATTGGACACCAGAATAAAGCGATTGGTCAGCGCACCCGTTTTCGGGTCACGCAGCACAAAGCACTTTTGGTTGACACGAATGGTCAGCTGGATGACCTCATCTGGCAGGGTCAAAAAGCGTTCGTCAAACGTACCCATCAACACTACGGGCCACTCAACTAGACCTGACACTTCGTGCAAAAGCGCCGCGTCTTCTACCAGATCTAAATTCTGTGAGAACGCCAGATTTTTGGCTTCCTGATGAATGATCTCCTCACGGCGTGCGCCATCCAGAACCACTTTTGCCGCATTCAGCTTGTCTGTGTAATCGTCAAAACGGCGAATTTGAATTGCATCAGGCGCCATGAACCGATGGCCAAATGTTATATCTCCTGAAGAAATACCGTCCACTTCAAAGCCGATAATTTCGGGCTCTTCAGTTTCCGGCCCGAATGTACACAGAATGGAGCGCAGAGGACGCACCCAACGTAGTGTGTCCGGCTTGGTAGAGCCCATACCCCAACGCATGGACTTTGGCCATGGGAAATTCCGGATGATGCCGGGCATCAATTCAGCAATGATCTCTTGCGCATCGCGGCCGGATTTCTCAATAACCGCCACATAAAATTCACCCTTTTTGGGATCGCTCTGGATTTGTGCGTCTTCAATTGAAGTAAGCCCTGCTGCACGCATAAAGCCTTGCAACGCTTTTTCAGGCGCGCCGACTTTAGGACCTTTGCGCTCTTCGCGCGTATCAGCAGAGCGCGCAGTTACGCCGTGCACCGTCAACGCCAGGCGACGGGGCGTGGCAAAGCCCTTTGCCCCTTCATAGGTAAGACCGGCGTCAACCAAACCGCTCGTAACAAGTTTTTGCAAGTCTTCGCTGGCACGCTTTTGCATACGTGCCGGAATTTCTTCGGAAAACAGTTCTAACAGGAGATCAGGCATTGGTTGCCTCCCGAGCAATGGCTCCACCGGCATCAGTCTTTAAGAAAGCCTCTCCGCACGCCTTCGACAAATCACGCACGCGCAAAATATAACTTTGACGCTGGGTAACGGAAATCACACCGCGCGCATCCAGCAGATTGAACAAATGACTGGCCTTGATACATTGATCGTAGGCTGGCAGCACCACCTTATGTATGCCATCGCCTGCAACTTCACCCTGCTTGGCACCCGCATCCAAAAGCGCACGACACTCTGCCTCCGCAGCTTCAAAATGCTCCAGCAATTTATCTGTGTTGGCATGCTCGAAATTGTAGCGCGAGTATTCTTGCTCTGCCTGCAAAAAGACATCGCCATAGGAAATGCGCTCGTCGCCATCACGGCCGTTGAAATTCAGATCATACACATTGTCTACGCCCTGGACATACATGGCCAGACGCTCAAGGCCGTAAGTCAATTCGCCAGCGACCGGGCTGCATTCAATTCCACATACTTGCTGAAAATAGGTGAATTGAGAGACTTCCATTCCATCACACCAGCACTCCCAACCAAGACCCCAAGCACCTAGTGTCGGGCTTTCCCAATCGTCTTCAACGAAACGAATGTCGTGCAAGGCTGCATCAACGCCAATTGCTTGCAGGCTTTTCAAATACAATTCCTGCAGGTCAGGTGGAGATGGTTTCAGCAATACCTGAAATTGATAGTAGTGTTGAAGGCGATTTGGGTTTTCACCATAGCGCCCATCACCTGGACGGCGAGAGGGTTGAACATAGGCAGCGCGCCAATGTTTCGGTCCTAACGCCCGCAATGTGGTCGCAGGGTGAAATGTACCGGCGCCGACTTCCATATCGTAGGGCTGCAAAACGACACACCCATAATCAGCCCAAAAGCGTTGCAGAGCCAGAATTAAGCCCTGAAACGAGCGTTCCGGACGCATATGTTGCGGAAGGTCAGATGTAGGAATAGGTGTAACTGATGACATGGCAATTGGCCTGATATGGGCAAGAGGTAGATCTTCTCGAAAAGCGCGTGCGTGGTGCCACGTTTAGCGCTGTGTGGTCAACCTTTCGAACCACATTGAGCGATCTCTTTTGCGTTGCAGCAATTACTTCTTGTCGTTTTTGCGGTCTTTCACGCGATAGTGGCCCGTCTTTGGATCATAGTCCAACTCCTCTATTGTATCAGCACCTCGGCCAGGGGAGCCGTTTCCAGACTTGGTGTTTGGCTTACTGGCAAAGAGCTTATGTCTTTGCGTAACGATATAAACTGCCGCGCAGATAACGATGAGGATTAGTATTTTTGATAGCATGTGCGCATCCTACAATCCAAACCGCGCCCAATGAGCGCGGTTTTCAACTGACCCTATTATTCCATCACCAATGTTTCTGGCCAAATTGTCATCGATGGAGCTGCCAAATAAACGGCGAACGCTAAAGCCCTTCTTTGCGCCAATCAGTTTGAGTTTGGTTTTTTCGCCATAGCGTTCCTTCAACGTGGAGCGCATATCGCCTAGTTCATCAATCAATCCCAAAGACAGCGCCGTTTTACCGGTCCAAAACAAACCATTGAAGAGTGTCTCATCGTCTTCCTTCAGCACATCTGCACGTCTGGATTTTACAACATCAATGAATGTTTCGTGGATTTCTTCCTGTAACTTTTTGAGATGTGCAATGTCTTCCTTTTTTTCCGGTTTGAATGGGTCCAGCGTAGATTTGCTTTTGCCAGACGCGTAAACGCGGCGATCAATCCCCAATTTTTCAATGGCTTTGTGTAGGCCAAACCCGGCCGAAATCACACCGACAGAACCCACAATGGACGATGGGTCAGCAATAATCTCATCGCCTGCAACGGCAATAAAATATCCGCCTGAGGCCGCTACGTCTTCCACAAACACCAGTACCTTTTTGTCTTTTTCCTGGGCAAGTTGCCGGATGCGTTTAAAGATCAGGTTTGATTGTACCGGAGACCCACCAGGTGAGTTGATTGAGATCGCAACAGCTGGTGCATCTTCATAGCCAAAAGCTTTTTCAATTGGTCCTGCGGCAGTACCAATATTGAGGCCCTGATTAAAATTACTGCCCTGCCCGATGACCCCAGACAATTTCACAACTGGTATCACAACAGGGGGCGTGCGGTATTTTTCAGGTAAATAAGCACGAACGCGGCTTTTGAAAGCTTTGAACAAGGTACACTCCGAGAGAAAAAACGACGGTAGCCACTTACATGGTTCAGTTCGTAAGAATTTTAAAGGTGTTTATCCAAATCAGCAAACCCTTTGCCGTGCCGCAGGATCGCAGCTGCGTGAGGTGTATTGCCAGCATCATCGTGAACATTAAAACCTGGGAGCAAGCTGAGAACACCTCTGCTGCCTTTCTGACCACTTAGAATGAGCCTATTTGCTGGCTTTCCTACTCTTGGATGAATGGGACGAATGACCAAACCACCAAAGCGGCCTTCACACAAACGCAGTATTTCACTCAACGCATCTGCCTTGTGAATAAGTGAAATACGTCCTCCGGGCTTCAACAACATTGCAGCCAGTCGGAACCAGGTCTCAAGGTCTCCCTCCTCCAATACATGCGCTTCGCGACGATGCTGGTTTGGAGAACTGCGCACTTTGTTTTCAAGATAAAACGGCGGGTTTGCAATTACCCAGTCAGCGGAGTTAGCTACCAAACCTGCCTCCTCCCGCTCTGTCGCAGGCATAAGGATGTTAGCTGAAAGAATATCAATACGCTCAGCGAACCGTGCATTTTCAGGCAAAACACATGCTTCTTTCGCTAGTTGGAGCATATCATCATCACGCTCGACGAGTTTTACATGAAGATTTTCAGCTCTTGCCGCCGCACAAAACCCTGCCGCGCCTGTACCTGCGCCCAAATCGTATAGAACACCACTTGCATCCGAAGGAATGGCGGCCGCCAGAAATACCGCATCCATTCCCGAACGATGACCATCAGCTAGGGGTTGAAGCACATAAGCGCCCCCGCCTATAAACTGGTCTTTGGACACTTCAACGCTCATGGCCGTTTTCCTCAGGCCGAGCGCAATTCGTGGGCAATTCCCGCTTCGTCGAATAACTTCCGAGCAGCCGTTTCTTCGTCCTCGTCAACCAGCAACCGGCGTGGCAAAACACCAATCGAGCCGTCTAAAACACTCATATTTTGGTCCAACACCAGATACTCAATTTCTGCTTCCTTTAGCAAAGACTCGACGAAAGAGATCAACACCATATCGTTGGTTCTGAGAATTTCTTTCAAAAGCTATTCTCCTGTTTGGAATACGTTCCATATAGTTATATATGATCACAATTTCAGTGGATCGACAAAGGCTTTGATCTGCAAAACAGAACACAGTGCCTGCTCAATGTGTGATCAAAAGTACAATTATGGCTTCGTGCTTGTGATAGGTTCGATATCTGTCTAGTTTGCGACGGATTTTAAAGCAGCTCATTGGGGGCTGAGGTTTTTGAAAGTAGTTGGTTCTATGGGCGTTGTTGTCTCTCTCTCACCGAACGAAAAACAACCACCAAGTGTTGAGAATTTAGTTCGCCTCACCAAACCCGGCATGGATCAGGTTAACGACCTGATTTTACAGATGGCTGGCGCCAATGTGGATATGATCCCGGAGATCGCCGAATATCTTATCTCATCAGGTGGAAAACGCTTACGCCCGATGTTGACACTCGCTGCCGCCGAGATGTGCGGCTACGAAGGCAAAGGCCATGTCAAATTGGCGTCTTGCGTTGAATTCATGCATACTGCGACCTTGCTTCACGATGATGTCGTGGATGAAAGCGATATGCGTCGCGGGAAGAAGTCAGCGCGAATGGTGTGGGGCAACCAGGCCAGCGTTCTGGTCGGCGACTATCTACTTGGACAATCCTTCCGGATGATGGTTGAGGTCGGCTCCCTTGAGGCGCTCGACATTTTATCCACCGCGTCATCTGTCATTGCAGAAGGCGAAGTGATGCAGTTGGTGGCAGCCAAAAATACTGCAACGACCGAAGACGAATATCTGGATGTCATTCGCGCAAAAACTGCGGCCTTGTTCTCTGCCGCCGCGGAAGTTGGCCCCGTCCTTGCAAATTCGCCCAAGGCAGAGCGCGCCGCATTTCGGTCCTACGGAACAAATCTGGGTCTGGCATTCCAGTTAATTGACGACGCGCTCGACTATGGCGGCTCTGCGGCCGATCTCGGAAAAGATGTCGGTGATGATCTGCGTGAGGGTAAGATTACCCTGCCCGTTGTACTTTCCTACCGACGTGGAACTGATGAGGACCGAGCGTTTTTTGATCGTGTCTTGATGGACGGCGATGTGCTGGAAGGTGATTTGGAACAGGCTATTTCAACCATGAAACGTCTCGACGCTCTCAAAGATACTGTCGAGCGGGCGACACACTATGGTGCGGTCGCAAAAGATGCTCTTGCCGCCTTCCCTGACAGCAACATGAAGAAAAGTTTATTGGAGACTGTAGAGTTCTGCATCTATCGTGGACATTAACAGCGTATTTGCAACCTGATTCACAATCGGATCACAATGGACAGCAGACCGAAAAGAAGATGGTGGATGAGATGGCAACTCAAACCAAAACAAGGACAAACCACTTGAAAAAGAGCGCGCTACTGACCCGAATTAAGGCTCCACTGACAAGCCTCGTCGCCGCCTTGATGGTTGGGATATCCTTGATTACAACACCCGTCCCTGCCCTGGCAAAAGAAGGTGGCGAACCGCTGCGCTTCGCAAGAGGTTTTTCAGGCAATTTCCTTGCCGCACGCATTGCCAGTGAAGACAAGGACACGGTGTCCGCTGTTCAGTTTTTTGAACGGGCATTGAAACGTGATCCGGGAAACCCGCTTCTGATACAGCAGACCTTCTTTTTGCACCTCATCAATGGCGATATCGCAAAGGCGGTGCCGCTAGCGGAAGAAATTCTGGTTTATGATACATCAAATGACCTGGCGCGCACTGTATTGGGGGTCATTGAGCTGAAAGAGGGTAATTATGGCAGAGCTGCAGAAGAATTTGACGGTGCCTCTGGAAAAACACCTTTGGAACTTTTAACAAACCAACTGCTCGCAGCGTGGTCTGAGGCCGGCAAAGATAATTTGGCAGAGGCTCTAAGGCGTGTCGATGAGTTGGAAGGTCCGGATTGGTATGAAAGCTTTCGCTCGTTTCACGGAGGCTTGATAGCAGAGCATCTTGGCAATGCAGACCAAGCTTTTGATCGGGTTGCGCGTGCTTACGAGTATGATCAAACCGCACTGCGTATTGTGGAGGGCTTTGCAAGATTACAGGCACGCAAAGGCTCTCCTGAAAAAGGACTTGCAGCCGTTAGAGCCTTTAAGAAACAAGTTCCACGCCATCCCTATATGGACAAGGTGGAAGCGGATATAAACAGCAACACACGCATTACCTTCTCGCGCACGCCGCGCCACGGTGCATCAGAAGTGCTATTTGGCCTTGGCTCCGCACTTGGCCGCGACGGCGGCACTGAACTGCCAAAGATATATTTGCAACTCTCCCTCTTTTTGAATTCAGATTCCGATTTGGCGACCATGGCGCTGGTTGATATCTACAATCAGGACAATCAACACGCCGAAGCGGTGGAACTGGTAGACAGGCTGGCAGAAGCTTCAGTTTTCTATGAAGCTGCGCGTATTGAGTCTGCACGTAATTTGGCGCAAATCGAGAAAGTCGACGAAGCCATCAAACGTCTGACTATCGCCGCACGAGAGGCTAAAGACCCTGCGCAGGCCAACCTGGCCTTGGCAAATATGCTGCGTTTTGAAAAACGCTGGGATGAGGCAAACGAGATTTACAACATTATTATTGATGGTGTGGATCAGCCAGAACGTCGTCATTGGTCACTCTACTATTCGCGAGCCATTACCTTCGAAAGAACTGACCGTTGGGAAGAGGCAGAAGCCGATTTCCGAAAGGCATTGGAGCTTTTCCCTGATCAGCCACTGGTTTTGAATTATCTTGGATATTCGTGGGTGGATAAAGGCCTCAATCTTGACGAAGCATTGAAGATGATTGCCAAGGCCGTTGAGCAACGCCCTGAAGAAGGGTTTATTCTGGATAGTCTTGGCTGGGCTTACTACCAACTTGGCAGATACCCTGAAGCTGTGGTTGAGCTTGAAAAAGCTGCTGAAAAAATGCCCGCAGACCCGCTGGTCCACGATCATTTAGGGGATGCCTATTGGCACGTTGGGCGTGTATTGGAAGCCCAATTTCAATGGAGCCATGCACGCGATCTGGAGCCGGAAAAGCCTGAAGACCTGGAACGTATTCTAGCAAAACTGAAGAACGGTCTTGCCGACGAAAATAACGGCAGAAAGGTGGCTGCGGCCTCTACCGGAACAATTGTTGATCAAGCAATGGATGACGGCAAGGCTCAACGGACGCACATTGTGGTCGAAGGCGAAAGCCTCTGGGATATTGCTGAGACCTATCTTGGCGAAGGCGATGCGTTCCTGGAAATTCTGGCAGTCAACAGAGACCGCCTTCCCGAAAATGGGCCGTTGGAAAGCGGTATTGAGCTGCGCATTCCAGATAGGAAATAGCCTTTCGGCAACTGGAAGACTGAAGGCGTATGGCCGTGATAATTGAAAACGCCTGGGCAAAGTTGAACTTGGCTTTGCATGTTACTGGAAGGCGTGAAGACGGCTACCATCTGCTGGATTCGCTGGTTGTGTTTGCAACCAGCGGCGATCTGTTACGCGTTTCTAAAGCTTCCAGTCTAACACTTTCCATTGACGGCCCAAAGGCTCCGAATATTGATGACAGCACTGACAATCTAGTGCTCCGTGCGGCAAAGGCATTGACGGAATTCGCGACCTCACGGGAACAGAGTGTCGGCGGCGCGCATATTTCTTTGACAAAATGTCTGCCGGTTGCCGCAGGTATTGGCGGCGGCTCAGCAGATGCTGCGGCAACTTTGCGCGCACTCAATCAGCTATGGGAATTAAATTTGTCCCATAAGCAGCTGGAAGACATGAGTGCAGGTCTTGGTGCTGATGTCCCGGTATGTATTGGCGACGGTGCTACTCGTATTCGCGGCATCGGAACTCAATTGGAACCTGTGTCGCACGTACCATCGTTTAACATCGTACTCGTTAATCCAAACATCTCTGTTTCAACACCTGCCATATTTAAAAGCTTGGACAAGCCGGACAACATGCCCATGACAACATTGCCTGCCACAAGCGAATTGGACGAATGGCTCAACTGGCTAAGGATCTCACGAAACGACCTTTTTGCTCCGACGCTCCGATTGTGCCCGGAAATAGATGATGTGTTGTCGGCGTTAACACTGCACGGCGCACGATTGGTTCGCATGTCCGGGTCCGGAGCCACATGTTTTGGCGTCTTTGAAGATTTCCCCGGGGCTGAAGCGGCCGCGGCTTCGGTCTTCAAAGCACACCCAAACTGGTGGGTTGAGGCAGCAAAAACGATTTAAGACAGCTTTTCGGGACTGAACAGATCTGGGCGGAACGCTCGGATTGCTTCCGCAATAGGAGCCGCTCCACCAACACCCATAATTGTCGGCAACCAAAGGCCCTTAGCACCCATCAGACCCTCAATCATTTTGTGCTGGCGCTTGTTCTTATCTATCATCACTACCCAAATGCCTTTGCCCGACAATTGGTCTACATCATCCCATGCAATAAATTTGCGCATAAGCGGCCAGTTTAGACCGTATACACCCTTATCATCAAAGTACGCGAATGGACGACCAGTCGAGAATGCGCGGATGGCGGTGATCGCTGGAGAAGCCAAAGCCAGGACCATAGCGAACCCAAGAGAATAACGAGCAACCAATGACAAAACGGGATATGCCACTCCACTTTCATCTTGCATGGGCAAGGCCAGAATGGTGACACCGAGCCACCCTGCCAGACCCAGTAAAACAAGAATGAAAGGTATCGCAACGGCACGGGACAATCCGATTGCTATTGGTTCGTTTGGCATGTGCTTCTTTGTTGGCATATAGCCTCTTTCAACAGTTCTGAAACGCTCAAGACGCTGGGCTTACCGAGATCGCAGCTTGCAAGGCAGAATTAAAATCACCGGCCAGGTCAGCTGGCGATAAGGGCCCAACCTTTTTGTGAGCGATTTTGCCGTCGCGCCCGACGATAAACGTCTCTGGAACACCATAAACGCCCCATTCAATTGAACTCCGGCCATCCGTATCTACACCAACCCGATCATATGGGTTTCCAAGAGACCCAAGAAACCGAAGGGCGTTCGTGGGCTGATCCTTGTAGTTGATACCTATTATTTGAAAACTATCATCACTAGACAATTCCATGAGCACTGGATGCTCCTGGCGGCACGGCCCACACCAACTGGCCCAGATATTAACAATGCTGACCTGGCCCAACAACTGCTCAGGATCAAGACCTGGCAGCTCAACGCCGTCTTCTGCAAGACCTTTCAGCGCAGCCAGTTTGATCTGAGGCGCGGGCTCTCCAATAAGTGCGGAGGGAACATCGCTGCTGCCCCCACCACGCGACAATTGAATAAAGAACAAGGCGGCCAATGCGGCGAAAATAAGCAGTGGCAGAAAAGCGAGAAAGCGACGAACTGTCATTAGCTACCAGATTCCATCTTCACAGTGGCTTGATTGGACTTTGTTGACCTGCGTCGAACACCCCGGGCCTCAAGCGCAGCAAGTGCATGCTTTTGAGCTCGGTAGTCCAGAACAAGCCAGATGGAAATGGCACCAATAATGACAAGCGTTACTAGGTAGCTGGCAAAGATAAACCCAAAGTGTTCCATATCCTATTGAGCCCCCGCCTGAGACGCTTCCATTAGCGTCAACGTTCGCACGCGTCTGCGCAAAATTTCTGTGCGCATGGCAAACATATGCAAAGCCAAAAACAAAATGGTCATCCCAATTGCAGTCAACAACAGTGGTATTAACATGGACACATGAATAGTAGGGCCATCGAACCGAAACACACTTGCGGGCTGGTGGAGAGTGTTCCACCAGTCTACCGAATATTTGATGATCGGTAGATTTATGGAGCCGACCAGCGTCAGCACAGCAGCAGCTTTCCCAGCACGAATTGGGTCCTCCACCGCGCTCCAAAGAGCGATCAGGCCGAGATACATCAAAAACAACACCAACATTGATGTGAGCCGAGCATCCCAAACCCACCAGGTGCCCCACATAGGTTTGCCCCAGAACGATCCTGTTAACAGACATATTAGAGCAAATGCCGCGCCAAGCGGGGCCAAAGCTTTGGCAGAAACATCCGCCAATGGATGTTTCCAGACCAGTGTTCCAATGCTGGACAATGCCATCAGCCCGTAAGCTGCCATAGCAAGCCAAGCAAAGGGGACATGGATAAACATGATGCGTATCGTCTGGCCTTGTTGATAGTCTTCAGGGGCTTCAAAAAAAGCCATATAGAAACCAACAACCAGCACAAGCAAAGACAGCCCCCACAGCCAAGGCAGTAACCGGGCTGTCAGATTTAAAAACCGCGTAGGGTTTGCAAGATCGGTAAACCAACTCATGGCCCTACTTTTAGCGGCCCGTTCGGATTTTGCAATTAAACTTCGGCAAGGTTCTGTTGGAATTATATTTCACGCCCAGAAGCGTCCAAACCCGGCTTTATTGCAGGATGCGTCGAATTTTATTTACTTTCATCACTCTCATTTCCTTAGTCGCATTGAAAGCCCGGCAAGCCATGCCTATAACCCACACATATGTGTTTTCCTTGTAAGGACAAAATTATATGCCTTGGAGCAACCAAACCGGTGGCGGATCGAACGGCGGAGACGGACCTTGGGGGTCTGGCCAAAATGGCAAGGGTCCCAAAAACCAAGGCCCTTGGGGCGGCGGTGGCGGCCAGGGTGGCGGCGGGGGTGGCGATAATACGCCAGACCTCGAAGACTTGATCCGCAAAAGCCAGGACAGACTGAAACAAGTACTGCCCGGCGGTGGCGGCGGCGGTGGCCTTGGCGGCGCAAACCCGGTAATTATTGGCTTTGCTGCGTTGGCTATACTGGGCTTCGTGCTCTACAATTTCTTCACATTCCGCGTCGAACCGGAGCAGCAAGGTGTGGTTCTGCGCTTTGGTGAAATGCACCGCACAGCTCAGCCTGGCTTGAACTTTCGCCTTCCTTATCCTCTGGAAACCGTTTTCACACCACCTGTTACCCGCGTGAACCGTGTAGATGTTGGCATGCGTGACAATGGCCCACGGTCAACGGCCATACGTGATGTGCCGGAAGAAAGTCTGATGTTGACGGGCGATGAAAACATCGTTGACGTCGATTTCGCCGTATTCTGGGTTATTAACAATGCATCTGACTACCTTTTCAATATCAAAGACCCCGATACAACTGTGAAAGCAGTGGCCGAAAGTGCCATGCGCGAGGTTGTGGGTTCATCCGATATTCAGCCGATCCTGACTCAGGCCCGCCAGATCACAGAGACTGCCGTACAGGAAGTCATGCAGGCCACAATGGATGGCTACAGTTCCGGCATTCTTATCACGCAAGTGCAACTGTTGAAGGTGGATCCGCCCAACCAGGTTATTGACGCGTTCCGCGACGTTCAGGCTGCGCGAGCAGATGCCGAACGTTCACAGAACGAAGCTCAAGCCTACCTAAATGGTATTTTGCCGCAAGCGCGTGGTGAAGCTGCCCGTATTCTGGAAAATGCGTCCGCTTATCGCGAGCAGACAATTGCGGAGGCAGAGGGTCAGGCAGATCGTTTTGTCAGCATTTATGAGCAATACGCACAAGCTCCTGTGGTAACACGCAAACGCATGTTCCTTGAGACCATGGAAAAAGTATACGCGGGAACCAACAAAGTTATTCTGGAAGAAAATGCAAGCGGCTCCGGCGTAGTTCCTTACCTTCCTTTGAACCAACTCAACGGCCAGAGCAGGAATTCTAACTGATGAGAAAAAGTCTTTTTGGAGGCGCAGGCCTCGTCATCCTCGCTCTGCTGGCTTTGTTGGCCTATGGCAGTTTCTTTATTGTAAACGTAACACAACAAGCTCTTGTGCTACGCTTTGGTGAACCGGTAAACGTTATTACAAAGCCCGGGCTGAGCTTCAAATTACCGCTTATTGATAACGTTGAATACATCGACAACCGTATTCTAAGCCTCTCCGCTCCGGCGCAAGAGATCATTGCTTCTGACCAAAAGCGTATCGTTGTAGATGCCTTTGCTCGGTATCGCATTGTCGACCCGCTTCGCTTCTTCCAGGCTGCTGGATCTGAAGTGAACGCAAATCAGCGACTTGAAACAGTTTTGAACTCTGCGACACGTCGTGTGTTGGGTGAAGCATCATTTGAAGAACTTGTGCGTGATGATCGCCAGACATTGATGACAGGCATCACAACATCGTTGAACCGCGAAGCGAGTGACTTTGGGGTTCAAGTCGTAGATGTTCGTATTCGCCGCGCTGACTTGCCAGAAGCGAACAGCCAGGCTGTCTACCAACGAATGCAAACTGAGCGTGAGCGTGAAGCGACAGATATTCGCGCGCGTGGTGAAGAGGCCGGACGAAGAATTCGTGCTCGTGCCGATCGTGATGCTATTGTTATTCGAGCTGAAGCTGAGCGTGACAGTCAAAGAATTCGTGGTGAAGGTGATGCGAAGCGGAATGAAATTTTCGCAACCGCGTTTGGCCGCGATCCAGAGTTCTTCTCGTTCTATAGATCCATGCAGGCATATGAGCGTGGCTTGGACAGCAACAGTACGCAATTGGTAATCTCACCCAACAGTGAGTTCTTCCAGTATTTTGGCGCTCCAGGCGATTCTAACCCACCTGCTGCCGGTGCGGCTTCTGAAGCTGCGGCTGAACCAGCTGTAGGAAATGCTACCGACGATACATCAACGCCAGAAGCCAACTCTGAGACGACTGCAAATTGATGATGGTTGCCTCGTATGAATGATCTACTTACCGCCCTCGGTCTCGTACTCGTGATCGAGGGCGTTTTGTATGCGCTGGCACCTGGTGCCATGAAAGCCGCACTGATCCAAATGATGAGTATCCCGGAGAACCAATTGCGTCGCGGTGGCATCATAGCGCTTCTTATTGGTTTCGGAATTGTTTGGCTTATGCGCCACTGATTGCCAAAACCATACTAAAAAACTTGTTCATGAACGAAGTTTAATAAGTAAAAACGCATATGGGCTTGCAATAATCTGCGGCGGAGCCAATTCTCATCACATTATTTCAACAATAACAGAAAAAGAGGCGATTCATGTTCCATGAAGCTGCCATGCAAACTGTAAAACGCAGCCTCGTAGCGTTCAGTTTGGCAATCACACTCTCGCTACCAGTGTCCATGCCTGCCTTTGCAGATGGTCCAGAATCAGTAGCGGATCTTGCAGAAAAACTGCTACCGGCTGTTGTGAATATTTCCACATCGCAACGCGTGGAAGCATCAGACCAGCGCCGTGTGCCTGTACCCCGTGCGCCAGAGGGCTCGCCTTTCCAAGAGTTCTTCGATGAATTCTTTGGCGATCGTGGCGGCGAGGCGCCAAATACTCCGGAAGCACCAAGGGGCCCACGTGGACGCCAAGTTCAATCCCTCGGTTCCGGTTTCGTGATTGATGCATCCGGCATCATCATAACAAACAATCATGTGATCGAAGGTGCCGATGAAATCACCGCCAATTTTTCGGATGGTAGCGCCTTGAAGGCAACACTGATTGGTACAGACCCAAAAACGGATGTGGCCGTTCTAAAGGTTGAGCCAGAAGAACCATTGGTCTTTGTAAATTTTGGCGACTCCAAATCCATGCGCGTTGGCGACTGGGTGATGGCGATAGGCAATCCATTCGGTTTGGGTGGAACAGTAACGGTTGGCATAATTTCCGCTCAGAACCGAGACATTAACTCTGGCCCATATGATAGCTTCATTCAGACCGACGCCGCTATCAACCGTGGCAACTCTGGTGGTCCTTTGTTCAATGAAAATGGTGACGTCATTGGCATCAATACAGCCATCATTTCACCAAGCGGTGGTTCCATTGGTATCGGCTTCTCTGTGCCTTCCAATCTAGCACAAACAGTCATTGATCAGTTGCAGGAGTTTGGTGAAACTCGCCGTGGCTGGTTAGGCGTTCGCATTCAACAGGTGACGGATGATATTGCCGAGAGCCTTGATATGGACGACCCACGCGGTGCTTTGGTTGCTGGCGTAACACCTGGTGGTCCAGCAGAAGATGCCGGCATCAAACCAGGCGACATTGTTCTGACCTTTGATGGCAAAGAGGTCTCAACTATGAGAGAGCTGCCCCGTATCGTTGCAGATACAGCAGTTGGCAAAGCCGTTTCGGTGATTGTTCTTCGCGATGGAGAAGAAGTGGAAGTCAAGGTGACGCTTGGCAGACTTGAAGAAGGCGAGAAGCTAATTGCCGCTCAGGAGGAGCAACAAGAAGAAGACGAAGCAAAACCGGTGGAAGTTCTCGGCATGACCCTTGGTGAGCTGGATGAGGAAGCGCTCAAAAATTACGAGATTGCCGAAGGCGTCGAAGGTGTTTTGGTTGCAAGCGTTGAAGCAAATTCAAACGCTGCTGAAAAACAGGTTCGAGAAGGTGATGTTATTCAGGAGGTTTCTCAGGAAGCTGTAAAAACAATTGCAGATGTACAGAAACGGGTTGCTGAACTCAAGGAAGACGGGCGTCGCTCAGTGCTTCTGCTGCTTATGAGTAAAGGTGGCGAACTTCGTTTTGTTGCTGTACGTCTTGAAGAAGAGCAAACCGAATAGAAGATCCGTAACGCTCCTACATATGTTTAAAGGTCGCGTGTTTAATGCACGCGACCTTTTTGCTTTGTACGCTAATTCGATAAATTGCGACTGTTTCACCAGAAAGCCCAGCAAGCAATGTGAGGTTTACGTGGCTGAAATCCGAGCAAAACTCCAAAGAAACTATTTGCTTCAAACTTTGTGGTGAACGGCCTGTAGTCCATAAACCGGCGTTGCAATCCCTTCCATCCGGGCCTTAAGCTGCAATGATAGGAACTGCGAATAGTGGCGGGATTGATGCAGATTGCCACCATGAAACCACAAGGCTTCCTGTTGGGTTGGTTTCCACATGTTTCGTAACTCACCTTCCCATGGACCTGGATCTTTTGGCGTATCAGAGCCAAGCCCCCAACATCGCCCGACCTTGTGCGCAACATCTTCGCCGATCAATTCAGCGGCCCATCCTGTCATGGAGCCAAAACCCGTGGCATAGACAATCAGATCAGCATCCAGTTTGGTGCCATTGTCCAGAACCAGGCCATCTTCGACGATCTCTTCGACCTGCCCATGCACAAGTTTGATCTCGCCATCAATCACCAATTGGCTGGCCCCGATATCAATATAGTAGCCAGATCCGCGACGCAGATATTTCACAAACAATCCGGAATCATCGACACCCCAGTCATGTTGAAAACCTGCCTTTTCAAGCCCATCATAGAAATCGGTATCCTGTTCTTTTATAGCGGCATATATTGGTTTTTGGAGCTCTGGGACAAGCGCATAAGGCAAGGAAGCGAATATCAGATCGGCCTTTTGCGTAGTCATGCCATCTGCGACCGCTTTCTCGGAATAAAGCGGACCAAGACTATGTTCCATAAGAGATTCAGACTGCACGATATGAGTTGTAGAGCGCTGTATCATCGTGACGTTTACGTCACTTTCCCAAAGCGCGGCGCAAATGTCATGTGCCGAATTATTCGATCCCACCACCAGCGCTTTTTTGCCTTTGTAAGCATCTGGACCAGGGTGTTGAGAGGAGTGGTGCTGATCGCCGTTGAAGGTCTCCCGACCGGGGAACTCAGGAATGGCCGGCCGGCCAGACATTCCGGTTGCTAAAACCAATTGCTTCGGTTTCAAGACGGCGTCTTTCCCATCGCGCTCAACAACGATGGTCCATTCTTTGCTCTCCTCATCAAAAGATGCAGATTTGCAGGTTGTTTTTGACCAGTAATTCAGCTCCATGATCTTTGTGTACATTTCCAGCCAATCACCAATTTTGTCTTTCGGTGAGAATATTGGCCAGTTAGGCGGAAAGGGTAAATACGGCAGATGATCGTACCAAACAGGGTCATGCAAACACAACGATTTGTAACGCTTGCGCCAACTGTCGCCTGGCTTGTCATTTTTCTCGATTATTATTGTGGGAACACCGAGTTGGCGTAACCGCGCGCCCAAAGCGATTCCGCCCTGCCCTCCGCCTATGATCACAGTGTAAGGTTGGACAGCATACCCAATTTCGGCCCTTTCATGCTCCAACTCTTCCTTCCACGTAGACCGGTTTTTACCAGCACCGTGCTTTGCACCGTGGGGGCGTTCATAGCCTAAAGTTTCCTCATGCCCTTTTAATTCCACCATGGTTGTCAAAAGGGTCCAGATTTTACCCGCCTTAAGGCGTACCAACCCATATCCCCGTGCCACACATGTTTCGAACGAAATCCATGCAGTGGTTACGTCATCTTCCTCGGTAACAGGCTCGTTGTCTGCAATTCTCCAATTGCATGGCTGAACATGATTTAACTGCGTATTCAGCATTTCAATGATGGCCGCTTTTCCCTCCATCGTCTTGATGTTCCAGGTAAATGAAATGAGGTCACGCCAATAACAATCATCCAGAAAGCACTCAGCAGCAGCAGCGGCGTCACCAGACAATAGAGCTTCATCTAGTTGACTAAGCACAGCAGAAACCTTGGTATATTCAGTCGTATCAAGCATGATTTTTTCCTCCAATATCCAGTTTCGATGTTTTGACTTCCTTACAAATCGCTCTGGTATCCGCCTGCAATATCCTGCAATAACAAAAGCATCGCAGTGCAATCTTGTTCAGATCTCCCCCATGATTTGGCAAGGGCGAAGAGCTGTTGTGAGACAGCACCAAGACCAACGGGTGCACCAACTGATTTCGCCAACTCCAATGCTAGTGAAATATCCTTCAATCCCAAACGTAGAGGGAAATCCGGGGTCACATCGCCCTTGAGCACTTTGTTTGGGAAATTGACATTGATTTGGCCACGGCCCGCAGCCGTACTTCTTATGACATGAACGGTTTTTTGAATGTCCAATTCCAAGCGCTCTGAAAAGGCAAGCGCTTCAGCTGTCATGACCATGCCGACCATGCTCATGTAATTGTTCACCAGCTTGGTTTTAATACCATTTCCAAGAGGCCCAGCATGCACAATTTCATCTGCCATCGCATCTAAGACTGGTCGCGCGTCAGAAAGATCGTCTACTGATCCACCGGCGATCACCAGCAACGTACCATTGGCAGCATCCAGTGGAGTGCGCCCAACGGGCGCATCAATCATGCGAAGTTGGCGTTCAGCCAGTTCTTTTCCTATTGAGGCATAAGCTGTTGCGTCTCCAGTGCTCATATCGATGACCATTGCACCGGGCTTCATCTGCGCTGCAGCACCATTCGGGCCAAAAAGAGCATCCCTCACATGTGCTGTCTCCGGCAGCATTGTAATTACGTAGTCAGCTAGATGGGCAACATCGGCGGGCGATCCACCAATCTCGCAATTCGCTGTATTTTCGAATTGCTGCAATGCCGTGGCAGATATATCAAAAACACTTAACTGGTGCCCAGCCTCGGCCAATCGAAGCGCCATCGGCGCGCCCATTATACCAAGACCGATGAACCCAACTTTCACTTTAGCTCTCCGGCAACTACCAACGGAAAGCGAAAAGCAGGAGCCTTTCCCGCAAGGCTACGATCCCAAGGCATCTAAATCTTTCAGATAAATTTCCCCCAAGTCATTCACAACACTGCTGGCGCCGGCGAAATCTTCATCTTGGGTATAAGATGACTTCGTCACAAGGCAACGAATTCCTGCCCCAATCGCTGCAGTCATGCCAATATGACTATCTTCAACCACTACGCATTTGTCTGGATCGAGATTAAGCTCCTTGAGAGCCAGTTGGTACACAGCAGGGTCAGGTTTTTTCGCAGCAACAACATCTCCAGCAAAAACTGTAATGTATTTGGAGCGTTCCGCCCCAAGGAGAACATCAACAACACTTTGTACAGCTCGTTCATTCGAGGTGGAGCAAACTGCGATAGTTACTCCGGCTGCAATCGCTTCATCAACTACAGCGGCAATGCCAGGCCGAAGTGGCAATTCGCCTCCAAGGATGAGACCCATGAACAAATCGGTTTTGGATTTATGCATCGCTTTTATAAATTCATCCCGCTCGCGTTCTGGAACGGGCCATTTTGTCTCATCAAAATGACGACGCATCCGTTCCTTTCCGCCTGCGGTATGTAGTAGCTCGCCATACCGCTCTACCGACCAGTTTTCGGATAATCCCCGGTCTTCAAACGCCTTGTTAAAAGCCACACGATGACCATCACGCTCTGTGTCCACCAATACACCGTCGCAGTCGAAAATGAGTGCTTGCATCACTTTTTTACCTATCTAAGCTGCTGCGCCATCAGCGCCATGGCCTTGTGAGCCAAACATGCCGATCATCTGTTTCACACCTGATTTCATCAAATCATATTGCGAGCTTATAAATGGGATGGGTTCACCAAGATTGGGTTGCTCTTCCTTCAAACTTACAAAGCCTTCAATGAACTGGAGCTTGTGCATTGTTGAAATATTCACTTTGGCGCAGCCCGATTTGATACACCGTGTGAACTGATCTTCAGCCAGACCCGTGCCACCATGAAGCGCAATAGGGATTGCAACAGCTTCCGTAATTTCTTCAAGTCGGTCGTAAGCAATTTTAGGCTCTCCCACATAAACTCCATGCGCAGTGCCAATGGCTGGTGCAAAAACAGCTAGTTCTGGAAATTCCTGGCAAAACTCGATGCATTCATCAACGACTGCCAAAATCGCTTCGTCTTCTGCGACAAATTTATCGTCCTCAGTTCCGCCAATTGCGCCGATCTCCGCCTCAAGACCCACGCCAGCGCTGGTAGCAAGATCGTACGCCAATCTGGTTTGACGAATATTCTCCCGAAACGGTAAAGCGGATCCATCAAACATGACCGAAGTCCAACCCGCATCAATACAACTTTGTATAACATCCAAGTCTTTGCAGTGATCCAAATGAAGGGCAACTGGCACATCCACGCTTTCAGCCAACATTTTGACCCAGTCCGCTAAAGGCTGAAATCCCCAAAGCTTGATAGTTTTAACCGACAGCTGAATGATAACCGGTGCATTCAGTTCCTGCGCACCGTCTACAACGGCTCGGGCGCTGTTATAATCAATGATGTTGAACGCAGCGACGCCATACCGTGCGGCCTTAGCCTTTTTCAACATTGGTTTCATGTGGGCAATTGACATCTTAACCTCCATCAAGCACGCAGCTTTATCCGTTCACGGGAGAAGCATGTTTGGCACCAAGACCAAACTCTCCCGCGGAATGAGAACTTAGAAATACGGACGCAGCCCAGCTAAGCCACTAGCCGGGCTGCAGCCAAACTAGATCAGTGTTTCTTGAGCAAGTGCTGGATTAAACAACCGCATCTCGCCATTGGCCTTAGCTGCATTGTCAAAATCAGTGCCATTTGGTGCTGATACGATCTCTAGCTGCAACCCCCATGGCGCCATGAAATAGCACCAAGTAAGGCCGATATTTGGCCCCTCTTCATATGCAGTTGGCTCACCTAGAACAACCACATCATTGGCTTTCAAAAATGCGATTGCAGCATCCATATCGTCGACGTAGAAGGCTAAGTGGTGTCCGCCGATATCGCTATTTTTGGGCGGCGTTTTGTTTTGGTCTGGCGACGTATACTCGAAAATTTCCAAGTTCGTCCCATTACCTATGCGCATATAACGAAATTCTGTGATGACTGAGCGCGGATGCACTCTCAAGTGTTCTGCCATCCAGTCACTATCATCAACCCGGAAGTTCGTAGCAGCTGTATAGAGCGTTTTACCCCCGAGGATTTTCTCGAAGAAATCACAGGCCTCGTTGATATCAGGTACAGTAAACCCAATATGTTCCATTCCGCGCATTCCTGGCATCGCCATGGTATTCTCCCTTCGTTTTTGATTTATATTTTGTTCGTTTTGTCTAATCCGTTAGAAATATTTGGCCGAGAAATCAGCGAGTTTTTGATACTGGCCTCCAGCTGCAATTGCCTCGTACATGCCACGATAAATGTCGTGCTGTTCGCCATACAATTCTGACAACCTTGTGTTCGGGGTGAATTCGGCCTCGATCTCAACCATCTGATCCACCGCTTCATCGATGCTGTTGAAATTCCCAGATCCAAATGCACCTAAAATAGCCGCCCCCAGAACCGTACATTCGCGTTCTGTGGTCACACGGGTCGGCATCCCAATGATGTCTGTCATAATCTGCACAAAACCCGCGCTTTTTGTGCCGCCGCCTGTAAGGCGCAATTCGGAAACTCCGCCGTCAATGTCCGATTGGAAGGCATCAACCACCATCCTCATTTCATTAGCGCACCCTTCCAACAATGCCCGGATCATATCATGGCGTGAATGGTACAGGCCTATGCCCAAAAAGGCTCCTCGTGAAGCCGCATCGTAGTAAGGGGTAACCTGGCTGCTGAGAAAGGAGTGGAACAGCAATCCGTTTGCTCCAGGGGGCGATGCAGTCGCACCGTCGACCATCAACGCAAAGGGGCTACGGCCAAGGGCATTGCCGGCCTCGACTTCGCGGCGACCCATATTATCACGCCACCATTTCAAGCAAGCGCCAAGACTGAAAGCGGCTCCTTCAACATCCCAGGCGCCGGGCACACCATGGCCTCCCCACCAAAGATTATTGCCTTTGATACGATCGAGTGAGTCAAGATGACCAACCATTACTCCGGCTGTACCAACCGTAAATTCCGCCATGCCCTGTTTGATTACGCCCGCACCAATCGCAGCACATTGTTGATCGCCAGCTCCACGGCAAAGACTCACACCTTCAGGAATTCCGGTTAACTTGGCGGCTTCTTTGGAAACTTTGCCCGACACACCTGATGGGATGCCAACCTTCGGCAGTTGCGACCGCGTGATGCCGCACATTTCGAGAATTTTATCGCTCCAATCGAGCTTGGCAATATCCATCATGCCATTTAGAGTTAATGAGGCTGGGTCGGTGATCCATTCCTCGGCACCCAATTTGTGCAGGAAGTACTCCTGACCATTGGCAAACCAACGGGTTTTTGCAAACAAAGCAGGTTGATGATCACGAAACCAGGCGATCTTTGCTGCGGACCACAGCGGGCTCAGCTGCATACCTGTGAGTTCTTGATGTTCTGCCGGAGAAATATGTTTTTCAAATTGTTGCTGATATTCAGCGGCTCGGGAGCAATTCCATACAATACTCGCACAGAGCGGTTCTTTGTTGTCATCCAGCAGAGCAAAAGTGCCACGCTGACTGGACAGTCCCACAGATTGATAGGCCTCATCCGGTAGGTTAGCGGCGGAAGTAGCTTGTTTAGACGCGCTACAAATCCCCTGCCACACGGCACCAAGATCTTGTTCACTCCAACCAGGATGTGGCGAAGAACATGGATATTCTTCGTAGCCATGACCTAGAGTTTTGCCGCGCTCATCAAAAATCATCACGGTACAACCAGTTGTACCGGCATCGATCCCAACAAAGGCTTTCACGGGTTTCATTTGGCTTCTCCTCCACATTCAATTGCGGCAACCCAATCGGTCAAAAGGGTTAAAAACTTGGCTCTATAGGCTCGCTCGCCCTCATTCAATTCGCCTAGCAAACGCTCCTTGAGCTCGCGGATATCTTCAGTGCGACCCAGTGTTTTGTCTGGAAGTATGGCCAGCACTGTATCTCCATTGCCAGCCCAGTTGTCATTGCCCTTAACGCCCATTGCTATGACATTATCTGGCCAGGTCGCATCGAGTTTCATCTCTCCATCCGGGCTGCCCCAGACGACATAATGATGGAAGTCTTTCACTCCACCGACACGACAATATTGTTGCAGCTCTGCCGGCATGGAAGAATGAGGTGGTACTGCAGCAGCAAAATCACCTTGAACAGTTTCAATATCGGCCTTTTGATTCAAGCGGCGCAACAAATCTCGCAACAAAATGTGCTTTCCGGAACAGGAGCCTTCATTATTTTTCAAAACTTCTTCAGCGCTTCGTCCACCACGTGAGCCATATGGGACTTTCCTCACACAGTGATATACAGCAACAGGGTTTGCCTGAGCATTCAGCCCATTGCTGGCTAAGAAACCATCCAGTTTTGCTGCGTAGTCACTCTGTAGAGCAGACATTATTGCTCAACTACCTTTCCGTCTTCTGCGTCAAAGTAATACAGGTCCTGCGTCTGCATGGAGAGGTAACAAAGGTCACCCACATTGCCAGCAAAGTCCTTTGTGGTCTTGGCGCGAACACGGGTATTGTTAACTTCAACTTCCACCAGAACATCTGCTCCTAAAAGCTGACGCGCGAAAATTTCACCATGAATGGCACCTTCAGATTCACCCATGGAAACTGAAGCTTTGTCAGGCCGCACACCAACCAAGAGATTGGACTTTCCGGCCTTTTTCAGACGTGCAGCGTTTTTATCATCCAAGACAAAGTTATTGCCTTTGAAATTTAACTGAAGCGCACCACCACTTGCTTGGGCTTCCATTTCCATAAGTGACATTTGCGGTTCCCCAACAAATGTTGCCACCCATGAGTTCGCGGGATTGTCATATATTTCTTGCGGCGTACCAAATTGCTGAAGCACGCCCTCGTTCATAACCGCAATTCGATCAGCCATGGTCAATGCTTCAAGTTGGTCATGGGTAACGTAGATAGTTGTCACACCAAGCTTGTACTGCATGTGCTTCAACTCGCTACGCATGCGCGCGCGAAGTTTTGCATCCAGGTGAGCAATAGGTTCGTCGAATAAAAATACTTGTGGTTGGCGAACAATGGCACGCCCAATTGCCGTGCGCTGTTTCTGCCCCCCACTCAACTCTTGGGGCCGTCGCCCAAGCAGATGGTCAATCTCCAGCAGTGAAGCAGCTTCCGTTACTCGCTTGTCGATTTCATCTTTAGAGACCTTGGCCCGCTTCAGCGGATTGGCGATGTTTTCGTAGATCGTCTTATGCGGGTAGAGCGCATAGTTTTCGAAAACCATCGCAATATCCCGGTCCTTGGGAGGGAGTTTGTTGACGACTTTTTCACCGAATACAATCTCGCCTGAACTGATGTGTTCCAATCCTGCAAGCATTCGCAAAGATGTTGATTTACCACAACCGGAAGGGCCAAGAAGGGAAACGAATTCGCCATCCTCAATATGCATGTTCAGGTCTTTTACGGCGATTGCTTCGCCATAGTCCTTCCAGACATTCTTGAAAGAAACAGCAACCATTTTATTCGTATCCCTTCATTAACTCTATTCTTTGACCGCACCCATAGTGAGACCAGCAACCAAATAGCGCCTCACCAAAAGCCCAAGAGGAATCATCGGTCCGGTGGTGACAACACCAGCAGCCATGATTTTTCCCCAGTCGATATTCTGTGGTTGCACAAGTTCTTTCGTCGCGGCTGGCAATGTTTTAGCCCCGCCGCTGCCAATAATGGTGGCAAAGAGGAAATCATTCCAGGCAAACAGGATGCACAAGATGACAAAGGCGCCGATACCCGGAGCCACAAGTGGTAAAATCATCAGGAACGCCTGAAATGAGTTCGCCCCATCTACTTTGGCAGCTTCTTCGATCGCGTAAGGCACACCATCAAAGAACCCCTTAAGCATCCAGATCGCAAACGGCAGATTGAAGGTGGTAAAAGCTAGAATAAGACCCGGAAGAGTGCCGACCAAATCCACTGACCTGAAGATCGCATACAAGGGCACAATCACTGCCACAATTGGCGCCATGCGCGTGGAAATGATCCAGAACAACAGATCTTTCTTACCAATGAATTCCGTTCGTGACAGGCTGTAAGCGCACATGGCACCAAGCGTGACAGCGATAATGGCAGACCCGATAGATGCCACCAGACTGTTGACGAGGTAGGTTCCGAAATTGTTTTCCGTAAACAACGCAACATAGTGAGTAATTGTTGGCGTGAAATCGAAGAATACGCCTACCTCCGCCCAGGCTCCAGGAGCGGGTACTGCGAATGCGTCCAAAAGATCTTTGAACGACGCCATAAACATTATGAACAAGGGAAGCAGAGCCCAGATCAAATAAACCGCCAGAAAGATGGGACTAACCCATTTCAGCAACTTAACCAAAAAGCCCGTGTCGTAGGATATGAGTTCGCGAGAAGCCATGCGTCTGTCTTTCCTTTTGGACTATGTGTCGGAATCGCCAGCAAGGGTCTTCTTCCTTGCGGGATCTTCCAGGACACGCACCAGGATCATACCCAGGATTATTGTGACGATGAGCAATGTCAGAGCGATGGCAGCACCACGCCCCAGCTTGAAGAATTTGAACGACACGTCAAACAAGTAGACCGGTAACAGCCGCGTAGAGTTGCCTGGTCCACCGCCAGTCAATGCCAGGATCGCATCTATGAACCGGAAATTATCCATAAAGCGCAGCAGAATTGCGATGAGCAAAAATGGATAGATGTTCGGCAAGCTGACATGGAAGAAATTGCTGATAGCGCCAGCACCATCGACCATGTTTGCTTCAAGCTGATCTTGCGGCACGCGCTTAAGACCCGCCAACGTAATCAATGTAATCAGGGGGGTCCACTGCCACACGTCAACCAGAATAATTCCCCAAAGTGCCGTTTTGGAGCTGCCTAGAATTGAGGCCTCACCCAGGAAGCCGAGGCTTTGAAACAACCAGTGATACCAGCCAAATGTTCCGTTGTAGAGGTAGTAGAATAACAACCCAGCAACGACGGGGGATACCATCATTGGCATCAAAAACATCGTAATCAGCGGTTTTTCGTACTTGGAAGTATTTAGGACAACAGCGAGCGAAACTCCCAAAACGACCTGAATAGAAAGGCAGATTGAGCTGTATTTTAAAAGTAGAATCCAGCCTTCAATGTACTTGCTGTCATTCAGCAGACGCGCGAAATTCTTTACACCAACAAAAACATCCGATGCGGCGCCAAAGCCCACCTTGTGAAAACTCATATAGATAAGCCACAGGAATGGATAAATTGTGATTGCCGCTAGAAGAATAATGGCCGGTGCTGCCAAGTATAAATAAAATCGCCTGCTTGGCTTTGCATTGTAAGACGCTGGCGCCTCTGCAATAGTTGTAAATCCCCAGTCTTGGTCAGACATAGCTGGATGTATTTCGTCTGCGGAATTTTTGGACATTATTTCTCCAAATATCTTCGACCACTTAATACGATGACCCGCTTGGGCAATAGACACAGGGTGTCTGCTTCAGGATATTAAGCTTGCTGGGTATAAATCTTCAAGTATACCTCAACGGGAACAAATCGTCTTTGCACCCGTTGAGGCTTTGTTGTGTCTAATGGAGGTTGTCGATACCATCCTTGATGTTGTTACACGCCTCTTCAGGAGTGATGTCATTAGACAGGCACCGTTGCGTTTCAGCCGCCAGAATATTGTGATATTCGTTGGCTTCTGGAACTTTGGGTCCCAACACGAAGTTTGGATCTTTAATGCCGTGATCATAGACAGCATCAAAAGTAAGCGCATTCGGCATCGTTGATGGACGCTGGCGCGCTTCTGCAACACCAGGCATATCCATCACAGATTTCCGCGTTGGCGTGCCGCCTAGACCAGTCAAAACGTCGAACTGCAACTGACCCGTTGTCGCATAGACACAGAACAAATATGCAGCACGCTGAACATCTTCAGATGCGTTTCCGTTGATGCCAATTCCACCAACACCACAATTGGTGCCGTTCACTGCAGGTCCGCCATTAAGAATCCAGCTGGATTCACCTTTTGGACATGGCGCATACGCTGTTTTACCGCCAGATGCTTTAGATGTCTTTTCATCTTCGATCGAGGCTGCAAACTCATGGTACTGAACCTGCATTGCGATGTTACCGGATTGATAAACCGTGTTCAGTTCCAATGTACCATTTGCAAGGTTGTCAGGGTGGCTGACATCTGCCTGCTCTTTAAATTTTTGCATCAGCAGAACAGATTGCTCATCGCCCCAATTGGAAGGAGGAGGCGTTTTGCTTCCTAGCTTGTCATCGATTTCCCAATCAAGCCAACGACCGTGAGCAAAGAACATGCGTTGAACGTCAAGCTGCGTGGTCCAGGTAAACGAGCCTTGGTGCTGAGCATATCCGTATGGAACATCAGCGCCGCCAGCACGTTTTTTCTTGAGAAACTCAGCGAAGTCATAAACGTTCTTCCAAGTTGAGTCCTCATTAAACTCCATTCGATAACCATACTCGGCTTCGAAGTCCTTGGTGTTCTCTTCATATACATCCTGCCGATAGAATGTACATGCAACCGCAGCATCATATGGCAAGGCAACCAGACGATCGCGGTCATAGAACCGGCCACAAGCATCGAGGAAGTTGTCGAACCATACGCCATCGCCATATCCTTCAGGATCTTGTGGCAGAGTGTCGTCTCCAAGCATTGGCGTCAAATCAGCATAATAGTCGGCGAAAGGCGCACCAATCGGTTTGTCTTGCACATAGCTAACTGGGAAGTCTGAGTTTCCACTTTGCAGGTCAATGCCCACTTTCTGCTGCACAGATGGCAAACTGTCTGTGATAACCTCAACTTCAATACCGGTCAGTTTGAAGAACTCTTCAATCTTGTCTCGAATAGCGAAAGATGGAGGTGTATTTTCTGACATGAATACCAGTTTTGAGCCTGAGTACTGTTTCCACTTCGCATCTTGCGAAGAAGCAGCTTGCACTGGCGTTCTTGTTATAACTGTACTCAACCCAACGACTAATGACCCCACTCCAAGCGCGGCTACAGAGCCACCGCCCAGTTCCAGAAATTTACGCCTGGATACCGTTTTGTAGATTGCTTTTTTTGGAACATAGAACATTTGCACTTCTCCCTAACATATCTGCCGCCGTTTGTTTTTCGGCTTATCGTGAGTCAAATTCGTTCAATTTGACTTTCCTCTCCACTCTCTCCGGAAGTGTTCAGGAGTAAACTATTTTCCATAAATCTTTCAAAAGCAAGCTTTTGGTGAAAATTTTCGCCAAAAAATAATTTCGAAACTACCAAAGCATCGAAAATTCAGGCGAATTCGCAAAGATTTTGGAGCGCGGACGTATGCTAGCAGCCTTAGGATCAATACTACCTGTTGACTCATTTAGAAGGGCAGTAACTCAAGGGATGGAGCGGGAGCTTTGCAGTTCTAGCCTCTAAGAAAGTAACGCTTTAGGCTTTCCGCAGTCGCCTCGAGAGATGCCGGAGCCTTCCCGCCAGACTGAAAAAGCACACCTAGATAGATCAAATAAATAATGTAAATCTGGCAAACCCGCCCCTCCAAGAAATCTCCATATAAAGGAATCTGGGGCGTATTCGGGGTCCAGGTCCACAGTGAAATCTCAGCAGCCTCCGCGACAGAAGACTCAAGATTACTTGTGATTGCTATGGTTTTCGCTCCGTTTTCACGAGCCACTCGCAACGCTTTTGCCACGTCCTCCGTTGTACCGGTATGAGAGACGCCAAAGACGGTTACATTCTCCGATGAAGTCGTAGCCACCACCTGCTGAGTGTAGCCATCGCGGTGTGTTGTCGCCTGTATTCCTGCTTTTAACAGCAAGTGAACAGCCTCCTCACAAACAGACACCGCACCGCCGACACCCATAAAAATTACATGCTGCGAGGCCAAAACATGATCTACAACAGTTTGCACACTGTCGTAATCCACATGCTTTTGGGTTTCATTCATTGCCGCACCCAAGGCACCCAGAAGCTTAAACCCTATCTCATCCAGAGGGTCGGTTTCTTTCATTTCCGCAGGAAGATTCGTAAATTGATTGCTCTGCACACTCTCGGAAGCCAATGCGAGTTTCATATCAGCAAATCCCCGGTAACCGAGGGCACGAGTGAACCGGCTAATGGTTGCCTCACTTACATCAAGAGTGTTGGCAAACTCAGTAATGGACATATCAAGCCGCTGCGAAGCATTGGCTCTCAAATAATCAGCAACCAAACGCTCAGACTTGCGCAATTGGCTATATTTTTCCTGAAGCCTGAGAACAATTCCCTTGTGCATGAGCCAAAGTCCT
Source organism: Hyphomicrobiales bacterium (assembly GCA_039986835.1). GTDB lineage: Bacteria > Pseudomonadota > Alphaproteobacteria > Rhizobiales. Next base: position 103,059 of record JBDWQA010000010.1, read on the forward strand.
TCGTTGCGGTTTGAGCCAGTCGCGAGTTTGAAAATTTTTTACTCATCACATGTAGATCACTCGCAACTGGAACGAGTATAGGGATTTTTGGCGGCAACGACAAAGGTCTTTCTGGGCCGCCACGAATTGATGCTTGCTATATGACGACCTCAGAACGGCAAGCACGGGTCAACATCCATTTTCAGGTCCCCAAGAATCCAAATTTATTTATATTTGAAAATTTTTTTCTCGTTAAATGAGATTACAAACGAATAATTTCAGTAATTTTGCACCCGAACCAACGAAACATACTATCCACTTAACATATTCTGTTTATTACGTTTTATTTTATTTCTCTTCACTTGACTTAGTGAAGCACAAAAACTGCGACTGCCAAATCACCATTCAAAAAACTGGTAGAGAATATATTGGTGGAAATTTCTTTACTAATTTAAATTCTCTGTGATAGGCTCGAAAAACGCCTACTGCCAACGACAGTGGTGTCAGGGAGAAGATAAATATGGCAAGCAAAACCACACCCAACACTCCACCCAAGGAGCTCTTGGAAGAACTTTTCACCACTGCTTTTCGAATCAGAACATTTGAAACCGAGGGCATAAAACTCTATCGGCAAGGTTTGGTTCGCGGCTATTTTCATCCTTATTTGGGCCAGGAAGGTATTGCGACCGGCGCCTGCGCCGCATTGGAAGATAAGGACTATATTGCTTCCACTCATCGTGGGCACGGGCACTGTATCGCTCAAGGCGCGGAAATCGAAGGGATGGTTGCCGAGCTCCTGCAAAAAGAAACTGGCTACTGCAAGGGCTATGGCGGCTCAATGCACATTGCCGACATTAGCAAGAACAATCTGGGAGCAAATGGCATCGTCGGCGCAAGCACGCCTTTGGGAGTTGGTGCTGCCTTAGCTAATCAGGTGCGTGGATCTGATGCTGTAACAATCGCCTTCTCAACTGATGGCGCATCGAATAATGGAACTTTCCTGGAAGCGCTTAACTTAGCGGCCATCTGGGATTTGAATTTCATATTGATCGTGGAAAACAACCAATACGCGGTGTCAACCACAATAGCGGAATCAACACGGGAAACCGAACTCTACAAACGTGGAGAAGCGATTGGCGTCGAAAGCCATCGCATCGATGGGAATGACCCCCTACTTGTTTACGAAACAGTGGCTGATGCTGTCAAAAAGTGCCGCGCTGGATTAGGCCCAATTCTCATTGAAGCGGTTACGTTTCGGCACAGCGGCCACCACGTAAATGACCCTGGAAAATACATGCCGGAAGAAAAACTCACATATTACAAGGACCGCGACCCGGTCGACCGCGCCCGTGCAAACCTTATGGAAATGGGGAACATGTCGGCGGAAGATGTGAAGGCTATCGAAGATGAAGTCGAAGCAGAGTTCGCAGCTGCTGTAGTAGCGGCCAAAGAAGCTGGCGAAGTCAGTGTCGAAGAATTCCAAGAATTCGTGAGTGGATACTAGCAGGCTAAGGCAGTTTCTTGCGTTGCCAAAATTGGAGGAACACGATGTCAGATCGTGAACTTATGTATAGGGAAGCGTTGCGGGAGGCTCTCTTTGAAGAGATGGAACGCGACCAGGAGATCTTTATCATTGGGGAAGGCATCGCCGAAAGAGGCGGGTCTTACAAGGTTACCGAAGGATTGCTTGCAAAATATGGAGCGGGACGCGTCCGCGACACGCCAATTTCTGAAGCAAGCATGATTGGTGTAGGAGTTGGAGCTGCCATTGCCGGCGGTCGCCCAATTGTTGAAATCCTTTATGTCGATTTTGCCATGCTTGGGATGGATATGATCGTAAACCAAGCCGCCAAATTTAGGCTGATGACAGGAGGCAGTGGCAGAGTTCCATTCATTTTGCGCACCCAAGGTGGCACTGGCGGAGGTGTCGCGGCGCAGCATTCTCAAAGCCTTGAAGCCTTATTCTATCACATTCCGGGTTTGCGAGTGGTGATGCCTTCTTCACCTTATGACGCAAAAGGTTTGCTAAAATACGCTTTGAGACAACCGGACCCGGTTATGTTCATCGAACACAAGCACCTTTACATGACCAAAGGTCATGTTCCGGAAGGCGAAGTGATTGTTGAATTTGGCAAGGCCGACATTAAACGAGAAGGGACGGATGTAACGCTCATTGCGTGGTCAAACATGGTGCCAAGAACGCTTGAGGCCGCAGAGGAGTTGTCTAAGGCTGGAATTTCTGCAGAAGTGCTTGATCCTCGCACATTAGTGCCACTTGATCGTGACGCAATTCTGCGATCTGTCGCCAAAACCAATCGTTGCGTTATTGTACAAGAAGCGGTCCGACGCGGTGGTATCGCGTCTGACATCTCATCCATCATTCAAGAAAATGCTTTCTACGACCTTGATGCTCCGGTCACGATTGTGGCGGGCATGAACACGCCCATTCCTTTCAATCTTACATTGGAGCAAGCATCCGTTCCACAAAAGGACGACGTGATTGCAGCGGTGCACAGTGTCCTGCACACAACTCCAAACCAATAAAGGAGAGTTTGTCATGCAGTTGAATGTATTAGAAAAGCTGGCTCAAACCAATCCTGCCTGCGAAATATGGTGGGATAGCTCGCCGCTTGTTTACGAAGACTGGTGTGCGGAAGTCTTGGACGCGGCGCCTGCAAACAAAGTTGAAATTTGGCGCAAGCAACTCCAACGCCTTTTCAGTGCAAATCAATCCAGTCCTTACGGTGAAATGGTGTTTCGCGGAGTGACCACAAATCCTCCTCTGAGTCTCCAGGCAATCCAGAATGATCCAGCTTACTGGACAGGTGAAATTCAACGCATCATTCAAGTTAATCCGCATGACAGCGTCGAAGACATCTATTGGAAAACATATCTAGCAACCGTCAAACGCGGTGCAGAGATGATGCGCCCTCAGTTTGAACGTAGCAATGGAAAATATGGTTTCTTGTCTGGTCAGGTAGACCCCAGATTTGTCACCAATCTTGATCGCATGCGTGCGGACGCCGCAGATCTTATGGCAATTGCCCCAAATGTGATGGTGAAAGTGCCTGGCTCGAAAGAAGGCTATCAGCTAATTGAAGAGCTGACCGCACAAGGTGTTTCTACTAACAACACGACTTCGTTCGCTGTGTCTCAGTATATGGCGTGCATGGATGCTGTTTCACGAGGTCTTGAAACCGCCAAGAAAAATGATGTTGATCTGTCAAAGTGGAGATCAGTGATCACCCATATGTCCGCGCGCCTGGGTAGCGTCGGCGATCTTGCATGGCAGGCCGCAGATCGCGGAGTGGACCTAACCGCAGAAGAAATTACGTTGGGTGAACTTGCAGTCATGAAGCGAGCCTATCGTCATATCCAAGATACAGGACATCCTTCAAAAATGCTGATGTGCTCTATGAGGGTCAAGCATTATCCAGAAACTGGGGCGGCCTCAAGCTGGCATATCCAGAAACTTGCTGGCGGAGATTTTGTCTACACCTGCCCGCCCAGCTACATTGCAGCTTTGATGCAGCATGAAGACCAACTGGAAGAATTTGATGCTCGTGCAATTGACGAGGACATTTCCCAAGATAGCCTGAAAAAGCTTTCGACTATCCCCTACTTTCGCCAAGCCTATGAGTATGACGGCATGAAAGCGGAAGAATTTAGCCAATTTGGGGCTTTTATTAGCACAGCAACAGATTTTGCGGCCGCGACACGTAAGACGATCGATTTCGTAGAGCGTGTTTACCAAGACATGAACGTCAAAGCAGCCTGAGGAGGTCACTAAAATGGCAAAACCAATTGTGATGCCTCAGGTCGGGCAAGACCTTACAGAAGGCCTACTGGTAGAATGGAACGTCAAGGTTGGCGACACTGTGAAGAAAGGTGACGTCATTGCCCTTGTCGAATCTGAAAAGGCCAGCTTCGAAGTGGAAGCCTATGAAGAAGGCACAGTTCTAAGCTTGCTATATAAAGCAGGTGAATTGGCGACCGTGCTTGAGCCGATTATCTTCTTAGGTGAGGAAGGTGAATCCGTCCCGCAAGAAAGCAACGAACCTTCCCCTGTTGCGGCAGTTTCAACTGCGGCCGCTGTCGAGCCGGCACTACAGAGTGACACGACATCTTCATCTTCTTCCTCACCGTTGGCACGACGTATAGCCGCGCAAAATGGGTTGGACATTGTAGAAATTTCCGGGACCGGTCCAAATGGATCGGTGGTCAAGCGCGATGTAGAGAATGCAATTGAAGCACGCGCTTCAGCGCCGGTCGTTGCGAGCCCAACGATTACACGGCCTGCTGCAGCAGCCGATCCAATTTCTGCTGAAGCAGAAGACACGGAAATGCCTTTCTCTCGGATGCGACAAGTTATTGCAGACCGGTTGTTGCTATCCAAACAAACCATACCCCATTTCTATTTGATGGGTCAGGCGGATATAACCGAGTTGCAGATACGTCGCAAAGCCCATTTGGATATAACAGGCGAAAAGCTTTCATTGAATGATATCGTCGTTCACGCAACAGCACTGACGCTTCTTGAATTCCCTCAATTAAACGCCTTGGTCTCTACAACCGGTACTGTTTTGAAGGGCAATGTAAACATTGGCGTTGCTGTATCAGTAGACGGTGGCCTGATGGTTCCGGCTATCGAAAACACGCCTTTGAAACCGGTGAGTGAAGTTTCTCGACTGATTCGGGACTATGCTGCTTCTGCACGTCGAGGCATAAACAAATCACAAGCTAAAAGTACATTTTCAATTTCCAATTTGGGCATGTATGGCGTCGATGTTCTCCCAATTATAAACCCACCAGAAGCAGGCATTCTTGGTGTTGGTGCCGTGAAACGGGAACTTCGAGAACATCGTGGCGGTGTGCACGGTCGCGATATTCTTTCACTTACGCTTGCAGCAGATCACAGAGCCATTGATGGAGCATATGGCGCGAAGTTTTTACAAAGCCTCAGAGAAACTATTGAAACATATAGTGATTTTTCCTGACGTTTAATAAAACAGTTCCGCACTGCATTGAAGTCACCTTTTTCTGATAACTAGACAAGGCGCAAGACATGACACAAGCACAGTATGATGTCGCAATCATTGGGGCTGGACCTGGCGGTTATGTGGCCGCGATACGCGCCGCCCAACTTGGATTAAAGACAGCTGTTATTGAACGTGAACATTTGGGTGGAATTTGCTTGAATTGGGGATGCATTCCGACAAAAGCATTGTTGCGATCTTCAGAGATGCTGGAACACTTCAATCAAGCCAGCGACTTTGGTGTTGAAGCGTCACCTGCCAAAGCCAATGTTCCAAAGATGGTTGCCAGATCGCGCTCTGTATCAGCAAAACTAAATATGGGTGTCACCCATTTGCTAAAGAAAAACAAAGTTGATGTGATTTGGGGAGAAGCACAGATTACAGCACCTGGCAAAATTAACGTTAGCGCTTCTAAAAAGCCTGTTGTTAAACCTGCCCACCCTGCCCCGAAAAACACAAAGGGGCATGGGAGCTACACCGCAAAGAACATCATTTTGGCGACCGGTGCGCGCCCCAGAATACTACCGGGTTTTGAACCCGATGGTGAATTGGTTCTGACGTATTTTGAAGCGATGATGCCCCAAAAGGCACCTAAGTCTCTATTGATTATGGGCTCGGGGGCAATAGGAGTTGAATTCGCTTCATTTTACCACGCCCTAGGAACCAAGGTGACTATTGTTGAGATGTTGCCAAACATTCTTCCTCAGGAAGACAGCGAAATTGCGAGTGTTGTTCAAAAAGCATTTGAAAAACGCGGCATACGTATTCTGACCAAAACCAGGGCTGAAAAACTTCAGCGCGCGAAAACAAGCGTTAAAGTAACCTTGTCAGATGATGCAGGAACAAAAACAACCGAAACCTTTGATAAGGTTATCTCCGCCATTGGCGTTGTTCCAAACACGGAAGGTTTAGGTCTTGAAAAACTGGGGATCAATTCCGATGCTCAAGGAATTGCTACAAGTAAATTTGGTAAAACGTCTGTCGACGGCATCTATGCAATTGGTGATGTAACGGGCGCGCCAATGCTGGCCCACAGAGCAGAGCATCAAGGCGTAGTTTGTGTTGAAGCGATCGCGAAAGGTACCTCCCACTCGATCGAGACATCGCGCATTCCTGGCTGCACCTATTGCCAACCTCAAGTCGCATCAATTGGATTAACAGAAGCCGCTGCAAAGGCTGCCGGTTACAAACTGCGCGTCGGTCGGTTCCCCTTCCTTGCCAATGGCAAGGCAGTTGCAATGGGTGATACAAACGGGCTGGTAAAGACTATCTTTGACCGAGAAACCGGCGAGCTTTTGGGTGCGCACATGGTGGGTTCAGAAGTGACAGAAATGATACAAGGTTTTGTTACGGCCATTGGGCATGAAACGACCGAAGAACATTTGATGCAAATCATCTACCCGCACCCCACCTTGTCAGAAGCAATGCACGAAAGCGTGCTGGACGCATTTGATATTGCGATACATTCGTAAATGATTTGATTGCGGCATCGTGATGACAATCGCAATGGTTTTTCGCGGCACCAACTAAGATATTGAAATTAGCTTTGCTGCTACATGCTGCTGGTATTTGGATGTAAAATCGACGGTATCTCTCTTATTTTACCGAACTTTAATGAGGAGCTTAGCGGTCAACTACCGGAACGGGCCGGCTACACCCATTCATTTCGCGCATACCCCTGCAAAAACAAGAGTGCGGATAAATCATTGTGTTTAATGCAGACATCCGCTTGTGCTGCGACAGCTGGTTTTGCATGAATGGCAACGCCTAGGCCCGCCAATCCAATCATTCCCAGGTCATTTGCGCCGTCACCTACAGCAATAGCATTGGCTGGCGTTACACCAAGCTGCTTTGAAATTTGCTCAAGAGCTTCAATCTTTGCCTCACGACCCAAAATAGGTTCCTTAACAGTACCGCTAAGTTTTCCATTTTCGATGTTCAATATATTTGCGCGATTTTCATTGAAACCGATACGCTCTGCTATTCGATTGGTAAAGGCCGTGAATCCTCCTGAGACGAGGGCCGCATAGGCACCGTGCTTCTGCATGGTTTTTACCAATACAGTGCCGCCGGGGGTCAAGGTAATGCGGTTTTCTATGACCTGATCCACCACGTTTTCAGGCAACCCCTTCAACAGGGCAACTCGTTCGCGCAACGCAGGGTTAAATTCAATTTCCCCGCGCATTGCAGCAGCAGTAATAGCGGCGACTTTTTCTTTCAGGCCAACTTCCGCCGCCAACTCATCAATGCACTCTTGACCGATCATAGTGCTATCCATATCGGCTATAAGGAGCTTCTTGCGGCGGTGTTCTGTTGCTTGTACCGCATAATCTATCGGTCGATCTAAAATTGCACCTTGCACATGATCTTGGTGCTTTGCAGAGCACATCAGATCAACGGCGACGCCTTCCTGTAGCCAGCGCGGCTCCTGCGTGATAGCCAATTGGCTTTGAAGAGCTGTCACAATGTCAGGGAGCCCAGTAAACTCTGGCGCGGCGATTAACGTTAATACAGAAGGCATAAATGTTCCGGAACTGGTATGATATTGTAGGGCTAGAACGATGACAAAACGCGCTGTCTTGATAGCTGGCCCAACAGCCAGCGGCAAGTCTGGGTTTGCGATGTCCCTTGCGAAAAAGATCAACGGTGCCATCATCAATGCTGATTCAATGCAGGTCTATGATGGTCTTCGAGTTCTAACGGCCCGCCCTTCCACTTCAGATGAAGAAAGCCTGCCACATCATCTATATGGACATGTAGCACCCACGACGCGCTACTCTGTTGGAGAGTGGTTGCGTGCAGTCGAGCGCATATTGCCAAAGATCGAGAAGGTGGGGCAAATACCCATTTTTGTCGGCGGCACGGGGCTTTACTTTAAAGCACTGACAGAGGGCCTTTCAGCTTTGCCAGAATTCCCACCCGAGCAATTCAACAATTTTGTCGCCAATCATGCGGATCAAAGCATACAAACACTTCAAGAAAAACTGTTCTCGTCTGATCCATCAGCGGCCACTCGCATTGAACGAGGAGACAGACAACGTACATTGCGCGCCTTGATGGTTCTTGAGTTGACCGGACAGAGTCTCTCATCATGGCAACGACATGCTGCAGCCAATTCAATTCTCCCAGTTCAGCAAACTATTCGTATTGTTTTGATGCCATCAGATCGCGCTTGGTTATATCAACGCATCGACAAACGTTTCCTCCAGATGGTACACGATGAAGGCGGAGCAGCAGAGGCGCATGATTTGCTATCACAAAAAATCTCGCAGGACCTTCCTTTGATGAAAGCCATTGGGGTGCCGCATTTTTACGAGCGTTCAGTTCCGATAACGGCCACCGAATTTGAGGAAGTAATTTCACTTTCACAACGCGATACTAGGCGATATGCAAAGCGCCAGATGACTTGGTTTCGAAATCAGATGGGTGACTGGCCGAGGTTGGATCCGATGAGTTGGCAAGACGCACCCGATAAGATGCTGAAAGATTTAGACCAAATTGCGCAAGAATTGGAAAAACAGGGTTGACCGACTTAGCACCCACCTCTAACTTGCCAGCACTTGAAACGGAGAAATCCATGTTGAAATTTGTAATTCTTGTGGTGGTGAGGCGCGTTGCCGGTGTGATTTGAAAATCTCACCGAATGGTAACGCGCAGCTAAGGTCCCGAACGGGGCCTTTTTTGTTGGCAATTTTTGTGTTGCCAAACACCTGAGAGACAGAAGAGACGATCAAGTTTTTTGAAGCGTGCAGATATACGGGAGTAGAGCATCGTGACGCGCAATATGGACGGCAAGGAAATGACCGGCGCAGAAATGGTCATTCAGGCCCTGAAAGATCAGGGTGTTACAGATTTGTTTGGATATCCAGGTGGCGCGGTGCTGCCGATTTATGACGAACTTCATCAGCAGGAAGACGTTCGCCACATTCTTGTCCGCCACGAACAAGGTGCAGGCCATGCGGCTGAAGGCTACGCCCGCTCAACAGGAAAGCCGGGAGTGGTGCTGGTAACGTCTGGTCCGGGTGCTACCAATATGGTGACCGCGCTGACAGACGCACTGATGGATTCCATTCCTCTGGTTTGCATTACAGGCCAGGTTCCAACTCATCTCATTGGTAACGATGCCTTTCAGGAATGTGACACCGTTGGCATCACTCGTCCGGCCACCAAACATAATTGGCTAGTTCGCGACGTGAACGATCTCTCCCGGATTCTTCATGAAGCGTTTTATGTCGCAACAACCGGTCGTCCTGGCCCCGTGGTAGTGGATGTCCCCAAAGACGTGCAGTTTGCAACAGGCGTCTACACAGGTCCCAAGAACGTTGCGCATAAAACATATCACCCGCCACTCAAGGGTGAATTATCGGAGATCAGCCACGCCGTTGATATGATGATGAGTGCCAAAAAGCCAATTCTCTATACTGGCGGAGGCGTCATCAATTCCGGTCCTGAGGCAACCCATCTGTTGCGCGAACTGGTATCCATTACTGACTTCCCGATTACATCAACTTTGATGGGGCTTGGTGCTTATCCGGCTTCAGGCGATAACTGGTTGGGTATGCTCGGCATGCACGGCACATATGAAGCCAACATGACCATGCATGGCTGCGACGTCATGGTGTGTATCGGTGCGCGGTTCGATGACCGCATCACGGGTCGTCTGGACGCATTTGCGCCGAATGCCAAAAAAATTCACATTGATATCGATCCGTCATCTATCAACAAGAACGTACGTGTTGACGTTCCGATTGTTGGTGATATTGCCCATGTTCTGGAAGATATGGTGCGCCTCATTCGCGGTAGCAGTAAGCGACCAAGCAAAGGCGATATGAAGACATGGTGGAAACAGATTGATACGTGGCGGGCTCGTAACTCTTTGGCTTATACGCCGAGCAATGATGTGATCATGCCGCAATATGCAATACAGCGCGTGTATGAGCTAACCAAGCATTTGGACAGTTATATTTCTACTGAAGTCGGCCAGCATCAAATGTGGGCTGCGCAGTATTATGGCTTTGAAGACCCGAACCGTTGGTTGACATCGGGTGGCCTTGGCACGATGGGCTATGGACTACCTGCAACAATGGGTGCGCAAGTTGCTCATCCCGATAGTCTGTGTGTTTGCATAGCTGGAGATGCGTCGGTTCAGATGAACATTCAGGAAATGTCTTCCGCCGTTCAACATGAGCTACCGATTAAGATTTTCATTTTGAACAATCAGTACATGGGCATGGTGCGTCAATGGCAGCAATTACTTCATGGCAATCGCTTGTCCAACAGCTACACTGAGGCCATGCCTGATTTTGTGAAATTGGCAGAAGCCTATGGTGCGGTGGGCATGCGTGCTGAAAAACCGGATGAGCTGGACGATGCGATCAAAGAAATGATCGCAGTCAAACGACCTGTAATTTTTGATTGCCGGGTTGCCAACCTTGCAAACTGCTTCCCGATGATCCCATCGGGTAAAGCGCACAATGAAATGCTCCTACCAGATGAAGCAAGCGACGATGCTGTAGGCTCAGCCATTGATGAAGAAGGCAAGGCGTTGGTTTAACCAGCGCCTTTGCGTTTGCGATGAGATTGAACCCAGAATTGCGCTAGAACCGAGCCAAGATCGAGATACACATGAGCGACTCAAACCTAAAAGACCAACCAGGCTCCGCCTACTTCATCCCTGAATTCGTGGATACGCTGGAAACACATACTTTGTCCGTCCTGGTGGACAATGAACCTGGTGTTCTGGCACGTGTCATTGGCCTCTTCTCTGGCCGTGGCTATAACATTGACAGCCTCACAGTCTCTGAAACGGAACATGAGAAGCACTTGTCCCGCATCACGATAGTGACAACCGGGACGCCACAAGTGCTTCGTCAAATCCGTTCGCAACTGGAACGATTGGTTCCTGTTCATCGGGTTGTAGATCTGACGCGCTTGGCTGATGAACGAGGCCATGACAAACCACTGGAGCGCGAGCTAGCTCTTGTGAAGGTTGTGGGCAATGGAGAACACCGTGTGGAAGCACTGCGTCTGGCGGATGCGTTTCGTGCACAAGTGATTGATGCGAACATCAATCACTTCGTGTTTGAAATTACAGGACGCAGCTCAAAAATCGAACAATTCATTCAGATTATGAGTCCTCTTGGGTTGGTTGAGGTCTCGCGGACCGGCGTTGCGGCTCTCAGCCGCGGTCCAGAGGCCGGCTGACTATCTGATTTTTTAGAAGAGCCATTCCAAGATTGCTTTGGAATGGCATTTGACGCTCATAGCTAGCAAGCCTGTTTCAGTCTTTGATGAGCCCACCATGATAGTCCAAGCGATACACTTCGACCTGCGACATAATAATGCGTTCTGTGCCGAAGAAGGCGTTCACATTGCCGCGATTTTCGTCTTCATAGCTATGTGCTGCCTTGCGCCATTCGAAACCGCCTAAAAACCGACCCTGCAAATACATTTCACTCAATGCCTGTTTGATGACATGTCCCGCCACATCTGCATCAATCAAATCGGCCCTCAGGATGCGTCCATAATAGTTCATGGCCCATACCGGCTGCCCCGTCAGCCAAACCGCCTCTTGGCCAATGAAATCGGTTCCGCCAAGGTAACTGTCCAGATAGGTCCAGTTATCGCGTTCAAAACCAATATCATGGGTATTCGTTCTGCTGGACGGCAACGTAGCGCCGCCTCCCACATAGGCCGCGGCCTTTGCTTCTACAATGAATTGCTCCAAACCCTCAATCACGTCACCTACCACCTGCCGTTAAGCCACTTTCACTTTGCCAAGCGTATCGAAAACTGATGCCAGTTTATGTCATGATGATGCAGGCTGGATTTCAAAATGTTGCTGCCTCACAAATTTATGGATCATTTTCACAATTTCTTCCTGACGGCTATGGTGGAATGCGTGCCCTGCTCCCTCTACCTCGACCAGTTCAGCTTGCGGAACCGCTTTGATAACACGTTCCGCATGGTTCCATGCGGGGACAATCGTATCTTTCTCGGCTGTGATCAGAAGAAGTGGTGCTTTGATTTCGCCGTAACGCTTGCTCTGGCGCATCAAAAAAGGACTCAAATTTTTCACATCCTGAGCACTGGCACGAAATGGGCCCGGCCGAAGTGCTAGCATGGCACCCGTCCGCTCTTCGTAGCCCTCTGTCGGATCTTCTGGGCTAAAGACATTCTGAATCGCACCATCAAAAATTGCCTGTCCCACTGGCATTACGAGAGTTGATGCAAAAAGCTGACCGATAATGGGAGCTCTTGCCAAGCGCACATTCGGACTTACGCCCGTGTCCCACGGGTGGGTTGCGCCCGCCAATAAAATGCCGCCTGAAACCTGTTCTGGGAAATGCAGCAAATAAGCCATGACAACAGAGCCAGCTAGGGAATGACCTACGACTATCGGCTTTTCAACACCCAGTTTTGCCAGAGCCTTCTCAATCAACACCGCCTGAATATCAGGGTTTGGCCAAGTTCCATTGTTACGAGTGCTGTATCCATAGCCGGGTCGATCGAAAGCAATAACCTGGAAGTCCTTTGCCAGGTCATCAACAAGACTAGCTTCCATATCTCTTAAGGATGCACTGGCGCCGTGTAACAAGACAATGGGTTGACCCTGGCCTTTCGACAAGTAATGCAGGCGCTCGCCACCCACTTCCACGAAATGCCCCAATGGCGGAAACTTGTTTTCCAGCCATTTGCTGGCGCCGTAGGTGTAAAGCGCCAGCAGCGACACAGCAGCGGCAACAAGTATGATGAGGAATTTTATAAAGGCCATATCTGAAAGGTCACCCAGAGCTACAAAGAACATGGTTGTCGATGTAGATACGCTGACCGATCAGATTTAGTTGCAAGAAACTTCTGGGCGCACATAAAACGCCCAAAACCAACGCTAGTTTACGAACTTGCAAGCGGTAATTCCTGCATTCCAGGGAACACCCGCATTTATATGTCCAGAGAAACATGAAATGCGACCAGCGGGATTTGATGTCTGATGGCACAAATCAGCGGCATTTTCGGCATCCCAATTCGTGGCGCCTTGTTGGTTCCAAGGTATTCTGTTTGCCATTACCTGGTGCATGCAAACGGCTGGGCGCACATCCATACGCGCCTGGCCGCACAGCCTGTCAGCGATTTGGTTGCCATAGTTCACAGCCTGATTTCCGTTGAACGAATTCGGACCATTCAGGAAATCCCTACAGGCATATGGTGCCTCTCTTTGGGTGGTACTCGTTCCCGGGTTTTGCTGAGCAAAGCTTGTACAGGTTGCCACAAAATCACGAACTTTCTGACGGTCCCTGTCAAAAATTTCAAGTTTAGCGCCTTTGCCTTGGACAGCATCACCCATGTCCACTTTTGGATGAAAACGAGAGCCGTTTTCCATTAGCGCGTTGAACAAAGCCGAAGGTAAGGTCACATTAAAACCGTAACGGGGTTTGTTATCACCAGCGTTTACAGACGCTATCTGATCCAGATAACCGCCAAGAAACAGGTAATTTCCGCCAGGAAACCAAACTTGCAAATTTGAACTTGGCGGAGCTGTTTGACCCTGCGGAATTCGCATGACAGCAGTCGCATAGGGAGTGGGCGTTTGTGGATTGCAGGAGGCTGAAAAGATGAGAGTTTCCGACACCTCTTCACTTCCCAAAAATGATGCAAAAGCCTTTGCAGACAGAAACGCTCCTTGTGAGCCAGTGTACAGATTCCATACCACACCGCGACTACTCGCGCTTACGCTCGTGGCTAATGTCAGACTGCAAAGGACAGCCCCCAGAAAATACGTAGTTTTTTTGAGTAAGTTCATTTTTTGAAATGCTCCAGCATCAAGGTTCGAATTTAACGCTGCATCCCCCGATCCACTGATGAAAAGACAAAGTCTTTTCACACTGGTGCTGTTGCCAGAGCGCCGTAAATCCAATGCTATACTTAGCATTTACATTGGTCAAACTACATATTGGATGCGTTTGAGCCCCGTCTTAGTGCGTTGAAATTTATATCAATTTATAGTTGCCAGCAGGTGAATTTTCACGCTGTCCCCCCTGCGTATGACAAACCACCGCTTACACATCCGATAGGTTCGTCGCTTACTGCTGACCATATTGATCAGCATCTCAAACGGAGACGATTTTGGATCCCTATATGATGGTTGCTGCACATAAAATATTCTCAAAAACAAGTATAGACCGCGATAGACATAGCGAAGACAAATATTATCAAGACGCGGTGAGAACCCCGAGTTTCTTTCAGTTTTTCTGCCGGCTCTTTGGCAAAGCCAAAAGGTTTCTTTAGAATGGACCACAACTTTCAAATGACTTGCAATAACGAAACAGACCGCGCGGCAATTATTCAACTTCTCGACGCAGACACGCAGGCGTATCTGGCAAGAGATTATGATGCGTGGGCGGCATGTTGGGCACAAACACCGGACACGCGTCGTTTCCTCGCGTCAGTTATCGGCGGCATGCGGGTGGATGAAGGTTGGGAAACCCTTGGTCGACTTCACAAGGAGAATTTTTCCAAACATCCAAAAACGGATATTTCGCCGGATCAGATACAACGTAGGAATATGAATATTGTTATCGGCTCGGATATGGCTTGGGCAACGTTCGATCAAACCGGACCCGATGCAAGCGACCCGCTAACTCTGGCCGGCTTCCAGCACGAACAACGTGTATTGAAGAAAATAGATGGTGAGTGGAAAATCCTGTGCATGGTCATCATGCAGCGCAGTATTGATCACGTCCATTGTCCGCTCATCGAAGTCGACGCATCCGGCCGTGTACTATGGATGAATACTGAAGCAAAAAAACAACTCCCAGACTTTCCAGAGTTGACCATTCGCGGTGACAGATTGAGGGCAAGAGACAACCAACGCGATATAGCCCTTCAAAACATGATTGCTGACGCACATAGATTCAATGATGAATTGCTATGCTACATTCCGCCGGACAAGGCCGTGCAACCCGTTATGCTGGGCGAAAATGAGTTTTCGGTGACACAATATTGCTGGATTTCGCTGAAAGACACGAAAGTGCTGATCTCATTTGAAGACTATCGGCTTGTAGAACAAAAACTCGGCTGGGCAAAACAAGTCTACAATTTTTCATCAACCCAGGCACAGATTGTGAAATTGGTCGTTGAGGGGCATGATCTGTCCGAGATAGCGGAAGACCTTGGCATCACCATCAATACCGTCCGCACCCATTTGCAACGCGCCTACGACAAATCCGGCGCCCGCGGTCGCAATGCGCTGGTGCGAGCGGTACTGAACATGGAACCACCGAAGGGGTGAAGCTGCACTGCATTATCGCTTTGCGCGACTAATGCAGTGCAGCACACGTATACACAACCAATTTTACAAGCATTATGGTATCTTGATCGATGTCAGATTCCTAAATGTGAGACAACTTCATTGACTGAAGAGACAAACAAGCCTCAGGATTGGAATGGGAATGTAGATCTTCTTGATCGCAAATCCGAGGCAGATTTTCTTTCCAAATACCTTTTGAGCCGTATTCAGAACAAGCAAGAGGACGATGAAAATCCCGCTTTTGTTCTGAATGTTGACGCGGCTTGGGGTGCTGGCAAAACCTACATGATCAAGAATTGGGCAGAAGACTTACGAGCGCAAGGCCACTTGGTGGCTTACGTCAATGCCTGGGAAAACGACCATGAAGATGACGCGCTAGCATCCATTATATTGGAAATAGACGAATGCGTTGAAAACGATAAATTGAAAAATGCGACAAAAACTAAAGGATTTAATTTTACTAAAGTGCGCGAGGTAGGAATGCGCGTTGCAGTTGCTTCAGCCAAAGGCTTTGTGAAAACGCAGTTGAATCGTCATCTCGGCGAAAGCGATATTGACAACATCTTGAAGGACGGTGCGGATGCATTAGTAGATGAGCTTGGAAAATTGGCCTTTGAGGGAATACAACAAGATCGCAAGGCAAAGGCGGATTTTCATTTGGCGCTCAACAAGTTCGTCGACCAGCTAGGCGCTACCGATGGTACAGAAGAAACCCGGTCTCTGCTAATTTTCATTGATGAATTAGACCGCTGCAGGCCGACCTATGCAATTGAGATGTTGGAAAGAGTAAAGCACCTGTTCTCAGTACCAAAAATAGGATTCGTTGTTGCAACGGATACAACTCAGCTCCAACATTCCATCAATGCAATCTACGGAAACGATTTTGATAGCAGCAGCTATCTCAGCAGGTTTTTTGACAGATCTTATCAACTCAAGACTCCTACCAAGGAGATGTATGTAGCTCACAGCATCCAAATTGCTGGAATTGATCTTAAACGTCTCAAAGCTCCTATGAACGAAGATAGCCTAGTTTTTCTGCAGAGATATTTTGCCGAAACCAGGATAGAATTACGCGATATCCAGAGATGCGTCAGAATTTTGAGCGACGTAGTTGCAACTTGGCATCATGCAATTCCAATACAGCTTACGCTAATGGCACCATTGATAGTTTCCTATCAAAAAGGGCGTATGTCTGATTTTGACAAACTGAACTCCAACACCCCTCTCAAAGATTTTCTGGGCAGTGAACTCGTTTTCCGACTACCACCCTCAAGACCTTACGATTCTCAAGGAATTCCTCGACCAAAACGAGAAGAAAATTTGGGTCAGATTTTGTCAGAATTCTCTTCGGTTCATAAACGCTCTCTTCAAAACGTTTTCGATAATATTACGCGAGAAAACCAGACCAGTTTTTGGGCGGCAGAGCAAGCAAGTCATGAGTTTGCTATTCTACATAATAACTCTTTTGTTTCAGGACAGAAGGTTTCAAGCATTGTTGAGTTTTATGGTGAATTGGTAGCCCATGCTGGTTCTCTGAAGCAACAAATTGAAGATGGCAGTATTACAAATTGATTTCATATCAACTCTGCAAGATACGCACTGAGTTGGACGGCTAAATCGTGAGTTAGCACCAGAATTACCCAATGAACTATCAGTGATTAGTTCATCTGCCCAAACAAAAACGGCCCCGTGGGGGGCCGCTTTCAAGTCACATGTAACCGACTGCCTTATGCAGCTTTTACCAGATTGCGTAGTACGTAGTGCAGGATGCCGCCATTGTTGTAGTATTCCAGCTCATCTTCTGTATCGATGCGCACCAGCAGTTCAACGCTCTTGGTGGTGCCATCTGCGAAGGTGATGTCTGCGTTTAGGTTCTGGCGTGGTTTCAGATCTTCCAGGCCTTTGATGGTCACTTCTTCAGAGCCATCAATGCCCAAGGACTTCCAGCTGTCGCCGCCAGTGAAGACCAGTGGCAGAACGCCCATGCCAACCAGATTGGAACGGTGGATACGTTCAAAGCTTTCAGCAATCACTGCACGCACACCCAGCAGGCGTGTGCCTTTGGCTGCCCAGTCACGGGATGAACCTGTGCCGTATTCCTTGCCGGCAAAAACAACCAGCGGTGTGCCAGCTTCCTTGTAGGCCATGGCGGCATCGTAGATTGGCATCGCGTCGCCATTTGACCCCATTTTGGTCATACCACCTTCAACGCCTTCCAGCATCTGGTTCTTGATGCGGATGTTGGCAAAGGTGCCGCGCATCATAATCTGGTGGTTGCCGCGACGGGCACCATAGGAGTTGAAGTCCATTGGACGCACCTGATGCTCGACCAGATAATCGCCAGCCGGACCATCGCGCTTAATAGCGCCCGCAGGAGAAATGTGGTCGGTGGTGATGCTGTCGAGGAAGAGACCCATAACACGGGCATTTTCAATGTCAGTGACATCAGCCGCTTCCATTTCCATGCCTTCAAAATATGGCGGGTTTTGAACGTAAGTTGATCCATCGGACCAGCCATATGTCATGCCGCCGGAGATTTTGATGTCCTGCCACTGCTCATCACCCTTGAACACATCTCCGTAACGATCCTGGAACATGGCGCGGGTAATGGAGGTACGCACGAGATCTGCGATCTCCTGCGAGGAAGGCCAGATGTCTTTCAGATAAACCGGATTGCCTTCCTGATCATTGCCGAGCGCCTCAGTGGTGATGTCGATGTTCAGTGAGCCAGCAATGGCATAAGCCACAACCAGTGGCGGAGACGCAAGATAGTTGGCACGCACATCCGGGTTCACGCGGCCTTCAAAATTGCGATTGCCTGATAGAACCGATGTCGCCACCAGATTGTTGTCGTTGATGGCATCTGAGATTTCTTCAGGCAGCGGGCCGGAGTTACCAATGCAGGTGGTGCAGCCATAGCCAACAAGGTTGAAGCCCATAGCATCCAGATCGTCCTGTAGATTGGCCGCTTTCAAATATTCGGTCACCACCTGTGATCCAGGTGCGAGCGATGTTTTGACCCATGGCTTGACTGTTAGGCCTTTGGCTCGCGCGTTGCGGGCCAGCAGGCCGGCGCCGATCATCACACTTGGGTTAGATGTGTTGGTGCAGGACGTAATCGCCGCGATCACCACATCGCCATTGCCAAGATCATGCTCGCGGCCTTCAACGGCGACACGGTCCGTGCGTGCAAACTTTTTGAATTCGCCGTTCATAGCGTCGGCAAAGGCAGGGGCTGCATTGGAAAGTTCAACACGGTCTTGCGGACGTTTTGGACCAGCAATCGCTGGCACAACATCATCCATGTTCAATTCAAGAACGCTGGTGAATTCCGGATCAGGCGTGCTGTCATCGCGGAACATGCCCTGCTCTTTGGAGTATGCCTCCACGAGCGCGATACGGTCTTCGTCGCGGCCGGATACATCAAGATAACGGATCGTGTCGCTGTCGACCGGGAAAAAGCCGCATGTCGCGCCGTATTCTGGCGCCATGTTGGCAATGGTCGAGGCATCTTCCAGAGAGATGTTGGACAGGCCGGGGCCAAAAAACTCAACAAATTTTCCGACAACGCCTTTTTCACGCAGCATTTCCACAACGCGCAGCACCAGATCGGTCGCGGTGACGCCTTCACGCATTTTACCGGTGAGTTTAAAGCCAACCACTTCCGGGATCAGCATGGAAACCGGCTGACCGAGCATCGCCGCTTCTGCTTCGATACCGCCAACACCCCAGCCAAGAACGGCCATGCCGTTGACCATGGTTGTGTGGCTATCTGTGCCGACAAGCGTATCGGGATAAGCGATTGTCTCGCCGGCTTCCTCTTTAGTCCAAACGGTCTGGGCCAGATATTCAAGGTTTACCTGGTGGCAAATGCCGGTCCCTGGTGGCACAACGCGGAAGTTTTCAAACGCTTCCTGACCCCATTTCAGAAATGTATAACGCTCGCCATTACGCTCATACTCGCGATCAACATTCTGCTGGAACGCTTTGACGTTGCCGAAATTGTCAACCATCACAGAGTGATCGATAACCAGATCAACAGGCACCTGCGGGTTGATCTTGGCAGGGTCGCCGCCGAGCATCGCTGTCGCATCGCGCATAGCTGCCAGGTCCACCACAGCAGGAACGCCCGTGAAATCCTGCATCAAAACGCGTGCGGGGCGATAGGCAATCTCGCGAGTGGATTTGTGGTTTACCAGCCATTCCGCCATCGCTTTGATATCCTCTGCAGTAACCGTGCGGCCATCTTCAAAGCGCAACAGGTTTTCCAGAAGGACTTTCAACGAAAATGGCAGCCGGGAAATGCCGGATAATCCGTTTTTCTCTGCTTCCACAAGACTGAAATAGGTGTAGGTTTTACCTTTAATGGTAAGCTGCTTACGTGATTTGAAGCTATCGAGAGATTTGGCCATAGGGCGGCTCCTTTCAAGTGTTTCCACCCAGCCCTCTCCGCCGGTGGAAAATCGATGGTGCCAAAAGCAGTTCAGCAGAGTATGAAACTACTGAAACGCCATCTGAAATAACGAGAGTCGAGAGGCTTATAGTGGATATCTATCTGGCTGACCAGACATCCCCAACACGCCTTTTGTCTAGGGTCTTCGCTATCGTCTACGCCACAAATGCTGCAAATGCGAACACAAAACTGCATGAAATCAAAATTGCTGCTAAGAATATGTCGAAGCGCTGCCATTTAAACATAGCTCATTTATGTATTTGAACGTTGAAAAACTAATCCTGAACCGCGGTGAGCGCAGGATATTGGGACCTTTGGATATACGGGTCGAAGCAGGTGGGTTTTTGGCTGTGCGCGGGCCAAATGGTGCGGGAAAATCCACGCTTCTGCGCGCCATCGCGGGCCTTTTGAAGCCCGAAAGTGGGACTATTGAGATTGCAGGCGACGCCGTGTCGGAAGACTTGCCATATCAAGAACATTGCCATTATTTTGGACATCTGGATGGGTTGAAAACAGCTTTAACGGTTGCAGAGAACTTGTTATTTTTCCAAGATTTGTACGGCGGAGAGACGCACTTGCACAGTGTGGATGAGGCATTAGACATTGTCGCTCTCCCCCGAACCAGAGACCTCCCGGTTGCCTATTTGTCTGCAGGTATGCGCAAACGTGTGGCGATAGCACGCTTGTTGCTCAACCATCGGCAGGTTTGGCTACTGGATGAGCCAACATCAGCGTTGGATGCTGCATCACAGGATAGGCTGGGTGTCATGATGCAATCGCATCTGGATACTGGCGGGATTATTGTGGCCGCCACCCATCTACCACTTCCTGGAGCCATAAGCGATGTGCTGGAAATAGAGCCAAGTCAATCCTACGCTCCTGAATTGGGTGAGACGTGGTTGTGAGCAGTTTCTGGGCGATCTTCGTTCAATCACTGAGGCTGGCATGGCGGGTTGGCGGCGGCGCTTTGTTGGGTCTTTTATTCTTTCTGGCCGTCATTGTTATCCTGCCATTCGCAGTTGGACCGGATTTAAAACTACTGGCGCGTATTGGACCTGCCATTTTGTGGATCGGCGCGTTGTTGGCAACATTGCTTGGTTTGGACCGACTGTTTCAAGCTGATTTGGAAGATGGTGGGTTGGACGTCCTCTATCTTAGCCCCTTGCCACTAGAGCTCGCAGTTCTGGCAAAAGGCCTTGGCCATTGGGTCGCCACCGGTTTGCCACTTATAGTCGGAGCACCAGTTTTCTCGCTGTTTCTCAATCTTGATGCAACAGCAATTGGAGGCGTCACACTCACGTTGTTAGTCGGGACACCAGCGTTGGTATTCATTGGCGTGATTGGTTCAGCTCTCATGGTAGCACTTCAGCGCGGCGGAATGTTGCTGTCCATATTAGTGCTACCGCTTACCATTCCTGTGCTTATTTTTGGAGTTTCCGCGGCTAATGCCCTGAACAGCGCCAGCACAACAATTTCCACGCCATTTTTCACACCATTTCTAATCTTGTGCGCATTGTCTTTGTTGAGCCTAGTGGTAGGCCCAATTGCAGGCGCTGCAGCACTAAGATTAGCGCGTGGGTAAGATGACGAGGGAAACTTCAAAATGCTGAATATCACAAGTATGATGCTTGGTATTGGTGCTGGCCTCCTCGCAGGTCTAGTAATTGGCGTTATAGCAGGCTTTATATTTGGGCAGGCAAATCGTTACACTGATTTTTGTGCAGACTATCAATCTGCAAACTACATCGAAAACGCCTCTGCTCGCGAGGATGCTTGCAGGTAGCCTGTATTTTGTTACAGTTTTATTGTGGACCTTTCTATCATTGCGATTTTTATGTAACACAAACAAATAATACCTCGACTATCGAGTAAATTAGTTGACGAATCATACTCAGATTGCGGATACCTACACAATGTTTTTTCCTCTTGGATTTGCCAATGTTTAACCGAAGACGCCTTCTCGCATCAACCTCACTTTTCAGTTCGGTGATCTTTGCCTCATCGGTGCTTGCCGCTGATCTGTATATTGAGGGCACACCGGTTGAGCCCACAGTGCTTCCGGCTGTTTCTGGCCTTAATGGCAAGATCGCAATTCAAGGCGGTAGCTTTGACGAAGAAGGCTTCGGTCTGGTGACAGGTTCGTTGTCTCTTCCGCTTGGCCACCCGTTTGGTGTGCAGATTGATGGTATGGCTGGCGCACGTGAAGGCGACTTTATTGGTGGGGCTGGAGGGCATTTGTTCTGGCGTAATCCTGCCTATGGCCTGTTGGGTGTATATGGTGCCTATACGCACCGTGAAGACATTGATGGTTCAGTTAGCCGTATTGGTGTTGAAGGCGAATATTACTGGCAAAATTGGACTGCGAAGGCTCTGGTTGGCGTTGAATTTGTAGACACTGACAATGCGTTGCTCAGAACCGACAGTGAAAACTTCTTTGCGCTGTCAGATATTTCCTACTACGCGAACGAAAACTTCCAATTGTCGGTTGGGCATCGTTACATACATGAGAGAAATGCGCTGGCACTGGGTGTTGAATATCAACTGGACCAACAAGTGTTTTCCAGCGGTGTTTCGCTGTTTGCGGAAGCGCGCATTGGGGAAGATGACTATCAGGCTGCATGGGGTGGTGTTCGCTTCTACTTTGGAGAAGATAAAAGCCTGATGCGCCGCCATCGCGAGGACGATCCTGACTTCCTCGGAGATGAAGATTTGTTCGGTCTTGAAGAATGTATTCCAACAATCGATAGAATAAATGGTCCCTCTGAAAGCTACACTGACGTTAACAGTTGTACTGGTGCTATCGTGGGGACAGGATCATACGACTAGGAGAAGTTTCTTCGACAAACCATCCTAAGTGAACGTCTCAACTCGCATTGACATAACTTTTCCAAGTTTCAAACTTTCCTGAGGGCGCCCTCTCCAACGCTTGAACTTTAGTCAACTTTACTAAAATGTCGCTGTGCAGTTTCGCTCGTAGCAGTTTGGAAAAGCCTGACTCATCTACCTCCGCGTTTTCTTCGCTCGGCACATATAGAACTTCTACCTCTGTCGGAGCGTGCTGGATAACCTGAAACTGCTTCGCCGGTAAAAACGGCGCATACTCCCACTGGTTCATATCGGGCCAGACTTGGCTGCCATCGCTAAACGTAAACACATTCCGGTCGCGTCCTAGAATGCTCTCAATTCGGGGTAGTGTTCGACCACAACTGCAAGGTGTCGAAGACAATTCAATTTGATCACCATTGCGATAACGGATGAATGGCATTGCATAATTATAAAGTGGTGTCCCCACCAAAGCCCCCATTCCAGTCTTAAGTATTGTCTGACCATCATCTGCCACTATTTCCATTAGGCCAACCTCTGAAAATTGATGATGCCACGTGCCATTTGGACAGTTCGCTGAAATCACGCCGATATCCTCTCCACCAAAACGATCAATTATCTTAATTCCAGCACCTTCAATTACTTGCCTCGTTTCCCTGCCAAGAACCTCGCCATGGCAAATCAGTGTTTGAAATGAAATTGGTTGGGCTGAACGCTGCATCTGCTCCACAATAGCACGTGCATTTTGAGGATATGTGCCAAGAATGTCGGGTGCATTTCTGACCAGCCATTCTATTTGCTGGTTCACGGTACAACCGATTGAAAGTTGATAGACTTGTGCGCTTTTATTCTTCAGGTTCCAATCACGCTCGACAAGTCCGTCCGGGTAAGGGAAAGCGTCAGTGTCGTCAAAGATGAATGCAATGGTTCCGTCACAGTTTACGTTGTGCCAGTTGAAAATGCGCTGATTGATGGCCGCTGACATAATGCTGGTTAAGGCACTTCTGCGAACGGTCAACGGCATTCCTGTGGAGCCAGATGTCGTCTGAGTAGAGTAATTCCCTGTTTGGGGTGGTGTGTTCCTTGCAAATAACGCATCGCCTGCTGCCTGCGCCTCGGCGCGTGAAAATATCGGTATGTCTTTCCAGGCCTCCCAACGGATCTCGTCCTTTGGACCAAATAAAGGATTGAGGCGCGTCTCGTAGAATGGCACTTCGGCTTTTGCGTGATACACAAGGCGTTTTAGCAGACGCCTTTGGTAGGCTTGCATTTTAGCGGCAGAATAGATTTCCGTGTTGTGTAAAATCTCGGTAAACTTCAGAGCGTTTCGCAACACCACACCGTCAAAAGCCATATAAACGTTCCTATCGCTCTCTAAATTTTACACAAACAAAATATGTGAGCTTCGCCATTGCTACTCACGCCGTAATTGACAATAGAGGGCGGACTCATTTGCTCCAACATCTGTATGCAAAGAATCTTATGCTCGAGGTGAGTAAGGAGACGGTTGTTTGAATGGGAAATTTTCATCCCGCTAAAAGGAGAGACACAATGAACCCAATTCGACTTCATGGCATTCTAGCTTTTCTTCAAGCGTCAGAGAAATTGAAGGATACGCTGCGAAGCGGGTTTACATCTTCAGGTGCATCTGAAAGCACAGCAGAGCACACTTGGCGCTTGTGCCTGATGGTGATGCTCTTTGAAAAAGAGCTACCAGACATTGATTTCACGCGATTATTGAAACTTTGCATCATTCACGATCTAGGCGAAGCTATTTCAGGCGACATACCTGCCATCTATCAGACCGTGGACGACAACAAAGATGAACGTGAACGCCGCGATTTGGAAATACTTTGCGCACCATTGGAAGGGGACCTTAAAGACGAATTGATGGCATTGTGGGATGAGTATACTGCTGCAAACACACCAGAGGCGGTGCTGGCAAAGGGCTTTGACAAGCTTGAAACCATTTTGCAGCACGTCATAGGCAAAAACCCTCCGGATTTCGACTATGAATTCAATATCCGCTATGGCGTCGCCCACACAGAGCGACACCCACTTTTGCAGCAAATACGAGAATTGGTAGATGCAGCAACAAGATCTTGCATGTCGTGAAATAGGTATTTTTAGATCAGGTGTTATTCAAAGCCCTTGAGAAATTTTGCCAGCAATACATTGAGCGCAGTACGCTCTTCGTCATTCAATTTTTTTGCAAGATTGGCCTGCGTTCCCACGTGGGAAGTAACGACCTCATCCACCAGAGCAAAGCCTCCATCTGTGAGCGACACAAGAAACCCTCGTCCGTCTTCTGGATTAGGCGCACGAGCGACCAGTCCGCGTTTTTCCAACTGATCAATGCGGTTGGTCATTGTGCCAGAGGTTATCATTGCGCTTGCCATCAAATCCCCAGGCGACAAAGCATATGGTGCGCCGGAGCGACGCAACGTCGCCAACACATCAAAGCTTGCGCCATTCAGGTCGTATTTGGCGAAATTTTTGCTCATCCCTGACGCGAGATGCATCGAAATTCTCTGAAGTCGGCCAATCAGCGCCATGGGCGCGGTATCGATGTCTGGCCGTTGGTTGCGCCATTGCTCTACAATTTTATCGACATGATCCATGATTCCCATGTTCCAAAGATTTATCTTGACGTCAAGTTAATTCAATATATCTTGACGTCAAGATAAAGGAAAATAGTCATGCCCAAAACCAGTTCCGCCCACCTTGATGTTATAACAACTGCAATCGCACCTGCCATTTGGGGCACTTCTTACCTTGTGACGACTGAGCTTCTACCGGCGGACTATCCACTGCATGTCGCCATGTTGAGAGCGCTGCCCACTGGCATATTGTTGCTGCTATTTGTGCGTCAGCTTCCGCAGGGTATCTGGTGGCTGAAGGTGTTTGTATTGGGCGCACTCAACTTTTCGGTATTCTGGTGGTTGTTGTTTGAAGCGGCCTATCGTTTGCCTGGCGGCGTGGCGGCTACACTGGGTGCAATCCAACCGATTGTAGTGATATTTCTAGCCCGTGGATTGTTGGGAACGCCAATTCGAACTGTAGCTATCTTGGCTGCGCTTATCGGCTTGATTGGCGTCGCGCTACTCATACTAAAACCAACCGCTAATCTAGATCCGGTTGGCTTACTGGCGGGATTTGGTGGCGCGTTCTCTATGGCGCTGGGTGTCATTCTTAGTCGTAAATGGCAGGCATCCGCATCATTGCTCACATTTACAGCTTGGCAACTCACTGCAGGCGGTCTGCTCTTGTTACCAGCAGCCATTTTGCTTGAACCTGCCCTACCACCTCTCACAGGACAGAATGTTGTTGGGTTGTTATATCTAAGTCTTATTGGCGCTGCGTTCACCTATGTTGTTTGGTTTCGTGGCATCGCTCGCCTTCAACCTTCTGTCGTCTCAACACTTGGTTTTTTAAGCCCAATGACGGCGGTCATTTTGGGTTGGATGATCTTAGATGAGCATCTGAATTCTTGGCAGTTGTTGGGTTTGATACTTGTGTTAGCTAGCGTTTGGTTGAGCCAAACCAAATGGTCTATTCTAAACAAGGCGGCACAGCATGTTTGACCTTAAATTCGCAAGGTAAGGACGCGACACAAGGCCAGGCATTGCGGGCACGCGCCGCAAATTACTGCGTGCAATGTTTCAGAAACGGGTCTGCCAACGATAAATTTACCCGAACTCGTTCGCTTGACCCATGAAATGCATGATAATCATTCCTCGAAACAGAAATCCAGAACCCCAAATACGCTAAATGCTTATTGATGCTGGCTTCATACCCGGCTTATCGTGCCATGGATTACTATTGAGTCCCTTTTATCCCGGTGAAAAATGCATTCGTCCGAGATCATAACCCTAGCAATTTCCGGCTATCGTTCACTGCGTGAACTTGTGCTACCGCTGAGCCGGCTCACCGTGATTACCGGTGCCAATGGCAGTGGTAAATCCAGCGTTTATCGCGCTATTCGGTTGCTGGCAGATGTAGCGCAAGGCAGAGCCATTGGCGCATTGGCGCAAGAAGGAGGACTGCTCTCAACATTGTGGGCCGGGCCCGATCAAATTTCTCGAACAATGAAAATGGGTGATGTCCCTGTTCAAGGTACACAACGACGTCGCCGCGTTGCATTGAAACTTGGTTTTGCCTCTCAGGACTACGGATATGCCATCGATATGGGCCTTCCGGTGGCGGGCTCTTCCAAATTCAACCTTGACCCGGAAATCAAAGCGGAAGCATTGTGGGTGGGAGAAACACTCAGGCGCAGCAATCAGCTCGCATCTCGCGCAGGCCCAGCTGTTCAAATTTTGAATTCTACAGGGCGTCGCGAAACCCTTTTGAAAGACCTGCCAAGTTTTGACAGCATGATGACACATGCAGCCGATCCCAAGGATGGCGCTGAACTTTTAGCGCTACGTGAGCGCATGCGCTCCTGGAGATTTTACGATCAATTCCGCACAGATCGCGAAGCGCTTACTCGACAACCGAGAGTTGGGACGCGCACTCCTGTTTTAGCATCCAATGGGCAGGACTTCGCAGCAGCGCTGCAGACAATCAGGGAAATTGGCGATGAAGCGGCCCTTCAGGAGGCAGTGGATGCAGCTTTTCCAGGCAGTTCTGTGAACATCGAGGTCAATGAGGGTCTTTTTGAAGTAACCATGCAACAGAGTGGCCTGCTCCGCCCGTTAAGAGCTGGCGAACTATCTGACGGCACCTTGCGATATCTGTTGCTTGTCACCGCATTGTTAACCCCTCGCCCCCCGGATTTGTTGGTTCTAAATGAACCGGAAAATAGCCTTCATCCAACATTGCTGGCACCACTTGCAAAACTTATCAGCAATGCGTCCAAACACTCGCAGATAATTGTCGTCTCACACGCTTCAGCTTTGGTAGAAGCTTTGCAAGTTGAAAGTAACTGTTTGCGGTATGATTTGAAGAAAAACCTTGGCGAAACAATAGTAGAATCTGCTGAATATTCAGATTGGAATTGGCCAAAACGATAGAATTATTTTTTATAAAACAGAGACCGCCTCCGAACAACCTCTCGTTTACATAAATATAATGATTTGGTTGTAAAAATTGTAGCTGGTGATTTTTCTCAGAGGCAGCATGTTTAACCGCACGGTACAACAACTTGCTCTTATTGCTGTCGTAACGCTTTCTTTCATTGGTGGTGTGCACCTGCTTTACAGCAACGTCATGCACACTTGGAATAAAGCGCAATTGCAAGACCTTACGACGCGTAGTGTTCTACGGATGGAACTTGCGGCAGACCGTGCTGTAAGTACCATGGCGGATGTTCATATTGGCGGACTTATCTCCTGCTCTCCTCATACAATTGAAGCCTACAGAAAGCTCATTTTCTCTGTTGGTAGCATTAAAGATTTGCGCCTTTGGGATGGTGGTAAAACATGCGCAGGTTTTGACGCAAACACCTTGAAGCTGGATTTGGCCACGAATGAAAGCTGGCAGGATTCGCGTAACAATACCATTCAACTTGGCGCAAGCAACGTGCCCGGAAGCTCCAGGTTCAGTGTCCGCTGGAACGGAGATGACCACAATGTTGTTGCGGTGTTAAGCACGGGAGGGCTGTTGGATGACATGATTCCAGCCGCCCTGCGCAGCCATTTGAAAATCAGAATTATTTTGGACACTGGCCATGAAATAGCTTCCTACATCCCTGATAGGGATGATACGTCGGACGATGCGACCTGGGAGCCGGATGTTTTAATGGAAGCCGTCTCAGATCGCTACCCCTTGAAAGCCTACTCATCGATCTCGCCTGACGCGTTGTGGGCATGGAATGGCTTTGACTCATCCATAGCGAAAGTACTGATTTATTTCTTAGGCCTTTTGATAGGGTTATTGACATCCAGAGCAGTGTTTCCTCCCGCTGGTGCGATTGAAGAAATCGACAAAGCATTGAAAAACGGGGAGTTTATTCCCTTTTATCAGCCAATTGTTGCGCTTGGCACTGGTAAGACTATTGGATTTGAAATGCTTGCCCGTTGGAAAAAACCCAATGGAGAGTTGCAAGCTCCAAGCCGCTTTATTCCACTTATAGAAAACCTTAATCGTGTGGATGCACTAACATTTGCATTGCTGCGCCGGGCCGCAACTGAAATTGTGCCGGAATTGCAAAAAGACCCAACGCTGAAACTTACGTTCAACATCACGCCTGATCAGTTTTTGGACCAAGATTTTCTGCCCAACCTTCAGGAGATTTTGATCTTGGGCAATTTCCCAATGCAGAGCTTGGTGATTGAAATTACGGAACGCCAGCAGATCGATGATCTGGAGTTGGCTAGAAAAATGGTTGACGCCTATAGCAAGAAGGGCATTCGAATTGCCATTGATGACGCTGGAACCGGGCACAATGGCCTGTCTTCCATTCAGACACTTGATGCCCGAATACTAAAGCTCGACAAATTCTTCATCGATGGCATCGTGGAGAATGAAAAATCTCGCCAAATGGTGGAGATGCTCTGCAACTTGGCCAAACAATATGACATGGCGGTTGTTGCAGAAGGTATTGAAACAGCGGAGCAGGCGGCGGTTGCCTTGGCAATGGGTATTCACGAGGCTCAGGGGTTCTATTTCTCAAAGCCGCTCCCAGCTGAAGAATTGCTGAGTGACCTCAACAAGGCGCCAGTTGAAAATTCATCTTCCACCCGCTCTGAGGCGGATGACAAGGTTGCCGCAAACCAGGTCGATGTTTTGCCAACGGGTCTTGCACAATCCGCGCGCAAAGCCGGATAGACCACCCGCTCTCCCTTCTTTTACAAAATTTCTGCATTGCATTAGCCGACCTTGAGCCCAGCGCTGCAATTTCGTAAGGACAAGCTCATACCGGCACATGTGACGTTGGAGGCTCCCTGTTATGAACGCGGCCAGATCTGAAAAACTGCGACGTGCGCTCACAACGCTCGCAAATGAATTGGCGGCGAAGCTCGACGCACCCCTATGGCTGAAGCTTTGGGAGGGCACGTTACTGCCGCTAGGCCGGCAAAACACTATGGAAAGTATGGGTGATTCCCAAGAAAAATTGGCGATTGTTATCTCCGACCCTGGGGCAATTCCCTCTTTAATGCGTCGACCTACCCTGGATCGCGTAATCAGGCTGTATGCCCATGGAAAAATCGGATTCGAGGGCGGTACACTCATAGATTTTGGGGAAATGTTTGGTGACAAAAGCACGCGTCGCAGACTGAAAAAAATATCCAAGCGAAAACTGGCGAGGTTATTTTTGCCGTTTCTAACGGCTGCCGGTACCGACGTAAATGCATCGCGCAATTTTGAGGGCGACGAAGTTGGCGCTGATCAAAAAAAACGTAATGAACGCGATAATATTGGGTTTCACTATGATGTCAGCAATGATTTTTACGAGCTGTTTCTGGATGATGCCATGGTTTACACTTGTGCTTACTTCTCTGACTGGGGAAACGATCTGAGCCGAGCGCAATTTGATAAGCTGGAGATGACTTGTCGCAAGCTGCGTATGAAACCCGGTGAACGTTTCTTGGATATTGGGTGCGGCTGGGGCGCGCTGATTTGTCATGCGGCCAAACACCATGGTGTTCACGCCCATGGCGTGACCCTTTCAACGAAGCAGTATGACTATGCGCTGGAACGCATAGCTCGCGAGGGCCTGCAGGATCTCGTAACAGTTGAGCTAAAAGATTATCGCGACGTATCCCAGAAATTTGACAAAATCTCATCCATTGGGATGTACGAGCATATTGGGGTCGCCGCTATCCCTGAATACATGTCAAAGGTCCGCTCGCTCCTCGCTCCAGATGGGCTGTTCCTCAATCATGGCATCACGAGGCGCAGCAAACGTAAATCCAAGAAATTTGCGTCGCGTCCTGAGCAACGGGCTCTGGTACGATACATATTTCCTGGAGGAGAGCTGGATGATATCGGGCACACATTACAGGAATTGGAACGCGCAGGTTTCGAAGTCCACGATGTAGAGGGTTGGCGAGAACACTACGCACTAACAACGAGAATCTGGTGCGAACAACTGACTGCCAATCGCAAGCAGGCGATAGAAATTGTTGGCGAGCAGACTTACCGGATTTGGGTCGCCTATCTCGCAGGCTGCTCGCTCGCTTTCACGCGTGGCTCGGCCAGAATTTATCAAACTCTGGTGGGGCACAATGCCAAGGGTAAGTCCAGTATCCCCCCAAGTAGGGCGGACCTTTACAAGTAACACCGATTGCTCCATCAGCCTTCAATTTGCAAACTGCTTACCGGCTTCGCTGCGCCATTTGTGACGTGATCTACGGTTTATAAAAATGTCGAAAGGTCTCGCCAACGTGCTTGGCGCGGCAAGCTCAGTTACCCTAAACTGATTCTTTTGCTCTTCTGCATTTTGCCCAAACCCTCTCAAAATGCCAATCTAACCTGTCTTACCCATGATTATTAACAAGCTGAGGATCTATTTCTTCTAGACTTTTACGGGGTTCCCCTTAGTCAGCTCGTTCGCTATCAGAAACAATCTCAGAGAGATCGGAAGCCACCTTTGCATTTAGGAGTTGATTAACATGGTCTCAAACGTCTTTTTTTGCATTTAAAATCAAAGACTGTATCTCGTAAATTTATGGACGTTACCAGATTGGGATTGAAACGGTCGGTGCGCGGTGCTGTTGGGCCCAAAGGATATTTCATTTGGCTCTTTGTCCTATTGCAACTTCTGCTATCACCAGACAAACTCAATCCTTAGTATTGATTTCAATACATCTAAACTTTGGGAATGGAAGATAACATGCTCAAGCTCTGGGGTCGTAGGTCTTCATCGAATGTTCAAGCGGTCATGTGGTGCATTGCCGA
The DNA here is from genome assembly GCA_039986835.1 of Hyphomicrobiales bacterium. GTDB lineage: Bacteria > Pseudomonadota > Alphaproteobacteria > Rhizobiales. The sequence goes on from JBDWQA010000010.1 coordinate 134,500, forward strand.
ACTTGGTCTTGAGTGTGAACGCATTGATGCCGGCCTGTCATATGGGATAGTCGATACAGATGAGTACCTGATGATGAATCCAAATGGCACTGTTCCGACATTGCAGGATGGTGACAATCCGTATCTTTGGGAAAGCGGCGCGATTTTACGCTATCTTGTGAATGCCTATTCCATAGATATTTTTTGGCCAAACGACCCAATTGAGCGAGCGAATGTAGATCGTTGGGCCGAGTGGGCAAAAATAAATATTGCCCTGAAATTTACTGCACCTGTCTTTTGGAAGGTTGTCCGCACCGCACCGTCAAAACAAGATCCTGAAGCCATTGCAGCAGCCCTGCAGACTCTAGACAAACAATTGGATATCGCTGAGGCGCAACTGTCCATGACCCATTATCTGGCCGGACCTGAATTGACCTTGGCGGATATTCAATTTGGTCACTGTCTCTATCGCTATTTTGATATAGATATCTATCGAAAAGAGAGACCAGTACTTGAGGCATACTACAAGTCTTTGACCCAAAGGCAGGCCTATCGTGAACATGTTATGGTGTCTTATGAGGAACTGAGAGAATTCGATTAGTCAATCGTTGGCTGTCCTAAGCGTCATTATGAACCTCCGCCTTAGCCGCAACAATAAATGTTCGAAATGATGACAGGAATTCCTTGATCACTTTGGTGTTTTCATCTGTCTTTAGAAACACATGCACTTCATCTGGTGTCTTTGTCATGAGTGGAAACCGCACAAAACTCTTTTCATCAAATGAGCTGGTCACAGTGTGCAGGACAAGTCGCATGGATTCCAACATGTCATCACCCCGGTGCGAAGCATGAACCAATGCAATCGGCTTGTTGACCAACTCTTCGCGTGGCACAAGCCAGTCGATGGCGTTTTTTAAGCCACCTGGGATGGCGCGTACATATTCCGGGCTGGAAATAATAAGCCCGTCGGCTTTTCCTACAAGGGTTGCAAACTCCAAAACACTTTCCGGTGTATCAGCGACATCAACATCTGGAGAGAAAATCGGAAGCGATACCAGGCCTTCAAAAAGCTCTATTTTACAGTCGGACTTTGCGGCCTCTGCAATGCCTTTGAGCAGAGCGGCATTGGTGGCTCCCTGCCTGACACTTCCTGAAATTGCCAATATTTTCATAGATGAATTTTATGCGAATTGGTTGCAAAAAGAACGCAAAAATCTGTGTTGATCAAATCTTGTTTTTGCATGCAGCTTTGCGATCAAAAATAGAGTGTCGACTTTCGAAACTCCGCAAAAAATTCTCAGATTGCGTGCGACGATCTGCGAAAAAGCCTTAGTCGAGTGGCTCAATCCAACCGGTTGTTCGTGCAATCATTTCAGGCTGGTCAAGCGTTGCGCCTGAACGATCCTGTTGGAACAATGTTGCTGCGCCAAAATGGGTAGACAAACCAACTTTCAGGGCGTGCTCAACAAGTGTTTTTTGTTCTGTCGTGGTGTCAATGTAAAGCCCGTCATACTTTGCAAACCCGTAAAACTTGGAATTGCCAAGACGCTTATCAGCGCGAAGACCCCAGCCAAAAGATTCGACGTCGTCACCGCCATTAGATGGCTGTGTATCTATTGCATCATCTGTGAACAAGGCGCTGGCTTCTGCCTGGAGGCGAAATTCTTCATCAACGAAGTAGCGCCCTACTAAGCGGGCGAAGCCTGCTGCTTCATATTCTTCACTAGAGGAATGAACTCCCCCCATGCAAGACCAGCCTGCGCGTACAGCGTAGCATGTTCAAAGTATTTTTGAGCTTCCACACCTACCCAGATAGCCGTGTTCTCTTGGTCAAGATCATTAGTCCTGCCGTGGCCAAGTCCACCAAATAAACCGACCAACCCCGTTTGCCCATCGCGCGCACTGATATGCGCGCCAGCAATTGCCGTTGCAAGTTGATTGTCGGGACCATTGCCACCTTCCTGATCTGCGTCAAAGTACTCGCCAATTACATCAAGCTGCGTAGAGAGATTCGTTGCCAGCGGTTGTGAAAATGCACCTTCGAAGCGCAATGCAAGATAGCTTCTGTCACCAGTTTCGTCCGTGTTGGGATTCTGATCATTATCTTCATTCAAGAAGGTCCAACCAGCGCCCACTCCAACAAAGCCACCGCGTATTAACTCGGCAGAACTATCTTGCAAATGATCTGTTGCGAACGCAGGTCCAGAGAACACGCCGGCGACCAAAAGAAGTCGCATCCACCGCAATACGTACATAGTTAAATCTCCAAACTCGAGAATCTCAACTGCCATGATGTGCAAATCGTTCTAATTTTAGGCATGTTTTTTTTCACGGTCCACAACATTATCAACTCAAAACGAGTGCCCTCATCCAAATCGGGTCTGTCATCAGCGATCCAGCAGAAAACGCTCTGCGCACTCGAGTGTTAAAATCTTTGACGTTCAATAAGGCTTGCCATCCTTGTGCAGGAACACCCATTTTCCGTTTGCATCCAAAATCGCCTTTAAATCATCATTCGGATAACTGCCTTCATCGTCCTTTGTACGGTCTCCAATCTCCAGATAAACCACATCCTGTTCCGAGCGATTTACTAGTTGATGAGCTACACCGGCTGCAGGGAAACCTGCACACATCCCGGGCGTCATATCTATTTCGCCTTCGTCAGTGACCAGTGTGGGGCGCCCTTCCAGAACGTAAATAAATTCGTCCTGTTTTGTGTGTCGGTGTAATAGTGCAGACTCGCCTCCAGGGGTAAGTCTAGTTTGATTAATGCCAAAATTCTTCAGGCCAAATATGTCCCCCAGCGGGCTTTTAACCCGCCCCGACATGCGCGTTGCAAAGGGTTCTGGATAACTTGATGGCTTAACGCGTGTCGGCGCATCCGCTGCAACAATGGCGAGTGGATGTGAATTGGATTCATTATCGGACATACTTCAATCTCTGTTTTAAATAGTGGTGACACACCCGTCAGTTTAGCTGCGCTGCACCACAAAAACACGTCAACAAATTTGATGTGCCTAGCAATTCTATTGGCTTGTAATACAAGTAGATTCGCACAATCATGGCTCAATGCTCTTTGGTATGTGGTTGTATGTCAGCTGAAATTTTCATCACGCTTGTGGTATTTGCGTTTGTGACCAGCATTACGCCCGGACCCAACAATTTTATGCTGTTGGCGTCTGGTGTAAATTTTGGTTTTAAGCGCACTGTCCCGCATATGTTTGGTATTGGCGGCGGTTTTCTGGTGCTGTTAATTGCTGTTGGGCTGGGTTTGGGCGAATTACTTGCCCGGTTTCCACCCTTGTTTCTAGCGCTGAAATTTGCAGGCGGCATATATCTTCTTTACCTAGCATATAAGATTGCCATGTCTCGCTCAATGGGACAGGAGGCGAGCAGCGGAACGCCAATGAGTTTTATAGCAGCAGCTGCATTTCAATGGGTGAATCCCAAGGCGTGGGTTATGGCTGTAACTGCCATGGCAACATATACCGATAAAAGCAGCTTCATAGCGTCAGTGGTGCTTGTTGCAGGAGTCTTTGTGCTTGTGAATGTGCCATCAGTTTCCGCTTGGGCCGGTTTTGGCAGTTTTATGCGCGATTGGCTGTCTCACCCTGTCAGGTTGAAATGGTTCAACATTTTAATGGGTGTACTTTTGGCCATTAGCCTTTGGCCTATGCTGAGATAGAGCTATGTGGAATATACGAGATATTGTTCCTGAAGACGTAGATCTGATTTGCGCGCACCGCCACGCAATGTTTGCCGCCAGTGGTAAGCCACGCGAAGTAGAGCTTGCTCAAATGGCTGCACCATTTCGGGAATGGCTTGTGCCAAAACTCTCTGATGGGAGTTACTTTGGTTTTGTCACTGAATTTGAAAACGTCCCCATTGCCAGCATTGGCCTTATGAAGATTGAATGGCCCCCTCACCCACTGCACCCAACTTCAGACTATCGAGGGTATGTTTTGAACATGTTTGTAGAACCAGAATTCCGAAAGCGCGGCATTGCACGTAATTTACTCGACTTATCGGATGCAGCATTTGCAGAACGGAACATCCAATATGCCGTTCTGCACGCCACAAGTATGGGCCGTAGCCTTTATGAGAAGAATGGCTGGGCCCCTGCCCCGGAAATGGCCAAAATCATCAATCCCGCCCAGGCATAATTTTGAATGCCAATACTGCCAGTATCAAGGCAGCAAAACTGAAACCAGTACGCACCCAATTCCAGAAAGACCATGGCTGTTCGTAGTCTGCCCACGCCTTGGCGGGGTCCGCCAAGGCGCTCACATCTACAAGCGCCAGTGCATTGTTCATCGGCACGTTGATGGCCATGGTAAGGAAGAAGCCACCTCCGAGATAGGAAAGAGCTGCCACCGCGAGCACAGTTCCAGCATTTTTGGCACCGCTCATGAATGTGAGCACGCTGGCGACAGGCAACAACAATGCTGTACCAAAAAAGCTGAGTGCGAAAATCGGATTGCGAACGGTGCGGTTGATGCCCTGCATCGCTTCCAAAGCAACCGTGGCATTGCTGTCGTTGAGGCCGTACATAACCGAACAAGCGTAGGCATAGAAGAACCCCGCGACTGCAGCACTCGCAATAATAGCAACTAACAAAACAAAGTTTGCGACGATCGCCAGCGCCTGAACTTTCACGGATGTCGCCGCGGGATTGTGTGGGGCCGAATTGATTGGGTGACCACCATCAATATCATTAAATGTTGTAGACACGGCAATTCTCCTTGTTTCCCTCTTGTGCGAAGGTTCGAAATCTCTTAAAGAACACCTCAAGTACCGTACCGTACGGTACATCAAAAGGCGTACCGATGGGTACGGCACATGTCAAGCAAGATTTTTAAGAGTTACCTTTGGCCGATACACTGTCACCTTCTGCAACTTCTACATCATCTGATGTGGCTGATGCGCTGACCGAGCGTCAGCAGCAAGTGTTGGATGCCACGCTAGAGCTGTTGATAGAAAACGCTGCCAACGTCACTATGATCGCCGTGGCCCGCAAGGCCAGCTGTTCAAAGGAGACCTTGTATAAATGGTTTGGTGATCGAGATGGCTTGCTGGCGGCAACAGTGCGGTATCAGGCATCCAAGGTGAAGGTGGCACCATTTGACGGCGCTGACCTGACCCATGCGCGTCTTACTACTGTGCTGGAAGGTTTTGCCGGTGACCTACTGACAATACTCACTGGAAAAATGTCTATCGCCCTGAATCGTCTGGCTATCGCCCAAGCGCATCAACATTCCGGAAATAACTCTGCAAATAGCAGCGAAAATTTAGGCTCCATTGTGCTGCAAAACGGCCGGTTTTCAACTGGCCCTCGTCTGAAACCGGCGTTGGAAGCAGGCATGGCAGCCGGACTTTTGCGCAACGATGACAGCGAAGAAGCCTTTCGCAGCTTTTACGGACTTGTTGTCCGCGACATTCAAATTCGGCTTTTGCTGGGAGATGTAATTTCATTCAGCAAAACGGATATCACTGCCGAAGCCCAGCGGGCCACCGAGCAGTTTTTTAGCCTTTACGGGCCACAAACCCCGTAACAAAAAAAGAAACGCAAACACGAGGAAAACCCATGCGCGTTTATTACGACAGAGATGCAGACGTTAATCTAATCAAAGAGAAAAAAGTTGCCATCATCGGATATGGTTCGCAGGGCCGTGCCCACGCGCTGAACCTAAAAGATTCCGGTGCCAAGAACCTCGCAGTTGCGCTGCGTCCAGACTCAGCAACAGCAAAAAAAGCTGAAGCTGATGGCCTCAAAGTCATGACTGTTGCTGAAGCAGCGGCTTGGGCTGACCTGATGATGATGGCAACACCTGATGAGTTGCAAGCAGAAATCTATGCTGATCACATTGCGGACAACATCCGTGATGGCGCGGCAATTGCGTTTGCACATGGCCTAAACGTTCACTTCAACCTGATTGAGCCAAAATCAACAATCGACGTTGTGATGATTGCGCCAAAAGGCCCGGGCCACACTGTGCGCGGCGAGTACCAGAAAGGTGGCGGCGTGCCTTGTCTCATCGCTATTGACCAGGATGCGTCCGGCAACGCACATGATCTTGCTCTCTCCTATGCATCAGGTGTTGGTGGCGGCCGTTCCGGCGTTATCGAAACAACTTTCCAGGAAGAATGTGAAACCGATCTCTTCGGCGAGCAGGCTGTTCTTTGCGGTGGTTTGGTTGAGTTGATCCGTGCAGGTTTTGAAACCTTAGTTGAAGCTGGTTACGCACCAGAAATGGCTTACTTTGAGTGCTTGCACGAAGTGAAACTGATCGTGGACCTGATCTACGAAGGTGGTATTGCCAACATGAACTACTCCATCTCCAATACAGCTGAATGGGGCGAATACATGTCCGGCCCACGCGTTGTGACGTCCGAAACCAAAGCTGAGATGAAGCGCATTCTGACAGACATTCAGACAGGTAAATTCACATCTGAATGGATGCAGGAATGTAAAGCTGGCCAAGCACGCTTCAAAGGCACACGCCGCATGAACGACTCTCACCAGATTGAAGAAGTTGGTGAGAAACTGCGCGGCATGATGCCTTGGATCAAATCCAACCAGCTTGTTGATAAAGAGAAGAATTAAGCTTCACTGCTGATAGTTTTTGGCAACGAGTTTGCTATTGTGAGGGCGCAGCGCAAGCTGCGCCCTTTTCCTTTGCCTTCAGAAATTGAGTGAAAATCCAATGCCCCGTCCCTACGCACTGCTTGACGTGTTCACAACTACGCCACTTGCCGGAAACCCGTTGGCTATTGTGAGCGATGCAGCAGATTTAACGGACACGCAGATGCAGGCGATTGCCAAGGAATTCAATCTGTCTGAGACAGTTTTCATTACAAAGCCACTCGATAAGAACAACCACATAACTATTAGAATCTTTACGCCCGTGTATGAAATGCCATTTGCGGGTCACCCAATCATTGGCACAGCCTGCTATCTGGCAATGCAAAATGAGACAGTCAGAAACTCGCAGCCAATAACGCTTCATGTGCCATTGGGGCCTGTGCCAAGTGATATTACAGTAGATGCTTCTGGGATAATAAAAGCACGTCTTACGGCACCACAGAGCCCTAAAAAGTTGCCCCTTTCCGCAGATCAGGAAACAATTGCGGCAGCCCTGAGCATTTCGGCAGACGAGATTGCATTTGGTGGTTTTACGCCCACCAAGTTCGATTCCGGTGTGCCCTACACTTGTGTGCCATTGAAATCTCGTGCCGCCCTCGCAAAGGCAAAACCGGCGCTATCACACTGGACCGATGCCTTTGGAACGCATAGCCACAATGATGCTTACGTGTTCACCAATGAGACAGACAATCCCGCCGCTGACTACTCGGTCCGGATGTTCGCTCCTTACGGCGGAGCGACGGAAGATCCAGCAACCGGTTCGGCTGCAGTTGCTTTTGCGGGCGTGTTGGCAGATCAGGCGCCACGGAAAAAACCGCAATCAATCCTGCTTGAGCAAGGCAATGATATGGGGCGCCCTTCGCTGATTCAGCTCGAGTTTCAAATCGACAACACGATAGCGCGTAATGTCACTATTGGCGGCTCATCGGTCCTTTTGATTGAGGGAATGCTTTACCAATAAAAAGCCGACGTTCGAAAACACCGGCTGTTCTATTGTTCGATTTACCTCGACTAAGCTTGCTGTGCCTTTAGTTCCAACCGACGACGGTGAAGCACTGGCTCTGTATAGCCAGACGGCTGAACCCGTCCTTCAAAGACAAGATCACATGCCGCTTTGAAGGCAACACCATCGAAGTCAGGTGCCATTGGAGTATAGTTCGGATCACCAGAGTTTTGCTCGTCGACAACAGCTGCCATGCGCTTCATTGTCTCCATCACCTGCTCTTCAGATACCACACCATGGTGCAGCCAGTTTGCCAGATGTTGTGAAGAAATTCGGCATGTCGCCCGGTCTTCCATGAGGCCGACATTGTTGATGTCAGGCACCTTGGAGCAGCCCACACCTTGGTCGACCCAGCGCACCACATATCCCAGAATACCTTGGGCATTGTTATCGATTTCAGCCTTCACTTCTTCAACAGACCAGTTTGGACGATCTGCCAGCGGAATGGTCAGGATTTCGTCCAGCTTCGCCCGGCGTCCGCCTGCTGCGATTTCAGCCTGAACTTCTTTTACATCCACTTTGTGATAGTGGGTCGCGTGGAGCGTTGCTGCTGTAGGTGATGGGACCCAAGCGCAGTTTGCACCTGCCTTTGGGTGACCAATTTTCTGCTCAAGCATATCCTGCATCAAATCCGGCATGGCCCACATGCCCTTGCCAATCTGCGCTTTGCCGCGCAAACCACAAGCAAGCCCTACATCAACATTCCAATCTTCATAGGCAGCGATCCAAGGCTCAGCCTTCATATCGGCCTTGCGTATCATTGGTCCCGCTTCCATGGATGTATGCATTTCATCGCCCGTGCGATCGAGGAAGCCAGTATTGATAAACACAACACGGTTTTTCGCAGCGCGAATGCATTCTTTGAGGTTAACCGTGGTGCGGCGTTCCTCATCCATGATGCCCATCTTCATAGTGTTCGCAGGAATTCCAAGGAACTCTTCAACAGTGGTGAAAATCTCATCTGCGAATGCAACTTCTTCTGGCCCGTGCATTTTGGGTTTCACAATGTAAACGGAGCCCTCGACAGAGTTCTTATTGGCATCTCGTTTCAGATCATGAATTGCAATCAATGCGGTAATCGCAGCATCCAGCATGCCCTCTGGTACTTCATTGCCATCCTTGTCCAGAATTGCTGGATTCGTCATGAGATGCCCAACATTGCGCACAAGCATCAGGGAGCGCGCGCGCATGGTTTTGGTTGCACCATTCGGCCCTAAATAGTCCCAATCCGGATTGAGTGTGCGTGTAAAGCTCTTGCCGCCCTTGGTAACCTCTTCCGCAAGACCGCCCTTCATCAGGCCAAGCCAGTTGGTGTAGGCAATAACCTTATCTTCGCCATCCACGGCCGCAACGGAATCTTCGCAGTCCATAATGGTCGACAGGGCTGATTCCAACTTCACATCGGAAATGTGCGCTTTGTCTTCGCTGCCGATCTGATGGCTGGCATCAATACTGACAACAATATGCAAACTGTTATTGACGAAGACAAGCGAGCTTGGTTTAGCGGCATCGCCCTGATAACCAGCAAACTGCGCGGTATCTTTCAGGTGAGCGGTCGTTCCATCGCCAAGATCAATCACGAGCGCGCCGTCTTTAACAGAAAAGCCACTTACTTCCGTCCAATCGCCAGACAGTGGGACAGATTCGTTCAAAAACCCTCGGGCCCAAGCAATAACTTCAGCGCCCCGCTTTGCATCATATCCCTTGCCAGAAGGGAGGGTTCCCATAGCGTTGGTCCCGTAAAGTGCATCATAGAGCGAGCCCCAGCGCGCATTGGCGGCGTTGAGGGCATAGCGCGCATTCATAACAGGTACCACCAATTGGGCACCTGGAATGTCAGTAATCTCCAGATCTACATTGCTGGTTTCAACGGAAAATTCCGGGCCTTCAGGAACCAGATAACCAATACCCGACAGAAACAGCTTGTAGTCAGCCATATCAATCGGCTGCCCTTTGTTGGCCAGGTGCCAATTGTCGATCTCACTTTGGATTTCCTCGCGCTTTTCAAGCAGCGCTTTGTTCTTTGGTCCAAGATTGTGGATCAGAGCACTCAGTCCTTGCCAGAAATTTGCACTGTCAACGCCTGTTCCCGGCAGAGCCTGCTGTTCGATAAAATTGTAAAGCTGCTCATCAATATGCAGCTCGTGGCTCGTGACCCGTTGAATCATAGGTTTGTTCCAGTTTGTGGTTTGTATCGCTTAAGCTATTGGCTTTGGGTTTTAGTGCCTGAGAGACGCAGTGACCAGTCCTCTAGACTATTTTACTAGGGGTCAGACTAAATTGGTAGGCATCTGGCCACCTTGCCACTTGTCATTTGCCCCTCGCAAAAGCACTCTGCTTCAGTATGCTGTGCATCTTACTAACAGATTCGTGAGAGCCTTCATCAAGTGAAACAATATCTCGATCTCATGCAGCGTGTTCTGGATGAAGGAACGCGCAAGGAAGACCGGACTGGCACTGGGACAATTTCGGTTTTCGGGCACCAAATGCGCTTTGATCTGTCGCAGGGTTTTCCGCTGACAACCACCAAGAAACTGCATTTACGATCGATCATTCATGAGTTGTTATGGTTCCTCAATGGCGATACCAACATCGCCTATCTGAAGGACAAAAAGGTCTCCATTTGGGATGAGTGGGCTGACACAAATGGAGACTTGGGGCCTGTATATGGCCACCAATGGCGCTCTTGGCCGGGAAAAAATGGCCAGACAATTGATCAAATTTCCCTACTGATCGACATGATCAAGAACAACCCGGATAGCCGCCGACTAATTGTCAGCGCCTGGAACCCGTCAGATGTGCCCGAGATGGCGCTGCCGCCTTGCCATTGTCTGTTCCAGTTTTACGTAGCGAACGGTAAGCTGTCTTGCCAGCTTTATCAGCGTTCTGCAGATATTTTCCTGGGAGTACCATTCAACATCGCATCTTATGCACTGCTCACACACATGATTGCGCAGGTTTGTGATTTAGAGGTTGGTGACTTTGTTCACACATTGGGTGATGCGCACTTGTATTTAAACCACCTGGATCAAACCAAAGAACAACTCAGCCGCACCCCACACAAGCTCCCCAAACTCGAATTGAATAATGAATGTCGATCCATTTTTGACTTCAAGTTTGAAGATTTTAAGATCACCGACTACGAAGCGCACCCCAACATTAAAGCGCCGATAGCCGTATGAGTTCGGCGCGCCCCCTCATTGCCTTGGTTGTTGGTGCTGCCGAAAACAACGTTATCGGCAACAAGGGCGACATGCCTTGGAAGGTTTCGGCAGATTTAAGAAACTTCAAGGCTATTACATCCGGCAAACCAATTATCATGGGCCGCAAGACCTTTGATTCAATCGGACGCCCTTTGCCGAACCGTCGAAATATTGTTGTTACCCGGAATGCAAAGTGGCATGCAGATGGAGCAAAAACTGCACAAAGCCTGCCTGCGGCAATTGAATTGGCAGCGGAAGCTTCGGAAATCATGGTGATTGGCGGCGGCGAATTGTATGCGCAGGCCTTGCCATTGGCAGATCGAATTTACTTTACACACATTCATGCCACACCGGATGGTGACACTTGGTTCCCTGCCCTTTCCGATGATATATGGCAAAAGACCCGCGCAGAAAAACTTCCACACGGGCCCAACGATACGGCCGATGCAACATTTTGCATCTATGATCGGATAAATACTTAGTAGGTCAAAACATTAGGCCAGTTTTCATCGCCCTTTTTGATGTGTCCGGGAATGTCTTTAACCCAGCGTTTCTGGACACCTTTGCTGAAATTCAGGTAAAGCTTGTCGTCAACAATACGCCAGACCTCAGGCTCTCCTTTAGCTGTGCCGCCATAGGAAACCGCATATGCGCAGTATCCACCATATTGCGGCGCGTAACGTGCAGGGTTAGCCATGAAAAGTGCTTTATTTTCAGCGCTTGAGAAACGCCACTCAGCGCCATTGTGAGACAATGTGTGCTCTTTGCTTCCCTCAACGGCTTTGTTCATTGTGAAATACGCAACGGGATCATAACCGCCAACGGCAACACCCTTGACGAGGCCTGTGAACACTTCTGGCTTTGCTGCGAATGCTGCGCTCCCTGTGAAACCGACAAAGGCCCCAGCTGTTGCAAGGCCTGCGGTCAGGTTTAGAAATTGGCGGCGATTTACATTGCTCATGAATAACTCCTGTGATTGCCTGTAACTCTGTGACCGAAAGTTAGGTAAATCCTCGCTCACATGCACTGCACACTTTTGTGAAATGCCTGTTAGCGGCCTGGCAACTTTTCAAAACATACCTTTTCACCGCGTTCGTAAGCCCCTATATAAAACGTGTCGGCTTGTTCCGACTATGGCGATAAATGGCCTCTGTAATAAGCTTCTTGGACCCGGGGGCGGTACCCGGCGCCTCCACCAAAGCGCACAACAAACAAGTTTTGTGCGCTTTGGCGGGGGCGAAACAGCTTCGACAAGGGTGTAAAAATTGTGTTTTCGCTCGGCATGGTACCACCGATATCGGACCATTATAGTAGTTGCAAATGACAACTATGCGGAAGTACGTCTGGCTGCGTAATGCGGTTCGACATCTTCACTTAAAGCCCAGTTCATTCGCATGAACTGGCGGGGTTCGGAGGCACCTGGCAACAGAAGCCTTCACTTTTACCTCTGTAATTCGTCACCACTCCACTGCGCAGACAGCATTAGTTTCATTAGGCTCTTGCCCTAACCTGTCGTCACGCTCTATCACCTTACTTACACAAGTGAAAAACCGGAGCGCGATTCCCATGGCGAAAGACATGATACGTTACGATGTTTTGGCGCAAGACGCACTGCGCGGGATGCTTCGCAAGTTGCTAGGAGAAGTTGCGCAAACGGGCCTTCCCGGAGAGCATCATTTCTTTGTAACGTTTAGCACCACCTCTCCTGGCGTGCGTATTTCCAATCGCCTCAAATCGCAATATCCTGAGGAAATGACGATTGTATTGCAGCATCAGTTCTGGGACCTGATGGTGAACGAACATGCATTTGAAATTGGGCTGTCTTTTAATGCCATACCGGAACGGCTGCATGTGCCATTTATGGCCATCAAGGCATTCTATGATCCGTCCGTCCAATTTGGACTGCAATTTGATCCTGAAGCGGCTAAATCCAGAGATGACGAGCCGGAAGCAAATGACGACAATGCTGTCCCAGAAGAAGATCGATCCGCGACAGTCGCGCCGCTTCATGCACCTCGGCCAATGCTGCCTAGTGAACGCGAAAAACAGCGCGAAGAGGCCAAACGTTTAGCGGAAGAGGCAGCGAAACGCGACACGGAGGAAGCCGCAAAACTATCTGCTGAGGCTGACAATGATTCCGACGGTGATTTTGCTGAAGATTTTGATGCGGAAGATGCAAGCGACACCGACTTCGAGTCAGATGGCAAGAATGATGATGACGGCAAAGGCGCTGAAGTTGTATCGCTGGATGCCTTCCGCAAGAAAAACTGAATTTTATACGCCCTCAATTTGAAGGAGCAGCGCTATGACAAATACGCGTCAGGAAACCGATACCTTTGGTCCAATCGAGGTACAGTCAGATCGTTATTGGGGTGCACAAGCCCAGCGTTCGCTCGGCAATTTTAAAATTGGTTGGGAAAAGCAGCCGGAGCCGATTGTTCGGGCCCTTGGCATTGTCAAACAGGCTGCAGCGCGCGCGAATATGTCCTTAGGTAAGCTCGACGCGAAACTGGGCGACGCCATTGTGACCGCTGCCCAGGAAGTGATTGAAGGAAAACTCAACGCTCACTTTCCGCTTGTAGTATGGCAGACTGGTTCAGGCACGCAGTCCAACATGAATTCCAATGAGGTTATCTCCAATCGAGCCATTGAAATATTAGGCGGCGAGATGGGGTCCAAAGACCCAGTGCACCCGAATGATCACTGCAACATGTCGCAGTCTTCAAATGATACGTTTCCAACAGCAATGCATGTTGCCTGCGCGGAAGAAATTGAGCATCGATTGCTGCCAGCTCTGCAACACCTTCGCAATGCGCTGAACGATAAGGCCCAGGCCTGGTCAGACATTATCAAGATTGGCCGTACACACACACAAGACGCAACGCCACTGACACTTGGGCAGGAGTTTTCTGCCTATGTTCAACAATTAGACAACGGCATTGAACGTATTGTGAGCTCAATGCCCAAACTGATGGAGTTAGCTCAGGGTGGAACTGCAGTAGGCACTGGATTAAACGCGCCAATTGGCTTCGCAGAAAAAGTGGCTGAAGAAATCGCCAGCATCACATCCATGAAGTTCACCACCGCTCCCAACAAGTTCGAGGCGCTGGCGGCACATGATGCGATGGTGTTTTCTCATGGTGCGATTAACACCGTCGGCGCATCTTTGTTCAAGATGGCAAATGACATTCGCTTCCTGGGATCTGGTCCACGCGCGGGTCTTGGGGAACTTGCCCTACCGGAAAATGAACCTGGCTCTTCCATCATGCCAGGCAAGGTAAATCCCACCCAATGTGAAGCGCTCACTCAGGTTTGTGTTCAAGTCTTCGGCAATCATTCAGCGCTGACATTTGCAGGCAGTCAGGGCCATTTTGAGTTGAATGTTTTCAATCCAGTTATGGCCTACAACTTCCTGCAATCCGTTCGACTTATGTCGGACGCTGCAGTCTCTTTTGCAGACAATTGCATTGTTGGCATAGAGCCGCGTCTTGATAACATTCAAGATGGCTTGGAACGCTCACTGATGTTGGTAACTGCGCTGGCCCCTAAAATTGGCTATGATGCCGCCGCAAAAATTGCAAAGACAGCACACAAAAACGGTACAACTTTAAAAGAAGAAGCGCTTGCAACAGGCCTGGTAACTGAAGCGGAATATGACGGGATTGTTGTCCCGTCGAAAATGATTTCTCCGGGCTAAGGCCTGAGCTCGAATAGGAAGTTGAGACCGCCAGCTTGAAGAAACGTTCCGTTTCCATCGATGGACATCGCACCAGTATTTCTCTGGAAGATGCATTTTGGCAAAGCCTGAACGACATAGCAAACGAACGCGATATCTCTCTTCAGGCTCTCATTCGGGAAGTAGATGACGCGCGCACAGCTGGACTGACGGATTCACCTTCTGAAAACCTGTCCAGCGCCGTTCGCGTTATGGTGTTGCGCCATTATCAGGCAAAGTCTCAAGCTTAAACGTAGCTGTTAGGTTCTTGGAGGTTAGAAATGCCCCGATCTGACAGATACTAGTTTGCGTTTTGCAAAATGCTGCGAACGCGATCTTCCAAGTTCTCTTCTTCCTGGCCATTGTTGTCATTGTCATTTGCCGGAGTAGTTTCTGCCGTTGGAACAAGGTTCTCTGTGCCACTATCCGAAGCCTCCCTACGCTCACGCCTTTCGCGCAACATCCGCAACTCACGTCCAAACCGTTCTTTTTCCATGAAGTCGACTTCCTGGTTCTCAATTCGCTCGACTTCCGTTTCGAAGGCTCGCAGCGTCAAAAAACCCGTGAGAGCCGACACATCGATTTCTCGCTCTGGACTTTCAAGTGGACCTTCAAAAATTATACCTATTTGCTGATCTGCGCCAACGACTGCATTTTCCCCGGCATCCATCCGTAAGTCCCACTCGCTGTCCAAAACAAAATTGAGCAGATCGATACTGCCGCCACCAAGAGCGGAACCCTTCTCAGCTTCTACAGAAATTGATCTTGCACGCAGCTCTCCCGACACAAGAGAGAAAGCACCTTGTACCGACGTAAAAGGCAGTTCTCCTTCATCAATATGTTGCATGAAGACTTCTTTGATTTTTTCTTCTTCCAACTCAAGTCCTGCATCTGTCGCCCGCATGGTGCGACGGAAAGCAATAGGATTGATATTACGAAACTCGCCATTTTCAACCAGAAGCGTGCCACCGCCGGTCAGGCTGGATACAAGGTCCAGCATGGAGTTGCCGTTTCCCTCAAAGTTCGCGGTCACATTCAAAGCACCAAGCGCCGCCGCGCGACCTTCGGGACGCCAGACAACTTCTTCTAGTGCCGCTTCGGAAAGCGACATATTACCATCCATGACCACCGACCCAAGCGTATTGCGAACGTTCACGATCCCGGAAAGCAAACCACCGGCAAATCCGGCATCTGTTACCTCAACTCCCAGATTTCCAGCGCTGGCCGTGATGGTTACACCAGCATCATCTGCGGAAAGTTTATCTGAGATATCCAGCACATTGGCACGCAATCCAATAGCCAATTCCAGATCGCCAAATGCCGTTACTTTGAAAGGGTTTTCGGACCAAATGGTTTCGTCGATCACAAATGAAAACGGATCTTCGCCCATTCCAAGCGACAAAGCCCATGGCAGACTTAGCCTATCGAGGACAAAGTCACCCACCATGCTGGGCACATCGCCAGCCAGATCAAAGGTGCCACTGCCACGAAACTCTGCGCCATCAATAGCAGCACTTGCGATTTCTGCATCCAAACGAGCACCGTCCAGACTGACCTGACCTGCCAAGTCCACCGCAAACCCCTCACTGAGCCCCAGCTCATCCTCGAGTGCGCCGGTAAAACCTATACCTGCCATGGCGAGAAGCGGGTTAATCGCCTTTGTCGTCAGGGTCAGTGACCCATCAAACCCCAGCGCTGTGCCACGTCCGGGCCGGATAAACCCTTCTGCATTCATGCGGGTTCCGGCCAGGTCAGCAACAAGGCTGGAGAAAATTCCCGACTCAAGTGACCCTTGGCCTGACAAACTCAACGCGCCGGGACGTGCGGTTACCGCTGGTTCGGCCGGTATTGCGAATTGCCGCATCAGACGTGATGAATCTTCTGCATCAGCAGCCAAAGTGAATGTAACTTCACCACTTTCAAGAACATCCGGCCTGCCGACATACTGGCTTGCAAGTGACAGGGGCGATCCGCCAGCGGTACCGGTTATTTGCAGATCTGCCTTCAAACCCTCTGGCACTTCCTCTGACACAAATTCTGTTTTCAGATTTGCAGGAGCCAAAGCAGGTGCCGCCAGCGTTAAGGCATCATAAATTGGAAGTCCGTTGATGTATGGTGCCAATAACCTAACAATGCCAGCAAGGTCTTGAGCATCAATTTGAGCTGATAGATTTCCAATTGGATTGGTGAATATGCTTTTTAATTTGCCAGAAGCGGAAATATTGGCGCCCGCTACGTCATCCATTTGAATGCGACGCATATCCAACAAACCGTCGGCGAGGGAGGCGTTGATGACTACGTCTCGCACATTCACCCCTTCGCTAACAAATCTGGCCGCTGTTAGGTCAACAGACACATTGTCTGTGACGGCAGCCGCCGCCAAGGCATCGCGTCCAGAGAGCAAACGGGTAAGGTCATTTATCGCATCCATATCCAGTCTGTCGGCATCAATGGTCATGGCTAGCTGGCTGCGCGCACCAAGCGGCGTTTTCAAATCGATTGAACCTGAAAGGGAATCATCTCCCAGACTGCCTATGATGTCTTCCAGCAAAAGATGTTCCAGGCCAAATACTGTGCGAGCTTCTAACCGAACAGCAGGCGGTGGTGTTCCCGGAACTGGCTGATTAGGCCTTGCCCAAACAGCAAATCTGCCCGGCTGCAGTGACGCCAACCTCAATTGCCCCTTAAATTCCGGCGTGGGCCCTTCCGGATCTTTCGCGACACGACCGGATGCCACCAGCGCGGTACGACCTGGAAAGCGTGCTTCAAATTTATCGACGCGCCAGCCATCTCTGTCATTGACGGCATCAAATGCCAGTTGCTCGACAATACTGCCACCGAGCACAATTGATCCGACATCCAGCCGCATGCGCCCCTCTACACCTAATTCAGTTGGGGTCGCTAAAGCTAATTGCGCAAGCAGTGATGACACTTGCGATGGTCGGGCAGGCTGCGCCGGACCTCGCCCAATGGAGCGATCCAAATCAATCTGGTCTGTTCGAAGTCTCACATCGAAGCGCGGCGTATCGCCAAACAATATACGTGTTTGGCCTTCCAATGTGGAAGCAACGCTTGCAGGTCCCATCGCAATGAGGAACTCAGGCATCTCCAAATCAGCGGATGTTAGCGAAAAACTGCCCTGAGACCGAATAGGCGGCTCGTTCGTTTGCGAGCTTTCTGCCTGGTCGGCATAGGCATTGAAGGTATAGGAACCTTCATAGACAGGTCCGCCTTCTGAGTTTGACAGTTTGCCATCGGTAGACAAGGTAACCGGAATATCTTGGGGTCCAACCTGCATCGTGACACGCAAATTTCCCAAATCATCCGTTCTACCAGTTGCAATGCGGAAGTTTGTTGGCAGTTCTTCGTAAATAAACTCACCTTCGGCACGAAATGGGCCGAATAGCGAGCGGGCGTTACCTTCAAAGTTCACCCCATCCAAAGCCCACACATTGTCACGGCGACCATCTATGAGACGCAAGGTGCCGTTGCTGATGCGGACCTGATCAAAAATGACTTTATCCGGGTTTATCGGGGTCCGATTGTCCGTTGTCAGGAACCAATCCAGTCGTCCGGCATCATCGATTGCTGCTGATACGACTGGCTTTTCCGCCGTTAACTCAGTTATTTGAAACTCACCGCGCAAAAGCGGCATCAGTTCCATCCGTATCGCTATCTCGTCAATGCGGGCAAGCGCCTTGCCTTCACTCTCTCCTACGCGCACATCGGTGAAGGTAATCGCAGGTGCAGGTAACAGGCGTGCATCAGCTGCACCCGCAACACGAACTGGGTGTCCCAATGCTTTTGAAGCTTCCTCTTCAAACACTTCGCGATAAGCCGTCCAATCAATGAAAAACGGTCCGATCAAACCACCAACCAGGATGGCAATTATAAGCGTACCAACGAAGATATAGAGCTTATTCAGAATGCGTCTCCTGCAGGCGCTAAAATATGGAAAGATGCTCTCGGTTTTGCATATCCAGCGGCGACAGCACTCTTAACCACAGGTTAAGGGCCTCCCGGTTGAATTCAACCGGTTTTTGAGTTTATCGACCATCAATTTCGTTCAAGCCACTTTGGACGACGATTTTACCGGGATTCATGATATTTTGCGGATCAATAACAGCTTTAATCTGCCGAATTAAGTCAACACCAATTCCAATTTCAGCTTCCAGATAGGGCATCTTTCCCTGACCGATACCATGTTCGCCGGTACAAGTGCCGTCCATATCAATGGCGCGTTTGTTGAGCTTTGAAACGAAATACCTAGCGCGTTCAACTTCCTGTGTATCTTCCATATCGAGCAAGACGAGAATATGGAAATTTCCATCTCCCACATGCCCTACGATTGGCGCAACAAATCCTAATTCTTCGATGTCTTTTGCAGTCTCTGTAACGCATTCAGCTAGACGAGAAATTGGCACGCACACATCGGTGGAGATACCAGCACAGCCAGGCCGCAAGCCAAGTGAAGCCCAATACACATCGTGGCGCGCCTGCCAAAGTTTAGTTCGTTCTTCTGCATTTGCGGTCCAAACAAACTCACCGCCATCGCAATCGCTGGCAATGTCACCGAATAATTCCGCTTGCTCTGCTACACTTGCATCTGTTCCATGAAACTCCAGAAATAAGGTGGGTTGCTCCGGAAGGTCCAGATTGGAGTAAGCATTGCACGCCTTCACCTGAAGCGCGTCCAGCAGCTCGATACGGGCAACAGGGATGCCATATTGTATGGTCATGATAACCGCATTACATGCATCTTCGACTGTAGGAAATGGACACACGCCACCCGAAATGGCTTGAGGAATACCCTGTAATTTCAGTGTTAGTTCTGTGATGATACCGAGCGTACCTTCGGAGCCGATGAGTAATCTGGCAAGGTCGTATCCAGCTGAGCTTTTGCGGGCACGATTTCCTGTTTTTAGGATGCGTCCGTCCGGCAACACCGCTGTGAGATTTATGATGTTATCTCGCATTGTTCCGTATCGGACAGCATTTGTGCCCGATGCACGTGTAGCGGCCATGCCGCCAAGGCTTGCATCCGCACCTGGATCAATCGGAAAGAACAAGCCGGTATCTCTCAAAAATTCATTGAGCTGTTTGCGCGTTACTCCTGGCTCGACCACACAGTCCAAGTCTTCCGTGTTGACAGTAAGCACGCGGTTCATACGTGAAAGATCAATTGAAACGCCACCTTGCGGGGCATTCACATGCCCTTCCAGCGACGTGCCGGTGCCAAATGGAATAATGGGAATGTCGTGCTCAGCACACACTTTCACAACATCAGAAACTTCTTCGCTATTTTCTACAAATACAACGCACTGAGGTGGCTGGTTTTGAATCCAGGAAGTGGTGTGGCCATGCTGCTCGCGAACGGCTTTTGAAGTTGAAAAACGTTCACCGAAGCGCTGCTTCAAGATTCCACTGACGGTTTCGATATCGCCCCGTTCTGAGGCCTGTTCAACAAAATCAGCCGCCATTTTTCAAACTCCAGTTATGTTGTGTGCTGCAACTGGTTACCAAAGCCGTCGCATCAGACCAAGCCATTCTTGTGTGAAATGGTCGTTTGCTGCTTGACGTGCCGCAACTCCACATGGTTTCTGAATGATGAACAGGGCAAATACTTGAGCTCTGTTCCAAATTATTTTGAAAGCCATGACAGTGCCCCAGCAGAACCAATTTCAAACCTTGCTGAAAGTGCAGCTTTCCACAGCCTGTCCAAAACACGGGGGAACCCTTTGAAAATGGGTTCTCTGAGCAGACTATATGACATCGTTTATGGATGGATAGGCCCTAACTGGCGTATTTTCTCAGGCACGAAACAGCCACAGCTTTGGATTCTGGCTGTGTTAATTGGATTTGGTGTTTCAGTATTTGCTATTTTATTCCGTCTAGCAATCGGCGCAGTTCAATGGGTTTGGCTTGGGCAAATGTCGGAACGGGTGGCGACAACCGCCGCGGCTCTGCCATGGTGGATCGTGTTGCTGGCACCTGCCGCCGGCGGCCTGATCGTTGGAATTATTCTCCAATACTTTCATCCAGGAAGGCGTGCAGGCGGCGTTGCTGATGTCATCGAGGCACGGGTCGCCGGCACTGAAGGGCTTGGTTTCATGTCGGGCATTCGAAGCGCTGTCATCACGGCCATCTCACTTGGGTCAGGCGCCAGTGCTGGACGTGAGGGACCAATCGTTCATCTTGGTGCCACTTTGGCCTCTGCGGTGACGAGACATCTTGGCATGCCCGAAACCAATTGCCGGATACTTCTGGCATGCGGCGTCGCCAGCGCGGTGTCTTCAAGTTTTAACGCGCCCATCGCAGGTGTTCTTTTCGCACATGAAGTTATCTTGGGACACTACGCAACGACGGCCTTTGTTCCGATTGTTATTGCTTCTGTCTGTGGAACGATCCTGTCACGGGTCTGGTTTGGCGATGTCGCAGCGTTTGAAATCCCAGTGTACCAGATTACCTCTTATTTGGAATTTCCCGCCTTTTTTATCTTGGGCGTAGTTTGCGCATTGGCAGCGGTGGCATTCCAATTTTCCCTCATTGGAACTGATTATCTGGCACGCAGGCTGACCATACCATTTTTCTTACGACCTGTTTTGGGAGGCCTTCTGGTAGGCGCGATAGCTCTGGCCTTCCCTCAAGTTCTGGGCGTTGGCTATGAGGCAACCGATCAGGCGTTGAAGCAACAATTACCGCTTACACTTATGTTGGCGCTCATCGTGGCCAAAACCGCTGCAACCTCAATCACGCTTGCGTCTAGATTTGGCGGTGGCATCTTTTCGCCAGCACTTTACATAGGTGCCATGACCGGCGGCGCGTTTGGCATTATCGCGGCAAGTGTGTTTCCTGAAATGGCATCCAGCCAAGGACTCTATGCGATACTGGGTATGGGTGCTGTAGCAGCAGCAGTTATTGGCGCACCCATTTCGACTACCATGATTGTGTTTGAGCTGACCGGCGGCTACGGGCTGACCATCGCCCTGCTTCTAACGGTTTCGGTGGCTGTTGGCCTGACGATTGCCATACACGGGCGTTCATACTTCCATTGGCAACTGGAAATGCGGGGTCTTTTTGTAAATGTCGGGCCGCACAAATATCTGGTTCAGAAGGTTCGGGTAGCAGAGTTTCTACAACAGCCAGATCCCGAAAATGATATCGAATTGCTGGCTGATGACTACAAATTTGACGAAGACACACGCACCCTGTTGATGACCGATACGTTGGAGACCGCCTTGCGCGCGTTTGACGAAACCGGACAGGGGAAAATCCCCGTTCTTTGGAGCGGCGGAAATGGCGCATTTGCTGGTTGGGCGCTGGAAGTTAAGGCACTTGCTTATTTTAACGATGCTTTGATCGATGCACATGTGGAAGAGCATCGCTAGCTGTCCTATCTTGATGGGATACTCACTCAACGAATCGTTTTTCATTTCATGGCCGCTAAGTCGAATTCATCTGTCACGGCGCACACTCCCAAAGCAGGAGGCCTGGCCGCCCGTGCCGCAGCCGGCAGACCAGTTGCGCCGTATCTAAACGGGCTAAACCCCGAGCAGAAAAACGCTGTAGAGAGCATTGACGGACCGTTGCTTGTTCTAGCGGGAGCGGGAACCGGGAAAACCCGCGTTCTGACGACTCGTATCGGACATATTCTGGCGACGGCACAAGCGCAGCCATACGAAATTCTCGCTGTGACATTTACCAACAAAGCTGCGCGCGAAATGAAAGAACGCATTGGTAAAGTTGTCGGCGGCACCGTTGAGGGTATGCCCTGGCTTGGGACATTCCACTCCATCGGTGTGAAACTGTTGCGGCGTCACGCCGAGCTCGTTGGGCTGAAGTCCAACTTCACTATTTTAGACACCGATGATCAGATTCGCTTAATGAAGCAAATCATCAAGGCAGAAAATATTGATGAAAAGCGCTGGCCCGCCCGTCAACTCGCAAATGTGATTGATAGCTGGAAAAACCGTGGATTGGAGCCCGCTCAAGTACCACATGCCGACGTTGGTAGCTTTGCAAATGGGCGCGCGGGCGAGTTGTACAACGCATATCAGGACCGGCTTAAGGCACTGAACGCTGTGGATTTCGGCGACTTATTGCTGGAATGCCTCAATCTGTTTCGCAACCATCCTGATGTGCTTAAGGAATACCATCGGCGCTTCAAATTCATTCTGGTCGACGAATATCAAGATACCAATGTGGCGCAGTATTTATGGCTGCGTTTGCTGGCGCAAGGCAACCGTAATATCTGCTGCGTGGGTGATGACGATCAGTCAATCTATGGATGGCGCGGGGCGGAAGTTGATAATATCCTGAGATTTGAGAAGGATTTTCCTGGCGCGAAGGTGGTCCGTCTAGAACGCAACTATCGTTCAACCGGGCACATACTTGGCGCAGCGGCTGGCCTTATTGAGAATAATGAAGACAGGCTTGGGAAAACTCTTTTCGCCGAAACTGGTGATCTTGGCGCACCTGTGATGGTATCAAATGTGTGGGATTCGGAAGAGGAAGCCCGCGCGATTGGTGAAAATATTGAAGAGCTGCAACGCGATGGCCACGCGCTCAATGATATGGCAATTCTGGTACGCGCTTCCTTCCAGATGCGTTCGTTTGAGGACCGATTTGTAACCCTTGGCCTGAACTATCGCGTTATTGGTGGTCCGCGCTTTTATGAACGTAAAGAGATCCGCGACGCGCTGGCCTATTTTCGCATCACCATGCAGCCAGCAGATGACCTCGCATTTGAGCGCATTGCCAACACACCCAGGCGTGGTCTTGGCGATGCAACCTTGAATCTTTTGCATGCCTATGCTCGCAGTCGGGGAATGCCTTTACTGCAGGCAGCTCAGGAGCTGTGCCAGACCGAAGAGCTGAAGACCAAGCCCAGGAAGGCCTTGAGTGCGTTGGTAGCGAATTTCCATCGTTGGCGCGAGCAAGCTTCCGACTTACCGCACACCGAAATCGCAGAGATTATCTTGGATGAAAGCGGCTACACCGAAATGTGGCAAAACGACCGATCTGCGGATGCCCCCGGACGGTTGGAAAATCTGAAAGAGCTGATCAGGTCCATGGATGAGTTTGAAAGCATGGGTGGCTTTTTGGAACACATTTCTTTGGTTATGGATGTGGACACCGAAGAAGGCTTTGACGCCGTCAGTATTATGACGTTGCACTCTGCCAAAGGTTTGGAGTTTGACACTGTCTATCTTCCAGGTTGGGAAGAAGGTTTATTCCCACACCAGCGCGCGCTTGATGAGGCTGGTAAAAGTGGACTGGAGGAAGAGCGCCGTCTTGCTTACGTGGGACTGACACGCGCCAAGAAAAACGCAAAGATCTGGTTCGTCAACAACCGTCAAATTCGCGGCACTTGGCAATCTTCCATCCCGTCACGGTTTCTCGATGAATTGCCAGAAGAGCATGCTGAAGTAAATGAAGGTGGCACCAACTATGGTGGCTATGGTTCTTCAAACTCAGGCTATGGTGCCAGCCGCTTTGACAACGCAGACACCTTTCAGACCGGCAGCTATTCCACGCCCGGATGGCAACGCGCGCAGAAGCACCGCAAGAGTGATAATTACAAACGCAGCAACGCCGGTCCGCGCACAATAGAAGGTGAACTGGTCGCAAAAAGCTCCACACCCGGCACTTCTGCATTTGCGTTGGGCGAACGTGTGTTCCATATGAAGTTCGGATATGGCCATGTGGCCCAAATCGACGGCAACAAGTTGACCGTAGATTTCGATAAAGCAGGCCGCAAGAAAGTGGTCGACAGTTTTTTGGAAACACACTGATTTATGTCCCAATCCCGCATTCACCTGCATCTTGCAGGACCGGAAGCCAGCCGTATTTACGATATGCTGGAGGCGCTGTTTGAAGAAGACGGCTATGCTATCTCCTATTTTGAAGTTGATCAGGATAATCCTGAAACAACTGACTGGACCATTGATATCTATATGCCAGATGAAGACGCGCAATCGGCACTTAGCCGGGCGAAAGATAAACTTGGATCTGATGGTTTGGGTGCTGCTCTGACATTGGAAAAACTAGGCGATGAAGACTGGATTGCCATGAGTCTTGAAGGGCTCAAGCCTGTGAAGGCAGGTCGGTTTTTTGTTCATGGCGCGCATGATTCCGGTAAAATTCCTGCAGGTTCGGTAAACATTGAAATTGAGGCTGGGCAAGCATTCGGAACGGGGCATCACGGTACTACTGCTGGCTGCCTTGAGGCACTCGAGTTGCTGATGAGACAAAGACGTTTTGAGCGAATCTTTGATCTTGGGACCGGAACAGGTCTTTTAGCTATTGGGCTTGCAAAAGCTTTACGTCAGCCAGTTCTGGCAAGTGATATCGATGGGATATCCGTAGATGTCGCGCGGGAAAATGCGGCGTTAAACGGTGTCGGCTCGTGGGTCCATGTGGTGGAAGCCACGGGCGTGCATCACTCCAAAATTCGCAACAACGGCCCGTTTGACTTAATTGTTGCTAACATCCTTGCTGGACCACTTATTACTATGGCTGGCGATATCGCTGGTGAGCTGATGTCTGGAGGTTCTTTGGTGCTTTCGGGTATTTTGCAGCAACAAACAAATCGTGTTGTTGCATCTTATGTAGCCAATGGCTTGCGGCTGGAACGACAGGCATTTCGAGATGGCTGGTCTACTCTTACGTTTCGCGCACCAGACTAATTTCTACCCACCAAACAATACGGCATGCATTGCGCGACCCGGCAGGAATGTGAAGGCTCCAGCCAAAACAAGACCGAATCCGAATAGTTGCTTCATGCCTGATTTATGCCTGGCGATATCCCCCACTCGCGCGGCACGAACGACAAAGAATAAACTGACCAGAGTGAAAATTGATATCAGGTGGATGGGACTAAACGGACCTATTAGCCTGATTTTGAAAATGAATAGCCCACTCGCCGCAACCAAAACCATGAGCGAGACCCAAACGTAGCCAATCAAACGATGTCGGGTTGTGCCCTTTGGAAGCATAAACTGAACAATTCCCAACAAGAATGCCGCTATCGCTGCAATTGCATGAGGCGGTATTGGTTGCGGCTCTGTCAGAAGTAGCTCAAAGGTCATTGCTCGTCCGAAACTTGAGTTTTTCAAGCTTTAGAGTATATGCACGCAATAAAAAACCCCGCCGGCGCATACCAGACGGGGTTCTCGTAAATCTATCTTCTGTACTTAGAACGGGTAGATCGCGGATTCTGCTTTTTCCAACGCCTTACGATCAAAACCGTTTGCTGCCAATGTTGAATCATCAAGTGTCAGCAGGTAGCCGTTCACATAACGTTTAACCTGTTTTTCACGAGCGGAAACCATACGGTCCATCGCACGACGGAACATGGAGCTAGAACCAGCTGCACGAGCAGGCACTGATGCGAAAGAAGCTGATGTTGCCATTTTTTTGGTCCTTACTTGAAATCGGATTAGAGCGGCGCACTTGGCGGTAAAATCGTGGGAGGGTCGTTTTACCAATCTGGGAGGAACGTAAGTGCGCCGCTCTGATGTTTTTTAATTTAGCCATTGGGCCAGTAATTTAAAGAGCTAATGCTGCATGACAGCATTGCATTTTTTGCATATGCGAAGAATCACTTTTGCGCTGCAGCATAATTAGGTCTTTGACAATACCTTTCGTGACCTTCATATCCCATCAGGGTTGGCAAAGCGTCCGCCGTAGACAGCCTCAACGTTGCAAAGTTTCAGGAGATCCGCCCAGTGTTTCAATCTTTCTCCCAGTCACCGACTGACAAAGCTACACTACGCGCACGCTTTTCCGGCTTCTTGAACTGCTTGAAGTCGAATTCATTGGATGGGTATATCATCCCCCATGCAGATGCGCATCAAAGTGAATATATGCCAGCCGATCAGGAGCGATTGGCGTATTTGACCGGCTTTACGGGCTCTGCAGGTTGGGCGCTTGTGTTGGAGGGGCAAGGCGCCTTGCTGGTTGACGGACGCTATTTTGAACAAGCTGAAAATCAAGCTGATCAAGGCTCGTTTCCCATGGTGGATGTTACTCAGACAACACCATCAGATTGGCTGGGCCAGAAATTGAAACCTGGAATGCGAGTTGGTTATCACTCTGCTTATCTGACTATTGCTCAGCAGCGCCAGTTCAAGCAGGCATGCGACAACGCGAATGCCGAACTAATCTCACACTCAATAGACTTAGTGGACTTATTGTGGATGGATGATGGGCAACCAGATCGCAAACATGGTGATGTGTGGCTTCATGACGATGCGATTGCAGGCGAAACGGCAGAAGAAAAGCTCGCTCGTGTTTCAGAAATACTGGAATCTAAAGGCGCGGATGCAGTTTTGCTAACACTTACAGATTCCATCGCTTGGACATTAAACATTCGCGGCAATGATGTTGCACATAACCCAGTGACACTCGCTTTTGCTCTTTTGAGGAGGAATGGAAAACCAACTTTGTGGATTGAGGGCGAAAAGCTCTCAAATTCCGTGCGCGACCACCTATCTAAATTCGTTGACATTCAGGAGCGCGCGCAGTTTGGCTCAGCCCTAGAGACCTACGCGGAGAGCAAGCCAACCATAGTACTTGATCCAAATACATGCCTTGACTCTGTGCGCGTGGCGGTAGAGCGCGGCGGTGCAAAACTTATTGAAGACCGGGATCCTGTTATTGCGCTAAAGGCTCGCAAGAATGCGGCCGAACTTACTGGCATGCGTCATGCACATTTGCGAGATGGGGCCGCAATGGTGAAGTTCTTATGCTGGTTTGATCAGCAGCCAGCAGGAAGCTTGACCGAAATCGATGCGGCGACACAGCTCGAAACCAACCGGAGGAATACCGCAGAAGCAGACGGTTCGGAACTAATGGAAATATCCTTCGACACGATTTCTGCCGCCGGTGAAAATGCGGCCCTACCCCACTACCGGGTCATGGAGCATCACAACGCCACCATTGAAGATAACTCGTTATATCTGGTGGATTCTGGCGGGCAGTATCGCGATGGTACAACTGATATCACCCGTACCATCGTTGTTGGAACCGTAGATGATGAGAGCAAGCATCGGTTTACCGAGGTTCTTCAGGGCCATATTGCGGTGGCAACAGCGCGCTTTCCAAAAGGCACAACCGGTGCTCAACTCGACACATTGGCACGCCTACCCTTGTGGAAATCCGGCTGCGATTTCGCACATGGTACTGGCCATGGGGTTGGCGCTTATCTATGCGTTCACGAAGGCCCCGCCAGCATCTCAAAACGTGGACATGTGGCGCTTGAGCCAGGAATGATTTTGTCAAATGAGCCGGGCTACTACAAAGCTGGTTCATTTGGTATTCGGTTGGAAAACTTGGTGGTTGTAGAAGAGCCAACAGTGATCGAAGGCAGCGACGCGCCCACTATCAGTTTTGAAACAATCACATTCTGCCCATTGGACACACGCGCAATTCAGATCGATCTGATGTCAGATACGGAGTTGGATTGGCTCAATACCTACCACCATGATGTGTTTGAAAAACTGGCGCAAACAGACCTTTTAAACGCAGATGAGATTGCCTGGTTGTCTCGCGCCACCGCACCGCTCATCAGATGTTGATCACAGCAGGTAGCGCAACAATGCAACTGTCCCTGTTGACAATACAACAACGGAAAGCATTGAAAGGCGGAAACTCAGAAGCACAGCCATTGCCGCACCGATAAATTCCGCCGGGCCGGTTAAAAATGCTGCAGGTGCGACCAATGCCGTTATCACAGCAGCGGGTACAGCATCCAGCGCAGCCTCCAAACGCGGGTTTATGCGCTTAAAACGAGACAGCACCACGTGACCACCAAAACGTGTCGCGTAAGTCAGCGCACCCAAAGTAACAATGAGCCAAAATGTTTCACTCATAGCTGCTCTCCATTTTCCGGTGTTAACTCCAATTGGTCCGCCGGCTTACCCCGCCATGCCGCATACAAAATTCCGGCGAATGCGCCTGAACCCACGTGCCACGGAGGTCCAAACACCCAGTGTGCAAAGAGAGCCGCCACTGCTGAAATAATCACTACGGGCATCCAATTGTAACGGTCTCGAAAGCCCATAAGGATGGCTATGAAGTAAATTGGCAGAACAAAATCCAGCGCGATTGCTTCCGGGCTTGAAATCAACTTGCCAAATGCGGCGCCAAGGGCGGTGGAGCCCATCCATGCGAAATACAGCGGCAACGCCATGCCAAAGTAAAAACTAGGCATGAGAGGCCTTGTCAGCGCGCGTTTCTCACAAACAGCCCATTGCGGATCAATCAATCCCAAAAAGGCCAAGGCTTTTTGCACCGGACTGAAACGGTGCATTTTCCGTCCCAAAGACGCGCTATATAGGATGTGACGGAAATTCACTGCAAACACAGAAAGGACAATCGTCCAGAACGGCAACGGCGTCGCCAGTAAATCAACAGCAACCATTTGACTGGCACCAGCAAATACAGCTGCACTCATGAAAGTCGCTTCGAAGAGAGACAACCCTTTAGAGACCGCAGCCGCACCGTACACAGCACCAAAGGGAACCGCTGCGGCGATCACTGGCAAGGCAGCTTTTATACCGTCGGAAAACTCCGCTTTTTCAGTCAAACTATCAGAAGCTTGCAGCATGTGTAACGCCTGATTTAAGTCAGTAACGCTGCCTTATAACCCACAGGTTAAATCTTCGCACGCGCATAGTTCTCACAGAACTCATTAGAGATTTGAATGATTACCCTCGCTCAACCAAGGCCAACCATCCATCTTCATCGGTGACCTCAATTTCCAGTTCCTGTGCTTTTTTCAATTTTGACCCAGCACCGGGACCGGCGACCAAAAGATCTGTTTTCTTTGAAACAGACCCAGCAACCTTGGCCCCAAGCCGCTCTGCCATTGCCTTCGCCTCATCTCGAGAAAACTTTTCGAGAGACCCGGTGAATACGATAGTTTTCCCAGCCACTGGACTGTCGCTGGCGGTCTTCTCCATAGGCGTTGGAGAAACCTCTGCCAATAAATCATCCAGCGCACCTTGATTGTGTGGCTCCGCGAAGAACTCTACCAGTGTGCTTGCGACCGTCTCACCAATGCCGTCGATGTTGACCAGTTCCATCCACGCATCCGACGCGTCATCCTTTGCAAGCAAGACAGCTTCCCGCAAAGCCTCAAATGTCTCGTATTGTCGTGCCAATAATTTAGCAGTCCCTTCGCCAACATGGCGAATGCCAAGCGCAAAGATAAAACGGTTGAGCACGACATCTCGGCGCGCATTAATAGCCTCAAATAGTTTTCTAGCTGATGTCTCTCCAAAGCCCTCTCGATCTTTCAATCGCTTCAGCGAGCGCTTGTCGCGAGATTCCAATGTAAAGATATCAGCTGCACGTGTAACGATCCCATCCTTGTAGAATGCCTCTGCCTGTTTATCTCCAAAACCATCGATATCCAGCGCATTGCGAGAGACAAAATGTTTGAGCTTCTCTGCTGCCTGAGCTGGGCAAATCAAGCCGCCAGTGCAGCGTCTTACCACATCGATTTTTCCGGTTTTAGCGTTGACTTCACGTACCGCGTGGCTGCCACAGGCCGGGCAAATTGTTGGAAACTCAAACGGGCGTGTATCACCTGCGCGCGCAGAAAGGTCTACATCCACAATCTGCGGAATAACATCTCCCGCGCGCTGCACTGTAACGCGATCTCCGACCCGCAAGTCGCGGCCATCGCGAATGACCTCGCCGCTGGCACCAATCCCTGCAATATAATCCCCATTGTGCAAAGTCGCATTGGAGACGACTACGCCGCCAACAGTAACGGGAAGCAATTTTGCAACAGGCGTTAAAGCGCCGGTTCTTCCAACCTGTATTTCAATGTCTTCCAGAATGGTTGTAGCTTGCTCCGCTGGGAATTTGTGAGCAATGGCCCAACGTGGGAACCTAGATGCAAACCCAAGGCGTGCCTGCAAGGCAAGTTCATCAACTTTGTACACAACGCCGTCTATATCATAACCGAGCGTTGAGCGCTGTGTTTCGATATGCTTGTAAACACTCACCAACTCATCAACGGTCTTACAAACAGCCATATGAGGATTTATATCAAAGCCCCACTCCGCAAATTTTCGAACCATGCCCATTTGTGTGGTTTCAGACATGATGCTTACTTCACCCCAGGCATAGGCAAAGAACTTGAGCGGTCGTTCTGCTGTAATGCGCGCGTCTAACTGGCGCAATGAACCTGCCGCTGCATTACGTGGATTGGCAAATTGGCGTCCGGTTTCTGATATGCGAGCATTCAGTGCTTCAAAATCGGCATGTGCCATATAAACTTCGCCACGCACTTCCACCACATCCGGCCATTCACTTCCGTGTAGCTTTTCTGGAATCGTCTCAATTGTGCGCAAGTTAGCGGTGACATTCTCCCCGATCTGCCCATCACCACGCGTCGCGCCGTTTACCAAGACACCGTTTTCGTAACGCAAACTTGCAGAAAGCCCGTCAATTTTCGGCTCAGCCGTGACAGGAATTTCAATTTCTTCTCCAAGAGCAAGAAACCGCCTTACCCGGCCAACGAAATCTGCCACGTCCTCCTCTGAAAAGGCATTGTCTAAGGACAACATTGGTAGAGAGTGAGTGTATTTTGTAAACTTGTCAGAGGGTGTGTAGCCAACGCGTTGACTAGGCGAATCCGCACGTACCAATTCCGGGAAGCGGGTCTCAATTTCAAGATTTCGCAGCTTTAACGAATCGTAGTCTGCATCGGTAATCTCAGGCGCGTCGTTGCCGTGATAAAGCTTGTCATGGCTTCCAATCTCTTTAGCCAGCCGCGCAAGCTCTTCACCCGCCTGCTCCAAAGTCAATTCATCCACAGCGGTTGCGCTCTGCTCGCCAGTCATCGGCATTGCCCTCAAATATCCGTATCTGCGATCAGTTTTTCAGCCGCCGCGCGAGCTTCTGGCGTTATCGTTGCGCCCGCCAGCATACGCGCAATCTCTTCTTTGCGTGCATCGTCTTCTATGGCGTGAACCTCAGTTTTAACGCGCTGTTCCCCATTCACAGTAGCCTTCTCAATAAGCATATGTCCTCTGGCGCGTGCCGCCACTTGCGGAGCGTGCGTTACTGCCAACACTTGGACACTGTTTGACAACCGTCCCAGCCGCCGTCCGATGGCCTCTGCCACCGCTCCACCAACACCGGTATCAATCTCGTCAAATATAAGACACGGAGCAGAGCCTTTGTCAGCCAAAGCCACTTTCAGAGCCAACAGGAAACGTGATAGCTCTCCGCCTGAAGCGACTTTAAGCATCGGCCCGGGCCGCGTGCCCGGGTTCGTTTGAACCCAAAATGCTATCTGATCAATTCCGTTTTCTGAACAGGCACTTTCGTCGCTCTCCAAATTAACCAGAAATCGTGCATGCTCCAGCTTTAGCGAAGGCAGTTCAGTACCAACAGTCTCCTCGAGTGCTGCTGCTGTGTGCTGGCGTTTCTCAGACAAAGCGCGCGCAGTTGTCATGAACGCAGCCTCAACGGCCAAAGCCTCTTGCTCCAATGTCAGCATACGTTCAGCACTGTTGTCCAACGCATCCAATTCGTCCGCCATTGTTATGGCTAGCGCATTCAGGTTTTCAACAGGCACATTGTACTTTCGGCCCGCTGCACGCAGAGCGAACAAACGTTCTTCAGTGCTTTCCAGAACATTCGCGTCGAATTCGGTCGCTCTTAGCGCAATGCCAAGAGCCGAGGCACCCTCGTCCAATGCCAGCAAAGCACGGTCCAATGCAGAAAGCGCCTCATCTAAAAGACCTGGTGCTTGTTCAGCTTTTCGCTCCAAACGTCGCATAAGACCTGCGATAATCGGCACGGGAGACTGAGGACCAGCCACGGCTTCATGAGCTTCATTGATATCGCCAGCAACTTTTTCAGCTTGCATCATTGTCTGACGCTGCGCGGCCAACTCCTCTTCCTCACCCTCTTGAGGAGACAACCTTGTGAGTTCCTCCACACTAGACCGCAGATAATCTGCCTCTCGCTCTGCTTCTTCCACCTTGGCTTTAAGGCGCTTAAGTTCGGCCTGTTTTTCGCGCCAGTCTCTGTAGTTGGCGGAAACCAACGCTGCAGTTTCCTCCAAGCCTCCAAATGCGTCTATCAAACGGCGATGAGTCGCCGGGTCGACCAAGGCCCTATCATCATGCTGCCCGTGAATTTCAATGAGATTTTCACCCACTTCTCGCAGCAGACTAGCGCTAACTGGCTGATCGTTGATAAATGCGCGTGTACGGCCATCTGCTGATTGAACCCGGCGCAAAATCAAATCGCCGTCGCTATAGATGTCATGCTCTTTCATGACAGAAAATGCAGGGTGAGATGGCGCCAGTTCAAAGCTCGCGGTGATTGAGCCTTTGTCCTGCCCCTCTCGCACAAGCCCACCATCGCCTCGCGCGCCAAGCGCGAGCGACAGAGAATCAAGCAAAATGGACTTGCCCGCGCCCGTCTCACCAGTGAGGACCGTTAGACCAGACTCAAAGCTAATTTGAAGATGATCGATGAGAACAATATCGCGGATCGTTAAATGCGCCAGCATGAACAGTCCACTCCCCAGCCTTCCAGGCAGTGCTAGCCAGGAATGGCGGCATCAAAGGCTGCGGAAATCCAAGAACGCCTGTTGCGCTGGGGTTGATAGCCACCGGTATCAAGCATGGCATATGCATCCTTGTACCATTCGCTGTCAGGATAGTTGTGCCCCAAAACAGCAGCTGCCGTTTGCGCCTCGCTAACGACACCCATCGCCAGATAGGTTTCTACAAGGCGTAGCAACGCTTCTTCTACATGACGTGTGGTTTGATAATCTTTTACAACAGTTTTGAAGCGGTTCAAAGAACCAGCGAAATTCTTGCGTTCCAGATAATAACGGCCGACCATCATTTCTTGGCCGGCAAGTTGGTCGCGAGCTACCTGCGTCTTGCGACGGGCATCATCCGCATATTCGCTTTCCGGGTAGTTCTTGACGACTTTATCCATTGCATCAAGAGCACGCGCCGCCATTTCCTGATCACGTGTTATGTCTGGAATCTGACGGAAGTAGCTCTCACCAACGATGTATTGTGCGTAAGCAGCATCAGGGCTTTTTGGATAAAGCGATACAAAGCGCTTTCCTGAAGTCACCGCAGCATCAAAATCACCAGATTTGTAGCTTGTATATGCCGACATAATCATGGACCGGCGCGCATAGTCTGAGTACGGATGCGCCTTGTCGACTTGTGCAAACTTGTCTGCAGCCTTGCCAATTTTACCCGCATTAAGAAGGCCGAGGCCCTCATTATAGGTTTTGTCAGCGGCATCAGGCTCCTCAAAAGCCAATTCTGAGTATTCATCTGCCTTTGAAGCGCAACCAGCTACGCCCAGACCAAGCACAGCAGTAAACGCCGCACGCAGCAGAACTTTACCGGAAACGCCGGACAAGGATGAGTTTTCTTGAAACAAAATGATACGAGCCATATTCAGACAGTCTTCAAAACGCGACTATTGTGATCTTGCACGGTTTATACGCGAGATTAATACAGGAAACCACCTTAATAAAGTGTCAGGTAGGTTCCAAACCTCGGTCGCCACCGCTCAGACCAACATTCTTTTGAAGATCAAGAATGGCGAAAAGGTGTTCAAGTTAGCGCATGAGGTGTTGTTGAAGGCGCTTTATGCCTTCGCAGCAGCAACCGGATGGTTAGCCGCTTCCAATGCAATTTGAGCACCAACAGGCACATCAAATGTTTTTGTTGTATCTTCCAACACGGCATCTTCAAAACACCAGTTTGCCTTATCCGCAAACAAAGCTTCCAGAATCATCGCATTAAGGTGATGGCCACCGCATGTCGATTTGTACTCACCGAGCAGGGGAGCGCCCGCTAGAGCCAAATCACCAATGGCATCCAACAGTTTGTGACGCACAAACTCATCTTCGTGGCGCAAACCTTCCTTGTTAAGAACTACGTCATTGTCGATCACAACTGAATTTTCGAATGATGATCCTTGCGCTAACCCCATAGAGCGAAGTTTTTTGGCATCGGATAGGAAGCCAAATGTGCGGGCATCACATATATCTTTACTGAATGATTCTGGTGTCAGTTCGGTGATGAACCGCTGATGCCCAATCGCAGGAGATGTAAACTCAATCTCCACGTCAAAACGCGTACCATCATGCGGTTGAAGTACTGCATGCGCCATACCATGAGATGCTTCAACAGGACGCAACACACGAATATAGCGGCGGGGCGCATCCAGTTGCCTCACACCAACTTTGCGGATTGCGTCTACAAATTTACTAGAACTTCCATCCATTACTGGAACTTCTGCCGCATCGATCTCAACGAGAACGTTGTCAATGCTCATGCCGCGCAATGCTGCCAACAGATGTTCTACCGTACCAACGGACAGCCCTTTCGGGTCGCCCAGAACAGTACACAGGCGCGTATCTCCAACGTTCTTCACATGAGCCGGAATGAGTTGATCGATTTTACCATCTTCGGCTTTACGTAAAAAAGTAATACCGCTTCCAGCTTTAGCAGGATGTAAAACCAGATTTGAGGGCTTACCGGAATGCACGCCAACGCCAGTCAAATGAATACTATCGTTCAATGTAGTCTGGTGAGCAGACTTATAAGCCGCCCTTGTTTTCAAAGCTATGCCACTCTTGGCGTTGCTCACTACATTACAAACCGTCATATCAGCCCCAATTCACCTGCGTACAAACTCCAGCACGCATAACACTCTTTGTTCAGTTGCCTGCCCTGTGACTTGAGCTTTTAAACGCCCTTTTAGACACAGTCTGCAAAGCTGAATTATGACATCTGCTTGAGTGTGCTTTGGAGTAACCCCCTAAGCGGGTAACCCTAACATGTTGTCAACTTGCCTTGCTTTCGCCACAGACAATAGGGTTTTGGGGTGAGAAACGAAAATCACGCTTTTTATCGTTTTGTGACTCGACTGTAACAATCCGTAATAATAGCGATGAATTCGGAATTTAAGCTTTAAAACAAACGATTACCCCCGCAGTGTTGTTCACACTGCGGGGGTAAATGTTACACAAATTGATTGATTATCAGTTTGCCTGACGACGTAAGAAGGCCGGAATTTCCAACTGATCATCATCTTGAGACGCAGCTGGCTGATTCTGACCCACATTGTGGCCATGATTGGGAGTCGGCGCCCGACCGCGAGGATCCATTTGACCTGCTACCGGCTGCGGCGCAGCTGTACGTGGTGCTGGCTGCTGCATTGCAGGCTGTGGCTGTGCGGCCATCGGTTGCTGCATTGGCTGCGGTGCTGTCGCAGGAGCTGACTGGACAGGAGCAGGCGTTGCCGGACGCTGAGCCATAGGCACTTGTGGTTGCTGTGGCTGAGCTGGTTGCCCCTGCTCTTCATCACCACGGCCAAGACCAACATTTGCCAGACGGCGCAAGAGACCCATCGGACGGTCGCCGACGGCAGCTGACTGTTCTGGTCCACCTTCACGTGCACGCATCTGGCGCTGTGCAACTTGAGGAAAGTCTTCGACCTTTGGCATGCGCGGCGTTGTAGTTTCCGGAACATGTGCTGGCGCTGGAACAAAACCCTGCGTGCGCGGCGCTTCTTGAGCTGCTTCGGCATAATTTTGTTCCGGAGCGTGTTGTGGCGCAGCAGGTGCGCGCAGCGGAGACAAGGTCACATTGGGATCAGAAGCGGCAGGGCGTGGCGCTGCGGGCTGTTGTACCGGAGCCGCCTGCTGTGCTGCGGGACGTGCAATGCGTAGCTCTTCCTCAATATCCGAAGGCTGCTGTTCCTGAGGTGCTTCCAACTGAGGCTGCGAAGGTGCTGCTGTTTGGTTGGAAGTTGCAATTGCTGCGCCCGCACTGCCACGAAGGCGTTGTGTCAGTTCTGCCATACGCACATCAGCAGGCGCCGCGTTCAAATCTGCGATAGAATCGATGCCGGTTGCCACTACGGACACACGAATAACGCCTTCCATAGCTTCATCGAATGTTGCGCCCAGAATGATGTTTGCATCATCGTCAACCTCTTCGCGGATGCGGGAAGCAGCTTCATCCACTTCGAACAATGTCAGATCATTGCCGCCTGTGATGGAGATAAGCAGGCCACGAGCGCCGCGCATGGACACATCGTCCAAAAGTGGGTTGGCGATAGCGGCTTCTGCCGCCTGAACCGCACGGCCTTCGCCACCGGCTTCGCCAGTTCCCATCATCGCTTTGCCCATTTCGCGCATCACAGAGCGCACATCAGCAAAGTCCAGATTGATGAGACCTTCTTTGACCATCAGGTCAGTAATACAGGCAACACCAGAGTAAAGCACCTGATCCGCCATGCCAAAGGCATCGGCGAATGTGGTTTTCTCATTGGCAATGCGGAACAAATTCTGGTTGGGGATCACGATCAACGTGTCCACATGCTTCTGCAGCTCTTCAATACCAGCTTCCGCGAGCGCCATGCGACGCTTGCCTTCGAAATGGAATGGTTTGGTAACAACACCAACGGTCAGAATTCCAGATTCCCGGGCGGCCCTAGCGACAACGGGCGCTGCGCCAGTGCCAGTGCCACCACCCATACCAGCAGTAATGAATGCCATATGAACATGGTTGAGATGATCGTTGATCTCATCCATGACCTCTTCGGCTGCCGCGCGGCCAACTTCCGGCTGCGATCCAGCGCCCAAGCCTTCCGTTACCGCTACACCCATTTGAACAACGCGCTCTGCATGGGACAGCGACAAAGCCTGACTGTCGGTGTTTGCCACCACAAAATCTACGCCCTCAAGGCCTGCGCGGATCATGTTATTTACGGCGTTACCACCGGCGCCACCTACACCAAACACGGTGATGCGTGGTTTCAATTCTGTAATTTCTGGCATTTGCAAATTAATCGTCATGGTACCCTCGTGAATGTCTCGGTCGACCGGTTGCTATCGGGTCGCTCCATTTCTCTTTGCCGGTGGTCAAAGCAATCAGCGTTCCCGTCCGGCGACCTCGTCATCGTTATGCCCTTGAAATTACGCATCAAAAGCTCTCTTTGAACCATTGTCCGACACGGGAAAAATACCCGTCCGTGCCATTCAATAGATCCTTGGTTTTAGCGCGGGGGCGAATCTGCTCCAGTTGCGCAATTTGCGGATAAATCAGCAGACCCACCGCTGCCGAGAAAGCTGGCCCTTTGGCTGCTTCTGGCAATCCGACGACACCCAAAGGGCGTCCCAGCCTGACATTACGCCCGATGATACGCCGGGCCGCCTCTGTCATGCCTGTCAGTTGTGATGCACCGCCAGTGAGAACAATTCGGCGGCCCACATGGGGCGCGTAGCCGGATGCACTCAGGCGATCACGTATAAGTTCAAGAATTTCCTCAACGCGCGGACGAATAATGCGGGTCAGCGTGGACCTCGGCACCTGGTTCGGCACATCGTTGTCATCATCCCCTACTTGAGGGATCGACAGAATGTCGCGATCTTCGGACACGCTTGGCAAAGCGCTTCCGTGCAATGCTTTAATGCGTTCTGCATCCACCATGCGCGTGGAAAGGCCTCGCGCAATATCCATGGTTACGTGATGACCGCCAACGGCGATGGCGTCCGTATGTACGAAATGACCATCCATAAAGATGGACATTGTGGTTGTGCCACCACCCATATCCACACATGTCACACCAAGGCTGGCTTCATCTTCTACAAGTGATGCGAGGCCACTTGCGTAGGGTGCCGCCACCATGGTCTCAACAGTCAGGTGGCAACGGTTGATGCAAAGCTCCAGATTGCGCAAAGGCGCAGAATCCGCTGATACCACATGCATGTCCACGCCGAGATCCTGCCCGATCATGCCACGCGGATCGTCAATGCCCCGATTGCCATCCAGTGCATATCCAATAGGCAAGGAATGGATTACCTGACGACCATCGCTTACCGAATGTGTGCTGCCAGCGTTCAGTACTTTTTGGATGTCGTGGTCAGAAACTTCATGACCGGACAAAGAAATATTGGCGGAATAGCCTTCGCTGCTCAATCGACCACAGGAAATGCTGACAATCAGACTTTCAACTGTGATGCCCGCCATACGTTCAGCCGCATCCACGGCCATGCGTATGGATTGCTCAGCACCATCCAAATCAACTACGATGCCTGTTTTGATGCCGCGTGACTGTTGATGCCCAATACCCAACACCTCAACTGAATGTGTCCGGCCAGGCAGTACATCGACACCTTCCAATGGGCGCAAGCGCGCAATCAGACAGCAAATCTTGCTTGATCCGATATCAAGAACAGATACGACCGCAGACTTTTTCGGCGACAACGGCTTGAAGCTATGAGATTTGGCGGAGCCGAACTGCATCATCAGATGGCCCCCGCTTTCAAGTCTTTAACACGCTTTTCAAAGGCCTTTTGGCGATCTTCCATGGCTGTGTCCTGCAAGCGCACTGCCATTTGCCCTGCAATACGAAGATCAACCGCGCGAATATCTTTATCAAGCAACTCATCACGCGCTTCCATTTCGGCAAGCAGGGAAAGCGCTTTTTCAGCGTCGGCTTCTGGTAATTTCACTTCGATGCCGTTTTCCAAAACAAGGTTCCATCTGCGTCCCGCCACCAGGACTGCCGCTCGAACACGTGATTCGATGATCTTGTATTTGGATAATGTCTCCATGAAGGCAGGACCGCTCGTGTCGGCGCCTTCGCCCACCAGCAACACCAAACCCGCAAATTTTGGGTCGCTAAAGCCAGTAATAATATGCCCATCAGGGTCAATGACCGAAACAATCTGTCCAGACTGCCACAACGCAAATGGTTGGCGCTCTTTAATGGCAACGTCCACGCTGCCTGGATAGGTCTTGCGAATGGTCACTTCATCAATCCACGGCATCGATTGAATGCGCGCGCGTGCAGCTGATGCGTTAAACAAAACCATGGAGGCGTGAGACTGAAGATCCAGTGCGCGAATGATTTCGCTCTCGCTGGTTTCAATCTGACCCGTAATTTTCACTTCATCAACCTTCAGGCCGATGAGTGCAGTTGCTTCACCCACCAGGCTATCCGCATGACCGCCAATCACCAAGCCATATAGAGCTGTAGCAGACAACAGGCTGATCACCGCTTTCTTGCCAAGCCACTCTGGAACGTGAATTTGCATACGCGCCAACACCCGCACTGGCTTACGCAGCAAGGGTGGCAGTATGGTTTTTTCGGCAGACAAGGTCCGCTCAAGAAAGGAAAAGTCCAGAACAAGTTGCTCTGCTTTGAATGCGGGACGTCCAACCATGCGGCGGATCAACGATTGCATGACGCGTCCTCCACCATCCAGCGCATCAACGCTTCAAAGTTAAATCCTGCGTGATCCGCCATCTCCGGCACCAGAGATGTTGGGGTCATTCCAGGCTGGGTATTCACTTCCAGACAGCTCAGCTGACCCGTTGCATCATCGAAGCGGAAATCAGCTCTGGATATGCCGCGACATCCCAATGCCCTGTGGGCAGCAAGCGCATAATTTTGAATGGATTTGTAGACTTCTTCGGGCAGCTCAGCCGGTAAGACGTGAACAGAACCGCCTTCGGCGTACTTCGCGTCATAGTCGTAAAACTGGCTACCTTGTGACATTATCTCCGTCACAGCAAGCGCCTCGTCGCCCATGACGGCACAAGTCAGCTCATGGCCAGCCACATACTTTTCGACCATTACAATATCGCTGTAAGGCCATTTTTCAGAATACAGTTCTTGTGGCGGGTGTTCGCGATCTTCTTGAACAATCAGAACGCCGAAACTCGAGCCTTCGTTTACGGGCTTCACCACATAGGGCGGCTTCATGACATGTTCATTGGCAGCTTCCATGCGATGCATGACTTTTGCCTCGGAAATGGGAATGCCAGAATTGGCCATCACCATTTTCGCTTTTTCCTTATTCATGGCCAGGGCTGAGGCCAAGACACCGGAATGAGTATAGGGAATGTTCAAAAATTCAAGAATGCCTTGGACCGTTCCGTCTTCGCCAAAGGGGCCATGCAACGCGTTAAACGCCACATCCGGTTTCAGGTCCGTCAGAACGGAAGATACGTTACGGTCAACATCAACTTCGGTGACGTTGTAGCCGCAACCACGCAACGCTTCTGCACACGGTTTGCCTGATGCAAGGCTGACAGGACGCTCCGCAGACCACCCACCCATCAAAACAGCAATATGTTTTGGCTGTGCCATTCAGTTTCAAACCCTTTGGGCTTCTGCCCCCAACCAGTGATGCGCCATTGCACGCACTGATAACTTTCTAATGCTCTGTTCCACCCCATCATGGTTAAGAACAGGTAAAGGTTTGGTTTATGAATCGCATATTGCGCGACTGTTTTACGATTTGTGTACCAAAAAGCACGGTTTCAGCCCCATTTCGTGACTGAACTCCTGACAAATATGTTTAATAAATGGTTATTCTAGACCCATCATTGGTGTGACTGATTCACCGGGCAAAAATTTGCCGAGCCTCTTGATTTCCCACTCCAATTGAACGCCGGAATGCTCAAGCACTTTTGCGCGAACTGTCTCACCTAGTGTTTCCAGATCATGACCAGTCGCGTCATCGGTATTGATCATGAAATTGCAATGTTTTTCAGACATTTGCGCACCGCCAACGCGAAAACCGCGCAAGCCTGCGGCATCAATAACCTTCCATGCTGAGTGCCCGTCTGGGTTCTTGAAGGTGGAACCTCCGGTGCGATCTTTGACCGGTTGGACTTCCTCGCGATAACGAGCGACCTCTTCCATCTCCGCCTTCAGCGCTTCTGGTTCACCTGGCGTGCCACGATAGATTGCTTGCGTAAAAATTAGATCTTTGGGCGCGGAGCAATGACGGTACCCGTAGCCCAAGTCCGCATTGTTGAGAATATGTAGCTTGCCCTGACGGTCCAGTGCGCGTGCCTCTAAAAGGAAGTCTTTGGTCTCGCCGCCATGGGCACCAGCATTCATTCGCAATGCGCCTCCAACACAACCAGGAATACCTCGGTAGAAAGAAAGGCCGGCGATGCCGGCGTCCGCCGCTGCGCGACTTAGTTTCATATCGGGCACAGCAGTCCCCACCCGGATTGTCAGATCATCGGCGGTTTCAATTGCGCCGAATCCGCGACCAGACAGCCGGATGACCAACCCTTCGATCCCACCATCGCGCACAAGAAGATTTGATCCCAACCCTAAAACCATAACCGGAATTTCATCTGGGAGAACCGCTAAAGTGTGGGCAAGGTCATCTTCATCTGCAGGCATAAACAAGGCTTCTGCCGGACCACCCACGCGAAACCATGTGATCTTGGACAGATCAGCATTTTCAGTCAGAGAACCGCGAATGTTTGGCGCCAACTCGCGAATTCGGTCAACCAGAGATTGGCTCATGCCGCTGGGCCCATAGTTTCCAATGACTTTGGCAATTCATAAGCCCATTTGGTGATAGAACCTGCACCGAGGCAGATAACAAGATCGCCTGCCTTTGCATTCTGATGAATAATCTGGGGCAACTGATCGGAGGACCCCAGTTCCAGCACGTGTCGATGGCCACGCATCCGAAGGCCTTCAGCTAAAGCTCTCTCGTCAGCACCTTCAATTGGCTCTTCTCCGGCGGGATATACTGGGGCTACCACCACGGTATCTGCATCGTTAAAACAGGCACAGAACTCTTCAAACAAACTTTCAAGACGGCTGTATCTGTGGGGCTGCACGATTGCGATTACATTGCGTTCAGCTGCAGATCGCGCCGCTCGCAAAACGGCAGAAATTTCAACCGGGTGATGAGCATAATCATCAAACACCTGTACGTCACCCACAGTTCCGGTATGCGTAAAGCGACGTTTAACGCCGGAAAAGTTTGCCAAGCCGCGACGAATTTCATCATCGGTCATGCCCAATTCCAGCGCGACACAAACTGCGGCTGTCGCATTGGACACATTGTGAACGCCCGGCATTGGCAACATTAACCCTTCAATGCATCGCACTGAACCTGCACTGCTGCGAACCTCAATCTCAAAATGCGCTTTGCCTTCCCGAGTGTCGATATTGCAGAACCGAACATCTGCCTGCTGGTTTGCTCCATAGGTGACAAATCTTCGATCTTCCACACGGCCCACAAGTGCCTGGACCTCCGGATGGTCCGTACACATGACTGCAAAACCGTAAAACGGGACATTTTCTACGAAACGCTGGAAAGCTTTTTTGACTTCATCGTAAGTGCCGTAGTGATCCAGATGTTCAGGATCGATATTTGTCACCACCGCAATTTCTGCCGGAAGCTTCACAAATGTCCCATCAGATTCATCTGCTTCGGCCACCAGCCATTCGCCATCACCCAAACGCGCATTTGTGCCGTAGGAATTGATGATGCCTCCATTGATGACGGTGGGGTCCAACTGTCCCGCCTCCAGCAAAGTCGCAACCAGAGATGTCGTTGTGGTTTTGCCATGAGTGCCGCCAATAGCGATTGAAGACTTCAAACGCATAAGCTCCGCCAACATCTCAGCTCTGCGCACGACCGGGAGGCGACGCTCACGGGCAGCTTTAAGTTCCGGATTGTCGCGTTTAATAGCCGATGACACTACAACCACGGCAGCATGATTGATATGCTGTCCATCATGGCCAATATGAACAATGATGCCTTTGTCGCGCAGGCGCAACACATTGGGGCTCTCTGCCATATCCGAGCCTTGGACCGTGTAACCAAGATTGTGCAGAACCTCGGCAATTCCGCTCATGCCAATCCCGCCAATACCAACAAAGTGTATCGGTCCAATGGTCAATGGCAATTTCATACGACTACCCCAGGCAGGATTTGGAATCTCAATTGTGGCGGCTTATGCCGCAAAGATTGAGGCAAATCTAGGTCCCAGGCTCAGGGTTTTGCGATTTTCACCACCAAATCGGCTAGATGCTGGGTCGCTTCCGGCCGACCAATCGCTGCGGCAGCGTCCGCCATGGACGACAATTGGTCCGGATTGTTCAATAATTCTGACAAGCGCGCCGCTAAAACTTCCGGGGTCAATTCGGCCTGAACAACCACAGTTGCACTGCCAGCCTTTGCCAACACATCTGCATTTGCAGCCTGATCATGATCTAGTGCGTGAGGATAAGGTACTAACAGGGCCGGACGTCCTAAAACAGCAAGTTCAGATACGGTTGATGCTCCGGCTCGTCCGATAATAAAATGCGCGTTTGCGATACGTTCGGGCAGATCTGCAAAAAATGGTGCAAGGTCAGCAAAGACGTTCAGCTCGTTCAACTGCTTTTCGCACACAGCCCGGTCGTCAGAACGCACCTGTAATGTAAGCGCGATGCGAGCTCGCTCCTGCGGGTCCATCAGGGTCAGAGCGTCTGGTAACAACTGTGAAAATACCTGGGCACCCTGACTACCACCAAAAACGAGCAGATTTAGTTTATCGGATGTCGTAAGCGGGGTGTAAGGACGTTTTACATCCAAGACAGCTTGCCGCACGGGATTTCC
Source organism: Hyphomicrobiales bacterium (assembly GCA_039986835.1). Lineage (GTDB taxonomy): Bacteria > Pseudomonadota > Alphaproteobacteria > Rhizobiales. The sequence continues at coordinate 178,495 of JBDWQA010000010.1, forward strand.
GGTCTCTACATCAATGGCATTTTTTCCAAATGCAGGCCCAGGCAAACTTCGCGCATACGCACTGGCAAACCGCGCCAGAAAGCGATTTGCCCGGCCAGGGGTCGCATTTGCCTCGTGCAGAACAATTGGCACTTTGGACAGGGCTGCGGCAACACCCGGCGGTGTTGAGGGGTACCCACCAAAACCCACAAAGACAGATGGCCTTATGCGCTGGATGATCCGCCGGGACCCGAATGTCCCACGCGCCAAAGAGAACATGGCCTTGAGCGCTTTTACCGGAGAACGAACCGATGGCGTCGCAGAACGAATTTCATGAACTTCAATGCCTTCAAACCCAGCCAGAAAGTGGCTAGCGCGCGTATCGGTGGCCAAATGCACTTCCCAGCCACGGGAAATCAGTTCGTTGCCCAATGCTTGTGCTGGAAACAAATGTCCACCAGTACCGCCCGCCGATAGAAGCGCGACTTTAGGCATGACGCATTCCAAAGCTGGATCCAAAAGCAAGGCGTGTCGTGTCCAATCTGCGCCGTGTTAGCGCCAAAACCATACCCATACCGATAGCAACTGCAATCATGGAAGAACCACCATAGGACACAAATGGAAGTGTCATGCCTTTGGATGGCATGAGATGCAGGTTCACCGCCATATTGATAACTGACTGTACGCCGAACAAAGCGATCAAGCCAGATGTCGCGAGCCGGGTGAAAGCATCATGTTCACGCAATGCATGAAAAAAGCCACGCATGACAACGAAAGTGAACAGTGCCAGCAGAACCAGACAAATAATGATGCCGTATTCCTCAGCCGCTACAGCAAAGATGAAATCTGTATGCGAATCTGGAAGGACGTTTTTGACAGTCCCCTCCCCGGGACCTCGACCTAACCAACCACCGCGGGTAAAGGATTCCAACGCGGTATCCACCTGAAAAGTATCACCGCTTTCGGGGTTTAAGAACCGGTTGATACGGCCTGCTACGTGCGGGATCATAGTATAAGCAGTTACAATGCCTGCGACACTGATACCGGCAATGCCTACTATGAAAAACCAAGGCATGCCGGCTAGAAAAAATAATCCGGCCCAAACCATTGCGACAAGCATTGTCTGTCCGAAATCCGGCTGCAGGATTAAAAGGCCGCATACGGCCACAAGTAGGCCTACGGCAATGGCATGGCCATGTATGTCTGGGCGACGAGCCCCTTCAGAAAACAACCAGGCGCAGATAACAACAAACCCCGGCTTCACAAATTCGGACGGCTGAATGGAAAAGCCTGCAACGGAAATCCAGCGGCGCGCGCCTTTTGCCTCAAACCCGACAAGAAGGGTCGCAGCCATCATCACAAGACCACCTGCCAACAGCAGCAATGCCAATCTTCGGACTTGTCTTTCATTGAGAAACGAGATGCCGATCAGCAGCAAAAGCGCTGGCACAGCAAACATGATGTGACGAAATACAAAGTGGTAGCTGTCCAGTTTAAGGCGTTCAGCAATAGGTGGGCTTGCGGCAAATGACAACACAATTCCGGAGATCATAAGGGTCAACAAAGCGGCGAGTAAATACCTGTCGACAGTCCACCACCAGTCAGCAAAGCTGCTTCTGTCAGCGCGTGTTACTCTCATGATGAAACCCCAATAATCTCGTCTTTGGAAAGTATATCAAGAACTGTTGAACGAAATGCTTCGCCCCGTGCCTCAAAATTTGGAAATTGGTCAAAACTGGCACAAGCGGGCGATAGCAAAACTGTCACGTCTGTAGCCGAATCCTCAGCGGCATCCAAACTTGCAGCCCTTGTCGCCTCTTCTAGGCTATCGAATAACTCTGTTTTGACATGACCATCAAGTGTCGCTGCGAATGCTTCGCGTGCTTCTCCAATCAGGTACGCCTTTGCAATGCGCGGGAAGTGGTCCGCCAGATCAGCAATGCCACCGGATTTTGGCAATCCGCCAGCTATCCAGTAAATATGATCAAAACTTAGCAATGCCCGCTCTGCGGCATCTGCATTGGTTGCTTTTGTGTCGTTGACGAAACGCACACGGCCGCTTTGGCCGATGGTTTCCATCCGGTGAACCAAGCCTGGAAATGATATGAGGCCTTTTGTGATCTCATGGTCTGCCAATCCTACATAGCGGCAGGCAGCGAAAGCTGCAGCGGCATTTTGAGCATTGTGAGCACCACGTAAATTGGGGGCACGGTTGAGGTCAAACAACGGACGTTCGCTACCGTCTACCGTTTCCAAAAGCTCTGCGCCATGCTTCATCAGGCCGCGCGTGACCGGGTTGCGGATACCAATCCGAGTTACCTCCTTGCCGGCGGCCTCTGCTGTATCTGCAATCTCGGCACTGTAGCGATCATCAATTCCAACCACTGCGGCATCAGCTTTTGCTATCAACCGCCCTTTAATTGACGCGTAATTCTCAATTGTTCCGTGTCGGTCCAGATGATCTGGGCTGATATTCAGATGGATACCCACGGATGGATTGAGGCTTGGTGCCAGGTCAATCTGATAGCTGGAACATTCTACCACGTGAATTTTTCCGGGTTGAGCTGGCTCAAGTGACAAAATAGCTGTGCCGATATTTCCGCCGAGCTCCACGCTGCGACTTGCTGCTTGCAGAATGTGAGCGATCAATACAGTAGTGGTCGATTTTCCGTTGGTGCCGGTAATCGCAACAAATGGACTTGTTGGTGCGTGTGCAATTCGTTCTCGGCAAAATAATTCGATATCGCCGACAATTTCTACACCGGCAGCGTTTGCTAAGTCCACAGTCCAATGAGGCTGCGGATGTGTCAGCGGCACCCCAGGTGCCAGAACAAGTGCATCCAGTTTGCTGAAATCCAACTCGCGCAGATTTTGCGTGTTTAAACCTGCGCTCTTCGCTGCGGCAACACGGTCGGCATTGTCGTCCCATGCGTGCACTGATGCGCCACCGCTAACCAAGGCCAATGCTGTTGGCACGCCGGAACCGCCAAGTCCGAAGACCGCGACACGCTTTCCGGAAAATGTCGTGACAGGTATCATGTGTTGGGCGGCTCTTTTAACGCAGCTTCAATGTGGAAAGGCCGATGAGAGCCAAAACGACAGAAATGATCCAGAAACGGATTACGACCTGCGGCTCTGTCCAACCCATTTGCTCAAAATGATGGTGGATAGGCGCCATGCGGAAAACGCGTTTACCCGTAAGTTTGAATGAGGCCACCTGAATGATAACGGACATCGCTTCCAGGACAAACAGGCCTCCGATAATGGCAAGGACAATTTCGTGCTTGGTGGACACAGCAATAGCACCAATCATACCGCCAAGAGCCAACGAACCAGTATCGCCCATAAAAATGGCGGCTGGCGGCGCATTGTACCATAGGAAACCAAGTCCAGCGCCGATGAGGGCACCACACAGAACAGCCAGTTCACCAGAGCCAAGCACATGATGAATTTGCAAATAATCTGCAAATAAAACATTGCCCGAAAGATAGGCGATAACACCAAAGCTGCCTGCAGCGATCATAACCGGCACAATAGCCAGACCGTCCAACCCATCGGTCAGGTTAACGGCATTTCCGGCACCCACAATCACGCAAATTGCAAAAGGGATAAAGAACCAGCCAAGATTCCACACTAAATCTTTAAAGAATGGAAAAGTCAGGGAACTGGAAAATGGCTCCTCGCCGATTGCCATTACCGTGTACGCGGCTGTACCCGCGATGATAGCTTCAAGGGTCAGACGCGCTTTGCCCGAAAAACCTTTGTGGCTGGCCTGTGAAACCTTGAGATAATCATCGTAAAAACCGATAGCACCAAAGGCAATCGTGACCAGCAATACGATCCAGACATAAGGGCTTGTCAGATTTGCCCACAAAAGTGCGCTGCAAATGAGGGCAAGCAAAATTATAAGGCCTCCCATTGTAGGAGTTCCTTGCTTTGCCATATGCGTTACCGGGCCATCTGACCGGATCGGCTGGCCCTTGCCCTGCCTGTTTCGCAGCCAGTTTATTATCAATGGACCAAACAGGAAAACCAACAGCATTGCAGTGACCATTGCGCCACCAGTTCGCACTGTAATGTAGCGGAACAAGTTGAAAATCGGCAGCACTTCGGCTGTTTGGCTCAGAAAGTAGAACATGAAGTTTTATGCACCCATGGAATCTGGCATCGCCGCCGTTGAAGGCGCAGATGCGTGAATATTTTTAAGTGTGTCTATGATGCCCCTCATCGCCATTCCGAGCGATCCCTTCACCATAATGACGTCACCGGAATTGATCTCAGCCAACAAAGGCGCCATCAAATCCAATGAGGCAGCGGCATAGTGGGCTTTTTTGGGTTCTGCAAGTGCTTCCCAGAGATGTTTCATAACTGGGCCACACAGAAATACACGATCGACGCCAGCAGTCTCGATGGCAGTATTCAGCGCGCTGTGAAGGTCCGGACCCTCTTCGCCCAACTCCAGCATATCTCCCAGGACAAGCAGCTTACGCCCCTTGGTGTTTAACTCGCCCAACATGCCAATTGAGGCCTGCATGCTGGCAGGATTGGCGTTGTAACTTTCATCAATTAACGTGTACGTGCCGTGTTGCAGGGTCAGTTTTTCACGAGCTCCGCGACCGCCCATAAGTTGAAATTGCGATAAAGCCTTGGCAACATTGTTCTTATTCGCACCAAGTGCATCAGCAGCCAGTAATACCGCCATCGCATTTTCAGCTAGATACCTGCCGGTTGTTGGCATCGCGAAAACCACTTCTTCGCCCAAAACTTTTGCATCAACAATTGAACCATTCTCATTGAGAACGAAATCGATGAGCTGTGCATCGGCTGTTTCGGTTGTACCAAAACTCAAAACCTTTCCTGCCCAAGCGCGCTCTGCTTCCGTTTTCAAGAACCCATAATATTCGTTGTCTTGATTCAAAATTGCAGTTCCGGCAGCTTCCAAGCCCGTAAAAATTTCAGCTTTTGCAGCGGCAATGCCCGCAACATTATCAAAAAACTCCAAATGAACCGGAGCAATTGTGGTGATGACAGCAACATGTGGCCGAACCATTTTTACCAGTGGTTCGATTTCTCCGGCATGATTCATGCCAATTTCAAATATGCCAAATTCCGCATCCTGTGGCATGCGCGCCAATGTAAGAGGCACACCCCAATGGTTGTTGAAACTCTTTATAGACGCGTGGACCCGCCCCTCTGCGGCCAGACCTGTCCCAAGCAATTCCTTAGTGCTTGTTTTGCCCACGCTACCAGTCACCGCAACAATGCGCGCCTCGGAGCGCGCGCGCGCAGCGATACCAAGTTTTCGCAAGGCTTCGAGCACATCAGCAACCACAAGAAACGGACCGGCCATACGCCCAAGCGCTGGCAATTTGTCTTCGCTGACAACCGCCAACGCGGCACCTTGGCGAAAGGCCATCGATACAAAGTCGTGACCATCAAACTGATCGCCCTTGATTGCAAAGAAAAGATCTCCTGGCCTTGTGGTGCGGCTATCAATGGCAATGCCATAAACAGATTTTGGCTGCGAACCGAACAGTCGGCCGCCCATCGCGGTTTCTAACTCAGAAAACGTCCATAGTGGCGGGCCTGACGTAGTCGGCTCAGCATTTTCCGCAACCTTTGCAGGTGATTTCTTGATGGAAAGCGCCTTGGCAATTTCTTCGTGATCTGAAAACGGAAACACCTGATCACCAATGATCTGACCCGGCTCATGACCTTTGCCGGCGACAACCAGAACATCATCTTTCGTGAGAATGGATACGGCTTTTTGAATAGCCTCCTGCCGGTCACCAATTTCGATCGCGCCAGGTGCGGCTGCCAATATCTCGCTGCGCACCTGCGCTGGATCTTCAGAGCGTGGATTGTCATCCGTAATGATAACAACATTGGACAGTTTTTGTGCCACAGCGCCCATCAATGGACGTTTGCCCTTGTCACGATCTCCACCGGCGCCGACCACGACAATGAGCAATCGTTTCGCATAAGGTTTTAAGGCATTAAGGGTTGTTTCCAAAGCATCGGGTTTATGGGAATAGTCGACAAAAACCTGTCCAGGAACGCCCTGCATATCAACAGGTTCCAACCGCCCTGACACACCTTTCAATGCTTCGATAGAGGCCAATACGGCCATCGGATCTAGCTTACATGAAATTGCTAGACCTGCGGCCATCAACGCATTGTCAACCTGAAAGGCGCCGGGCAACGGGAAACGAAGTTCTTTCTGTTGACCAAAAAAACTGAGTTTTAGAACCTGTTGAGGCCCAGACTCTGCGTTTTCAACGGCTCGTTCCAGGATTTTAATGTCGTCACCTAACCGCATCACGCGCAATTCAGTTTGCTCGGCAACGGCAGATGCTCTTTCTCCCCAGGGAGCTTCGAGATTGGAAACGAATGCCGCACCTTTCGGCAGCAGTGCATTCATCAACCGTGCTTTGGCGTTAAAATATACTTCCTCGGTCTCATGATAATCCATGTGGTCGCGGCCGAGATTGGTAAAGGCACCGGCAGTTAACTTAACACCATCCAGTCGATGCTGATCCAACCCGTGACTGGACGCTTCCAGAGCGCAATGATTGACGCCTTCACGGGCAAGTTTATCTAGAGTTTTATGAAGGGCAACGGGATCTGGCGTTGTGAGGCCGCCATAGTTTACCTGACCATCAACGATGACACCTAACGTCCCGATGCTCGCAGAGCGCAAACCAGCAGCCCTGAAAATTTGAGCGGTGAAATTTGCAACAGATGTTTTTCCTGCTGTACCGGTGATGGCCACTATTGTGTTGGGCTGGCGCGGGTAGAATCGCGCTGCAAGTAACGCCAATGCACGTCTAGGATTTGCCGAACGAATGAGGGGTACAGAGACTGCATTTTCATCCAGCTCAACTATTTCGTCAATCAACACTGCAACTGCTCCAGCCTCAATGGCGCTGGCAATAAAAGCCGCTCCATCTGTCTGAACACCGGCAATTGCGACGAATAAATTTCCACGTTGCACCTTGCGACTGTCCGCGGATATGCCAGTGATACGCTGCGTCATTGCGTCTTCGCTGAGGCTAGCCTGAATTAGGGCAGCAGCGTCCGGCGCTTCCAGCTTCAGCAAATCTCCAAGTCGCATCATAATCAATCAGATCCTATCAACGCGCAGGGCTTGCAACGTCATATTGCGGAATACCAAGCGCAGCATCGTTTTCCATGCGCGGTGTTACCCCGAGTATCGGAGCCGCACGTTTTACGATTGCTGCCAATGTTGGTGCCGCGTTTAGACCGGCAGTTGCCCCTATGCCCTTTTTCTCAGGTTTCGGCTCGTCAATCACAACAAGCACGAGATATTGTGGGTCATCCATGGGAAATGCGGCCAAAAATGAGTTGAAGCGCACAGAAGACGAATATTTCCCGTCCACGACTTTCTCCGCAGTACCGGTCTTTCCACCTAATCGATACCCCTGCACCTCCGCTCTACGGCCGGACCCCTTCAAGACGTTCAAACGCATAAGATAACGCATCATGTCGCTAGTTTCTTTAGAGACTACCTGGGTTGAAAGCGCATCAGCTTCTTCAGCAGAGCGAGGGAAAAACGTTGGTGGAATAAGTTTCCCGCCATTTACAAGAGCGACAGCTGCAGCCGCAGTTTGGAGGGGAGATACAGAAATGCCGTGACCGAATGAAATTGTCATCGCGCTAATCTGGCTCCACTTGTTGGGCGATTGCGGGTCAGCCGATTCGGGCAACTCTGTATGCAATCTGTCCATCAGGCCAAGGCGGCTCAAAAACTCCTGGTGGCCATCAAGGCCAACTTCCAGAGCCATTTTTGCTGTGCCAATATTCGACGAGTAAATGTAAACTTCGGGAACCGACAATACACGGTGTTTGCCATGGAAATCACCGATGGTGTAGCGAGAAACTCGTATGGGACGTCGTGCGTCAAAATGATCATGAATAGATACTTTGCCGCTATCAAGCGCCATGGCCGTTGTGAATGTTTTGAAAATTGATCCCATTTCAAAAACACCTGCAGACGCGCGGTTCATGCGGTCTTTTTCAAGTGCTTGCGCCGGAATATTGGGATCATAATCTGGCTGAGAGGACATGGCAATCACTTCACCGGTATGCACATCCATAACAATGCCAATCGCAGCAATTGCCTTGTAGCGCTCCATGGCTTTAGTTAATTCATCTCGGACGATATGCTGAACTCGCAAATCTGTGGCCAACTGAACCGGCTCTAGATTGCGCTCCATCTGCAAGCCAATTTCCTGAAGATCTGCAAGACCTTGCCCATCAATGTGTTTTTCGATGCCGGCAATGCCTTCATTGTCTACATTGACGTGGCCCAAAATATGCGAAGCGGTTTGGTGACCGGGATAAAAGCGGCGGTTTTCATTCACAAAACCAACACCTGGCAAACCCATGCGATGAACACGTCGCTGTTCGTCCTGTGTAATTTCGCGTTTTAGCCACATGAATCCGCGCTTGCTATCCATGCGCTTGCGAATTCTATCGCTGTCCAACTCTGGAAACACTTTCGCCAGACCGTCAACTACTTCGTCAGCATCAATCACCCGCCGCGGTTCCGCGAACATGGAGAAGGTCTTCACATCAGTTGCCAGAACTTCTCCATTACGATCCAGTAAGTCTGGTCTGGCGGCAAATACGCCACTGGAACCATAAGGATTTCCGGCATCAAGCTCACCAAACATGGCGATGCCCATAAGGCGCAAACCGATGATTGTGTAGACAACGCCAAACAATGCAACAGCCATAAACAGGCGCAGACGGGTTTGATCGCCTTGTGCTGCCAAGGAACCTTTCAACGCAAAATGACGACGGAAACCCGCAGCGATTGATGCCCGGGCTTTGTTCGCGCCAAATGTATCCGACAGGGCCATTTACTGAATCTCCCTGCTAATTAGGTCAGCAAGGCTTGGCTCGCTGGACGCATCAATCAACGTCGCCAGGTCGTTGCCTGTATAAGTTTCCAGAAACGGTTTTGGAGGCGGTAATACAAGCGACAGGGGAGACTTCGCAGGAACATCTTCCAAAAACGCAACCTGATGCGGGCTCAGCGGCTTCAGTGGCAACACTTCCGCATTTGATTCCACAAGTGCTTGCAGACGAGAAGGCTGATTGAGCAAGCTCCACTGCGCCTTGAGGCGAGACAAATCCTCTTCCAGCCCATCAATCTCGCCAGCAAGGCGACGTGCGTCGCTTGCTGCTAACTCTGCTTGATACTTGATCTGATAGGTAACTGCAGCTCCACCAACCATGAGGAGGCACAAAAACAAGGTCCAGGCGTGACGCAACATAATCCGATCCTATTCCTGTAATCCATGTAGTCCGGGTAATGCCGGCACACCAATTGCCCGCATATCCAGTGCAAAGGCAGGCACGTCAGTCCGCAGCCCTACACGCAGCTTGGCCGATCTGGAGCGCGGATTTTCTGCGCATTCAGTTTCGCTGGCAGCAAGCGCTTTTCGTGTCGTCAAACTAAAAGAAGGGGGAGCCAATGCAGCTACCTGCGGAGCATGACGAGAACCGCCAATACGTGTCTCACTTCTTGTTTTGAAAAAATTCTTGGCAATTCTGTCTTCCAATGAATGAAACGTGACCACCACAAGCCTGCCATCGGTTTTCAGAAGGCTTTCGGCGGCAGACAGCCCCAATGCAAGCTCTTCCAACTCACGGTTTACAAACACCCGCAACGCCTGAAAGGTTCTTGTAGCAGGGTGGATGCGGTCTTTCGCCTTGCGAGGAATAACCTTTGCAATCGTGTTCACCAGTTCTTTCGTTGTTTCGTACGGCCGGCCTTCGCGATATTTCAAAATAGCGCTGGCAATACGCCCGGACTGCCGCTCCTCACCCAGGAATTTCAACACATGCGCCAACTCGCCATGTGGTAACTCATTCACAACATCGGCCGCACTTGGCCCTGACATACTCATGCGCATATCCAACGGGCCATCTTGCTGAAAGGAAAATCCGCGCTCGGCCTGATCAATTTGCATGGACGAGACACCAATATCCAGAACGACACCGTCGACACGCGAAACTCCACGCGCCTCCAAATGCTCTGCCATATCTGAAAAACGCCCTTCAATAAGGGTCAACCGATCGTGGAATTTCTCAACCACTGGCGCGCCTGCCATGATAGCGGTGGGATCACGGTCAAAAGCATAGACGTGAGCAGCACCCGCTTCGAGCAATGCAGACGTATAGCCACCAGCCCCAAATGTTCCATCCACGAACACCTGGTCACCTAGGGGCTCAAGCGCATGCAAGACCTCATTCAGCATCACCGGCAGATGAGGCTTTGGGGAGGTTTCATTTTTGTCTGGCGCGTCAGGCACACTCATACAATTGCCGGTCTTTATCCAGAATGGTGCATGTATTTGGAAACCAGCATCAACAAATTAAAATACCTCGCCCCTGTTTACACGCACACGAAAACAGGTTTTCAAAATTTATAAATAGGCAGGTAACGTTAATAATCTGTTTGCTGATGCAGATTGCGAGAGTGCATTTTTGAACACTCTGCCACACCTGTGAAAAGTACCAGTTGGTCTGTAAGCCGGGTTCTGTATCACGCATTGCCAGACTTTGGGCATGCCACAAAGCAAGCGCAGCGCGCGATGGTCATTCATCTGGGACGCCTGTTGCCAAACGCCTCTTGCAACCTACCCGAATGATTGGTTCAGAAACAAACCTGACGCAAAGCAAGCTTTTTGTCGCACCATTCCTATTCGGTTTTGCTCCCGGTGGGGTTTACCATGCCAGACCTGTTACCAGGACCTGCGGTGAGCTCTTACCTCACCTTTTCACCCTTACCTCAAGTATTCTTAGGTAAATCTTAGCAATTTACTACCTTAAGGCGGTTCCTTTTCTGTGGCACTTTCCCTAAGGTTTCCCTTGCCGGACGTTATCCGGCACCGTGTAACTGTGGAGCCCGGACTTTCCTCTCTGCATAGCTTTCGCGGTCTACAGAGCGACCATCCGACCAACTGGTGTGTGTGATGTGGGCGATGGATGTTTTTAGGTCAAGAGAATTTTAAAAGCCCCAATTTGGAGTTTGACGTATTCTTCTATATTAATATTCAGAAGCCACGTGTGGCAGCACTTTAGACAACTTTTGATTTTTATTTCTGGACTTTGGTAGTAACTAGCCGCCACACCTAAAATACAAAGTTCAACTAAATTCGGTATACCTTACGGAGAAATTTACTCTTTAGTAAGGTTAACCAAGGATGAACAAAAAGCCGCCGTTCAGCCGCGCATTTTTTAAGCTGCTGGATGTTTTTTAAAAATTTATTTTGCCAACGACCGCGCGCATTGGTCTGAAGCTTTAAAACAAAGTTATTTTAACAATGACATTTGATATTTGCAAAATTCAAATTTGCGGTCGTGTGCCGGCCATTCGCCCCAAACAACTTTGCGTTAGCTCTATCCCAATTCAGTTTGCAGGTCTTTATGCACTGGGCATACTAACCGGACTGTCAACTACCTACACTTCGCCAGCATTGGCCCAGGCCGCTTGTCCTACCATCTCCCTTGGCCCTGTCGTTACAACTCAAACAATTGGGAACAACGGTACATGCACTGTTCAATCCGGTGGCACCCTTGCTCCAGCTGCAGGAGACGCACTTGTCGCTGCAGGCGATAGCACTACCATTGCCATTGATAATGGTGGTTTTATCACCAATAGCAATGCGCTTGGTGACGGCATCTTTTACAGCGCACTTGGCGGAACTTTGCAGAGCACATTGACTGTGAACGGGCAAATCTCAACGTCTGGCAATGGAACAGGCGAACTGAGTGGCGCAAATGGAGTGTTCTCAATCCACAACGGGCCACTGGACATAAATGTTGGTTCAACTGGTGTCATCACAACCACCGGCACAAATTTTGCCAACGGAATTCTTTATCGTGGTCGTGGAGGCAGCCTTACACCGGGTGGAACCATTATAAATGACGGGGCGATTACGACCGACGGTACAAGTTCCAATGGAATCTATATAAAAAGTAATGGCAGCCAATCGCAGATAACCAACAATGGTACCATAACTATCAATGGCTTAGGCGCAAACAATGCAAATACAGCCTCTCACGGTATATTGTTCACTAGGGTGAATGGCCCAGCTACATCCCCCGGACCAAGCATCGATATTCAAAACAATGGCAATCTAATTATCAACGAGTTTGCTGGTCACGGTATTTTTGTGCAGGCCAATGCTTCGGCCACCAGTCGAACCACGATTAGCAACAATGCAAACGGAATTATCCGTACAACTAATCAAAACTCCAAGGGCATCGAAACAAGAAGTTTTGCAGACGTCGTCAACAATGGTTTGATTGATATCCAGTCGATTGCAGGTACTGGAGCATATGGAATTGATGTCGATGAAGACAGCACCGTCGTAAATGGCTTACAGGGCATCATTCGCACCAACGGAACACAAGGTTACGGTATGGTCGCACGCGATCAGTCAACCATGACCAATTTAGGTGAAATAGCAACGACTGGCGCACGTGGCGACGGCATGCGAGCCCAAGTTGCGACGAATAACGTCGCAAGCAACATGATCCTGCGGAATGAAGGCATAATAAGCACGAATGGATTTGATGCGAACGGAATTCTTAGTCAGAACGGGAATACCATCGTCAACACCGGCGAGATAACAACATTTGGGGCAGACGGCGACGGCATTCAACTTGGCGCAAATAATATTGTCACAAATAATGGTTCAATTCTGGCGACCGGAGCGGACTCCGCTGGAATTCGAAGCACCATAGATACCGGTGGAGCTTCCAACGGCTACGGAAACAACTCAATTATCAACAATGGTTCCATCATAGGCCCGTCAGGAATTTTGCTATTTGACTCGCCCGGCTTTGGCTCGCGCGTAGAGACTTACGGTGATGTCATTAGCTCACAGGGACCCAATGGGGTTGCAATCCGCTTTGGCGAAACGCCTAATATAGCAAATGACGATACTTTGATCATTGGCCTTGGCGATCCGAACCTCATCATCGGTGCCATGGACATGAATAATGGCGATGACACCATTATTCTCGATCGTACCAACGATAATTTTGCCTGGCGCTGGACTTTTGATGATTTTGATCCCGGTGCTGTTATCGTTGATAATCAGGCTCTGTGTCCCGCAACAGGCGATTGCTTGGTGATCACTCCAAAGGCTGGTCAGGTATATCTGCAGTCAGGCGAAACTGACTTCCAACGGAATTGTGGAATCGGCTGTCAAGACGTGACCGACGAAGGCATGACCATTTTTTTGCTGGACACAAACCAAATTAACTACCTGTCAGACGTTTCGCTGGACATTGTGACATCAGCACATGCAGCTATCGACAGCCGTATCGAGCAGGCCTGGAAAATCAGCCTGCGCAAAGACCGCGTCATCCAGCCTGATGAAGTCATTGCTTTTCCTGACCCGGACCGGGAAATGGATTTCTGGTTCCGTCCTTGGATTGGTATGCGCCACCGTATGGAGCGGGACTATCTTCCAGAAACACTTCATCAATGGGCAGGCTTCTTGGGCGGTGTAAATATACGCTATGATGAAAATTGGCACTTTGGCGTGTTGGGTGGATTGGCGCGATCCTACGTTGATGATATGTCAATCAATCAGGAAGGTAGCCTGAAGCACCAGTTAATTGGTGCGCAAGCCCATTACGACAACGACAAATATTTCGTTGACTATTCCATCCTGTTTGGGAAAACCCAATCAGACGATATGCAGCCAATCAAGAATAACCTGGTGGCTGGCGGGATCGAAAGCGATGAAGATTCCCCACTGTTGAATGGTCCTTTTCAGAGCCACTCACTGCGAGTTGGTCGCCGCTATCAACTTCATGATGACCGTTGGGATTTGTATTTGCGCCCCTCCGCTCACGCTGTCTATGTGCGTCAGACCGTGGAAGATATTATCTATCCTGGCTCTACCGCTTCATCATCGATCAGCATTGGCGAATTTACCACTCAATCCATTCACGCCCGTTTGGAAATGGCAAGCGAGTTGATCAAGACAAACAGACGTGGCGTTTTTCATTCTGACTTACGGATGGGGCTGGCCATGCGCGGTGTCGTGAGCGGTGGTGGTGCTACAATCAACACCGTGACAGATCAAGTAACAATCGGCGCTGAAAAGGCCGGGGACTACACCTATTCGATTTATACCGGCCTTGGTGTTGCTTGGGAAACAAGCGAACATTGGACGCTCAATCTAGATGGAGAAGCAGACTATTCATTTGGGTATGGCGACTTCACCGGTCGTATCAGGGGTGCTGCAAACTTTCGCTTTTAGCAAAGCTTCGTTTTCTGAACTTAAAGTTCTGATTCAGATTCAATAAACCCGGTCAAATGACCGGATTTATTGGCATTTTTTACAATGCTATCTATGCTGTAGCGGACCTGATTTCATTGCGAAACTCATCGATGCAAACCCGTTTTCCCTGGCGTTCAACGTACCAGTAAGTCCATCCGTTACAAGCTTCAAAGCCTTGCACCAAAGCACCCACTTTGTGGATAGAGCCTTGATGTGATCCGCACACCAGCGAACCGTCCAAACGAATTGTTGCCGCATAGCGACCTTTGGAATCAGTCAGTGTTTCTCCGGCGGCCAGATAACCACTTTCAAGCAATCTGCCGAACGGAACACGCGGCGCGGCACGTTTGCCCTCACTTATGACAAGAGCATCGGCCGCCAGTGGTTCCACTGATGCAATGCGCGCTTCTGCAGCCATTCTGTAAGTTGAGTCACGCTCAATGCCAACGAAATTTCGACCCAGATGCTTAGCGACCGCACCAGTTGTTCCAGATCCAAAGAATGGATCGAGCACGACATCACCGGGCTTTGTGCAGGTCAATAAAACACGTTGCAGCAGCGCCTCAGGTTTCTGGGTCGGATGAACCTTTGCACCCTCTTCATTCTTCAAGCGTTCTGAACCGTTACAAATCGGTATGTGCCAGTCCGAGCGCATTTGCGTCCCGTCATTGAGCATTTTCAATGCATCATAGTTGAAAGTGTAACTCTTGGCATCCTGATCACGCGACGCCCAAATCATCGTCTCATGCGCATTGGTGAAACGGCGGCCACGGAAATTTGGCATTGGATTGGCCTTGCGCCAAATCACATCATTCAACATCCAAAAGTTTAGATCCTGCATGATGGTCCCGACACGGAATATGTTGTGATAGGATCCAATGACCCAAATGGTCCCGTTTGGTTTTAGCACACGGCGAGCGGCCAAGAGCCAGGCACGCGTAAACGCATCATAAGCAGCAAAGCTGGAGAATTGATCCCAAGCATCATCAACCGCATCCACTTTACTTTGGTCTGGACGATGCAGATCGCCTTCTAGCTGCAAATTATAGGGCGGATCTGCAAAGATCACATCTACAGATGCTTTCGGCAACTTCTCCATTGAAGCAATACAATCGCCCGCAATAATGGTGTTTAACCACGGCGCGACTTCAGCAAACGGAGAAGTCCTTGAGGTATCTACTGACAGATCCTCAGCGAGGGAAGATGAAAAGGTCAAAACGCAAAACTCCAATGACACAATCAGATTCTGCGCCCGATACGGTAAATTCCAGGTTAGGGTTTATGGTTAATGAAATATGAAATGAACCGACAACTTGATATCAATTTTTCGGCACGCGACTGTCAGCGATCAATTTCCTTACAGTTTTGTTGTTTGGCGATCCTCGCCAAGCCACAATTCACCTGTTATAGAAGGTAAAATTTTCCAAATTAGTAAGCTCATGCACCCGAAAAAAGCTCTCAAGTCGTTCGCAACAGCCTCCGCCCTGATGTTCGTTCTGGCGGGATGCAATGCTGTCAGCAGCCTTAACCCGATCTCAAACAAGCCCGTTGTCGACCTCAGCAAATTCGCGGCAACCAAAAACACTTATTGCCCTAAAATAGAATTGCGTCAGGGTACTGAAAGTTTCAGCGTGTATGAGAAGGGCTTTGAGGGAGATCCCAAAAACCTGGTTCATCAGGCAAGGATTGAAACCACAGCTCGCGAATGCTCCATCTCCAACGGGCAATTACAGATGCGCATAGGTATCAATGGGCGCGTGCTTGCCGGACCACGCAGCCAATCGACAACATTCAACGTGCCTGTTCGTGTGGCAGTCGTTAAATTTCAGGAATCTGTTCTTTACTCTGAGATCCATCCCGTGTCGGTGCAAATATCAAACTTCGACCGCACACCCGACTTCGTAACCATCGTCAACGCCGCCGTAGCCGACCCGGGTACAGATCGCGATTATATCATTTATGTGGGCTTTGACAGTCAGGAAAAATCCTAGGACTTGCCTGACTTTGCACACTTCCCTCACCTCGTCCCACTCTCACTAAAGACTGTGCCATGCTAATAATATTTGATTGTGACGGTGTCCTCGTGGACTCCGAAATTCTTGCATCCGAGGTCAACCGGACGCTTGCCAAGGAAATGGGGATGGATATCTCTCTCGATGATCTGTCGCTCCGATTCAGCGGCCTGACTGGAGACGCAATTTTTGAAAAAATTGCCGAAGAGCTTGAAGTACCGGTCCCTGAAAATATCGTAGAACGCTCAGATGATTTGCTGGATGAAGCACTCAAACAGTCCTTACAAGCGGTTCCAGGTGTTGATGCCATGCTGGACATGATTGATGACCCATATTGTATTTGCTCAAACTCGACAGGTGCGCGACTGGAGCAAAACCTGAAAATTGTGAGCTTATTCGACAGATTCCGCCCTCATATTTATTCTGCCATCGAGGTCAAACAGAATCTTCCCAAACCTTCACCGGATGTGTTTCTCCACGCTGCCGAAACGCATTGTGCCTCTCCAAAGGATACCATTGTGATTGAGGATAGTAGCCATGGGGTTGAAGGTGCGGTTGCGGCTGGTATGCGCGTAATTGGCTTTACTGGCGCGTCACACACCTACCCTGGACACGGTGAAAAATTGATGGATGCTGGCGCGGAAACAACCGTCAGTCTGCTGACGGATGTGCATCCAACAATTGAAGCCCTGAAAAATTGGAGCGGTATCGCGGTTTGATGCAATATGTATTTGCGAAGTAATATCTGCAGGGCGACAACGCAGTTCTAATACAGCAGCACGAGTTGACGCAGAGACAAATAAAATGACCCGCCTGTAAAAGTCGGCAATCAGAAACAGGAAAAAACATCGTGCAATATGTGAGCACACGCGGTGAAGCGCCGGAACTTGGTTTTCTTGATACGATCTTGGCAGGTCTGGCTCGTGATGGCGGGCTTTACATGCCCGAAACATGGCCTCGGCTTTACAAGAAGGACATCGCAGCTCTTCGCGGCAAAAGCTATGAGGAAGTTGCATTTGCTGTGATGGCACCGTTTGTCGATGGTGAGATCCCAGATGATGTATTGAAGAAAATTATTGCTGATGCCTACGCGACATTCCGCCACAATGCGGTAGCTCCAATTGTTCAAATTGGACCCAACGACTTTGTGCTTGAACTCTTTCATGGTCCAACAATGGCGTTTAAAGATGTCGCCATGCAGTGGCTCGCAAGAGTTATGGACTACGCTCTGGCCCAGCGCGGGAAACGTGCCACCATTATTGGTGCCACATCCGGTGATACGGGCGGTGCCGCCATCGAAGCATTCCGTGGCCGCGAAAACACCGACATCTTCATTTTATTCCCGAATGGAAAAGTATCGGATGTCCAACGCCGTCAAATGACAACAGTTGCCGATGCCAATGTCCATGCGATCGCGATTGACGGGAATTTTGATGATTGCCAGGCTTTGGTGAAAGCCATGTTCAACGATTTGAAATTTCGCGATGAGCTAGGCATATCCGGTGTGAATTCCATTAATTGGGGCCGAATACTTGCTCAAGTTGTTTACTATTTCACCACGGCACTTTCGCTTGGTGGACCTGAAAGAGCTGTTTCATTTTCAGTACCTACCGGGAATTTCGGAGACATTCTGGCCGGTTTTGTAGCGAAAAAAATGGGATTGCCGATTGATCGGCTGCTCATCGCAACAAATATCAATGACATTTTGGTACGGACCCTAGAAACTGGACGCTATGAAGTAACCGGTGTGACAGAAACCACTGCGCCATCCATGGATATTCAGGTCTCCTCAAACTTTGAGCGCTTGTTGTTTGAAGCGCATAATAGAGATGGCGCGGCAGTACAGCGCCTTATGGCCGGCCTCAACCAATCTGGTGCCTTTACGCTTTCTGCAGATCCAAAGACATTTATCGCAAATGATTTTGATGCGACTCGCACATCCCCCGATGAAACCGCAAGCACGATTAGGTCTATTCTTGAGGAGTGCGGCTATCTGCTGGATCCACATACAGCGATTGGTGTATTTGCAGCTGGTGAACGCAACAGACCAAGTGCACCGATGGTGACATTGGGAACAGCCCACCCGGCAAAATTCCCTGATGCCGTAGAGGCCGCATGTGGCATTCGACCGGAGCTTCCGACTTGGCAAGGTGACCTTATGTCGAAGCCCGAACGACAACACCCCCTTGCAAACCAGCTAAAGAGTGTAGAAGATTTTATTTCCGCTCACGCAAGGGCGGCAAAATAACAAACCTGGGAGGGTGTAAGTGCATTTCACAAGGGTGACCGATGAGCGTTGAGCATACGGTCTTGAGTAATGGCATGACGGTGGTGACCCACGCCATGCCACATTTAGAAAGTGCAGCGCTGGGCGTTTGGGTTCGTTCGGGGTCCCGAAATGAAGAGCTGGAGCAACACGGCATTTCCCACCTTCTTGAACACATGGCGTTTAAAGGTACTAAAACCCGCTCCGCCCGTTCTATTGCTGAAGAAATTGAAGCTGTAGGAGGTGATCTGAATGCCGCAACCAGTATCGAAAATACATCCTACTACGCTCGCGTTCTAAAGGATGACGTACCACTAGCGCTGGATATTTTAAGTGACATACTTTTGAATGCGCGGTTTGACGATGAGGAATTGCGCCGCGAACAACACGTCATTTTGCAGGAACTTGGCGCAACACTCGACAATCCCGAAGATTTAGTCTTCGACGCCTTTCAAGATGTCGCTTTCAAGAATCAATCCATTGGCCGGACCATTTTGGGAACAGCAGAGACAGTTCAAGGCTTCACCACAACGGATTTGAAAAACTTCCTGACATCGCAGTATCACGCTTCAGACATGATTGTCTCGGCTGCAGGTGCTGTTGAACACGCTGAATTTGTCAAACAGACTGAAGCTGCGTTTGGTGCCTTGCCAAGGGTTGAGCAAGCCATAAACGGCCACGAGAAAGCTCAATATACCGGCGGAACATTTTTCCAATCAAAAGACCTGATGGAAGCGCAGGTGCTTTTGGGTTTTGAAGGACACTCCTACCGCGATGAACGGTTCTATGCGACTCAGCTACTCGCCAGTGTACTGGGCGGTGGCATGGCATCGCGCTTGTTTCAGGAAGTTCGGGAAAAGCGCGGCCTTTGCTATTCAATTTACTCGTTCCATTGGGGGTTTTCTGATACGGGCCTGTTTGGGGTGCATGCAGCGACCGGAAGAGAGGACATAGAAGAACTTGTTCCAGTCGTACTCGATGAATTGTTGAAGGCAGCAGATCACATCTCCGAGAAAGAGTTGATGCGCTCGCGAGCGCAAGTGCGCGCCAGCCTATTGATGAGCCTTGAAAGTCCGTCAGCAAGGGCCGCCCAGATTGCCCGGCAAATGCTTATTTTTGGACGCGTTATGGATCTCAACGAACTGGTTGCGAAAGTTGATGCCATTACCCCGCAAAATTTACGTGATCTCGCGCAATCAATCTTTACAACAGAGGAACCGACACTTGCGTCCATAGGGCCAATCGCAGGAACTGAATCAGTTCTTTCAACAGAACGCATTTCAAGGCATCTTAAGGGAATGCCTTAATGTCTGCGTCCTTAGGATGCATTTTAGGGGCTTATAAAGATTTTTCCTACTAGTGGATCAGCATGACATTTGCTTTTTTGCACAACACGACCCGTATCATTGGGAAGGAAACAGCTCAGGGTGGCACGGCCGCTGGCGTGGACATATTTTTGCGCCCGCCACAAATTGCAGATTATTCCATGTGGGCCGAAGTTCGGGCTGCAAGCCGCAGCTTTTTAAAGCCATGGGAGCCGAGCTGGGCCAGCGACGATCTGACACGCAATGCCTTTCGCCGGCGCATTCGCCGGTACCAACAAGAGACACGCGATGGCTTATCTCATGCGCTGTTTATTTTTCGCAAAGAAGATGAACAGCTAGTCGGTGGCCTGAACCTTGCCAATATCAGACGCGGGGTGACACAAGCTGCCAGTCTTGGATACTGGATGGGTGCGGATTTTGCTGGGCAAGGCTATATGTCAGCTGCAGTGCGTTCTACTTTGCCATTTGCGTTTACAACACTTGGATTACATCGTGTCGAAGCGGCCTGTATACCTGACAATCACCGCTCAATCAGCCTCTTGCAACGGATCGGATTTCAGCGAGAGGGCTTTGCGCGAGAGTATCTATGCATAGATGGACGCTGGCGCGATCATGTGCTGTTTGCAATTCTTCAAAAGGACATAGACAAGCATTCATAGGCATTCAAACAACCTTTCGCGCTTATGCATCTGTGCTATTTAAATAAAATGCGTCACATTTCGGCTTCAATACACGCTGACACCTTGTATCCCGGAGCTGAACTCAATAGTAAGAAAGCTCTGAAGCCTCACCGGTCGGTCACACGGGTTGGAAGCTGTTTGCAGCAACCTACCCACGTTGTACAGATTATGTGATCGCTTAACTGCTTTGGAGACACTTTAGTTGCGTTGCCTGCCATCCATTCGCGCTTTCCTGCTGACATTTTCTGTCGCTTGGCTAACTATGCTTGCAGTCTTTTCTGTGAGCACACCTGCCTATGCGGTGGAAGCCATCAGCGTTCCACTTGATGGGCGTACATTGGATCTGCGCGCGGCGGTTGAATATTACCGCGATGCTGGCGCAAGGCTGCAGGTTTCTACGGCTCCTGGGCCAGATGGTATTATCCGCCGCATTGAGGTGCAGGCCCGCGACCCGAATGTAGCATCCAACTGGGCTGTATTCGCGTTGGCCAACAATGGCAATCAGCAAATTGACCGACTTCTTGTTGCGCCTCACTACTGGCTGCCTGGCTCTGGCCTGTTCGCCCCAGACCTTGGGCGAACACGGGTTACCAACATAACTCCCAGCGAAGGGTTTGCCCCAGAACGCGTATCGAGCAAGGATTCAGACGTCTTTCTTATAACTCTCGATCCCGGCGCCGTAGTCACTTTCATTGTTGAAATGCAGGATACAAGGCTGCCCAAGCTGGAATTATGGGAAGCAAATGTCTATCGGGATAGCGTAAACAACTACACACTTTATCGTGGTCTGGTAATAGGGATTGCTGGCCTTCTGGCAGTCTTCCTCACCATTATCTTTGTGGTCAAAGGAACGGCCATGTTTCCTGCCGCGGCAGGATTGGCATGGGGGGTCTTGATTTATGTTTGCATTGATTTTGGCTTTTGGAATGAAATTTTCAATCTGAGTTCCTCTCAAAACCAGATACATCGAGCGGCTGCGGAGATATTTCTATCGGCCAGCCTGGTGGTCTTTATTTACACCTATTTGAACCTTGATCGATGGAATACCACGTACAGGTTTGCGGTCATGGGCGTGCTGTTTGTAATGGCGCTCATAGTTGGCATTGCCATGATTGAGCCAAGCTTTGGCGCTGGTGTTGCGCGTATTGTGTTTGGCCTAACAGTGGTCGGCGGCCTTGGCCTTATCGGCTGGATGAGCTGGCTTGGCTATGACCGTGCGGTCATGATTATCCCAACCTGGTTGTTGATGCTATTCTGGATCATCGCTGCCACTGTGGCCGTAACCGGCTACCTGGATAATGATACAGTGCAGCCTGCCCTTGCCGGCGGCATGGTTTTGATTGTGCTTTTGATCGGCTTCACACTCATGCAACACGCTTTCACTGGTGGTGCAGTTATTACCGGTGATTTGGGTGACCAGCAGCGCCGTGCCTTGGCACTGACCGGCTCCGGCGACATGATCTGGGATTGGGATGTTATGCGCGATCGTATGGTCGTTAGTCCTGAGGTTGAGCAAAAGCTGGGTCTGCGCCGAGGCACTTTAGAGAGCCATGCTCGGGATTGGCTGGAATTCCTGCATCAATCAGATCGGGATCGATTCCGTCTGATGCTCGATACGGTTCTAGTTCAGCGCCGTGGCCGTGTCGTTCAGGATTTTCGCCTGCGATCACAAAACGATGATTTTCACTGGTTTTCACTGCGCGCGCGCCCAGTTATTGGATCAGATGGTGAAGTCGTCCGCTGCGTTGGTACTCTGACAGACATAACGGAGCAGAAAATCGCTCAGGAAAGGCTCATGCATGATGCAGTGCATGACAATCTGACCGGACTTCCTAACCGCGAACTGTTCATCGACCGCCTTCAAACGGCCCTGACGCGCTCAGAGGTAGACGATACCGGATATCCTTCGGTTATCGTAATCGACATTGATCAGTTCAGCAGTATCAACGACAATTTTGGTCTGGCGATTGGTGACAGCGTTCTACTGGCGGTTTCGCGTCGCCTGACTCGCATGACGCGCCCGCAAGACACAATTGCCCGTGTCAGTGGCGATCAGTTTGCGATGATGCTGATTTCAGAAGAAGACACGGCAAAAGTCGAAAACATCGCTCGCGCCGTGCTACGCACTTTGAAAACGGCCATACCTATTGGGGACGAAGAAATCTTCCTTTCCGGCTCAATTGGGATCGCACATTTTGAAGATGAGCAGATTGATGCTCAGGACTTGCTGAGACAAGCTGAAACGGCGCTTTACGATGCCAAGCGCAAAGGCGGCAACGAAGTCAGTGTCTTTGCTGAAGTGACCGGAGAAGCATCTTCTGGGAGGCTCGAACTTGCATCTCGCCTGCGCAAGGCACTCGAGCGAGAAGAACTGTTGATGTATTATCAGCCTATCATACGCTTAGAAGACCGCTCTATTGCGGGTTTTGAAGCACTCATGCGCTGGGAACACCCGGAATTGGGAACACTTGCACCAAGTGAATTCATACCCATTGCTGAGGAAAGCAACCTGATCGCAGATATTGGGCTTTTCGCGCTGGAGGAGGCGACCCAGCAACTTGCCGAGTGGCAGCAATCGCCGCGCATTCGCTCACCACTGTTCATGACAGTAAATGTTTCCAGCCGACAGATATTCCGGCAGGACCTGATCAATGATGTGAAATCAGTGTTTTTACGTTCGCCTGTGCATCCCGGCAGTTTGAAGCTTGAGATTACCGAATCTCTTGTCATGGAGAACCCGGAATATGCGGCTCAGGTGCTTGAACGCTTGCGTGATCTGGGAACAGGTTTGGCGCTTGACGATTTTGGTACGGGATATTCATCTCTGTCGTATCTGCAGCGCTTCCCATTTGACACATTGAAAATAGACAAGTCATTTGTGCGCCAAAACGGACAGGAAAGCCAACTTGTAATCCTGCGTTCTATCATCGCTTTGGCCCATGATCTGGATATGGACGTTGTAGCGGAAGGTGCTGAGAATGAAAGCGATGTGGTTGAACTGACCGATCAGGAATGTGAATACGCGCAAGGCTTCCTGTTTGGGCAACCTATGAAAGCAGAGGAAGCCGAAGAGATGCTGTTCCGAAGCACCTCATACGCCACTACGTAATATTTTTAGCGCAAGATTTACTACAGTAAGCTTAGCGCCACACAGGCTAAGCGTGGCCGCTAATACTCGTTAGTGCGGCAATGTTGACACCCAGACGTGCCAATGCGGCATCGTAGATCGCATCTGGTGTCATTTCTAAAACGAGCGCAGCATCCGCGTCACAGACCAGCCACGCGTTTTCCAGAATTTCTTCTTCCAATTGCCCAGCGCCCCAACCTGCATAGCCAAGTGCAACCCGTGCATTGGGTGGCCCTTCTCCAACGGCCAGACTTTGAAGCGCATCCATAGTTGCGCAAAGGGCAACGTCTTCCGTTATGTTCAAAGTATTTTCGTACTCTTGACTGGCCCGGTGCAAAACGAAACCTCGACCGATCTCCACGGGGCCGCCAGATAGAATCTGAATGCCCTCATCTTGCGCACCGTCAATCTTCAACTTGGCACACAGCTTCTGGAAGGTAATGTCATCATGAGCTCGGTTTATGATCAGGCCCATCGCCCCTTCTTCATCGTGAGAGCATATGAAAATAACCGTTTTCTTGAAGCGAGGATCTAACATTGAAGGCATGGAGATAAGACAACGGCCTGACAGCCAATTATCAACGTCAGACGAATGGTCCTTGGTCTCGGAAGTGTTCGGTATTCGCAAACTCTGTGCCCGCCTTGTCCAGTATACTTCGACATATTCAAGTGGTGCCATCCACACAAGAGATATCGGATTTTACTCCGGTACGCGAAAACTATGACACAAAATTGGTTCGCAAACCATGACAAGTATCCATCATCATCACGCAGATATGATCACACAATCTCAACACAATGCTTTCTCTTGATGATTTTGCACTCTAATTAAGTGTCATGAAAAACTTTCTGACTGCAAAAAATTTACTTTCGTCGGTTGCCTTCGCAAGTTGCCTGTTGATCACTTCAATGGCACAGGCCTTGAGTGGACCATGGGTTGAACTCCCAAATGCAAAGGCAAGGTTAGTTGTCACTGGCGATCCGATGAGTGGATATCTCCAAGCTGGCCTGGAGATTGAGCTTGAGGAAGATTGGAAAACCTATTGGCGATTCCCCGGCGATTCCGGTATTCCTCCCACGCTTGACTGGTCAAACGCAGCGAATGTGGCCGATGCTAAACTACGCTTTCCCGCTCCGCAGCGATTCAAAGATGAATATGGGCAGTCTGTTGGTTACAAGCACAGTGTTGTTTTCCCAATCGATATCAAACTGGCTCGTATAGGGCGCCCTACTCAGTTGGAAGTTGATGCTATTTTGGGAATTTGCCGCGAAGTATGCATTCCCGTTACAGAGCGCTTTTCGCTGAAAGTGCCACCCATTTTTGTGACCAGTCAGGATGCGAAAAACGTGTTGGCAAAGGCAAACACGAGTGTTCCCGCGGCCTATTCCGATGCCGAAACCGATGCCCAGCAAGAGTTGAGCATTGAAACATTTGAACGTTATGGCACCACTCCACTGCTCTCCATTAGGGTGCCACTGGACCTTGAGATAATGGATGTATTTGTAGAAGGACCAGAAACTTGGTTTTTGACCTTACCGAAAAAGGGCCCTAGTGATCAGACACACCAACTCTGGCAATTACCGCTGGATGGTACACCGGTTGGGAAGGATCCATGGGGCGCAAAAATGCGTGTAACTATGGTCGGTACCGCACATGCATTCGAGCAGGAATTCACCCTCGACGCGCCACGATAAGAGTCCTACATAGACACCACCTGAAACGCGTTTGAAAAGATAATATCATGACAATTTCTGTGGGCGACACACTCCCTAAAACTGACTTTTTTGTGAAAGTTGCTGGCAATATAGACAAGATTTCCGTCGATGATCTGTTTGCGAACCGAAAAGTAGTCTTGTTTGGACTGCCTGGCGCCTTTACACCAACTTGTGAAAATGATCACTTGCCGGGATACCTTGAGCATTTGGACACCATTAAATCCAAAGGTGTAGACGAGG
Organism: Hyphomicrobiales bacterium; assembly: GCA_039986835.1. Lineage (GTDB taxonomy): Bacteria > Pseudomonadota > Alphaproteobacteria > Rhizobiales. The sequence continues at coordinate 204,176 of JBDWQA010000010.1, forward strand.
TTGCTGTTGTTGCAGTAAACGATCCACATGTGATGGACGCTTGGGCGCTACACACAGGTGGTAAGGGTAAGATCATGTTCCTGTCGGATGGTAATGCTGATTTTACAATGGCTATTGGACTGGATACCGACATTTCTGTTGTCGGTCTTGGCGTACGGTCACAACGCTACTCCATGATCGTTGAAAACGGAAAAGTCACATCCTTCAATCTTGAAGAGCCGGGCGGCGGTACATTGATTTCTGGTGCGGCCGGAATTATGCAACAGCTTTGAAGTAGCAAATATTGCATTTGGAAAGGCCGCGTTTTATGCGCGGCTTTTTTTGTATTCGCGGACGGCAAATGCTGTGAAGACTCCCAACAAGGTCAGGGCAATTCCGTACCATGTCAGCACATATCCGAAGTGTCGATTTTCAAACTGAACGCGCGTTTCGCCGGATTGTGGCAGCAGCACACCTGCATCGGCATCCAAATCAATGAAGAATGGCGCAACATTGCCACCATCAAGCTTTGCTACCGCCGTCATGGCCGCTGGGTTGCGAACGAACCAGATATTGCCATCAAACCCATCTGAGTTACCAGGGGTCGCAAAGGTTGCAATTTCGGGCTGTCTCATAAGCCCAGTAAGTGTCACGTCTTCCTGAAATTCTGTTGTGATGTCGCTATCATCAAACGCATTTGGAACAAACCCTCTATTAACCCAAACCAGTTTCCCACTTTGAAGTTCAAATGGCGTCATAATCCAGTGTCCCTGCCCGCCATAGCGGCCGCCTTTGGGATTTGAAACAACCATGTAGGATTTTTGCTGTTGCTTATGCTGAAACCTGCCAGTGATGCTAACACGAGTATATTGGTATTCTTCAGGCTTAAGGTTCGTCCACTGATTTGCTGCCGGAAGCGCTATGGGATCTGCGGACAGGCGTGCAGTCACGTCTTCGATCAGTGCTTCTTTCCAATGCATCCGATACACTTGCCAGGTCCCAAGAGACATCAACACCGCAAATGCAAAAACACATAGCAGGGCTGGCCAGAGAAATCGTCGCCAGAAAGGTTTGGATAGAGCGCCAGCTTCCATCAATGAATGCCTCGCTCGCCTATACCAGAATTATCGGAATCGGATTGGTTTTCGGACATCCGCCCTTCAGCCGCCTTGCGCTGATATTGCTGAGCAATCAAAAGACCCTTTAGGGGTCTTAAAAACAACATGCACAGCAAAATCGTCAGCGGCAACCAAATCATTAAATTTAGCCAGATTGGCGGCGTAAAAACTACCTCCGTCATCAACACGCCAACTACTGCAAGAAAGCCAACAATAAAAATTACGATAACCGCCGGACCGTCTCCGCTATCGATGAAGGAAAAATTCAGATTGCAGCGCTTGCAAGTCTGCGCTGTGTTCAAGAACCCATCAAACAGTTTCCCCTGCCCACAACGCGGGCATCTGCCCTTCATGCCGGTTTGGCTAGGTGTGAGGCTTGGATAGCGCATCAGATCATCTGTATCAGTCAAATGGCTCGCTCATTGGTTGGTAAAAAGCGGCGTATTCAGGCTTTTTCTGTAAGGACTAAAAACGGCGCGCTCGAGGTTCGAGCGCGCCGTGTAAAATAGCTTATGTCGTTGGCTTCAGCCGTGGTGAATAACACCACCTACTGAACCCCAGATATAAATAGCTGCAAACAGGAAGAGCCACACTACATCCACGAAGTGCCAATACCAGGCTGCGGATTCAAAACCAAAATGCTTCTCAGGTGTAAAGTCACCCTTCATGGCGCGAACCAAGCAAACAATCAGGAAGATGGTACCAACTAGAACATGGAAGCCATGGAAACCAGTCGCCATGTAGAAGGTTGAGCTATAGATCCCTTGCGTAAATCCGAAGGCTGCGTGTGAATACTCATAGGCTTGTACGGCGGAGAACAGCGCACCCAACAGCACGGTCAGCAACAGACCCCATTTGAGACCACTGCGATCATTGTGCAAAAGCGCATGGTGAGCCCAGGTCACAGTTGTGCCGGATGTCAGCAGGATTAGCGTATTGATCAAAGGCAAATGCCAAGGATCGAACACTTCGATACCTGTCGGAGGCCATTGGCCACCGGTGTATTCCACCCTTGAGAATTGTTGAACTTCATCAGCAAACAGGCTGGCATCGAAGAAAGCCCAGAACCAAGCGACAAAGAACATGACTTCTGACGCAATGAACAAAATCATGCCATAGCGCAAATGCAGCTGAACCACCTTGGTATGATGGCCACCATGACTTTCGCGGATGACGTCGCGCCACCAGCCCATCATTGTGTAGAGCACGCCTATGAAGCCTGGTAATATCCACAGCGCTGAGGCTTCATGGAAATAGGCTACGGAACCAAGGGCCATTATGAAGGCCGACACAGAGCCGATAAATGGCCATGGGCTTGGGTCTACTAGATGGTAGTCATGATCGTTGGCGTGTGAATCAGCCATGTATATCCCCGATCTTTCTCGTCACTGTCCTTAGCGCTTCAATAGCGCGATTTTGCGTTTTGTCCCACAGCTTTTTGGCAGATGGAACCTGTCTCAAAGCTTTTCAGCCGTTTTTTTCTGTTCAGCAGCATCCAGATTAGCCAATGGCTTTGTCGGGTTAGCTACCGGGAAAAATGTATATGAAAGCGTAATCGTATTTACCAAATCCAATTCTGGATCTTCGGCAATGGCAGGATCGATAAAGAACACCACCGGCATTTCAACTGTTTCGCCTGAAGCCAATTGTTGTTCAGTGAAGCAGAAGCACTCAAGCTTGTTGAAATACACTCCAGCAGACAATGGCGTTACGTTAAATGTTGATGTTCCCACATTGGCTACGTCTGCCACATTGGTAAAGCCATAAGTGGCCTCTCCTGTTTCACCGACTTTCAGCGTAACCTGCCGCTCAATTGGCTTAAACTTCCAAGGTAAGCCACCAGCAACATTGGCGTCAAAGCGAATCGTGATCTCGCGATCCAAAATTTGGTCGGCCTCTGCCTCGGCAACCTGGGTCGTTCCACCATACCCTGTAACTTTGCAAAATAGCTCATACAAAGGAACCGCAGCATAAGACATGCCGATCATTGCGGATAAGAACACGACACAAGCTGCAGCAGTCAACTTATGTCGTTTCAGTGCATCATCTGTTTGTGCGTTTTCGTCCATGTGCTTCCGGTGCTCACTCATGTCTACAACGGCTTGTTCATGATTTCCGGACCGAACTTCAAAATGGTCAGGAGGTAAAATAAAACGACAAGGAATATCAGACTAAAGGCAATCGCTATAGAGCGTTTCCTACGGCGTTTTTTATCGGCGGCGGTTAACTCCAGCCCCTCGTCCAAATCATCTGTGTTGTTTAACTCATGATTTTCCATGATTTATCTCACACAACCAGCTTGTAAATGGCTTCGGCCAACAGCACGCCGAATAATGCAAAGAGATAGACGATAGAATAGCCAAACATCCGCTTTGCTGCGCGATTTTTGTCGGATGCTGCTTTGTCACGATAGACCTTTACCGCGTGCCATAAAAACCCAACGCTCAGCCCGGCAGCCAAAATTCCGTAGGTCAAACCACCAAATCCGAGAAACCATGGCGCAAGCGCAACCGGTGTGAGCGCAATGGTATAGAGCAAAATCTGATTGCGCGTGTACAAATCACCGGAGACTACGGGCATCATCGGGATGCCAGCACGTTCATAATCTTGGCAAGCAAACAACGCCAATGCCCAAAAATGTGGTGGGGTCCACATAAAGATAATGAGAAACAGAACAATAGGCTCAATGCCTACCGAACCGGTCATGGCAGCCCAGGCTACAACAGGAGGAAATGCGCCTGCTGCACCACCAATAACGATGTTCTGCTGGGTGGAGCGCTTCAGCCACATAGTATAAATGACCGCATAGAAGAAAATTGTAAACGCAAGAAGGCCGGCGGCCAGCCAATTAGAAACAAGGCCCAGAATCATAACCGAGAAAACGCTCAGAATCAGTCCGAATGCCAGCGCTTCATGACGTGATACGCGACCAGCTGGAATAGGGCGTTTAGCGGTACGTTTCATCAGTTGATCAACGTCCGCCTCATACCACATATTCAATGCACCGGCCGCGCCGCCTCCCACTGCGATGCAAAGAAGCGCAATGGCTGCTGTCAATGGCCCCAGTTGCGCACTACCGGTCGTTGCGGCCGCTGAGACCAAACCTACAAGCGCAGTAAAAACCACCAGGCGCATAACGCCAGGCTTCAGCAGGGCAAAGAAGTCAGCCGGTTCGGCCTGCGAAATCATATGTTCGGAGGCAGAGCCGCTCAGAGCCTGCATTTCTGTTCTTGCTTCGATGTCGGCGGTGGACATTCTTAAATTTATCTTTGTTGCTGTCGTCGGTCGGGTTTTAAACAAACTGCCGACCCGCTTTAACACAGGCCGGCAGCGTATTTGTTTTCAATTCTGCCAGCTTATTTGATGCGCGGCAGTTTTTCCCACTGGTGGAACGGTGGTGGAGACGGCAACTGCCATTCCAATGTTGTTGCGCCTTCACCCCAAGGGTTGGCATCTGCAGCGCGCTTTTTGGAGAACGCTTCATAGATGCCATAGAGGAAAATCAACACCGCAAAGGCAGAGATGTAAGAACCGATTGACGAAACATAGTTCCATCCGGCCATCGCATCAGGATAGTCCACGTAACGGCGTGGCATCCCTGCCATTCCAAGGAAGTGTTGCGGGAAGAAAATCAGGTTCACCGACACAAATGTCACGTAGAAGTGCCATTTACCAATGGTCTCATTGTACATGAAACCAAACATTTTTGGGAACCAGTAATACCAGGCCGCAAAGATTGTGAACACCGCACCCAAAGACAGAACATAGTGGAAGTGAGCAACCACAAAGTACGTGTCGTGCATTGAGCGATCCAAACCAGCATTAGCCAATTGAACGCCAGTAACACCGCCAACAGTGAACAAGAAGATGAAGCCAAACGCCCACAACATTGGCGTGCGGAACTCGATAGAGCCGCCCCACATTGTCGCAATCCAAGAGAAGATTTTCACCCCTGTTGGAACGGCAATCACCATTGTCGCGAACACGAAGTAAGCTTGGGTATCTACATCCAGACCCACAGTGAACATGTGGTGCGCCCAAACGATGAAGCCAACCACGCCAATTGCTACCATGGCATATGCCATACCGAGGTAACCGAAGATTGGTTTTTTAGCAAAGGTAGAAATGATGTGGCTCACAATACCGAAGCCCGGCAATATGAGAATATAAACTTCAGGGTGACCAAAGAACCAGAACAGATGCTGGAACAGAATCGGATCACCGCCGCCTTCAGGTGCAAAGAACGACGTGCCGAAGTTACGGTCTGTCAGCAGCATAGTGATGGCACCAGCCAAAACAGGCAAAGACAGAAGTAACAGGAATGCTGTGATCAACACTGACCAGGCAAACAACGGCATTTTATGCAGTGTCATGCCGGGCGCGCGCATGTTGAAAATCGTGGTGATGAAGTTGATAGCACCCAGAATAGATGATGCACCAGCCACGTGCAGCGATAGGATCGCTAGATCCATAGCTGGTCCAGGCTGACCAGAAGTGGAGAGCGGAGGGTAAATGGTCCAACCACCACCCACGCCATTCGCGCCCGGAGGGCCTTCAACAAACATTGAGATGATGAGCAACAGCAATGCCGGCGGAAGGAGCCAGAAAGAAATGTTGTTCATACGAGGGAACGCCATATCGGGCGCTCCGATCATAATCGGAACAAACCAGTTTGCAAAACCACCAATCAGCGCAGGCATCACCATGAAGAAAATCATGATCAGGCCGTGGCCCGTTGTGAATACGTTGTAGACGTGCGGATCTCCGAAGATCTGCATGCCCGGCTCTTGCAATTCCATGCGCATGGCTACGGAAAGAGCGCCACCGAAGATACCTGAGAAGATCGCGAAGATCAGGTACATCGTTCCAATGTCTTTGTGGTTCGTCGAATAGACGAAGCGGCGCCAACCAGTTGGGTGGCCGTGGGCGTCTGCATGTGCTGCGGTGCCTGCCATGTGTCCAAATCTCCTGTTCATTTTTGCCGGTGTTTGAACAAATGCCCGGCAGGACCCCAATAGGCCCGGTATTGTCTAAGTTATTTCTGAGCCAGTTTACGTTGCTCATCCAGAAGGCCAGCCAACATCTCGTTTGCGCCCTCCACATCCTCAACGGCCATTGAAGCCCACTGCTCGAATTGTTCATCACTCACGACGCGGATGGCAATTGGCATAAAGGCGTGCAATTGGCCGCATAGCTCAGAGCATTGACCGTAATAAATGCCCTCACGCTGCGCGTTAAACCAGGTTTCGTTCAACCGGCCTGGAACTGCGTCTGTCTTAAGCCCCATGGACGGCATAGCGAAAGAATGAAGCACGTCCGCAGCGGTAACCTGCAATCGGATTACTTTACCAACTGGAACAACGATTTCATTATCGACAGCCAAGAGACGAGGATCGTTTGGACCAAGCTCGTCATCCTGCAACATATACGAATCAAATGCGATATCCTGATTGTCTGGGTATTCATAACCCCAATACCACTGGTATCCGGTTGCCTTAATCGTCATGTGAGCTTCGGGAATTTCGAGCTGGCTGTAAAGAAGACGGAACGAAGGAACCGCCAAAACAACCAAAATCAGCACTGGAGCAACGGTCCAGACGATCTCAATCATCGTGTTGTGAGTGGTTTTTGAAGCCGTAGGGTTGTTCTTCTTGTTAAAGCGCATCCCACAATAAATCAGCAAACCAAGAACCAGCAACACAACAGGCGTGATGATCCAAAGGGTGAATGTATTGAAGGAGTTAATGTCTTCCATGACGGGAGAGACAGCTTCCTGGAACGAAATCTGCCAAGGTGTTGGAACACCGGCAGCAGCAGACCCCATAAGTGATACGCTTGCTGCTACAAAACCCAGCGCACCGGCAGTAAAGCGGTTTGAAAGCGCGGAAGCCATAAGCTTCATCTTCATCATAGTGACAACCCTTGTGTGTCTCGTCGCAAGGCGTGCGACGCAGTTTTGGTCATTGCCCCTCAGGAAGGGGCGCCTGTTTTCGGCAGTCGGAGCGTTGTCGAAGACAATTTACCCGCAATTGCGAAATCCAGACTAAATCGCGTTTTCATATACGAGGCTTGCCCTGCCCTGTCGAGAAGAACTTGCACCCGCAGGATGCTACATATTTCCACGACAATCTAACGCATTCAATAATTTGAATGCAATAGGTATCTATTCGTACAAGTTGCCATGGATACAACCAGCACTCAACGCTAACTTATACCTTAAGGATATAGCATTTGGTAAAATTTCACCTGTGACAGATTATCGCCCGAATATCAGTCGATGACCGGTCGTAGATACTGATTTGGCAAGCCTCGCGTTTTTTGCAGAAAACTATTAAATTCGCGTAAGATTCGGCGAATTTCTGCGCTTTGCCAAGAGTGAACCAATTCCATTTCGCTCCTTTGCTTGACACGCATCTGCGCTCTGCTTAGGGACGTTGCAATGGAGATATTAAGAGATCGGACCCCATGAAGGCCTTCTTCTACCAGCTAAAATCATTTTTCTTCCTTGGTGCTTTCACTCTCAGCGCGACAATTGTGCCAACTGTGGTCAATGCGCAGCAGTCTCAAACGCCTCATGGTGACTGGACGCTGCGTTGCGAAACCCCTCCCGGCGCGCAGAGCACGCAATGTGCTCTTATGCAATATGTTGCGGCCGAAGATCGACCAAATGTCGGACTGAGCGTTATTGTGCTGAAAACGGCAGATGGAAAAGCAAAACTTCTGCGTATCATTACACCTCTTGGTGTCCTGCTGCCTTCTGGTTTGGGCTTGAAGATTGACAATGAAGATGTCGGACGCGCTGGTTTTGTACGATGTGTGGCGGAAGGCTGCTTGGCTGAGGTCATCATGGAAGATCAACTACTGAACAAACTCCGCAGAGGCCAGCAAGCAACCTTTATTGTATTTGAGACACCGGAGGCTGGTATTGGTATCCCGATTTCCTTATCCGGTTTCAGTTCCGGCTATGACGCGCTGCCATAATGAAATTAGATCTATCGAAAGATTTCTTTGAGGGTCTGGACCTTAGCTCCATCTCTACAACCAAAGGTGTGACAGATGCACTGAGTGGAGCGGACGATGGCGAGCTGTATGCAGAATATCGACAGCAAGAAAGCCTCGGATTCGACAACGGACGTCTAAAGAGCGCTACTTTTGATATCGACCAAGGATTTGGACTCCGCAGTGTCTGCGGAGAAGCAGTAGGCTATGCGCACTCAAGCGAGCTGTCTAATAGCGCCCTAGATCGGGCCGCAGATGCGGTTCGCGCCGTGAGAAACGGCTACAGCGGTACATATGCTGACGCCCCTGCGCGTACAAACACCAAGCTTTACAGTGATGAGAATCCACTCGACAGACCTGAATATGCCCAGAAGGTAAAACTGCTTGAGTCTGTTGATGCCTATGCTCGTGATAGCGGCAATGACATCTCGCAAGTTTCTGCAAGCCTGGCAGCCAGCTGGCAAATTGTAAAAATTCTGCGTGCAGATGGCCACATATTTGAAGATATTCGGCCCATGTTGCGCTTTAACGTATCTGTCATTGCTAAAGACGGAGACAGGCAGGAAACTGGCTCTTTCGGGTTCGGGGGCAGAGATGGATTCGATGCATTTGTGACCGAAGACAACTGGAAACATGGTGTCGATGAAGCCATTCGCCAGGCGCGCGTAAACTTGGGTGCAGAAGCGGCTCCGGCAGGAGAAATGGACGTTGTGCTTGGGCCTGGTTGGCCAGGCATCCTACTGCACGAAGCAGTCGGTCATGGCCTTGAGGGCGATTTCAATCGAAAAGGCACATCTGCATTTGCAGGTCTCATGGGAGAGCAAGTAGCTTCAAAAGGCGTAACTATAGTAGATGACGGCACAATTTCGGCACGGCGCGGATCAATAAGCATTGATGATGAGGGTACACCAAGTGCAAATACGGTGCTGATTGATGACGGAAAACTGGTAGGCTACATGCAGGACCGTCAAAACGCACGACTAATGGGTACACAACCCACGGGAAATGGGCGTCGACAATCCTACGCCCATGTACCCATGCCCCGTATGACGAACACCTACATGCTTGCTGGCGGACACGCGCCAGAGGAAATCTTGTCCTCCCTGAGAGATGGCCTCTTCGCGGTCGCTTTTGGTGGCGGGCAAGTAGACATCACATCAGGTAAATTTGTATTTTCCTGCACCGAAGCCTACCGGGTCAAAAACGGTAAGATCGGCGCACCGGTTAAAGGTGCAATGTTAATTGGCAACGGCCCTGAAGCAATGCGACGCGTCTCAATGGTTGGAAATGACCTGGAATTGGACCGTGGCATGGGTACTTGTGGCAAGGCCGGACAATGGGTTCCTGTTGGTGTCGGTCAGCCAACGCTTCGTATTAATGCAATTACTGTTGGCGGAACGCAAACAAGCTAATACATGAGGCGGCAATGACGGGCGGACATTTAACTAGATGCCGCCAATAGCTAGCACCTGGATGTTAAGCGCCTCTAATCAGCACGCCGACCAATATCACGACATAAGCGACTATCAGCATTTCAAACGTATTTCCTGATACAACAGGAATGGGAATACTAAAATAGCGCACCGCAATAACCAGAATGAATAATACAACTGAAATAAGAAAAACGCCAAAAGACGGGCCGCTTAATTTCATGAGTCAGCTCCAAGGGAATCAAATAATGTTGCCACTATATAGTGCTTTTTAAGATCCCTTAATCTCGCACGTGAATATCTGTAAAGTCTTCCAAAATGCGCTCCAAACGACGCGCATTTAGACCCAAATCGTCAAAGCCAAGAACACTTTGCGACAGTAAAGCAAAGCTGCTCGTGCCATGCCTCACAGCAAACACCTCAAGGTCTATGATATCGGGAAACTTAAGGGTGGGGCTAAGTGCTTCAAAGCGAATTTTCAATGCAACGTCATCGCGGGTTACGATATTGATCGAAGATGCAGTTCTTAATCCACCTGCGTTGCGGCTGGCATATCCGTCCGCTTCAATGCGATCCACCAGCCATTTGTATATCCTCTCTGGCTCGCCGAATACAATCGGACTTTCATGTGTCGGGCTGATACGCTGGCAATATCTGCTCCCGTCTTCCATTTTAGGACAGGCCAAAGCCCAATTTGGCGAAGATAGACCTTCCCAATTCGTCAGTTGAAGGGGCGCAACTGACCCAAGGCGACGCCAAATATTTTCTGGCCCGGCCAACAAGAACATGCCGATCAGAAAGGCAAACAGAAGTGCCAAGGCAACCAAAGACTTCAATATCACTGGGATCGCTTTCGACGCGTGAACAGTATCGGAAATACCTTAGCGAGCTGTCGGTGTTATCTTGAATAGACCGCCTTCAAACTCATCGGTTAAAAACCAGATGTTTCCATCTTGGTCAGCTTCAACGTCACGAATACGGCCCCACCGGGACATATCCCACTGTTCTTCGTTCGTCATCTGCGGCGTTTTACCACTTACATCAACCACCAACCGGGAAATAAGCTGATCTTTCAACGCTCCCACAAATGCATTGCCATACCACTCATCGACTTTATCAGATTTGTAAAACGTCAATCCGGAAGGTGCGATTGATGGGTCCCAGTAATGGACCGGTTGTTCCAATCCATCAGCCGCGTTCCCAATCCCAATCTTAAACCCAGAATAGTGCCGCCCATAAGATATGACAGGCCAGCCGTAGTTCATACCGGCCAAAGGCATATTCAACTCATCTCCTCCCCGCGCGCCGTGTTCAACGACCCAGTAGTCACCGGTTTCAGGATGAATAGCAGCGCCTTGGGGATTTCGATGGCCGATAGACCACAGTTCCGGCAACGCGTCACTGATAGCAATAAATGGATTATCTTTCGGCACAGACCCATCCGACATAATGCGCACAACAGAACCAGCATGATCAGCCACATCCTGCGCACGATCAGCTTCGCCGCGATCTCCTAAAGTGACAAACAAGTGTCCCTCAGGAGAGAATGTCAGGCGAGACCCAAAGTGGCGTCCGCCACCCGATTTAACGTTCTGACGGAAGATGACTTCGGTATCTTCCAGCTTTCCAGAAATGCCGTCCTGAATCAACCGAGCACGTAATACCGCTGTTCCTGCGTTGCGCCCTTCAGGTTCAGAAAAGGAAAGGTAGATAAACTGATTGGTTGCAAAATTTGGGTCCAGCGCCACGTCCAGCAACCCTCCCTGACCGGCATCGTAAAGCTCCGGCAAGCCTTCAATGGGTTCACCAAGCTGGTTGTCTGCAATTAATCGCAACCGTCCTGGCCGCTCTGTTACCAGAATTGATCCATCCGGCAAATGCGCGAAACCCCATGGGTTTTCCAAAGATAACGATACCGGCTCCACCTGAAGTATCGCGTCACGCGTGGTAAATTGTGCGGACCATTCCGCATTGTCCGCATCTGACAGGGTAATTGGCGCTGCTTGCAAAGTCGTGCTGGCAACTGCGAAGGCCAGTGCTCCAGCGAGCGTGCGACTGCGGGGCGTCATTTTTTTTACGTGTTGTCCGGCTACCATGTCGCGCGCTCCATCAATTTGTTGATGGATTGGACATGGTGCATAGGCAACGAATTGCCAAGAGGTCTAACCGCAATTTAACATTTGCTGAAACAGTGCACGTATTCAGAAAGCAAAAGTTACACGCTATTGCTGACCTTGCGCTTAGTACGTGTCGGTCTAACGACCTGCTCCTGATAGGTTTGCCGAAGCAGAAACGCAACTGCCACCGACATAGAGCAGAATACGACGCCAAGCATTACTGCGACAACTCCACCTTCAGTTAAGCCCAAAGTTGAAGCTAAAAAAGCCAATGGTGTAGACACAACCCAATCCTTTCCGCACTTGTATCCAAGATACAGATTATGGTTTTGGAAATGGGCGCAAGAAGGGGCGTATTGTGGCAAAGCCGTGATTTTTGATTAAGATTCAAACAAAATCAAAATGGTGCCGCCACATTGTAACTCAGTCTTTTTCCACCTTTTGGATGAAAGAGGGAGACTGCCTCAGCATGCAATTGGAGCCGTGGAGCAGCTTCAAAAGCTTCGCGAGTTGCATAAAAGGGATCGCCCAATATCTCATGTCCCAGCGCCATGCAGTGAACACGCAATTGATGTGAGCGCCCAGTTTTAGGAAACAGCGCAAGGCGTGTGGCATTGCCTTCCCTTTCTAAAACCTGAAACCTGGTCTGAGCTGATTTTCCTAAATCCCAATCTACCTTCTGCAACGGTCGGTTTGGCCAATCGCATATAAGCGGCAAGTCTATTTGGCCAATCGGTGTGGTAACAATCCCAGCAACGCGCGCCACATATCGCTTTTCAATATGGCGCCTTTCAAATTGCAGGCCCAAGTGCCTCTGCGCGGTCGGGTTCATGGCAAAAACCATGATGCCCGAAGTATCCAGATCCAGCCTGTGTACCAAAAGCGCCTGTGGAAACGCCTCCTTCACTCGAAATTCCAGGCAATCAGCGTGATCTGCAGCTTTCCCCGGCACACTTAGCAGGCCTGATGGCTTGTTGACCAAAAGCAGATCATCATCTTTGTGAATAATCGCAGGTGCCATGACTTCGGGCGGTCGATAGACAAATTTTGGAGGTGCCCGATCCGGCCATTCCGCAAAGTGACGAATTTTGGATAGGTCCACGTGGAAAAGCCAACTGTAACAAATTGATGAAAACTTCCATAATTCTCATATAGCCAGCTTGCACTGACCGCAATGCTTTCCCTTTGGCTTGTAACTGGGCATACCGCTCGCAAACAGGTTGAAACCGGCTGTGCTGCGACCATATGAGAAAAGTGAAATAGACGCAGATACTGGGTAGTACGGCAACGGAGGATCAAATGGCGACAATGTTAAGCGACGCTGAAAAAACCGAAACACTAGGGGTGCTGGATACCTGGACCCATGATATTGATCGAGATGCTCTGTCGAAAACCTTTACGTTCAAAGATTTCAATGAGGCTTTCGGCTTCATGAGCCAGGTGGCTCTCATGGCGGAAAAGTTAAATCACCACCCTGAATGGTCGAATGTCTATAAAACTGTCAAGGTCACGCTTACGACCCACGACGTAAACGGCCTTAGTGAGTTGGATGTGAAAATGGCCGGCTTTATGGACACGATAGCCGACTAATATGACCCGCACAGATGGTTGAAATCAGATCATGACAAGCAATAGCCGAAGTTCAGATGACAAGCATCCATTGGATGGCGAAATCATTCTTCCCGAAAAGGTGCGGGAACACGTAAAGGATAGTTTTGAGGGGCAGCAGAACCGTGTTCAGAAGAAGTTTTGGCCGACAGTACGCAAGGCGTTGAGGCACATACCATTTATGCAGGACGTTGTTGCGGCCTATTACTGCGCCATGGACTCAAATACGCCGATGCGTGCAAGAGCTGCACTTGTTGGCGCACTTGCCTACTTCGTTCTGCCAATTGATGGCATTCCTGATTTTTTGACTGTGATCGGCTTTGCGGATGACGCTTCTGTTTTGCTTGCAGTCCTGGCCCTCGTTGGCCCTCATATCAGCAATGAACACAAGGAGAAGGCGGCTAAAGCATTGGCTGATAGCAATGAAAATATACGCGGCGCACCTTAAATATCGACAGTATCATCTGCCTCCAGTGTCTTCCTAAGGCGTGAGAATGCCAAGCGTATACGCGATTTAACCGTGCCAAGCGGAAGGTCGGTTTTTTCGGAAATCTGACTGTGGCTTAACCCCTGGAAAAAAGCCATACGAACCAGTTCTAGCTGCTCTTCTGGCAGCTGCTTTAAGGACTCCCGCACGCGTTCATCTCGCATTTGCGCATCCATCAACTCGCCAGCCTCGACCTCCCCTTGAGGGTGTAATGACGGATCATCGGGATCCAGTTCGCCACGTTTATCACGTCTTAGCGCGTCAATTTGGCGGTTGCGCGCGATGCGGAATAACCATGTCGCCAACGATGATTTGGCAGGATCAAACAAGTTCGCCTTGCGCCAAAGCGTAATCATAACTTCCTGCACAAGCTCCTCGGCCTGTCCGCCTTGAGCGCCCAGACGAAGCAGGTAAGCTTTTAAACGTGGTGCAAAGTGGTCGAAGACCTCCGTAAATGCTGCTTTTTCCTGATGGTCTGCAATCCGGCGGGCAAGCACCGCAAAATGTGCAGCTTGACTTTTCTGAGAAGCGCGATTGTCTGCAGCAGCATTCAAATTCGTCCCAGTTAGATGCACTGTATTTTTTGAATTCAACTGTTCGCCAGAAGAACCAGACTGATTGCGTGCGTCATTGACAGAGTTCTTTTCCAATCCAAACGCAGTGCTTTCATCTGTCTCTATATCAGCCGACATTTCGGCTCCATCGTTGCTCTTGGCACGTTTCGCGCTTGAAAAAACCATCGTCCGTTCGTTGAACATCCTTTTGGCAAGCACATGTTTCTAACATGGCTGACCATGCGATTTTATTATCACCATTGCAAGGCTTTGCAGGTACGGGTTTTTCCAGGGTGAAATAAATACGAAACACATAATCTCGTCACAAATTGCAGTTTAAGACGGCATGTCTTTTTATTTCGCTCCGCGATATGACAATAATTTTGGGGAATATAACTCGGGATTGCGCATTCTTTATGGTTTGGTAACTATAAATCGTCCAATCTGGTAAAAACATTTGAGGCCGTCGACTACACGCGTGGCGCTTTCAATTGTGGAAATATAAAGATAAAAGAGCACACTGGTGCAGAATCAGGTCTGGCAGATCATGCATCTGCTACTATATCTGAGGACAACAAAAATGCTCGTAGCGCAGATTTATTACGCTACGGGGAATGAAAATTAGGACAAGACAGTTCATCATGATGGCAGCCATGACTTTGACATCCGGACTTAGCAAATTTTTTAAGAGCGCTTTGGTCGCTGGTTTGATGGCAGTAATTGCCGCGCCTGCAGCATTTGCGCAAACGCCATCGCCCATCGGACAGTTCCGAGACTGGGCGGCGTACACATACAATTCCAGCAATGGTCGCGTGTGCTACGCTATTACACAGCCAAAAGAGACCTTGCCAGCAGGCGTAAACCGCGGCGAAATTTACTTTTTTGTAAGCCATCGCCCCGGCGAAAGCGTACGCAACGAAGTGAGTGTTATTACCGGCTATCCTTATCAGGAAGGCTCATCGACCACGGTCGATATAGGATCTGATACATTTAACCTATTCACTCAGGATGATGGGGCTTGGATTCGCGATCAATCCGAGCAAGATCGTCTTGTTGCTGCTATGCGTAGCGGATCAAATATGATTATCAAGGGAACATCGCGTCGCGGCACGCTGACAACCGATACTTACTCTTTGCTTGGCGTTACCGCTGCTCTTAACGAGTTGACGAAAGTCTGCGGAAACTGACCTCGGTTTTTCAGTTTAAAACGTGATCTTAAGGCGGGTTTTTCCCGCCTTTTTCTTTGACCAGCTGCAAACAACACTGATAAGCAGTGCTCTTAAATTTGAGAGGCTCTTGAAATGACTATTTCTTTGGATATTGCTAGCAAGAATCCAAATGCAAATTCGGTTCAGTCATCGACCGCAAAAGTGACTCTGGAACAGTTGGATATCAAGCCAAGCCTCATTGGTGTGCCGCAAGACATCATGATTGAAATGCTTAAGGATGCCGGCGTTCCACAGAAGCAAACTAAAATGCGGGCGCAACAAATCTGGTACTGGATCTACGTGCGTGGCGTCTCGAATTTTGACGATATGACCAATCTGTCAAAAGCCTTGCGGACAGAACTGTCCCAGAAATTCGAGCTTGCACGTCCAGAAATCATTGAAGAACAAATTTCTGTTGATGGAACGCGTAAATGGCTTTTTCGCTTTCCTTCACGTGGCGCAGGCGCGCCAGTTGATATTGAAACTGTATATATTCCCGAAGAAGGACGCGGCACGCTTTGTGTGTCTTCACAAGTCGGCTGCACGCTGACCTGTACATTCTGCCATACGGGCACCCAACGTCTTGTAAGAAATCTGACTCCCGAAGAAATTGTTATGCAAATCATGGTCGCGCGCGAGCGACTGGGAGACTTTCTGGATACTGACACACCGCCGGGCACTTATGTTCCTAGCGAAGGACGTCTGGTATCTAACGTTGTTATGATGGGCATGGGTGAGCCTTTATACAATTTTGAAAATGTAAAGCAGGCGCTGCTGATTGTTTCAGACGGAGATGGGCTGGCGATTTCCAAAAGACGTATCACGCTCTCAACCTCCGGCCATGTTCCCAACATTCAACGCACCGGCGACGAAATTGGTGTTGGCCTTGCTATTTCGTTGCACGCTGTGAGGGATGAATTGCGTGACGAGTTGGTTCCCATCAATAAGAAATGGAACATCGAAGCTCTCCTCGAAGCATGCAAGAACTATCCTGGTGCATCAAACTCCAGACGGATTACGTTCGAATATGTCATGCTGAAAGATGTCAATGACAGTCTGGAAGACGCCATTAAATTGGTGAAATTGTTGAAAGGCATCCCTGCAAAAATCAATCTTATTCCTTTCAATCCATGGCCAAACTCCCCCTATGAGTGTTCTGACTGGGAGCAGATCGAAACGTTTGCAGAAGTCGTCAATCATGCTGGCTATGCCTCACCCATCCGAACACCACGCGGCCGAGATATTTTTGCCGCCTGCGGGCAGCTAAAATCTGAATCGGAACGACTAAGAAAGAAGGATCGGGACGCTTTAGAAGCTGCTGGCCAGCCTTAGTATGGCGACGATCTTCCGGCTTTTTCTGGTATTGCCGTTTTCATACATCATTGCTTCAGCAGCGGCTGGCTTTACAATTTACGCCGCCTGGCACACAACCGATCTTGTGCCACAGGACGGGCAATTTGAATTTATCCTTGGGGCGATATTTGTTTCTATGGCGTATGCCGCTGTAAGCCTGCCCACAAGCCTGATCGGCATCGCTTTGGCAGAAGGTTTCAAAATAACTTCATTAGTTCCATTTATTTTGCTTGGGCTTGCGAATGGATACTTATCTTTCTGGATTGTCGAAGAAGAATATACGCTCGGCCAATTCGGCGATCCATTCCTTCAAAGCTTTCCAAACAATGTCGAGTCTTACCTCGCGGGCGGGTCTGCGTGGGGTGTCATCTTCTGGATTCTCGCCGGTCGACTTTCCGGCGCTTGGCATTCAAGCAAACGTTCTGACGAATACTAGGTAGAAATTGCGTTCAGTTTGCCTTTGTAAACAGCAACTTCAGGGCAAATGCGCCCAAAACCGTGGCAAATAACCAGTCCACAAATCGCAATACTCTTGGTGAACCTTTTAAAAAGCGGGAAATCTTGTCTGCAGATAAAATCAGCGCCAAACAAATTGGCGATGCAACTACTACAAACATCACCCCAAGAAATACGAACTTGTAAGGAGCATCGGGATCATTGGCGCTCACAAATTGAGGAAAGAATGTCACAAAGAAAACAATAATTTTGGGATTGAGAAGGTTTATCCAGAGCCCTTTCAAAAACACACCGGAAACTGCCACTTTACTGGTTTGGTCTTGTTGAACCGAAAATGAGGAGCCGTTTCGGACAGCATCATATGCCAGATAAAGCAAGTAGACACAGCCGATGATCTTCAGGATCAGAAAAGCCGTCGCAGATGCAGAAATGAGCGCGGACAATCCAATGGCAACAATAATGGTATGGACCAAAAGTCCGGATGAAGCACCCAGATATGCCGCAATGCCTGCAGCTTTCCCCTGCGCAAGTGTCTTGCCCAGAAACAACGTCATATCCGGACCAGGCGTAAGCGTGAGAGCAATCACAGCAATTGTATAGCTTATCAGCACAGAATATTCAGGGATAAAAGCCATGGGAGACGCTCTTTCTAAAAGGCAATGTGGTTGGCCGTGGACAATTCCATTTATCTGTGTGCACTTCCAAAAAACATTTTACCAGCAGTTTCAAGATTTCCTTGCACCGCTGCTGTGTATTTCTATAGTGCGCCGCAATGAACGGGCCAATCCAATACGCCCTGTGATGAAGATTTGGGTTTTCGCACCCAGAGAATTAGGAGTTCTGAATGTCCCAAAGTGGAGACATCAAAAAGGTTGTTCTCGCCTATTCTGGCGGCTTGGATACATCCATAATATTGAAATGGCTGCAAACCGAATACAATTGTGAAGTGGTCACGTTCACCGCCGACCTGGGTCAAGGTGAGGAACTGGAGCCCGCACGCAAGAAGGCTGAGCTGCTGGGCATCAAAGAGATTTTCATCGAGGATCTGCGCGAAGAATTTGTGCGTGATTTTGTATTCCCGATGTTCCGGGCAAACGCACTTTATGAGGGCGTGTATCTGCTGGGTACATCCATTGCGCGCCCGCTCATTTCAAAGCGCTTGATTGAAATCGCTGCACAGACGGGTGCCGACGCCATTTCGCATGGAGCGACAGGAAAAGGCAACGATCAGGTTCGCTTCGAACTGGCTGCCTATGCGCTGAACCCTGACATCAAGGTGATAGCGCCGTGGAGAGAGTGGGACCTGACGTCACGCACACGACTGCTTGAATTCGCTGAGCAAAACCAGATCCCAATAGCGAAGGACAAACGTGGCGAAGCCCCCTTCTCTGTTGATGCTAATCTCTTGCACACCTCTTCTGAGGGCAAAGTTTTGGAAGATCCGGCAGATCCAGCACCGGATTACGTCTATTCGCGGACAGTCTCCCCAGAGGCAGCACCTGACAAAGCAACAATTATTGAAGTAGGCTTTGAAAAAGGCGACGCAGTTTCTATTGATGGTAAACCGATGTCTCCAGCCAGCATCCTTACCAAGTTGAATGAGCTTGGCGGTTCGAACGGAATTGGCAGACTTGACTTGGTTGAAAACCGTTTTGTTGGCATGAAATCTCGTGGAATTTATGAGACGCCAGGCGGCACGGTTCTTCTGGAAGCACACCGCGGCATCGAATCCATTACATTGGACAGGGGTGCAGCTCATTTGAAAGATGAGTTGATGCCAAAATACGCAGAGCTGATTTACAACGGCTTCTGGTTCTCTCCTGAACGTGAAATGATTCAAGCACTTATCGATAAAAGCCAGGAGCATGTAACAGGAAGCGTCACGCTGAAACTGTACAAAGGCAATGTTGACGTAGTAGCGCGCTCTTCACCTTTTTCGCTTTACGATGAAGACCTTGTCACCTTTGAAGAGGGAGCGGTTGCATATGATCACAACGACGCTGCCGGCTTTATTAAGCTAAACGCTCTGCGTTTGAGAACCCTGGCCAATCGCAAGAAGCAAAACTAGACTTTACATTCACAATTACGTCGTCATTCCAATGCATGACTGGCGACGTAATTTGTAAAGATATTGAATTCAAGACCAATGAGCCAGTCCCGCTGCGTGCCTAAGGCACGTCAGGGATTGCACTATGTGGCCATGAGGGATATATCCCGCACTGCAACAGCGACATCTGGTAAGTGATGGCGCTATTTTTTCCGTTATTTTTGAAAGCCTCCCAATGTCCTTGCGAAATATCGCCATCATCGCGCACGTTGATCATGGTAAAACCACACTAATTGACGTGCTCCTTAAGGCGTCCGGCGCGTTCCGTGACAACCAGCAGGTTGACGAACGTGCAATGGACTCCAACGATCTGGAGCGTGAGCGCGGCATCACCATTCTTGCGAAGGTGACATCGCTGAACTGGAAAGACTCCCGCATCAACATTGTTGATACGCCCGGCCACGCCGATTTTGGCGGAGAAGTTGAGCGTATTTTGAACATGGTGGATGGCGCTATTCTTTTGGTGGATGCCGCCGAAGGCCCAATGCCACAGACCAAATTTGTTCTGTCCAAAGCTCTCAAAATTGGCCTGAAGCCAATTGTTGTGATCAACAAGATCGACAAACCAGATGGCAGACCAGATGAAGTTCTGGATGAAGTATTTGACCTTTTCGCCAGCCTTGATGCAGATGAAGAGCAATTGGATTTCCCGGTTCTCTATGGTTCAGCGAAACAAGGCTGGATGGCTGACGATGCAGAAGGCCCGAAAGACAGCATTGATCCGCTGCTGGAATTGGTCATGCAAAAAGTTCCCGAACCAACTGTGGAAGAAGGCGAGTTTCAACTGTTGGCAACAACAATTGAGTCAAACCCGTATCTGGGCCGCATTCTGACAGGCCGTATTCGTGCTGGCTCAATCAAGCCGAACCAGAATATCAAAGCATTGTCACGCGATGGCTCGGTTGTAGAAACAGGTCGTGTGAGCCGTGTGCTTGGCTTTCGTGGCCTAGACCGCACGCCAGTTGATGAAGCCTTTGCCGGAGATATTGTGGCGCTGTCCGGTTTGACCGTTGCCTCCGTTGCCGACACGCTGGTTGACCCAGCCGTTACCGAGCCAATTCCAGCTCAACCGATTGATCCGCCAACTCTGTCCATGACCTTCCGCATCAATGATGCACCGATCGCTGGCACAGAAGGCGACAAGGTTCAAAGCCGTGTCATCCGCGACCGGTTGATGAAAGAAGCCGAAGGTAACGTTGCCCTGCAGGTGACACCGGGCACCGATGGCGACAGCTTTGAAGTGGCCGGGCGTGGTGAGTTGCAACTTGCTGTTCTTATCGAAACCATGCGCCGTGAAGGGTTTGAGCTTTCCATTGGCAAGCCACGCGTCGTGTTTCTTGAAGACGAAAAAGGCGGCAAGCTGGAACCGATTGAAGAAGTCATCATCGATGTGGATGATGAGCATTCTGGCACAGTTGTTCAAAAGTTATCCGAGCGCCGTGCGGAGTTGGTAGAAATGCGTCCGTCCACCGGTGGACGGACACGTATTGTGCTCCACGCACCGACACGTGGCCTCATCGGCTACCAGCCTGAATTGCTGTCCGACACACGTGGCACGGGCATTATGAACCGCCTGTTCCATGAATATGCGCCTTTCAAAGGTAATATTCCTGGTCGCCGCACCGGCGCTCTCATTTCCAACGGTCAAGGTGAAGCTGTCGCATTTGCGCTTTGGAACCTTGAAGATCGTGGACCAATGATCATTGAGCCGGGCAATCGCGTTTATGAAGGCATGATTGTTGGCGAACACACCAAAGGCAATGATCTGGAAGTCAACGTTCTCAAAGGCAAACAGCTCACAAACATGCGCTCATCCGGTAAGGATGATGCCGTGCGCCTCACGCCCCCAACAAAAATGACACTGGAAAAAGCGCTTTCTTATATTCAGGAAGACGAATTGGTGGAAGTAACGCCAAAATCTATTCGCCTCCGCAAACGCTTGCTCCTCGCTCACGAGCGGAAGAAAGCGTCACGCTTGGCAGCTGCTGGCTAAACCAGCCATCACGCAACATTTAGGCCCGCGGATGAAACCAATTTGGTGGAATTCGCGGGCTTTTCTTTGCCTTATTCCATGTCTACCAAACACTTCAGCTCGTGAAACTATCATTCAGACTACGTTCAGACAGGTACCTGCATAACTAGCGCAAATGCGGGGTAGATTCCGTCTGCTCTGACAAAAGTTTGAAAGGAAATTGGTGCCATGAGTAAACTGATAACAACAAAAAACCTTGTAAAGACAATGGGGTTAGCAGCGCTGGTTGGCGTTACTCTATGGGGCGCGCCAACACTGGCGCAAAAGCAAGGCTTGGCGCGTGAAACACTTGAAGAACTTGTTACGGTTCCGCCGAGCGATTTGAGTGATGATGATCTGGCATTGCGGATTCAGTTGAACCGTCGATTGATCAAAGACAATATTTCAGAAATTGGCGGCATCAAGCTGAAGGCGCTTTTGAAGGCCGATCAAAAAGAACGACGCAAGCGCAACAGCGCAGAAGCCAAAGCTCCGGAAAATACTGATACGGCACAAGCGGAAGATGATGCAAAGGCTAAAGCGGACGCAGAGGCAGCTGCAGAAAAGAAAGCCGAACGTGATCGTCAGCGACAGGAACGCAGAGCTGCCAAGAAACAGGCTGCGGAGGAAGCTGCCGAAAAAGAACGTTTGGCAAAAGAAGCAGCTGCGAAACAATTGGCTGATGCGGAAGCTGAGAAAAAGCGGATAGAAGATGAAAAGGCGGCTGCAGCAGCCGCAAAAGAAGCTGAAAAGCAGGCTGCGCAGAAAAAGGCCACGAACAACCCACGTATAAACCGTTTGGCACGCACATCGCTGGAAGACCAACGCCGGGCAAACCGACTTGATATTCCTGAGTTGACTGCACGTATTGAAGAATCCAACCAGTTGCTGAACGATAAAGGTCTGCGTCCACGTTTGGCCAGCCGTCTTCAAGACAGGATCGTTCAAGATCAAGCGGTGCTGGATCGCAAGACAGAACGCCAACGCGTTCGCGCGCAACAACAAGATGCGAAAAGAAAAGCAGCGGAAGCAGAAACAGCGAAAAAGAACCAAAACGCGCAGCAACCACGTCAAAACAACCCACGCGCAAACAAGCTAGCTAGAGACTTACTCTTGGACACACGTCCAGCCAATGCGCTTGGGCTGCCCGAGTTGAAAGATCGCGTCAAACGCACTCGCCAAGCACTCAAGCGTGATGGTTTGCGCCCTCGCCTCAGCAAACAACTTCTTGATCGTTTGAGCCAGGATCGTGATGAATTGCGCAACCGGGTTGCGACCAACCAAGGGCGAAACCAGAACAATCAGGCTCGTAAACGGATTCTTGAAAATCGTGCAATCCGAAACGAGTTTTTGGCAGATCGACGCAACGCACGACGTCTGAATGAGAATCAACTGGACCAGCGTATCAATCAAGCAGTGACATTGCTCGACAGCATCCGAATGCGCCCGGCCACCCGTGCTGGTGTTGAACAGATGTTGCGACGGGATCGCGCGGAAAAACGGAACCGTCTTTTGGCTGCGCGGGAAGAGCGCCGCGCAAACCTGCGCCGTCAAGCGCGCAGACCAAATGGCTTTTCCATTGAATTGGGCAGTTCCGGCATTCGCTTCAACTCGGACATTGTGGCTGCAGAAGAAGATACACAGGCACTTCAACGTCAGCTCTTGGCGGCTCCACGCCAGCAAATTCAACGACGCTACACTTTGAATGAATTCCGTGATCGTCCTGAATTGAGGCAGTACATGCCCGGCATCGAATTGGACACCATCCGCTTTGGAACGAATGAGGCATTCATCCGCGCTGAGGAAGTTGGTAATCTGGATGGAATAGGAGAAATCATAGAGCAGATCGTCTACAGTGAACCCGGTGAAGTGTTTCTGATTGAGGGCCACACAGATGCTGTTGGTTCTGATGGTTACAACTATACCCTATCCGCCGCACGGGCTGAAGGCGTTCGCGAAGCGTTGTTGGACTACTTCAACATTCCACCACAAAGCCTAGTGGCAATTGGGTATGGTGAAAACTACCTTCGCATCCCAACACCCTATGCAGAACAAGAGAACCGGCGCGTAAGTGTCCGGCGCATTACGCCGTTACTTGCAGCCAGGTAAACTCGCCTTGTTCTCGATATGACGTGCTATTAATAACGTCAAATGTACCCCAAATTTGGCCACCTCGTTAAAAAAATGAGGTGGCCCATCTGTTCAAACCTGAACGTTTGAATCATAGTGCAACTATTCTTTTTTGATTTTGAATTTGTGTTTTTTACGCGGAGCACGCGATGAATTTATTTTTAGGCTGGGCGCGCACCCACCTTACCTTTCTTGGGAAACCTCCATCCTTTCACAAAATGCAACAATACGTTTCGTTACGGGCTTTGGGTATAGCAACCTTGCTGACGGTTACTCCGGTTGATCTCCCAATTGGCCTCAACAAGATTGCAGGTGCTCCTGCCGTCTTTGCGGAAACGTCGGACCCAAGGACATTGAAGAAAATGGAACGAACTGTAAAACGGGCAGAGCGTAAACTGACCTCTGTAGAGCGCGATATCACACGCATGGAAAGCGACGCCTCAAGAATTCGGTCATCCCAATTGGAACGGACCGAAGAGAAAATTACGGACATTGCTGAGAGTCTAAACGAAGTTGACGCCGGTTTTGAAGGCCTGTCAGATTTACTAGTTTCGCTAGCGACATTTACCAGCCGGCTGAAAGAACTGCAATCCGCATATGGAGATGATACCGGCTCCGAGGCTTCTGGTGGTCAAGCAAATGATATGAGTGTTTCTGATCAACGCCGCCTTCAAAGCCAGATATCCAGAGTGAAGAAGAACATCGCAAATGCGGAGAAGGCACTTGAAAGGTATTTAACCGAGCCGGCATTAACGTCGGCCCGTCTGCAGGGCGTCGCACAGGACCGAATTACTGCCGCCAAGGATAAACTGTCTGATTTAACAGCGCTGTCGCCTGAAGCCGCATCCCACTTGGAGCCTGAACTAACTGACATTGTCAGGCGTTTTGATGTCCGCGCTGCCGAAGATGTGACCTATGCGGAGAATAAAGACGTCGCCGCAAGGAAGCTGGAGGACATGAAGGCTTCAGGAGCCTTTGAGGCCCGGTTAGTTGAAATTAAACTTATACAAGAGCAGGCGACACAATTTGAGTATCTCGATTGGAATAGCTACATCTTTCTTGATGATAGCAATGCATCACTGCTTTCAGGCGCGGCCAATTCTTGGCCAGATATCACAATTGCGTTTGACGAGTATATGCGTGACAACGCGGACATCATGGCACTTGGGGGAGCCTTGCCCACATTGTCGCTCGTTCTTCAGAAAAAATTACCGTCCGCGACTGAAAACCTTGCGAAACTCTCCCATTCACTACTTCCTTTGTATGAAGCAAAAGCACATGACATAGTCATGTTTGCGAAAGAAATTGCTGATGAAGGCAATTTCAGACTGTTCGACCTGCGTGTGCCCGATAGAAAGTCGGTAGTGACCGAGCTGAAATGGCTTGAAAGCTGGCTTGCATTCTATATCGCTCTGCCGAAGGCTACCCCACAGACCGAGGCTGCGCTGCGCTCCAACTTGGCTGACACAATCGCTGAAATTGACAGGATCAAAGAAGCCGGGCGGGGCAAAATTATCGCCCAGAACTCCTTAGATGCGGATGTCTACTCCGGTGCGGACCGTGATGAAATCATCCGGCTTGTCGAGGCTGGCTGGCGAACAGTTCATGGCGATGCTCCAATCCGGGATATCCGAATTCCATCCGGACAATGGACACGAACAACAGGTGAGCGCTGGGATAAGGTAGACCGCATGTTTGTTCGAGTGGACTTTTCAACGATTGATGCCTTTGTCGTGGAAGAACCAAAAGACGGGGTTGTTACCTATTGGCGGGTAGAGATGCAAAAACGGCATTTGGAAGATAATGCTCTCATTTCAAACCCAGCAAGCCGCAACAGGCACGCCCCCAAACCTGACCAGCAAATGCTTGCCGAGAATTTGTAGTTGGCTGCAAAAGGTAGACTAGGAGCATTTTTTCTGCTGTCCAAATTGTTCCGTGGGAAACAAAAAGGGCCAGCAAATGCTGGCCCTTTCTCATTTTCTTTATTGTGACCTACGACTTATCGACAGTCACATACCGCAAATAAGGCTTTGCCTCTTTCCAACCTTGAGGGAAGAGAGTCTTTGCATCTTCATTCGACACTGCAGGGACGATGATTGCGTCATCTCCAGGTGTCCAGTTTGCCGGCGTTGCCAGTTTGCTTTTTGCTGTAAGCTGCAGACTGTCCAACACACGCAGGATTTCGTTGAAGTTACGCCCTGTGCTCATCGGATAGGTTAAAATCAGCTTGATCTGCTTATCTGGACCGATAATGAAAACGGATCGAACTGTTGCATTGGTCGCCGCGGTACGCCCTTCTGACGTACCCTCAGTTGCAGCAGGAAGCATGCTATAAAGCTTTGCAACGGCTAAATCAGTATCGCCAATCATTGGATAGTTGGGTGCGGACCCCATCACGTCGGCGATATCTTTGGCCCATTCGTGATGATTATCCACCGGATCGACACTCAGACCAATAATTTTGGTGTTCCTTTTGTCAAACTCCGGTTTCAATTGTGCCATTGTGCCCAGCTCGGTGGTGCAAACCGGCGTAAAATCTTTTGGGTGCGAGAACAAAACGGCCCAACCATCGCCAATCCAACTATGAAAGCTAATTTTTCCTTCGGTCGTTTCAGCTTCAAAATCCGGGGCAATATCGTTGATCGCTAAGGACATTTAAGATTTCCTTCTGTTTATTTCTCTGTTGCCAAGTCGTGCAGTCCTGCACATAAGTCTGGTAAACAGCAACGCAAGTCACAATCGTCAATCCATCACCTGCATAAATGCCATCGATCAGAATAATGCGCTGGCTGCGTGCTGTGATGAAAGGCATGATTATGCGCATGTTTTCAGGAAGAGAAAAAAGGTTGCTCCAATGCTTCGACTATACGCAATGCCAGGATCTGGAAACTCATACAAAGTACAGCTGCTAGCCGCCTTGCTGGATTTAGAGTTGGAGCAAACGGATATGTCCGCCCTGGACGGCTCCACACGTACAGATTCATATCTGGCAAAAAATTCCATTGGCAAACTTCCGCTTTTGCAGTTGGAAGATGGGCGTTACTTGCCAGAATCCGGTGCAATTTTGCACTATCTTTCTGATGGAACAAGCTATTTACCTGATGACAGTTACCAACGATCTCTTTGCTTGAGCTGGATGTTCTTTGAACAATACAGCCACGAACCAGCCATCGCAGTCAGCCGCTCTATCAACCTTTATCCTGAGCGAGCTGTTGATATTACACCGGAGTATAAGCAATCCCTTCTGGATAAAGGCAATCTCGCTTTAGGTGTTTTGGAAGACCAACTTTCAAAAACAGATTATTTGGTTGGTGAAACACCAACAATAGCTGATGTAGCACTCTACGCCTATACCCACGACTGCCACAATGGTGGTTTTGACCTTGCGAACTATCCGCATGTACTGGCATGGGTCAACCGCATGTCTGCGGCTCCCAAATACATCCCGATGCCATCTGGCAACTAATAAAAAAAGACCCCGTTAGGGGTCAAATAGGCAGTTGAACCATTGTTATCAGATTGCCCGGCTTGAATTCCACCCCTCAGGTTGGGGGGCTGAAAAATGGGGTAGTTTCAAACCGGGCCGTCTGAGGCAACATCGGATTTATGCAATTCCAACGTGGCTGGCGAAGGGCTGAAACAGGGCAATATTGTGATTTTCAGCAATATTACGTGATGAAAAATTGTGCAATCTTACATGGCATTTTTCAAAAAAAACACCCAAAATTCCAGAAACCTCAATGAATTCCAAGGGTTGCAATGGGCAGCACTTCAAGTCATCTTTTACTATGAAATGCGATACAAAAACTGAAGGCCTTACATGACGGAAATAAATGAGAATCCAAACTCTCAAAACCCAGGTGCTTTATCCAAAACCACAAGTGCTCAGGTTCACTCATTTCCAAATTCGCCTTCCAAGTCCTCGAAGAAGCCGCTCCAAAAGCAAATTACCTTCAACCGTGGTGAACTGGATGCCATTCTTCGCGTTTACGGGTTCAAAGTGGCAGGAGGAGAATGGCGAGACTATGCGATTGATCACATGAAGGACAAAGCGGTCTTTTCAATCTTTCGCAGGGCCAGTGAAATGCCAATGTTCTACGTGGAAAAAGATCCCTCATTGGCACGCAAACAGGGCATGTACAAAATTGTTGCAGCCAGCGGTCACATCATGAAACGCGGACATGAGCTAAAACAAGTTCTAAAGGTGCTGGAAAAGCCGCTCAAAATTGTCTGAAGCTAGCCGCTTTAGGAGCCTGCCGCTGTCTTTTCATTTTCAGAGCCCTCATCATCGTCATCTACAATAGTATGCTTTGTGATCAATGGCATCTGAGACAACGTGAACGCTAGTGTGATTGGCATGAATCCAAACACCTTGAACGAAACCCAGAAGTCGGTCGAAAAATTGCGCCAAACGATTTCATTTATAATGGCGAGAACAAAGAAGAAGATGCCCCATCTGAATGTCAACTTACGCCAACCTTCATCGGTCAGCTTGAAGACACTTTCAAATACATACCCAAGCAGAGACTTTCCAAAAAGCAGGCCAATCAGCAAGACTGTACCAAATAGGGTGTTTACTATGGTCGGTTTGAGCTTGATGAACAATTCATCCTGCAGGTAGATGGTCAAACCGCCAAACACCAAAACCACTACTCCGGTGATCAAAGGCATGATGGCCAACCGCTTTGTCAAAATCCACGACAAGATCAACGATATTGTTATTGCGACCATGAATACGGATGTGGCTGTAAAAATCCCAAACCGGCTATTGGCAAAGAAAAATACCGCCAGTGGTCCAAGTTCCAAGGCCAACTTCAAGAGTGGATTGACTTCCGCGCGTTTTGGATCGTTTGGTTCGCGCTCTACAAGCTCGCTCATACGGTTACTCCTGCAATGGCTTGCGCAAAGTCTTTCGCCGCAAAGCTCTCTAAATCTTCTACCCCTTCTCCTACACCAATGTAATGAACAGGCATTTTATGTTTGGCGGAAATCGCAACAAGGATACCGCCACGCGCTGTGCCGTCTAACTTGGTCATAACCAGACCAGTGACACCAGCCGTCTTGCCAAAAACATCCACCTGGTTAAGCGCGTTCTGGCCGGTAGTTGCGTCTAACGTTAGCAGCACATGATGAGGTGCTGTCTCATCGTGTTTTTTGATAACGCGAACAACTTTTTCCAACTCCGCCATCAACTCGCTGCGGTTTTGCAAGCGTCCAGCAGTATCGATCAACAACACGTCAGTACCTGCTGTTGTAGCTTCCTGCATTGCGTCAAATGCCAAACTGGCGGCGTCAGTGCCCTGATCCCTCGCAACGATGGAAGATCCCGTTCGGTCCGCCCAAATTTTCAGCTGCTCAATGGCCGCAGCGCGGAATGTATCCCCTGCCGCCAGCATGACGGTTTTGCCTTCAGCCCGCAGTTTTGCTGCCAGCTTACCAATGGTCGTTGTCTTTCCAGAGCCGTTAACGCCAACCATCAGGATCACTTCGGGTTTGGCCTTACCGGTTAGTACCAGAGGCGCAGCAACAGGTTGCAAAACCTTTTCCACTTCTTCCGCCATGATGGTTTTCACTTCCTCGGCTTCGATCATCTTATCGAAACGACCTTTGGCAAGGCTTTCAGTGATGGCCATAGAGGTCTCAATGCCAAGATCGGCCTGGATCAGAATATCTTCAAGTTCTTCAAGCGTTTCATCATCAAGCTTGCGCTTTGTGAAGATCGATGTGATGCCAGAGGTCAGCGAAGTAGATGAGCGTGACAGACCAGAAGTGAGACGCTGGAACCAGTTTTTCTTCGGTGCCTCTGGCTCTGGCTCTGGCTCTGGCTCTGGCTCTGGCTCTGGCTCTGGCTCTGGCTCTGGCTCTGGCTCTGGCTCTGGCTCTGGCTCTGGCTCTGGCTCTGGCTCTGGCTCTGGAGAAAGATCTTCAGGTGCCGTCGTATTTGCAAGTACTTCTTCCGCGGCAATTACCGCATCATCATCACTCTGCTCCTCATGAGCAATTTCCACATCCGGCACTGCCAACGGTTGCGGATCAATTGATATTTCGTCCAGCGTTTCCGTAAGTATCTCTTGCGCGGTAACGGCAGGTTCGGCTTCAACAGCAGGCGTTACTTTCTCAATTTCCGGTTCGGGTTTTCCGCCACCAAACAATTTGCGGAAAAAACCTTTCTTTTCTCCTTCAGACACTAAGCTGCCTCGCCAAATAAATGTCGGTGTGAATGACCCACGATGCGCAGTGGCAGTATCTCGCCCGACTGACCGCCATCCAATTCAATTTGAGTGAACTGCTCAGTGCGACCAAGACCCGGCTTTTCAATCAGACAATTGTGCTGTGTACCAATTTCAGCGGCGAGATGTTTCGCAAGGGCTGCCTCCCCTTTTTGGCGCAATCGACCAGCACGGTCTTTGATCAGACTTCGATCCATTTGCGGCATCCGCGCCGCCGGTGTTCCTGGGCGCGGAGAAAATGGAAATACATGCATGTGTGTCAAGTCGCACTCATCAACAATTGCCAAAGAGTTTTGAAACATGTCTTCGGTTTCAGTTGGGAAACCCGCAATTATATCCGCTCCAAATACTGTGTCTGGTCGCAAACGCCGTACTTCATCGCAAAACGCTATGGTGTCTTCACGAAGATGGCGACGTTTCATCCGTTTCAATATCATGTTGTCACCTGATTGAAGCGACAAATGTAGGTGCGGCATCAGCCGCTCTTCGTCAGCTATTGCAGACATCAACTCAGGGTCAACTTCAATTGAATCGATCGATGAGAGCCGAAGGCGCTCCAAATCCGGCACATGTTTCAAGATCGCCTGAACCAGGGTCCCCAGTTTGGGCGCACCCGGTAAATCTGCACCATATGACGTAATATCAACGCCAGTAACAACGACTTCCCGGTAGCCATTTTCAACGAGTTTACGGACCTGTTCCACTACTGAACCCATTGGCACCGACCGCGAGTTTCCACGGCCGTAAGGAATGATACAAAATGTGCAACGGTGATCGCAGCCGGTTTGCACCTGAACAAATGCCCGTGTCCGTCCTTCCAACCCATCAATCAGGTGGGAAGCTGTCTCGCGAACGGACATAATGTCGTTAACACGTGTTTTTTCAGTATCGTTGACACCAAACTGCGGCAGCATGCGATAGCTTGCCGAAACCAGTTTTTCTTCATTTCCCAGGACGAGCGCAACTTCGTCCATTTCAGCGAACATGTCAGGATCAGTTTGCGCTGCGCAGCCCGACACAACAATCGTCTTTTCAGGGTGATCTTTCTTGGCGCGCCGAATAGCCTGTCTGGCCTGACGAACGGCTTCATTTGTAACAGCGCAGGTATTTACCAAAATGGCGTCATCCAGACCGGCCGCGATCGCCTGGCGCTTCATAACCTGGCTCTCAACCGTATTAAGGCGGCAACCGAATGTCAGCATCTCGATGTTAGGTGTCTTAGTCATCAATCGGCCTCAAGCTGCGTCCGATTGCGCGAACATTGCTGCCGGTAGAATGCCTTCATGTTCCAGCTCCCAAGGGCCCGTCATCAGCACATGATTGTCGTCACGCCAGTGCATTTTCAAATCTCCGCCAGGCAGAGAAACTGTCACTTCACGTCCAGTTTTTGAGAGCCTTGCTGCTGCAACTGCTACCGCACACGCGGCAGAACCGCACGCCAATGTTTGCCCGGCGCCCCGTTCCCAGACTTTCAGCAAAATATTATCGCGCGAAGTGACTTGCGCTAATGAAATGTTTGCCCGCTCGGGAAACATTTCATGATGTTCCAGTTCTGGGCCAATTGCAGCAAGATCAAGCAGTTCTGCATCTGCGACCCAGAATATTACATGGGGGTTGCCCATACTCACAACTGACGGGTTTGATAACTGTACGCCGTGCTTACTATATGTAAGATCGATGGCCTTCGTGTCGCCAGCATCCCATGCAAGCGGGATATCAAACCAATTAAACTTAGGCTCACCCATATCAACAGTGATTTCGTCACCAGCGCGCACTGTTTCAAGCAACCCTGCTTCAGTCTCAAATGCGACGCTCATTGCATCCAACCGATTGAGCTCCATGGCTGCAATACAGCGTGTTCCATTGCCACATGCGCCGGCGCGCGTGCCGTCATTGTTCCAAATTTCTACGAATGCTGCTGTATTGATATTGCGCGGCTCTGTAAGGACCATAAGCTGGTCAAAAAATGCACCCTCATAATTGGCGATAGCACGCGCGACATCCGGCGTTACTACACCCGGCTGATCGCGCAAATCCAGCATGACAATCTGATTGCCTGCGCCATTCATTTTGTAAAAGCGTTTTCCGTCCATGATCTTTAATTTCTTAGAGCGATTGATGGAGCCTATATGGCGGATAGAGACGCAAAATACCATACGTTGCCTGAAAGAACCTCTAATCTTGCAAAAAGTCAGGGAGGCTCTAGAGTTATTGTAACGGCTAAGGAGTTACCGAGATGCATGCAAATCGAGTAATCTTATCGGCAATAATCTCATTGGTTTTTGGGATTTCAAATAGTTTGGCTGCGCCTAAGCCTGATTTGGCTCAATCCAAACGACAACCCGTCAGCACCTGCCTGGCAATAGCAGAAAACTTGCAAGAAACACCACTTCGACAGAAGGTGGAATACGCAAATTTTGACGAGCGGTTACGACCTGGTCCAACGCTGGTAGCAGCCGCCACTGAGATTGATACTGATCCAATCAGAGCATTAACGCCATTTGAGGTCCGGATCGGTTTTTTTGACCACTCGACCTACATTATCGAGAGCCATGCGGGTGTTACAGCTGCAACAGATTACTTTGGATTTGCGCAGTACAAATCTGAAAACCTGATCCCGACAATAGTTACAATGAACAAGGCACACTCGACGCACTTTACGTTGAACCCTGATGCGCGCATTGAGCATGTTCTACCAGGTTGGGGCGCTGATGCACCCGCCAAGCACCTCATACAGGTAGAGGATATGCTGGTACGAAACGTTCCCACAGATATCGTGCGTGGAGGGTTTCGCGAAGCAGATGCAAATTCCATTTTCATTTTCGAAGTGGCGGGGCTTTGCATCGGACACCTGGGGCATTTGCATCACGCTTTAACAGACACACACTATGCAAATATTGGCCGTTTAGACGTTGTTATGGTGCCCATTGATGGTGCAATGACTCTGAGCCTTGTTGGCATGGCAGAGATCGTCAAAAGAATGCGCGCCAGCGTCATCTTACCCATGCATGCAAGAGGATTTGCTACTCCCGACACCCTGATCTCCATGCTAGGCGACAATTTTGACAGCCTTAGACTATCTGGAAACAGTATTATCCTGACAATCAATTCCCTGCCGCGAAAACCTACTGTAATTGTACCAAGCCGCCTTTAAGCTACAGCTTCGCGCACCTTATCTGCCTGTTTTAGAGTATGTATGAAATGACCGCGAACCGCTTCAAATTTTGCGTCAACGGCATATTCGACAATGGGCCTTGAGGTGCCGGGAACTGCTTCCGTTTGTCCAGATGCATCGCCGCCCTCGATAACGCGAACCGGATTTGCTTCAAACGTAAAGAGGTCGGGATCTGTAATAGCGATAAGGGCCGCGGGATCATGCAGGCAGCATCCATCAAATCCCCGTGCCCCTTGGTAAAAACGCACATAAAACGCGGATACGTCGCGCAGGAACCCGCCAATTTTTGGTGCGCCGACAGCAATATCCTCCAGGTCTTCCGTTCGACATAAAATCTTTTCCGTTACGTCCAGACCCACAACACGCAAATTCCAATCCGCTGCAAAAACTTTCTCAGCGGCATGCGGGTCATTGTGAATATTGGCTTCTGCATATTGATTGACATTTCCCGGCACTGTGACTGCACCGCCCATAATAACGACACGTCCGATTTTGTTTGGAAGCTCCGGGTCTAAATCCAACGCATACGCCAAATTTGTCAGTGGTCCAATCGGGCACAAAATAAGTTCCTCACCGTGCTCATCTGCCATGTCGCAAATAAACTGCGCTGCGCTGCGTGGATCGGCTGGAGTGTGGGGCACTGGAGCCGCTAGGTCACCAAAACCTTCTGTTCCGTGAATGAAATGCGCAGGATCTTTCGAGGGCTGCTGGTATGGTTTCTCTGCGCCGTGAGCAACCGGGATCGATAGGCCTGACATTTCCACAAGATGACGCGCGTTCCTTGTGGCCTGATATGTGTGAACATTTCCAAATACGGTCGTTAAGCCGATAAGTTCAATCCTCGGGTCTGCAAATGCCAGATGAATTGCGAGCGTATCGTCAACACCAGGGTCGGTATCAATTATGATCTTGTGAGGAGTTGAACTCATCTGGAAAGTCTTTCTATAAGTGGGATGTCGGTGTTCCGGATTGCAATTTAGTGTCAGGTTGCGCCAAAAGAGACCTTCTAACAAAGTTGTATCCCACCTGAAACGTCAGAAAGGCGTTTTCTTGGTAAAATCTATCGATTGGACTGCTTCAACAGCACTCATCCCTTATGTTTGACAGCTTCACACTTGTTACCATCTGCGTGTCATTTCTAGTTGCTGGCGTGGTCAAAGGTGTCATCGGCTTGGGATTGCCAATTGTCAGCGTGGCTTTGTTGACTGTGTTTGTTGGTCTTCAAAACGCCTTGGCTTTGCTCCTGATACCAGCCTTGTGTACGAATGTATGGCAAGGCTCTGTGGGACGAAACGCAAAACCCCTGATCAAAGCTATTTGGCCGTTTTTGACACTGGCGACTTTATTTGTGGGGGTCGGAACACTCACCCTTACGCGGGTGGACTTGCCGCTGTTATCTGCTTTTCTGGGGTTAGTACTGCTCATTTACGCTTCTACAAACATGGCTGGGTTTCAGATTGTTATCAACGACAAGCAAAATAAATGGCTTGGCCCGCTTCTTGGAGTTCTCAACGGTACTATCACTGGGATGACAGGTGCTTCAGCCATCCCAGGTGTCATATATTTTCAAGCTAGAGGGTTGCACCGGGATGAGATGATACAGGCTATGGGCATACTTTTTGCTCTCTCGACGGCATCTCTGGCGATATCGCTTGGCGGGAATGGCCTGTTAAATCGCGATTTAGGTGTTATTTCCGCATTTGCACTCATTCCTTCCATCGCTGGCATGCTGATAGGCCAGAAAATCCGGAATAAGCTATCTGAATCGCTATTTCGCAAGATATTTTTCATCGCGCTGATGCTGCTGGGCATCTACATCATTCTCTCTGCCAAACCATGGGCTTGATAGTCACTCTCTTTGCTTGACGCCCTTGCTGTTTCGGCATAAAAGCCCATCATCAATCGGATCGAGCCAAATTCGAGCCGCCGACCGTGTTTGACATCAATGTCTGCATGGAGGTCAACACCCGCCAGCGCGTTGCGCCCTCGGGTGCGTTTTGCGTTTGGCTTGTTGCATCACTATCTTGAGTGCATCCGAAACAAATTGGGCGCGAACTTATGTTCGTGTGAAATGAAGAGCCATGTTCGACACACTGTCAGACCGCTTAGGCGGCATATTAGATAAGCTGACTAAACGCGGTGCGCTAAGCGAAAGCGACGTATCCGCCGCTATGCGCGAAGTCCGCCGTGCGCTTATCGAGGCTGATGTTGCTCTTGATATTGTTCGAGAATTTACCGCCAAGGTAAAGGAACGTGCGGTTGGTGCTGAAGTTGTCAAATCTGTCACGCCTGGACAGATGGTCGTTAAGATTGTTCACGATGAGCTCGTGGGCATGCTTGGCTCTGATGCCGAAACCATTGATCTAAATGCTGCAGCTCCAGTTGCTATCATGATGGTTGGTTTGCAAGGTTCTGGTAAGACGACGACATCTGCCAAAATTGCCAAACGCCTCTTTGATAAACAAAAACGCAAAGTTTTGATGGCGTCCTTGGACGTACGTCGCCCTGCGGCCCAAGAGCAATTGAAAATACTTGGCGAGCAAATTGGCGTGGACACACTGCCAATTGTTGCTGGCCAAATGCCCGTAGACATCTCTTCGCGCGCAATGAACGCAGCAAAGCTCGGTGGTTACGACGTTGTTATTCTGGATACCGCCGGTCGTACACATATTGATGAACCGCTGATGATCGAAATGGCGGACATCAAACGGGCAACAAATCCACATGAGGTTTTGCTGGTTGCGGATAGTTTAACCGGTCAGGACGCGGTTAATCTGGCAACATCGTTTAATGATCGTGTGGGCATCACCGGTCTGGTGCTGACCCGCGTCGACGGTGACGGTCGTGGTGGTGCTGCGTTGTCCATGCGCGCTGTTACAGGTAAACCGATCAAACTGATTGGTGTTGGCGAAAAGATGGAAGCGCTTGAGGATTTCCATCCCAAGCGTATTGCTGACCGCATTCTCGGTATGGGCGACATTGTCAGCCTTGTTGAGAAAGCTGCTGAAAGCATTGATGCCGAGCAAGCTGCGCGTGCTGCCGAAAAAATGCGCAAAGGCCAGTTTGACCTTCAAGACCTGTCCGACCAGCTAGGCCAAATGCAAAAGCTCGGCGGAATGGGCGGCATAATGGGCATGATGCCCGGCATTGGCAAAATGAAAAAGCAGATCGCGACATCCGGCGTGGATGATAGCATTTTCAAACGTCAACAGGCGATCATCTCCTCAATGACTCGCAAAGAACGCTCAAATCCAAAGCTGCTCAATGCAAATCGCAAGAAACGCGTTGCTGCGGGCTCCGGGACTGAAGTTCAAGAGATTAACAAGCTCCTCAAAATGCATCGCCAGATGGCTGACATGATGAAGTCTATGGGCAAGAAAAAAGGCGGCCTAATGGGAGCGCTCGGTGGCATGATGGGCGGCGGCGGAATGCCCGGTGGTATGCCAGGCGGCATGCCTCCAGGGATGGGATCGGGCATGCCCGATATGGACCCAAAGCAGCTGGAACAAATGGCAAAACAGCTTGGTAATGGTGCACCTGGTGGGTTGCCGGGTCTTGGTGGGCCATCTGGGTTACCAGGCCTGCCAGGCATGGGTAAAGGTAAGAAGTGATGACCACTGACAGTCCTAACCCCGACAGCAACCAGGAAGCTGCACTTGTTGAGTTGGAAAAAATTCGCGGCTCAATTGACAACATTGATGCTGCTGTCATGCACATGCTGGCAGAGCGCTTTAAATGCACTCAGCGCGTTGGTGTTCTGAAAGCGAAAAATGATCTTCCTGCTTCCGACCCTGATCGTGAGCAACGCCAAATAGAACGTCTCCGCACTCTAGCCGCTGACGCTGAGCTGGATGCAGAGTTTGCAGAAAAATTTCTGAACTTCATTATTCGGGAAGTTATTCAAAATCACTTGGCATTGAGGAATTGATGCAAATGGTTTTGACGCCCCGCCTTGAAACAGAGCGATTGGTACTGCGCGGGTTTATTGAAGCAGACCTTGAACCGCTCGTGTCATTTTATAGTGTGGAAACAACAAGTAAATTTGTTGGTGGCATCTCCGAGCCCTGGCAGGTTTGGCGCCGTTTGGCGAGTTACATTGGCCATTGGCAATTGCGTGGATATGGCTTTTTTGCGCTTGAAGACAAATCCAGCGGCAAATTTGCCGGCTATTGTGGTCCTTGGTATCCAAATGGATGGCCAGAACCTGAGTTGGGCTGGGGTTTAATGCCTAGTTTTCAAGGTAGGGGGCTGGTTTTGGAAGCCGCCAAACGTTGTCTTTCATATGTTTACGAAGACCTGGGCTGGAAAACCGCCATTAGTGCGATCGACCCGGACAATGCCGCCTCGCGGCGCGTTGCAGAACGGCTAGGTGCGACTTACGAGGCGCATGGCCCGGTTTCATTTTTCACCGCCGATATATACCGGCATCAATCACCGCAAGAATTCAGAAATTCCCTGAACTCCTAATTTAAACTCTAAGGAAACGTACATGTCTGTTAAAATTCGCCTGGCCCGTGGTGGCTCCAAGAAACGCCCATTTTATTCCATCGTGATCGCTGACATCCGTGCGCCACGTGATGGCCGCTTTATCGAGAAAATTGGCACATTCAACCCATTGCTCGCGAAAGACGACGAGAACCGGATCAACATCGATCTGGACCGCGCGAAGCATTGGCTCGACAATGGTGCCAAGCCAACTGACCGCGTTCTGCGCTTTCTGGATGCAGCTGGCGTTCTAAAACGTGAAGCTCGCAACAACCCTAATAAAGCAAAGCCTGGTAAAAAAGCTGAAGAGCGTCTTGCGGAAAAAGCTGCTGCCGCTGAAGATGCTGCGGCCGCTGCTGCAGAACCTGCAGAAGAAGCTGCTGCTGAATAAGTTCCATGCGCAACGAAGCTGATACTGTTGAAGGCATGATTCTGATTGCTGAAATCGGAGGTGCCAGCGGCATCAAAGGCGAAGTGCGCATAAAACTATACTCTGACGACCCGGCGGCGCTGACCAACTATGGCCCACTTATGGATGCCGCCGGGAAATCATATCAAGTTCTTCGTTCACGCGTTTCCAAATCGGTTTTTGTATGCGCTCTGGAGGGCGTTTCGGACCGAAATGCAGCCGAAGCGTTAAACCGAACAAAACTCTATGTTTCCCGCGACAAGTTACCTGCGCCTGATGACGATGAGTTTTATCACGTTGATCTGATTGGCCTCAAGGCCATACAGGACAATGGCGAAACGCTTGGCGTCATTACATCTGTGCACGATTTTGGTGCCGGGGACATTCTTGAGATTACACCGGACGATGGGGATACGATCATGGTCCCGTTCAGCCTTGCGGCCGTGCCGGAAGTCAATGTTGCAGAGGGTTTTCTGACGCTTGGTGATATCTCCGCTCTACTTCAAAATGAGCCGGAACCTGATCCGTCTGAAGGAAGCTGATGATGTCCGTCTGGCACGCATCCATTCTGACTTTGTACCCAGACATGTTTCCCGGATCGCTTGGTCACAGCCTATCAGGCCGCGGTCTTGAAAATGATACGTGGCGCTGCGAGCCGACGCAAATTCGCGACTTTGCCGAAGACAAACACCGAACTGTAGATGGCACGCCTGCGGGCGGTGGCGCAGGCATGGTGCTCAAGGCAGACATTCTAGGTAAAGCCATTGATCGTGTTTCGCCTGCCAATGACCCTCGCCCAAGACTGATGATGAGCCCACGTGGCAAACCGCTAACACAACAGCGTGTGCGCGAATTGTCCAACGGCCCCGGCGTTGTCATCATATGCGGTCGCTTTGAAGGCATTGATCAACGGGTCATTGATGGTCGCCAGTTGGAAGAAGTATCCATCGGCGACTACATTCTGTCGGGCGGTGAAGTAGCTGCCATGGTTTTGCTGGATGCTTGCGTCCGCCTCCTGCCCGGCATTATGGGCGCCGCCGCATCGGGCGATGATGAGAGCTTTGAAAACGGCCTGCTGGAATATCCGCACTACACAAGACCACCTGTTTGGGAAGGCCTTGAGATTCCTAAGGTTTTGACCTCAGGCGATCATGGTGCCGTCGAGAAATGGCGCCGCGAGCAATCGTTAAAACTCACCCGCGAACGTCGCCCGGACCTTCTTGACGACGATTAAGCGAAAAACCTGCAGGTTTCCGCCATTTTTCGCGACCTAACCACTCGACAAACCATCATAGCTCGTGTACATCCCCGCAATCTTTGAAAATTGCAAAGAAACCAGTCTGTGGCGTATTCGCCCGACAAGCTTGCGGATCATAACAATGACCAACTGCAAGTGAGCTGAGTTGAACCTTGAAAATTCAACCATCAGCCGGGCGCTCTGGGTGTGGATTAGAGACGAACCAAAGCAAGATTGTAACAACAAGGTGCTCTCATGAACATTATTGAACAGCTCGAGCAAGAGCAGGCTGAAGCCATTGAAGCGAAACGCAAGCTTCCAACATTTTCTCCCGGCGATACCGTTAAAGTAAGCGTACGCGTTACTGAAGGTACCCGGACCCGCGTACAGGCTTATGAAGGCGTGTGTATTGCCCGCAAAGGCGGCGGCATCCACGAAACATTCACTGTCCGCAAAATCTCTTATGGCGAAGGCGTGGAGCGTGTGTTCCCGGTTTACTCCCCACTTGTAGAAGGCGTTGAAGTTATCCGCCGTGGTAAAGTGCGCCGTGCGAAACTCTACTACCTGCGCGATCGCCGCGGTAAATCTGCACGTATCGTTGAAGCGAGCAATGCGCGCGCTAAAAACCTCAATGATGAACAGCGCAATGTTGCTTCTGCTGCCAAAGCGGCTCTCGCTGCTGAAAAGGCTGCTGCGAAAGAAGCGGCTGCTGCGGAAGCTGCTTCCGAATAAGGCTGGTATAGCCCCTCAATCGAGGGAATATTGACCAACCCTGAAAGGCGGCTCCATGGCCGCCTTTTTTGTCTGTCGAATTGGCCTCCACCTCTTGACCCGACCGACACCCAAACCGCATATAGACATCAAATTCCGCATTCGGAGACGACTGATATGAGCGCGCCTACAACACTTTATGACAAGATCTGGAATGATCATCTGGTTCACGAGCAGGACGATGGCACTTGCCTTCTCTATATCGACCGCCACCTTGTTCATGAAGTCACCAGCCCGCAGGCATTTGAAGGTCTGCGCATGGCCGGCCGCAAGGTGCATGCACCTAAGAAAACCCTCGCCGTGGTAGACCACAATGTGCCCACCTCCGACCGCTCCAAAGGCATCGATGATCCTGAGAGCAAATTGCAGGTAGATACGCTGGCCGCCAACGCCGCCGAGTTTGACGTGGACTACTACTCCGAGCGCGACATCCGTCAGGGCATCGTGCACATTGTGGGACCAGAGCAAGGCTTCACCCTGCCCGGCACCACCATTGTGTGCGGCGACAGCCACACTTCCACCCATGGCGCATTTGGCGCGCTGGCCCACGGCATCGGCACGTCCGAGGTGGAACATGTGCTGGCGACCCAGACCCTCATCCAGAAAAAAGCCAAGAACATGCTGGTGCGTGTGGATGGCGTTCTGCCGCAAGGCGTCACCGCGAAAGACATCATCCTTGCCATCATTGGTGAGATCGGCACCGCCGGCGGCACTGGCCACGTGATTGAGTTTGCGGGCGAAGCTATTGAGGCGCTCTCCATGGAGGGCCGCATGACGATCTGTAACATGACCATTGAAGGCGGCGCACGCGCTGGCCTCATCGCACCGGATGCAAAAACATACGCCTATCTGAAAGACCGCCCACGCGCACCAAAGGGTGCAGAGTGGGATAAGGCCGTGGCCTATTGGGAAACCCTGAAATCCGACGAAGGCGCACATTTCGACAAGATCGTCACACTGGATGCTGCCAATTTGCCGCCAATCGTGTCATGGGGCTCCTCCCCGGAAGATGTTGTGTCGGTCACGGGCGTTGTGCCAAACCCGGCTGAAATTGACGATGACAACAAGCGCTCCTCCAAGGAACGCGCGCTGGCCTATATGGGCCTTACACCGGGCACGAAAATGACAGACGTCACGCTGGACCGTGTGTTCATCGGCTCCTGCACCAATGGCCGCATAGAAGATTTGCGCGCCGCAGCCTCCGTTATTGGTGGCCGCAAGGTGGCCAGCACCGTGGATGCGATGATTGTTCCTGGCTCCGGCCTTGTGAAAGAGCAGGCGGAAGCGGAAGGCCTTGATAAAATTTTCAAGGAAGCGGGCTTTGACTGGCGCGAGCCGGGCTGCTCCATGTGCCTGGCCATGAACGCCGACAAGCTGAAACCGGAAGAGCGCTGCGCCTCCACCTCAAACCGCAACTTTGAGGGCCGTCAGGGCTTTAAGGGCCGCACCCACCTTGTGTCCCCCACCATGGCCGCAGCCGCAGCCATTGCCGGCCATTTTGTCGACATTCGCGAGTGGGACTAACTTTTTACTAATTTTGTGAGTTTTAAAGAGCGCGGGGCATTAGCACCCGCGCTTTTTTATATCTGGCTTTAATGCCTTGTTGCTTGCGTCTTCTCCACATCGCGCGCGCCTTCCCCGCGTCCTCAGGCCTCGTCAACATTGCAATCCACACACGGCGCTGCACTGCAGACATATGCATAAAACCAAAACGCCAGCTCCGGCTCCGTAGACACAAGATCGACCAACCGCGCAAACGCTAACGCCCCAAACGCAGCCTTGGCATCCGCCCCCAAACATTTTTTGTGAGCCTGCGCCACTTCCTGTTCAGTAAGAGCAAGCCTTTGCTGCAGGTCTTTTAAATTCACTGATGTCGGCACGTGTGAGCTGAGCATGAAAATCTCCTCAACTACAGATACTCTAATTTAGGATATTTTACAATCAAATACACTGTTTCGGGTTATTTCCTGTTTTAGGACATTTGTTTCGCAGCTACCGAGGGTACTGCGCATGGCAAAGACGATTCACTCACCAAAACACATCAAGCTAAGGACGATGCTTCGTGCCGAGCGAAAGAAGCGAAAGCTGACGCAGCATCAAGTTGCCGCAAAAGCAGGCTTCTACAAAAGCATTGTCACCAAGTACGAAACTGGTGAGCGGCGGCTGGATATGGTTGAGTTTTTAGCCGTGGCAAAAGCAATTGGCTTTGATCCGCATGGGTTCATTGATACGCTGGAGGAAGAACAACTCCCATGAATGGGCAAGCTCGTAACTTTGTCTTGGTTCCTATTTCGACAAATTCACATTTCTTTTACCGGGAAAATACGAATGTGGATAGAATATAGAAGTGCTCTAACTATCAAACTGAACCTCGCGGGCAGAAAAAACCTAAAAACTGCGCTAATTCGGCACTATCTGACTTGTTTAAACTCACCTATGAATGTTTCAAACGTCTACTAACGGCAGTAAATACCCAAAATGTCTATCGCTATAAATCCAGAAATCCTCATTTGGGCACGTCAATCTGCCGGATTGAACGTGGAAGATGCTGCAAGCAAGCTTAACTTAACCAACAGCAAGAAAAGCAGTGCTGCGGAAAAATTGTTAGCGATGGAAGCAGGCGAACGTTACCCTACTCGCAACCAACTCAATGCTTTCTCCAACGTTTACAAGCGCCCATTGTTAACTTTCTACTTGCCTAAACCACCGAAGATGGGGCAACGCGGCCAAGATTTTAGACAAACGCCTGACGCTCGGGACCAGCGTGAGAATGCCATGTTAGATGCCTTGTTGCGTAATGTTAAGGGTAGACAAGAGATGGTTCGCGACATCCTTGTGGATGATGATGAATTCAATGCTCCAGATTTTGTAGGGGCTGCCACCATTGATGAAGGTGCAAACGCAGTAGCCGAAAAAATTGCTCGACGTATTGATTTTGATTATACGGATATTTCTTTACGGGCAGGTTCTCCAAGCGACTTGTTCTCCAGATTGAGGCGAGCGGCAGAGTCCGCCGGTGTATTTGTCCTAGTTCTTGGTGACTTAGGCTCACATCACACAGCAATCCCTGCAACCGTTTTTCGAGGATTTGCGATTTCTGACTCCATCGCACCTTTTGTGGTTATCAATGCAAAAGACGCTCGTCCCGCTCGAGCCTTCACATTAATTCATGAACTTGCTCATATTTGGCTGGGTCAAACTGGAGTAAGCGGCAACATATCCACTGCAGTTCCTACAAATCTAAATGCCAGGATTGAGCGTTTTTGTAATGACGTAGCTGGAGAGTTTCTTTTGCCAGAACGTCATTTCAGGCAAGTTGCGAACCAATTTGAACCAGGTGATATTGAAGGCGCACGTGCGTGCATCGACTTAATTGCAACCCGATGGTCGGTCAGTGAGCCTATGGTAGCTTACCGCTTTCAACGACGTGGGGAATTATCAACAGAGGTCTATGAAAACTTACGAACGGAGTACCAGAGACGGTGGTTGGCAAATTTAGCAAAGGAACGGGATGGCAGTAGTGGCCCCTCAGGGCATGTGATAAAACAATACAACTTGGGTAACGCCTTAGTAGATGTAGTTTATCGCGGTTTTAAAGAGAAAAGCTTGACCCACACGAAAGCAGCAACTTTGCTCGGTTCCAAGACTGTATCAGTTCCCAAATTTCTTAGCTTTGTGGAAGACATGCGTCGAAAATCTACTGGTAAGGCGGCGAGTCTGTCGTAATGTACCTGTTGGATGCAAACACAATCATGGAAGCCCATGGGACATTCTATCCGATTGAACGCATTCCGCAATTTTGGGAATGGTTGCAATTGGAGGGTGAACATGGTCGAGTTAAAATGCCCCTGGAAATCTATGATGAATTTGAAGGGAAATATGGACCTCATGTTGAGTGGATCAACAGCCAAGAAGTAAGGGCTGCTCTGTTACTGGAAGAAGAACCGGATCCGAGTCTAGTGCAACAAGCAATTGAGCAGGGATACCAGGGGCTTGATGCCGCATTTGATGATATTCAGCACACAAAGTACGGCAAAGATCCTTTTTTAGTTGCCTATGCATTGGTGGAACCAACTGAGAGAGTTGTTGTTACACGCGAAGTTTCAAAACGCACAAAGCGTCTTGGTAATACCAAGCTGCCGGATGCCTGTGATGACTGTGGTATTGAGTGTATCAATGACTTCGAGCTTTATAGCCGATTAGACTTTAATTTAGTTGGCCGCTGAAGAGTATTGCCTGATCTGTTTCACGGTATAGAGCCATCATGGTGGCCCTTTGCATTAAGTTTATTTTGCTAACTAATTCTTTAATTCATGATCACTGCACCCACTATGATTACTTCATACAGCCTGA
This sequence comes from Hyphomicrobiales bacterium, assembly GCA_039986835.1. Classification (GTDB taxonomy): domain Bacteria; phylum Pseudomonadota; class Alphaproteobacteria; order Rhizobiales. The sequence continues at coordinate 248,393 of JBDWQA010000010.1, forward strand.
GATTAGATAGACAAAAATCACAAAAACGTCTATCTAACCCACAATCAACAAAACCTACGTGACCCATCATGCCAGCCTGGCCCATTTCCTATCAGAACATCGCTGCCGATTTGGTGGCGGGGGTTTATAATGATGCGGGGCAGATGGCGGGGTCTGTCTATACGCAGGCGCAAGGTTCTGTTTCAAAAGTTTACGTCAAGCGCGCCATTGGTGACACCCGGCAAAGTGTGTATCTGGGCCGGGCGGATGATCCAGCGACGGATCAAAAAATCACGGCGATAAAAGCTGCCAGCCAGCGCGCGAAGCAGCGCCGCAAGGATTTGCGGGTGCTGGCGGGGCAAGGGCTTTTGGCCACGCCCACACTTTCCGGTCAGGTGATAGATACCATTGCGCAGCACGGGCTATTTCAGCGTGGGGCCATTCTCATCGGAACTTTGGCGTATCAATGCTATCCGCTGCTATTAGGCGCCACCCTGCCCAGCACCATGATGGCCACGGACGATGCGGATTTGGCCGCCGCCAACCTCTCGCTGGATGCAGCAGATGGCAGCGATATGGAGACCATATTGCGCTTTGCCGATAAATCCTTCGCCGGCGTGCCGGGCCTTTCCAGCAAAAATCCGCCATGGAAATTTATGGCCGCGAACAAATATCTGGTGGAACTGCTCACGCCCGCGCGGGGCCGGAACGATCCGCAACCGCTGGAACTCGCCGGGTTAAAAGCAGGCGCAACAACCTTGCAGCATCTGGCATGGCTCATCGATAATTCTGTGCCTGCCTGCCTGCCCTATGCAACCGGCGTTGCGGTGCAGGTTCCGCGCCCGGAGCGTTATGCGGTTCATAAACTCATCATCAGCCAAAAGCGCGATGACCGGATAAAAGCGCGCAAGGATTTATTGCAGGCAGAGGCGCTGGTGGCCGCGCTGGAAGAACGCCTGCCCGGCACATTGGGCGACGAACTGGAAGACGCCGCCGCGCAAGGCGCTGGCTGGCGCAAACCCATGATGGCCTCCATCAAAGCCATCTGGCCAGACTGGAAAGACCGCCCGGAATTTGAAGTGCTACTGGATTAAGCCAGCGCTAAGCCTCTTGGCCACGCCCCCGCACCAACCCGAAAATCCAACTCCCAATACCGCGCACATAGCGTCCGGCCAGTCTGCCAGACAGCACGAAGGATACGGTGGATAGTAACGGGCCGATGCCTGCGGTGGAAAAGGCCATGAGCAGGAACATCTTTTCCTCTTCGCTGATTTTGCCTTCGCTGGGCGGCAAATTGGATATCAGCATAAGGCAGATCACAGCAAACACCACGGCGGCGAGGCCCACAACATCCCAGAAATAATAGCTGAGGCCGCTTTTAAATGAGGGGATGACGGCTAGGACAAACCCAAGCCAGAACAACAAATAATGCACCAGAACAATATTATCGAGTAGCCAGTCTATCATTTAAAAACCATTCCAATACATGCCGCCGCCCTCGACTCAACACTCATTACAGGTGCGTGACAAGGTGTTTGATGGCTCTGTAATGCGCGGGGCCGTGTGCGTGCCTCATCAACGAAACGTGATTGGGGCGTGATTGGAAAAACCGCGATAGTCGCAGCAGTAACCGCTTCAGTCTTAAGCGCAGGTCAGCCAAGTGAGTCAGTCATGAAGAAGCAACGCAAACGGTCGCAGCCCAAACGTCATGATGTTGAGGCGGAACAAGCCGCCATTGCCGCGCGCGAAAAGGCGGATAGCCGACGCCGGTTCCTGCGCCTTGCGCGCAACGGCGCCATTGCCCTGCCCTTTGCGGCGGGCATCGGGTTCTTTGGCGTTCAATCCACGCTGGCCTCCATGTGCGAGGGTGACCTGTCGCAAATTGGCCAGGGCACGCCCACTATTGTGCAGATTCACGATCCGCAGTGCAGCCTGTGCCGCGCGCTTCAGGCGCAAACACGCCGCGCCCTGAAAGAATTTGATGATGATGCCTTCACCTATCTGGTCGCCAACATCAAAACCAATGAAGGTCGCGCGCTGGCCGCAGAATATCGCGTGCCCCACGTAACGCTTTTGTTGTTCGATGCGCGCGGGCGCATGGTGGAAGTTGTGCGCGGGCCAACCGAGCTGGACCATTTGCAGAGCGTTTTTGAAAATCATCTGGGCGCGCGCAGCTAGGCGACCATCTGGTATGGTAACGCGCAAATAAATCATTTAGAACCTTGTGCATTGCAACAAACCAAAGGCATGCGCACCGGTGAACCTGCCAAAACTGAAACTGTTTGCCAGACGGCACTGGCTGCCGATTGGTGGATTTGTGCTTTCGCTGGGAATTGCCGTCTGGTTCGGCTTCACTTTTCTGGCAGATGCCATCTACTTCAACGATCCAAGACATAAAGACGCCGCGCTGGAGCGCTGGATGACACCGCGCTACGTGGTGTTGTCCTATGAATTACCGCGCTCTGTGGTGGCTGAAGTACTGGAGCTGACATCTGAGGATGAAGGCAAACGCAGGCGCCTTGGCAAGATTGCAGAACGCATGGATTTGACACTGGATGAACTGACGCAAAAAGTGCGCGAGGCCGCGCAAACCTATCGGGAGACGCAAGAATGACCGAGCTTGTCCTTGGCCTGATCCCGGATTATGGCCTCTATATTGTATTCATTGTTGTGTGTGTGGCGTGCCTTGGCATTCCCCTGCCATCCTCCATTCTCGTGCTGACATCGGGTGGGCTTGCTGCCGCTGGCGATCTGGTGGTCTGGCAGGTGCTGCTTGTGACCCTTGTTGCATTTGTTGTGGGTGACCAGCTTGCGTTCAACGGCGCACGTCTGTTCGGCCCATCCCTGCTATCGCGGTTGCGCAGGATAAAGCGCCTCACACCGCTTGTCGACAAAAGCGAAACAATGTTGGAAAAGCATGGGCTATGGGCGGTCTTTCTCAGCCGCACCATATTCAGCCCCACCGGACCCTATGTTGGTTATGTGAGCGGCGCAGTACGCATGAACTGGCTGTCCTTCACATCTGTGGCGCTAGTAGGCGCAGCGCTGTGGAGCACAGTCTATTGTATGATGGGCTATTTGTTTGCCGGACAACTGCCGCAGGTCTCCGATCTGGTGGCAAGCATGCTGATTGTAGGCGTAGCTCTACTGTGCGCCATCGGCTTTGCAATTTGGGTGGTGTTGGCCTGGCGGAAATTCGAGGTTGCGTCACTCTAGGGGCAATTCGCGCGCATAAACAACGCGTTCATTGCAATATGAGATATGGCGCTTCCCAGACACTCGCCCATGGGCTGAAATGGAATGTGCCTTGAACTGCACTATTTCGCCGAAATGGTCCGGGCGTATGTTTGGTTGAACCGCACGTAACCGTCGGCAGTCACGCCCAAATGGTCTTTAGCGATATTGTGGAACTCGGGCAATTTATGGAACGGCACCGCAGGATAGGCGTGATGCTCGATATGGTAGGGCATGTTCCACGCCACAAAGCGCACAATGCGGTTGGTAAAAGTGGTGCGTGTGTTGTGCAGCATGTTGCTGACATTCGGGCACAATGCATGCTCGGCCAGCAGATAGACCCGTAAAAATGGCCCGCCCACCACCAGAGGCAGCAGCCACAACATAATGATGTGCTGCCAGCCTGCCAGTGCCCCAAGCGCAATGACCAAACCGTAAAGTGCACAAAACAGAACCGCCTCGCGCCGCACTTTTGCGCGACCCTTAGGTGGAACAAACGTATCCTGGCTTTGCCGCATAGCGTTTTGCACTATGATTTGTGGCCGGGAGATAAATTCCGGCAGGCCCGTCATCGCCCAAAGATACGCTGCAAGAGTATCAGGCTTTGGCGATGCCAGTTCCGGATCACGGTCTGGATCATGGGTGTGGCGATGGTGAGCGAAGTGGAAATAACGGAAATAAGTCGGGGGCAGAAAGATCAGAAAGCCACAGAAAAACGCCACGGCGTCATTTAGCTGCCGACTACGAAACGCCGTTTGGTGGATGGTTTCATGCAGGGTGGTGAACAGGAACACCAGCAAAATACCTTGCGGAACAAGCGCCAACAGGTAGAGCGGAGGCTGCAGCAACAAAATTGCGGAACAAAGGGCAAGCGCACCCAGATATAGCGCCAGATGTAGCAAACCTGCACGATCTGACTTTTGCAGAATTTGCGCCCGCTGCTCTTCTGTCAGGCTCGCGATAAGATCTTTGTGAGTGAAATTCTGCATGCCTGTCCCGTATGTTTTTTACGTCCGAAAACCAGCGCTATGAACAACTCAATATCCTGCAGATTGAAATGCGTCAAAGAAAGAAATTTCGTCAGCTACGACCGACACTCACGAGCCGGTGGTGAAAAATGCGTATAAGCCAATCATCATTACTGAGAAAGATATACTCACAATACGAGCGATAGTATCGACCACAGGAATGAAGGCAACAACACAGGCCAGCGAAATTGAAAACCCAAGATTTGATCCAAAACTCAGCGGAGTTTCTAAAAACAACGTGGTGGTAACCAGCGTTGTTAACATCACAACTGTGAACCAAACCAGAAACAAAACAACTTTCTGGCCAAATGGGCGTGCGGCCCCCATGGTCGATGGTTTTTTCTTTCGCGAACGACCCAAATTGTCATTGGCTACAAGAGATCGTTTGCGGTTTAGCCTTTTGGTAAGTGGCTCACGTGCAGTTTGTTCGCGGTACGGTTCGTCTCGTGAGGGAGCGACAAGCAGGTCTGAAGAAGGGTCGCTAAGTGTGGCGCGTTCAGACGGTCCATTTTTCCGCAACTCCGGACGTGATGAGGCTCGTGCAGCCGCTGCAAGTTTTGAGGATCGCTGACGTCTTTGTCTGTTCTGCATAGACCGATTAATCCAACGGTAATCCAACCCGTGACGTTCCGCCAGAAGCCTCAAATTTCATTTGACCTCTGCGACTGAAATGATCGGATGTTAAAAACAATATGTTTGGTGGGGCGTACATACCAGCGTCCGCATTGGGTAGGGTGTACAAATGCGGCGAGAGACGAGTAGAGCAATTTGCGCGATCAGGCCATTTAGGCGAAGCCAAATTTAATGTTTTATGGAGACCCGACATATAACGGCACAATCCACAACAACGGAGCTACCTCTCTCAAAACAAGAGACAGATTGTACTCTGCAGCCGAAATTGCTGCGCTCCAACCTCACAAATCCTGTGATTCCGCCTATTTCCAAGGACGTAAGTTGAATCACTCTCAACTCAACTTTATGGAGAAGTCGTCACATTGCCAATATGGTCAAAATTACCATGGTAGCGGCGCCATGGGCGCTACCGTTTTGCTTTGTTAGCTCTGAAGCCTCCGCGCTGCCCGGGCTTTCCACTTGAAGAGCGTCCTCGAGGCGTAATGGCAGCCGTCGCTCCGCGCGGTCCTTGATACCCCCCTGTGCGTTGATCAACGGCTTGCTGACGTGCCAACGGATCATCACCCACTGCCAGTTCCGTTTCCTGCAAGCGTTTGATTTCATCACGCAATTTCGCTGCCTCTTCAAAATCAAGATCGGCTGCTGCATCTCGCATGCGTTTTTCCATGTCCTGAATGTGGGCCTTGAGATTATGGCCCACCAGCGGCGCTTCAGCCATACCGGCATCCACAGTTACATGGTCACCTTCGTAGACGCTTGAAAGAATATCACCGATGTTTTTCTTAACGGATTCAGGCGTGATATTATGTTCAACATTGTATGCAATTTGCTTTTCACGCCGCCGGTCCGTTTCACCGATTGCACGCTCCATTGATCCAGTGATGCGGTCCGCGTAAAGAATAACCTTCCCATCCACATTACGCGCGGCGCGGCCTATGGTTTGCACCAAGCTGGTTTCGGAGCGCAAAAAGCCCTCCTTGTCCGCATCAAGGATGGCAACCAAAGCGCATTCAGGAATATCCAAACCCTCCCGCAGCAAGTTAATGCCTACCAGAACGTCAAAAGCGCCCAGACGGAGATCCCGCAATATTTCAATACGTTCCAGCGTGTCTATATCTGAGTGCATATAGCGCACTTTGACACCGTTCTCGTGGAGGTATTCGGTCAAATCTTCGGACATACGTTTGGTCAAAGTAGTGACCAGTGTACGATAGCCCTTTGCCGTGGTTTCATGAATTGCACCAAGCAAATCATCCACTTGTGTCGTTGCAGGTCGGATTTCCACCGGTGGATCAGTTAAGCCTGTTGGGCGAATAACCTGCTCCGAAAAGACGCCGCCGGTTTGCTCTAACTCCCAACCGCCAGGCGTGGCTGAAACATAAACCGATGGTGGACGCATTGCGTCCCATTCTTCAAAGCGCAGCGGACGGTTATCCATGCAGGAAGGCAGGCGGAAGCCATACTCGGCCAGCGTTGCTTTGCGGCGGAAATCGCCACGATACATGGCACCAATTTGCGGCACCGTCACATGGCTTTCATCAATGAAAACCAGAGCATTGTCAGGCAAGTATTCAAAGAGAGTGGGTGGCGGCTCGCCCGGCGCGCGACCTGTGAGATAGCGCGAATAGTTTTCAATGCCGGCACAGGAACCAGTCGCTTCCATCATCTCAATATCAAATGTGGTGCGTTGCTCAAGACGCTGCGCTTCCAGCAAACGTCCGGCATTATTCAGCTCCACAAGGCGCAAATCCAGCTCCGCTTTTATGCTTTTCACGGCTTGTTGCAAAGTGGGTTTCGGGGTCACATAGTGGGAATTCGCGTAGACCTTTACAGATTCCAGATCGCGACTTTTCTGTCCGGTGAGCGGGTCAAACTCGGTAATTGTTTCTATTTCGTCTCCGAAAAGCGATAAACGCCAAGCACGATCTTCATAGTGAGCTGGGAAAATTTCGAGCGTATCGCCCCTTACCCGGAACGTACCGCGCTGAAAAGCCTGATCGTTGCGCTTGTATTGCAACGCAACCAAATCCGCCATGATCTGCCGCTGATCAATACTCTGCCCGACCTTCATTTCAAAAGTCATGGCGGTGTAGGTTTCTACCGAGCCTATACCGTAAATACATGACACGGATGCAACGATGATCACATCATCACGCTCCAGCAATGCGCGGGTAGCCGAGTGGCGCATCCGATCAATCTGCTCATTCACAGAAGACTCTTTTTCGATATACGTATCAGATCGTGGCACGTACGCCTCAGGCTGATAGTAATCATAGTAGGATACGAAGTACTCGACAGAATTTTCAGGAAAGAATGCCTTGAACTCACCGTAAAGCTGCGCAGCAAGCGTTTTGTTTGGCGCCAATATCAAGGCAGGCCGACCGGTCTTTTTGATAATGTTCGCAACTGTGTAAGTCTTACCAGAGCCGGTAACACCCAACAGAACCTGATCGCGCTCGCCCTCAGTAATACCCGAGACAAGCTCTGCAATTGCAGTCGGCTGATCTCCTTTGGGTTCAAATTCCGATTCCAGGTCGAAAGATATGCCACCCTCCGACTTAGATGGTCGCTCCGGCCTGTGGGGGACCCATACATCATCCATTTCCTTGCGGCCGGTCTCGATAAGGTTAGACAACGCTGCGACCGTTGCGGTGACGCCGGAGTTATCAATCTTTCCGGCATCTTCAAGCGATACATCCAACCCGGCAACCGGGTTTAATCCGCCCGCCGCTCTGTCCTTTGCAGATGCCGGCCCTCCCATTGAGGTACCGCGTGCGGTTTTTACACCCGCCTTCCTTTTAGCGGGAGTCTTTTTGGGTGACGCATTTTTAGTTGCTGCCTTCGACGCCTTACCTTTTGCGATAGGTTTCTCCGCATCGCGCGTGACTTCTTTTGCCCAATCGGAAATTGATCCTGATAGCGGCGTACCTGTTAGCTCGGCTTGCGGCGCTTCTTCAAAACCATCGGTCTTTTTTGTATCACTCATCATATGGGGAATATGGCTCGCCTAACCGTATAAGTGAAGACACCAGGCGCAAATTTGAAGCCACTTTCACCTAATGCTGACAGCAGGCTGTCAGCATGGTCACGGCCACGCGATGCACCTGGACAAATCGCCAGCAAAATAACGTGTCTCAAATGCGGACTTTTCTGTTGGGTAAATACAGAAACGCTCTATATTGCTGTAAACTCTCCTTCCCTAATTCAACGGATTTCCAGTGGCAGATATCTTCGCGCTCGCCAGCCAAAATCTACTTTCTCCAGTTGTTCTCTTTTTTGTCCTTGGTCTGGCAGCCGCTTTAGCGAAGTCTGATTTGGCAATACCGGAGCAAGTGGCAAAGACCATCGCGCTTTATTTGATGTTTGCAATTGGCTTCAAAGGCGGCGCCGGAATGGCATCGCATGGGCTGGATGCCAAGCTTGTTGGGGCATTGTTATCTGGACTGATACTATCTGCAGCTATTCCATTTGTTGCATTCGGATATTTGAAAACGCTCAGCAAATTACCAAGAGTGGATGTGGCAGCAGTTGCTGCTCACTATGGCTCCATTTCGATTGTAACTTTTGTTGCAGCTACGGAAGCTCTTAAAACCCTGGAAATTTCCTCCGAAGGTTACATGGTAGCCGTAGCCGCGGCGATGGAGGCTCCTGCCATTCTTGTAGGGCTCTATCTCGCCAAAAGTGCCGTTGACAAAAACGCTGGCGGCGAAGTTCCGCTTCGGGAAATTTTGCTGAATGGCTCAATTGTAATGCTGATAGGGGCATTTGCAATCGGCTGGATCACCGGCACGGAAGGATTGCAAAAAGTTGAAAGCTTTATCGTTAGCCCATTCCAGGGTGTGCTGTGCCTGTTCTTGCTGGATATGGGTATCATCGCCGGGCGTGGATTGCGCCAGGGCGGAAAACTCTTGACGCCACCTGTCGTGTTTTTCGCATTGACTATGCCGGTTATCGGGGCACTCATAGCCGCGCCATTTGGTTGGGTCACTGGGCTTTCGGCAGGTGGTGTCGCCTTGTTATGTACCCTGGCAGCTTCGGCCTCATATATCGCAGTACCAGCGGCCATGCGTGTTGCATTACCAGAGGCTCGACCCAGTATTTATCTGACCTTGTCGCTAGGTGTCACATTTCCTTTCAACCTCACAATCGGTATACCTTTATACAATATGATTGGCACTTGGATTGCCGGGTAAGTGGATATGAAAACATTTAGCAAGAAACGCCTGGAAATTTTCGTTGAAGAACCCATTTTGCGCCGACTAACAGATGCTTTGGTCGACGCCAATGTGACAGGCTTCACAATTGTCCCTGCACTTGGCGGGCATGGTTCTGCTGGCCCATGGCACAGGGAAAACGCACTATCAGCGGCCGGTCACATGGTTATGCTTGTATGCATTCTTGATGAAAGCCTGGTGGAAAAAGTTCTGGAAGCGGCTTATCGTATAGTATCGAGGCAGATTGGAATCGTAACCATATCTGACGTGGAAGTAGTACGCCCCGAATTGTTCTGATTAGAAGCCGTTCTGCAAGCTCTTCAGGCCCTGCTCTCAGGACCATTTGCAGATTAACGCAGTATTACAGGAGAGAGTAGATGGCAGCCGTGCCAGGTAGCGAGTCACTTTTTACTGATCCGCTGATCCTACTGGGTGCAGCGGCCATTGCAGTTCCAATTTTTCGGCGCCTCGGGCTTGGCTCTGTTCTTGGGTATCTAGCCGCTGGCGTCATCATCGGCCCCATCCTGCGTTTGATCATAGATGGTGAATCTATTCTGCATGTCGCAGAACTTGGTGTCGTGTTGCTTTTGTTTGTGATTGGCCTTGAGCTAAAGCCATCCAGACTTTGGTCCATGAGACGCGATATATTCGGCCTTGGCTCTGCACAGGTATTGTTGTGCGGGGTGGCATTGACAAGCATTGTCCTGCTAACGGGGCAGAGTTGGCAAGTCTCGATTGTTGTTGGCTTGGGCTTTGCGTTGTCATCCACCGCAATAGCCATGCAAATCCTGAACGAAACCGGCGATTTCTCTCGAAAATACGGCCAGAAGAGCTTTTCAATTCTGCTGTTTCAGGACATTGCAATCGTGCCACTTTTAGCGCTCGTAGCGTTTTTAGCACCCCATAGCGGTGCTGACGGAGCTGCCGGCAACTGGCTGGATGCTTCTATGGAGTTAGGCCTGGCGGTAGCCTGTGTCGCGGCACTTATCTTGGCTGGCCGCTACTTGCTGAGCCCCATGTTCAGAATATTGGCCAACTCCAAAGCACGCGAGATCATGACCGTTGCCGCGCTGTTGATCGTTCTTGGATCCGCCGCACTTATGGAATTTGCCGGCATGTCCAGCGCAATGGGTGCTTTCATTGCGGGCGTTATGCTTGCTGAATCGTCCTACCGTCATGAACTAGAGGCCGATATTGAGCCATTCCGTGGCTTGCTAATGGGGTTGTTCTTCATGGCGGTCGGCATGTCTCTAAACTTGTCGATTGTGCTGGAAAACTGGCTTTTAATCATATCGGCGGCTTTGCTGTTCATGGCTATCAAATCGGTTATTATTTACGGGCTGGGGCGCCTCTTTGGCTTGGATCATGCGGTTTCAACCAGAACAGCGATGCTTTTGCCACAGCATGGAGAGTTCGCGTTCGTGCTTTTCACTGCTGCCGTCGCCGCTAACCTCATGGACAGCACGTATGCGTCCATCCTGACCGCCATCGCCACCGTGACCATGGCATTGACGCCGTTGACCGTTGCTTTTGCCCCTAAACTGATACCCAAAAGCCAAGCCGAAGAAATTCAGGAAGACTTTTCCAGTGCCACTGGTAACGTCCTGCTTATAAGCTTTGGTCGCTTTGGCCAAGTTGTGTCGCAACTACTGTTGGCAGAGCGCATTGATGTTACCATCATCGACAACAATGCTGAACGCATTCGAAGTGCGGCCAAATTTGGCTTCAAAATTTACTATGGAGATGGACGACGTCTAGACGTGCTGAGAGCTGCCGGGCTTGATAGAGCACGTATGGTGATCATCTGTACCGATGGAGCGACCTCGACCTTGCAGGTTTCAGATCTTGTGCAAAAGCATGCGCCACAAGCCAAAGTGTTAGTACGCAGCTACGATCGCTCTCATTCCATTGAGCTCCGCAAACGCCACGTAGACTTTGAGCTACGCGAGTCTGTCGAGTCCGCCATGCGGTTAGGAACAGAAGCACTCAAGAACCTTGGTGTTGAAAACGACCGCGTCGAAGAGATTGAAATCGACGTCCGGCGCCGCGACGAATTGCGACTACAGATGCAAGTTGATGGAGACTTGCAAGCGGGTCAGGATACGCTTCACGTGAATACTGTTACTCCGGAACCTCTGGTCCTTCCCAAAAGTCCAGCTAAGCCACTCACCAAAGAAACGGGCGATGTGGTCGGCAAATCAGAAAACGAAGAAAAGTCAGCGACTGAGCCCCTTTGATCAGATATAAAGGGGGTATGACTCAAGACACTGTTCCTGAAAAACCAGAAGATATCAAACCATCCGTTAGCAAAGGGCGTTTCACAGAAGGCTCAACTATGCGCCATGTGATCGTAATGACGGCTACCGGTTCTGTTGGGTTGATGGCTATCTTCCTTGTTGATTTTGCCAATTTGTTTTACATCGCGCAATTGGGACAACAGGAACTGGCCGCCGCAATTGGATATGCCGGGACAATTCTGTTCTTCAATATTTCAATTTGTATTGGCATCACCATCGCTGCAACAGCATTGGTGTCTCGCTATATTGGCCAAGGAGATAGACAGCGCGCGCGACATATGGCGGGCTCGGCTCTACTGTTCATTGTGCTGGTTACTATTGTCGTTGCAATCCTGATGCTCATATTCGCAGGCTCCGCGCTATCGTTGCTGGGGGCAGAGGGCGAAACCAAAAGAGTTGCGCTGGGTTTCCTACGAATCGTATTGCCTTCCATGCCAATTATGGGATTGGGCATGTGCCTCAGCGGATTGTTGCGCGCCCAGGGCGATGCCAAACGTGCAATGTATGTGACGCTTGCCGCTGGGTTTGCTGCGGCAGTTCTGGATCCCCTGTTTATTTTTGGATTTGACCTCGGCGTGACTGGGGCGGCGATAGCAACGGTTTGCTCACGCATTGTTATGGTTTTCATTGGCCTGCACGGCGCTGTAAAAGTGCATGATTTGGTGGGCCAGCCTTCTGTCACTGGCATGATGGAGGACGCAGGCACGTTGACGGGGATTGCTGTTCCAGCCGTCCTTACAAACATCGCAACCCCTGTCGGAAACGCTTATATCACCGGAGCGATCTCCTCATATGGTGATGATGCTGTAGCGGGGTGGGCCGTTGTGGGCCGGATTATTCCTGTAGCATTTGGGGCTATCTTTGCACTCTCTGGAGCTATTGGACCGATCCTTGGGCAAAATTTCGGTGCGCGCGAATTCGACAGGGTGCGCGAGGCCATGAGAGATGCACTTCTTTTGACGATTGGCTATTGCTTATTCGTGTGGGCTATCCTGTTTTTGGTACAGGATTTCGTCATATCAATTTTTGATGCCACTGATAGTGCGGCTGAGTTGATACGCTTTTTCTGCACAATTGCGGCGTTTGGATTTCTGTTCAACGGCGGTCTGTTTGTGGCAAATGCAGCTTTCAATAATTTGGGCTTTCCAAGATATTCGACCATGTTCAACTGGGGAAAAGCAACCGTTGGAACGATCCCCTTTGTTTGGGTTGGCGGCATATGGATGGGCGCAACTGGCGTTTTGCTTGGTCAGGCTGCCGGCGCTATGTTGTTTGGTATTGCCTCAGTAGTTGTGTGTTTCAGGGTCATAAAAACGATTGAGACCCAAAACCCTGACGACCAGAAGCCACCTCTTTGGCGCAGTGGCACGTCTGCATTTTCCAGTGGAAAAAGCGCAACACTTCACAATTGATGTATCCAGTTCTATATCTGGTTCGCGAGACTTAAGGAGACAAAAACATGCTTGATCAGCTTTCACCAGTTGGAGGTGCCCTGGCAGAACTAAGGTATCTGGATAATGACTTTCAGGTCGTTCGCCCTGGTAGCCATGTGCGTTGTGCTATTTCCGGCAACCTCATTGCGCTTGATGAGCTCAAATATTGGAGCGTTCTGCGGCAAGAAGCCTATGCCGACGTTAATTCATCCTTGAAGGCGGAACTCGCAAGCCGGCAGAGACACTGAATATTATTTCACTGTAGATATCGTTTCATCTAACAGCTCAATGAGCCTTTGTGAATCCTCGAACTCTACTGCAATTTTTAAAACCTGACTGGTTTCAAACAGTTTTTCTCTGGATGAGTTCGGTTCAGAATACGCCAAGCGCACATGGTCTTTCTCCGTCGTAATCGGGATTGCACCAGATGATGAAGCAAAATCCAAAATACGATCTGCATCAGCCTCTGAAAAAAAATGATGATCGGGAAAAGACATCTGTTCTTGCACCTGGTAGCCCGCCCCTTTCAGACTATCAAAAAACTTCTGAGGTCTGCCAATTCCCGAGTAAGCCAGATACGCACCTGGCGAGTGTTCTGCCAACGGCTTTTGCACAACAACCTTCCCATGCAACAGCTCAAAAGTGTGCTGCATTTCCAGCAGTTCCAGAGATTCAGAATACACCCCTTGCCCCAATGCAATTACCGCCTTTGCCAAAGGTAATTGTGCGTTCAAACTTGCGCGCAAAGGACCGGCCGGAAAACAAAGCCCGTTTCCCCATCCCACTTTGCTATCCACGACAAGGAGCGAACCGTCTTTCCTCAAACTGGGGTTTTGGAAGCCGTCATCCATCAAAATGACGTCAATTTTTCCTTCGCAAAGCAAGGTAGCGCCCGAAGGGCGATCAGCGCTGACGACCGTCGGTCCAATTGCCGCATATAGCAGAGCCTCATCGCCTACCTCCTTGGCGGAGTGTTCCGGAAGCACAAGTTTTGGCTGCGTGTTTGAGCCGCCATATCCGCGCAATAAAAAACCGCATTTATAACCCTTGGACTGCAACAGTTTGGCTATGGAGATCGTTGTGGGCGTCTTTCCCGCTCCCCCGACGACAAGATTGCCAATGCATAGGACCGGAACCGCTGCCGCCGCTTCTGGTTTGCGATGCATCCGACGCGCAGTAACAAACCCATATATCATCCCGATGGGCATGAGGAATTTTGACCGGGTGGCTAGTTCTCTTTGCCACCAGAATCCAGGTGCTCTTAACGTCATAAAGACTTCACGCAGCAGAGTTGCGGGGATATTTTACCAATTCAGCCTTACCACTCGCCGCGACTGCCAATAACGGTTCAAGCGCTGCTAAGCTACGCTCGACAGCACCTCCAACACCTTCCAGAGCTTTGTTGGCATTTGTGGCAAGGCCCTTAGCAAATAACGTGTCCTCCAAACAACGTGTTAGTGCGTTGGCAAGCTCTTGCTGATCCTTAACAATTAGGCATCCATTTGCACCTTCAAGAACGCCAAAGACCTCGCGAAAATTGGATACATTTGGTCCACTCAAAACCGCGCATCCAAGCTGTGCCGCCTCGATAGGGTTGTGCCCGCCAACTGGCACCAGAGAACCGCCAATTAATGCAGCGGGTGCTAACGCGTAAAACAGGCCCAATTCTCCCAAGGTATCGGCTATGTAAACCTGACATTCTGAGGATGGATTTCCCACCTTTGATCGCAGTTCTGATTGCAGTTCGAAATCATCCGCCATTTGGGCAACTTCAGGTCCACGCCGTGGATGCCGAGGTGCGATGCAAGTCAACAAATTTGGAAATCGTTCCCGTAACATTTGATGCGTTTTTAGAGCAATTTGCTCCTCGCCATCATGCGTGCTTGTCGCCAGAAACAAGGGTCTATTCAAAATGTCTTTTTTGAACGCCGATACTTCAGTTGCGTCTATTTTTGGTATAGGAGAATCGTACTTCAAATTCCCGGAAATCGTCACCTTACGGGCGCCCAACTCCCGAAAACGCAACAAATCTTCCTCACCGCGAACCAAGACCTGATCAATATGCTCAAATAATGAAGGCGTCGCGGCTCGAAACGTTCTCCACCTCCGGAATGAACGATCGGACATGCGACCATTCACGATAGCAAAAGGAATAGTCCTTTCCGATAGTAATTTAATGGTAACGGGCCATATCTCGGACTCAGCGAAAATCGCCATATTAGGTTGCCAATGATCAATAAACTTTCGCAAAATCGAAGGCACATCCAGCGGTGCATATTGATGAAAAATATTGGGGGTGTCAGCCGTTTTTTCCGCAACAGTTTGTGCGGCTGTCGTCGTTACAGTTGTGACCAGTATGTGAAAGCCACGCAGAGCGAGTGAGGTGCATATCGGCAGCACTGCGTTTGTTTCCCCAACGCTTGCCGCATGAATCCAGATTAGCGGGCCTTGCGGACGCGCCAATGATGCATCGCCAAGTCGTTCCTGGTGCCTAACCCGATCTTCCTTACCGACTTTCTTTCGCTTCTCGATGAGGACCGGCAATAGAGGTCTTGCTGCCTGCATTGCAAGCCAATAGGTTTTAAGCGCCAAATCTCCAAGAATTCGCATCAAGGTTTTTTTCCAACAGTCTCGTAGGCGGTAGCATAGGCCTGATTGAGCGATGTTTCCAATCTCAATCTTGCAGCCTCTTGCGCAAAATCATCCGCTCCCTTGTCTACACGCACGAGTTCGCCTGCAACAAATATACCGCGCCCAAACGGCAAATTAATGACAGATTTGTCCCAAGTGTTAAGACGCCGAAATCTAGTTGATGCGAAAGCCACCGGCAAGATGGTACAACCAGACAGGCGCGCCAATGTGATAATACCCATGCCAGCCTCACGCGATTTACCACGAGGAATGTCTGCGGTCATGCTCACGCTGATACCCTTTTCCAACGATTTTAGCATGGTTAACATGCCCTTTGCACCGCCTTTCGCAGGCGTTCTGGGATCGGAACTACGGCCACCAGAGCCACGAATAACTTCCATTCCCAGCATTTTGGCGGCGATGGAGTTAATTTCTCCATCCCGTGCTTTCGAAATAAGAACTTGAACGCGATGATCCTTGCGGCGAGCAAAGGGCAACATGAAATGCTCGCCATGCCACATGGTCACGATGACCGGCATATCATCATCTTTAAGCACGCTGTAAATATCAGAGGGCACTGTTCTGATGCGATTTGTATGTCCCACCAGCATTAGATAGGTTCCGGCCAAGCGCCCCAGCGCCACTTGGAACAGGCGCGACTTAGATAGTCGTTTCAGCCAGGGGCGCATGGATCACGCATCCACCGTGTCTTGAGACATGCCTTCTGAAACATTATCCCCGGATTGATTTCTGCAAAATGCCGCATATAGACCATTCTTTGACATCAGCTCGCTGTGGGTGCCGGATTCCGCCAACTGCCCCTGATCTAACACACAAATCAGGTCTGCATCTTTTACGGTAGTCAAACGATGCGCAATCATCATAACTGTGCGCCCCGCAAACAATGTTTCCAGAGCATTTTGGATTTTCGCTTCGCTGCCCGGATCAAGGGCACTTGTCGGCTCGTCAAGCAGGAGAATAGGTGCTGATTTGAGCAATGCGCGTGCAATAGCAACACGTTGCTTCTGCCCACCCGAAAGAAGCGCACCCGCCTCACCAACTTCCGTTGCATACCCATTCGGGAATTCCTTAATGAAGTCATGAGCCGCCGCCGCACGTGCGGCAGAATGAAGCTCGTCTTCACTGATATTTTCCATACCATATTCGATATTGGATTGGATTGTGTCGTCAAAGAGAACGGGATCCTGGGTTAGAAGTGCGGTTGCAGCGCGCACACTTGCAATGCTCTTGAGGCTAACATCCTGACCATCAATCAGAATGCGTCCACTTGTCGGATCAAAGAACCGCATCGTCAAATTCATGAGCGTCGTTTTGCCTGAACCGCTTGGTCCGACAAGAGCGACTTTTTTACCGGCAGGGATGACAAGAGAGAAGTCTTCCAAAACTTGAGTTTCGCCATCATAGGAATAGCAAACGTTCTCAAAAATTATTTCGCCATTTTCAACTGTCAATTCACCATTGCTCTTATCGTCATTTACTTCTGGCGCATGATCAATGAGGGTAAATACACGTTTTGCAGCTTCTGTCCCCTGTGTCAGCTGACCCTGCAGAGCTGCAAGCGCTTTCAAGGGCTGGTAGGCCAGCATCGCAGCGGTCATAAAGCCCATGAAACTACCGAGGGTAACGTTTCCAGCAATGCCTTGCCACCCGCCATAAAGTATAGCCGCAGCAAACCCAACACCAGTCAAAGCCTCAGTCGCAGGCCCCATTGATGACTGCGCCCGTGCCTGTCGCATCAAATAACCAATCACCCGGCGTATTGAAGCAACAAAACGTGCTTCTTCCTGCTCTTCCTGACCATATGCTTTGATAATGCGTACACCACGTAGCATTTGCGCAATCAAAGAAGAGAAATCGCCTGTTTCCTGCAACATGCCTCGGGTTGAATCTCTAATTTTTCGTCTTTGCTTGCTCATGAAATAGATCGCAAAAGGAGCGCCCATCAGAACAAGCAGCGCTAAAAACCAATCGAGCCAAATCATAGCGCCAACAAGGAAAAGCGCCGTAAGACCGTTTTTTACAAGCGCTGTCAGAGTACCTGCAGCAGCCTTGTTGACCAGCCCGACATCGGACATGAAGGCGGCAATGAAGCGCCCACTATGCATGGCCTCAAGATAACTGAGGTCAGCGCGTGTCAAGCTTTTGAACATATCAATGCGCAATGCACCGACAACTTCATTTGAGATTTGAGCCAGCGTGACACGGCTTATATAGTCCGCCGCTGCGCGCAGCGTCATAATACAAATCACTAAAACCGGCAAAAGGAACAGTAAGCGCTCGTCTTTTGCAACAAACACTTTGTCAGCAACTTGCTGCATTAGAAACGGCAGCGCACCTGTTGTAGCTGCCATAAATGTCATTGCGGCCAGAGACACAATCAAAACGCGCCATAGCGGCTTTAGGTAAACCTTTGCGATACGCTCAATCATTTGGCGCGGCGTGAACTCAACCATGTTAAAAGTGTCTGCACCACGAGAAAATTGCGCAGGCGCAAGCAAGTCTGCCTCTCCGGCGGACGGTTTAGCAGTTTTCTTTGTCGAGGCCATATCAGCCAAATCTATACCAATTCAGAGCTAAAACTTGTGCAACTAGCTAGTTGCATCAGGATTCATCAGCCTGTGCAAATGAACGATAAAGTAGCGCATCTGTGCATTATCAACTGTCATTTGCGCTTTCGTTTTCCAGGCCGCGTAGGCGGTTGCATAATTTGGAAAAATACCCACGACATCCAGCTTTTCCAAATCCTTGAATTCCACGTCGCTTATGTCTTCCAGCTCTCCACCAAATACGAGATGAAGCAATTGCTCCTGTTCAGTGTCGCTCATTTTCACCTGCTCCATTTATATGATGTCAGTCACAAGGGCTCAATCCAACTTGTCAAATCCAACAGTGTACGGGCCATTTTCTTTTCTGCTGCTACCAAAACACCGTGCTTTGGTAGTGCTGCATTGTAGCTAACATGGTCACCATGCGCGCCCAACAAAATTCCGCCTGCTTCCTGCACCAAAAGATCAGCCGCAGCAAGGTCCCAATCATGCGAATTCGGCTTCGCAATTGCGGCTGAAATTTCGCCGGTCGCGACCAATGCCAAACGGTAGGCTAGGGAAGCGATGTGCGAGGTTCGTACAGCGCCAAGTCTTTCCAGCTTCATGCTGCCATACATTGGCTTTGATACATAAATTTGTGTCTCCGAAACATCAGTCGGCGAAGCCACCTTCATCGGCTCGCCATTTTTAAACGCGCCTTGCCCTTCTTCAGCCAAGTACATCTCTTTACGGCTTGGATTAAAAAGCGCTGCTGAAACCGGTCGCCAAACATCTTGCTGGTCCGGATGTATTTTACGTTCGACCACGGCAAGACTAATCGTCCAATCGTTCGAACCAGCCATAAATCCGCGCGTACCATCGATGGGATCCACGACAAATAACCGATCTGCCATTAGCCTTGCCGCGTCGTCTTCACTTTCTTCCGATAACCAACCATAGTCCGGACGGGCGCTTTGAAGCATTTCCGCCAAGAACTTGTCGACCGCTAAGTCTGCCTCTGTAACAGGCGAATTGCCCGACTTCATCCAAACCTCAGGATCGTTTTGAAAATAGCTCAGTGCTATGGCTCCCGCTTCACGGGCAGCTTTTTCCAGAAGTGACAAGTCAGTTTTGCTGCTGTTAGCAGTCTCAGCGTCCTGCAAGTGTTAGTTCCTCAATGTAAAGGGATGGTGCATTAACAGCGCCAATAAACTCTAGATCATCAGCGGGAATGAGCCCTGCAAAAATGTCGCCCATTGAACCAGCTAGGGTCATTTCACTAACCGGATAAACAATCTCGCCTTTTTCAACCCAAAAGCCAGAAACACCCCGGCTGTAGTCACCCGTTACTATATTTGCGCCATGCCCAATAAAGTCTGTGACAATGAGCCCACATTCCATTGAGGCGATTAATTCATCACGGGTAGCTGTTCCCGCCTCCATCCAAAGATTTGTCGTAGATGGGCGCGTGCCACTGCCTGAAAACGAAGCCCTTCCATTTGAGTGAAGGTTGAGTTCTCTGGCGCTGTAGCTATCCAAAAGCCAGGTCTTCAAAACACCGTTTTCCACCAGCTGAAGTTGACCCTCGCTTTTGCCATCGGCATCAAATGGTCGGGAGCCCGCGCGTCGCTTCAGCAGCGGATTATCAACAATGTTCACGCCAGATTGGAAAACCAGTTCACCAAGCCTGTCTTTCAGAAAGCTTGAGCCTCTCGCGATTGAAGCGCCATTTATCGCACCAGACAAATGTCCGAGAAAGCTTGAGGAAATCCTCTTGTCGAAGAGAACGGGAACTTTCTGTGTCTCAACTTTTTGAGGATTTAGTCTGGCCAGAGTTCTTTCAGCCGCGGAACGGCCAATATCATCAAGGCTGCGCAATTCCGACAGGTGGCTGCTGCTGTCAAAATCATAGTCGCGCTCCATGCCTGTGCCTTCACCCGCAACCACAGAGACAGAGCGGGAGTGGCGCGTGCCCAAGTAAGCACCCGAAAAACCATTGGAGGCCGCAAGCACCATGCCGCCCATGCCAAAGCTTGCAGACGAACCGTTAGAGTTGGTAATGCCCGCGACACTCCTCGCAATTTCCTCCATTTCAATGGCATCTTTGGCGAGCGCGTCTGGATTTATGGTTGTTGGATCAAACAAATCTAGCTCAGGCCAAGTGGTCGCAACCTCATCGGAACTGATTAATCCGGCATAATCATCTTCTGGAGCGGAAGCGGCCATGGCCACTGCACGCTCCACCAACGCATCACCGTCAGCCGCAATTCGACCCGCCTTTGAGGCGACGGACGACACACGTTTTCCACAAAACACCCTAAGGGAGAGATTGTCATTTTCAGATTGCGAGGTATTTTCAATCACCCCGAGACGAGCGCTTGCGCTGGTGGAACTGGAGTTCGAAATCACAACATCAGCAGCGTCCGCGCCAGCCTTAAGAGCCTTCGACATCAACGCATTAGCTGCATTGGTCAACTTGTTAAGATCTGGGCCAACCATGTCTGTCTTGCTCATGCGTCAGCGCACTTTTCTTCATGTTTGGAACTATGGACACCTCATAGGGGGTCTGCATGCGCACTGCAAGTGTGCCAAGTGGGCACTCGAACCTTTACAAAGAGTAAAACAAAGTTCGAACAATTTTACACAGTCCAGAAATGAATCGCTAACCTATTGTAAAACAACAGTTTTTTAACCAGAAAACTTAGCACAGCCTGAACATTTGAGGCGCAATTATCGCCACACAAAATTCAACGAATTGATCATTTGAGGTCAGCTGTGAACGTAAGAAATTTCTTTGGTGTGGTTCAAGAACGAAGCGCATGTGCAAATGACAATATATGCGAAAACATTGTTGCACCCATAAGCAGGAAAAGAAAACCAAGTCCATCTCTTAGAAATCGGATTGACCCGGCAGAATTGCCATACACCGGTGATAAAGAGCATACAGGGTTGAAGTTGCTAGACGCCGAGCGTGTTATCATCAAGCACCGTTTGACCTGTGGAATTGAGTTGAACGTCAATGCTGCAGTCAAAAGTTATGAAATGGTGGCTGTCCGTATTTTGTCATCCTACGAGGAAGATCGCCGCATCTATGCTCGCCTGGAGCTTGTTCATTCCGATAATGATTTGAATATTGTTCTCGCTGAAGCCGAATGTCCGGAACATCTCGCTGAAGACTGGGCTATGTGGAGTGAAGTTTTGAATCTACCGCTTCGCCTTATCGGATTGGACGGAGAAATCACTACTCCGCCAGCAGCTGGAGAATCTAGCGAATTGAATTCAATTTCTGCATCATCTCCGCTTCCAAGACGCTTCGGAAATCCTTTGATCAAGCGGCGCACACGTTTTCAGGCCAATCGTCACGTTGGTGTGGTCGGATCGAATGTCGTCGCCTTTTCACCTTCCGCAGAAATTATTGCCCGACACTAACCACCTGGCGCTTGCAGAAACACGATCTGAGTATCTGCAAGTTCTCGTCTGTCCAATAACTCGAAGGGTGCAGGGACTAAAATGTCTACAGCCCTTCGATCTTCTAGGACACAGATTGCTCCGGCGGCAAGCCAGCCACCCATGTAGAGGGACTGAAGCGCCAACTCTCCCAGGCCTTTTCCGTAAGGTGGATCAAGCAAGGTCAAACCAAACTGGCCTAGATTAGCGGACGCACCCAATTGAGTTGCGTTCCGGCGATAAACCTTGCTCGCTCCGTTCTGCCCCAACGCTTCAACATTTGTTCTTATCAAGCCACGGCTTTCAGCCGCGTCTTCGACAAACAAACAGAAGCTTGCACCACGCGATAGGGCTTCAAGGCCGAGCGCACCAGTTCCGGCAAACAGATCGATGACCCTCAAACCATCAAATGAAATGCCACAGCCATGTTGCAAGATATTGAATATGGTTTCGCGTGCACGATCACTTGTCGGGCGAATGTCCTTGGATTTGGGTTCGGCCAGTCTGCGCCCTTTAAATTTACCGGCGACGATCCGCACGAGGCGCTCCTGTCCGTTTATCTGACGAGGCATTGCGGCCCGATGGTTTTCCTGAACCTGACTTTGCTTTCCCGGGTTTGGATGTACTCAAACGCTCCAGCGCGTCAGCTTGTTTGTCTCTCTGTTTTGATTTGTTTCTTGATCCAGATTTAGTTTGTCCGCTTGCTTTTTCAGAAAACCCGGCCTTCCAGCCACCGCCGACCTTTTTAACAGGTTTGCGTCGAGCATCCGGTTGATTTGGAGACACAGGCATTGGTTCCTGTCCCTCAAAAGTGAGACCAAGTTCACTTACCAAGGATGTACCCAACTGATCCCGCAGCGTCCGGCTTCTAATTTCTTTGACATCTCCTGTCGGAATGTCACCGAGCTGGAATGGACCATACGAGGTTCGGATGAGCCGGTTCACCGCCAATCCCAGGTGCTCAAGAATTTTCTTAACTTCGCGGTTCTTTCCCTCACGAATGCCGATGGTGATCCAGGCATTTGAACCCTGTTCACGCTCAAGCTCTGCTTCAATAGCGCCATAAAGCACCCCGTCGATGGCAACACCATCTTTCAACTTATCCAGATCCGGTTGCGTCACACGTCCGAAAGCACGAACGCGATAACGGCGAAGCCAGCCGGTACTCGGCAATTCCAGATGACGCGCCAAGGAGCCATCATTGGTCAGCAGCAGCAGACCTTCTGTATTAATGTCGAGACGGCCAACGCTGATAACGCGTGGCATATCCTTTGGCAAGTTTGCAAAGACTGTCGGGCGTCCTTCACTGTCCTTGTTGGAACTCACAAGTCCCTTTGGTTTATGATACAGCCAAAGCCGTGTGCGCTCTTTTGTCGGCATTGGCTTGCCATCAACGACGACATCATCATTTGTGCCAACGTTCAAAGCAGGGCTGTCCAACCGTTTTCCGTTTACAAGCACACGGCCATCGGCGATCCAACGTTCTGCTTCACGACGTGAGCAAAGTCCGGCGCGTGCCATAACTTTGGCGATGCGGTCGCCTTTTTCAGATTCAGATGTCATAAGGTCCATCGGTGTCGAGAGTTGAGAAACGACAATGTTCAACAGTTACATGGATTTGGCTTTCGAGGAAGCACAAGCAGCGGCTGATCGTGGGGAAGTGCCGGTCGGAGCCGTACTTGTCAAGGCCAATAGAGTTATCGCACGTGCCGGAAACCGCACCTTAGAGCTAAATGATCCAACGGCGCATGCGGAATTACTTGTTATTCGAGCTGGCGGGCTTGCACTGGAAAGCCAGCGTCTTATTGGTTGCGATCTCTATGTCACTCTGGAACCCTGCCCAATGTGTGCGGCGGCCATTTCCTTTGCGCGTATTGGCAGATTGTATTTCGGAGCTCTTGATGAGAAGTCTGGCGGAGCCGAAAGCGGCGTACAGTATTTCTCTCATGCCAGTTGCCACTACGCACCGGAAATCTACAGCGGCATTGGTGAGAAAAAATCATCTGAACTGCTTAAACGCTTCTTTGCGCAAAAGCGTTAAATTGAAAGCTGCGTTTCAATCTGCCGTTTGATGCCATCGCGCTCGGCATCTGTGGCAGTTAAAATCTCTTTCACCTTTAGGAAATCCAGCACGCCATAGGCGTCGATCGGAGGACTAATAAGGACATCCGGGCGACGTGCCTTGAGTTTTTCATTGGTTATGGACTGCATAATAAATTGTGTTGATCCAAACAGCATATCCCGAATGCCTGGCAAAGGAATTTCGATCTGCCCCTCCTCCAACGGCGGCGCTTTGGGGCCGCCAGTCACATCTACTGCAATCGTCATCATGTCTGAGGGAAGATGATCGAAGGGCAATGGGTTCACAAAGCCGCCATCTACCAGAACACGCCCGTCAGAGCGGATGGGCGAAAACAAGACAGGTATTGCAATTGAGGCAGCAACTGCCTTGCGCAGGTCCCCGCTGCGAAACACCTTTTCTTTCCAGCCATAATAATCAGATGCGACGATTGCCAAGGGCGTCTTCAGATCATCGAAATGACGGGGAATTAAATCACCAACAAATGTCTCCAGGACAAGCTCCGGATCTATATTTGTTGGAAAAAGCTTTGGCAGCAGACGATCTCCGCGCAATTTCCATAGTGATTGCAATACCGCACTCGTGTCCGAAAAAAGCGTCAGTGTTGCCTCGCGAATGTCGCGGCCGCTCAAGCCGCTTGCGTAACCCGCGCCAATTATGGCACCAATTGATGTCCCAGAAATAGCTTCTACGCGTACGCCCAAATCATCAAGCACTTCAAGAACGACGACATGCGCCAGCCCACGGGCACCCCCGCCACCTAGAGCCAGCGAGACAGGTTTCTGATGTGAGGAAAATCCGGACATGTGATAACTCTTTGGTTAAATGGCACGCCAGCCAATGTCATTCCTGAAAAAGCCATCCAGCCAGTCGATCTTCTGAACGCCTTCATACGCGGCTTTTTGTGCGTCAGATATTGTTGATCCCAACGCAGTCACGGCTAGTACACGGCCACCATTGGCTACAATATTCGCATCTGACTGTTTTGTTCCTGCATGAAATACAACCAGATTCTCTTGGCCCGATAGCTTATCAAGACCAGAGATAATGGTATTTTTCTTGTAAGAACCTGGATACCCATTGGCCGCAAGGACGACTGTGAGCGCCGCTGCATCATGCCAATCAATCTTAGTATCTTTAAGACTACCCGTGGCACTTGCGACCAACAGTGGCAATAAATCGCTCTTCATCCTCATCATGAGCACCTGACATTCCGGGTCCCCAAAGCGGCAATTATATTCTATTAGCTTCGGGCTGCCATCTTTGATCATCAACCCTGCATAAAGCACACCGTGATAAGGTGTTCCTCTTTTCGCGAGCGTCTTAAGGGTTGGTGCAACGATGGTTTCGAGCGTTTGCTGCAAGACACTTTCACTCACAACAGGAGCGGGCGAATAAGCCCCCATGCCGCCAGTGTTCGGGCCAGTATCGCCGTCACCCAAACGTTTGTGATCTTGGGCACTGGCCAAGGGGAGCATGTTCTCGCCATCGCAAAGAACAAAAATGCTGGCCTCTTCGCCGGTTAGAAACTCTTCGATTACAACACTTGCGCCGGCATCTCCAAAGTTCCCGGCAAAGCATTCTTCTACAGCAGCCTCTGCCTCGGTCATTGTCATGGCAACAGTAACGCCTTTGCCGGCTGCCAATCCATCGGCTTTAATAACAATCGGTGCGCCGGTTTTGCTCAAATATTCTTTTGCGTCTAACAAACTGGAAAAATGGCCGAACCCTGCAGTTGGAATCTTTGCCTCATCACAGACGGCTTTGGTGAAGTACTTTGAACCTTCCAATTGGGCCGCAGCTTTTGATGGTCCGAAAACGGCAATGCCTGCGGTCTGTAAATCATCTACCAGACCAGCAACAAGAGGAGCCTCCGGTCCCACAACAACAAGGTCGATGGCATTGCTTTTACAAAATTGCACAACGCTTTCATGGTCAGTTACGTCAACGCCACTGGATTTACTGATCGCCAATAATGCGGGGTTCGCCCCAGTAGACCAAAGCGTTTTGAGCTCAGGAGATTGCGCCAGCTTCCAGCCGAGAGCATGTTCGCGGCCACCGTGACCAACTAGAAATACATTCATGTTTCGTTTTCCGATTTTCCATTTGCCTGCCGGTAACATGACCGCCAAAGTTGGTAAAGGCACCTTCCTGTTGCTCCGCTCTTGACGCACACCCCAATGCGCGCGAAATGTCAGGTTATGAACGATGCTAACGATACACAAAAGAGCGTGGCGGACGCTATCCGTGGCCATTGGGTGGACACGCGGGCGCCCGACTGGCTGAAGCCTTATGCAAGGCTGGCACGTTGGGACCGCCCTATTGGCTGGTGGCTGCTGCTGCTGCCCTGCTGGTGGTCAGTCGCACTCGCCGCAAACAGCGCGGGCACGACGATAAACCCGTGGTATCTGTTTTTGTTCTTTGTGGGTGCGGTTGCCATGCGCGGCGCTGGTTGCACATATAATGACTTTATTGACCGTGATATTGATGCGCAGGTAGCACGGACGAAGTCACGTCCCCTGCCATCTGGCCAGGTTACAGTCCTTCAGGTTCAGTTCTTCATAGCAATTCAGGCACTGATTGGCTTGGTTGTTCTGCTGCAGTTCAATAATTTCGCAATTGTTCTTGGCTTTCTGTCCTTGCCGATTATCGCGATTTATCCATTTATGAAACGCATATCTAACTGGCCACAGGTCGTCCTCGGATTTGCTTTTTCCTGGGGTGCTCTGATGGGCTTTGCTGTCACATTTGGAGAATTGACCCAAGTCGCGCCGTTTTTTATCTATGCAGGCGCCATTCTATGGACGGTAGGATACGATACGATCTATGCGCATCAAGATCAGGAAGATGATGCGATTATTGGAGTAAAGTCCACCGCACGGACTTTCGGGGATAACTCGCAATTGCTGATCGGGTCGTTTTTTGGCGGAGCAATCCTGATGATCGCCATCGGTATTTTTTCAGCCGGAGGCGGCGTTGCTTCTGCACTAGGACTAGCCGTTTTTGCTACACATCTGGGCTGGCAGGTTGCCTCTCTGCAGACCGACAACCCAGACAGGTGCCTTATGCAATTTCGCTCCAACCGCAATGCAGGCCTGCTGCTGTTTGCAGGCCTGGCACTTGATACACTTATGTAAGCGAAATTAGCCGCGGCCAATAAACGGCATATCGCGCGCCATAACATTCATGAATTGAATATTTGTATCAAGTGGCAATTCTGCCATTTGCACAATCGCGTTAGCAACGTGCGCGACATCAATTGTTGGCTCTGGTTTGATTGAGCCGTCAGCCTGCGGAAGCCCCTTGTCGAAATGGGCAGTCATGTCGGATGCAGCATTGCCGATATCAATTTGCCCACACGCAATATTATGCACACGGCCATCAAGAGAAATGGTTCGTGTCAGGCCTGTTACTGCATGTTTTGAGGCCGTGTAACTTGCAGAACCTGGGCGTGGCACATAGGCAGAAATAGAGCCATTATTCACAATGCGTCCACCTTGCGGGTCCTGATCGCGCATCCAGCGATAAGCATGGTTAGCAACAAGAAACATACCATCCAGATTGATGTTCATCACTTGACGCCAATCGTCAAATGTCAAGTCACCGAAATTGGTAGCTTTGCCGGAAACACCGGCATTGTTGAACAATACATCCAGACGCGGCATGCGGGCCTTCAAGTCCGTGAACATTTTTTCAACGGATTCAGGGTCTGATACATCGGCCGCAGACGCCAGCAATTTACCCGATAGGTCTTTGCCTTGTTCAATCGTCGCTTCCAACGCATCCATGCGACGGCCACAAATCGCGACGGTGAAACCTTTTTTGGTCAATGCAAGCGCTGTGGCGCGACCAATGCCGGAACTACCACCTGTGACAAGTGCTGTTTTCTGTGTATCGCTTTGCGCCATGCTGTATCTCCCTGATGTTGAAGATGGTTTAGCGGATGCACGCGGACATATGCAAGCCTTCAAAGAAGGCGATTGCAACGTCGCAATATCATCTGCGCCCAAACAGCTTTTCAATATCTGAGAGCTTTAATTCTACATATGTTGGCCGGCCATGGTTGCACTGGCCTGAGTTTGGTGTCGCTTCCATATCTCGCAACAGCGCATTCATTTCTTCCGACCGAAGACGTCGACCGGAGCGTACAGATCCGTGGCAAGCCATTGTTGCTGCGACATAGTGCAGTCGTTCTATCAATCGTGTCGACTGGTCCAATTCCGCTAAATCGTCAGCGATATCTTTCACGAGGCCCTTCACATCTGTCTCACCCAATAGCGATGGCGTCTCCCGTACGCAAATTGCACCGGGGCCAAAGCGCTCCAAATGAAGACCCAGCTCTGATAATTCTTCCGAGCGTGCTTCGAGACGATCAACATCTTCTTCAGGCAAATCAATAACATCCGGGATCAGCAACATCTGGCTCGGCACCGATTTCTTTGCCATAGCCTCCTTTAGGCGCTCATAGACCAAGCGCTCGTGGGCCGCATGCTGATCCACGATAACCAGTCCGTCATTTGTCTGTGCGACAATGTAGTTTTCATGAAGCTGTGCTCGAGCCGCACCCAACGGCAAAGCCGACTGAAACTCATTGCCAGAATCCATTTGCATGGCTCGAGTGTCGGTTGAAGGTGCCTGAAATTCTGCAAAACCGGTTTCAATGGGCGACGCTTCATATGCTGCTTGCCCTTGTTCAGACATTCCGCTGCCGGAGGGTGTGGCAAAGCTTTGTCCGCGTTCTGGTCGAAATGGAGATTGTCTCCAATCAGAGGGACGCGGTTGATGAAATGGTTGCCTTGCCATCAAAGCCAACGCTTCCTCACCACCTGTTGTCGCGGAACGATGACCTGTGCTGGCCATAGCTTCTCGCAAAGCCCCAATTATCAATCCACGCACAAGACCCGAATCTTTGAAACGGACATCTGCCTTTGTCGGATGCACATTCACATCCACCTGATGGGGATCAATATCGATGAACAAGACAGCCACCGCGTGGCGATGCTTTGACTGGAAGTCGGCGTAAGCCGCCCGCAATGCACCTAAGAGCTGGCGGTCTCTCACCGGGCGGCCATTTACAAAGAAGAACTGAGACAACGTATTGGCACGGTTAAAGGTCGGCACAGCGGCAAGACCGGTCAGCCGAACGCCTTCACGAACAGCATCAATTGGAACAGCGTTGTCGCTGAAGTCCTTACCCATAACCTGAGTCACACGTGACAACAGTGCCTGATCACCGGAGGCCGCTCCATAATCCAAGGCACTTCGGTCTGACCCATTTATAGCAAAGCGAATATCTGGATGTGCCAGTGCAAGACGTTTGACGACATCGGTAATAGCGCCAGCTTCCGCCCTGTCAGACTTCAGAAACTTCAGGCGGGCCGGCGTCGTAAAAAAGAGATTTCGCACCTCAATTTGAGTGCCTGTGTTTAGGCCTGTTGGTGTGATTTGCGTTTTCTTGCCGCCATCGACCGTAATTTGCCAACCGCTCTCTTCTCCCTGCTTACGGCTCTTGATAGATAACTCAGCAATTGATCCGATTGATGGCAGTGCCTCCCCACGAAACCCAAGGCTTTTGATATCAAACAGATCGTCTTCATTGAGCTTGCTTGTGCAATGACGCTCCACGGCAAGCGCAAGATCCTGTGCATTCATGCCCCGGCCATTGTCTGTGACGCGCAAAAGAGTTTTCCCACCAGCAGCGGTGACAATATCGATACGGGTTGCGCCAGCATCAATTGAATTCTCTACAAGTTCCTTGATGACACTCGCAGGCCGTTCAACCACTTCGCCCGCAGCGATACGGTTTATGGTGCCTTCCGATAGCTGACGGATGGTCATATAAAACTGCTCCAAGGGCGCGCGTATGTAGTCCGCCGCGGATGATTCGGAAGCACTAGTATAGAGGTGTTGGCGGTCTTAGTTGCGCCAGCGTTTCCACATGGACCCAAACAGCGTGCGCGGCGCGGTGCTGACTTCAATATCGTCCGGCTGTGGCGCGTTAGCAGATGGCACCCGGTATTCAATCGGTGGGTCGGTGAGGTAACGACGCTCGGTTGCACTACCTGTTCCCATGGCAGCTCGTTGCTCACGGAATTTACGTTGCGCTTCAAGACGTTGCGCTGTGTTCATTTCCGTCACATCAATTGGGCTGACATCCCGGTTGCGCTGCGTAGAGCCCGGTGCCAAGCGACCTTTGCGGAATTCCTCAGGAATTTCACCAGAAGTATTTTGGGCCGCTCTGTTCTGGTCAGGGTCATTGGGCCACGCAGCTGATTGCGACAAGGCAACTTTTTCTTCAGGTGACGGCAATTGTGCAGATGGTGGCAGAACAAGTTCAGAGCGGGCCTTATACTCAATTGGCTCTTGCTTCTTTTTACCGCCGCCAGCGAGGTTTCCTGTGAGTTCTTCAATCATCGCCAATTCCACGGAACGGCCTGTTCCATAAGTCGGCGTGTTACAGCCTGCCAACACCAACATGGATGCCAGCATGCCGAATGCGGCACCAGCCTTGAGGATTTTTTTAAAGGAATACCCGACGATCAATGCAACACCTGTTCAACTCAAAAGGCTTTCGTGCCAATGTTCAGCCTGCCTCAAAACCCTTAGCAAACTTTGAAAGCCATCCGCTTTTGTGGAAGCATGATGGCGCAATTAAGACGCGTCGCCCTTATCAGGTCCCGCATTTTGCTCAGAACCTGACCACAACATCTCATACATGAGCAAAAGAAATCCTGCAACGATTGCGATATCAGCAATATTGAACACGTACCAATAAAAGCCAAATGCATGCAGAGATGCAAAATCTGCCACTGCGCCATACGCAATTCTATCGATGGTATTCCCGATACCACCGCCGATAATCAGGCTGGCACCAAGGACCAACCATTTCGACTGGCTTCTGTTAGCCCAAACCCAAACAACCACACAGGCAATCAGACCGACGACAACCAGTATCCAGCGACCTATGTCACTGCTTTGCTGGAAAAATCCGTAACTGATGCCTCGATTCCAGACCATCAACAAGTCGAAAAAAGGTGTGACCTCTATTCGGTCTCCTTCACGCATATTCAGCCCAAATAGAATCCACAACTTGGTTAGTTGATCGAAGACTAAAATGAGCAAGCTCCAACGCAACACGGTTGCTGCGTTGGAGCTCCAAATCGGCCACTTTTTTGCGGCGGTCATTGCTTATTGTTCCAGCAAGCCTGCAGATGCCAGTTCCCGCAAGGCTTTTGCATCGCGTGGGGTAACATCCGGAAACTCTGAATCACTGCCAATCTCGGTTGAGAACTTCCACGAGCGGGCGCACTTCTCGCCTTCGGCTTTTGCAAACACAACCGCAACTCCTGGCATCTCTTCCAGGCGGAATGCATCTTCTGGCCCCTGTTTGCTTTCAAGCCGAATGCCACTGGTGATGCAGATATCAGCGAAATCTGCCTGTTGCTGCAATCCGTGAAAAGCAGCGTCCTCCAGATAAACGATTGGTGCCGCTTCAAGCGAAGATCCGATACGTTTTTCCCTGCGCTCAATTTCCAGGGCGCCTGTTACCACCTGCCTGGCACGGCGAATGGTCGCCCATTTTTCCGCCAGGTCATTGTTCAGCCAAGTTTCAGGCATTGCTTTGAAATCCTGCATGTGAAGCGAGGATACATCCGCACTACCGGCTTCGTCTTCGGATAGAGCTTCCAATCCGCCAGTGCGATACAACCAGGACTCCTCACAGGTAAACGGCAAAATAGGTGCGAGCCAGCGTATCAAACTATCGAAAATAAGATCAACAACACACAGGGCCGCTTTGCGAGTTTTGCTGGAAAGCGGATCGCAATATAAAGTGTCTTTGCGAATGTCAAAGTAAAATGCCGACAAATCTAGGTTCATGAAGCGAGACAGGGCGCCAAAGACACGCTTGAAGTCATAGGCATTGTAGCCGTCCTGAACCGTTTTCTCCAACAGAGCCAATTGGTGAAGCATATAGCGCTCCAGTTCCGGCATATCCGCAAAATCAACCTTATCGGTTTCCGGGTCAAAGTGACCGAGCGCGCCCAACATCCAACGGATGGAGTTTCGCAACTTGCGATAGGACTCAACATTGGTCTTGATGATTTCCGGCCCAAGCCTTTGATCTTCTGAATAATCGACAGAGGCAACCCACAGCCGCAGAATATCTGCACCATACTGTTTGATGATATCCTGAGGCACAACCGTGTTGCCAAGGGATTTTGACATTTTGCGTCCATCCTGATCCATGGTGAAACCATGTGTCAGCACACCATCATATGGCGCACGGCCACGGGTGCCGCAGCTCTCCAACAGAGAAGAATGGAACCAACCACGATGCTGATCAGACCCTTCCAGATAAAGATCAGCAGGCCATTTCAACTCTGGTCGATCTTCAAGGACATAAGAATGTGTGGATCCGCTGTCGAACCACACATCCAGGATGTCCATAACGGGCTCCCATTTGGATGTGTCGTGGTCAGCCCCGAGGAAACGTTCCTTTGCGCCATATTCAAACCAGGCATCCGCGCCTTCCGCTTCAAAAGCCTCCAAAATACGATTGTTCACTGCGTCATCGTTCAAGATGTTTCCATCACTGTCTGCAAATACAGCAATGGGAACACCCCAAGCGCGTTGGCGGGAGAGAACCCAGTCCGGCCGGTTCTCGATCATCGCGCGCAAACGGTTCTGTCCTGCAGCAGGGAAGAATTGCGTGGCATCAATGGCGTTTAATGCGCGAACCCGCAGCGTATCTCCCGCTTTTCCTTCAATGTCTTCGTCCATATAGACGAACCATTGCGGCGTGTTGCGGAAAATGACGGGTTTCTTAGAACGCCAGGAATGCGGATAGTCGTGTTTGACCCGCCCCCGCGCAAACAACATATTTTGTCCGATAAGCGCTGTGATGACACGTTGGTTTGCATCACCCTTTTTGCCCTTGTCATCAATTATGCGTGCTGCACCACCCTCTGCTTCAGGGCCAAAGCCTGGTGCATCTGACGTGAAGTACCCACCATCATCAACAGTGAATGGGATAGCGGTATCAATGCCAAGCGCGGCAACTTCTTTGCGTTTCGCAATCCAGTTTTCAAAGTCATCACGGCCGTGACCTGGCGCCGTATGTACAAACCCTGTACCGGCATCATCCGTTACGTGATCGCCCTGCAACATTGGTACAAGGAACTGATAACCATCAACGCCAAGCTCTCTGAGTGGGTGATGCAGCACCATTCCTTTCATCTCTGACGGCTTTACGTCAGAAACGCGCACCAGCTCAATCTTGGCTTTAACTGCACATCCTTCTGCAAGACTGTCAGCAAAGATAAACTTATCTCCCGGCTGCGGACCGAACTCATTTTCAGCCGACTTGGTTTCATAAAGGCCATAGGAAACTATATCTGAGTAACACACGCAGCGGTTACCAGGCATGGTCCAGGGTGTGGTGGTCCAGATGACGACGGATGCACCCTTCAAATGCTCGGGGCCAGTTACGATAGGGAATTTCACCCAAACCGTATCACTTTCATAGGTGTGGTACTCCACTTCGGCTTCGGCCAAAGCGGTGCGTTCCACTACTGACCACATCACAGGCTTTGACCCGCGATAAAGTTGGCCAGACTTGGCGAACTTCATTAGCTCACGGGCAATCTGCGCTTCGGAATGAAATTCCATGGTCCGATAAGGATTTGCAAAATCGCCCTGCACGCCCAGACGAATGAACTCTTTCGACTGCTCATTAATCCAGTGCTGCGCAAAATCACGACATTCCTTGCGGAATTCGTTGATGGGAACATCATCTTTATCTTTGCCTTTCGCGCGATATTGTTCCTCGATTTTCCATTCGATCGGCAAACCGTGACAATCCCACCCGGGAACGTAAGGCGCGTGAAAACCTTGCATTTGTTTTGAACGGCAAATGATATCTTTCAGCACTTTGTTAAGCGCGTGCCCAATATGCAGATTTCCATTTGCATAGGGCGGACCATCATGCAGCACGAATTTTTCACGCTTTTGATCTGGGTTTTCGGCCTGCGCATCATTTAGCAGAATTTTGGTCTGTAAATCTGCACGCTTCCAGAAACCAAGAATTTCCGGTTCCTTCTTGGGCAAACCGGCGCGCATTGGAAAATCGGTCTTTGGGAGAAACAGGGTTTTAGAATAATCGCGCGTTGGCGCTTTGGAATTGTCAGCCATCATATACTCGAAAGTCAGAAAAATTTGTTTGAGCTAAGATCTAAAATCCAGCCCGCTTGCTTTGCAGTCTTTTGAAGAACCCGGCTCCCCGCGCGCAAATCTGCCCGCGCCTCAAAGGGAGGCCGGGCCAGTAATTCGTGCTATCTTGTCTGGCATGTATGTGGACATGTTGTTTGCCAAGCATCAGATGAAGTTGTTGCGCAGACTTCTAGCAGCGCACTGCGCAGGAATAAAGAGCCAAGTGCAACCGCTTTTAAAAAGACAATCTTGCGTCCAATTCTGACAGTGGCTTAGCTCTTTGGAGTATATCGCGCGCCTGCTTGCTATCATTGTCCATTTGCGCCACAAGCTGCTCGACACTTTCGAAGCGGGCTTCGCCGCGCAGATATTCATGGAACGTGATTGTTAGAGTTTCGCCATAGAGATCTTGCGAGAAACCAAACAGGAAACTCTCTAATAGTGGGGCGCCATTGTCGAACTGCGGGCGTCTGCCGTAACTGGCAACACCATTGTATAACGTACCATCTGCACGGCGGATTGAAACGGCGTAGATACCATGGGCAAGCTCTGTTGCCGATGAAAGCTGCATGTTTGCGGTGGGATAACCAAGCTCTCTGCCGCGTTTTTCGCCGTGCACGACCTCCGCGGAAACAAACCAGCGATACCCTAGCTCGGTATTTGCGGCGCTTATACTGCCGGCGGCAAGGTGTTCGCGAATGGCGCTGGAGGACACTGCCAGACCGTCAGGCAGATTCACACGTGGCACAACAGTGACACCAAATCCTCTGGCTTTCCCAGCTTCCAAAAGGAAAGAGGGGCTGCCTTCTCGACCTTTGCCAAAATGAAAATCATACCCCACTACAACATGAGACACGCCAAAGTAGCCCAGCAATATATTGTCGACGAACTCTTCGGCGCTCAGCGATGCGAATGAGTGGGTGAATGGCCAATTGACAACGCCTGACAGACCACACGCTTTCAGCAGAGCTGCTTTTTCTGCCACAGGGCTTAACCGGAATACCGGATTTTCCGGCTGAAATACGGTTCTGGGATGTGGCTCAAACGTTAAGGCAAATACAGGTAACGCTCCTGCTGACAAGCCCAATGCATGTTGCAGCACGACTCTGTGGCCCGCATGCACACCGTCGAAATTGCCTATGACAACAAGTCCGCCTTTTCGGCTATCTGGAAAGGCGGCTCCATTATCCAAAGTCAAAAAATCATCATTGATGTCCGGCATAGGCATGGGACAACTCCAAACTTTCGTGGTGTTTGCAGGCGTACGGCAAGCCGCGGCGCACACTGCCGTGAGAGCCGATTCTCGTCAAGATGTCTAAGCCGGAGCAACAATTTTTCGTGACGCAACAGCAATTTAAGCATCAACAAGTATAGATCGATATTATTCTATTCGGATTTTAACCATTGTTTTAAATTACAGGGGTAATGTGACTTATCAGATTTGGCGTAACAGAAGAGACTCACAATGGCGCTTGACACTACAATGCCCGTTCTCGTGGTAGATGATTATAAAACAATGGTTCGGATTATCCGCAATCTTTTGAAACAACTTGGTTTTGATGATGTGGATGATGCCGCTGATGGCGCTGAAGCCTATCAAAAAATGGAAGGCCGTAAATACGGTCTTGTTATTTCGGATTGGAATATGCCCGAAATGACCGGATATGAGCTGCTTAAGCAGGTCCGTGGGACTGAGGGCATGTCAAAAACACCATTTATTATGGTGACGGCTGAATCCAAAACTGAAAACGTCATTGCTGCCAAAAAAGCAGGCGTTAACAACTACATTGTGAAGCCCTTTAACGCTCAGACGCTGAAAGGAAAAATCGACAGCGTCTTTGGCGAGGCTGCGTAAGACACTCTAAGCATTCCGCCTCTTCTGTGCGGGATGCTTTTTTCATATCTTTCAATAATATAGTCAAACTTACGCAAAGTTAAGTGGCAGGTGAACGCTGTCTGCTCTATGTGTTGCTTTAGGTGAACAACCTTGAAAGCGATTCATATGATCTTCAAACATGTATCCGCCACGATAATCACTGCTGCTGTGTTGGGCATTAGCATTTTTGCAGCCAACGCTGAAGACAATACCTTCCGCATCGCACCAAATGCCCAGTCTGAAATGCTGGAGAATGGCCTCCAGGTCGTTGTCATTCCAGACAATCGCGCGCCCGTAGTAACTCACATGCTTTGGTATAAAGCGGGCGCAGCAGATGAAACTCCAGGGAAATCGGGGATCGCGCATTTTTTGGAGCATTTGCTTTTCAAGGGAACTGAAAAACACCCAGATGGCGCATTTTCTGAGCGCATTGCAGCAATTGGTGGACAGGAAAACGCTTTCACATCAAGCGATTACACTGGCTATTTTCAGAAGGTAGCACCCTCATATTTACGT
This sequence comes from Hyphomicrobiales bacterium, assembly GCA_039986835.1. Classification (GTDB taxonomy): domain Bacteria; phylum Pseudomonadota; class Alphaproteobacteria; order Rhizobiales. The sequence continues at coordinate 284,516 of JBDWQA010000010.1, forward strand.
GAAATGATGAGTATGGAAGCCGACCGCATGCGAAATCTGGTGCTGACAGATGATGTGGTTTTACCTGAAAGAGAAGTCGTTCTGGAAGAACGCAGTTCACGGATCACCAATGACCCCTCTGCACGGCTGGGCGAAGCGATCAATGCAGCTTTCTACAAGAACCATCCTTATCGCTTCCCGATAATTGGCTGGGAGCACGAAATCAAACAATTGAACCGCGCTGACGCTTTTGAATTCTACCAGCGCCACTACGCACCGGAAAACGCAATTCTCATCGTCGCCGGAGATGTCGAGCCCTCTGAAATCTTTGCTATGGCAAAAGAAATTTATGGCAGTATTGCTCCCAATGGCGAGGCGCAACCAAGACTGCGTCCGAGCGAACCGCCCGTTGAAACAGCACGTGCTGTCACCCTGCGCCATGAGCAGGTCAAACAGCCTTCCGCGCGCCGTTTGTTCTTAACACCGTCCTATAGCTCTGCCGAAGGCAAAGAGGCATTGGCACTAAGCATACTTGCCGAAATTCTTGGTGGCGGTCCAACCAGCCGTATTTATGGAGAACTTGTTCTCAATGATGGCCCGGCAACTGCAGCTGGAAGCTGGTACAGAGGTAATCAGTTGGATAGTGGACGTTTCACGTTCTACGCTGTCCCAAAAGACGGGATAGAGTTGAACGAGCTTATCGAAAAAGTTCAATCCGTTGTCGACACCATTAAGGTAGATGGCGTGACTGACAAAGAACTGAATAAAGCCAGAAACCGCATGATTGCCGACACTGTCTATGCACAGGATAATCAGGCATCCTTGGCCAGAATTATCGGAGTTGGGCTGACAACCGGCCAGACTTTGGAAGAAATTCAAAGTTGGCCAGAACAATTACAGCAGTTGACAACAGAAGACATTCGCGCTGCCGCACAGACATATCTTCACGCTGATAAGTCCATGACTGGATATCTGTTGTCGCCAGAAACTGAGAGCCCTTCCTAAAAAATAGCACCCTGGAGCTTTAACATGTTCAAGAACACAATTGTCATAAGATCCCTGCTTGTTGGTGCGTTCACCCTGTTGGCGGCAAGCTTCCTGGTGCGCCCGTCCATCGCAGTGGAAGTTCAGGAAGTCACAACACCAAAGGGACTGTCGTACTGGTTGGTTGAAGATAATACTGTGCCACTTGTCACAGTGAGTTTTTCATTCACCGGTGGCTCCATACTCGATCCAGCAGGTAAGGAAGGCCTTGCAGAGTTGCTATCCGTAACACTGGACGAAGGCGCGGCAGATTTAGACAGCCAGGCATTTCAGGCAAAACTGGAACAGACGGCAGCACGGTTATCCTTCAGCACACGCACCGAGCGTTTTTCCGGAGTGTTTCGCACTTTGTCCAGCAATCAAGAGGAAGCATTTGCCCTGCTTGCAAAGGCAATCCTGGAACCCAGATTTGATGCTGAGCCAATACAGCGCATGACCGGCCGCATGCAAGCTCGCTTACGAGGTGATTTGTCGGATGCCAACAGCATTGCGTCGAAAACATGGTTTTCAACTGCTTTTGCAGGCCACCCTTATGGGCGCCCAAAGTCTGGCACCATCGAAACGCTGGCGGCTGCGACGCCGGAGGATCTGCGAACTATCTATCAACAAATCTTTAAACAAACTGATTTGAAACTTGCCGTAGTGGGAAGTATCGACGCAGAAACCGCCTCTGGATACCTGGATCAGACTTTTGGCGCCTTGCCAGTTGGTGAAGCGCTACCAACTGTAGACGCTCCCGCGCCGATTACCGGAGATACGGTTGTTGTCCCTCTCGACAAAGCGCAAACGATTGTGCGCGTCGGCGGCAACAGCATTTTGATTGAGGACCCTGATTTCATCCCAGCCTATGTGGTGAACCACATTCTGGGTGGTGGCAGCTTTACATCACGTCTTTATGAAGAAGTACGCGAAAAACGCGGCCTTGCTTATTCGGTATTCAGCGCTCTTTCCAGTTTTGAGGAACATGGATTCTTCATGGCTGGTGTTGGAACACGAACTGAACGTGCTGAACAAGCACGCGAAGTTATCCTCGCAGAGTTGAAACGCATGGCAGATAGTGGCCCCAGCGCAGCAGAGCTACGTGCTGCAAAAGACTACCTCAAAGGTGCATATGCGTTGCGTTTTGATACGTCAGACAAGATATCAGGGCAGCTAGTAGGCCTGCAGGTGCAAGGTCGCGATTTAGACTACATAAACATCCGTAACGAGCGGATTGAAGCGGTCACTCTTGAAGATACAAAACGGGTTGCAAAACGTATTTTTTCCAGTCCGCTGCTGACAGTGATTGTTGGAAAAGCACCAGAAGAAACGAAAGGCTAGTCAGCTTGCCAAGACGTATTCGGAAGCGTTGCGGGCTGCCGGCTTTATCTGAAAAGCAAAGCCGGTGCCATATGGCGCGTTAAGCTCCAGCGCTTCCAATACCATTTTTTCATCGTGCAACCCACTCAGAATCAAGTCCATCGCGTAACGTGCTACCAGGCCGGATAAGTCAGCAGGGTGCAGATCAAAATGTGCTTTTTCACCCTCTTCTATGGCGTTCAAAGCCGCAACAAGAGGCTTTGCTGAGATGCGAACATATCTAAATCCAAGCTCCGCCAACATCCCATAGTCCGCCGCTAAGCCAACCCGCGCATTTTTAGCGAGGGAATAGCGATAGCCCCACCTTGCATAACGTTTCAGGCGTGCCCGCAGTGCTGTGCTTTCTGCATCGCGTGCATTTGCTGCCAGTTGGCTGGTCATAGCGGTGTCAGGAAATTCCAGAATAATATTTTGCGCTTGGTCGCGTTGTGTTTCCAAAGCCTCTTCCATAGCTTCTGAAAACGGATTTGGGCGTAAGCTTTCAAGGCTCAACGGGCAAATCACTGGTACAATTTCGTCGTCAGGGTTTTCTGGCTTTGGTCCACGCGCAGCCTGCGACAGCATCAGCAAATCAATACAGGGAAGAAGGCCATTCTCTGCCGCCACCTTCCGCAGGAGCATCTGATCGTTTTCACCAGGTACATTAATTTCTGCCTCGGTGTAGTGAGCCCAGATTTGCCGCCTTGGAAGGCGCACCACTGGGCTGTACTCTAGCGTTATGGCGTTGCTGTTCAAGGCTCTGCGCAGCGCGGATAAAAGTTCCGCGGTTTTATCGCTGGCTTCTACTGCCTGCGCCGCAGACTGATCTGGATCAGGTAATTCTGCGGCCGTTTTTTCAACCGTTTGTTGGCTGGGCAGCGACGTCAGCAAACGCCCATGGTTCTGCAGGCGCAAGTCGACATCTCCCATTGCGTCAACCATATCCCGGATTAATGCGCTTAGCTCAGCAATGTCAGCTCTAGCTTGGATATCTTGCGTAACAACGTGATCTTCAGACAGCAGATCCAACCTCTCCTCGCAAACCTGCAAACGCGTGTTCCAGCTGTTTCGGCTTTTATGAACGCTATCCAATTTTGCCGCTAGATCTGATATCTGCCGTTCAAGACGGCCATGTTGACGGCGTTGAACTGCGTAGCCTTGGGTGAGTGAAAAAACCAGCAATAATGCAGCGCCAATAATAACACTGGCTACATCTGGCAGGTCAAAAATAACACGAGCACCCACAGCAATAGCTAAGGCTGTCGCAAGCATAAAACAGAGAATAAGGGCGGCAATGATTCGATCCATATACTGACAATAGTCGCATCGTTGATTTTTCCAAGTACACCTTTACCAAAATCGACGGGGCAACAATTCACAGCGATTTTCGAAGATTGCTTTGGCTACGGAAACTGTTTGTTTACCCTGATAGAAGAAAAAAGAGGTGTTCGTAATTTCAATGCCGATGCAATTTAAGCCTGTTGATCACGCAAGAGATCAGCTTCAGATCGCATCGGACCAGCATAGGCTTGGACCGCTTTTCATGCAGCAGACCGCGCAGGAACTTACACACACACTTCTTTTGATCGAGAACGATCCTGCGCAAAGACGCTATACGAGCGATATCATGGCAAAGCATATTCCCAGTTTGCCGGGCGCGTCTCCTAAGTTGATCATCGCGAAAGACCTCACTGATGCGCAAAGCAAAATTAATGATGACATTCCGACTATCATTTTAGCAGATTTGGAAAGCGTCTCTGGTGTTGGCGGCGTAGAAGCTTTGAACCGCGCTGCGCCAGATGCAAAACTCATCAGCCTTTCTGGCCAAGGCGCACTCTCAACTGCGATAGATGCCATGCGTGCAGGCGCCTGGGATTTCCTGACAAAGCCGTTTGGACGCGCCACTGTTCAAAAGCGCATCACAGAGGCATCACAGGCATTCAAGCGGGATTTAAAGCAGAAAGAAAAGAAATCTAACATTTCTCTGTTCGAGAATTCGGCTTCAAAGCGTGAAAACTTACCAAGACCGGAAACATCAAAACCGGCATTGAAACCTTCTGGTTTCGAGGGATTTTGCGGATCGTCTCTGGTCATGTCGGCTCTTTACCGACAAATCAGCCGTGTAGCCCCCTCCGCTGCTCCGGTTTTCATTACAGGCGAAAGTGGCGCAGGGAAAGAAGTCTGCGCGGAAGCACTGCACAACCAATCTGGGCGTGGCGATAAGCCGTTTGTGGCAATTAACTGCAGCGCTATTCCGAAAGACTTGATGGAAAGCGAGCTGTTTGGCCACTGCAAAGGCTCATTTACCGGTGCCATTGATGATCATCCTGGCGCTGTCGAGCAGGCTGATGGTGGAACTTTGTTTCTCGATGAAATTGGGGATATGGACCTAGCATTGCAGGCCAAATTATTGCGTTTCATTCAAACCGGCACCGTGCGCCGCGTGGGGGATATTCAGCTTCGCGAGGTGGACGTCCGCATTGTTTGCGCCACCCACCGGGACCCACAAAAGGCTGTTGATCAGGGTAATTTTCGCGAAGACCTATTCTATAGGCTTCATGTTCTTCCAATTTCAGTTCCGCCACTGCGATTGCGCGAAGAGGATGTGCTTGAACTGGCGCGGAAATTTCTCAAGGAATTTGCGGCGGAGGAAAATCGCCAGTTCACCCATTTCACACCGCAGTCCGAAGCTTGCCTTGCACACTACCACTGGCCAGGAAATGTACGCGAATTGCAGAACATAATTCGCCACACCGTGGTTATGAATGATGGCATCGCAATTGATCGCGACATGTTACCAGACACCCTGAAATCCAGCTCAATCTCCGAAATTACATCGTTACCGGGACAAAACAACATCGTGGATTACGCACAGAGCGACAGTGGGATGGATAAGAACTGCCTGCCATTCTGGCAACAAGAGCAAAGCATCATTGAAACCGCGCTGGTAAAGTACGATGGAAATATTTCTCGCGCCGCAGCTGCACTGGAAATCAGTCCTTCAACTATCTACCGTAAGCGCCAATCCTGGATGGAAAAAATGGCACGTCCAGAGCAATTGAACACAGTGCAATCTGCTATCGTACAATGAGTGCATTGGGCCTCTCGCTCCATCAGCTTTGCGAAAGGCTGTATTTTGTGAAATAAACACAATCGGTTAGTGCTGTTCCATTTGGTGGTGCGCTGAATGTTTGGATTTCGAAGTGTTTTCGCGATGGCAAGTTTTTTTTCTAAGCTGGCGTTCACAATCGCAATGGTAATGCTGTTTGCGTGCACTGGGATCTTTTGTTTTTCGGTAAGTCATGCCAACGCTGAAACTCCATCTGAAATAGCTGCTGAAGCTGAAGAGCTGGCGCGTCAGGGTGACATGCCCGAAGCCTTGGAGAAAATGCAACAAGCGGCTGATGCCTTATGGGATTTGCAAAATTTCAAATTGTTGAAATCTGGATTTGAAGTCGATGGTACCTTGCAGAATTCATTGGTAGTGAAATCAGGCGAAGCTTTTACTGCTGTCGCGGCATTTGCAGGTTTTGGGTACCGCAATGAAGGTGACAAACTCAGCGTATCATTTGAAGTGGACTTGAACATCTTGCATCAATCAGGCCGTATTCTCGCAAGCCGAGAGAATTTTGCAGTTGTTTCAGAAGCGGTTTCAAATCGGATCGCTGAATTTACCCTTAAAATGAAGGTGCAAACGCCAGCGCTCTTGGATGGTGAATATCAAGCAGTCTTTAAAGTGCGCGATTTGGCCTCAGAGCAATCTCGTGACTTTATTTTGCCTTTCAGTGTAAGCGGAATTTTGGAATAGATTTTGTCACCGTTGACTTACTCAATCAGTCCAGCCACAGATCAAAGTGGCTCTGCAATCGGCGCACTCATAGCCGACGTTTTCGGCGAGTATGAGAATTGTCCGTTTATCCCGGAAGAATTTACTGAATTGAATTCGGTAAGTACTTTCTACCGGGCAAAGAGGGGGGAGATTTGGATCGCAATTGATAACAATGGTGTTCTCGTTGGCTGCCTTGCTTTAATCCCCAACGATAGTGTGGGAACTTTTGAGATCTTCAAGGTTTATGTCGCGAGGACAGCAAGAGGCACTGGACTCGCGCAAGAACTTTACAATACCGGCCTTCTCTGGGGCGAGGAGCGTGGGCTGAAACGACTGCGCCTATGGACAGATACACGATTTGCCAGCGGCCATCGTTTTTATGAAAAATTGGGATTTACGAAACAACCTGTGATCCGCTATTTGGGGGACGCAGCCGAGAGTTGGGAATATCTGTATCTGTGCAACAACCCGACACTCGCATTAAAGGCACGCCTTGACCGACGCAGTTCTTAACAAGCAAAATCTCGCCCCATTGGTGGTTATGGCCGTGGGAATTTTTGCTTTGTCCATTATGGATGCGCTAGTGAAAGTTGCGTCAGCAGATATTCAAACATGGCAAATTGTCGTGCTACGTTATGGGTTTGGGTCAATATCTGCTTTGGCCTACTACCTTTATCAAAATCGCGCGGCATCCAAGGCTGTTCGCAGTCAGCCGCTGTTTTCTGCCAACACTTTGAAAACCAGCTTACTGCGTGCGGTCTTCATTCTGCTGACTGCGTCAAGTTTTTTCTACGCCCTTGGAAACCTGCCATTGGCTCAGGCAGTTACCATCGCGTTTTCAGCGCCACTGTTCATGGTTCTGTTTTCTCGCTTGTTGTTGGGTGAGCAAATTTCGGGCTATGCTTTATTCGCGATTGCATTGGGCTTCAGTGGTGTCTTAGTGATATTTGGCGGGGCACTATTACAGCCGCTTGAAGGTGCTTTCGTGCCGATGACCAGTGCCTTGATGGCCAGCATTTTCTATTCACTGGCTATCGTTCTGTCGCGCAAGCATAGCTCTCATACAAAACCGGAAGAAATGGTTCTTCTTCAGACCACATTTGCTCTGTTGCTTGTCTTGCCATTTGGTTTGCTGCCTTTTGCGGAGACTGACTGGACAGCACCAGAGGCCTCAGGCTGGTTGCTGTTTGTCGTTATTGGCATTTTGGGTACTTTTGGACATGTTTTGATGGTTTGGGCGCTTGCGCGAGAAACAGCTTCTCGCCTGGGACCAATTGAATATACGAACCTGCTTTGGGCTGTAATGCTTGGCGCAGTGTTGTTTGATGAATGGCCTGATTGGCGAACGTTAATCGGCGCTCTTTTGGTTATTTTGGGATGTATTTTAGCAGGAAGAAGCAAGTCGGTCGCTGTGCGCTAAACGGCGTCAGAGCTCTTCGCATACTCCCGATCTTTGATTATCGCATAGACAAATACAAAGCAGAAACCGATACCCATAAGAAAAGCAATTGCATTGATAATATCGTTAAATAGGCGTTGTTCATTATCCCTGATCCAGGCTCGGCCCGGTTTCTCTGGCAAGTAACGTAAGGGTAATGTGCTGATACCTGGCGTGTACCCCAGACATCTACGCTCATCAACATCATCATTGCCGCGATAGGTGATCCCGGAAACTTGGTATTCGTAGGTCACGTTACACGCGGCCAATCGCATTTTGAATCCACGGCTGGCTTTGAACGAATTCACGATTATCGCGCGTGTTTCCAGTCCGCGATCGGCAAGTTGCCAGCGACTGGACCAATCATCATATAAGGTAATACCGCCGTAAATTGTTCCAATGAAGAAACTCGCCATCATAGAAAAAAACACCAGATGCCCTACCCATGGCGGTTTTGCTTTGTCTTGTGTGTTTTTCATAAAGGTGCTCTGAAATAACTTGTCGGGCGGCCATGTTTGGAACACAACTGCGAAATCATTTGCTTAAAAGCCACACTATAACAATGCGGTGATACCTTTGGCCAGCATATACGATTTAAAACCACGTTTTCAGAACTTGCTTCGCCCCCTCACAACGTCTTTAGCGGAGCGTGGTGTTACGGCTAATCAGGTGACTGTTGCTGCATGCGTGCTCAGCCTTGCTACTGCAGCGCTGCTTGCAACACTCTTTCACACCAGATGGGTATTTTTGATCCTCCCGATTGTCTTGTTTATCAGAATGGCGCTGAATGCAATTGATGGGATGCTGGCGCGCGAGCACAATCAGTCTTCTAGGTTGGGTGCTATTTTGAATGAAATTTGCGACGTAGTCAGCGACGCCGCGCTCACGCTGGCATTTCTTCCAATTCTTCATTTCGAAGCTTTGCCAATCTGGCCTGTATTGCTGTTCGTCCTACTCTCGATTTTCAATGAATTCTGTGGGCTTTTGGGCCATGCTGTTGACGCAGGACGACGCTATGAAGGGCCAGGTGGCAAGTCGGATCGAGCTTTTATTTTGGGATTGATAGCTACGCTGATTACTTTGTTTGGCGCAGAAAGAGCCGTGATTGAAATCGCGAATACTGGCATATTTGTCGCCGCATCTGCACTCATTGTACTCAGTTGCTGGAATAGGCTTCGAGCCGCACTGAAAGGGGGCAAAAAATGAACATCGCATCGGATCTGAGCCCTGCCCTTACGTCAACAATAGTGACGCTGTGGTTCGCATTGGCCGCGGTCAGCTTGTTTGTTTATCTAAAGACTAAGGGTCAATCCGGTTCAGAACTCCGGGCACGTACCATAACCTGGTGGGTTATCTTAGGCTTGATCACGATTGTGCTGCTACTCGGCACAATTGCAACACTGATCCTGTTTGGACTGATCAGTTTCCTGGCTCTTAAAGAATACCTTTCGATGATACCAACGCGCCGCGCAGATCGCTCGGTGCTTTTGTGGGCCTATCTGGCAATCCCTGTCCAATATTATCTGATTGCCATTCAGTGGTATGGCGTTTTCATTATTTTTGTTCCGGTTTATCTGTTTTTGTTTCTGCCTGCAGTTATGGTGCTGCGCGGTGAAACAGAAGGATTTCTGCGTGCTGCCGGCACCCTTCATTGGGGTATAATGCTGTGTGTGTTTGCGATAAGTCATGCCGCCTATTTGTTGGAGGGCCTTCCCGCTGAAACCAATGCTTTGCGAAGTGTTGGCGGAGAATTGCTAGTCTTCCTACTGGTTATCACTGCCATGAATGACGTTCTGCAGTACACATCCGGCAAGCTTTTTGGAAGAAGGCTGTTTGGCGACCGCAAACTTGCCCCAAGCGTCAGCCCCAACAAAACCTGGGAAGGCTTTCTGGGTGGATTGATTGGCACTGCCATTTTGGCTGTGGTGCTAAACATCTTCCTGACCCCATTCTCATGGCAGCATGCCCTCGTGCTGGGCGCTATCCTGTCAACAGCCGGTTTGTTTGGTGATCTCGTCATGTCAGCGCTCAAGCGAGACCTTGGACTGAAGGACACTGGCAATGTTTTACCCGGTCACGGCGGAATTCTGGACCGCATAGACAGCCTTATCTTTACTGCACCACTTTTTGTTCATCTTGTCCGCTACATGTATTTTTAGATGCTCAGGTTTTTGTTCTTCATTGCAATTGTCAGACCCTTCATGTTCCTATGGGTCGGCATGAATGTGCGCAACACGGAACTCCTACCGAAACAGGGCCCTGCCCTTATTGCCGCAAATCACAACAGCCACATGGATACGTTGGCCTTGCTGTCCCTGTTCCCAATCAAACAGCTCAAGCAAGTTCGCGCTGTCGCAGCAGCTGACTATTTTCTTGCGAATCCCATCATGCGATTCATTGCTTTGGAGTTGATCGGAATTCTGCCAATTGAGCGCACGCCCAAAGACCGCACCAGTGACCCAGTCTCAAAGATCAATGAGGCTTTGGATGCCGGGCAAATTCTCATCTTCTTCCCGGAGGGCACCAGAGGTGATCCAGAGCAATTGAGCCGTTTCAAAAAAGGGTTGGCGCGGTTGGCCGAGTTGCGCCCACAAATGCCGGTGATACCTGTATTTCTATACGGCTTTGGAAAGGTTTTGCCAAAAGGCTCGTTTCTGCCAGTGCCGTTTTTCTGCGATGTCTTTGTGGGAGAAGCGCTATCTTCGTTTGAGACGCGAAGTAAAACGATGGCGGAATTTGAATCGTCACTTGAAGCATTATCGTCCAGAGTTTCAGCACCTGACTGGCAATAACGCTCTCATATAAATCACCGATTTTTCGTGTCAGGCCGTTGACAAAACGGCACATACTCATTATCTCCCGGCAGTCCGTTAGCACTCCCTCTATGCGAGTGCTAATAAATCTAACAAATGTTTTCGCATCCCGCTCACGGATGCCAAGCAGAAGGAAATGAAGACGATGAAATTCCGTCCTCTCCACGACCGTGTGGTTGTACGCCGCGTTGAGTCCGAGGAAAAAACCGCTGGTGGTATTATCATTCCTGATACCGCTCAAGAAAAGCCTCAAGAAGGCGAAATCGTTGCTGTGGGTTCAGGCGCACGTGACGACAGCGGCAAAGTACAGGCGCTCGACGTTAAAGCTGGCGACCGCGTTCTTTTCGGCAAATGGTCCGGCACCGAGGTTAAACTCGACGGCGAAGATCTGCTGATCATGAAAGAGTCCGACATTATGGGCGTTGTTGGTTAATCCACTGCGTCTTTTTTTCTGACTAATTTTCGATATTCACGACATGAGAAGGATCTCAAAACATGTCTGCTAAAGAAGTAAAATTCGGCAGCGACGCGCGCGACAAAATGCTGCGCGGCGTCGATGTTCTTGCAAACGCTGTAAAAGTAACACTCGGCCCTAAAGGTCGTAACGTTGTTCTCGACAAATCTTTCGGCGCTCCACGCATCACCAAAGATGGTGTATCCGTTGCCAAAGAAATCGAACTTGAAGATAAGTTTGAAAACATGGGCGCACAGATGGTGCGTGAAGTTGCTTCCAAAACCAACGACGTTGCTGGTGATGGTACAACAACCGCTACTGTTCTAGCTCAGTCTATCGTCAAAGAAGGCGCAAAATACGTTGCCGCTGGCATGAACCCAATGGACCTGAAACGCGGCATCGACATGGCTGTTAAAGCTGCAGTTGGTGACCTTGAAGCACGTTCAAAAGCAATCAGCACTTCTGAGGAAGTTGCACAAGTTGGTACAATCTCCGCAAACGGTGATGCAATTGTTGGTGAGAAAATCGCCGAAGCAATGCAGACAGTTGGCAACGAAGGCGTTATCACAGTTGAAGAGTCTAAAGCTCTCGAGTTTGAACTCGAAACTGTTGAAGGCATGCAGTTCGACCGTGGTTACCTGTCTCCGTACTTTGTGACGAACTCAGAGAAAATGACCACAGAGTTGGAAGATCCATACATTCTTCTGCACGAGAAAAAACTCTCCAACCTGCAGGCAATGCTTCCAATCTTGGAAAAAGTTGTTCAGTCCGGTCGTCCTTTGATGATCATCGCTGAAGACGTAGAAGGCGAAGCACTTGCAACACTCGTAGTGAACAAGCTGCGCGGCGGTCTTAAAGTTGCTGCTGTTAAAGCTCCAGGCTTTGGTGATCGTCGTAAAGCAATGCTCGAAGACATCGCGATCCTCACCGGTGGTGAAGTGATTTCTGATGATCTTGGCATCAAGCTTGAAAACATCGACATGGAAATGCTCGGCACTGCCAAGCGCGTTGCTATCACAAAAGAAGCAACCACCATTGTTGACGGTGCTGGTGAAAAAGAAGGCATCGAAGGTCGCGTTGCACAGATCAAAGCTCAGATTGAGGAAACAACATCTGACTACGATCGCGAGAAACTTCAGGAGCGTCTTGCTAAACTGGCTGGCGGCGTTGCCGTTATCCGCGTTGGCGGTTCCACAGAAGTTGAAGTGAAAGAACGCAAAGACCGCGTTGATGATGCACTGAACGCAACACGCGCTGCTGTTGAAGAAGGTATCGTACCAGGCGGTGGTACTGCATTGCTTCGCGCTACCGTTGCTGTTGGTGAGTTGACTTCTGACAATCCAGACATTCAGGCTGGTATCAAGATTGTACAGCGTGCATTGCAGGCTCCAATCCGTCAGATCTCTGAAAACTCAGGCGTTGAAGGCTCTGTTGTGGTCAACAAGGTTCTGGAAGGCAAAGACGCTTTCGGCTTTGATGCACAAAACGAAGAGTATGTTGACCTGATCGCCAAAGGCATCATCGATCCAACTAAAGTTGTTCGTACAGCACTTCAGGATGCAGCATCTGTATCCGGCCTGCTCGTCACAACTGAAGCTATGGTTGCTGACAAGCCTGCCAAAGAAGGCGCAGGCGGCGGTGCTCCAGGCGGCATGCCTGGCGGCATGGGCGGCATGGGTGGCATGGACTTCTAAGTCCAACACACCCAAACTTTGTGAAAAAGGCGACCTTCGGGTCGCCTTTTTTGTTTCTTCAGATTAAATTTGGAAAAATGCGCGTTTAAGCGACTTTCTGTTCATCGGCCAACACGCGGGCTAAGGCTGTTTCCAGTTTGCCAACCGCTTTATTGACATCGCCAAGCTTGTCCAATCCAAACAGTCCTAGTCGAAATGTTCGATAGTCATCTGGCTCGTCGCACTGTAGCGGAACACCTGCCGCAATCTGCATCCCTTGTGCAGCAAATTTGCTTCCATTGTGGATGTTGACATCGTCTGTATAGAACACAGCAACTCCCGGCGCTTCAAAACCCTCAGCAGCGACGCTCTTGAACCCGTGCTGAGCCATAAGTGCACGTACTTTACGGCCCAGATCCAATTGGTCGCCACGCACGGTGTCGAAACCCTTCTCACGTGTCTCAATCATTGCGTCACGGAACTTTGCAAGCGAGTCTGTTGGCATTGTGGAGTGATAAGCATGTCCACCATTCTCAAAGGCCTGCATGATCTGGTGCCACTTTAAAAGATCACAGGCAAAGCTCGTGCTTTTGGTATTCGGCAGAACTTCCAGCGCTTTTTCGCCTAACATCACAAGACCACTGGATGGTGAAGAACTCCAACCCTTTTGCGGAGCGCTGATCAGCACATCCACGCCAGCGGCTTTCATGTCCACCCAGACCGTTCCAGAGGCGATGCAGTCGAGAACAAACAGCCCGCCCACCGCATGTGTTGCATCAGCGACCGCACGTATATAGTCATCTGGCAGAATAATGCCTGAAGATGTTTCTACATGGGGCGCAAACACTAAATCAGGTTTTTCCGCCGCGATACTGGCAACAACCTCTTCAATGGGCGCCGGTGTGAATGCTGCCTGATGTTCATCGGCAATGCGGCGCGCCTTTAAGACAGTCGAAGAAGCCGGAATATCTCCCGCCTCAAAAATCTGTGTCCAACGGAACGAAAACCAGCCATTGCGTAGCACCATGCAATTCTTGCCAGTACCGAATTGGCGCGCAACTGCCTCCATCCCAAAGGTTCCACCTCCAGGAACCACAATTGCTGCCTCTGCATTGTATACGCCACGCAGCATCGACGAGATGTCTTTCATGACCCCCTGAAATGCCTTGGACATATGGTTTAAAGAGCGATCTGTGAAAACAACCGAATATTCAAGTAAGCCGTCTGGATCAACTGGTGTGGCTGAGCGCGTCATCTCTATTTCCTTTTCTGGGTCTCACCAAGAAATGGGAGACTGGTCTGCCGTATTCAAATCATACCGCGCAAAATTTCGATAGCTCCAGTTTTTACTTCAAGCGTTAAACCGCAGGAACCAGATCGTATTCTTCTGTCGTTAACTCCATTCCGCCCGAACATGTTCGGATCGAACCGGAAAGCACAACGATCATACTTCCAGTATCACTCGCAATTTCTGTGGCAATGCGGAAGCTGTTTGATGTGCCTCAACCGTTTTTGCAAACAGCTCTGGGTCTTGTCCTGCCCAACCATGCCCCAGGTCCGGGGCAATTGCGGCTTGTCCGTATTTGATATTGGCAGCCAAGACGTTCAGAGACCTCAATATGGTCTCGTGTTCTTTGGAGCCGGCGACAAAAAGAATGCGTGTTGTTATGGCATTCAAGTTTGCGGGTAGAACATAATCGATAACTTGTGCAATCGTTTTTCGGATCGCTGAAAGACCAGTTTTGCGCGCCTCCCTAGCAAAAGTGTTTACGTCTTCTCCCGCCAACCCAAACATGCGCGCTGATTGCTTGGCCATAAAAGGCAATCGGGTAAATGGTGCCATCACCCATGCGAACATCTTTATAAGGGCTGCGTTCTTCATTTTTTCGGCATGCATTCCACTAAAAACTGCTGAAGACACTGCTTTTGGCCTTGCCGCCAACATGGCCAAGCCCACGTAAGAACCCAGGGAAATGCCAACCAGATGAATGCCGCGTTTTTCCATCTCTGCCTGGTCAAACGCATTGTCTAGTTCCGCCCAAACCAGCTCTGCCGATCGCGTGATGGATTGCCAGGAAATGGAAGAACTTTCACCGTGCCCCGGCAAATCCGGTAGCACATGTGTTACTGCGGGCAATTGAGGCGTTATATCATGCCACATCCAGCGACTGATCCCAGCGGCATGCAAGAACACGACGATAGGCCCGATATTTGAGCCGGAAACAGACATACTTAACATACCGAGACTCGCAATTTTAATTTCACATCCCGCGCAGTCGCACCGATCTAAGTCACCAATAAGGCATCTGCTCGTTTAGCAATCTTGTTCTGACCTCACATCCGGATCAATTGATGACAAGAAACTAGTTCATAAATTGTGATAGAGATTTTCTATCAACCAGGAGGAAACCAATGTGACGACACTTCGACAACTCAGCTATCTTGTCGCCCTTTCCGAAGAGTTGCATTTCCGCCGAGCCGCAGAGCGGGTGAATGTCACGCAACCAACACTAAGTATGCAGATACAGGAACTGGAACGGCGGCTGGAAGCTACTCTCGTAGAGCGCAATCAAGGGCGTGTCATCTTAACACCATTGGGTGGAAAGATAGCGGACCGCGCGAAACGGGTCTTGTCGGAGATCAAAGAAATCGAAAATCTGGCTGCATCTGCTCAGCATGGCCTGCATGGTACTGTGCGCCTTGGTGTGCCTCCCACGCTTGGTGCTTACTTGCTGCCTCACATCGTGCCCTCACTACATATGAAGCATCCAGATTTGAAACTCTATGTAAAGGAAGGCAAACCCATTGATCTGCAGGCGCAATTACAGGCTGGCAGTCTTGATCTGATAGTTTCTCCTTTGCCGCTTCAAAAAAGCGATTTTTTTGTTGAACGCCTGTTTCGAGAACCGCTTCGTTTGGTTGTTGCCAATGATCATGATTTGGCGACAAAAGCCAATATCGAAAGAAAGGACCTGGATGGGCAATACGTTCTCACTATTGAACGCGGTCATCATCTGTATGAGCAGGTTCGCATTTTATGTGAAGAATTCGGTGCAACCTTATTGCGCGACTATGAAGGAACAAGTCTTGATACAATCCGCCTGATGGCTGGTATGGGCGTTGGCATTGCCTTCTTACCTGCGCTGTATATAAGGTCGGAAATTTCCGAACGCGACAAATTGAAGGTTCTGGAATTTTCTGCGAACAATCTGCATCGACAGATAGGGCTGGCATGGCGCGGTCGTTCTGTGCAATCGGAACAATTTTCCGAAATTGCAGATCTCATCCGCTCCATTTGCGTTGATCGTTTTCCAGAAATAACTGTCTTTCGATAACGAGACGCAGATAGAAAAAATCTATCAATCAAAGCAGGCTATTCTATTGGAATTTATTGGCCTTCAATTCCATCTATGTGATGTGAGCCAATTAAACGGAGGAATTGATGACCAGCCGATTGAACGCACTTCATGAAAGACATGGAATTCTTGATTCGAAAATTGATTTTGAACAGAGGCGACCAAGCGCTGACAGTCTCAACATCAAATCTCTAAAGAAAACCCGTCTCATGTTACGCGATCAAATCGTCGCAATTGAACGCAGTCTATCCGGATCCTAAGCCCTAGCAAAAATATGATCCAAATTTTTTAAGCTGCGTATTGAATACTGAAAGCAGGCTCTCGAAGTTCTCTCCCCCGATCATTTCGTAGAGCTCTGGCTTCCAGAACGCGGATACCCGATCCGCACATTAAGAGGTCACCTACCCGAAGGTGACCTCTTTTTTTATCTTTTCCCATTAATCGGGTAAATTCATCGTCAAATTCCATGGATGTTCTTCAACCAATCCCCGCATTTTCCGCATATTTTCAATAACAAGAGCGTCACTGTGGAACACACACGTGTGAGCTGTGTTGTCATTTTCGTGAGGTGGAAATTGGCGAATGGCAGAGTTCTGCGGTTTGGCTCGGATGATCTCACGCGCCCGTGAATGTTCATGGAAACTGAACAGATCGTTTCAGTTTAAATCTCAAATTCTCTTCCC
>JBDWQA010000011.1:0-479781 GCA_039986835.1 Hyphomicrobiales bacterium
GGGAAGAGAATTTGAGATTTAAACTGAAACGATCTGTTCAGTTTCCATGAACATTCACGGGCGCGTGAGATCATCCGAGCCAAACCGCAGAACTCTGCCATTCGCCAATTTCCACCTCACGAAAATGACAACACAGCTCACGCGTGTGTGTTCCACAGTGACGCTCTTGTTATTAAAAATATGCGGAAAATGCGGGGAGAGTTTATAATTCGCGCCCAATTGGAACCCAAATGGAAGCTGCAACTTCTTGAAATTTGTTTCCTTACAGAAACAAGCTGGCTTTAGAACAACTAATCCAAACGCGTTGCCGGATCAATATGAGCGCCCGTCCAATATCCATAGCGCCAAGGTAGGTACCATCGCCCTTTTTCATTTGGTTTCATCGGAACCGGGTCATGGCCAGATGCTCCGAAAGGGTTACACCTGATAAATCGCGCCAACGTCATCCAGCTTCCGGCCCAAAGTCCAAAATTTGAAATACACTCCGCACCATAGGACGAACAGGTTGGTGCATATCTGCAGGATGATCCAAGCAGCGGAGAAACAGCCTTTTGATAAATCCAGATCAGGCCAAGACCGACTTGCCGCGGCCAGTTTTTTGGAAGTAAATTGTTGCTTGTCTTGTTCATTCAATAATTATGCACAATTGGATCGCTTGTTTGAATCGCAGATTCACGGCATTCTATTCCCTATGACTCGCAGGCAGCTAAACATACTAATACCCGT
Organism: Hyphomicrobiales bacterium; assembly: GCA_039986835.1. Lineage (GTDB taxonomy): Bacteria > Pseudomonadota > Alphaproteobacteria > Rhizobiales. Next base: position 727 of record JBDWQA010000011.1, read on the forward strand.
CGTGGGTGTAGCAATTATCATCGGTATCATCATGGGGTGGCTCAATGATAATTCAGGACAAGTTGTCTATGTTCTAACGCCAGCAGATACAGATGATGCAGCACGAATAGAAGAATTGGTCACAACCCCATTAGAAAACGACCTAAAAGCCTCTGACATAGTTGCATCTTTAAAGACCTTGAGCGTTGCAGGCTTGTCAGCCATTCGAGCTGAACCATCGGACACAGGCACATCAATTGAACGATTTACGGATGAAGTGCTACAACTTGTGCCAGACCGTTCCGCCGCGGAGATGACCTTGAGGCCTTCTGTCATCGGACTTGGGCCTGAAGATATCGTGCATGTCTTCCGGGTATATAATGATTTTTCTGACGGCAAGTTGATGAATGATGCGGCGGACATACTCATTGGCCAGTTGAAAACTGAAGAATTAAGAATTTTCAAGAGTCCCCAGTCAGCAGATAGCGAGAATGAAGAACAAATATACGTGGCACTCGGTGAAATTTCAAAAGATACCTTTGATGAGATGGTGGAACGCGTTCAAAACTCAATCCCACCAGAAATCTATCTGAACGCCCACTTCCAAATCTCAGAGCGGTTTTAGGCCGCACTTTCTGAATTTCGTTTCTCTTCAATCTGATCCAGTGCATCCACCACCGCATCAAACGCCAGAAGCGTGGAAGCATGCCGTGCCCGATAGTCTTTTACAGGTTCAAGAAACTTTAGATCACGAAATCTGCCAACAGGTGCCGGACCACATTCCTTCAGCATTTCATACATGGCCATTTTCAAAGCCCGCAGCTCTTCACTGCTGGCGCCAACAATATTTGCAGCCAGAATCGATGCCGAAGATTGACCGAGCGCGCATGCCTTCACGTCCTGAGCATAATCGGTCACCACGCCGTGTTCCAATTTCAAATCGATCGAAACTGTAGATCCGCACAGCTTAGAATGCGCCTTAGCGGACGCATCAGGCTTATCCAATTTTCCAATGCGAGGTATATTCCCTGCAAATTCCAGAATTTTGGCGTTGTAAACCTCGTCGATCATAGGTCTCTCAGTCAATTCTTTGGTTCAGATACATTTCGCAGCATCGCTTAATTGAGATATATAATGCCATTTGCATAGATTGTCAGTGCTACAGCTTGTCATCAATTGTCAGCGCCTTACTTTGCGTAAGTTGGCTTGCTAGTGTAAAGCCGATTTTTTGGCATGAATACTGAAGCCGGGCTTCATTTCAGGAGTAAAGCATGGATGCGCTGACAAAGCCGCTCAACACAGACGAACCGAGTGCGCCCGGTAAACAACAGCGCCCTTCCAGAGAAGAGGCGGAAGCCGCCGTGCGCACACTCATTGCATGGGCAGGTGACGACCCGACGCGAGAAGGTGTTCTTGATACGCCCAAACGTGTGGTCAAAGCCTATGAAGAATTTTACCGTGGCTACCAGGAAAGCGCAGCGGACGTTCTTGAGCGCACTTTTGAGGAAGTTGGCGGCTATAAGGACATAGTTATTCTCCGTAATATTCCGTTCTACTCTCATTGCGAACACCACATGGTACCGTTTGTAGGAAAAGCACACATTGGATATTATCCAAACCAAGGTGTTGTCGGCCTTTCAAAGCTTGCGCGCGTCACGGATATATTTGCGCGGCGTATGCAGACTCAGGAAAACCTGACTGCTCAAATCACCGATGCAATAGATGATACGCTACAACCGCGCGGCGTGGCTGTGCTATTGGAAGCTGAACATATGTGCATGTCTCTGCGTGGTGTTCACAAACATGACGTGTCTACAGTGACAACCCAGTTTAGGGGCGTCTTTGCTGGCAACACCAACGAGCAAACACGGTTTCTAACATTACTGCGTGGCCATTCTTCGACGTAGATACCACACGGTTATAGCAGGAGTTGCGAATGCCAATATATGATTTAGAGGGAAAGTCTCCCGCCTTACCTGAACATGATGATTTTTGGATCGCACCAGATGCAGACGTTATTGGGAATGTAAAAATCGGCGACGCTGTTGGTATTTGGTTTGGAGCAGTGTTACGTGGCGACAATGAGCTGATTTCTGTGGGCGATGGAACCAATATTCAAGAACATTCCATGGTCCACACCGACCCAGGCTTTCCAGCTATCATCGGTAAAAACTGCACAATAGGACACCGTGCAATCATCCATGGGTGCTCGATCGACGACAACTCTCTGATCGGAATGGGCGCCATTGTGCTGAATGGAGCCGAAATTGGAAAGAATTGCTTGATTGGCGCTGGAGCATTGGTTCCTGAGGGCAAAAAAATTCCCGACAATTCCCTGGTAGTGGGAATGCCGGGAAAGGTGATCCGCACCTTGGGTACTGAGGATGCGGACAAACTGACGGAATCTGCACTAAATTATCAGCGTAATTTTCGCAGGTTTTCCAAGGAGCTAGAAACTAAGTAAGCTGTGCACCTTGGTTCAGGCCTTAGTTAGTTGATGCGACAGGACCCACCCGCCCGCGCGCATCAGCAATACCTTCCCAACGTTCAGGGTTTTTACTGGATTGTCGCTTTACATACGCATAAGGCGTTTCAGTCCAGTGATGAATCAGTGGCTGTAAATTATCCAGAATGAAATCGCCACGGTCTGTCCTGACGGTCAGGACGGCATGGCCTTCTCCATCTGGTCGACGAACAACTGTAATTAGCAGACTTCCAGCTGGCCAACCCTTCTCCAGCAGGTAGTGGCGTTTGAGAAGAACGTAATCCTCACAATCTCCATATCGTCCTGGAAATGTCCAGACTTCAGGGCGCGCGTATAAGTCCAGATCTGAAACTGGAATAACTGATTGATTGACCAGATGGTTGATGCGGATGAGTTCGTCCCAGCGCTCCGCTGTCAATTCCATGCTTCGGTCCTGACCCGCAACACGTTTGCAATGTTCAGGGTTGGAATTGCAGAATTGCACATGACCTATGGGGGGGCGCGTCTTCCCAGTTAAGTTCATATACGCATTGTGTGGATTCATAGCGTCTGATTGACCGACAAGGCCAAAAGCTACAAAAAACCCAAAGACCAACGATCTTTTGAAGTATTTCATATATATGTACCCAATTGTTTATTGGGAACAGAATACTTCTCAGGATTTTATATCACGCCAAAAATAGCATTTGCTTTTAAATCGATTTTACATCTAATTTTATTTAAATTTTTAACAGATTTTTAACTATGAAATATGGATTCAACCTTCTTTTCCACCACTGAAGACTGTCAAATGCTGCACACGCTTTTCGGGGCCCGACAAGGGGACGACATTGAAATTTGGGGTCTGCAAATCGCCATTGTTAGAAAACATACCCGCATGTAAAATTGGACCAGCTCTGCTTGGTGTCACAGCACGCCTCCCAAATTGTTGCTCAATGCGCGCTTGAAGGTCTGTGATGGATAGTGGGCGGTTCGGTCTCTCAACACGGCCACGCATCGCGTAAATCGGGTTGGCACCTCGGTTCGGCCTGACCTCCGCCGTAAATGGCAGTGGCGCACCACCTTTGAGGTCACGCATTGCGCGCTCGTTTTGTGTGCTAATCATTCGTGCGGACAAGATGCTGTTGCGTACAATCGGGTCTCGTCCAAGCCAGAACGGCTCTTCCACTGTCACGCATGCCCCTATCAGGCGCGCAAATGGACCATCTCCCTTTCGCAGTGGTAACACAATCCATTGTTGCTCAACAGATCGGCCCTTAGCACTAATACCAAGTATGTCCGCTTTAAAAATCAGCCCTTTCTCCGCAACCTGTGTGAGTGCAATCTGCATTTTGCGGCGATCAAGGTCGGTAAAATGAGCCAAGGGCCTTTGCCCCTTCAACTCACGTCGGGCATTTTGGCACAGCAAAGTGCCCGCCAACCGATAGTAAAAACGCCCGTCCGCGCTGCGCTCTAACAAAAAGACTTCTGGCAGAATACTGCGGATATCTCCTGGGTGTATATCGGCACGTTCTGGGGCAGCGCTTCCATTGCGCTGTTGGTTCCAGTAATTGAACAATGCATGAACCGTAGGGTAACCCATAAAAAATCCGATATTTGGTGTGCGTTTGAATGCCTAACAATGTCTTAACAGCTTTAATTGCACTTGTACGAGTTGAGCAAATTCATGGTTAACCACGGCGAGATTCTGTGGATTAGTTTTGCGGTGAACGCGGTCAGGGCATGCCAGGCAAAACAATCTCACTGCCAACACAACCCGCTTTGATTTCAGGCAGACACCGGCTATGTATCGGCCATGGAAGAACAATCACATCCCACGCCGCCGCCTGTCGAAAACACCCGGGCAATAAATGCACCAAATGTCATCATTGCACTGGCAGCCATGTTCATCGGTATACATGCTGGTATGGGCTTGCTGTCTTCTGAGAATTATCTTGATATTTTGATCAGATATTCTTTCATTCCTGGACGCTATCAATTTCCGGGCGAATTTCCAGGTTCGCCCATCTCTGAATGGATCAGCCCGATTAGCCATGCTTTTCTTCATGGCAATTGGGTTCATGTTCTAACGAATTCTGTATGGATGCTTGCTTTTGGAAGTGCCCTCGCCTGGCGGTTCCAAACGATGCGGTTTCTGGCATTTTCGGCGCTTTGCGCTGCTGCTGGCGCAGCAATGCACTATATCTTCAACTCAGACTCACTTGTACCGACGATCGGTGCTTCTGCAGCTATTTCCGGACAAATGGCAGCAGTCGGCAGATTTGCGTTCAGTGCAGGGGGACCTTTGTCACGTGCAGCCCGGCAACAGGGTGAACAGGCGTTTCTTCATCCCGCGGAACCTTTGCCAAAACTTATTCACAACAGCTCGGCATTGATTTTTATTGGCGCCTGGTTCGTGATGAACTTGGCATTTGGCCTTTCAAATACTGGCATTGCGGGCGAGGGAAGCCGCATTGCATGGGAGGCACATATGGGCGGCTTTCTTTCAGGTCTAGCGCTTTTCCCGCTATTTGATCCCATACCAAACCGGAGATGATCACACCCTTATAACAATCGGTAAAGTTGCGTGACTTGCTCGGTTTCGCGTTTCAGCGCACACTTTTCGTTCCAACTCGCTTTGGGCGATACAACGAGAGATGGGAGGAACGCATGACAATAGCCTCAATACTAAGTGAAAAAGGCAGTGACGTATTTACGATAACCTTACCAAAAACCCTTTTGGAGGTGTGCTCCACACTCCGAGAACACCGTATCGGGGCAATACTTATCGTCGATGGCTCCGGGAAGCTAGCAGGTATCTTGTCGGAACGAGATATTGTGCGCAGGATTGCTGACAACGGACCGGATGCATTAAATGCAGATGCCTCAACTTGCATGACGTCGAATGTAGTAACATGCGGACCAGAAGACACCATACAGACCGCCATGGCACGTATGAGCGAAGGTCGCTTCCGACACATTCCTGTTTTGGAAGATGGTAAGTTAGCTGGCATGGTTTCGATTGGAGATCTTGTAAAACGCCGCATTGCAGATGCAGAAAAGGAAGCGGAAGATCTAAAAAACTACCTTTATGCAAGTTAACGTCACTTAGTTATTCCAACTGCGTATCAGCAGGCACAAATTGATTGGCCTGCTGACACACTACTCTGCCAGCCCTGATCAGGCTGATTGTTCTTTGGCTTCTCGCTGCAGAATATACATGCTTGCCCCTATTATCAGCGCAGCACCTAACCAGAGATTCCCACTTGGTACAAATTGAAATGCAAGCCAGCCAAACAGGACGTTCAGTGGCAGTTTCAGATGGTCAAAGGGTTGAACATATGAAGCATCTGCAGCAGCATAAGCACGCGTTAAAGCCAATTGCGCCAATGCGGTGAGCAAACCTGCACCGAGTACAAGCCACAAAGCCGTTCCTGTTGGGGCCACAAATCCCTCAACACCTGCAAACACAGCATTAATTGGCGTCAGCAGAACCAGCAAATAAGCCGTAACGGTGTCAGCGGCTTCTTGCTTGGTCAGACTTTTTGTCATCAAAGACGCCATTGCCCACAGTGCGGCAGCGCCGATAGGGTATAGTGCTGCGACGGTAAACGTATCAGACCAAGGCGATAGAATGATCATGCCGCCTGCAAATCCAACAGCTGTTGCTGCCCAACGTTGAACACTCACCGTTTCTCGTAAGAAAATGGCCGCTCCAACAGTCACAAAAAAAGGCGATGTCATTATAAGGGCAATTGCTTGCCAGATCGGGACTGACTTCAATCCCAGAACCCAAAGCTGAACGCCTGCTGCGGCAAATAATACACGTATGACATGCTTGCCGAGATTCTTGGTGGCAAACCCCTTGGGACCCAGCCTCAACAACCAGGCACCGCCCAACACCAGGGCGATAGCATACTGCCAAAAGGCGACAGATGATGAAGGCATGCCAAAGCTCATGGCAGCGCCTTGGACGGAAATATTTACCAATGCAAATAAGGCGCCGGCCAACACCATGTATGCGGCACCCACAAATGCGGGCGAAATACCATTTTTAACAAGTATCTGATTCATCGCGTCATTCTCCTGTTTCGACACATGAATCAGGGCGCGATAGAACATAGACAAAGAGTGCGTTGCCAATGGCATACGCGTCTCAATCCACACTCTGTTCTCTTTCATCCGGACTATAACCGTCGGCTCCGGATTCACACCGGATCTGCTGACACTTCAAGCAAGACGCAAGTCTATTTGAAGCCGCTCGCGGGCTGTCACCTCTCGCTAAAGCGATTTGTGGATCACCGCCGGTGGGGAATTGCGCCCCGCCCTGAGAACTGCCTGCGAAATGCAAGCACGAGACACCTAGTAAATATCCACAGCTTTTGCCAGCAAAAACAAAGAAGGCGAAGCTAAAATCCGCGGCAAACTGCTGTGACCTGATACATCTTGTTACACAAAACCAACTTCTCGCGCCAAAAAGCCTGAACTACCATACCAAAATCTCACACAACTTTAGGAGACTGATATGGTTCGTCTAACAGCTAAAGATTTCGATCAGGAACTGCTTGATCTTTATGACTATTATGCTCACGGCAAAATAACGAAGCGTGAGTTTCTGGATCGTGCCGGTAAATTTGCGGTGGGAGGTGTTACTGCTGCGGCATTGCTGGGACTGCTAAGCCCGCAATATGCATTGGCTCAACAAGTTGCACCAGATGACGGTGATATTGTTGCTGAATACATTACCTATGAATCACCCAACGGGCATGGCAGCGTGAAAGGTTATCTGGTTAAACCAGCTTCTGTCTCAGGGCCATTGCCCGCTGTACTGGTTGTCCATGAAAACCGGGGACTTAACCCGTATATTGAGGATGTAGCCCGCCGAGCAGCCAAGGCCGGTTTTATGGCACTTGCTCCAGACGGTCTGACATCTGTTGGCGGATATCCGGGTACTGATGACGAGGGTCGTGAATTGCAGCGAACAGTCGATCGTGAAAAACTGATGAATGATTTCTTTGCTGCGTATGAACATCTCGCGGCACGCGATGACAGCACGGGCAAAGTAGGCGCGGTCGGCTTTTGCTATGGTGGTGGCGTATGCAATGCGCTTGCGGTTGCCTATCCAGAACTCTCTGCTTCAGTTCCGTTCTACGGGCGCCAGGCGAGCGCTGAAGATGTGCCAAAAATTCAAGCACCACTTTTGCTGCAATATGCGGAATTGGATACTCGGATTAACGAAGGTTGGCCCGCCTATGAAGCCGCTTTGAAGGAACATGGCAAGACTTACACGGCTCACATCTACCCTAGTGTAAATCATGGCTTCCACAATGACACAACGCCGCGCTACGACAAAGATGCGGCAGAGCTGGCGTGGAGTCGTACGATTGACTTCTTCAATAAGTATTTGACTTAAAGGCAAAAAAGCTGACCGGGACATTTAGTGGCATTCCGGTCAGCTGCTGGCCAAGCTTTACTCAGATGTATAGACTTGAGCGGGATCAAAGTGGCGATGCTCGTCGCTTGTAACAAGCTGCGGATTAGCACCCGGCACTTCAAGATCAATATCGCGAAAAAAACAAGACTTTCGACCGGTATGACAGTTCGCCCCGGTACCAGCTGTCGTGACGCTCATCAAAATTACATCTTGATCGCAATCCACTCGCATGCGCTCGACGTGTTGGGTGTGGCCGCTGGTCTCACCCTTAACCCAAAGCTTGTTACGAGACCGGCTCCAATAAGTGCCCGTTCTGGTGGTAATGGTTTGCGAGAGAGCTTCCGCATTCATGTAGGCAACCATAACCACGTCTTTGGTTGTGTGATCGCTAACGACGCAACAAATCAGACCGTTTTCATCAAACTTGGGCGCAAATTCTTTACCCTCTTCAATGTCATCAACGGAAGTTTGATTGAGAAAATCCATGGGCGGCATTTGCTTACTTTCGCTGTACCGAAGACGATTAAACGTCGTCCAGGTCCATATCCAAAATGGCCATTGAGAAATTGAACGACCGATCACCATCTTCGTCGTCAAGATAAATCACGCCCAAAAACTCATCTGCCAGATAAAGCTCAGCTGAATCCGTTTTGCGTGGCCGGGCGCGGACCTGCAAATTCAGATTTGCAAATTTAGACTTAAAGTACGCGTCCAGTTTTTGAAGTTCAGTGGCGTCCATTGCGCGCTTCTTTCCGTGTTTGTGAAATTATGAAAGGCAAATATCTGTGAGGGTTGATGGCACACCAATCGGACAAAATAAAGTGCATAGCAAGAAGATACACAGTCCATTCTGAGTTAAAAAACACTCATGTAAAGAGTGCTTAAGCGCCCTTTTCTGCCAATATCTGGTCCATGGAACGTGATGGTTCAGAGCAGCCAGCAGCACCGACAACTTTCGCTGGCACACCAGCAACCGTTGTGTTGGCTGGCACTTCACTTAGTACTACAGACCCAGCCGCAATGCGGGAGCAATGACCGATTTGGAAATTCCCCAAAATCTTCGCGCCAGCGCCAATCAGAACGCCATTTTGTATTTTTGGGTGACGATCACCACCTTTTTTGCCTGTTCCACCTAATGTGACATCTTGAAGGATGGAAACATCGTCACCAATCGTCGCAGTTTCTCCAACCACAAGCCCAGTTGCGTGATCCAGGAAAATGCCTTTGCCAATTGATACTGCAGGATTAATGTCCGTTTGGAATACGACTGACGCCCTGCTTTGCAGATATAGCGCGAAATCACGTCGCCCTTTGCGCAATAACCAATTTGCCAAGCGATGCGTCTGGATCGCGTGAAAGCCTTTGAAGTACAAAACAGGTTCAATAAACCGATCACATGCTGGATCGCGATCATAAACAGCACCCAGATCAACACGAATAACATCTGCCAGTTCCGGCTCGTCTTCCAGCGACTGGGCAAAAGCCTTGCGAATAAGATCATCCGGCATAGCAGAGTGGTCTAACCGGTCAGCGATCCGCCAAATGATGGCGTCTTCCAACGTCTTGTGATTCAAAACGGTGCTATAAATGAATGGGGCCATATCCGGCTCATGCGCGACAATAGCCTCAGCCTCCTGACGCAGAGAGCGCCATACCGGATCCAGGCTGGAAAGATTTTGTTTTTTGGCGTGTGCCATGTGACCCTCCAATGGACCGATTGTAGCTTTGTGCTTCCCGCTTGCGTGAGCACCATGTTTTAGTCAAAGTGGGTTATCAAAACAAGAATAACAAGGCCGAGTATTACACCGACCGACAGCGCAAGGCAAAACCTGGCATTTCATGGCTACACCTGATCCAACAATTGGCATCTTTCTCCAAATAGTTCCGCCACTGGCCATCATACGCATTCAAAACCCCAAACATCACAACGCGATGACGCTAGACATGTGGCAATCGCTGCCTGCAGTTGTGGCAGAAGCGGATGCTGATCCGCGTGTCAATGTGATCATAATGCGGGGAGCTGGTGACACGGCTTTTGTGTCCGGCGCTGATATTTCCGAATTTTCCACAAGCCGTGCGGGTGGCGCAGCAGCACGCGCATATGACAAAGCAAATAGCATTGCATTTGCGTCCATTCGCACCTGCAAAAAGCCAACGATCGCAATGATTTACGGGTTTTGCATGGGCGGCGGGTTTGGCATCGCAGTGGCCTGCGACCTGCGTTACGCCGCGGATGATGCAAAGTTCAGCATTCCTGCCGCAAAACTTGGCATCGGATATCCGGTAGATGCAATGGTAGATATTGTGACAACGCTAGGTCCCGCCGTCGCTAAAGAGTTATTCTACACAGCAAGAGTGATCAAAGCGGAAGAAGCGTTTAAACTCGGTATTCTGAACGCAGTTTCAACAAAGGTCGACCTGGAAACCGATGTCCTAAAAATAGCCAACACTGTTGCCGTAATGGCTCCGCTGACGATAAGAGCCGCAAAAAAGGCAATTGCCGCCGTGCTATTGCCAAACGATCGGATAATTGACGATGCTTATGCAGCGGCGGATGCGTGTTTTGATAGCAACGACTACCAGGAAGGTGTCGCTGCCTTTCTCGAAAAAAGAAATGCCAAGTTTCGAGGACGATAGGGTTGCTACATTTGCTCCCAGAATTTGAGGACGCCTGCCTTATATACTTTGTCTCCGACAGCTAATTGATGGTCACGCCCCGGAATATCCAGAAACTCGGCTCCAGGAATTAAATTCGCCAAACCTTCGCCAGACCCTGAGATATCGTCTTTGCTTCCCACTGCAACAAGCGCAGGCGGTTGCAATTCGCCAATTTCGGTTTCCGACAATGTCTGTCTCGTCGAGACCATGCACGCTGCCAGAGCCTTCCGGTCACTTTTGGTCGCATCCGCAAATGCACGGAAGCGCTTGCCAACCTCGTCCGATATTGATTCAGTATCCTCAGCCAAAAGCGCATCCACGATGGGCTGGGATGCGCCAACACCGGTTACTATACCCATACCAAGGCCACCAAAAACTGCCGAGCGCACACGTTCAGGAAACTTTAGTGCCAGGAACGCCGTTAACCGTGCGCCCATGGAATAGCCCATCACATGAGCTTGCGTTATTTGCAGATGGTCCAGCAACGCTTTTGCGTCCATCGCCATAGTGGCTGCGTAGTAAGCAGACGGGTCGTACAGTTTTTCACTATCTCCATGCCCACGGTTGTCCAGAGCAATAACACGGTAGCCGGCCCCGGTGAGGGTCGTCGTCCAAGATGGATAAACCCAGTTCACGCGCGCGCTGGAAGCGAAACCGTGAATCAGCAGAACGGGAATCTCCCTTTCGGGCACACCTTCTTTTGGCGGCAAATCGACAAAGGAAATCTGAATATCATCGTGGTCAAAATGCATCTTGGGCATCATATTCAAATTCATAGCCTGCAATCTCCAGTCAACGCTTTGCGCAATTAGGTTTCATTGTTGCTTTCAATAGCGATTTCCCCCTACCCTTTCCAGCAGGAACCTTTTATGAGTAAGCAAATCACTTGAGCTAACCACACCAACGGAGCTTTGTCGCATGGCAGACGCGGTCACACCTTATTTTCACAACACCGATGGTGTGGAAGCCATCACAATCGGAGTGAAGAAATTTATGTGCGTCGGCGCCAGGCCCCCGCAAGATCACCCACATGTATTTCTGGACATGGGTGACGACACGGAAAAAGTCTGTCCCTATTGCTCTACACTCTACAAATATGATCCTGAACTTGGCCCGACAGAGAGCAAGCCATCAGGTATGATGATCAAAATCTAAGTCATTTTCATTGAGTAATCAGCACTCTATTCTCATTGCAGGTGGTGGCATTGGCGGGCTGACAACAGCGCTGTGTCTGGCGAAAGCCAATCATAAAGTGACGGTATACGAGCGCTCGGCTGAATTTTTACCCATTGGCGCTGGGCTGCAACTGTCCGCAAATGCCTTATCCGTTCTGGATTCTCTAGGCGTTTCTATGAAGCGCAAGGGCGGAGTAGAAATCGACAAAGTGGAAGTGCGGGATGGTCACTCCGGCGACTTGATCACACGCATTGCAACACCTGAACAATTCAAGACTATTGTCCTATCTCGAGCCGACCTTCATGCGATTCTTCTGAATGAAGTGAATTCCAACACCAATGTTACGGTTCACAAAGCGTCTCACGTTGTGGACGTTCTGGGCGGTAAGGGTGTCGTTTCGCTCAAACTGAAAAATGGCTCGATGGACAGCGGAGATGCTCTTATTGGAGCTGACGGAGTTTGGTCTCAGACGAGACGCTATGTTAACACCGGGCGCCCTGAATATTCAGGGCGTATTGCCTGGCGAGCCATCATGCCAATCACCGCAGTACCGGAAGGTATTGCACGGCATACCGTCACACTTTGGCTTGCACCCAATTCGCACCTTGTAACCTATCCGATCGCCAATGGCACCTACTTCAATGCCGTCGCGATTACGCAAGGAGGCTGGCAAGACGAAGGCTGGTCAACACCGGGTGAAATTGCAGATTTGGCTCTGGCTTTTTCAAACTGGAACCTCCCAGTGCAAACAATGATACAGACCACCGAAGGGTGGTTAAAATGGGCTCTTTGCGCGATCGACCCCAATCTTTCGTGGACGAAAGACCGTGTTGCGCTCTTGGGAGATGCAGCCCATGCAATGGTTCCCTTTATGGCTCAAGGTGCCGGCATGAGCATTGAAGATGCATGGACCCTGACCCACTACGTTTCTCGCTCCTCAGCAAAAGACCTTCCAGACGCTTTGAGCCAATACCAGAAAAGCCGGCAGGACCGTGTTACCAAAGTCTGGGAAACATCTATGCAACAGGGGAAAATATACCATATGAGCGGTATCATGCGCGCAGTTCGAAATCTGGCCATGCAGGTTGGCGGTCCCGTTACAGCAAATCGCTACAATTGGATTTATGACTGGCGGCCTTAAATGAGCTGCTAAAGCAGCAGTGCATCACTATCTATTGCGCCGTCACGGACGTCGCGGAACTTGGACACCAACGCCTCAACAGACAAACCTTGTCTCTCCTGACCGTCAACATCGAGAATGATCTCGCCTTCATGAAGCATGATCGTTCGGTCACCAGCTTCCAACGCCTGAGACATTGAATGAGTCACCATCAAAGTCGTCAGCCCAAGATCGCGTTGAACTTCTTTGGTCAACTCCAGAACGAATTCCGCCATTCCAGGGTCCAGAGCCGCCGTATGCTCGTCCAAAAGCAAAATATCGCAGGGTGCAAGGGTCGCCATAATCAAGGAAACTGCTTGTCGTTGGCCACCTGATAGCTGCCCCATCAAGTCTTGCATTCGTTTCTCAAGACCCAGACCCAAACGCTTGATTCGACTCTCAAAAACCCCACGCCAATCTTCAGACAATGCGCGCGTGAGGTCCCTACGTGCGCCCCGCGCCATTGCAATAGCCAGATTTTCCTCAATTGTTAAATTCGTGCAGCTGCCCGCCAAAGGGTCTTGAAAGACACGCGCGATACTACGCGCTCGTTTGGCAGCGGGTAGACGCGTAATATCTCGTTCGGCAATGGAAATTTTTCCGCGCGTACATGTGACATCTCCTGCAATCGCGCCAAGCAAAGTGGATTTGCCAGCGCCATTCGAACCAATCACAGAAATGAACCGCCCGCTATCAATCGACAGGTCGATGGTCTTCAGGGCATGTTTTTCTAACGGCGTTCCTGAAGCAAATGTGACGCCAAGATTGCTTATCTCAATCATGTCGTTTTTCCCCGGCGCAATTTTGGCAGGATAAGTGCCAGAGCAACCAAAACGGCCGTGGCCAGGTTGAGGTCAGATGCCTTAAGTCCAATTACATCTGCCGACAGAGCTAACTGCACGGCAATACGGTAGAGGATTGACCCGACAATGCAACCAATCAGCGCGACCCAGATAAACCTGCCGCGTAGGAGTGTTTCACCAACGATCACCGCAGCAAGACCAACAACAATGGTTCCAACCCCTGTCGTCACATCTGCAAACCCATTTATTTGTGCAAACAAGGCCCCGCCCAAACCAACCAAGGCATTCGACAAGGCAACGCCTGTGAAAATGTGAAACCCAACATTGACCCCCTGCGCACGTGCCATGCGCGGATTTGAGCCTGCAGCCCTCATCGCAAGTCCAAAATTACTGCGCAGAAACAAAGCAAGCAAAACCAGTGCGACCAGAACCAGCATCAACAAAAACAACGGACGCATATAGGTTGGGTGAAGCCCCAATTTTAAAAATGGTGTCAGCACCGTATCCTGCATCAGAAGGGCGACATTCGGCCGACCCATGACCCGTAAATTGACAGAAAACAGGGCAATCATGGTGAGAATGGAAGCAAGCAGGTGCAAAATCCCAAACCGCACATTCAAAAATGCTGTCACCAGCCCAGCGCAACCGCCTGCAAAGAATGCTGCCATTGTTGCCAACCATGGATTAACACCATTGATGATCAACACCGCAGCAACAGCAGCTCCCAGTGGAAAGGACCCATCAACAGTGAGGTCAGGAAAATCTAGGATGCGGAATGTCAGGTAAACACCGAGCGACACAAAGGCAAAAATCAGCCCCAGCTCAACAGCACCCCAAAAGGCAATTGCGGACAAGTTAGTGGTCCTTCAAAGAATATGTCAGGCCGACAATCGGCCCGACATACATTGATTTTATTCGATGACTTTGTTTGCCCGCGACACGAGACCTTCTGGAAGCTCAACGCCCATGCGTCCAGCTGCACTAGGATTGACCACCAGATCCGTACCGGATGCGATAGACACCGCAATATCACCAGGCTTTTCACCTTTGAGTATGCGCGCAACAACCGCACCGGTCTGCTTGCCAATGTCGTAATAGTTGAAGCCAATAGAAGCCACGGTGCCACGTGTAACAGAATCTGTATCACCGGAGAAGATTGGCAATGCGTTCTGCTCGCCAACCGCAATTGCAGCCTCAAGCGCAGACACGATTGTGTTGTCCGTAGGGACATAGACTGCATCAACTTTGCCAACCAAAGCTCTTGCTGCTTGCTGCACATCGGAGGACTTAATGGCTGTCGACTCACGAACTTCCACACCAGCCTTTTCTGCTTCTGCTTTCAATGCATTGACCAAACTGACAGAATTTGCTTCGCCGGGATTGTAGATAACACCCAGCGTCTTAAGCTCTGGCAAAACTTCACGTACCAATGCAATGTGCTCTCCAACCGGAGACATGTCTGAAAGACCGGTGATATTTGCACCAGGTTTTTCCATATCGGAAACCAGCTGCGCACCAAGCGGATCGGTTACAGCAGTAAAGACGATGGCAATGTCGGAGGTTGCAGCAGCAACAGCTTGCGCGGAAGGTGTTGAAATTGGCACAATTACATTAGGAGCATCGCCAATGAATTGACGCGCAATCTGAGCAGCTGTTGCCGGGTTTCCCTGAGCGCTTTCATAGACAAAGGTCAAATTTTCGCCGTCTTTGAAGCCCGCCTCAGCCAAAGCGTCTTTGACCCCATCGCGCGCGGCATCCAATGCTGGATGCTCAACAATTGCGGTGACCGATACTTTAACTTTTTCAGCTGCTGCGAAACCAACCGCCAGCGTAGACGCCAGCAAAGCTGCACCCAAGCTCTTAAGTAACGTATTTTTCATAAGACTTACTCCGTCAAATGTGATGAATAGTAATGGCAGAAACGATAGTTCTACTCGCCTGTCAATCGCGAAGATCATCTAACGTATCGGAACCTGTTGTGCCGAGCCTGTCTCCAAGCCCTCCAATGCCAAGGCTACACACAATCGACGCTCTACGAGGCGTTGCCCTCTTCGCAATGATTGTTTTCCACGCAAGCTGGAATGTGGACTTCTTTGGGTTTGCGCATCTTGGGGTATTGAGCCACACCGGTTGGGTCTGGTTTGCAAGAGGTATCGCAGGCAGTTTCATCTTTCTGGCTGGCGTGTCTTTCGTACTGGCAGATCGTGCAGGACAAGACAAAAAATCGAGGTGGCGGCGCATCCTCAAAATTGCCATTGCCGCCACAGCTGTATCAATTGTCACTTATAGCATTTTTCCAGATAGCTTTGTTTATTTCGGCATTCTGCATCACATCGCTTTGGCCAGCCTGCTTGCGTGGCCCCTATTGCGGTTGAACAGCGTTTTTTTAGCTGTCGTGGCAGTTGGCCTTGTCCTCGTTCATGAAACATACGTATTGCCGTTTTCCCAAACGCGGTGGTTGGCATGGATCGGCCTAAGTGAGAATGTTCCGCCGGCCAATGACTACGTGCCATTGCTGCCATGGTTTGCGGTTTTCGTCACCGGACTGGCAGTTGGGCAAACACTGACATTGCAGGCAACCGTATTGAAGGTTCTAAGCAATAGCTACCGCTGGTTCAAACCACTTGTTTGGATGGGAAAACGCAGCCTTATAATTTATCTGCTGCATCAGCCAATTTTGTTTGGCATGGCGTTTGGCTTATTTAGTCTGTCAAATTGGCCAAATCCTGGATAGCCAGATAGTCAACTTTTCCGGTGCCCAACACCGGTAATTCTTCTGCATAGATGAATTTTTTTGGCATCATTAGTTCAGGAACGCCGTTTATCTTCGCCCATTTTACCAAACGTTTTCTATCCGGATCTGGTAGATTTGTGATCAGAACGAGAGCCTCACCTTTGGAAACATGGTCAACCGCCACTACCGCGTGCTCGTGATCTGGCCAAACCTGAGAGATGTTCATTTCAACAGCGGCGAGCGAGACCATTTCACCACCAATTTTCGCAAAACGTTTGGCACGTCCCTGAATTGTGACGAATCCATCCTCGTCAACGTCGACAATATCTCCGGTATCGTGCCAACCGGCGGTCGGTGGCTCGAGCAGTCCGGGCGCTTCATGACGCATGTAGCCACGCATGATGTTTGGACCTTTCACATGCAGGCGTCCGCCCTTTTTTAAACCGGGAATTGGTTCCAACCTGTATTTCATGCCCGGCATTAAACGACCAACAGATCCGTCTTTTTTGTGATCGGGTGTATTAGCGCAAATAACTGGCGCACATTCTGTTGCGCCATAGCCTTCCAGCAACCAAAGACCAAACTTATCCATCCACAATTTCCGGGTTGCATCTTTCACGCGCTCAGCACCAAGAACAACCAAGGTCAGATTTTCAAAGTCTTCTTTTTTAGCCACCCTGCCCCAACCCGCCATGAACGTATCGGTACCGACTAAAATATCGCAGCCGGAAGCCTTCACCTCAGCTGGGATTTGCTTGTAGTGCAAGGGTGATGGATAGAGATATGTCCGCATCCCCAAAACCATCGGCGCGACCAATCCGACAGTCAGACCGAATGAATGAAAGGTTGGTAATGCGTTGAATATTGCACGGTCATCGTCGATTTTTTCGGCTTTCAGAAATTGCTCACAATTTGCAAGTAACCCGCTATGGCTAAGCGCAACACCCTTCGGAACACCTTCTGAACCAGAAGTGAAGAGCATCACGGCCGTATCGCTCGGGACGACACGCCGACGCGCATATCGCTGCCTTGCACGTTTGGCGTCCCAAACGCCCCGTAATTTATCAAGCGCATTGACGCTGGCGCGCAAGTCTTCCGTCCATAGAATGTGAACGTGTTTGGAAAGCCCTTCAATTACATCTTCCAGTCCGGCCTGCTCAACGAACCGACGCGAGGATACCATGGTTTCCATGCGAACGGTTTTGCAGGCAGCAATCAGGCTTTTAAGACCCGCAGAAAAGTTCAGCATTGCTGGAATGCGTCCGACAACCTGCATGCCCAGAAAGACTGCTGCTACGCCCGCGACATTGGGCAGCATCAGACCCACGCGTTCACCAGGCGCAGTTTGTTTCTCAATCTTTCGGCCGATGATTGTCGCGCCTAGTATCAACCGATCGTAACTCATCGGTTCGCGATCTGTGTCCTCTACCACCAGACGGTCGCCGCCTAGTTTTTGGCGTGCATCCAGAACAGCTTCAAACAGGGTTTTGTGCCACGCATTACTGTCCAATGGAATTTCAGCCGTCGCATGGCTAGCTCGAGTGACAGTAGCAGGCACAGAGATCGCTGCAGTTTTTTTCATAGCTCACACACTCAACAACAACGGAAAACCGGCAATCGATTCTCGACAACACTCATTGTAACTTAATGACTTAACACGTGAACATGGAAGATGGCGCCGGAAAGAGCGCGTTACAAGGTTTGAAACCGAAACAAGCGGCCTCACGTGCCAACAACCTTGATGGATTGTGGGTGGAACTTCTTCAAATTTTCATGAAACTTGAAACGCTGGTACGGGCGGGGGGACTTGAACCCCCACGGCCATTCGGCCTCCAGATTTTAAGTCTGGTATGTCTACCATTCCATCACGCCCGCATCGCGAAAGCCGTAAACCGGCTGGCGCTGTATTTCAAGTGGCACGCGTTTTTTTAGTCCGTCGCATTGCCGGAGATAGGTGGCTGGAAGGTGTAGCCCATATCCCAGGGGAAATAGATCCAGGTGTCTTGCGACACTTCAGTCACAAAAGTATCAACCAGAGGACGTCCAGCTGGTTTGGCATAGACCGTTGCAAAATGAGCTTTGGGAAGCATATCGCGTACAACTTGGGCTGTCTTGCCGGTGTCCGTGAGATCGTCCACAACAAGAACACCCGCACCGTCACCCGCTTCCAAATCAATTACAGCTTTGGAGACCCCTTTGATGACCTGCAAATCGCTCTGGTTCTTGTAGTCATGATAGGAAGCGATACAGACTGTTTCGATCAAGCGAATGTCCAGTTCACGGCAAATGATTGCCGCCGGCACGAGCCCACCGCGCGTAATGCATACAATTGCCTTCCATTCACCTTTTGCGGCCAGGCGCCATGCCAATGCCCTTGCATCACGATGGAATTGGTCCCAGGAAACCGGGAAAGCTTTGTCTGGTTGAGGGCCGGTCATGTGTTCGTCCTTTAATTCGAGGTACCGCTTTTCAAATCGGCAATGATTATTTTGAGTTGTTCGGAAGCCTCCCGCAGCCGCATTTGATCACGGCTGCGCAGCACAAGGCTCGTCTGAAACTTGCCGTCACGTTGATACGGGTAGCTGCCCATGGAGACATCTGGATAACCTTCCTGAAGCGCACCTAAAGGCTTCGCAACAGCGCCCTCGCCCATACCAGCTTCTACAGTTTCAGAATACATTTTTTGACCACCCTTCAGCCGCGGCACCACGTCATCCATCATAGCTTGCATAATTGACGGCACGCCGGCCATGACGAAAACATTGCCGATATGGAAGCCTGGCGCCTTGGAAACCGGATTTGCAACAAGCTCAGCTCCCTGCGGGATGCGCGCCATACGCAGACGCGCCTCTGTTAGATCAGAGCGTTCGTAGCGTTCCAGCATAACGGCAACGGCGCGCTCATCGATATCAATC
This sequence comes from Hyphomicrobiales bacterium, assembly GCA_039986835.1. Classification (GTDB taxonomy): domain Bacteria; phylum Pseudomonadota; class Alphaproteobacteria; order Rhizobiales. Next base: position 20,049 of record JBDWQA010000011.1, read on the forward strand.
GAAACGCCAAAAGCTTCCGCTACGCTATCAGCCGTGATGTCATCATGCGTTGGTCCGATGCCGCCGGTTGTGAAAACATATGTATATCGGTCTCGCAATGCATTCAGAGCCGCGATAATGTCCACTCGTTCGTCACTGACAATACGCACTTCTTTCATGTCGACGCCAACTTCCGTCAGTTGGTCCGCGATATATCCGATATTCTTGTCTTTGGTCCGCCCCGACAGAATTTCATCGCCAATGACCAGAACTGCGGCTGTAGAAACATCGTTTTCGGCCATGTGGCCTCCATTTTTTGCGGTCTTTGACAATTTGTGTGCGCGCTGTCTATCTCAGGCAGGTATTTGGAACAAGGTTTCGACTCACATGAAATTTGCAGCGCCACTGACCGAAGGCATTTTGATCAAGCGATACAAGCGTTTTTTGGCGGACATTCGGCTCGCGGATGGCAGCGAAATCACGGCACATTGCGCAAATCCCGGTGCCATGCTGGGTTTAAAAGAACCCGGCCAGCGTGTCTGGTTATCAAAGTCGGACAATCCGAAGCGTAAGTTGGCGTTTTCCTGGGAATTAGCAGAGGCAGACAACACGCTAGTCGGCATCAATACGGCGCACCCAAATCGGCTTGTAGAGGAAGCTATTCAAGACGGCACAATAGCTGAGTTGCAAGGTTATGAGCACATGAAGCGAGAGGTGAAATACGGCAAAAACAGCAGAATTGACATCCTGCTTACTGATGCAGTCAAACCAGATTGCTATGTGGAGGTAAAAAACGTTCATATGCTGAGAACGCCTCGCTTGTACGAATTCCCTGACTCTGTGACAGCACGTGGCGCAAAGCATTTGGATGAGCTGGCTAATATGGTGGCCGAAGGACATCGTGCAGTTATGGTCTATCTCATTCAAAGAGATGATGGAGACAGGCTCAGATTTGCTGCAGAAATTGATCCAAACTACGCTGCGGCATTCGCGCGCGCATACGAAGCCGGAGTAGAAGCGCTCGCCTATGTTTGCAAGCTCACACCACAAGGTATTGAAACTTACCGCTCTGTTCCAGTAGAAGTACCTGAGTAACCGGCAGAGTTGAAATTTCAAGGTTCGAATGCCACCTACATATAAGTTCAGTTTTGCGACAAATCAGTTTCCTATTTTGGAACCGCCAAAGTCATACCGCTAGATAGTTCTGGAAAGCAGGCACAGAAAATGACGACTTACGTTGATGCCAATGAAGTGCCTCTGCGCAAAGGCGGCCAAATCCGCCTTCACGATGAAAGTGGCTTTGCGGGCATGCGCGCAGCAGGGCAACTCACCGCAAAATGTCTCGATCTGGTTAGTGATCTGGTCAAGCCCGGTGTCACCACACAAGAACTTGATGACTTCATTTTCCAGTTTGCGCTGGATAATAATTCAGTAGCAGCCACATTGAATTATCGGGGTTATACACATTCAAGCTGTATTTCGCTCAATCACGTAGTGTGCCATGGCATCCCCGGGGGCAAGGCGCTTAAAGACGGCGATATTCTTAACATCGATGTGACTTTGATTGTTGATGGTTGGCATGGAGACTCCAGCCGCATGTATGTAGCCGGAAATACCAAACGTGCTGCGGAACGTCTTATCGATGTTACTTATGAATCCTTGATGCGCGGTATCGCTGCTGCAGTGCCCGGCAATACGACAGGCGACATCGGCTACGCCATTCAAAACTTTGCAGAAGCGCAACGCTGTTCTGTTGTTCGTGATTTTTGTGGCCACGGCCTTGGCCAGCTTTTTCATGATGAACCCAATATTCTGCACTATGGGCGCCCCGGGGATGGAATTGAACTGCGACCTGGCATGATATTCACCATTGAACCCATGATTAATCTGGGCCGACCTAACGTAAAAGTTTTGTCCGATGGTTGGACGGCAGTGACACGCGACCGCTCCCTCAGCGCCCAATTCGAACATAGTATCGGCATTACAGATACAGGTTGTGAAATTTTTACAACTTCGCTTTCTGGTCTTCACAAACCCGTTTTTGCGTAGCACATTGGCGGCATGACATTGCCGCCAAAATTTATTTTACAAAACGAACCCATTTTACAGGAACTGGACGAGGCTCAGCCGCACTATCTGGGCCACCGCGACAGGTTGCGCGCGCGCTTTCGCGAGTTAGGCCCGGATGCTTTAGCCGACTACGAGATTCTTGAATTGGTCCTGTTTCGCTCACTGCCACGCCGAGACACCAAACCGATTGCCAAAGACCTCCTGCAGCGCTTCGGCTCGCTGAGCGCCGTTCTAGGCGCACCCGAAGCACGTCTGACAGAAGTCTCAGGAATCGGGGAAAGCGTCGCAAGTGAGCTCAAATTGTTCCAAGCACTAGCAATGCGGCTTGGCAAGGAAGAGTTACAGGATAAAACTCTGTTGTCGTCTTGGTCCTCCGTGCTGGATTACTGTCGAACAGCAATGGCCTATGAGGAAACCGAACAATTTCGAATTCTGTTTCTGGACAAGAAAAACCGGCTAATTGCCAATGAGGTACAGCAGCGCGGGACCGTTGATCACACACCTGTCTATCCGCGTGAAGTAGTGAAACGCGCATTGGAACTATCAGCGACAGCCATCATTCTTGTGCACAATCACCCTTCTGGAGATCCCACCCCTTCTCGCGCTGACATAGAGATGACCACGAAGATCATAGATATCACGAAACCGCTGAACATAGTCGTTCACGACCATCTGATTATTGGAAAAAACGGGCATGCAAGTTTCAGAGGGTTGAAGCTTATCTAGCGTTGATTTGACTTTACTAGGTGGTGGTTTGTTCAAAAAAACGCCCAGCATCATCCTGAATTGCCTGTCGCTTTTCGTTACTCATTTTGTTGAGTGTCGCGTACATCATCGACATCCGCTGATTTCCAGACAGTTGATTCTGATTCTCAACAAGAAAATTCCAGTATAAATAATTGAACGGACACGCATTTTTTCCATTTTTATCCGCATAATTATATTGGCAATTATCACAATAATTACTCATTTTTTTAATATAAGAGCCGGAAGCTGCATATGGCTTTGATCCCAATATTCCGCCATCAGCAAACATAATCATACCGTGGGTATTGGGAAGCTGGACCCACTCAAATGCATCTGCATAAACTGCGAGATACCACTCATTAATTTGCACCGGTTCGACGCCATAAAGAAGCGCAAAATTGCCAGTTATCATAAGGCGCTGAATGTGGTGGGCATACGCATTGTCGCGCGTCTCATGGACAACCTGCTTTATGCAATTCATTTTTGTGTCACCTGACCAGTAGAAATCGGGCAGGTTTCGCTTTGCGCCAAAAAAATTGGTTTCAGCGTATTCGGGCATTTTCAGCCAGTAGATACCTCTCACATATTCCCTCCATCCAATGATTTGCCGGATAAAACCCTCTGCGGCGTTTAGCGGTGCCTTGCCATTTTCGTAAGCTTCCAGCACGGCCTCGCACGCTTCCAAGGGGTCTAACAGACCAGCGTTCATTGGAGCAGAAATGAGGGAATGAAAAAGTGTGGGCTCACCTTCTTTCATCGCATCTTGATAGTCGCCATAGTTGAGTAATCGTGCGCTGATGAAATCTTGCAATAATTCCAAGGCAGCGGTACGGGTGACGGGATAGGAAAAACCATCAAGTGACCCAAAATTGTCTGGGAATTTTTCTGCAACGAGCGACAAAACACACTGTGTAATCTGATCCGCTTCAGGTTTCTTGGAAACCGGCACTGGCATATCACGCGGCAAAGTTTTTCGGTTTTCCCTGTCAAAATTCCACTGTTTTCCAACTGGATCAGTACCATCCATCAAAAACCCGGTTTTGCGTCTCATTTCGCGATAGAAATATTCCATCCGAAGCTGTTTGCGCCCTTCCGCCCAGGCTGCAAATTCCGCATGGCTGCAAATAAACCGATCATCATCTCTGATCTCGACCGGCACACTGAGCTCAATGTCCCAATTGCGCATGCTTTCCAATACACGCCACTCGCCCGGCTCGGTCACGACTACTTGATCAGCATCAAAATACTCTACAGCGCGTAGCAGTTCGTCGGTAAAGCCGCCGGCATTGCCGGCATCGTCAAGTTTAACATATCGGACATCAAATCCGCGGTCCGAAAGTTCATTTGCAAAGTGCCGCATGGCAGAAAACAGAAACGCGATCTTTTGCTTGTGATGCCGCACATAACTCGCTTCTTCCATCACTTCACACATCAGGATTTTATCTGTCCCTGGAACGGCATCAGCCAAGCTAGAAATGTTGTGAGAGAGTTGGTCACCCAAAATGAAACGTAGTGTCGTCACTAAATTTGATCCCGTACAAAAGCACCCAGAGTTATTTAGAGTTAGGCTCAAAAAGGAACAGTGTCAGGACACAAGAATTACGATCTTGCATCACCACAAGACAGGCATTCAATCGGTAAGTTGGCCGCCCGCATTCAGCAGCGCTTCCGGGGTGTCCAGATCAAACGACGCAGCTTCGCCAATCTCCACCTCATGAACAAACTCGGAAAATTCACCCACCAGATGCCGTCCGCCTGTATCACCTTTCACGTCCATCAATTGATCGAAAAAACGAGCCGACCAGACCACCGGGTTACCTCTTTTGCCATTGTTGGTCGGGACGATAATTTCCCGCCCTTTTATAGGATCAAAAGCGGATACCAATTTATCAATCATAGGCTGAGAGATACGCGGCATATCGCCCAACAACACAATTGCTGCATCAGGCTGCACAGGATCGTCAATCAGCGCTCTTAAACCGGTTCGCAAAGAGGTGGAGAGGCCGTCGTCAAATTCGCGATTATGAGCGACATCAATTTCAAACTCTGCCACGGCAGCTCTTATCTTCTCTGGCTCGGCACCCGTCACAAGTACCGTTTTTGAAATCCGGCTGTCCCTCGCCGCCCGCACCACGTGATGCACCAGCGCGGAACCATCTAGTTCTGCAACCAGTTTATTGTTCGCACCCATTCGCTTACTTTGCCCTGCGGCCAAAACGATAGCGGCCACACTTGGAGCTGGGTTTGGATCAGAGCCGAAACCATCCCGTGGTTGAGGCCGACTGGTAATTTCCATTAAGAGCCCCCCAACGCCCATCGTCGCAATATCTTTTGGTGATATGGTCTGCCGAGCAAGAGCCCGGTTTAATATCCAATCAAATCCATTTTCAACGGGTGAGCGCGCACATCCCGGCGCTCCAATAACAGGAATGCTATTTAACGCCCCCAAAAACAGCAGATTTCCGGGGTCCACCGGCATGCCAACATAGATAACCTCCCCACCTGCATGGCGCAACGCTTCTGGTAAAACATCTGACCCATCAATCATCGCGGACGCACCGAACAACACAATAATATCTGGACTATCCTTTGCGATATTGAGGATAGCGGCACTGACGGATGCTACATCATGAGACGTTCTGATTTCCTCAGAAACAGATGAACGGCTGGCAACTAGCCGTTTGTCCAATATTGTCCGAGTCTTATCCATCACTGAAGGTTTCAAAGTTGGTAAAGTAGTCGCGACCAATCCAACCCTTGCTGGAGAATACGGTGCAAGAGCGACCACATTTTCAGAAGCCGATTTCAGGCATGCGCTTAGGGAGCTTCCAGTAACGGCAAAAGGGATTATTTTTACGGTCGCCACCATGCGCCCAGCTGCGACCGAGGTAAATGCCGGCAGTGTTGCCGCAGTAATGGACGGGTCTATCGAATTGATCTGGTTTACCAAATCCGTGTCCGGTATGAACAACCCGGCATGTTTTGCAAAGAGATTTGCTCGACCTGTGAATGGTGGATCAACTCGAATGTGATCTCCGCAAATTTCCGAAGCCAGTTCGAACGCTGCCTTATCCTCATGAACGTCACCCGGTGACAATTGCGCCACGGTGATTTGGGTATGACCATTGGCAGAAAGCGCTTCCACATCTGCTGAATCAAGCAAAGTGCCCTTCTTGATACGAACAGGCGAACCATCGACCAGCCCATTTTGGGCATGAGCCAGATAGTTGCCAACGGCCCTTTCTGTTGGCAAGTTAATCAGTTTCAAGCCTACCCCTTTCGCAGAGAAACAATAATTTGCCCCAGAATGGCTACTGCAATTTCTGCAGGAGACGCCGCGCCGATATCCAAACCAATTGGCGCATCCAAACGATTAAGTTGAGTGTCATCCAACCCTTGTTCCCTAAGTCTAACCAGCCTTTTTGCATGTGTTTTACGGCTACCCAAAGCGCCAACGTAAAAACAGTCTTTGCGCAATGCTTTCGAAAGAGCAAAATCATCAATTTTTGGATCATGCGTGATCGCAGCGAGCGCAGTGTAGCTGTCTATCAACTCATCGGTCAGAATATCCTCTGGCCATTCGGCTCTCAGATCCACTTTCGGAAATCGCTCTTTACTGGCAAAGGCCGTTCTTGGATCGATAATTGTGAGATCAAACCCGCATTGCTCAATCATCGGCACCAATGCTTGCGAGATATGAACTGCACCAATAACGATAATCCGCGGTGCGGGAACTTCAACATTTAGGAAATACGTGTTCTCGCCATATGTTTCCAATCCAGATTTACCGGTTCGAAATCTGACAGCTATGGCATCAAACAAAGGATCAGATGCATCGAGATCATCTTTATAGACAAGTCGACCGTCGCCAGATGTTATATCTCTTACCAGAATGGCGGCTCGCCTGTTGCTACGCGCCACATTTAACCGAGTTACAAGATCATAGAGCATTCTCTAGTCAATCCGATCCACAAAAACTCGAATTTTTCCACCGCAAGAAAGCCCGACCTGCCAAGCTGTTTCATCAGCAACACCAAATTCAAGAGTCTTGGGCTTATGCGTATCAATGACGTCTATAGCCTCAGCAATAACGGCCCCCTCGACACATCCACCAGATACGGAACCTTCAAAATTTCCGTCACCATCAATGATCAGATGACTGCCTGTCGGCCGCGGGGCCGATCCCCAAGTCTCAATAACCGTTGCAAGCGCAACCTGGCGCCCTTCAGCAACCCAATTTTCTGCAGTTTTTAAAACATCAACTTCCATGGAAATACCTTCAGCCAGTTTTTCGCAACCAATCAACAGGAGTGGACAATTGCCGGTTCTGTTCACCAGTAAGACTGTCACATAGATCAGCGATTGCATCCAACGAGTGCACGGCACGGAACTGATCAACATATGGCAGCATTGCGCGCACCCCGGATGCGCGTGCTTCAAATCCATCATAACGCAAAAGTGGATTGAGCCAGATGAGCTGCCGACAGGATTTTTGCAGACGCTCCGTCTCAAAGCCAATATCGGCTTCACTGTCACGTTCCAACCCATCAGTTATCAGCAGCACAATCGCGCCTTGTCCTAAAACACGCCTGGACCAGTTTCTGTTAAACAGCTTCAAAGAAGTTGCTATGCGTGTACCTCCGGACCAATCCTTCACCAGCGCGCTACATGCATCCAGTGCGTCATCGGGGTCCTTGTGTTTCAAAGCACGCGTAATATTGGTCAACTGGGTGCCAAAAACAAAGCTTTGAACCCTCGATTGCCGCTCCCCCAAAGCGTGCAGAAAGTGCAGGAAAAGCCGGGAATATTGGCTCATTGATCCAGAAATATCGCACAACGCAACAATGGGAGGTTTTATCTGTGTTCGCTTTTTATACACCGGCACCATCCATTCACCACCGGATGCAAGACTTGCGCGAATGGTTTTTCGCAAATCAATGCGGTCACCGTTTGTCGCAGGGGTGAAACGTCTTGTCTTTACGTCGGAAACCGGAAGGACCAAATCAGCCATGACGCGTTTGGCCTCGGTCAGTTCATTATTGTCCATTTGTGCAAAGTCTTTTAAACACAGAGCCTCCATGCGTGATGAAGCTTGATGGATCGCGATTTCACTTTCCCGAACCAATTGAATACCGGACGGCAAAACATGTTGCATCAGAGCATTGGCAATACGTGCAGAAGCCGCGTCTTGCTTCTTCAGAGGATCTGTTATGTTTTGCTCGGGTGGCACAACACCGGACACATTTCCCAAAAGAGTATTGCGGCTCCAAAACACCTTAAAGGCCGCATCAAAGACAGCATGATGCTCACGCTTACTGACAAATACGGCGTGGAGCGTTGAATAAACATCCTCTTTGTTTTCAAGGCCGGTTATCTGAAGCGCATTAGTAGCATCCACAATTCGGGTTGGGCCAATTGGCAATCCTGCCACACGCAGAAGCCGTCCAAAGTGCAACACATTTTCGGCAAACTTCCCGGATGTTGCGCCAGAGAGCGTTGCTACTTCAACTCCTTCTAATTTGAGTTCTTCGCCGTCACTCATCATTTAGAGGCCATCCAACCCGGCTTTAATGTCACTCAAAAGACTGGCTGTTTGTTCACCCGTTATTGCTGAAATATCATCCTGATACTTCAGCAGAACTCCCAAAGTGTCCGAAATGGTATCTTCATCCAATGACACCTTTTCCAATTGCACCAAAGCGGTTGCCCAATCAATTGTCTCGGCAACCCCTGGGTTCTTGAAAAGATTCTTATCGCTACGAATGCGTTGTACGAATGAGACAATTTCTTGTGACAAGCGGTCGCCGGCTTCTGGCGCTTTACTAGCCAAAATCTCTAGCTCGCGAGCAACATCAGGATAATCAACCCAGTGGTACAAACACCGCCGTTTTAGTGCGTCATGAATTTCACGAGTTCTGTTAGTGGTAATGACAACCAGCGGCGGTTCAGATGCCTTGATGGTGCCCAGTTCGGGAATGGTAATCTGAAATTCAGACAGTACCTCCAGCAGATAGGCCTCAAAAGCTTCGTCCGCCCGGTCTAATTCATCGATCAACAGCACCGGCGCAAGCCCCTCCTCACATTCCAACGCCTGCAGCAGGGCACGTTTGATGAGAAACCGATCATCATAAATGCTTTTCGAAAGGTGCTCCCTATCTGCACCACCGGCGGCCTCTGATAGCCTTATCTCAAGTATCTGCGCAGCGTAGTTCCACTCGTAGACAGCGGAAGTCACATCCAGACCTTCATAACACTGTAGGCGGATCAGTGGCCTTCTCAGCTGTTCTGCCAAGACCTTGGCAATTTCGGTTTTCCCAACCCCCGCCTCACCTTCCAGAAAGATTGGGCGCTTCATCTTGAGCGATAGATACAGAACAGTCGCCAAGGGTCTGTCCGCAACATACCCGCCGCTGTTAAGCATCGCCAGGGTTTGCTCAATGGAGTCAGGCAAAACCGAATGCATATAGCTCACTCTCCAAAATATCTGACTTACCTATGTGTACTTAATGCAGAGCTGTAAAGGCAGCAGTCGGATCGAAATACTAACATATATAGAATTTCAGACCCATGATCATACTGCTTGACGGCTGGCGCTGTAGTGCCATGCCAATTTGACACACTTCTGATACCCTAGGTCGTGTTGACAAACTGGATCCCCAAATCATCTGAAATCTGATTCAAGCTCCCTTTTGAAGTGGCCATGGTGGTTCGATTGTTGATGGAAGACGCTGAATGGGCGTTCTTTGAACCATTCCTTTTTGCAATTCGCGGACGTGGTGTTCGTCGGGCTTCAGACCACCGCCGCGTACTGGATGCGGTGTTCTGGATTGCCCGTACCGGCTCGCCTTGGCAGGATATACCTGAAGAATTTGGCAAGTGGTCGAGTGTTTATCGCCAATTCCGCCGTTGGACGCTTGCCAACTTGTGGGAGATGATCCTGGAGGCACTGAATGAAAGTGGCGTGATGCCCGATCAAGTTCAAATGATCGATAGCACTGTGATCCGGGCGCACCATCTTGCAGCTGGCGCAAAATGGGGACTCAAAAAGAAGGTTTTGGCCGCTCAAAAGGTGGCTTTACCACTGCCCGGCAGTCGTAGGCTTGGCTGCGACGAGAGGAGACCAAGATCCACTTTATTGCCAACGCTCACGGATTGCCTGTCAGGGCGGAAATAACAAGAGGCAAAGTCTCTGATTTCTAAGACTTTGATGTTCTGATCGATAGCGATCTTCCCGCCGCCAAAGTGTTTCTGGCAGACCGTGGTTGCGACGCCGATCACATCCGCAATACGATAGCGCAGCGCGATGGAACACCAATCAGTCTCGGTCAGGCCAACTGCAAGGTGCCAATCCCGCTCGATAAAATAACTTATGCATTGAGAAACCAAGTCGAGCGGTGTTTCAACAAACTCAAATGCTCTCGCCGTTTGGCAACACGCTACGATAAAACAGCCGCAAGCTACCTCGGCTTCATTCAACTCATCGCTGCACGGCTCTGGGTCCGCAGTTTGTCAACATGACCTAACGGATATCTCGTGGTGAAGGCTCCATCGCAAAGCTTGTGCAAGCTTTGCGAATTGATTGTGAATTTGGAGCGCCACAAAAGAGAAGGCTTGCATGTTTCATTCGTTCAAACCACCTTTTGCGGGATGGTTGGACAAATCGCTAGATCTTCACAATTTTCAATTCTTTCTAACGCAATAGCAACAACGCTAGTTGACTAGTCGTAGAATTCAAATTCGTCCAGAGTTCCAGGCATGTAAGACCGATAGGTATCAAAACGATGACGTTTTTTCAAAGTATCAGACATTCCGAAATAAATACGGATGCCGCCATACGCCCGATAATAATCGTTTTCGCCCACTGCACCATCAACAAACAAAGACAAGCCGGGTAATGCGGCAAATCCGGGCCTGTACTCAACTTCACTTGTGCCAAGCACATCATGTTGCGGATTTGTTTCGACACCGATCTTTATCAGAAAATCATCGGTGAAATATTGCTGCAATTCTAACTGTCCAACGAACCCATCGTCAAAATCATCAGAGAATTGAAAACCCACCATACCGGAAAGTGTCGTCTGGTTCAAATATACTTCGCCTTCAAACGCAGCGATGCCGAGTTCTTCCCAACCAGTTCCGCCACCAGGTTGGTCTTGCTCGCTCCCCCAATATCCACCCATAATGCCGAATGCACCTTGGTAAGGGTTTCTCCAGAACAAGCGTGCTGCACCACCTGCGAATTTGTTTTCGTCAATTGTGCCGAAAACAGCATCTATTTTTGCACCAACTTGCTCGCTTAGTGGAACAGTCAACATAATGTCTGCCACGCCAGCTGGTTCGTCATTGACGATGCCACCCTTTAGAGAGAATTCTCCGTTACTGCCTGAAACAGTCGGCGCTGATCCTAATTCCTGCCCATGTGCCGCGGAAACTGCACCTATGCTCAACGATGCGGCTAGCGCAGACAATATGGATCCAAATTTTCGTGCAATGCCGGATGAATGAGTAGAATTTAGACGTAACTTGAAAGAACGTGAATCTACAGGTGTCGTTCCTGATGCAGGCTCGCTGAATCCCAGTTCCATGGATTTAACGAAACTGGCGGTATCAGGTCCAACTACTTCCAGCAATGCAATCCGAATTTTCCGCTCGTGTAAAACAAGGTCTCGGGTTCGAGTGGTCCTGTCATCCGAGAACAAAGAACGGTTAAACACGATGTGTAGGGTCGCGTTTCGGCTATGCCAAAGTACCTTGTAAATTTGTCCATTGCACAGATCGCGCACTCTTGACGCAAAGCTAACCAGTTTCTCAGACCGCTCAAATGCTCCAGTAGGGTCAAAGACAATCTGTTCATGCATGAAAGGAGACAAAAAAGCTTCAAGACTTTTGGGCTGTTCAAGCTTCTTCATGGAGTAACGGTTTAAGACCAGGTTTGAAAATTGTGCCTTCTTTGACAGTTCTTTCCTTAGCAACCGTGCTTGCCGTTTACTCATGGAAGCGTTGGAGGCATGAATTGTCAAAACTGGCTTAGAACTTTCTAAGCGGTCCAATGCGATCAGAAACGGCCTTCCAAATTCAGCCTTTTGGACCGTATCAACGATGTACTGTTGATCCAAAATTGACACACGGAATCTCCATAAAATTAAATACTTCAAAATTTAGTACAAAATTTATCATACTGGGGCAAGTGAGACCATTTAACGGTTAAGTAGACGTGATTTTAGATTGGATAAAATACTTATTAATCCAACAGAATAATCACTGTGACGCTCAGAAAGAATTTGGGTAATGCAGCGCTGTGACAGCGCGTTTTCACGGCGTTTTGTAAAGCGCGGATTTTGTGCTTGCTGTATTGCATCTCGCCAGAACCCCCACCATGGACGCACACGGTTTTGCCATGACCAATCTTTGATTTGCGACAGGTTTTCCTGCGACAGGGCATGACAGTGTTCCTTGTCCTTCAGAATTTTTGAAATCATGCTGGAAAATTTCTCGGGACTTGGGTCTTGGATAATGTGACGTGATTGAAGTGGGCCAAATAATTCCGGAACCACCCCAACATCAGTCGCCACAATTGGCACGCCACACGCCATGGCTTCCAAAACTGGGTTAGGAGTACCCTCAATTGACGAAGTGCAGGCCAGCAGGTCAATGCTCCGGTAATAGTTGGGCATGTCAGAAAACGGAATATGGACAAGCTGCCGATCTGCAATTTGTGCGCGAAAGCGTGGGTCTTGCTGCTGCAGAATATCCATCGCAGGCTTAAAGAGGTTGTGATAGCCTTTGGGGTCTGTTCCAAGTTTTTTTCCCCAGTCACTATTTCCAACCCATCCGATTGTGAGCTCCTTGTGGTTTTTGCCAAGGGATGTTGACGGCGTAAAAAACTCTAAATCCACACCGTCAGTGATTACTGCATCGGGTTTAGGTATGCTACGTGCACTGCTGTAGATATCGAACAACTTTCGTGAGGACACCGAATAAGCATCAACCATAAAGAAGGAGTTTGCCCGGTGTTCAAACTCTTCGCCACTGGAAAAGAGATGGTCGTAAACCGATGTCGTGAAGACCCGATTTCCAATTATATCGATAAGATCGTTAAACTCCATTTGAAGTTTTTTGGCTGCGTTCAAGATTGCCAGTGGCTGAAAAATCTTGAACGCGGCTTCACGCCAGAAGAAATGTACAACGTCTATATTCTGTGCCGCGACCAGTGCAAACAGGTTAGCAATGTCTTCATCAACCTCCCGCCCAATGTAGAATTTTTGAATATGAAAATGCTCTGGAGCAAAGCGAATGATGTTGTTGGCAATATTATCAAAGGCCCAGTCTGGTTTGTCAGGGCATAGTAGGATACGTATCGGCTTCACTATAATTTACTCAACTTTTCAGTGCCCATAGTTGTTCAAAATATCCAACCTGTCACTTTCAATGTTTCAATTTCAAAATGTTGGATGGTCATATGTGCGTGAGCGTATGACTATACTAATTGCAATCATTTAAACTGCCCCATTTAACTTCCGTATATCGAGTAACCTTCAATGAATCCATTGTATGTATTTGAAAATTAGAAAATTTCACTTTATGCAAATCCAAATGCAACATTTGGAAAAAGAATTCTTACAACGGTTGTTGTTCTAATCTTCTCGCACTGATTACCCCATTTTCAGTCGAAACCTTCGAAGTGGGCAGGTAGTAGTTTTCCAGTATGATACAGTTCTTCAAGGTTCCAATGGATAGAAGTCACTCAGCTTATACCTAAATTTGTCTTGCGCCAGCCACTTGGGTTTGTACCAAGAACACGTAAGAAATCTCGGTTGAAGTTGGACTTGACGTTGAAGCCGCTTGCTAACATGGCTTCTGTTACCGATCGACCATTTGCCACTAACTCGCAAGCGTGATTTATGCGGTGCCGATTTATAAAGCGAGACACATTCTCGCCCTTCAGCCGATTGATAGCTGCGCTTAGGTGCTTTTGTGGGACAGTCAATTTACGCGTGAGTCTTGCTAGGGTCAGATCAGGATCAAGGTAGGCTTGGCTCGCTTTTATGTAGATATCCAGCTTATTGGCGATGTCTCGATCTCGCTCCTCCTCCTCATCATCTTGTATAGGTGTAATTCCTTGAATGTGGCTCGCTTCGATTTCGGTAAAGCTGGAAAGTCCGATGGTGCCAAGAACAAACAAGATTGATGAGGAAAAAAGGCTAGGCGTCCAAATCAAAACAGAGTTGTCACCGGAGGCTAAACGAAAGGCAATGAAGACATCACTCAACGCTGACAAGATGAGAGCAATAGACAATGTACGCCAGAGTAAAACAGACATACCGCCATGCTCCAAGCGGCTTTTTGGCAAGCTCTCCTCGCCCTGTGCGAGTGCAAAGATCATCGCTGTTCCATAGCCCGCGAACAGGATCGGTATCAGACCGTCAAGCCAAACAGGGTTTCGCAACAACAAAAGTACAGCAATAATCGGGCCGCAAAGATGAAACGATATCTCTGTGACCGCGATACGACTGGCGGTCGCATAGCGCAGCGAGAGCCATGCTATGGCCGGAATCGTGGTAGCAAGAAAGGGCTGAACGGCGCGCATGCCAGTCAAACCGTAATATTGAACCAGAGCAATTAGCGCACTTTGTAGCGCGCAGGTTCCGATCAAAATCAACAGGCTGAAATGCGTCTTCCATCAACAATCGAACCACCATGGCCTCCTCAAAAGGAAGCTTGAATCAGATTTTAGATGATTTGGGAATCCAGTTTGTCAACACGACCTAAGGTCCTTGGCGCAACCAAAATTCGGTAACCGCACACTTTCCAGCGAGGGATCACAGATGCACCTGTCAAATTTGGTATGCTACAGCACGCTCGCTCCAGACAGCGCCGGCGACAGTGCATTTCGAGAAGTAAAACAGCGCACAACAAGCTGGCACACACAATAACATCGACAACGAGGGCACTGGAGAGTTAACGTTCAACCCAAGGATTTGATCCTTCAAAAAGACAGCAGCTCGCCTCGTAAACTTAATATTGAGACCGGCAAAGGACGAGGATGTCATGAACAAATCGATGAGAAAAATTACAAGCTGAGTGTTTTTGTTGACTATCTTTTAATCAACACAAAACAGTAAGTCTTTACAGTTTTATGTTTATTTATCCCAAAACCAATCGATTTTGGGTGCATATATGTATTTATCGAGGCTCATATACTACAGCCGCATCATCTTGGACTCAGCTGATCGCGGAGCATTTAAGGAAATAAAGAAAATCCTTGGAGAGACCGCCCAGCACAACGAAGAAGCTGGTATTACTGGTGGTTTGCTGTTCAATCAGACTTACTTTGCGCAAGCAATTGAAGGTGACAGAAAAGCCGTCACAGAGACTTTTACAAGCATGATGTCAGATAGCCGCCATCAGGATGTTGTAATTTTGGAGGCCCGCCCAATCGAAAAGCGTAGGTTTTTAACCTGGAATATGGGTTTTGCTGGAAAGACCGAATTTGCAAAGCAACTCTATGTGAAATACGGCGCATCTGAAGCATTTGATCCTGGAAAGATGACCGCCGACAGTCTGCTCGGTTTCATCGAAGAAATCATAACTGAGGAAGATGCATTGGGCAAAATGTTTGGTGTCACCACAAAAACGCAAGGGAAGACACCAGCCTACGCTTCAACCTAGGCCAATAAAACTAAACGCTTTTGTAGGATCTTCCTTGGTAGATCAGGCCCTGTTCATCCGCACCCACCGTTACATGCAGGACCGAACCAAAAAATACGGTATGCGTTCCCATCTCAACCGTATCGCGCAAAAGACAATCCACAGCCATTAGTACATCCGGCATGACCGGCGCTCCGGTTGATGCCCTGGATACATCCAAGCCCTCAAACCGATCTTCAACTGCCGCCGCGCCCGACCTTCCCGCAAATAAATTCGCCAATTGCTCAGCACCCGAAGATAAAGTGTTTACGCAAAATACCTTGTTTTGCATAATGACACCGTGACTTCTGGATAATCTGTTCACACAGACCAGCACAATTGGTGGCGCATCTGAGACCGCGCTAAATGCGGTCGCGGTTAGCCCTGCTCGCCCTGCAATTCCATCTGTCGTCACGATATGCACGGCCGAACCAACACGGCTCATGGCTTCGCGAAACAGGTCACTGGATACGGGCCCTTCGGCCGAACGGTCAAAATTTGCAGGGATTGTCAAACGAGCCTCAACTTTTTTCAATCAAGCATGTAGTGCACAAAAGTTAAATTAGCTACTTTTCAATTTGAAACCCTTTGTTCGAAGATGCGCAAATCTCCACCGACCTCGCTATTGGGTTTTAATCAAAGAAGACCTGCGGAGTGTTGGAACAATTACCGGGCAAAATCCACATAGCCTGCTTTAGTCTTCCGGTCTTTCGAAATTAGAAGCGCCAAACTGTGTAAAAACACCTTACCATTGCGGCAAGCGGTTGTCTTAAACGTAAGGCGCTGATAAGGCTCGAAATCAGCAAATCCGCAGTAAACGGGCATCGGGCTGAAAACCAGCCAACACAGACAGGGGTAGGCTGACTTGGAATATTTTCTTCAGCAATTGATTAATGGGGTCACGCTGGGCTCCATCTACGGGCTAATCGCCATCGGATACACGATGGTTTACGGCATCATCGGCATGATTAATTTCGCCCATGGCGACATTTTTATGATTGGCGCATTCATTTCGCTTATCTGCATTATTGCCCTGGGGCTAACAGCTTCCACAGGAATTGGACTTCTATTTCTTGCTCTGGTGTTGGTGTTGGTTGTGTCCATGGTTTTCACCTCCATATGGGGCTGGACAGTAGAACGCCTTGCTTATCGGCCACTCCGAGGGTCTTTCCGGCTCGCGCCACTGATTACGGCAATCGGTATGTCTATCGGCCTTCAAAACTTTGTTCAGATTTCGCAGGGTGCTCGCGTTAAGCCGCTTGAGCCGATTATTCCCGGTGGTTACACGCTGATGGAAGCGGAAACTGCAAACGGAACATTTGCCGTTCAACTGTCCAATATGCAGATCCTTATTGTAGCAACCACGGTTATTCTCATGGTTGGCTTTTCACTGCTGATTTCAAAGACCTCTCTGGGACGTTCGCAGCGGGCCTGCGAGCAAGACCGAAAAATGGCGTCGCTGCTTGGTATAAACGTAGACCGCACCATTTCCCTTACCTTTGTAATGGGCGCGGCACTAGCTGCGGTGGCTGGTCTATTGTTCTTACTGTATTACGGCGTGATTGACTTCTACATTGGCTTCCTGGCCGGGGTAAAAGCGTTTACTGCAGCTGTGTTGGGCGGCATTGGTTCTCTTCCTGGCGCAATGCTTGGTGGTCTGCTCATCGGACTTATCGAAGTATTCTGGTCAGGCTATTTCAGCGTGGAATACAAGGATGTTGCAGCGTTCTCCATTCTGGCCATCGTGTTGATCTTCCTGCCTTCCGGACTTCTCGGCAAGCCAGAAGTAGAGAAGGTTTGATACATGAACACCATGCAAGCACAAGAAAGCAGGCTATCCGCCTCGCTTAAAGACTCTGTCGTAGCAGGGGTTTTAACCCTTGCCATGGCGTTCTTTTTAATCGGTCTAAAGACGAACATTGCGCCCGGTGGACTGGTGCTGAACCAACGCTGGGGCGCAGTTGCCATCGCTGTAGCCGTTGTTTTTTCCGGTCGATTTTTGCTCAACTATTTTTTATGGCGCAGACCAGGTGCAGGACAAAGCGATGGCTTTTCCCTTAAGTTTCCGAAAATTCCAACACATCTCGCAAAATTTGTTGGTCCATTACTGCTGATCGCCGCTATAGCGCTGCCATTTGCCTTACTGGAACTCAAAGGCGCACGCGGATCTCGTCAGTATCTGGATTTGGCAGTTCTCATCACAACTTACGTGATGCTGGGTTGGGGCCTCAACATTGTAGTCGGCTTAGCTGGCTTGCTGGACCTCGGATACGTCGCGTTTTATGCAGTAGGTGCGTACTCCTTCGCCCTTCTCGCGCAATATTTTGACTTAGGTTTCTGGATTTGTCTGCCATTGGCTGGCGTACTGGCCGCATTTTGGGGCATCATTCTTGGATTTCCGGTATTGCGATTACGTGGCGATTACTTGGCCATCGTTACACTGGCATTCGGCGAGATTATACGCGTTGTCTTGCTGAATTGGTATGAATTCACAGGCGGGCCAGATGGCCTGTCCGGCATTCCTCGCCCCACCTTCTTCGGAATCGACTTCACGCGCGGTGAAGGCGGGTTTGCGGATACATTTGGTCTGGCCTACTCTCCCATCCACCGTATTATTTTCTTGTACTACGTGATTTTGATACTCGCTCTTCTGACAAATTTTGTCACCATGCGCTTGCGTCGCTTGCCTGTGGGCCGTGCTTGGGAAGCACTGCGGGAAGACGAAATCGCGTGCCGATCCCTCGGCATGAACACAACGAATACCAAGCTGACCGCTTTTGCGATTGGCGCCATGTTTGCGGGTTTTGCAGGTTCTTTCTTCGCCACCAGGCAGGGCTTCATATCGCCTGAGAGTTTTACCTTTATTGAATCAGCAATTATCCTGGCAATCGTGGTCCTTGGCGGTCTAGGCAGTCAGATTGGCGTTGTTATTGCGTCTGTGGTGTTGATTGGCGGTTTCGAGGTATTCCGCGAATTTGCAGATTATCGCATGCTGATCTTTGGCCTTTTGATGGTTGTCATCATGGTTTGGAAGCCACGCGGCCTCATCACGACACGAAACCCGTCGGCGGTATACAAGAAACGAAAATCAATCGGGGCTGATATGGTCGCGCAAGGAGAGGGTCACTGATGAATATGCCCTCTACATCCCGTTCCTGGGACGAAAACCCGGTACTCAAAGTTGAACATCTCACCATGCGCTTTGGCGGTCTCGTTGCTGTCAATGATCTATCATTTTCTGTCGGGCGTGGTGATATTACAGCGCTCATCGGACCAAATGGCGCTGGCAAGACAACCGTTTTCAATTGCGCAACCGGGTTTTACAAACCCACTGAAGGCATGTTGACCATGAAGCGCAAATCCGGCGATGAGTTCTTGTTGGAACGTATGCCGGATTTCAAAATCTCACATCACGCCGGCGTGGCCAGAACTTTTCAGAATATCCGCCTGTTTGGTGGCATGACAGTTTTGGAAAACCTTTTGGTCGCACAGCACAATAAGCTGATGCTGGCATCAAAGTTTACCTTTGGTGGCTTGTTTGCAATTCCAAGCTATGTGAAAGCACATAAACAATCGATTGATCAGGCTGTAAAATGGCTGGAAGTGATTGATCTACTTGACCGAGCCGATGATCCGGCAGCTGATTTGCCATATGGCGATCAACGCCGCCTGGAAATTGCGCGCGCCATGTGTACCGAACCTGATCTCTTATGTCTGGACGAACCCGCTGCGGGCCTTAATCCAAAAGAGTCTGGGGATTTGAATGCCTTGCTGCAGCGCATTCGAAATGAACACAACACTTCGGTGCTGCTGATTGAGCATGACATGGGTGTTGTAATGGAAATCTCTGACCACATTATCGTATTGGACTATGGCGAGAAAATTTCCGACGGGACGGCAGATGAAGTCCGCAATGACCCCAAAGTTATTGCCGCCTATCTTGGCGTGGAAGACGAAGAAGTTGACCAGGTTGAGAAGGAGGTGGGCCTGTGAGTGAGACCATGACCTCCCCATCTCAATTGCTATCCATCAAAGGCGTGGTAACACATTACGGTAAAATCGTTGCGTTGCGTGGCGTTGATGTTGAAGTCAACCAAGGCGAAATTGTAACGCTTATCGGCGCAAACGGTGCTGGCAAATCCACATTGATGATGACGATCTGTGGCTCTCCACATGCCAGTGAGGGCCAAATTATTTATCGTGGCGAAGATATAACTCGCGCACCAACCCACGAGATCATGTCCAAGAATATCGCACAGTCCCCAGAGGGGCGTCGCATCTTTCCGCGCATGACAGTGCTTGAAAATCTTCAGATGGGCGCAGCAATTACAAACTATGCTCACTTCGACGAAGATTTGAAAAAGGCCTTCGAATTGTTCCCCATTCTGGAACGCAGACAAAGCCAGCGCGGCGGTACACTTTCCGGTGGCGAGCAGCAAATGCTGGCGATTGCCAGAGCATTGATGAGCCGGCCTGAATTATTATTGCTGGACGAGCCATCACTTGGTTTGGCACCGTTGATCGTTAAGCAGATTTTTGAAGTAATTCAGGAACTCAATCGCAATGAGGGCCTAACTGTCTTCCTTGTGGAACAGAACGCCTATCATGCGCTCAAACTAGCGCATCGGGGTTATGTTATGGTCAATGGCAACATTACGATGTCGGGTACCGGACATGAGCTGTTGGAGAAAGAAGAAGTCCGTGCGGCTTATCTGGAAGGGGGCGCACACTAATGGGTATTCTGTATGAAATCACACTGGTTGAGTTTATCTTTGTAACTGTAATTCTCGGCGGACTCGGTGCCTATTTAACCGGACGCGCCATTGCAATTACCTGGCGTCCTGATTGGACATTGGTATGGTTTACATTTTTACTCGCCTTGGCAATTCGCTTCATTCACTTCGCGCTTTTTGAAGGCACATTGTTGACCTTGCATTATTTCATCGTGGATTTTGTTGTCTTGATGGCGATTGCCTATGCTGGCTATCGCATCACTCGAACAAACCAGATGGTCACGCAATACAATTGGATTTACGAAAAAGTGGGTCCGTTTTCCTGGCGCGAAAAGGCATAACGTCGAAGCTATTTCTTGCATATGTAAATGCAAACTATTCAATAAAAAACGCGGCTCCAAATGGGCCGCGTTTTTTGTTTCCCAAAGGCGTTTTGACACCCCAGAAGGCTTGAGATTAAGCCATAGCTTTCTGAAGGTTTTCGTCGATCTTATCGAGGAACCCTGTCGTTGAAAGCCACTTTTGTTCTGGACCAACCAGCAAAGCCAAATCTTTGGTCATAAAGCCTGTTTCAACAGTATCAACGCAGACCTTTTCCAAAGTCAGAGCGAAGTTTTTCAAAGCTTCATTGTCGTCCAATTTTGCACGGTGCGCGAGACCACGGGTCCATGCGAAAATTGAGGCGATTGGATTTGTGGAGGTCTCCTTACCTTCCTGATGAAGGCGATAGTGGCGCGTCACTGTTCCATGCGCGGCTTCCGCTTCTACAGTCTTGCCATCTGGAGACATAAGAACAGATGTCATCAATCCGAGGGAACCAAAGCCCTGAGCAACCGTATCCGACTGCACATCGCCATCGTAGTTTTTACAAGCCCAGACAAAGCCACCAGACCATTTCAGAGCAGATGCAACCATATCATCGATGAGACGGTGTTCGTAGGTAATACCTTTTTCTTTAAAGTCTGCAGCAAATTCAGCCTGGAACACTTCTTCAAACAAATCTTTGAAGCGACCGTCATAGGCTTTCAGAATCGTGTTCTTTGTGGACAGATAAACCGGCCAGCCGCGTTGCAGACCGTAGTTCAAGGACGCACGTGCAAAGTCACGGATGGAATCATCCAGATTGTACATTCCCATCGCGATGCCAGCTTCCGGGAAGTTGAACACTTCGTGTTCAATGACCTGGCCATCTTCGCCTTCAAACTTCATGGACAATTTGCCTTTGCCCGGAACAAGAAAATCTGTCGCACGATACTGATCGCCAAATGCGTGGCGGCCGATAACCATTGGCTGTGTCCAGCCGGGAACAAGGCGTGGAACATTTTCGCAAATTATCGGCTCACGGAACACAACGCCGCCGAGAATGTTGCGGATCGTGCCATTTGGAGAACGCCACATTTTCTTCAGGCCAAACTCTTCAACGCGCGCTTCATCCGGCGTAATTGTCGCGCACTTAACACCAACACCATATTCGCGAATGGCATTCGCAGCATCAATGGTCACCTGATCATCAGTTTCATCACGATGTTCCATACCGAGATCGTAGTACTTAAGGTCAACATCGATATACGGATGGATGAGTTTGTCCTTGATGAACTGCCAGATGATACGTGTCATCTCGTCCCCATCCAGCTCAACAACCGGATTGGCAACTTTAATTTTAGCCATGTATGAATTCCCCTAAATTATGGGCCCAACGCCAAAACCTTAGGAAAACAAGGCCTGGCACTATGAATATGTGTGAATACGGGCATCCTATAGCACCCAAAATCCAACACTGAAAGAGCACAGAAAGTCGAATTACGCGATTGTGTTCTCTCTTGCCAAAAAACATCTCTGCTATTAGCAGAACACAGCCTCACAAAAGCGTGTATGCGGAAAACCATTATGGCCGGAACAAATTCAAAAGCAGAACTGTTGACCGGCGGGCCAGCGATTATTCTTGTGGAGCCGCAACTAGGTGAGAACATTGGCACTGCAGCGCGCGCTATGGCCAATTTCGGCCTCTCAGAAATGCGCATTGTTAACCCTAGGGATGGTTGGCCAAACGAGAAAGCCAAATCTGCATCAGCCAAGGCCGACCATGTGATAGATAATGCCAAAGTATTCGATACTTTGGAGGAAGCGCTAGTTGGCCTCAACCGCGTGTTTGCAACAACGGCACGGTCCAGAGACATGTTTGTTCCAGTGCGCGGCCCCGAGGAGGCCATGCAAATCGCCAACGCGCATATGGCCAGTGATCAACAATGCGGAATTTTGTTTGGCCGCGAACGAACAGGACTGAAAAACGAAGAAGTCGCTCTGGCAGACGAAATCGTGACGTTCCCGGTAAATCCCGCCTTCGCATCACTCAACATCGCTCAAGCCGTGCTTCTCATGTCTTACGAATGGATGCGGGCGTCAAATAGTGATGGTGCTTTGCAATTCAGTGCGCCGGAAGATCCGCCCGCAACGAAAGACGATTTAATTGGTCTTTTCACGCATTTAGAAAACGCATTGGAAAATGCAAATTTCTTCCGTCCACCTGAAAAAAAAGAGCACATGGTCAGCACTTTGCGTGCCCTTTTGCAAAAAGGTGGATACAGCCATCGCGATGTCACAATTCTGCGCGGTGTCGTTGGGGCTTTGGAAGGCCGCAGAACACGGCACACAGCACGCAGGCAGGCCATAGAAAACCAAGACAATCAGGACAATTCCCCCTCATGACACTCATGCAAAAAGGGGCCAACTTACTTGTTGTTGATTCCGGTGTCGGAGGACTGTCCGTAGCCAGAGCGATCCGAAAAGAACTGCCCCAAGCAAACATCATCTACGCCGCAGACTATGCTGCATTTCCCTATGGCGACTGGGAAGCAGATGCTTTGCAAAAACACCTGATCCGGCAGATTTCCAATTGGATTGAAGCTTATGAGCCCGATTGTGTCGTCATTGCATGCAACACCGCATCCACATTGGTTCTACCGCCATTGCGTGAGGCTTTTGAAATACCAATCGTTGGCACAGTGCCCGCCATAAAACCGGCAGCATCCCTAAGCCGTTCCGGAATGATTAGTGTGTTGGCGACACCTGGGACTGTGAAGCGGGACTATACTCAGAGCCTGTTGCAGGAATTTGCAAAGGGGTTGGACGTGCAGCTGGTGGGAAGCAGGCATTTGGCGGCTCTGTCAGAGCAATGGTTCATAAACGGCCCAAGCGACAGTTTGCAAAATAGCATAAAACAAGAGTTAGCCCCGTGTTTTAACCGTGCTGACGGCGGCGCACAAACCGACACTATTGTTCTTGGATGTACTCATTTTCCTCTCTTGAGCGACATCTTACCCAGCCTTGCACCCTGGCCAGTGCAGTGGATAGATCCAAGCTCTGCTATTGCAAGACGTGTACGCAGTGTGATCGGTAAAAAGGCTGAAAGATCAACATCTGGAATGTTCGAGATTATAAGCAGCGCCGAGAACAAGGCTAAACATGTCGAAGAGCTTTGGGAAAAGCTTGTTCTGCCTTGACAGGCACTGGGTGAATGACTAAACCACGGCTGGAAATGCGGGGTCTATGGCCCCGCGTTTTTTGTTACGCACCTGTGGGGGAAGTGAGCGCTTCGCTTTTTCTCCCTGTCAGCAAGTTTAATACCTTGAAAAGGAAGGCGCGTTTCCTTGAAACACTTTTATTAGGAAACACGATGAGCAAGCGCAATTCGTCTAAATATAAAATCGATCGCCGTATGGGCGAAAACATCTGGGGTCGTCCAAAGAGCCCAGTTAACCGCCGTGACTATGGCCCAGGCCAGCACGGACAGCGCCGTAAGGGCAAGCTTTCCGATTTTGGTACACAGCTCCGCGCAAAGCAGAAGCTGAAAGGTTACTACGGCAACATCACCGAAAAACAATTCCGTCGCATTTACGCTGAAGCTGTTCGCGTACGCGGAGATACCTCCGAAAACCTAATTGGTCTTCTGGAAAGCCGCTTGGATGCAATCATCTACCGCGCCAAGTTTGTTCCAACAGTTTTTGCCGCTCGTCAGTTCATCAATCACGGCCACATCAATGTGAACGGCAAACGCGTGAACATTCCAAGCTATCGCGTTCAAACGGGCGATGTTATCGAAATCCGCGAAAAATCCCGCGAGTTGGTGATGGTTCTCGAAGCAACCGATCTAGCTGAGCGTGACGTGCCTGAGTACATCACTGTCGATTACGGCAAGATGGCAGCTCAATACACACGTATTCCTCAACTGGCTGATGTACCGTTCCCAGTTGTTATGGAACCAAACCTGGTGGTCGAGTTTTACTCCCGCTAATCTTCAGGTTCCGCAAGCATTTAAAACCCGCCTTCGTGGCGGGTTTTTTGTTGGCCAACACCGGCAAATTTCAAGCAACAAAAAACCGCAGTCAGAAAGCAAGTCCAACTGCGGTTTTTTGATTTTAGTATTTGATATGTCGCTTATTCAGCGGCTTCGCGAACAGAAATACCTTTTTCTTTCAAGTGGTCCTGCAGCTCATTTGCCTGAAACATCTCACGTACAATATCGCATCCACCTACAAACTCGCCTTTAACGTAAAGCTGAGGAATGGTGGGCCAATTCGTGTAGTCTTTAATGCCCTGGCGCAAATCGTCGCTTTCCAAAACGTTGATGCCTTTATAGTCAGCGCCCAGATAATCCAAAATCTGAACCATTTGGCCAGAAAAACCGCATTGTGGAAAATTTGGCGTGCCCTTCATGAACAGCACAACGTCGGATGATTTCACTTCGCTGTCGATCCAGCTCTTAATATCGCTCATGGAATTGCTCCTGCTTGAGTATCTCTATTCTGGCGCGCTGGTCTGAAGCGCCAAGGCGTGCAATGCGCCGCCCATGTTGCCCTGAAGGGCTTGGTATACCATTTGGTGCTGTTGCACCCGTGTTTTCCCACGAAAGCTCTCAGACACGATTTCCGCTGCGTAGTGATCGCCATCACCCGCCAAATCCCGAATTGTTATATCAGCATCGGGCAAAGCTGCCTTGATCATGTCTTCAATATCGTTTGCATTCATCGGCATATTTGAAACCCTAACTGTCCTGGCCGGTCATGTAGTCGGGCAACCAGCCCTCATGTACTTGTTTCAACGTCTCTACAGATATGGAGCAAGTGTCGTCCAGTTTCAATTCATCACCACCAACAATACCAATTTGCTGCGCTGGAACACCAGCGGCTTCAGCCGCTTCCAATACAGCTCCCGCATTTTCGGCGCTTGTGGTGATCATATATCTTGCCTGATCTTCTCCAAAGAGGACCTCGGCACTGGTTGAGGAGATGCCGGACAGTTCAGCACCTTTGCTGCCAGCCATTGCCATCTCAGCAAGCGCCACCAACATTCCACCATCAGACACATCATGGCATGCGGTCAGATTGCCCGCTAAAATTTGCTCACGCACAAAATCGCCGTGCCTACGCTCCATCTCAAGATCAACACGTGGTGCCGGACCCATTTCAAAGCCAAGCACCTCCCGCAGATAGATGGATTGCCCTAAATGCGTTCCAGCATCGCCTAGTTGAATGACAACATCGCCTTCACCAGCAAATGCCAAACGCGCCATGTGTTTCCAGTTCGCCATCAAACCAACGCCGCCGATGGTGGGCGTCGGTAAAATGCCTTCGCCATTGGTCTCATTGTAAAGCGAGACATTGCCGGACACGACAGGGAAATCCAACACGCGGCAAGCTTCGCCAATGCCCTCAATAGCCCGAACAAACTGGCCCATGATTTCTGGGCGTTCCGGATTGCCAAAGTTCAAATTATCGGTGATCGCCAACGGTGTAGCGCCAACAGCAGATAGATTACGCCAAGCCTCAGCCACAGCTTGCTTACCGCCCTCATAAGGATCTGCTTCACAATAGCGAGGCGTAACATCGCTTGTCATGGCCAGCGCTTTTTCGGTACCTTCAACACGCACGACACCTGCATCTCCACCTGGCACCTGCACTGTATTGGATTGAATGAGGCAGTCATACTGCTCAGTGATCCATCGCTTTGATGCCAGATCCGGAGATGCGATAATTGTGAGAAGTGCTTCTCCAGCATCTTCAAGGTCAGCCAACTCCATCAAAGGTCCAAGGGGCTCCGGCGCAACCCACGGGCGATTATACTCTGGAGCTTCATCGCCAAGCTCCTTGATCGGCAAATCAGCAACTTCAGCGCCATTGTGTGAAATATTGAACCTCAGATCGTCGGTTGTTTCTCCAACAACAGCAAAATCCAAGCCCCATTTCTTAAAAATATCCTCCGCAACGTCCTGTTTGCTTGGCTCCAAAACCATGAGCATGCGCTCTTGGCTTTCAGACAGCATCATTTCATAAGCGGTCATGTTTTCTTCACGGCACGGAACTTTATCAAGATCGAGCTTGATGCCCAGACCGCCACTGGCACCCATTTCAACTGCAGAACATGTCAGCCCGGCAGCTCCCATATCCTGAATAGCAATCACGGCGCCGGTCGCCATCAGTTCCAAACAAGCTTCCAGAAGACATTTTTCAGTGAACGGATCCCCAACCTGAACGGTTGGGCGCTTTTCTTCAATCTGATCGTCAAATTCGGCTGACGCCATGGTCGCGCCTCCGACACCGTCGCGGCCGGTTTTGGCTCCAAGATATACAACCGGCAGCCCCACGCCCTCAGCTTGAGAGGTAAAGATACCATCTCGCTGCGCCACGCCTAAAGCGAAAGCGTTGACCAGAATATTGCCATTGTAGCGTGCATGAAAATTCACTTCACCGCCAACAGTTGGCACACCAAACGAATTTCCATAGCCGCCAACGCCTGCGACAACACCGGACACAAGATGACGAGTTTTATGATGATCGGGAGATCCGAAACGAAGAGCATTCATGGCAGCAATTGGCCGCGCACCCATGGTGAAAACATCGCGCAAAATTCCGCCAACACCCGTCGCCGCGCCCTGATAGGGTTCGATATATGACGGGTGATTATGGCTTTCCATCTTGAAGACAGCCACCTGGCCATCTCCAATGTCGATCACACCAGCATTTTCACCCGGTCCATAAACCACGCAGGAACCAGTTGTTGGAAGTGTCTTCAGCCATTTCTTCGATGATTTATACGAGCAATGCTCGTTCCACATGGCCGAAAAAATACCCAATTCGGTAACCGTGGGCGTGCGCCCGGTCAGTTCAAGAATACGGTCATATTCCTCGGAATTGAGGCCATGGCTTTCTACAAACTCCGTTGTAATCGGAGCGTTATTATCAAATGTCTGATGCATTAATTGCAGGCCTGCGATCCACTTGTCCAACGTTTCAAATCTGCGGTAACACGGTTTCCCTGCGCGCTTTGCATGAGCGGGCCGTAGGCGGATACTGTCGCCTGACTTGAATTCTTATCCATGGCTTCGATCACAAGAACCGGCTTTGCTTCCAGATTATCTTTAGGCAGCAACAAGATTCTCGCGCGTTTGAACAAGGGGTTGATATCGCTTTCCGCAGCATAGGCAGAAAAGTCTGACCCAGCGCTTCCGTACCAGCATTTGCGGATCTGCTTGTTCAGCAACTCAGCCAGACCATATTTTGGACCGGGTCCACGATCTGTGCTTGTCGTGTCAAGACAGCCGGAAAGCGTCATCGCCGCCAGGGAGAGTAAAATTGTCAACGTTTTCATGCGGCCTCCAAAAGGCTTGTGAAAATACCCTGCCCGGACACACCACCGTGTAAATCTTCAATCAGATTTTCAGGGTGTGGCATCATGCCCATGACATTACCTTTTTTATTGAGAATGCCGGCAATGTCGTTTAGTGATCCGTTTGGGTTTGATTTTTTTGCGTAGCGGAAAATCACGCGATTACTCTTCTCGATACGCTCCAGCTCAGCGGCATCAGCAAAGTAATTGCCGTCATGATGGGCTACCGGACAAGGGAAAATTTCACCCTGCGCATACTGTCTGGAAAATGGCGTGCTCACGTTAACAGCCTCAAGCTGAACGGTCTTGCAAACAAAGTTTAATCCGGCATTTCGCATAAGGGCACCGGGCAACAACCCAGCCTCGGTCAAAATCTGGAAGCCATTGCAAACGCCCAGAATATTGGTGCCCTTTTCATTATGACGGTGCAAATCCTTCAAAACAGGCGATCGAGCTGCGATTGCGCCGGACCTCAAATAATCACCATACGAAAATCCGCCCGGCAAAGCGATCACATCAACATCCGGAATGGTTGTTTCCTGATGCCAAACAAGCGTTGGGACTTGCCCACACAAATTGGTGAGGGCCTTGATCATATCGCGATCCCGGTTCGAGCCGGGGAAAATGAGAACTGCCGACTTCATAGGCTAATCTCGAAATCCTCGATGACTGTGTTGGCCAAGAGGCGTTCACACATTGCTGTTAACGCTTCGCGCGCTTCGTCCGCATTGTCTGTATCCAACTCAACATCGAATACCTTGCCTTGACGAACTGAACGGACTCCCTGAAAGGACAATGCTTCTAAAGATCCTTCAATAGCATTACCTTGAGGGTCCAAAACGCCGTTCTTCAACGTAACGGTTACTCTTGCTTTCATATGTCCAGACCTACTTTACCAGAACCGGGCCGGAGCCATGTTGTCTTTCATTGTCATTCATGATGCCAAGCCTGCGCGCAACTGTCTGGTAGGCTTCAAGCATACCGCCCATGTCCTGACGGAACCGGTCCTTGTCCATCTTGTCATTCGTTTTTGAATCCCAAAGGCGGCATGAATCCGGCGAAATTTCATCCGCGAGCACGATACGCATCATATCGCCTTCCCAAAGGCGTCCAAACTCGATCTTAAAATCGATCAGCTGAATTCCGGCACCGGTGAACAAACCTGCCAGAAAATCATTAATGCGGATTGCCATGGACATCATGTCATCGATCTCAGGAGGTGCGGCCCAACCAAAGGCAGTGACGTGTTCTTCGGATACCAATGGGTCATCCAACTCATCATTCTTGTAGTAAAACTCGATGATGGAGCGTGGCAAAGGAGAGCCTTCTTCCAAGCCGAGTCGTTTGGCAATTGAACCGGCAGCAATATTGCGCACAACAACTTCAAGCGGAATGATTTCAACTTCGCGGATCAACTGCTCGCGCATATTCAAACGCTTGATAAAATGAGTTGGAATGCCAATCCGGTTCAGGTTCTCAAAGATATGCTCTGAAATACGATTATTCAGTACACCCTTGCCATCGATAATTTCGTGTTTTTTGGCGTTAAAAGCGGTTGCATCATCTTTGAAATGTTGGACCAGAGTTCCCGGTTCCGGACCCTCATAGAGTATTTTTGCCTTGCCTTCATAGATGCGGCGACGACGATTCATAATAGATTTAACCTGTAAGGAGAATGATACGTTGGCCCAATGGCGTGATCTTGAATATTTGCGCCGACACTAGAGGAAACATGGCCTAGTGACAATCGCCGGTAGATGAAAAGAGCGCAATGCCCCGTAACTTTTTAAGTTGATTTGCATCATTGTCTCTTGCAGTAGCCTGTGCTGCAACGATATGCAGAACGTAATATCAAAGAACCGCAACTCTACTCGTTGTTTTAGAGAGAATCACCATGACCACATTCGACAAACGTAAAGACGCCTACGAAAACAAATTTGCCCATGATGAAGAGCTCCGCTTCAAGGCTGAAGCTCGCAGGAACAAATTGCTTGGGTTGTGGGCAGCGGCCGAACTCGGTTTGGCTGAGGAAAAGGCAGCAGAATATGCGAAGGCAGTTGTTGCATCCGATTTCGACGAACCGGGCGATGAAGATGTCTTCCGCAAGGTACGTGCAGATTTCGACAAAGCAGAAGTGGCTGTAAGCGATGAAGATTTGCGCGGGAAAATGGTATCGCTAATGGGCGAAGCTATTCAGCAAATTGAAGACGCAAAATAACAAAGATCGGCGGCAAACATGTCTCACAGTTTTGTAAAAGCACTGCAATCCGGCGAAGAAATCATCACGGGCTGGAGTGCAATTCCAAATCCTTTGGTCTGTGAAGCATTGCTTGCCGCCGGCTACGATACTGTAACTTTGGACATGCAGCATGGATTCCATGATGTTGCGAGCATTTTGGCCGCAGTGACTTCGTGCAAAATGCGCGGGAAACACGCAATGGTGCGCATCCCAGTTGGCGATTGGGGATTGGCAAGCCGCGCATTGGATATAGGCGCAATGGCAGTAATTGCGCCAATGATCAACACAGCTGATGACGCACAAGCTTTTGCAAATGCGATGAAATATCCACCCATCGGAGGTCGGAGTTGGGGCCCTGCCCGCGCAATGCAAATGGCCGATGAAAGCGACATGAGCGCTTATCTGGCGAATGCCAACAAAAATACACTCGCAATCGCCATGATTGAAACGCGCGAAGCGCTTGACAATCTTGATGCAATTCTTGCGGTACCCGGCATCGATGGAATTTTTGTCGGCCCATCAGATGTATCGGTCACATTTTCAGACGGTGCCGAGATCAAACCCTTTAGCGATGGCACGATAGATGTCATTGAGGAAATTGCCGTGCGTACGCTTGCAGCAGGCAAGATACCTTGTATTTTTGCGTTCTTACCAGAAATGCTAAAGCGGTCCCGGACCATGGGCTATCAACTCTTTGCTCTGAACACGGATGGTGGCGTGATCGCGAAAGGCGCAACGGCATTACTGGCGGAAGCAAAAGACTGAGACTAGGCGCTCAATCTATTCAAAAATTTGGACAATGCCATCAGCCCTTCAGGCCACGGGCCATGGCCGCTTTCATCATTCACATGCCCCTGCTCGCCTGCATCAACCAACAAAGACCCGAAATCAAGAGAAAACTCTTCTGCCCGCTCGTATGTGCAGTAGACGTCATTCTGACTAGCGATTTGTAGCGAGGGAAATGGTAGCGGTGCCGTTGGCATTGGTAGAAAGCTCGCCGTTTCTGGTATCAGACCTTGGGATGCCTCCAAATCGGGGATAGCAACCAGAAATGCGCCCACCACATTTATATCTGCAAGGCGCGACCCCGCATGTGCAAGCGCAACTGTTCCAAGACTGTGTGCAATCAGAAATACAGGTCGACCCGCTTTTGATACGGCTCCCACAATAGTCTCAACCCATTCGTCTTTATCAGGGTCATCCCATTGTTCTTGTTCAATAACCTGTGCTGTTTTCAGCTTGGCGCCCCACCTGTGATACCAGTGTTTTTCGGTACCGCCGCCCAAACCAGGCAGAATGAAGATATCAAGCTCTGAAATTTTCATCAGGACGTTCCAAAGACACGCTCAAAAATCGTATCGACATTTCGTGTATGGGTGTCCATTGTGAATTCCTTGGAGATATTTTCCATACTCAGAGCCTTTGTCACATCTGGGTCCTGCAGAAGTTCCTGCATGAATTGATCGCCGGATACTGGCTGGCGTGCTTGATAAGAATCCCAAACCTTCATGGCATTTCGTTGCACAAGACGGTAAGCATCTTCGCGAGACACGCCTGCTTGGGTAAGAGCGAGCAAGATACGCTGTGAAAATATAAGTCCACCCATAGATTCCGCATTTGCCATCATCCGTTCAGGATAGACCAGCAATTTGTCAATTACTCCAGTCAGACGCGCCAAGGCAAAATCCAGCGTGATTGTCGCATCTGGTCCGATCATGCGTTCTACAGACGAGTGAGAAATATCTCTTTCATGCCAAAGTGCGACATTTTCCATCGCTGGCATTGCATAACTGCGAACCATACGCGCCAGACCTGTAAGATTTTCCGTCAGCACTGGATTGCGTTTATGGGGCATTGCGGATGAGCCTTTTTGCCCTGGCGCAAAGTACTCCTCAGCCTCCAGAACTTCCGTACGCTGCAAATGCCGAATTTCAGTTGCCACACGTTCGATAGACGATGCAATTACACCAAGTGTGGCGAAGAACATGGCATGCCGGTCGCGCGGAATAACCTGTGTTGAAACAGGCTCCGCTGCAAGCCCCATAGCTTCTGCCACGTGCTCTTCAACGCTGGGTTCGATATGAGCAAATGTTCCAACTGCGCCCGAAATAGCACAGGTTGCAATTTCAGCACGCGCGGCAACAAGTCTTTCACGGCATCTTGCAAACTCCGCATAAGCACCCGCCAGCTTCAGACCAAACGTAACAGGTTCAGCGTGAATAGCGTGAGAACGCCCCATGCATATGGTCATCTTATGCTCAAACGCACGTTTCTTGAGCGCTGCCAATAAGGCATCCATATCTGCCAGCAGCAAGTCGGCGGCGCGCATCAGCTGAACATTGAAGCAAGTATCCAGAACGTCGGATGATGTCATGCCCTGATGCACAAACCGGGAGTCTGGACCAACAATCTCGGCGAGATGGGTCAAAAACGCAATGACGTCGTGTTTGGTCTCGCGTTCGATTTCATCGATGCGTCCAACATCAAATTCGGCACTCCCACCTTTTTCCCAGATAGTTTTTGCGGCGCTTTCCGGAATGATGCCCAATTTTGCCAACGCATCGCAAGCATGGGCTTCAATTTCAAACCATATGCGAAACTTGGTTTCCGGCGACCAGATTGAAACCATTTCAGGTCGGGAATAGCGGGAAATCATAGCGTTGTCCTGTCATATGAAGGGGATTTACGCCTTCCTAGCAGAGCCGGGGAAAAGCCTCAATTCCTAACCTCACAAACCTTCAGTATTGCGCCCATTTACAATTGTTAGATGGTGAAAAGCTCAAAAGCGTTTCAAGCTGTCCGGCTTTGGCGGGAAGGGTACAGCCTTCGTCCGCATCTTCGCTTTCAGATGCCCAGACAGTTCCAGTATCACCTGCCACTGGAGAAGGTGCACAAAGCTCTTCACCTGCACCAAGCAGTCCCAAGATTTCCGCACCAGAATCTGCTTTTGCAGACACAATCAAGGTCCGCTCGCTGTCGTTTTTTATACAAATTTGCGAAGCAGAAATGTCTATGCCAGCGGGCGATAAGAAATATGCATATAGCAGGTAACCGACTGGAACAGCCGCCAAGGCTGCAATTGAGACCAGAATCCAACGCATCCCATTTCCTTCCAGAGACGCTCTGGAAGCGTCCAGTAGTTGAGGATATCCAGGCGCCAAACCCTGCGATGGCGCCGAAAATAGTCTAGCGTTGAATTTTGGTCGTGACCGCTAGATACTTGCCATCTGGCCCCTCGAATCCAGGCGTATTCATAACCAGCATAATTGCCAACACCATATCGCCACCAGCTACATGATAGGCAATTACCTGATCTATACGATACGCGAGAGGGCAACCTCTGCTCTTGGGAATACGCGTGTCTTCATGCAACACGCGAACCTTGCCGGGCTGTGAAAGCAACAATCGATAACCATAAGTCTGCCCGTGAATATCGCACTTATCACCCGCAGGCAATGGAAACTCGTTGAGGGTAACCTCAATTGGGTCGCCAATTGCAGTCGTTGTTTTGAATGGCAGGAATCGTACGAACTTCGGATCAGAAGAAATCTCACTTACTGGATTATGCGCAAGCAACACGCCATTGGTTGACTGAATACCGTAATTCTCCAGAAGCCCAAGAGCCTGTTGCTGTGTCGCGCTGCGCGCTGCGTTGGCTGTTGAGCTATCATTCTCCAGCCTTACTGCAATTGGCACTCCAGGAACCCAAGAATCATTTACAACATCCACAATAGTGATGCTGGCATAAGGGTATCCTGAGCCATCCTGTGTCCCATACTGCTCAAATGCGAAGTAAGACCCATCCTCGGAAAACCCGGTCGCACCCAGCTCCGCAAGCTCTGCGGATTGCACAGGAAGAACAGCCATTGAAAGCATGGCAGGTAACACAAATCCCAAAACCTTTTTTATTGAACTCATCATCTATCCTCTTCGTGCATCCTCAGCAGCGGTTCTTATCGCTTCAATATTCCTGCGATATCCTTCGACACCATTTCCTTTATAGACTGCGGAACCTGCGACGAGCACATTCGCGCCAGCAGCGGCCACCAAAGGCGCTGTTTCGGGTGTTACGCCGCCATCAACTTCAATATCGATATCGCGGTCGCCAATCATCGATTTAATCTTGCGAATTTTCTCAGCCACGGCCGGAATAAAGGCTTGGCCACCAAAACCTGGATTCACACTCATTACGAGAATTAAGTCGACGCGATCAAGAACATATTCCAACACAGTTTCCGAGGTTCCTGGATTCAACGAGACGCCGGCCTTTTTCCCCATTGCTTTGATAGCCTGCAATGATCTGTCGAGATGCGGTCCCGCCTCAGCGTGCACCGTAATGATGTCGGCACCAGCATTGGCAAACTGCTCCAGATAAGGGTCACACGGAGCAATCATCAAATGTACGTCCAACACTTTTTTTGTAACAGGACGAACCGCTTCCACGGCAATTGCACCAAAGGAAATATTTGGCACAAAATGCCCATCCATCACGTCTACATGTACCCAGTCACATCCAGCCTCATCAATCGCGCGCACTTCCTCTCCCAATTTGGAGAAATCTGCGGCAAGTATGGAAGGGGCTATCAACATAGGGCGTGTCATAGTGAACCTTGGTAAGTTGTATTAGCTGAACGAAATCTGAACGCCGCGTAGCATGACAAAAGCGCATATGACAATCATTTCACGCGATATCCCCAAAGCGGGACTGCCAAGCAGGCTTAGTATCATCTGAACGCGGCTTAACAGAGTAAACACCAATGGCAATGGCGCGCGCCATGGCGCTTGTTGCTGCGGCATTCAAATGCATCAGATCGCCAACCTCTCGTTCTTCGGTTGACAACGCAAAAATTAGATCACCATCCATTGGCGTGTGGCACGGCCAGATAGCATGAGCATAACCGTCATGCGCGCTCATCGCCAAACGCTTTGCAGCACTTTTGTTGAGTTTTGCATTTGTGGCAATGACCCCAACAGTCGTGTTTTCAACCCTCTCCAGAGGACGATTACCGGGATTTTTCAGATTTACCGATGAGGTTTTTTCGTCAATGTTTTGGGGAAACCCCAAACCGCCAAATTCTGCGCCCAGCTCAAATGGTGTTGCCCAAAAATTTGGACTATCTCCCATTGTTACCTGACCAACCGCGTTAACCGCCACAAAGGCGCATACTACAACACCGTCTGACAACTGGGTTTCAGCATATCCAAACCCACCACGAAGATTTGCCGTCGTAGCACCAAACCCCGCTCCAACGCCGCCTATTTGGAAATCACGACTTACATTGCGAAGCGCTGAACGACCAAGCTCAAGATAAGGCGATGCGCCTTCCCATGACTTATCACCTCCATTGCTTAAATCATAAAGAATTGCAGCTGGCACAATGGGCATGCGATTGCTGCCAACCTTATACCCACGGCCATGAGCCCTAAGAACTTCCACAACTCCACTGGCTGCGTCTAAGCCAAAAACCGACCCTCCCGACAGCACAATAGCATCAATGTGGCTGACCAAATTCTCTGGTGCCAGAAGTTCGGTCTCTCTTGTTCCCGGTGCCGCCCCCATTACATGAACCGCCGCAAGAGCCGGGCGGTCACACAAAATAACGCTCACGCCGGACCTCAGAACCGCATCTTCAGCATGACCAATTTGGAGAATATCTAGTTCTGATTTCATCACATCTCGTCACAAAAAAGGCCCGGTAAAAACCGGACCCTTCTGATTATTCTAACCCGGAAAGGACTAGTTGATCTGGTTGTAAGTACCACCTGACCATTCATAGAATACGTAACCCGGAAGGGATACGTCGCCCTTGCCGTCAAATGACAAACCGCCAAGCACTGTTTTGAAGTCACCAGAATTCAATGCCTGACGCACAGCATCATAGTCTGTTGTACCGGCAGCTTCTGCAGCTTGGGCCCAGGTTTGAATCGCAGCATATGTGTAAAGCACATAGCCTTCAGTTGTTTTGCCAGCATCCTTAAGAGCTTTTACAACATCAACAGCTTCAGGGTTATTTTCTGGGTTCGGAGAGAAGGTCATAAGTGTACCTTCACCTGCTTCACCAGTAATAGCCCAATACTCATCAGTCACCAGCGCATCACCGGAAATTAGAACAGTGTCCATTCCCTGATCGCGCATCTGACGAACCATCAATCCAGCTTCTGTGTGATAACCACCAACATAGAGAGCATCGACGCCTTCCTGCTTCAGCTTGGTCACAAGCGCTGTGTAGTCTTTTTCGCCAGCTGTATAAGCTTCGTAAAGAGTAGATGTACCACCACCAGCTTCAAATGCAGCTTTGGTCGCATCAGCAAGGCCTTTACCATAGGCAGTCTTGTCGTGAACAAATGCTACTTTCTTGCCGCTGAAGTTAGCGTTCAAATAGGCACCTGCAGTTGCGCCCTGCTGATCATCACGACCACAAACACGATATGTGCCACCATCAGCGCCGCCTGGACGCTCATCGGTCAGTTTCGGGTTTGTTGAAGCAGGCGAAATCTGAATTATGCCTTCTTCAGAGTAAACCGCTGACGCAGGAATGGATGAACCTGAACAGAAGTGGCCAGCCATGAACGCAACGCCCGCACCAGCCATTTGGTTTGCAACCGCCACAGCCTGTTTTGGATCACAAGCATCATCGCCTACTTCCAGAACCAACTGTTGGCCGAGCACGCCGCCAGCTGCGTTAATGTCAGCAACAGCTTGCTCAGCACCAGTGCGCATTTGCTCACCGAATGATGCATATTGACCGGTCATCGGACCAGCTGTTGCGATTGTGATTTCTGCATACGCAGAAGACGCCATTGACAGGCCAGCTGCAAGTGCAACACCCGCAAAAATTTTATTTTTCATTCCAATACTCCTCTAGGAACAAAAGCTACCATCCCTCCAAAGATGGGGACGAGTTCCTCATCCAGATTGCATAGAAACGCATTTTCTATCGAATTGGTAGAGCTTTGTTCAAAAAAACGTTTGTTGTGATCACGCACTTAAAGGAACGCAACCTCATTGTATAAAAAATTGAACTGCACCGGGCGAAACTACCTATTGAAAGGTTAAAAGTGCGGAATTTGTTCGATCAAGTCAGCTAGTCGAGCGAAGTATTGATTGCGGCGAGTGCCTTGTCAGCGTCCACCCCATTGGGGCCACCAGCTTGCGCCAGGTCCGGCTTTCCGCCTCCACCCTGCCCACCGAGCGCCGCTGCTGCAATTTTTACCAAGTCAACAGCGCTGTAACGATCTGTCAAACCGGGTGACACGCCCACAGACACGGCCGCCTTTCCATCATCGGCCACCGCAATCAATGCAACAACCGAATTTCCAAGCTTTTGTCCCGCCTGGTTGACCAATCCTCTAAGGTCTTTCGGAGAAACCCCGCGCACGACCGAACCCAGATAGTCAAATCCATCTTTGGAAATTGCGGCATCTGACAGGCCAGACAACGCGAGTTTACTGCGTGCCTCGGTGAGTTCTTTCTCCAAACGTTTGCGCTCATTCATAAGAGCCTCAACACGGTCTACAACATCACCTGGTGTAGATTTCAACACATCGGACACACCCTGCAGACGTTTTTCCTGCTGCTTCAAATGCAACCGTGCAGCATTGCCAGTTAAGGCCTCAATGCGCCGAATTCCAGACGCGACTGCACCTTCTGAAACCACCGCAACAAGACCAATTTCACCCGTGTTGCCCACATGTGTGCCTCCACATAGCTCCAAGGAGTAAATTGGATTTTTAGCATCTGGTGCGGTGTTGTAACCCATTGAGACAACGCGGACTTCTTCGCCATATTTCTCGCCAAACAGTGCCATTGCCCCAGCTTCAATGGCATCGTCAACAGCCATTAGCCGAGTTGAAACCGGTGCGTTTTGTAAAATCACGTCATTGGCAATGGACTCCACTTCGGCCATTTGCTCATCTGAGACGCCCTTTTGATGTGAGAAATCAAAACGCAAACTTTCTGGCGCGACACGTGAACCTTTTTGCGCGACATGCTCACCCAAGACGCGGCGAAGCGCTTCATGCACCAAGTGGGTTGCTGAATGATTTTTTCTGATATCGGCACGGCGCGCGTGGTCTACTTCCAGACTGGCATTATCACCAACCTGAATGGTACCAGTCAATTTTACCTTATGTGCGAACAAGCCACCCTGCTTTTTTACAACATCGGTAACCGCGCCTTCAGATGAAGATTTGCCGTCAAACTTCAACCGCCCAAAATCACCGACCTGACCCCCACTTTCAGCGTAGAACGGGGTTTGATTGAAAATCAGGAAAACAAGATCACCTGCCCCAGCTTCTTTCACCAGTGCGCCGTCTTTGACAATAGCAAGTAGATTTGCTTCTGCTTGCTCTTGCTCATATCCAAGAAATTCAGTCGGCGGCAATTCTTCAGCAAGATCAAGCCATACTTTTTCAGTGGCGGCATCACCAGATCCGGACCAAGCCGCACGCGCAAGGGTCTTTTGTTCGGCCATCGCCGTGTCAAATGCATCCGTGTCGACAGAGATTTCTCGGTTTCGCAATGCATCTTGCGTCAAATCCAATGGGAACCCGTAAGTATCGTAAAGTGTGAAAGCGGTGCGGCCATCAAACACGTCGCCAGCATTCAGATCTTCACTCGCCTCAGCCAACAGCGACAGACCGCGCGAGAGTGTTTTGCGGAAACGCTCTTCTTCCATTCGCAGCGTTTCGGTAATCATTGCTTCCGCGCGCACGAGTTCTGGGAAAGCTTGCCCCATTTCACGAACGAGTGTTGGGACGAGCTTGTAAATCAGGGGATCCTGCGCGCCAAGCAAGTTTGCATGGCGCATGGCACGGCGCATAATACGCCTCAGAACATATCCACGCCCCTCATTGGAGGGCATAACGCCATCAGCAAGCAGAAAACTTGTCGCACGCAAATGATCCGCAATCACGCGATGACTGGATTTATGATCCTCATCGGCCGCGACACCGGTCGCCTCAACGCTCGCCGAAATCAGAGATTTGAAAAGGTCAATATCGTAATTGTTATGCACACCCTGCAGAACGGCTGCGATGCGTTCCAGTCCCATCCCAGTGTCAATGGACGGTTTCGGCAAATTGATCCTGTTATCAGGTGTCGTTTGCTCATATTGCATAAAGACGAGGTTCCAAATTTCAATGAACCTGTCACCATCTTCCTCCGGACTGCCCGGAGGGCCACCCCATATATCATCCCCATGATCGTAGAAGATTTCCGAACATGGGCCACACGGACCCGTGTCGCCCATGGCCCAGAAATTATCATGTGTCGCAATACGGATGATCTTCTCATCCGGCAGCCCGGCAATCTTCTTCCAAAGATCGAACGCCTCATCATCTTCGTGAAAGACTGTGACGAGAAGTTTATCCTTCGGCAGGCCGAATTCCTTGGTGATAAGATTCCAAGCATTGTGAATGGCCTGTTCTTTGAAATAGTCCCCAAATGAGAAGTTTCCGAGCATTTCAAAAAACGTATGGTGGCGAGCCGTATAGCCAACATTGTCAAGATCATTGTGCTTGCCACCCGCGCGGACGCACTTTTGTGATGTTACCGCACGTGGCACTGTCGATGTCGCCTGACCGGTAAAGAAGTCCTTGAACTGCACCATGCCAGCATTTGTAAACATCAACGTTGGATCATTGAGCGGCACAAGCGGGCTCGACGGCATAATCGTATGACCGTTTTTCTCGAAATAGTTGAGGAACGCCGAGCGGATTTCATTGACGCCAGCCATAGAACTTTTTCCATTTACTATGAAGAAACAGCACTTTTACCTGAGCAATAATCCAAAGCGAGCCCATTCAGGTTTTGGATATGAGGCGTATTCTTCAGTACAAGACACGTATATATTTGTGGGTGTTTTAACGATCCCGCCAATATGTGTCCATAGCAGATAAAACTTGCCCAAGTCCTTTGACAACAACAAAAAAAGCCGCCTCAACAAAGGCGACTTTCAATGGGCTACGCAAAAGCGAATACTGCCGCTTCCAATCAGACAGTGGAATGATTAGGCGCTCAATGCGCCATCATCATCATCTTCAGGCTCATCATCCAACATTTTTTCGGCAATAAGCCCAGCATTCTGACGGATAGCTAACTCAATCGTATCCGCAACATCCGGGTTCTCCTTCAAGAAGTTCTTCGAATTCTCACGCCCCTGCCCCAGGCGTTGGCTATCATAAGAGAACCATGCGCCAGATTTCTCTACAATGCCTGCCTTAACACCAAGATCAAGAAGCTCACCAGTTTTCGAAACGCCTTCTCCATACATGATGTCGAACTCGATCTGCTTGAATGGAGGCGCCAGCTTATTCTTAACCACTTTAATGCGCGTCTGATTACCCACCACTTCATCACGGTCTTTGATTGCGCCAATGCGGCGAATATCCAAGCGAACGGAAGCGTAAAATTTAAGTGCATTGCCACCGGTTGTAGTTTCAGGGCTACCAAACATTACACCAATTTTCATACGAATCTGGTTTATGAAGATAACCATCGTGTTTGACTTGGAAATCGATGCCGTCAATTTACGTAGAGCCTGACTCATCAATCGTGCTTGGAGACCTGGGAGCGAGTCGCCCATTTCACCCTCCAGCTCAGCCCGAGGCGTCAGAGCGGCAACGGAATCAATCACCAGCACATCAACGGCGCCAGAACGCACCAGTGTATCGGCAATTTCCAAAGCCTGTTCGCCAGCATCCGGCTGTGAAATCAAAAGATCATCAAGATTAATGCCAAGCTTACGGGCATACACCGGATCCAACGCGTGCTCTGCATCCACAAAAGCGCAAACGCCACCGATTTTTTGAGCCTCTGCAATTGTGTGAAGCGCAAGTGTGGTTTTACCAGATGATTCAGGCCCATAAATTTCAACAATGCGGCCACGTGGCAAACCACCTACACCAAGAGCAATGTCCAACCCAAGACAACCTGTCGAAATTGTCTCAATCTCAACAACATTGTCCTGTCCCAAACGCATGATGGAACCTTTACCAAATGCCCGCTCAATCTGGCCGAGCGCTGCATCCAAAGCTTTTGTCTTATCCATACCGTCTCCATCGACGAGCTTGAGTGAATTTTGCATTACGAGACCTTTTGTTTCATGTGCACGCACTTGTTGCAATTGCGAATAATGTACATGTTTTGTTCTAAATTTGCAATAGGTAGTTATCTATTTGTAATAATTTACTAAACTATTAAATGTTCTATTTTTGTCCAAACCAAATACAAACCCCAAGGAACATCATCTTTCCTGTTTCGCATTGTCGGGAAAGAGAATCAGGTAGAATTGATTTCTTCCCCACATCGACTTCCAGAACCAGCACCTCCGTATTAATGCCGACGGCGAATTTTGGCGCTTTAGGGCTATATCAACAAATTCATTTTTTTCTTGGTCTCGAAACGGTTATATAGAGAGAAATATCAAATAGGCTTGAGCCCTGAATTCCGGGAAAAAACTGTATGTTCAATTCGAATACCATAAACTCTGTCGCCAAAACGGCTACAATCCTGCTTGGCACCGCCATGTTCACAGTTTCCGCTCAAGCCGTGGAGCTATCCATTGTTTCGAGTTTCGAAGGCGGTGATCTACAGAATTTGAAGAGAAATCTAGCCTTATTTGAAGACATAAGTGGGCACACTGTCGAAATCGTTCCTTTACCGCGCTACACAACTGACCGCTTTGAACGCTATTCACTGTGGCTGGCAGCACAAAATGAGGACATAGATCTATATCAGACAGAGGTAACTTGGGCCCCTCAACTGGCTGAACATTTGATGGATCTTTCTGAGGCAGCTGCAGAGGTGGTCGGGGAGCATTTTCCGCAGGCTATTTCCTCACAAACCGTAGATGGACGTTTAATAGCTATGCCAATTTCGGCCGATGCACCCGCGCTATTTTATCGCAAAGACCTGCTGGAAAAGCATGTTGAAGCAGTCCCTTCGACTTGGTCAGAAATGGCCGAGACCGCCCGAATTATTCAGGATGCAGAGCGCCTTGACGGCAACGAAGACATGGTGGGTTTCATCTTTCAGGGCGGGCTCGGCGAAGACCTAACATCAAACGCCCTTGAATGGATAAAATCTCACGGCGGGGGGCAAATTATTGAATCAAATGGCACGATTTCCGTCAACAACACGAAGGCAGCTGCTGCATTGAAGGTAATAGGTTCCTTTATCGGCTTCATTGCCCCCCAGACAGTTCTCAATTTCACCGAAGAAGACAGTCGCGCCGTTTGGCAGGCAGGAAATTCAGTTTTTTTCAGAGGTTGGTCAAAAGAGTTCGATTTAGGAAACTCCGGACAATCTGCCATAAAGGATCAGTTTGAAGTCACAACCCTACCAGTTGGAGAAGGTGGCATCACGTCAGCCGCGACCTTGGGCGGGATGGGCGTGGCAGTCTCAAGATATACAAAATATCCAGATGAGGCCAAGGAATTAGCATTGTTTTTGAGTTCCAACGAAATGCAAAAGCAACGTGCAATAAGGTTAGGATATCTTCCATCCATTGCGTCGCTCTATAATGATGTTCAGGTAACTTCAGCACGCCCGATTGTACCGCGCTGGAAGGAAATGTTCCGCAATGTCGTTCCACGTCCAGCCGCCGCCACCAAAAAGAACTACGACATTGTCTCTCAAGAGTTCTGGACAGCCGTGCATGACACCTTATCCTTCAATGGATCTGCCGAGGAAAATGTGACTATTTTGGAACGGAAACTGAAACGTCTTAAAGCATCAGGCTGGCGGTAGTTTGACCAAACTTTCCGCACAACAAGCGGTAGAGACACAATTTTGACCCGGCAATTCTGTATATTTGGCGGAGCGATCATCGACCGGGTAGGCACAATTGAGGCCCCCCTTCAGATAGGTCAATCGCATCCCGGATATTGGAAGCAGTCTGTGGGTGGCGTTGGCGCAAACGTGGCCCGCCACCTCGCAAGGTTCGGTGGAAATGTACAAATTGCAACACTTGTTGGCGATGATGAAGACGCATTGTCAATCATTCAGCAATTGAAGGCAGAAAACCTGACAATATTGCCTGGTGGCACCATTAATGATTGCCAAACGCCGAGCTACACCGTTGTTCACGACCAAGTAGGCGATGTGATTGTTGGACTCGCCGACATGAAGTTGCACACTCATATGGATACGAATTGGGCATTGGGCGCCGCGAAATTTGCAAATCCAGCGGATATATGGGTCGCAGATACAAATTTGCCAGCGAAAAGCCTTTCAACCTTGTGTGACCAAAAGGGCGAAACGCCAATATTTGTCGTTGCCGTATCTCCGGCAAAAATCTCGGTACTTGAGAGCTTAGGGGACAGGATCGAAGGTTTGATTTGCAACAAGGCAGAAGCAGATGCCTTAGTCGGAAAAAAATCACACAATGCAGCAGACGCCGCCAAAAACCTAACCTCTTTAGGCATGCCACTTGCCATTGTCAGCAACGGCGCCGCACCTTGTGCAATCGCACGAAACACTTCCAATTATGCAGATGTCGAAGTGATTGAACACAATACCTTGAAAGGTTTTGTGGACGCCACAAGAATGCATCTAACGGGTGTTGGGGACACATTTGCTGCAGCATGTATATTCGCTATGTCAAATTATGCCCGAGATGATGTGTCGACACTCCTTCACGCCAACGCCGCTGCATCAATTGCAATGACAAAACCCGAAACCTGCCCCAAAATTTGTTGGCAGATGGTTGAAAAGCGCGCTTCAGAGAGTAAAAATTGATGACACACGATCTTTCTCAATTCCTTAGAATTTCAGAGCCCGTTTCTGATG
Source organism: Hyphomicrobiales bacterium (assembly GCA_039986835.1). Classification (GTDB taxonomy): domain Bacteria; phylum Pseudomonadota; class Alphaproteobacteria; order Rhizobiales. The sequence continues at coordinate 63,958 of JBDWQA010000011.1, forward strand.
CGCTTAAAAATGGCAAGCCCGTGGTTGCTCTGGAATCCACAATCATCACGCATGGCATGCCGTGGCCGCAAAATCTGGAAACAGCCATTGAGGTTGAGCAAACAGTTCTGGAATGCGGTGCGGTTCCTGCGACCATTGCGATTATGGATGGAATAATTCGTATCGGCCTTTCACGCGAAGACCTGACCTCCCTGGCACAGATGCAAAACGTGCGAAAACTCTCAAGGGCAGATTTGGGGCACGCTCTTGTTCTGAAAGATCAAGGATCAACGACTGTCGCGGCAACCATGATTTGTGCTCATCTGGCCGGCATCAAAGTGTTCGCGACCGGTGGGCTTGGAGGCGTACACAAAGGTGTTGCTGACACTATGGATGTTTCTGCCGATCTTGGCGAGTTTCTACAAACGCCCGTTTTAGTGGTATGCGCTGGCGCCAAAGCCATATTGGACGTGCCAAAGACACTTGAAGTGTTGGAAACAATTGGCGTCCCCGTGGTTGCCTACAAAACAGATGAGTTTCCTGCATTTTGGTCGCGTGGCAGCGGGCTAGCAGCCCCTTTGCGCCTAGATACCACAGCGACAATCGCTCAGTTTGTAAACATGCGCGAGAAGCTGGGACAACGGGGAGGTATGATCGTTGCAAACCCTGTTCCAGTGGTAGATGAGATAGCGCGTGCCGATCTGGAGCCTCTGATCTCCCAAGCCTTAGAGGAGGCAACAAAAGGCGGTATTTCCGGAAAGGAAGTTACACCTTACTTGCTTCAGAGAATTTTCGAACTTACGGATGGCCAGAGCCTTACGACCAACATTGCGCTCGTTAAAAACAATGCAAAGCTGGCAGCAAAAATCGCAACAGAACTCAGTTAGCGGTACTTGAAAGATCAGTCACTTTCCAAAATCTCTTTTACGGCAGTTGCCAATTGTTTCAGAGAAAACGGTTTTGGCAGGAATGAAAATGTCTCATTTTCATCGAGATTTTTTGCAAAGGCATCTTCCGCATATCCGGAAACAAATATGATCTTAAGTTCCGGCTGGGTCTTCCGCAGGTTCTTCAACAATGTGGGACCGTCCATTTCCGGCATCATCACATCAGAAATCACAAGATCAATCGTACCATCGATCTCATCAATCAGCTCTAACGCTTCGGTGCCAGTGGAAGCTTCATGTACTGTATAGCCGCGTGAGGCTAATGCACGAGCGGCAAAAGCACGAACCGCTTCTTCATCCTCAACAAGCATAATGGAGGCAGATCCGGTCAGGTCTGCATGTTCCGCGGTTTTCTTGACCTCCGGTGCAACTTCCTGACCTTCCTGCTCAACATGGCGCGGTAGCATGATTTTGAATGTGGTTCCCTTACCAACTTCACTGTCTACGTAAATGAATCCATCAGTCTGCTTGACGATACCATACACTGTGGAAAGCCCGAGGCCGGTGCCCTGCCCCACATCTTTCGTGGTGAAAAATGGCTCAAATACCTTGGACAACACTTCAACGGGCATGCCGGTTCCTGAATCCGAGACTTCAATCAATACAAAGTCCGATGTGGGGATTTCCGCATGAGGCAGATCTTTCACTTCGTCGGAGTGCATATTCCGCGTATTGACCTTTACCTTACCGCCTTCAGGCATGGCGTCTCTGGCGTTAACTGCCAGATTCATTATCACTTGTTCAAATTGGTTCAAATCAGCCTTCACAGGCCACAGGTCACGACCGTGCCTCACCTCCAAGGTAACTTTCTCACCCAGCAACCTATCCAGCATGACCGACACTTCATTCATAACATCGCTCAGCTGTAGCACCTGTGGTCGCAATGTCTGTCTGCGCGAAAATGCCAGAAGTTGACGCACAAGCCCCGCAGCGCGGTTGGCGTTCTGCTTGATGTTCATAATATCTTGGAACGAGGGATCTGAGGGCTTGTGGCTATTGAGCAGAAGGTCAGAAAAGCCGATGATAGCCGTCAGAACATTGTTAAAATCATGCGCGACACCACCAGCCAGTTGACCAATCGCCTGCATTTTCTGACTTTGAGCAAACTGTTCTTCCAAAGTGCGCTGCTCGGTCGTTTCAAGAGCAAAGATAATGGCAGCCTCATTATCATCATTGGCTTCCACACCGCTGACATAAATTTTGGCCGAGCGCTCACCCTCACCTTCCAATGTCGCTTCAACTGGCTCGATGCCAGAGCGACCATTGATAGCGGCCGTCAATGCGGCGCGAAGATCGGGCCGATCCCGGTCAATCACACTGTTGACAAGGTCAACCTGCCGGCCTTCAACAAACTCTGGCCCGAAAAGACGGACAAATCGGGCGTTACAACGGCCAAGGCGGCGGTCTCGCGTCACAGAGGCAATAGCAATTGGGGTGTTGTTGAAGAAACGTGAAAAGCGAACTTCAGCCGCACGCAAGGCATCTGAGGAGTCCCCGCTTCCGGCGCGGTTGATTACCACACTGCGCGATGCGCCCGTCTGTCCTTCTGTACTAACCGGCACTTGATGCACAAGACGAACAGGAACACTTTGGCCACTGGCATTCATAAAGTCCAAATCAATGTTCTCGCTTGAAGGCTTAATCAAAGTTCCATTTGCAGCCAACAAATGTCCGGCCGCTTGTGTGTCGACAAGATCGAACAGATGCAAATCAGCTGGACGTACCTCAGCAATATCAAGTCCCAACCATTCAGCAAGTGTCGCATTCAAATATGCCAATCGACCGTCAGGATTAACCGAAAGGAAGCCCACTGGCGCATGATCCAGGTAATCAATCGCCGTTTGCAACTCCTGAAAGATGTTTTCCTGGCTTTTACGATTGTTTGTAATATCCGCAACCCGCCAAACCTGAAGCGTTTCGCTTGAGGCATTTAAAGGTAGCGGTCGAACCTGTACACTATACCAAAACCCGTTTTCAGAACGGTTGGCATCATGTTCTTGAACCATATTGTTGGCGGCGCTGAGTGACACCGGTAGCCGAACCTCTTCTTCTCCAGAGCGATCCGATTGAATGATTTGCCCTAACCTAAAAATCGCATCTGCTGCATCAGGATCTCGGCTAAAAATAGTCTCAACACTGCGTAGCGCAGCTTCCTGTTCAACTCCGGTAAGCGATTTATAGGCAGGATTGGCGTGCACGATGCGGCCCGCGTGATCGGTAATGCAAATACCTTCTGAGAGGGTGTCCACATATTGTCTGGACAGCGCCTCTTCATTTCCGTTGGAGTTTTGCCCAAAAAAGCCAAGCGCCCATAGAAACAGGCTTATGATGCCTACAGTCGCAAATATGCCCAAAAAACCCATAACGAGCTGATTGGCGTAAGTCTGCGGAACATACAAAACACCGGCCACACAGGCGATAAGCAGAAACACAACGGCAGCAAGGCGCAAAATGCGCTTGTTGCCGTTGGAGTTTGCTACGGCCTTTGACTGTTGTTCAGCTTGGTTATTTGAATGAGGCGCTATCACGAGTGTCCGGACTTTATTCTTCTGTTGGGCTCCTTGGCAGAAATCAACGAGTCGAAGCCTGTTTAAGACTTATTTGCAGAAGCACCCGCTGTCACCAAATTTGTGTGTTTGAGCAGGCTTCCCTATCGTTTTTGAAGCCGCATGACAAATCCAATAACTTCTGCGACAGCTTTATATTGATCTTCAGGCACCACTTCATCAATTTCAACGGTTGCATATAGCGCGCGTGCCAGTGGTGGATTCTCAACCACGGGGACATCTGTCTCTTCAGCAACTTCACGAATCTTCAATGCAACCGCATCAACACCCTTAGCGACACAAATTGGTGCGTGCATGCCTTCCTCATAAGACAACGCAACCGCAAAGTGGGTTGGGTTGGCGATAACAACCGTTGCTTCCGGGACGCGAGACATCATACGTGCGCGGCCACGTTCCATACGAATTTGTCGGATCTTCGCCTTAATCGCCGGATCACCATCAGATTCCTTGTGCTCATCGCGTACTTCTTTAGGTGTCATTTTTTGGCGCTCAAAGAATTTGTGCTTCTGATACATAAAATCCAAACCTGCGATTATCGTCATAATCACCAGAGTGATCATCAGAAGTTTCACGGCCATTTCATGGAATAACGGCAAAATGGCAACGGTAGGACTGATCAAGACCGTCTCCAAACGGTCCATATCTGGAAAAAGGACCGCAACAATAAGGGCGGAAACAAGCCCTAACTTCGCAAGCCCCTTTGCAAAATTCACCAATGCTTCGGGAGAAAACAAACGCTTGGCACCAGCCAAAGGTGAGATTTTTGAAAGTTTTGGTTTGAGCGGGTCAGCAGAAAGCACCAATTTGTGTTGAATGAGATTACCCGCCGCTGCCGCTATCGCAAGTAAGAGAAACGGGATCGCAAGCGCGCCCAATAAGTCCATTCCTGTTTGCATCCAAAGAGCATTCATAGCACCACGGTCAAGTGACAGTGCATGGGCATTGGACAAGTACCCCCGAAGCAAGCCACCCATTGTAGCCGCACTGGATGGTGCAATGATTGCTATTAAAAGCGTCACCATGAGTAGCACAAACCAGGTATTTACTTCCTGGCTTTTGGCAACCTCACCACGCTTGTGTGCGTCTTCCAGCTTTTTGGCGGTGGGGTCCTCGGTTTTTTCCGATTGATCGGGTTGATCTGCCATTCCACCCCCTATCTATTGCGCCAGAAAACGCGTCAAAAGCGTTGTCAGGTATTCATGATAAACTGTCATCATAGTAGACAGCAGCAGCGCGAGAAGCACAAAGCCCAACAAGATAGAAGCCGGCATAGCGATGAAGAAAATCTGGATTTGCGGCATCAGACGGCTCAGTACCCCAATGCCCACATAGAAAATCAGGCCGAAAACCAGAAACGGTGCAGACATCCGCACGCCAATCGTAAAGGCCTCCGACATAGACATCATCGCAGCCATCGCCATATCGCTTGCAGGCGGCAACGCGCCGGGAGCAAACAGAATATAGCTGTCGTGTATCGCTGCAATAACCAGATGATGGAGATCGGTTATGAACACAAGTGTCAGTGCCAAAACACCAAGGAAGTTAGCAAATAACGCTCCCTGAATACCCTGCGTCGGGTCAACACTTTGCGCCAAGCCCAATCCCATTTGGTTGGAAATCGTACTGCCTGCGATGGATGTTGCCATAAGCACCATTCGGACGGTCAGACCTATAAAGAGCCCAATCAGCACTTCTTTCAGCATGACTGTCAGTGCGCCGAAAGGCCAATCAGCAGATACCAAAACCGGCACCTCAACCAATGGGACCATGAGCAAGGTTAAGAGCAATGCGAATGCAAGACGCACACGCGTTGGAATTCCGTTCTGCCCAAAACCAGGTAGCAGCATAACAAGCACCCCAACGCGGGCAAAAACAATCATGAACTTGTAAGCAAGATCGGGTGCGAGTGAAACCTCCACCTACCGCCCCGAAACTATATGATCAGCAACCCGGTCCATAAAACTGTTGAGGCTTTGCCCCATAAAAGGCATGGCAATCAGCATTGCAACAAAGATGGCTATGATTTTGGGAACAAAGACAAGTGTCATTTCCTGAATTTGGGTCAGAGCCTGAACAAGCGCAATCAAAACACCTACACCAAGCCCCACCAACATGATTGGAGCACTGATGGCCAACAATGTGGTAATAGCATCGCGTGCAAAATCAAGAACTTCAGGACCGGTCACGAGTGCCCCCCAAGGCTATAGAATCATGAGTATACGATAAATGCCTTAGATTGGCATCCGCATGATTTCTTCATAAGCTGAGATCACCCGGTCACGAACCGAGACCATGGTTTGCAGGGCCAGTTCCGTTTCACTGACAGCGGTTACCATTTCAACCATATTCGCTGTTGGCTGCCCAGTGGCAAACGCCATTGTAGCTTGTTCCCCTGCTTTACCGGTTTCAACGGTATCACTCACAGCCTGAGACACCATATTCGCAAACGAGCTGTCCGGATTGACAGACGCCTCTTGCGGTTTCGGCATTTGAGTAGTGGCTTTGGTGGCGGCAGCGTAAGCGTTTGCGGCACCAAGGGCTGTGTTAATCGCCATCTGAATTAACCTCGCAATATATCAAGTGTACGTTGCATCATGGTGCGCGTACTTTGAATAACATTGAGGTTGGCCTCATAACTTCGCTGAGCCTGTCGCATATCAACCGTTTCAATAAGGGTGCTGACATTTGGCATTTTGACATAGCCTTGATCGTTCGCAGCAGGATGGCCTGGCTCAAATCGTGTCTTAAAGTCTGAGCGATCCTGTTTAATACTGCCCATTTCCACAAGAGAGACGCCGGTTGCACGGTCCAAAGCTGATTGAAAGCTTGGAATTTTACGGCGATACGGGTCCGCGCCCTGTGTGGTGCCAGTGCTATCAGCGTTGGCAATATTCTCCGCAATAACACGCATCCGGCCACTTTGTGCGCGCAGTCCAGATGCTGCGACTTTCATGGAATTCAAAAAGTCCATTTGTGCCTCCTATTAAAACCCCTATCGGCCAATTGCGATCCGGAATAAGCCCATTGTCTTACTGTAAAGCGACGTTGCAGCCTGATAGTCCATCTGGTTTGCAGTCACTTTCATCATTTCTTCTTCCAGAACGACTTCATTGCCTTCTGGCGTAACTTCAAAATGGGGCGCCCGGCTCATATCCATCTGATTGGTCAGAGGTACCATGCCGGTCGCAATGTGTTTCGGATGCGTCTTATTTGTCAAAGGCCCTTGCTGTGTGGATTGCTGGGCAGACAGCCAGCTTGTCTCAGAAAATGCTGGCTTTTTCAGATCTCTAACGCGATAGCCAGGCGTATCTGCATTGGCCACATTCTCAGCCAGGAGACGCTGCCTGGATTCATGCCAGTGCATCTTAGTTTTCAATGCGGATATGAGATTTATATCCCCAAGTCCCAAGACAATTCACTCCGCTGAGAAAATTCAAATAGTTTACTAAGTATTAATGCCGTAATTAAGGTTAACAAAACCTTAACCCCCTTAATAATTCGCTAACCGTATTGGCTGTATTCTGCCGCAATTGACGATCATGCATTCAGATTATGCCGTTGGCAGACCCAATCCGGCAAATCGGTACATAGTAAATGAGTAAGGGGCGCAGAATGCGTGAATTTCTATTGCAGTTTATGGGTGAAGACGCCGCAATGGGCGTGCAGTTCCTAGTGGCATTGCTGGCCGTGTTGATTTTATTCGGCATCTTCATTTGGTTCTTACGATTACTAACCGGCACTTCCAAACGGACACGCAGAATTTCAAACGACCACCGGCTGGCTGTTCTTGATCGCACTCAAATCGATGAGAACAGAAGCTTGTTGCTGGTTCGAAGAGACGACGTAGAACACCTTGTCATGGTTGGCGGCCCAAGTGACGTAGTTGTCGAGTCCAACATTAATCTGGACGAAGAAGATGAGTTAGACGGTTTTGCTAGTCAACAACCAGGTCATGAGATAGCACGCAGGGTAATTGCCCAACGGCCTCTGCGCACTATGTCGCTGGCATCCTCATCGCCATCAGTTGCAGAAAGCATGGGTCTTGATATTTCAAGTCGTCCTGACGCCACAATCGCGCCGCCGCCACCGCCACTTCCTGTCCAGGAAGAGCCCGAACAATCAACACCGACAGCCACACCTAAAGCAGTTGCTGAACCAGAACCTGTACAGATTGCTGAAATCCCGCCCGTCGAAGTGCCACCACAACCTGTTGCTGCCACTGCTCAACCTGTTGCACCAACACCTGTTTCGGTCGTAGCTGCTCCAGCAGAAACAGCGGCAATTTCGCAACCTGCGCCACAGCCTATGCCCGCGCCTGCGGCGCAACCACACTTAGTTGAAAATACAGCGCCAGAACCGGTTTCACCCCTCGCTCCAATTGCTCCAGAACCAATTGTTCAAGCGACGGTCACCCCAACAGCGGCACCGGCTGCAGACCCACAAATTCAGGTGCATACGCAGGCGCCACGAGCCGCACAAATGCCAGATCTTGCAGCTCAATTGGAAGATGCGCTGAACCTGGAGTTGAGTCAGGACACCCATCACAAAAGTTCCACACAAAGCAATGGCGGAGACTCCACTCACGCCTCAAGAGGTTCGTCACAACAGAACATCTCTACAGGAGAACCCACTATGGATGATCAAGAATTTTCCCAGAGGCAAGAAGCCGATTTGTCTGCTGGCTTTGAGGCCGCAATGGCGCTTGATATTTCAGCGGAACCCATATCAACACCAAGTGCTCGCCCTGCCCCGGCGCCAATTTCCGAAGTCGCGCTTGAAGATGCAATTGCCGATATGCTTCTTGGTGATACCGCGGCAGACACCTCTACTTATAACAATGGAAAAAATGCCGTATATTCATCTTCAGAATCAGTGCCATCCGGCTCTGAGAGGCTGGTGGATACAACACGCCCCGGCCGAGTTGATGACGAGATGAGCCGATTGCTGCAGGAACTGGCCGTACCGGGTCGCGCCTAACACGATTCAAGTCTGCCGTATTTCCAACGGCCAGAGCATTTCTGCTTTGGCCGTTAACTTGTCTTATTTTCTTTTTTGGCATCAGCGCCTTTGGGCAAGATATCTCCATTGGCTTTGGTGATGGCACTGGTGTTAGCGAGCGAGCAGTTCAGATCGTCGCGCTCATTACGGTCCTCAGCCTAGCACCCTCAATCCTGGTCATGGTGACCAGTTTCACCAGAATTGTTGTTGTGCTGTCCTTGCTGCGGTCTGCGATAGGCTTGCAAACAGCGCCACCAAACTCTGTGATGATCAGCTTGGCCCTTTTCCTCACAGCCTTCATTATGGCGCCGACATTTGAAGCTGCCTACAATGATGGTTTACAGCCTTTCATTCAGGGGGAAAGCGAATTTGCTGAGGCATTTGAGGAAACTGCTGCTCCGTTCCGTGGCTTTATGCTCAGCCATGTAAGACAAAAGGATTTGCAGCTCTTTCTGGACCTCACAAGCGAAGAACAACCCAGCACACCCGATGACATCAGCTTACGGATACTCGTTCCGGCATTCATGATCAGCGAGCTTAGGCGCGCCTTCGAGATTGGTTTCCTGATCTATTTGCCATTCATAATTATTGATCTGGTTGTGGCGTCCGTTCTCATGGCCATGGGCATGATGATGCTGCCACCGGTGGTTATTTCCCTACCTTTCAAACTCATTTTCTTTGTTCTGGTAGATGGTTGGAGCCTGTTAGCAGGATCGTTGGTTGAGAGCTTCGTGACGCCTCTCCCCACTTAAATTATCGGGAGCTTAGAAAAGTGCACCTAGGCGGCGTTACCGTCAACTGCAAGGCCATCTTCGTTCTGTTCCGTAGCATCAACTGCGGCTTCTGCTTCCGGCAAGCTACTAGTCGCAACATCGGCAGGTGCAATATAGCGGCGACGATAGTCAGCTAAAAACGTTCGCATTGTATCTGCTTCAGTGAGCCTGCGAGACAGCGAACGGAAAGCAAAGCCCTGTTTTTCTAGAGGACCAGTCACAACGTCAAACGCGCTTGCGTCTTCGCTTTCACCCATTTTTTCCGCAAATTTACTGCGCAATCGTTGAAGACCCAATTTGTCCCGTGCCAAAGAGTACGCGATTCCAGCTTTCAAAACATCCAACCTTTGGCTTGCCGACAAGGGCGCATCGTCCGCCCAGCTTTCTCCAGCAACACGTTCATAAGATTCTGCAGAATCCTGCCATTTCTCCGAATCCCATTGTATATCCGCAACAAGGCGTTCGGCATCCGTCCCGAGCAAATTACGCACCAAAGTTACCGCCAAGTCAGGTTTTCCGGTATCAGCAAGAGCCTTTGCTTCCAACAACCTACGTTGTCGGTCCAACAGATTTGGCAATTGCGCCTGTTGCGTGCGCCGAATGGCCTGCAATGCCAAATGCGGCTCACGGTTCAGGATATGTACAAATGCAAGATCCGCCGCAATTTGCGCACGCGCAGTACCACGTAAGCGATTATCAACCTGATGCGCCAACAACTCGGTAGCCTGGGATAGCAAATCTACATCGATAAGCCTAGAAGCGAGCTTACGCACCATTTCGTCGCCCTTCGCTCCGATGGGTGTCAGCTCTCTGAAATCATAGTAGAGAGCCAGAGCCTCCACAGGATCAAGAGCGGAAGCACCTCCATGCAGGAAGAGATCTTCGAAACGGCGACTTATTTCATCCTGAAGTGATCGTGTGGTGTCAGCACCACGATCCACCAGAACCGCTGTTTTCATGGATTGGAAGGATTCGCGGAACCGCGAGTCCTCCGCATAGAGCTGTGACAACAATCGGAGACTTTTTAGCTCAATCTCGTCCCCGCGCCAGCGTAGTGACAATCCAGACAACTCACGAATGAGTTCATCTTTCTCTATAGTTCCTGCCGAACCTTTATATTCCAGCGTCAAAAAATCGGCTTCAGCGGCTTCTGGCCGCTGACCTAGTGCGCGCGCCTGAGCCCAGGACCGCAAAGCCTGCTCCTCATCACCAGCTTCCTTGGCGATTCTGCCACGTAACACCAGATAGTCCGCAAGGTGCCGAGGTGTCAGCGTGGAGGGGTTTATCTCGGACAACAGAGTGTCAGAATAGGCCCTGTCGCTATATTCAAGCGATGCCTTCGCACCAGATAGTAAAAAACGGTGTTGCACAGCCACCGGATAGGCTCCGAGAACCGTATGGCCACGCCTTAGATTTCCGTAACTCGACTCCCAATCCTGCATATCGGATGCCGAAATAGATGCCCAAAATGCCGCATCGGAATTGTCAGCCAAGCGTGGATTTCCGAGTACCCTCATTGCCTCTTTCGGGCGCTGTGCCATCGTGAAGGCAGCAGAACGAAGCAACAACATATTGGTATCACTCTCCAGCGCTGGTGCTTCATCTATTGCTAATTTGGTCATGCCGAGAGCTTCGTGCGGCATTCTGTTTGCCAAGTAAAACCGTGCCGCCTGCATGCGTTGCATCGGTCGATCAGCAGGCTTAGCAAATGCAACACGACGCGCAATTGCATCGGCTGCATCCCTGAATTTTTTGCCTGGATCTGAGTGCGCATCGTGCAAAAGGGCTGCCAACGAAGTAGTTTTTTTATCACCGTCTTCTTCACCAAGCGTCGCAGGTGAGAGCTTAAAACCGCTACTTTGAGCCTTGGAGGATAGCGAAAGTCCACCTTCACGGCTTACCAAAACAAAATCCTGCGCAGCAGAAATTTTCAAATCATCAACCAATGATGTACCCGCGAGACCATGGGCTGATGGAAAGAAGTTTAACTCGGCAAACTGTTGTTCCCGAAGCAACCCCTGACTGCGTGCTTTACTGGTCGCGACGAAAATCAGATCGCCAGCTCTCTCATCAAAGATTTTGTGCACCGTTCCGACTGTCTGAAGATTGGCCTTGATCTGAGCACGCCCCTGTTCGTCAACTACCGGAGTTAACTCCAATGGTTTGCCTGGCTGGAAAATCGTGTCTCCAACTGAAACAACCCAGTTGCTTGAGCGCTTTGTCAAACTTGCAAACATGGGTCTTGGAAGGTCAAGACGAATGACCGTAGCGCCACGCAAGGAAATTTTGGTCAAATTTGCATCCAGTGTCTGTGCCACGGATTTCGCCAAGCTCAGCTCCATTGGCAACGTACTATCGAAAATCATCCAAAGTGCGCGTTCGCGACGGAATAAGGCTGCGGCAACTTCTTCATTGTACTGGAAAGTAAAGGCTGCATTGCCCTCGGTGACGCGCGCATCGACCAACAACATCGTGCGATCGTCATCAGAAACAAGCGGGGCATTTGCTTCAGGAACAGGCCTTGGTGGAGTTTCTGGTCGCTCAGCCATGGGGGTTGGCTCAGCAAGGGGAACCGCCGTTTCTTGATAGCTGCTGGAATCTTGCACAATTTCAGCAAGTCTTTGCTGCGGATTTGCAGATTCATCTGCTTGTGCCGCGTCTAAAAGAGAAATTTGACTGGTATTTTGTGTAACCTTACCCTGGGCCTCGGTAACCTGACTAGCATTAGGTGGAGTTGGCGGGTTGTCAGTTAACACATCACTGCCAAGCAGCGCAGTCGTTGGGCGTCCAGCATCATCCAGCCCGGAAATGACCGAACCCGATTCTTCGCGAGGAACCGTCATATCCACGATATACACATCACCATCACGAAATGCGCGAATGTTTGCCTCATCTGAAACAGTCAGAATAACATTCAAATTATCATCGATTTTCAGAGCTTCAACATGATCAAGGCCCGGTGGTAAATTTGCTTCGAGCGCCGAAAGGTCAAGCGGTGCATAACTGTCGAAGCTAATTGCAACACTTTGACCATCACGTACAAAGGCTGCATTGTAGGAGATATTCCAGCCAAACGAAAAGCGCGTAAATGTTGGATGACGCCCAACCTGTAACTCAGCACGTGGTCGCAATTTTCCAGGCCGTCCGGCCTCTTCTGCTGCCCGTGCGGCTTTAAACGCCTTTTCCGCTCTTTCAGCCAAAGCGCGAACCACATCTTCAGGCAGTGAAGGCGCCAAACCAACCCAGCCTGCAGGCAGGAAATCGACAAAAAGTTTCTCGCCGGCCTCCTGCACATTGACGCGCGTGCCACGGCTCAAAGAAAAGCGCAGGCCGCGCCCGTCGGGATCACGTCTGGCAACGCCCACATAATCACGAAGGGTTACAGCGACACCGTCAATATTAGATTCAATTGCATCCTGAAAAGCCAGAACGAGCACATTGTTGTTTGAGGAGCTACTGAACGCCGGAACCAGATTTTCGCCCTCAAACGTCAAAATCATGCGCCCAAAGCCATCTTCATTGCTAACTACAATTTTGGCAGGAACGGCAAGTGCCGGCGACATCATGTAAAATATTAAGATGAAAAGCAGCGGCAAACGCCGCAGCGATAGCCTAGCAAACATTGAGACACCAACAGGGCTGCGATTAAGGCAGGACAACCCCACCATTTGCGCCGAGTTTACGCAGTTTTCTCTTAAAGAGAGGTTACATTTTTACTTATGATTGTTGAACAGACAGATCGAAATTCGTTGGTCTACCCTCCAATTTTCGGTAGTTGCCCTGTGCTGTCACCGCCCTGACTTCCACGACGCCCACTTCTAGCTAACGAACTGGTCAACCTTTGTGCGGCTTCGGGATTCATTTTTGCCAGCACTGCAGCCATTTTACGCGGGTTCATTGCGTTCACCACATCAAGTAAAACTTCCATCTGCAAACGATCAAATATCCGTGCAGCTTCTTTGGGCTTCATAGTCTCATACATGGTCACCAAACCACGCAATTCTTCTTTGCGTGCGCCCAGTTCGGCTTCAGTGGTTGCTTTCAAACGTGCCTCAAGTGCCTCAAGTTGTTCTATTCGGCTTTCAAGACGTTCTTCAGCAGCTTCGATAAGGTTTTCTCTTAATTGGAGCGATTCTTCTTGTTCAGCCAGTTGCGTTCTACGTTTACGCAGGCTCTGCAAAATCGACAACTCAGAGTTTGGCGTCTCAGATGCCATCAAGTCAGAAGCGGCAGAGTCACTGCTTTCAGTTTCCTGCATTGTTTCTGCGCCTTCAACCTGTTCGGCATCTTGCGCAAAAAGTGTAGTGACCCCGGCGAATTGTTGCAAAGTTCCGCCAGGCATCTGCATAAAGCCCAGTAGCTTAAGCGCCAGCATTGCACAACAAGCCAGCATCAGCATTGGAAGCAGGCGTAAATCCTTCATTGTGGCGCTCTTGCAGAAAGGCGTTGAGCGGAAGCTCGGAGATTTGCAAAAGTCGGACTTGGCGCATTTGTGACCTTTGGCGCGGGTTCACTGACAACGTCTGGAACAGCAATTCCGGCTTCACCAAACCGTGCAAGCATCGTTTGCCCCTGCATGGTTGCTTGCGACAATATGGCAGCAGTGGCCTCTGCCTCATTCAACCTGGCTTTCAAAGCAGCATCTGAATTTTCAGCCATAGCCTTCAAATCTTTCAAGGCTTTGTCGGCCAAAGATGAGCTGTTGACTAGCTCCTGAACCGTAACGCGCATGACATCTTCTTCGTCACGCAAACGTTTGAGTCGTTTGTTTAGAACCGCGGAGTAACCAATGGTGACAACCAAGAGAATGGAAACAAGTATATCTATTGCAAGGCTCATCATGAGATTTAGCCGACCTCCGAGTCAGTTAGTGCAGCATTTTCAAATGCTGCCAATGTCATCTTCGGCCGTTTCAGACCATCCATAACTTTCAGCGAAATTGCATCTTCAATTCGCCCCATGACGCCCTTTGTCAAAGAGGTGTCTCCACATTTGATTTCAATGGTGTCCTGTGGGGAAACATCGAACATCACCGTATGTCCCGGCTCCAATGCCATCACATCTCGCAAAGACATTTCCTGTTGAACAAGCACAGCGTCCACTTCAATTTCTGCGGCATAAACTTCGGAAGCCAAGTGGCCTTCCCAGATGTCATCACGGCCGAATTTCTCGCCCATGAACATTTGAAGCAACAGATTGCGGATGGGTTCGATAGTGGCGTAAGGCAGCAACATCTCAACCCGGCCGCCGCGGTCTTCCATGTCTACACGCAGCTCAACCAAAATCGCTGCGTTATTTGGGCGCGTAATGGCAGCAAACCGAGGGTTGGTTTCAAGCCTATCGAGATTGAGTTTCACTGGAGTCAACGGCTGAAATGCATTTTCGGCATCTTCCAATATGATCTCAATCATCCGGCGCACCAAGTTCATTTCAATAGTGGTATATGGTCGACCCTCAACGCGAACGGCCTGCATACCGCGTCCGCCGCCCAGCAACGAGTCGATGATGGAATAAATGAGATTGGAATCGACTGTAATAAGACCAAAATTATCCCATTCCTCCGCCCGAAACACGGACAGGATAGCCGGAAGCGGAATTGAATTCAGATAATCGTCAAAACGCACAGAGGAAATAGATTCCAGCGACACTTCAACATTGTCTGACGTAAAGCTGCGCATGCTGGAGGTGGTGAGCCTGACCAAGCGATCAAACACGATCTCCAGCATAGGAAGACGTTCATAGGACACCAACGCAGAATTTATTAGCGCACGGATGCCGTTTTGTTCGCCAAGAACACCGTCGTCTGGAGAAAAGCCTAGAAGATTATCGATCTCTTCCTGGTTAAGAACACGTTCAGCGCCACGTTTGTCGCCTTCCTCTTCTTCACCATCGTCGATCATCGCCGCCCATTGGGCTGACATGTCGTCAGCATTGCCGGCGCCCTGCTCTTCCATAGCAGCGCCCCAGTCGGCTAACAGATCGTCTTCTTCGAGTTCTTCTTCCATAAAATCCCTGACCCTACTGGATCAAAATTTCCTTAAACAGAATGTCGTTAATCTCAGCTGGGTGAATTGCCAGCTCGATGCGTCTTTGCAGCTCTTCTTTCAACAAGAAGATACCGGCCGATCCTTCCAGATCCGTCGTTCTCAACTCACGCAAATAAACCTGAAACGCATCTAAAACACGCGGCATGAATGGTTCAATGGCTTCCAATGTCGCTTTATCGGCAACTTCCAGAGACACAGATAGTTTTAAAAATTGAGCGCGCTGCTCGACAGACGAAAGGTTAACGGTTAAATCCGGTAGATCTAAAAAGAAAACCTTTTTTGGGGGCTCAGGAACTTCTTCCATAGAAGAATCCCCACTGTCGAACACGCCCATCATAAAGGCTGCGCCACCACCACCCAACAATAACAGCAAAGGCACTGCAATCATTAGGATTTTCTTTAGGCCGCCCCCCTTAGCAGAGGATTCTTGTTCCCCGTCATCCGGTGCTTCAACTTCCCCAGCTGTAACGTCGCTCATCCGCTATATGCCTCAGTTTTCAACTTATTACTTATGCGTAAAAAATCGTTAACAAAGTCTTTATAGTAAATGGTACTCGGCAGATTTTGCCCGGTCACCCTTGCAAGCTGCACTAATTTGCCGAGTGCGCGAATAGGCGTTTTTTATAACTCTCTGAATTATAACGTATTTATTAGTTGGCATGTTTCTCGCTTAAGAATTCGTAAAGGTTCACGAGGGGCAACCACATGGAAAATGCAGAACTCATCAGCTTGTCACGGCAAACTGCGCTGCGTCGGCAGATGAATGTAGTGGCCAATAACCTCGCGAATATAAGCACCAGTGGCTACAAAACAGAGCGTTCCATGTTCTCTGAATACATGATGCCAGTTGCAGAAGCGACGACCTTCCCAACCCAAGACCAACGCCTTTCCTATGTTTGGGACCGTGGCACACTTACAGAATTTGATGCTGGCCCCATTAAACTTACGGGCGCGCCACTTGACGTTGCAATCGATGACAATGCTTTCTTCGTCGTCGAAACGGAACAGGGCCTTCGTTATACGCGCAATGGCGCATTTCAATTGAACACGGAAGGCACATTGGTCACTAGCGAAGGGTTCGCAGTTCAAGGCGAAGGCGGGCCAATAAGCTTTGGACCAACAGAAACAAACATCAGCATTGCGGCAGATGGAACAATTTCTTCCAGCGCCGGCGAAAAAGGCAAGTTGCAAGCTGTGACGTTTGACGCACCACAGCAACTGACACGCGCTGGTTCCAGCCTCTTTGCTGGTGAAGGTGCAATCCCCTCACAATCTCTTTTCACGCAAGGCGCACTGGAAGGCTCCAATGTTCGCGGCGTTGTTGAGGTAACGGAAATGATTGAAGTCAGCCGAGCCTATCAATCGCTAGCGAACATGATGAAGCGGTTTGATGATCTGCGCAAAGATGCAGTCCAACGCCTCGGCACAGTCAGAGCGTAGAGTAGGAACGACACATGAAAGCTCTTAACATAGCAGCCACTGGAATGCTGGCACAGGAATTGAATGTTGAGGTAATCTCCAACAACATAGCCAATATGCGCACCACCGGTTTTAAGCGCAGTCGGGCAGAATTTCAGGATTTGCTGTATCAAAACCTGCGCCGTCCAGGGTCCGCGACTTCGGATGCCGGGACTATAGTTCCAGCAGGTGTTGAAATTGGCTCTGGTGTCAAAACAACCGCGACGCCAAGAATTATGTCCCAGGGGTCCGTTCAATCTACCGAGAGGGAACTTGATGTTGCCATTCGGGGAGAAGGTTTCTTTTCCATTCAACTGCCAGATGGCCGGACAGCCTATACCCGTGATGGCTCTTTTGAGCGTGATGCAACTGGAACCATTGTCACCGCTAACGGCTATACGGTAGGCAGCGGAATTATCATCCCTGAAAATTCCAGGGGTATCTCCATTAATGCACAAGGCTCAGTTCAGGCGTATCTGAATAATGATGTAGCACCAACAGAACTTGGCACGCTTCAGCTAGCCAATTTCACCAACAAGGTTGGTTTGGAAGCTATGGGTGACAATCTTTACCTTGAAACGGCGGCCAGCGGCACAGCTCAGATCGGAACACCAGATGACCCTGGATATGGCAATTTGCTGCAGACACATTTGGAAATGGCAAATGTAAATGCAGTGTCTCAAATTTCCGATTTGATTGCAGCCCAACGCGCTTATGAGATGAACTCAAGGGTCATCAAAGCCGCTGATGAAATGCTCTCCTCAACTGCTAACCTTCGCTAGGGGCTAACATGAAAATTCTTTATTGCCTTGTAAGTCTTCTCATCGTCACCCTCGCTTCACTAGTATCCATGAGCATGGCACGCGCCGAGGGTGTTGCGACGCTCAAGCCCTTAGTAACTGTAGCATCTGAGATCGTTACATTGGGCGATATGTTTCACGACGCTGGTGTTCATTCAGAAAAAGCGATTTTCCGCGCACCTGATCTCGGAGAAAGTGGATTGGTGGATGCAAATTCAGTTTCATTGGCCGCGATCCGAGCTGGCCTCACCAAAGTTGACCTTGCAGGTGTCGAGCAGGTGGAAGTGCGCCGTGAAGCAAGGATGGTTACATCCGAAGACATTACCGTACTCATGCAGCAAGAAATTTCGAAGCGTCTAAACATTTCTGACTGGGAAAATATTGCCCTGCGCTTTTCGGACCCAATCTGGTCAATTCCTGCAGACGCATTATCACGTGATCCTCTGTCCATCGCTTCATTGAGCTTAAGCACACCGCTTACAAGCCAAGGTGGCCTCAGCCGTTTTGAAGTTCTGTTGATTGTGGATCAGGGGAATCGCGAACAGAAGCAACGTTTGCGTGGCACAGCATTGCCAATGACAGAGGTAACAGTGCTTAACCGTCCTGTTGCGCGAGGAGAACTTATTCGACGCGGTGATTTGGAAGTACAACGTGTTCCATTGTCTCGCGCGCAATCATTTGAGGCAGCATTCCCAGACACAATCATCGGCTTTGAGGCACGCAGAGCAATGCGGGCAGGCGTGCCCATTGCTACAAATGATGTTCAGTCACCAACGCTAGTGCGGCGCAATGACCGGGTCGTGATCCAGTTTCGGACCGGGCGTTTATCCATATCCGCTGATGGCCGCGCCATGGAGAACGGTGCAGCAGGCGACACTATCAGCGTTATTAACAGTCATTCAAAACGCGTCATAGATGCAGTGGTAACTGGGCGTGGCCAAGTTGAACTGATCGCCCCCAAAACCACCAAAATCGCAAATCTGAAAGAAGTCGCTCAATGAAAAACACGATCAAAAACCTTGCGGCACTAGCGCTGATCTCTGCTTCTCTAGCGGCATGTGGAACCGCTGACAAGCTTGCGCAGATTGGCCAGGCACCTGCCCTTTCAGCGATTGAGGACCCAACCACGCAGATTGGTTATCGTCCGGTACAAATGCCTATGCCCACTCCAGCACTGGCACACTACAGCCCCAATTCTCTGTGGCAATCCGGTAGACGCACGTTCTTTGATGACCAACGCGCCGGGCGCATTGGCGATCTCGTGACAGTTCTTGTCAGCATCACCGATACTGCAAACATTGCAAACAGCACTGAGCGACAGAGAGACGGAACAGAATCTCTGGGGGCTTCTGGAGCTGTGGGCAGCTTGCTAACCAAAGTCTTGCCATCAGGAACGGAGCCATCCGCCGCAGTTGATGTGACTGGCTCTGGCAGTTCAAGTGGCAGTGGTAGTGTCAATCGATCAGAGACATTGAGCACGCGCGTATCAGCGGTGGTCACTCAAGTTCTTCCCAACGGTAATCTTGTCATTGAGGGCAAGCAGGAAGTTCGCGTGAACTTTGAAGTGCGTGAGCTGATTGTCGCTGGCGTTGTGCGTCCACAAGATATTGCAGCTGACAACACCATACCATCAGAGAAAATTGCAGAGGCACGTATCTCTTATGGAGGCCGTGGCCAGATCACAGATGTTCAGCAACCCCGCTACGGGCAACAGGTTCTGGATATAATCTTGCCATTCTAGGTATCAAATATCACAAACAAAAAGCCGCCCCCGAAGGGCGGCTTTTTCATTGCCTAAAATTCAAAGTTTAAACTTAATCATCGCGATACACACGCTCTCGGCGTTCATGCCGCTCCTGTGCTTCTACGGACATGGTTGCAATAGGGCGCGCATCTAACCGCTTCAAAGAAATTGGCTCACCGGTTTCTTCGCAATAACCGTACGTATCATCTTCAATACGCGCTAACGCTGAGTCAATCTTTGAGATCAATTTTCGTTGGCGATCACGGGCTCGCAATTCAATGGCGCGATCCGTTTCCGAAGACGCCCGATCAGCAAGATCAGGGTGGTTGGAATTTTCCTCCTGCAGAGTTTCCAGAGTTAACTGGCTCTCCCGCAGAATATCTTCTTTCCAGTCTTGAAGTTTCCGTCTGAAATAAGCTTTTTGACGCTCATTCATGAAGGGTTCGTCCTCAGACAGACGATAATCAATATCAGCAGCAGTAGACATTAGCTTGACCTTAGCTCTAGCCCCGTTCCGCCGGACTATACCTATAGGTCTTTTCAGAAACAACAGATTTGCTGCATTGAAATGCAATATACTGAGATTGCCTTAAACAGCTGTATTATTTGATGTTTAAGCGGGAAGCAAACTACGAATGCAACTTAAAGGCCACGTTTTGCAAGTTCAACACGCGCGCGCAGATCGATTTCACGCAGAATCGGATCAAGCATCTCATCCCCCGTCATCTGTATCTCCGAAAGTCTTTGTTTCATCCGATGCAAAGCTTCAGGTGCCTCATCAATTGACAACAATGAGGATTGCAAATTTTGCAACTCGTCCAGCATGGACTTGCCCGCCCTTGCCGCACGCCGCTCTACTGTCTCGCCGCCTGAGATTTGCAATGAAAGCAGCGCGCCCAGATTTACAGCCTGTTGCGCATCAACCTGTGAGGAAGATTCGATATCTGATGCCCCCCCAGAACCGTTCAATGAAAATGCTGAACCAGATGCCTTGGTCTTGGGTTTTGCGCGTGCCGCACCGGCCATATGTCCATAAGCTTCTACGCGCATCATTTACCCCCTGTTAGCAACTTATTAAGTATTTTTAACGATTATCCTTAACCAATTATGAAGATTGGTTGATGGAACGCGAAATGGGTCAAAATTTGAGATTGAAACATCGCTATTGCTCCGGAGCGCTCCCAACACCAGGAACGCTACTACGCGTCTTTCTATCACTCGCTATTCTAAGCTTATGCATGTCCCTGCTTTTAGGGCCGGCAAACGCTGTATCACGTATTAAAGACATCGCTGATTTTGAGGGCGTACGTGAAAACCAAATGATTGGCTACGGTCTGGTGGTTGGTCTGAATGGAACCGGCGACTCTCTCAATAACTCGCCTTTTACACGACAAAGCCTGCAATCCATGCTGGAACGCATGGGCGTTAACACCATCGCAGACGATTTACGGACGGCGAATGTTGCGGCTGTGATGGTGACCGCTAATTTGCCAGCATTTGCGACACCTGGCACCAGAATAGATGTCAGCGTAAGTGCCTTGGGCGATTCGAACAGTCTTCAAGGGGGCACATTGTTGGTCACCCCAATGATGGGCGCCGACGGACAAACATACGCGATCGCTCAAGGGTCCCTCGCGGTTGGCGGCTTCACCACTGAGGGAGACGCTGCGACGCTGACCAGAGGTGTTCCAACATCAGCACGCATCTCAAATGGCGCCCTTGTTGAGCGCGAGGTTGGGTTTCAACTGGCAACACTTGACAAACTGCGTATCGCATTGCGCAACCCAGATTTCACCACTGCACGCCGAATGGCGCTCGCAATCAATGATCTCATGGGACAGCCAGTTGCTGAGCCAAAAGATCCGGCTACGGTACAGCTTTATCTTCCTGAGCAATTTGATGGCAACATCGTTGATCTACTGACAGATATAGAACAATTGCTTATCGAACCCGACCTTCCGGCCAAAGTTGTCATAGATGAAGACACAGGTGTTATCGTTATGGGTAGAGACGTTCAGGTGTCAACTGTCGCTGTGGCGCAAGGTAATCTGACTGTCATGGTCAGTGAGTTTGCTGATGTTTCTCAGCCGGCACCTTTCAGTGAAGGGGAAACAACAATCATTCCCAATACAGAAATAACTGCCAACGAAGACACACCTGCACAATTGGCGGTTATCAATTCCGGTGTTTCCCTGCAGGAGCTGGTGGATGGATTGAACATGCTGGGTATCGGCCCCCGCGATATGATCTCAATTCTTCAGGCAATCAAAGCTGCCGGCGCACTACAAGCAGAAATCGAGGTCATGTAATGGATGCCGTTTCCGCGCCACCGTCCCAATTTACCCAGCTACGGGCACATACCACAGAGCATGATCCCATCCGGCAAAAGGCGGAAGAGTTTGAAGCTATCTTCTTGAATGTGATGCTGTCTTCAGCCTTTGAAGGTTTAGGGGATGATGATGAATTTGGAAGTCATGCCACGGATACGTGGAGAGGGTTGCAGGTTGAGCAATTCGCAAACTCGATTTCAGAAAGTGGTGGCATAGGTATAGCGGATCAAATCTATAGCGAATTATTACAGCTGCAGGAACAATCGGAGCAATAGGCAGAACAATGCCCCACTCAGATTCAGAAATACTCACAAAACTCAGTGCATTATTACAGCGTGAAACCGACTTGATCAAAGCCGGCGATCTGACTTCCTCTGCATTGCTACAAAGTCAGAAGAACACCCTGATCGAAGAGTTTCAGACAACAATGAAGACCATGTCTGACGATCAAAAACTGCAGATTTCAGATCAACTTAAAAAATTCAATGAGCTTCTCGCGGAAAATATGTCTGCACTATCAATAGCCAAAGACATCAGCGCCGACATTATCAAACGGGTGTCAGATGTGGTGAATGGTCCGCGTAAAACCAATTCCTATGGTGCTAATGGACTTAAACCATCTGGCCCACTACCCGCTAGGCGCGGCATTGCAGTCGACAAAGGTTTTTAACTAATTGAAATTATTTGCAAATTGCAACTTTCGCACTGAATGCACCCCTAGGTTATCCTGCGTTAAATTAAATCATTAAAATTGTAGTAAATTCTCAAACAGATTCATAAAACTCCTGTTGTAGGTTGCAGCATGACAAAGCGCCGAATGCGTCTTTGCGTCTCTAGAAACCTTGATCCAGGAGGGTCAATCTATGGATATAGCTTCCACATCTGCTGGCGCACCACCGTCAGTTGCCTCACCGCCGCCCGTAAAAGCGCCGGAAAAGGAAACCATTCAACCGATCAAAACTGATGAACCACGCGCAAAGGCTGTTCAAGCGGAAACTTCCAGTGAGCGCGTTGCCGATAAGCCGGATGAAAATCCACCTGAAAGCCTGTTGGAAAGTGATACTCCAGCAGCAGATAGCTTTGTGCAATCAGCAACAACGCCCAAAGTAGACCGCCTTTTTGAAGTAGAGCCCGACACAGAAACGCTGATTTATAAAGCAATTGATGCAGAAGATGGCGATATTGTGCGGCAAGTACCTGAAGACGTAATTCTAAAATTACGCGCGACTTATAATGACGGGGCGTCCCAAACTGACCTTGAACCTGAGACGCCACGAAATCCGATCGACAGGATCGCCTAGCAACCATCCGATCAATTTCTGCAGACGCTTTTAAGAATCCAGTGCCTGCAGCAACTGATGCAAAGTCACGATGGTGGACTGGTCGGCGACACCATCCACCCTTTCTGGCCGGAAATGGCGCTGAAAAGCAGTCACAACGGCAAAGGTTTTCTCACAAAACTCGCCAGATTGTGGGCAAGCATAGCCATACAGCGCAAACATAGCTTGTAGGGCGGCCACCGGTTCTCCTTGATCACCCAATTGAAAAAAACGACCATCTGCTATAGAGGCGGGCGTAACGTAGTGCCCGATACCTGTTTCGGCAAAATTTGCCCACGGAAAAAGCTCTCCTGGGTCCTCCTTTCGTTCTGGCGCAATATCCGAATGCGCTAAAACGTGCTGCGCTTTGATCTGGTGGCGCATTAATAAATCGGAGCAAAGTTCCTTTACTTGATCAATCTGCACCTGAGGAAACTTACGATATCCATGATTATGACCGGGGTTTGCAATCTCTATCCCAATCGAATGAGAATTGATATCTTCCAAACCTTGCCAAGATGACAGGCCTGCATGCCAAGCACGAGCACATTCTGAGACGAGTTGTAGAACACGCCCATCCTGATGAACGAAATAGTGACATGATACCTGTGATTTTGGATTTTGAAGCCATGCCAATGCCTGCTCATCATCTGGCATGCCTGTATAGTGCAGAACGAGTATATCGATACGAGCGTCGCTGGGGCGCGGTCCAAAATTTGGAGAACGCGCAAGCGTTGCTCGCTCAAATTCCGGTGCGTTTAGAGTAATTTCGTTCACGATTTATGGACTTTCTGGATTTGCTCCCAAGCCTGATTGATAGCTGCCATTCTATCATTTGCAATGCTTATGAATTCCGGAGGAACACCTCTCGCAATCATTCGGTCTGGATGAAACTCCGAAACTTTCTTGCGATAGTTTTTCTTGATTTCCTCAAGGCTCAAATCAGTCGACACCCCAAGAATGCGATAGGGATCTCCATCTCCCCGGTCGGTATGCCTAAGTTCGATCGCTTCATAGGCTTCAGTGTCAAAACCAAATATCTCTGACACGCGAACCAGAAAAGCCTGTTCTCTCTCGTGAATGACTCCATCTGCCTTTGCAATGTGAAAAAGTCCATCGAGAATATCCTCGAGTGTCTGCATATCTTCGTCGTACAAGCGCGCGATTCGCTCCGCATACGCTTCAAATCCCGCAATATCCTGCTTCGCCAGGTTGAAAAGTCTTGCAACATTCGTCTGCTCTGCCTGAGGTATTTCGAAAATATCGCGAAATGCGTAAATTTCATCGGTCGTCACAATGCCATCGGCCTTAGCCATTTTTGCCGAAAGCGCAATCATGGCAATAGAAAACGCGGCCTGCCGCCGGGCCTTGGGATCAGCCAGGCCGCTAATAGCCTTCGTTATACGGTCAAGAAAAGCGCCACCCGCCTCACGACCAGTCTCAACCCACTCTTGAAGTGTTTCAAAAATACCCATACCCACCGTTTAGAGTATTTTTCCTCAAACGAAAACGGCCTTCCTATGTCTCATAACAGCTCTGCTGACAGAATTGGCCTTGGTCTATTTCTGGGATTTCTCGGCGTCATCATGTTTGGTGGCACTCTTCCGTTCACGCGTATGGCAGTTACGGAGCTAAGCCCTTGGTTTGTAACGTTTGGCCGCGCCAGCGTGGCTGGGGTAATTGCTCTGTTGATTCTATTTGCTCTCCGTAAAAAACCCATAAAGCAGAAAAACTTATTCAAACTTGCGCTTTCCGCACTGTGTCTTGTGATTGGTTTTCCAGTGTTTATGGGAATCGCCATGCAAACAGTACCCTCCTCTCACGGTGGAGTAGTTTTGGGTGTTATGCCTCTGCTGACAGCAGTCTTCGCAACTTTGTTTGCAGGAGAGAAAGCGACAGTTACTTTCTGGGTGTGGAGCGCGGTTGGCGCGGCGCTTGTTGTTACTTTTGCGCTACAGGACGGAGGATTATCATTTGGCCTCGGAGATATCTGGCTCGCCATTGGAGGAACGCTAGCTTCGCTTGGATATGCATTTTCCGGCGTCTTATCGCGCAAAATGCCAGGTTGGGAAGTCATCAGCAGAGGACTTGTCCTAAGTCTACCTGTGACTTTGACCGGGGCATTTTTAACGTTTCCAGAGGCGCCGGAGAACATCTCAAGTGCTGCATGGACTGGATTTGCCTACGTTGCTCTGGTCTCCATGTTTCTTGGTTTTGTCGCCTGGAATGCAGGTATGGCGCTGGGCGGCGTTGCAAAAGTGGGACAATTGCAGTTGTTACAAACCTTCGTCACCCTGATCATCGCAGCACTTTTATTGGGCGAGCCTTTGACCTTGAATATGTGGCTGTTTGCAACCCTGATACTCGCGACCGTTTTACTCGGCCAGCGCGCCAGAGTGGCACGACTGTGATCGCATGTCGTCACATGGAAATCTTTGTGTAGAAGTTGTTGGCTTGCAGCCACTTTGGAAAACGCATAATCGATAGTCAGGTTTGGAATGTATGAGGCAGTTATGGTTGAGCAAATAGCCGGAAAATGGGATTTTTGGATCGACCGCGGTGGCACGTTCACCGACATTGTCGGACGCCAGCCAGACGGAACTTTGCGCGCACACAAACTGCTTTCTGAAAACCCAGAACATTATCGCGATGCTGCTGTTCAAGGTATAAAGGATTTATTGGAGCTCACAAAAAACAACTCAATTCCCACCGGTCTAATCAACACTGTGAAAATGGGAACTACGGTGGCAACCAATGCGCTCCTGGAACGCAAGGGAGAGCGCACTTTGTTGGTCACAACGAAAGGTTTCCGGGACGCACTGGAAATTGGCTATCAAGCCAGACCGGACATTTTCGCGACAGAAATAATCAAGCCTGAACTGCTTTATGATCAAGTCGTTGAAGTAGATGAGCGTGTTCGAGCGGATGGTTCAGTGGAAGCTGTGCCAGACAAAGGACGTGTGAAAGCAGACCTGCAAACAGCTTTCGATGCGGGCATTCGGTCGGTCGCGATTGTCTTTATGCATGCGTGGCGTTCACCTGGTCACGAAACAATGGTGGGAGAAATTGCGACTGAGATTGGCTTCACACAAATCTCAGTAAGTCACCAGGTATCGCCGCTGATGAAACTCGTTGGTCGTGGCGACACAACGGTTGTTGATGCTTATCTCTCCCCCATTCTGCGGCGCTATGTGGAACAAGTGGCTAGAGAGCTGAACATCAATGAGAGCGATACGCGCCTGATGTTCATGCAGTCTTCAGGTGGATTAACAGCGGCTGATTTATTCCAGGGTAAGGACGCCATTCTCTCTGGACCGGCGGGCGGGGTGGTCGGTGCTGTTGAGACCTCCGCATTGGCGGGTCATCACAAAGTCATCGGCTTTGATATGGGCGGCACATCAACAGATGTGTCCCACTATGACGGGCAACTTGAACGTGCTTTTGAGACAGAAGTCGCAGGGGTTCGCATGCGCGCGCCGATGATGATGATCCATACAGTCGCAGCAGGCGGTGGATCTATCCTCCATTTTGACAAGGGTCGCTTTCAGGTCGGGCCGGACAGCGCAGGCGCAAATCCGGGTCCCGCATGCTACCGCAGAGGCGGACCACTTACGGTAACAGATGCAAATGTCATGCTGGGAAAGTTGCGGCCCGAATTCTTTCCTGCCATTTTTGGCGCCGATGGAGATCAACCTCTTGATATCAAATGCGTTCAGAAAAAATTTGCTGCACTCGCTCAGGAAATTGGTGACGGTCGGTCACCAGAAGAGATTGCAGAAGGCTTTTTGCAGATCGCGGTAGAGAACATGGCAAATGCCATTAAGAAAATCTCAGTACAGCGCGGCTATGATGTTTCAGACTACGCATTGACGTGTTTTGGTGGCGCAGGCGGACAACATGCATGCGCTATTGCCGACACGCTTGGAATGCAAACAGTGATAGTGCATCCATTTTCGGGCATTTTATCAGCCTATGGGATGGGACTTGCTGACATCCGCGCAAATCGCAATAAAACCATTGCCTTAGAGTTAAGACCGGAATCTGATTCAGAACTTGAAGACGTACAAAAATCGCTCCAAATTCAAGTCCTCGAAGAACTGAACACTCAGGGGATTAATTTATCAGATACCAGCGTAAATAACTTCGCGCACATCCGGTACGATGGGACCGACAGCACAATTCCGGTTCCCCTTGCTCCCGCTGCCACTATGGGCGAAGCATTTGAAGCAGCCCACAAAAAGCAATTTGGTTTCTCGTTTGAAAATAAAGAACTTGTCGTCGAGTCTCTTGAAGTTGAAGGCGTCGGTGGCGGAGCTGAACTGATTGAACAGGATGTTCCTAAATCAGAAACTGATGCAAAATCATCCGGACTGACAGACATTTTTACAGGCGGTTCGAGCAAACCGTCACAGATTTTCAAACGCGATACACTACACCATGGAAATGAAATCGCTGGTCCGGCTCTCATCATAGAACCCCATCAAACCATCGTCGTAGAGCCGGGCTGGTCAGCAAAAATCAACAGCAAAAATCATGTCATTCTAAGCCGCTCCGTGAAATTGGAGCGAGGTTACGCAATTGGGACGGAAGCCTCAGGCGCAGGCGCTGATCCGGTACTGCTGGAAATCTTCAACAATCTGTTCATGTCCATAGCTGAACAGATGGGCGTTACACTACAAAACACATCCTACTCGGTGAACATAAAAGAGCGTCTCGATTTTTCCTGCGCAGTCTTCAGCGGAGAAGGCAGCCTCATAGCCAACGCCCCCCATATGCCGGTGCATTTGGGATCTATGGACCGTTCTGTGGAAACAGTCATTCGACTGAATAAAGGTGCCATAAATCCCGGCGACGTTTTTGCTTTGAACGCGCCTTACAATGGCGGCACGCATCTTCCCGACATTACGGTGTGCACACCAGTGTTCGATGAGACCAACAGCTTTGTTCGTTTCTGGGTTGCCAGCCGCGGCCATCATGCGGATGTTGGAGGCTCGGCACCAGGTTCTATGACCCCTCTTGCCACAAATGTTGATGAAGAAGGTGTGCTATTCGATAATTTCAAATTGGTTGATCAGGGAAGCTTCCAGGAAGATGCCCTTGTGAAACTTATGACAGATCACCCCTACCCGGTTCGCAACATTGTTCAAAATGTCGCAGATCTGAAAGCGCAAATTGCTGCTAACGAAAAAGGAGTTCAAGAACTCGCCCGTATGGTCAACCAGTTCACATTGCCGGTTGTGGAAGCTTACATGCAGCACGTGCAGGACAATGCGGAAGAGAGTGTCCGCCGTGTGATCGAAGTCTTGAAAGACTCAAGCTTTGAATATCCCACAGACCAAGGCGCCATCATTCAGGTGAAAATAACGGTTGATCGTGCCAAACGGGAAGCCACAGTGGACTTTACTGGAACAAGTCCTGTTCAAAACACCAACTTTAATGCGCCTGAACCGGTCACGCGAGCCGCGGTTCTATACTGCTTCAGGGTGATGGTAGACGGCGACATTCCAATGAATGCTGGCTGTCTTAAGCCGATCAACATCATCATTCCGGATGATTGCATGCTGAGGCCAAGCTATCCTGCAGCAGTTGTAGCCGGCAATGTAGAAACGAGCCAGCACGTTACCAATGCGCTGTTTGGCGCCCTGGGTGTCATGGCTGCATCGCAGGGCTCCATGAACAACCTCACCTTCGGCAACAACACATATCAGTACTATGAAACCATATGCTCCGGCTCTCCTGCAGGCAGAGGCTTCAACGGCACGTCAGGCGTTCATGTACATATGACCAATTCCCGCCTTACGGATCCGGAAATATTGGAATTCCGTTTTCCGGTCTTGCTTGAGGACTTCCACATTCGCAAAGGTTCGGGTGGTGCTGGCAATTGGCATGCAGGAGATGGAACAAAGCGGACAATCCGCTTTTTAGAGGAAATGGATTGCGCTATTTTGTCCTCCCATCGCGCGCTTCCCCCACACGGGCTTGACGGTGGACTGCCAGGTAAACTGGGCGCCACATATGTTCGCAGACAGAATGGGCAAATTGAAACGTTGAAGGGATGCGACCAGACAATCCTGAAGGCAGGAGAAGCAGTGACCGTTGTTACTCCAACCGCTGGCGGATTTGGCGTACCTGAAAATTAACAACAAGGCTGTAAATAAATCTACACACCCCTTTAGAATCGAAAAGGTGACATCTATCTTGCATACACCACCGAATTGATCTAAAGATATAAAGATATCGTTATATCTAAATTGGAATGTAGATGCGTCCACCACAAGAGATAGGCCTGGATCAGTTGGTCGAAGCGCTGCGTGGCGCTGGCGAAACCACGCGCATGCGCCTTCTGGCCCTGCTGCAACGCGGTGATTTGACCGTTAAAGACCTGACTCAAATCCTCGGGCAATCGCAGCCACGCGTTTCCAGGCACCTCAAACTATTGGTTGAAGCCGAACTTATTGAGCGCTTCCCCGAAGGTTCCTGGGTATACTATCGGTTGTCTACCAGCCCTGTTGGGCGCACCACGCAATCCTTACTGGCACAACTAAATCCATCTGATGGTATATTGCAGCGCGATCAGGAGAGGCTTGCAGAAGTAAAATCAAGGAATGCGGAAGCCGCTGCCCGTTACTTTGCGCAAAGCGCCAAGGACTGGGACGATATTCGCAGCCACCATATTTCTGAGGCAGCAGTCGAGAAAGCTCTTCTGGAACTGGTTGGTGAAAAGCCATTTCATAGTCTGCTTGATGTCGGCACAGGCACAGGCCGGATGCTCCAGCTTCTTCAAGACTACTATTCAGATGGCGTCGGCATAGATTCCAGCCTGGAAATGCTTGCCGTAGCGCGGGCAAACCTGGACAGCAGCAAAACAGCCAACGCGCAAGTGCGGTTTGGGGACATTTTCAACCTTCCAGTTGCCAGAAACACATTTGATGTCGCTGTCGTCCATCAGGTTTTGCACTTTCTGGACGACCCTGCCCGCGCTATTCACGAAACAGCACAGGCATTACGCCCTGGTGGTCGGCTGCTGATAGTAGATTTTGCACCCCACGAACTGGAATTTCTACGGAATGATCAAGCGCATAGGCGTCTGGGCTTTGAACAAAGCCAGATTACTCAATGGATAGAAGATGCCGGACTTGATCTTGTATCGACAACGAACCTTGCTCCGGAAACGCCGCGTGACAATGCGCTGACAGTGAACATCTGGCTTGCGCAAGACCCGCGTATTCTGATGTCCGAAGGTCGCTATATTGACACCCCTCTCTCCAAAACGGAAACAGTCTGATGTCTATTATTTCAAATCTTCGAGCTCACCAGAAGCATGCTAAACGCATCTCATTCGAGTTTTTTCCGCCAAAGACAGATGCGGGTGAGAAGCAGGTCTGGTCTGCTATAAATCGCTTAAGTCTTTTCGGCCCGTCATTCGTATCGGTGACCTACGGAGCAGGAGGAAGCACGCGCGAACGGACGCACAGAACCGTTGCTGAACT
The DNA here is from genome assembly GCA_039986835.1 of Hyphomicrobiales bacterium. Taxonomy (GTDB): domain Bacteria; phylum Pseudomonadota; class Alphaproteobacteria; order Rhizobiales. The sequence goes on from JBDWQA010000011.1 coordinate 94,410, forward strand.
TGCAAAGAACACTCAGATGAAACCGGCGGCGCATTTAACATGCGTTGACGCATCAAAGGATGAAGTGAATGCAGTCGTGGATGGATACGCAACTGCCGGTGTCAAACATATTGTGGCGCTGCGTGGCGATCCACAAAATGGAGAAAGCACATTTGCTGCGCATCCTGAGGGCTACCAGAACGCTGCTGACCTTGTTGATGGAATTTCCCGCAGAGGAAATTTTGAAATTTCAGTCGCAGCTTATCCAGAACGTCACCCGGACAGCCCAAGCTGGGAACATGAGCTAGATAATTTAAAACGGAAAGTGGATGCGGGCGCCAACCGAGCTATCACCCAGTTCTTTTTCGAAAATGATCGTTTCGAAGAATTTGTTGAGCGCGCAAGAGCTGCCGGAATTTCCATCCCTATCGTTCCGGGACTGCTGCCAGTTTACAAGTTCGCGCAGACGCGCTCATTTTCCAAACGTTGCGGAGCCGATGTTCCTCACTGGCTGGAATTGGCATTTAACGGCCTGGATGATGATCTGGACACCCAACGCTTGGTCTCCACAGCGATTTTAGCAGAACAGGTGTTTGATCTTGCTGAGCGCGGCTTTGAAGATGTTCATTTTTACACATTGAACAGATCAGAGATTGTATTTGCTGTTTGCCATCTAATGGGCTTGGGTCCAGAACTTCAAGCCGTGGATACTGATATTCAGGCTGCCTAATCTATAAGTTCCATGTAAAAATTGACCCCAGTAGTTTTTTGTTCAATATTGGCAGTTAGGAAGTCTTAGCTGGCTTGCTTTCCACTGTGTGTAACGACAGTGGTCAATTTGAGTATGTAATTATTTGGGGCGCTAACATGATTGTTGGCTTTGTCCGGCCTGGCTTTTTCTCGCATAGCTGGAACGGTTTTGAATATGACTATGCGCAATTTTTCGCGCAGCAGCTTGCAAACGGCAAGACAAGCGCTTTGATAGAGCTTGACTACAGATTGCAACGGACAAATGCGGATGCTGTAGAGGCCGGAAACATTGCCCCCCAAAAGGTCAAATGTATAGATGGTGTAGAAACACGAACAAAGCTGCTCGCACGATCGCAGATTTGGGATTTATATAGCACTGATGTATTGGTGCTTGACATTAAATTACGTTTTGAAGAAGACTTAGAAAGTCTTGAACAGTGGGTAGAGGATATCTACCGTCTGAATGAGGTTGCATCGAACGCAAACCCTACACCGTTTCGAATGTTAAACCAATCAAAGCAAGCCTATGCGATTGTAACAGCTGCGCCAGATTGCAGAGAACTTTTTGAAATTAAAATCCAAAGAATGCTAAATCGGATCGGTGTAACTCGGACTGTATTCTTTTTCAGAGCTTTCAGGAACCAAATTCACTCTCCTGCTCTGACCAATGAAAAAATTCGAACTGATCTGGCATTGCAATGAGCGTCCAACAATCTTTGCTTGACGGCCAAGGAAAACGACCCTCATAAATTGTTCGTTTTTTTAGAACAATAGGTTGCGAGGAAGTAAGCTTAATCGCTGAATAAATTACACTATGTTTCCTTTATCGTAAAACACCGATAAAGGAAATCACATGACGAATACGATCTTGAAAATCAACGCGTCAGCCCGGCACGGGGGTTCTTCTAGCCGTATCTTGGTCGATGAGCTAAGCAGCCGTCTTCAATATGCCAATGCTTCCAATATGATTGAAAGAGATATCTCCATTGGAATTCCGATTATTGATGAAGCGTGGATCGCAGCCAGCCAAACATCAAAAGAGAACCGCACTTCCCTCCATCGCACGGCTCTATCTAGCTCCGACATACTTATTTCTGAGTTGAAACTTGCAGACACGCTTGTGATTGGAGTTCCAATTTACAATTTTGGTATTCCTGCCAGCCTCAAAGCTTGGATAGATCAAGTCTGCAGGGCCGGAGAGACTTTTTCTTACACTGATAACGGACCAATTGGTCTGCTAGAGGGAAAGACTGCGTATGTCATCATAACATCAGGTGGAGTGAAAAGTGGTTCGGAAATAGACTTCGCTACAAATTATATGAAGCATGTACTTGGATTTATTGGAATTTCCGACGTAAGCTTGATCAAGGCAGATCAGCTGCTGACAGCTGGCAGCAACAAGATGCTTGAGGCCAAAGAACAGATCAAAGACCTGACTGCAGCTTAAAGAAAAGGCCAAATGCGCTAGCATCCGGCCTTTCAAAACTCAGACTCCAGACCACAAATCCAACAGTGATCCAATGCGGAGCGACTATTGTTGCCTAGACGGCACCCACCACAATAGCCCCGATAAACAAAAACGCGGCACACAGAAGAGCAAAATTTGTGGCTTTCAAAGCATTCAATTTTATCATATCAATCACCTCCGCTTCTATTGCGAAATGAAAGTGTTCGCGATGTCACAAAACTTTCAAAGAAAAAAATGTGCTGCACTGCAGAATGCGCATAAATGATATGGGTAGACATATTGCTAGAGCTTTGCAGTCGTTAACATTTTCGGAAAGCGACAAACAATCATATGTCTTATAGAAGACCGCCTGAATATCTTAAGGTTGTATTAAAGCTGCCTCCAGACCTTGTGAGCTAGTGCAAGAAACGCATCATCTTCACCTTTTCGCCCAACGAGTTGAATGCCAATTGGCAAACCTTCCGAATTAACATATGCGGGCAAATTCATGCACGGCACGCCCATAAGCGTTAGGAAGCGATTGAAAATAGATGTTCCCGTACTTTGAAGCGTCGCTGGAGCCGCGCTTGGCGCTGGAGGCGTAAGAATGACATCCACTGTTTCCTGTATCTGTGCGAAGGCATCACGTGCGGAAGCTGCAATGGAGTTTGCGGAGACGTAATCTGCACGTGTCACACGCAATCCAGCTTGAAGCGTTTCCATAAGCATTGGACTTATTAATCCTGGGTATGTGTCCATTTCCCAGGCATTGGCTCTGCAACACTCATAGTCATGAATAGTCTGGTGTGCATCAAAGGCCTGATCAAATAGTTCAGGCCATTCAATATGAACCAAACTTGCCCCCTCCTTCGAAAGTGCTTCGGCGGCAGTTTCCATAGCGTCCTTTATATCATCTGTGGCATCATGCCACAGCGCAGTCTTTGCAACCCCAATTGTCAGAGGTCTTGGAACGATTGGTTTTATAGGCGCTGTCTGCATTAAAGCTGACCAAAGCAATTGCATGTCGGGAACGCTTGGTGCCAAGAAACCCAACGTATCTAGGCTCCATGAAAATGCCTTCGTACCAACGGTTGGCAACGAATCAAAACTTGGCTTGAAGCCAAATACGCCGCAGTAGGAAGCTGGTCTAACAATAGACCCTCCGGTTTGCGTACCAATGGCAAATGGCAACATCCCAGCTGCTACCGCCGCTGCAGAACCCGATGAAGAACCACCCGGAGTATGGGTTATATTGTGCGGGTTTGTGGTAATGTTCGGTGTAAGAAAGGCAAATTCTGTTGTCACAGTCTTGTGAAGCACCTGGCCACCAGCACGTCTTATCAAGCTGACAATCGCCGCATCAGCCTTCGGCTGATTCCCTTTATATATCGGCGAACCATGCTGTGTGGGCATGTCAGCAGTGTCAATAATATCCTTGACGCCCACCGGAAGGCCACTCAAGGGCAACGAACGAAACTTATCTACTGCAATCGGCTCTTTTTGTGCCGCAAAAGCCTTGATATCATGTTCTTTTTCAGCGATAGCTGAAAAGCCTTCCTTGATGATAGAGTCTACGATGGGAAGTCTTTCTGCCACTCCGAATTCGCCGAATTTCAATGCGGATGGAGAACAAGACAAATTGGGCTGAAATTTCTTAAGCATTGATGCTGCTATTCCTTTTTCGACGAATATGACACTAAAAAGACGCCTTTTCGCCGCAAATGCAAGCGACTTAGGGTGACGGAATAACAGGCTGTGAATGATGAAACGATCAGGTAAAGAGACCAAAGCCAAGTGGCTAAAATTGATACTGATCATATCTGTGGCAGTCCCCTCCACCTTGTTTGGCTTGTCAACAGAAGTCTCTGCTCAAAATGCGCCAGAGCGACAAAACTCCGTAGTGAGTATTTTTAACCGGTTCAAGAAAGACGTGCGCAATGCGCGGGGCATCCAACGGAACAAAAAGCCAGAAACACGGCGCACATCCGAAGCTGCAACGACCATTCCCTCGGGCAAAAATGTTCCAATCCCACGGAACAGACCCATTCGAGTTGCTAGCACACAGCCAGTTAGCGCTTCAAAAAACGATGCAGCGCCCGGTAAGAATGTAATAAATCGGCTTACAGCTATGGCGTTCCAACAAGTCCGCCCAAAGGAACCTCTCACTGGGAACACGCCAACTCAGGATCGCAACAACGTTGCTCCAGTTCCGAGGCGTGCGCAAACGGAAAAGCGTTCAGTGGCTGCAGCTATATTAAAGCCTGTATTGCCATCGCGCAAAGATCGGCAGCGCACAGGCGCACCACTCATTTTGACGAAGGTATCGCCATCCGTCTTTCGTACATCTTGCCCCAAACGACAACTAATTGGACTGACTGGTATTCGCGCACCAAACGAAATCAAATTGTCACCGCAAGCCAACGTGCAGCGCAAGGTTGGTCTCGCGACAGCAAACTGGATGAGAGACGTCGTACAACCGGCAGCCAAGAAACATCTGGGCAGCGAAGTCGTACAGCTGCGAGTTGCCGCTTCATTTGCCTGTAGAACGCGAAATGGCATAAGGGGCGCAAAGCTATCTGAGCACGGCTACGGCAACGCAATTGATATCAGTATCTTCACATTGGCAAATGGCAAAAAGGTCAGTGTTGCCAAGGGTTGGAGAGGCCGTAAAGGCGAACGCCTTTTTCTACGGGCTGTAAATGATGGCGCTTGCAGCCATTTCACCACCGTTCTTGGTCCTAGGGCAGACAGATACCATCAAGATCACTTTCATTTTGATCTTGCAAGTCACGGAAAATCCGGCAACCGCAGAGTTTGTAAATAAATCTAACATCTAACTGTCATATTGAGGGCCTATCGTAGAGAGCGGAACACCTATCCAAAGATGTGCCGTGAAATGCGTTCAAGAGACAGACTGTGACTAACAGTCCAAAAGAAAACGTTCAATTTACATACTCGACTGCAGAACAACCACGACTGCAATACGAACCATAGAGTTTTTGGGTGGGCAACCAAAGCTAAAACGCATCTACACAAGGCAACAGCGCGCAAACCACACTGGCTTTCAATTTCTCGACAATGCAATCAAAAACCTGAATCTGAATGTCGAGTTCGACAGAAAACAACTTGCGCATATTCCTGAACATGGGCCGGTATTATTTGTTGCCAACCACCCGTATGGAGTGCTGGACGGTATTGTTCTTACGTGGTTAGCAATGCAGGTGCGACCGGAAGTTAAAGTTCTTGCAAATAGTGTCCTAAATCAGGCACAAGAAATCAGGCCTCACCTGCTACCGATCGACTTTTCCACCAGCAAAGAAGCGGTAGCCACAACAATTGCATCCCGTGGCATGGCATTAGCTGCGCTGAAACAAGGAGACGCGATTGGTATTTTCCCCGGTGGTGGAGTTTCCACATCTCCCAAGCCTATGAAAGGCCCTGCTCTGGATTTGGAGTGGATACCCTTCACTGCTCGGCTGATCCATCAGTCTCAAGCGACAGTTGTGCCAATTTATTTTTCAGGGCAAAACAGTCGCCTGTTCCAACTTGCCAGTCACATTAGTCCAACATTGCGTCTGTCGCTGATTTTTCATGAAACCGTCAGACGGATGGGAACGAGCATAAAAATACGCATTGGCGACCCAATTCAATATGATGAGATTTCGGACATGCGTGATCGGGACGCCCTTGTGAAGTATCTACGTAAGATGACCTTTGCTTTAGCTGCACGTCCCGAAATTGACTGGATGAAAGCAACAAAGCTCCGCGCATAGACTCAATGAATAGCTTTCTTGAGTAACCACACATCCTCATCATAGTAAGGTTGGCAAGGGTGTGACAAAACAGGTCGGCTGTCAGTTCGTGCAAATCCCATATTGGTATACAATCTGATAGCGCCCTGATTTTGTGAGAACGCCTGGATGCTCAAACATTTGACATCGAGTGATGCGGCTTTCCGCTCTGCGCTTTTTAGCAGCAATCGGCCAAGTCCCAATCCACGTAGACCAGGAGCAACCGCCAGAGCGTTGATGTAAAATGACCCAATCGACAAATGTTCCAACTGCACAAATGGCCGAAAAACTTCGGGCAACTCACCAACAGAGCTAACATCCTCTGCCTCCGGTGCTGCCACCACATAGCCAAGCATCATTCCGATTGCTGTACCTTCTGCTTCGGCGACAATGGCATTTGTATAAGAAAAACCGCCACTATCCCGCTCTGCACGAGTGGTTCCAACATCCAATGCTGTTTGCCCAGGCTCTGCCATAGAGCGCCATAACCAATCTGGAATACCTTCTCCTGCAATATCAATTAGACGGGCCAATTTTGGCGCATCTTCGCGTTTGGCTGGGCGTATTTGAATTTCCTTCGAAGTTTCCACACCATTTTTGCGAAAGCACAGTTCGATCATTTTACTTGTCCTAAAATTTGTTTCTGGATTGGTATACGTTTGGACGCTGTAAAATGGGTTCAGGCAGTATATGCATTTTTCACACTTGCATTTGCACTTACATCGCAAGTCGTGCCACAAGCACAAACCTTCATCTGAACCTCTAGGCAACATATGATTCCCGGCATCGCAATTCTGGCTCTGGGATATGTGTTGAGCCAGTTTTACCGAACCTTCTTAGCTGTTTTGTCGGTCGATCTTGGAAATGATCTAGGAGCGAGCCCGTCAGATTTATCCATTGCGTCTGGCACGTGGTTCATTGTTTTTGCGCTGGCGCAATTTCCCGTCGGTGTTTGGCTTGATAAATATGGACCTCGCCGAATGACGGCAGCCTTGTTTGCATTCAGCGCTGCCGGGGGTGCCTTGTTTCTTGCTCTAGCAACATCCCCCTTACACCTCATGATCGCTATGGGGTTCATAGGGATGGGGTGTTCACCTGTGTTGATGGCACCGCTATTTATCTTTGCGAAAGCTTTCGCTCCGGCAAGGTTCGGCTTGTTGTCCGCATGGTTTGTGGCCTTTGGCACTTTTGGCAATGTGGCAGGTGCAAAGCCACTGGCAATTCTTGCTGAAACTTATGGCTGGCGTGAGGTTATGACGGGACTGTCAATTGTGACATTTCTCCTGGGTGTTTGCATTTTTCTTCTGGTGAAAGACCCCAAAACCGATCAGAGCGAGACCGACGCCTCAGGATTTCGTTCATTCCTTACTCTTTTGAAATTGAAATATCTCTGGCCCATTATACCGCTGATGGCGATCGCCTATGCACTTCCTGCCGGCCTCAGAGGCTACTGGGCAGCACCTTTCTTGTCAGAACTCTACAGCGCAAACACCGCAACCATAGGAACAGTTACACTGTGGATGGCGTTAGCCATGATTATAGGGAGCCTTATTTATGGCCAGCTCGATACAAAAATTTCTTCACGCAAGCGATTGGTAGTGACTGGAAATGCGCTCGTACTGGCATCTGTTGCAGTTTTGGCGCTGCAGCCAGATCTAGGGCTCAGCATGGCAACAGGAATGCTCGTCCTTTGCTGTCTAGCTGGTATGAACCAACCAGTTTTGCTGGCACATGCAAGACAATTCTTTCCACCACATCTGGTTGGGCGCGGCATTACTCTGATGAATTTTTTCTCAATCGGCGGCGTCGGCGTTTTGCAATGGACAACAGCAGGTTTGATCAGCGATGACGCAATCGAGAATACGCCATTCGGTGCATTTCAAACATTGTTTGGCTTCTACACGATAGTGCTCGGCCTCGTTTTGATTGTGTATTTGGCCGCCCGAGAGCGGCCAAATACACCTTAGCTATCGTGTAAATGGCTTGTATTTGATACGCCGTGGATTTTCCACAGCATCTGCACCGAGTCGGCGACGCTTGTCCTCTTCATAGTCGGCAAAGTTACCTTCAAACCACTCCACATGACTTTCGCCTTCGAAAGCAAGAATGTGCGTCGCAAGGCGATCCAGAAACATCCTGTCATGGGAGATAACCACAGCACAACCTGCAAAATCTTCCAACGCATCTTCCAATGCGCCAAGCGTTTCCGTGTCCAAGTCATTAGTCGGCTCATCGAGCAGCAAAACATTGGAGCCGGATTTCAGCATCTTTGCCAAGTGAACGCGGTTTCGTTGACCACCGGATAGGTTGCCCACTTTTTGTTGTTGGTCGCCACCTTTAAAATTAAATGCGCCAACATAGGCGCGGCTGTTCATTTCATGCTTACCGAGTTTGATAATTTCGTCGCCATTAGAAATTTCTTCCCAAACATTCTTGTTTGGATCAAGCGTATCGCGCGACTGATCTACATAACCCAGCTTAACCGTATCACCCAGACGAACTGAGCCACTGTCTGGTTCTTCCTGATTGGTCAACATACGAAACAAGGTTGTTTTACCAGCACCGTTGGGCCCGATAATGCCCACGATACCGCCAGGCGGGAGCTTGAAGGACAGATTGTCAATCAGCAGACGTTCGCCATACCCTTTGGAAACGCCATCCACTTCGATAACCACCTGTCCAAGGCGCTCGCCAGGCGGGATGAGAATTTGCGCCTGTCCTGGCTTGCGCGCCTCGCTGCGTTCAACCAGTTCGTCATAAGCTTTAATACGCGCTTTGGACTTGGTCTGGCGCGCTTTTGGGCTAGACGCAATCCACTCGCGTTCGCGTTCCAAGGCACGTTGGCGTGCTTCTTCTTCGCGACCTTCCTGCATCATACGTTTGGCTTTGGTTTCAAGATAGGCAGAATAATTTCCTTCGTATGGAATTCCGCTGCCGCGATCAAGCTCGAGAATCCAGCCCGTTACATTGTCGAGGAAATACCGATCGTGGGTAATGATCAGCACTGATCCCTTGAAGGCAACCAGATGTTTTTCCAGCCAAGCGACTGTTTCCGCATCCAGATGGTTGGTTGGTTCATCGAGCAGTAACAGATCCGGTTCTGACAGCAACAGTTTGCAAAGCGCAACACGGCGTCGTTCACCGCCGGACAGATTTTCAACACTTGCATCGCCTGGAGGACAACGAAGTGCCTCCATGGCCATTTCCACTTTGCTGTCGAGATCCCACAAATCCTGAGAGTCAATGATGTCCTGAAGCTTTGCGCCCTCCTCCGCTGTTTCATCGGAGTAATTCATCATCAACTCATTATAACGGTCTATGATGGCTTGTTTTTCCGCAACGCCATCCATGACATTACCTAAAACATCCTTGTCCGCATCCAGTTTTGGCTCCTGCGGAAGATAGCCAATTTTAGCACCATCTGCCGCCCAAGCCTCACCGGTAAACTCTGTGTCCAAACCTGCCATAATGCGCAATAGGGTGGATTTACCAGCGCCATTGGGACCCAACACGCCAATTTTAGCGTCCGGGTAGAAAGAAAGGTGCACATTGTCCAACACTTTCTTGCCACCAGAATAGGTCTTGGAAAGACCACTCATATGATAAATAAATTGCCGCGCCATAAGGCTGCTACCTCTTTGATTCCGCTGTTTGGATGACTGCGCGTCTTCTAAGCCAAGATGCCACCAGAGACAATGCATGATGCTGCAGTGATCTTACTTCTGCTTGGGTCAGCAACGCAAAAGTGTTTCCCACTTACGCAAAATTGACAGGATTGCACGGCCAAAAAGCACGCAATAGTAGTATTACGTAATTTAGCTACCTATTGAATTAATAATGTTTGGTGTTCGAGCCAGTGGTCTTACTTCAGGTCAAATCGGCACTGCTTTTTTGTTTGCAGCAGCCATTTTTCCATCCTTTCGCAACGGCTCAGGGTTTGCAAAGCGAAGCCACAAACAGTCTCAATAAATGGACTGGCATCCATTTGGATCTCAATATTGGCGCAGGTGCGGCGGTTCAGGAGCTATCGGCAACAATTGATCCAATATTTGATATAAAGTTTAACGGCATAGGTGCCGACGGCTTTCTCGCCGAAATAGGCATTGGTGCAAACTACCAAATAAACAACAGGTTTGTGGTTGGCGTAGGTGCTTCTGCAAACTGATCAACCATTGCTACCACTTTGGACATTGCAGTCGATGGAACGATTGGCCCGGGATTTGAAGCAACACTGGACTATGATCTAAAAGCGAATTTGGGCTACGACATTTACGCCCGAGCGGGAGTTTTGGTATAACCCGATACTCTTGCCTATGTGCGCGGTAGATATTCTTGGCAGACATTTAAAGGTGAGTTCGGTTTAGACGTTGATATTGGTGCTTCTCCAGTTTTCGGTTTTGACACCAGCTACGATCTAGAATTCTCGGACTGGACAAATGCCATTACAAACTGACCGGCGATAATTGTATTGAATAGTTTCCGGCGGTGTGCTCCCCGAGCGTTATTTCAACTGGGGACATCAAGCGCTTGATGAAATTGTTACGGATACTCCTCAAAACAGTTCAGTTTTTTCGCACTAGGAGTTCGTAAGAATGCAAATTTCTTTTCAGGACGTGTGGTCTAACGATCAAGCCTGAAAGTGAGTGAGGCCCACAGGCTTTTCCAAACCGGTTTGCGCCCTACAACATCCTCATCGAATTCTGTAGGGTCGGTTTCCTCCATATGCACCGCACTTACGAGAAAGAAGCCGTTACCTTGTAATGAAATTTCTGCTTTACCCTTTTCATTACTTCTCGTTAGGCGTCGGTCAAACACTCCATCAGAGCGCTGCTGGAAAGTCGCGACCTGAATGTTTGGCAAAGGCTTTCCGTCGCGCAGCAACAACACATCTATCGAAGTTGTATCGGGCTTAAAAGGTGATTGTGCTGCTACAAGCTCAATTGGCAAACCAACCGGTCGGTCCCGTTGTGTCGCAGCATCATCAAATGGACCGACTTGAACGAGGCTCTTTGCGTATCGTGTATAAGCCTCTTTGAACTGTGTTTCAGGCAAGCCACGATTCTTGTGCGCATCTAATACCCAATCCAATCCCTCATACTCTAAAAACTCTTCAAATTTTGATGCCTGAGTATAAGTCAGGATCTCAGAATTGGATTGGTAAGCGATAATATGAAGTCCGTTATCGCTAGTGGCCATATCAAGTGCAGGATTGTCCCCAAGCCGCCCCTCCACTGGAGCGGTTGTGTCTCCGACTGTGTAAGTAAAGCGATCAAAACGTTGTGGCAGGTATGAATAGCTGCTGCCTCTTAGATCTTGGCCGACATTGAGACGAGCGATGATCTTGTCGCCTCGCTCAATCTGCGACGTCTCAGGCTCAATCCAGAACTCATGTGCATCTGCAGCAACACAGGCAGACAGAAAAACAGCGCCGCCATAAAAAAACCTTGTCAAAGGTTTGCAGATAGCAACATTAAATAATATGAGCATCACGTTTTCTCCGAGAGCAGCTATGAAAAACAAGCAAAAGCAAACCACACGCGCAACTTCCTCTGTATTTCCGGGAAGCGACCAAAGCCAGCTTTCTTATATGTTCCTCATAGCATTAGCATTTTTCATTTGCTTTTCAGTGCCTGGCCGCAGTCATGAAATCCAGCCAGCAATTGCAGATTTACTTTTTTCTGAAGACGGGTCCAGTTACGAATTGGACATAGCGCTCAATATCGAGGCTGTTCTTGCAGGTATCGGAACTGAGCATGATGACACGGACAGTTCCCCGCAAGCAGAAGAATATAATGCATTGCGTGCCCTGCCCGCCGACGAACTTAAGGAAAGGGTGCTGGCAAGCCAGAATGAATTTCTGGGTAAAATTTCCCTGCAAGCCGATTCTGCCCCCCTAAAAACAACATTGGCTGAGATCGCAATTCCCGACATGCCTGATTTGGCAGTTGCACGTCCATCACGACTAAAACTAAGCGGCGCTGTTCCTGCCGGCGCAGAAACCGTTGTGTTCTCCTGGGCTAGCGACTTCGGCGCAATAGTTCTGCGCGGGCCTCTCACTGAAAACGGCGAAGGATACTCCGGGTATCTGCAAGATGGTGCTCGCAGTGATCCAATTTCCATCAAGGGCCCAACGGAACAAAGTGTCTGGCAAGTTATCGCCGACTACATTGTTATAGGGTTTGAACATATCATTCCCAAAGGCCTTGACCATATCCTTTTTGTGGTCGGACTATTTTTGCTCAGCACGAAACTTGCACCTTTGCTCTGGCAAGTTACAAGCTTCACACTTGCACACACGATTACCCTGGCACTCGGTATGTTAGGTCTGGTAAATGTGCCTGGTTACATCGTAGAGCCGCTTATCGCGGCATCTATCGTATATATATGCGTTGAAAACCTGTTCATGGACAGCCTCAGCAGATGGCGTCCTTTCGTAATCTTTGGGTTTGGATTGCTACATGGCCTTGGTTTCGCAAGTGTCCTTACGGAAATTGGGCTGTCTCAAAGTCACTTTGTCACTGGCTTGATTGCGTTCAACGTAGGTGTTGAACTAGGTCAGCTGAGTGTAATTCTATTGTGCTTTCTGGCCGTTGGTTTCTGGTTCCGTTCAAAAACATGGTATCGACCAGCAGTGATTGTGCCTGGGTCACTCGTCATTGCAGCTGTTGGCACTTACTGGTTCCTGGAGCGAACCGTCCTAGCATAGAGCCAGAGCAAATAAGCAGGGCAAATAGTTTTCCCTGCTTATTTCAAATCGTCTGCTGGACAATCGACAAAATCGGGCGCTTGATGCGTCAAATTGACCACTACATCTGGCTGACCAATGCCACTGAACCTCATCCCCCTTCTCGTTGCTGCGGGCATATTGCTCGCCGGGAACGGCCTTCAGGGCACTTTGATAACACTGCGCGGTACCGCAGAAGGGTTTTCTACACTTGATATCGGTCTGATAGGTGCAGGCTATTCTACGGGATTTCTGCTGGCCTGCATTTATGCACCACGCCTGTTGCAGTCTGTTGGGCACATCAGGACATTTGCAGCACTAGCGGCGCTCTCCGCTGTATGTTCCTTGTTGATGGTAATGATCATTGATAATTGGATTTGGGTCGCCTTTCGTTTTGTCATGGGTTTCTGCTTTTCCGGTCTCTTTACAACTATTGAAAGCTGGATCAATTCAAAAGCCAAAAAACAAAACAGAGCGCGCGTTCTTGCTTTTTATCGCATCATCGATCTGGTGGCTGTGACAAGCAGTCAATTCCTCATTCCAGCTTTCGGTGTCATGAGTTTTGCCATTTTCTCCATTGCCGCGATGCTGTATTGCATGTCTTTGGTCCCGATTTCTCTTTCAGATAAATCCAGACCCACGCCACCAGAGAACTTCAAATTTGACTTAAAGGCAATTTGGAGCATCTCCCCGCTCGCTTGCTTTGGATGTTTTACAATTGGTCTGACCAACTCAGCATTCAGAATGGTAGGACCGCTTTATGCGCAGGATGTTGGTTTTGATGAAACGGGGATTGCCTTGTTTATGAGTATCGGAATTGCGGGCGGAATTCTGCTGCAATATCCACTGGGATGGCTCTCCGACAGATATAACCGCCGCCTGTCGCTTATGATTGCAACATGCGGTGCAATCGCGGCCGGACTGTCACTGTCTGCTTTCGGCGGCACCTCACAAACAGCCAGCATGATTGGGATTTTCGCCTTCGGCGCATTTGCAATGCCGCTATATGCATTGTCAGCCGCGCACGCAAATGACCAGGCAAAAGACGATCAATATGTGCTGGTGGCGGCAGGGTTGATGTTTTTCTTCTCCGCAGGTGCGATTGGCGGGCCATTCTTTGCTGCGATATTCGCTGAAAAGTTTGGAGCACCGGCCATGTTCATTTACACAAGTCTCGTACACGGAGCACTGATCGTATTCACGATATTGCGCTCTATCCGCCGTCCCGGCCTGGCACCGCGTTCGGACAGGCGCTTTGTCGCACTCATTCGTACTTCCCCGCAATTCCTGCGACTTGCAACCAAGGAAAGCCGGAGCAAGGGCAAAAACAAAGAGTAAGGACTACTCGGCTGGCTCCATTTCACCATCAGCCTTCTGACTAAACACAGGGCGCATTTCCCTTAGCGTCGCTTCGCTCAGATGGCACATGATCTGGTGCCCACGCAATGTCTCGTTTTCCATGGACAAAGTGCGCAATGGAGGCGCCTCCACATCGCACACGCCATCAATCTTGTACTGGCAACGTGTTGAAAAAGGGCAACCTTTTGGTGGATTGAGCGCAGAAGGCAATTCACCGTCCAGAACGATCTTGCGCTTTTCAATAGACGTATCTGCAATAGGAACGGCGGAAAGCAACGCTTCTGTGTATGGATGGTAGGGTGGAGAGAATATCTCTTCTGTTCGACCTTGCTCCATAATCCGCCCAAGATACATGACAACAATCCTGTCTGCGAGATAACGCACCACCGACAGATCGTGGCTGATAAAGATCAGGGTAGTGCGATGGTCGCGCTGAATGTCCATCAACAGTTCGGTCACCGCCGCCTGCACCGAAACATCCAACGCCGACACAGGCTCATCGGCAATTACCATTGAGGGATCTCCAGCAAATGCGCGGGCAATACCCACGCGCTGCTTTTGCCCACCAGACAACTGGCGCGGTTTCCGTTTTGCAAAGTCACGCGGCAGCTTTACGATATCGAGCAGCTTAAGCACCCGCTCATCAATTTTGGTCTGATCTGTTTCGACTCCAAATTTCCTGATCACACGCCCGATTTGGGAACCAACGGTGTGGCTGGGATTGAGAGTGTCGAATGGATTTTGGAAAACCATCTGCAAATTTGAAATCGTATCTGCATCACGATCATGAACATTCATGTCGCCCAATTCGATTTCTCCAAATTGGACCTGTCCAGCCGTTGCATCCTCCAGCCCCATCAAAACTTTCGCAAAGGTTGATTTTCCGCAGCCGGACTCACCGACAATCGCCACCGTTTCCGCCTCGCGGGCGTGAAAGTTGATGCCTTCATTAGCCTTAACGGTCTTCGCTTCACCGCCGAAGATAAACATCCCACCACTTTCAACTTTGTAGTGCTTTTGAAGATCGTGGATGTGGAGAACAATATCACCCGGCACAACGGCTTCTTTCACCACTGCTCTGGGTTTTCCCGCATCCCATTCAATCTCGCGGAATTTTACGCAACGTGCAAAATGGTTTGCATTTTCAGCGGTTTCCTCAAGCGGAACAAGGCCTTGATCACACCGAGCTGCTTCAAAAAAGTCACACCGCGGACCAAAGTAACAACCATCAGGCCTCTCATGAGGCAAGGGTAACTGGCCGCGAATTGGCACTAACGGTTTGCTTTTCTTATCTGCACCTGGAAGCGGAATGGAGTTGAAAAGCCCTCTGGTATAAGGATGGCGCATTTCATCAAACACGTCGCCAATTTCACCAATTTCAACCGCCTGCCCTGAATACATGACGGTAATTCGGTCACATGTCTCCAAGATCAGGCCAAGATTGTGTGAGATAAAAATCAAGGATGTACCAAATTCATCAGCAATTTCGCGGATCAGTTCCACGATACCGGCTTCAACAGTCACATCGAGCGCTGTTGTCGGCTCGTCAAGCAGAAGCAGTTTTGGCTGGGACAAAAGTGCCATAGCGATCACAACGCGTTGTTGCTGGCCGCCAGAAATCTGATGCGGGTAGGCATCCATGATCCGTGGCGGGTCAGGCAGCTTTACCTTTTCCAGCATTTGTAACGCTTTAGCCTTCGCATCCGCCTCACTCAGTCCGTCATGAAACATCGGCACTTCGGCTAATTGGTCGGCAATTTTCATGGATGGGTTCAATGACGCCATCGGCTCCTGATAAACCATGGCGATCTGCGAGCCACGAATTTTTCGCAATTCCTCTTCGCTCATCTCGGTCATATCCTGACCGTTGAAGCGTATTTCGCCACTCTTTATATAGCCGTTTTTGCCCATGTATTGCATGATTGCCAGCGCCACCGTGGACTTGCCACAACCAGACTCGCCAACGATCCCATGTGCTTCATTCTGCATGAGCCTGAGATTGAAGTTGATTACTGCCGGTATCTCACCAGCACGGGTGGTGTAGGAAATACAAAGATCTTTGCACTCCAGGACGGGAATTTCTTCACTCATAACATTCTCCTGCCCTACACTCAGTCTTTCAGGCTTATTTCGCGCAAGCCATCGGCCAGCAAATTGAATCCAAGGATAAGCGAAGATACCGCCAAGGCCGGAACGAGCAACATGTATGAAAACTTCCACAGCATGGCGACACGCGCGGACTCGCGGATCATCAGCCCCCAATCAGGATCGGGCGGCTGCAAACCAAGTCCAAGAAATGTCAGGGTTGTGATGGCAACGGTGGTGTAACCAAGGCGCAAACATGCGTCAACGATCAATGGCCCACGCACATTGGGCAGCAATTCCACCACCATGATGTAAAGCGGATGCTCGCCCCGCGTTTGCGCTGCGTAGACATAGTCTCGGGTCTTAATATCCAACGCCAGACCGCGAACAATACGCATAATGGCAGGAGCTGAGGCGAAGGTCACCGCGATTATGATGTTAAAGCCGGATGGCCCAAGATAATTGAGGATGACGATAAACAGCACCATCACCGGGAACGACAAAAACACATTTCCAACAAACGAAATAGCCTCATCCCACCAGCCAGCCAGATACCCGGCAATAAGACCAAACAAGGTTCCAACAAGATAGGCAACTGCGGTTGCCGTCACACCCCAGATCAAGACCCTTTGGCAGCCCCAGATCATGCGTGAGAGCAGATCACGCCCTTTAAAGTCAGACCCCAACAAAAAGAACGTTTCTTTCTTTTCAGAAAACGGCGTTGCAAAGGGAGCAATCGGTTTATTCGGATCAAGTAGTGGCAAATAGGGTGCAGATACGGCGGCCAGCAGCCAGAAAAACACCAGAGTCAGCCCAATAATTGCAACCGCAGACTCCCTGAATGCCCAAAGACAAATGACATAAAGTGCCAGGGTTGTCGGTATCGCAGGCAGAAGCACTAAATCACTTAGCCCAAACATGACGTAGAGGGTTAATGGTATCCACATGAGTGCAAACAGGATCAACATTGGCTTTGGTTTGGCCAATCGTTCCATAAGCGATGCGGGCGGAATTTGTATATCAACAGCAGCCATTGATCGCTCTCCTAACTGAACCGGATTCGAGGATTGAGGAACGTATAGCCAATGTCAGATATGATCTGAGATGCCACCGCCACTAAGACCGCGACAAGCGTACAGGCTTGAACCACCTCCACATCAGGGAACAAAGCTGCTTCCAGCAACAACTTTCCAAAACCGTCATACTCAAAAAAGACTTCCACAACTACAACGCCCGAAAGCAACCAATTGAGCTGAAGAACAATAATTGTGAATGGAGCAATAAGTGCGTTACGCAGCGCATGCTTCATAATTACGCGCCGATACGGCAATCCCTTCAAGACCGCTGTGCGAATATATTGCGATGTCATAACCTCAGCCATGGAGGCGCGTGTCATGCGTGCCACATAGCCAAAATCGTAAATTACCAGCGTTAACACGGGCAACACCAACGCCCGCCAATCAAAGCCGGAAATCATGGCGGATTTGGCAGGCACCCAGCCAAGACCCAAGGCCAGAAAGACGGTCAAAAGAATGGCGGTCGCGATTTCCGGTATGCTCGTGAAAAACACCGATATGAACGAGACTGATCGGTCCTGTAACGATCCCTCCTTCATGCCAGCAAGCACGCCAAGCACCAGCGAAATGGGTATCATCAAGGCAAACACCCAGAATGCCAGAATGCCGGTGTTTTTCAGCTTGTCCCAAATCAGTGGCCCGACATCACGATTCTTCTCAAATGAAAAGCCCAGATCGCCCTGCACCACTGAACCAACCCAGTTTCCGTAGCGTTCATAAAACGGGACATTCAGCCCCTTTTTTTCAAGCCAGGCCTCATAACTGGCGTCGGTCAGAGCACTCACGGCAAAGCCGCCAAGCTCTTGCACCGCAAGCCTTTTCTTGAATTCTGGCGTGTCAAAAATAACAAATAAAATCAATGACGCCGTGAGCATGATGAGGATCATCTGCAGTACACGTCGTAGTAGAAGCTTGGCCATTATGCCCTCGGATTAAGTCCGGAATGGTCAGTGGAAATTGACCAAAATGTCGCCCTTTTGTAGTGGGCGATTTGTAAGTTCGCAAAACTGAAAGGCCGTGAGTTAAACTCACGGCCTTTCAAAGATACTTAAGCTTTCCAAACCTTGTTGAAGAGATGGAATTGTGTCGGATGCAATTTCAAATTATTCACCGTGTCGTTTGTAATGGAGTACAGCGGACGGAAAATCGGGATACAGGCCACAGCCTCGTCCTGCATGATTTTCTGAACCAACTCCATTTTGGCACGGCGCTCTTCCACATCAATTGTGGCTTCTGCGATATCCAGTGCAGCCTCAAACTCTGCATTCGAGAAGTTACTCTCATTCCATGGAACACCCGTGCGATACCCCAAAGACAGAACCATTGTACCAAGCGGACGGTGTGTCCAAGACGTGGCCCCAAATGGTGTTTTGGTCCAGATTTCCCAATACTTGGACGCCGGAATAACATTGAGTTTCAAGTCGATGCCCGCATCCTTGACCTGATCACGAATGGCTTCCACCACCGTTTGATGCCAAGGGCCATCGAGGTTACCCACGTCAATGGTCATTTCAATACCATCTTCGTAGCCTGCCTCTTTAAGCAAGGCCTTGGCACCTTCCACATCGCGCTTGAGAGCCGGCAATTCAAAGTGCTCAGGATGCACAGGCGCAACGTGATAGTTTGCACCTACATCTCCGCCCTCTGGATAAACCAGCGGCTTGATGGTGGCGTTGTCAACCGACATCATGAAAGCACGACGCACACGAACATCGTCATACGGTGCTTCGTTGACATGCATCCGCAAAACCAGCGTTTGAGCTGTGCGTGCTGTCAAAATATTGCCTTCGATGGCCTTCGCAAATTCAAGCTGCTCAATACCAAATTCGTAGATGGTATCTACGTCGCCACCGGCAAAGGCAGTCAGCGAGTTCTCATCTGAGAAGTTATAATAGTGAATTTCATCCAGATAGACTTCTCCGCCCCAATAGTCATGGTCGGCTTTGCGCTTCAGGATGCATTTTTCACCCACAACAAGCTCAACCAGCTCAAAAGCACCCGTTCCGATAGCATTGTCTGAGAATGGTGCCTTGAAGCTTGGGTGAACAATGGAAGCTGGGTAATTTGAGAGATCTTCGGGGACCGACAAGACCGGCTTTGCCAGATTGATACGAATCGTATGAGAATCCAGCACTTCCACAGCACCGTCATTCATCTTCTTCTTACCGTTTACATCACTCACCATCGCGGAGAATGTAGAAAGGCCGATGTTTGACGAACCAAGGTCAGCATCCATCCAGCGCTCAAAATTGAAACGAACGTGATCCGCCACCAACTCATCGCCATTGTGCCATTTCACACCTTTGCGGATCTTGAAAGTCCAGCTTGTCAGATCATCGGAGGCTTCCCAGCTTTCAGACAGCATCGGTCGGGTAATGTTATCGACACCTGTAAGCGTCAGATACTCCAAAATATGGCGAGTTTGATTGGACATTTCGGTCCATGAGTAAGTCGCTGGGTCATCCATTTTCTGAATTTCCATCGCGACTTTCAAAATCCCACCGGATTTCGCATTTGGATCGTCAGCACCGAACGGCAGCCCGCCGTGGCCTGCAGCATCTACCGGCTGAGGCAAGCCTACCATGGCATAGGCAGCGCTTGCGGTCATCCCAAGAACAGTCGCAACTCGCAAAAACTCGCGGCGATCCATGCGGCCATCTTTCAACATCCGCTGAGCTTCGGTGATTTTTGGATGCAGTTTTTCGTTATTCATAAATTCCCCTCCGGAAAAGTAAGTAAGTCGTGAATGTCTAATGTGCTTATGGACGACAGCACGCGATTATTTGAAATAGCACCTCATCAGGCCGTTTTCTTGTCGCGCTGTAAATTTCTGGCAGATATACCATCCTGCTCGCATCTAAGCCTATCGCCCTCGGATCGTGTTTTGATCCGGTTCCGACCAGCGTGCGCCATTTGCGCAACCACCACTGGCAATGTCAACAGCTAGATCAGAGCTCAATTTCCTGAACAATTTTCCCCTTCCACACCACCATGCGAGAGAACTCAAGTGTTTCACGCATCTATTTGGGCGCATCTCATGCTACATACCCTTTACAAATTGCGACATGTTGCAGCAGTTTCTGTCGCATTTTCTAAAACTTTGATGACGTATTGTGGAAATTGAGATCAATAATGTGAGCCAAGTCCAAGGCTAGCGAATATTCAGATCAAGTCGCACTTGGTAAATTTACGGGGGTAATGATTTGTACATTTGCATATCGGGTCGCTTCGATTGAAATATGGGGTTGATGAAATTGAAGAAGCTTAGAAAATGCGAACCGGATATCACTTCTTAAATCATGCGCAATGACTGCGTCGATTTTTCTGTTTGATAAGAGAACTGTATTTTCCTCATCAAGGTCGTGCCCAATGACGATGGGTCTCAGCAGAGACATTTTTTCGAAAGCGGCGAGTATCGCGCGGTTCCCTCCACTTGAGGAATAAATGCCGCTTATGTTCAGCCCCCTTTCCAACAGACGACATACTTGCTGAAATGTGTCATCATCCAGCCCATATCCGCCGCTCATATGCTGATAGTCGAGCTGAGAGCCTTCCAGCCGAATTGCAGTTTCAAAACTACGAATACGTTCCACTTCACCGCGAAAATCATCATGGCTCGAAATTGCCAATACTAATCCGGTTTTATCTCTCAGGAAGTTTGACATAAGAAATGCAGCTGTGCGCCCTGCCTGAACATTATCCATTCCGGCATAGGCAACTCGGTCGCTCATAGGTAAGTCAGTCACCAACGTTACGCAGGGAACTTGTTGGGTCTTAATGTCCGCAATACATGCAGCGACTTCCTTCAAATTTTTTGCTTTCAGTAAAATCCCTTTGGAACCGCCATGTGCAATTCGTTTGATTCTGGCTGTCAGCTCAGATGTTTCCCATGCCTGCCTCATGTGAAAGCGAGGACGGAACACCGTCGGCAGGAAACCAGCCGCTTCAGCCTCAACTGCTAGCCGCACCACCTGCGCAAACCGATCTGGTGCCTCCACCACAACATCAATCAAAAAACGCTCGCCCGGCAGATTTATACTGTCCTGCATGCGCTCAAGCTCAGCAATTGCACGAAGTACCCGCACCTTTGTCTGGTGCTTCACGTTGGGACGGTCATTTAAAACCCTATCAACGGTCGCTGTACTTACACCTGCTTGAAGAGCGACTTCTTTGACTAAGAATCTGTGCGAGCCCATAAGTTCTCAATTTCTTGATGGTTTTTTGATGGTTTTGACAGCATGATTCATGCCCTGTTCCGCATATATTGTAAACAATAGCGGATGGAGGAAACCGATGAACAAGCATTGCAATCAAAGCGCAGCCGATAGCCAGCCAACCTGGTATTCGAAGGAAGAGGCCAGTCTTTCAGAATTCGTCGAGCTGCTTGAAAGTTCGACCAAAACGGCTGACGTTCCGAATGCGAAAAGCATCGAACAAAACATTCCATTGTATTCCGCCGAAACTATTCGGAACCTGCGTTCAGAACCAAAGGGCCGACAGACGATACTCGCGGAATTCGCAAAGGTTTTTCTCAAAGGTGCCGGCGCAATTGTAATCACAAACGCCTATCAGGATATTTCTGTCATAGATACGGCCACCAAACACTTCACCGATATCATTGCCGCGGAACGCGATACCGGCGGCGGTGGCGATCATTTTGCGAAACCTGGTGCCAATGACCGTATTTGGAATTCATTCCAGAAGCTTTGCGAAGCTGACCCAACATGCTTCATCCACTATTTCAGCAATGATATGATTGCCCTGGCCAGTGAAGCCTGGCTCGGGCCCAACTATCGTATGACGTCGCAAGTGAATCAAGTACGTCCCGGAGGCGAAGCCCAACAACCGCATCGCGACTACCATTTGGGATTTATGCCCGGAGACAGTGCGGCCCAATATCCACCGCACGTGCATGATCTGACAGCCGCACTAACCTTGCAGGGCGGCATCGCGCATTGCGACATGAGCTTGGAAAGCGGACCGACGAAACTACTACCGTTTTCACAGCAATTTGGTGCGGGTTACGTTACCTATACACGCCCAGATTTTCAGGAAGAGTTTGAAAAACGATGTGTTCAATTGCCTCTCAACAAGGGTGATTTACTGTTCTTCAATCCGGCCTTGTTTCATGCGGCCGGTGCCAATGTCACAACCGATACCGAACGCCTTGTCAATTTGCTACAAGTGTCATCTACATTCGGCGTTCCAATTGAAACGGTTGACTACATGAGTATGTGCATGCTGGCTTACCCAGCTTTGAAAAGGGCTAAGTCCATGGGAACCCTATCAAGCACCGAACTGGAAAACATTGTGACCTGCGTCGCAGATACCTATGCTTTTCCCACAAACCTAGACACTGACCCACCAATTGGTGGTTTGGCGCCCAAAACTCAGAAAGATCTGACACTTGAAGCTGTAAATGCTGGCTGGACGCCAGAGGAGTACGCATCAGCTCTGAAGGCCCAACAAAAAAGACGTAATGCCTGATATAATACGGCGACAGCAAACCCTATCAAGCCCGCCCCTGCCGATGCGTGGGATTCAAACTGGATAATCCAGTGGTATCAGGGTCTTAAAGATAAGTGGTAGGCCCGGAGGGACTCCGTATATATTAGTCTTTTCAGATAGTCACGTATAAGGTTAGACATGGATGTTTCTCGTGTGTTCCCATAGAGGTGGGCGTCCAACCTACCAATTATCAAGCGCGTCATAAGCTTCTGTCTTGACCTCGCCAGGCCCGCAATTTGAGCACTTGAAATGCTTCTCCGTATCTTCAACCGGAATGTCTCGTGGTATCTTTGCGCTTATAAGCCGGTGTGGAATGTCAGTTGCCCTGCCGCACAACACACGCTGGACCCGAAGCCACAGTTTCTTGTTTACTAGCTCTTGAATGTTCATAAGAACAAAAAACTTCTGATTACAAGTATTGGTCTGGGTCTGGAGTTGGTCAACATGACCTAATATGATAACTCAAATTAAAACTATTCTAGTTTCCAATCTTATCGTAATTGTAACTAAATAATAGTAATTGATTCGCAAAATCCAGTGTTGCGTTGTTTGGTTTTTTTGGAAAGATAATTTGAAGCTTTGATTACTGTTTAATTGAGGTGGTGGATAGCTGGAAGTGTGGTTGCAGACTTTGCTACCTGTTGAATTTCCTCGGTGCTCTTGGAGAAACGGTCAGTGAAATCAACTGGAAAATTTTTGATAATGAAACTGCACCAGTTTGTCACTTTGTGTGCCGTGTTTTTGATGGCCATGGCCATCAATGTAGGTTTGGATGTTCGTACCGCGCATGCAGCTTGGGACGACTGTTCTGGTTTAACCGTCACAACCGGAGGAGACCTCACCCTTGATGTTACGGCGGATAGCTGCTCACTCGTCAATACTTTTCCAGGTACAAACAACTACATCAACTTTAATGCCGGATCTGGATCCAGTGTCACAATTGATTTAATCGGCATTGATGATGCTGCTGGTGATTTTTCTAGTGTATCAATCACGCATGACGGTGGCACAGATAACATTGCAAACGGTGTATCTTTTGGACAGGCAAACGATTTTTCGAACACATATAACTGCTCTGCCGGCTGTACCGTCTCCGGCAACTACAGTGCTGCACCTATCAGTGGTGCATTTTCAATAACCTACACACAAAATGCTGGATCGGGTTCCCTTAGCGCAGCAACCGCACCTGAAATCTCGGTTTCTTCCTCGGTGAGCAGCGGTACGGTGGCTGATGGTGGTACAGACGCGCATGGCACTCAGACTGTGGGCTCACAAGTGACCGTGACCTACACGGTGACCAACTCTGGCACAGGCGATTTGACTGTGGCCACGGCGACATCCTCTAGCGCCAGCAATGTAACCGTTAATTCCATTGGTGCGCCGGGTAGCGGTACAGTGACTAGTGGTGGTGGGACGACCTCATTCCAAGTGCAATACACGCCGACTGCGGCGGGAGCATTCTCGTTCGGTCTGTCATTTGTGAATGATGATGGAGACGAGAATCCGTTCAACTTTACTGTCTCCGGGACAGGGGCCGCTTTAGTTCCGGCTAATTTATCGATCACATCGGGAGATAATCAGTCTGCTCAAACCGGCATGCCGTTTGCCAATTCATTGATTGCCACTGTTACCGATTCTGGGAGCAATCCAGTGTCCGGCGTATCAGTCACATTTACAGCGCCATCTTCTGGCGCCTCTCTGACATTTGCTGCAACCGGTACCAACACGCAAACAGTCGTTACCAATTCCAGCGGTCAGGCGATCTCCTCGGTAGTGACAGCTAACAATGTGTCTTCTGCATTTAATGGTGCTTCTGGTTTGGCTTCATACAGTGTGGTTGCCAGTGCTAGCGGGCTGACTTCTGTGTCGTTCAGCATGACCAATGGACGCAATGATGCACAAGACATTCAAACGACCAATCAGGTTATTGAGTCTTTTGTGACTAATCGGGCTAATTCAATCATTTCCAGTCAACCTGATCTGACGTCCAGACTAACAAATGGCCCTTTTAGGCAACAACGTCGCATGAATGGCTTCAATGTTGACGCGACACCCTATGTGCAAACTGGAAGTTTCCAGTTCAGTTTGAGAGCACTTGCCAATAGCGTGAAAAAAGGCAGTTCTGTTTCGTCAGGTAAGGGTGAAGCGCAGCAAGCCGCAATTGATGACAGGTTTGCCGTATTTGATAATCTGTCTGACACGCATGTTATGGGCTACGCATCTGCAGCGCCGACCATTCCAGAAGTTGTTTGGGAATCCGGTTGGGATGTCTGGGCTCAGGGCACTTATGCTAGAACCAACAATAATCATAGTGTCAGTCAAACTGGATTGTTTTTTGCAGGTGTGGACTATCGCTATAGAGATCAAGCAGTCTTTGGCCTGATGGGCCAATTTGATATCAACAAAGAAAACAATTCAAGCGCGGGAACATCTTCCAAAGGTGTGGGCTGGATGGTTGGTCCGTATGGTGTAGTTCGTCTGCATGAGAACCTTCATCTGGATGCAGCAATGACCTATGGGCAGTCCTATAACAGCGTAAATGCACTTGGTTTGTTCGCCGATGATTTCAACACGGAGCGTTTTCTCTTCCAGACTGGGTTGACTGGTGAGTTCATGGCAACGGAGACAGTGAAACTGAGTCCTTTTGCGCGTCTCTCTTATTACTTCGAAGAGCAGAAAAGCTATACGGATTCTCTTGGACGGTCGATTCCCTCTCAGGATTTTGATCTGGGACGACTGGAGTTTGGCCCCAAAATCTCATGGGAACTGAATAGTGAAAATGGGTTCCAGTTATTGCCTTTCCTATCCTTGTCAGGGATCTATGACTTTAACAAGCTTCAGGACGGAACACCTTCTGACCCGACCCTAACTTCAGCCGAAGCGGATCTGCGTGCCCGCATTGAAACTGGTGCCAGCCTAGTAATCCCAGACAGCCAAGCTGCGCTGTCAGCCAAAGGCTTCTTCGACGGGGTAGGTGTCAGTGATTTTCAGTCCTACGGCCTAACCGTAGACGTGATGGTTCCATTCTAGAGCGACCGCTATCATCCTCCAAAGCTTGTAAGAAACTACAAGCTTTTGAAAAGTGATGAAGGTGAGTTGGGCTCTCACACCATTAGTTGTAGCGCTACTCGATCTGAAATGTCTTGTTTGTGATTAGCATTGTGCCAAGTCGTGTTCGGCATCAGCGCTCAATGGACAGACTGAGTTGATTGCATAAGTGAGAGTTTTTGGCTCATCCTTGCCCCCAAGGAGCAAATGATGAGACGGAAGAACGAATAACTGACCGACGACGCAGATCGGGTTGTCAAAGATATCAAACGCCAGACATGGAAGCGTTTTTTCCTTAGAGGAGAAGATACGAATTGTGTTGGCTGACCTCCTCCCCTCCTAAAAGCCCCTTAACCGCCTTTGCCAACCACTGTGCAACCGCATAGCCAGCAGCACCGATAGCTGATGCGGTTAGCCAGATTAACGTGCGCATGCTAATCAATCGCTGTTTCCAATTGGCAAAATCTTCAAACGCGGGTTTCATTGCCTTGATATCCTCCGACATATCAGCGCTTCGCGTTTCAACATGATTGAACCGTGTTTCAATGGAGTCCAGACGCTTGTGCACCTGGCCTCGGCTTTTGTCTGACTTCTGGTCTTGTTGATCCATTCGCTCTATCAGTTTGCTCAACTTACCTTCCACCTGACCAAGACCCTGTTGCAAATCATCAGCCATGGACGTCACCCACACTCTATCTCGCCACGTCTATTATGGCGTGCAATGCGTTCGATCTCAGTGTTAGAAAGCTTGTCGATCGATCCCGACCGAATGGCGCTATTGGTCGCGCAAAAATCACTTGCTACTGTTTGACAGCCAACGAGCAACATACTTACGGCGCTCATCAGCAGACATGTTCGTAATGTCATTGTTTGCGCTCAATGCTATTTGAAGTGATTTGACACGGGCGGCGGCAATCTTCGCCATTGCTTTGCGTTGTTCTGCCCGTGTGGCGGCATACAGAGCCAGACTAGCCAGTGTAACCCCCAAAAGCGCAAACGCGCCCCATCGGCCAATTTGGGAGCCAAGAAGCCATGAAAGAACGTCTAGTTTGTGCGCCAAGTGAGCTGAACATATCCCATGCCCACATATGGATAGTAACGCTTGGATTTGAGATACTTTTCACCGCCGTATTCCCGGACTGGCTTCATGGTTCGAGCAGTTTCCCAAAACGCGGTAGCAAGAACATATGCAGCCTGGTTTCCGAGGACCCCTTGCTTGCTGCATTCTCCAATGATTAGCCGCGTATCACCGGGGTTTAAATCAACCATGGTTTCTCCTTTAGTTGGAGGAAGGGTAGACATAAAAAAGGCCCGCCGTAGCGAGCCAATTCATTGACCGATGTAGAAGTATGAGACCAACATAAAGCGCTCCACCAATCAAAAATACTCAATTATTCATTGTTGCCAATCATTGTGCTTATTTTGGTTTTGGTGGTCACTCCAGAAAGTGTGAAAAGTACCGAAGGATCAATCTACAATGACATAGTATCGTTTTTGTGGACAATTGGCCTTCCAGGGCCCTTCATATTTTGGAGTTAGGGAGTGGGTCCCCTATGGTCTCTATGATAATGGATCCCCTTGAGCGTGAATTAAAGGCGGGACGAATACGACCGAATAGCAGTGATGCGAAACGACTCAAAGTGATCCGAAGATTTAAATATTTGAATATGTATATCGACACTGATTGAAGCAGCCAGAGCCGCCCTTAGGCGACGCTCAGTTAGTGGATGGTTGTTTGAACGCCTCCAACACCCTTAAATGTACTGTATAGCCTCCTAACTGGTGACTGCCTCCAACGAGTACGTTTGCACTGTCTCTTGCTGAACCCAGCGTGAACGGCAGGCTCAGAAGAGCTTCAAGCCACCACACATAGTGATAGATGCGTCAACTAGATAAAGGACCCAATGGCTCCCATACGCCGGACCATTTGGAAGATCAAACACGCATTTAAGGAGAAAAAATGTATACGTTTTTATTGAGACGCCACTCACGCCGGAATTGGGCAACCACATCATTGGTTGGTTTATTAGCGGCAGCTGGACTATCAACCAGCGTTCAAGCACAAACACTTCCGTTTGGGCTTTCCCTGTTACAAAATCCGTTACCAATTTCGAAAGAATGCTACTTCGATCCAGCAAACCGAGTTTATATCTACAAAGGTATAGATTGCCTTACTGGCAAGCCGCTTGTTTCTTCCGATGAAGAACAAAGTGAACCACAACAAAATTCGCCTACGCCTAGGACACCTGTCCAGAGGCAAGAACCTGAAACGGGAGGAACCATCAGCCAGTCTGATGGCTAGCCGGGAAGAAAGCAAATTCAAGGCCAGTGTCGTTTAAAGGCTCCTTCGGGGGCCTTTTTTCGTATGTTACATTTCTTTACATCCTTTGTAACAGACGCCTATTGCCTGATCATTTCTTCTTTCGTTTGAGCATAAAAAAACCGCCCAAAAGGCGGTTTTCGTAGGTTGCTGGTTTAGTTGAATCACTGCGCGACTGAGACACCACCGCTGCTGCCACCGTGAACTCTTGGGATCAACAGAGTACCCCGGTGACGTTTTTTCGGTCTTGCGATATTATCCATCTCTTTATTCAACTTGCTAGTTGACGCTGTTAAGACCTTAAGCGCAGACTTCACTCTTTTAAAAACAGCACTGAAGGAATATCCTACGTGCCGGGGCGAAGTATTGGTAAATTCGCGCATTTGCCTTTGCATCTCAGCGTCATACTGGTCGATGCCATCTGCATAGACGGGTGAAGAAATTACCAGTATTAAAGCTACTAAAGTGGCCTTATCGAACGATCTGAACATGAGAAAACCTTTCTTTGAAAAGCTGTTGACAATCAGAGGCAGTCTTTAGCCGCTTTTTCATCCAATACGCTCCCGACACTTTCATTTGGCTGCGCTGAATGGCATTGGCCTTATCAACACCGTTATATCCGTCAATTATCGGAAGCACCTCAAAGAAATAGGTTAGTTCCGCCAGCCTTCGTTCATCAATTTTGTAAGCTTTGCATAGCTCTACAAAGAAGCCTGCTGCAAATACCAGCTCACTAAATTTGTTGGCAACATAGTCACCATGACTGGTGAAGTTCGCGATATAAACATGATTACAAGTGTCAGAGCTTTGGCTTTGTAAATATCGCATTGTTCCATCTTCCGCACCGTTCGCCAGTGCGGCAAGAAAGCCAATGTCTCTAATTTTCTTTACTGGGTAGAGCCAACCATCGCTTGCTGAAAACCCTTGTGGATGAACTGGGTCGGCAGACGTTGTTCCCGCACGACACTTTGCTAGCGCTGTGTCTGCAGAAAAGATAGAAACAAATAGCAACAATATTGCGGCGGTAATTTTACTGCTAGCCATCTATGCACCCCTGACAGGAGTAGGGACATTCAAACGCTACACTTGTCCCCCAAAAGGTTCAACTCTCACCAGAATTGATCCTATTTCGCTTGTAAGTCCAATAAACAATCCCGAGCGTGGACAGACCAGCCAACATAAAAAATGGCAATGGCGGTGAATAACCTTCTTTGATTTCGGCTCCATATACATCTAAGTCAACATACAATGAGCCAAGCATCATGCCATTTATGACGCCCATAATGAAAGACCTGCAGGCAAATACATCTATCTGATCTGTACTTTGACAATGGAGCCGCAAATCGGTTCCATTTTCGAAGTCTCGCGCGATTGCCGGGTCGGGCAATTACAGCATAAGCAAGAGGTATACTGCGTATATCCTGCCCTTAAATCTCATATTGTGCTCCTAAATTTTACCGGGACGTTATTCCCGTATGCACCATCGTGCAAATCAGAAATTTCCCATAAAAATCCATGGCGGCAGATGTGAGATTCTACCCTAGAGGCACGGGTTAAAGTCCTTAAACCCACGTTCTACTTAAACATACGCGAGCAATAACCTTGGTTTTCTCGAGCAATCCAATCCCCTGCGATACATGCATCATATGCAGAAGCAAGTGTTTTGTATTTGTCGGTCATCCATTTGCAATCGTGACGAATTACGTGAATTGTCATTGGATACCCTCTGGCCTGCAAAACCGCTTCTGGCATTGCTTTAACGCAATAGGCGTAGGTAAATTCGCCAGGTTTGCTTTCAGTTGGAATACTTGTTTCTTGAGGCTTTTTGGCATTCCATTGAGCTTCGAGAGACGCAATGCGACGCTTAAAGTGTTCAGAACTTGAAGCCAAATCTTGAGATGCTTCATTGAACAACTCTAACAATTGGCGGTGGTATTGGTCAGCCTCTTCAAATGCATTCAGTTGAATTGCACGGATCAATCGATCACGAGTGCTAGCTTTTATTCCATTTTTGGCCATTTGATTTACATAAGAATACAGTAGATCAACTTTCTCACGGTTTAGACCGCCATCAGCCTTTTGGAACTCCCTTACCGCTTCAGGGCTTTCGCGAAACATATCGGCAATATTTTTGGTGGGATCAGAAAAACGCCTTGTTCTTTCCAACTGTTTCTTCAACTTCATGTTTGCTGCTTCAACATCATCGGTTGGATTAGTAAAGCTTCTATCGTAGCAACTTTTAGTTTCCCGATTTCGCTTCTTCCTGCGATTGCACAGACTAACGTCAAGCTCGTGGCATGCCGGATACGCTGTTGTTCGGTTCTCACCGTGACATCCATGATACAGCACAGTAGTTTTGGGTTGTGAGTTTGTCTGACATTGACGCAATTGTTCATGGGCAGCATTTATAGCATTGAACCATTTGGCATCAAAAACAGCGCACTTTTTCTCTTGGGCAACAAGTCCACCGGGGGCAGCTGCTAAGAACATTACACAGAGAATACCGATTACAATTCGAAACATGAGATACACCGCATCAGTTTGAATATAGTAATTTACTTGTTTACTCACAAATTGGAAAGCAACTGAATGAATTGCTAAAATATTCACGCGCGAGCGTTTGGACTGAATAGATATCTTCTCGATGTCTCGATGTTCTTTAAACGTGAAAATTCTATTCAATTTCGAAGTGACAACACTTTGTAAGCAATCGCTTGGCAAACATCTCTCGCACCAACCGGAAGCTTTCCAAATGTCTCAACATCACAACCAGATATACCAGCTACAGCAGCTCGCCATATAAAACGTGCACGGCGTGTGCGCTAGATAACTTCAAAATACCGACTGCCTTTAGCACGCTTTTTGCGCACTCCACGCCGCCGCTACGAATGCCCAGTTGGTGCGATCTCCCGGCTAGTCGAGCCAAACTGTTTTGCCAATATGGCGAATAAGGTGCCGTTCTTTCCCGACTGTCATGCCACTGTCTCCTGCTTCAGCACTGCCCATGGGCTTTTAAAGCCCGACGCGGACTCGAACCGACCTGCCTTTTCTTGCACATCGTGCAAATCAGAAATTTTCCATAAAAATCCATGGCGGGAAGATGTGAAGCTTCTCCCCTATAGGCCCGGCAGATAGTCAACAGACCTCGCGCTGAACAGCCCAAATCACTTGTTATGTAATTGAATAACATAACAACTTATGCCTAAGCAAGTGGAGATTGATACACGGCTTTCCTGATAGGCTTTTGAAACGTTGGACTCGGGGAAACCTATCCCTAAACACCACTTCGCACCGCATCAGCTCAAGTGCCCGCTTTGTTCCCAATGCGCTTTGCCAATGGAGATGCACTGACCCCATGTAGCAAAACCGAGAATGCAACGGTGAGTGAGACACAAGCTAACAGTTCTTCTTCATTAGGCAACTCAAACTCCTCCATAATGATCAACGTAAATAGAATGGATGCAAGACCACGTGGACCGAACCACCCAAGGAAAAGTTTCTCCCTAATTGGAAGGCCTGTGCCTGCAAGTGATATAAGGACGGGCAGCACTCTCACGACGGTTAGAATTAATAAGGCGACCAAGACTGTGGACCCCGTCATATGGGCTAAACCACCAGGCAACATTAAAGCGCCAAACACCAGAAACGTTGCCATAGTCAAAAGTTGTCCGGCACCCTCCATAAACTCCTTAATGAAGTGAATATCATTTCGATATGTGTTCCCAAATACGGCGCCAGCTACAAATGCAGCAATAAACCCGTTTCCCCCAACAAGCACAGCTGCAAGGAAACTCACAAAGGCAGCAGATAGAAACACTATGCCCTGGGCGCTTTCTACGATCCAATCGCGCTGCTGCGCATATTCAAGTGATTTTGCGCTGATCCAGCCAATTGCAAGGCCGACAATAGGCCCTAGAACAACCTGCGTCGCAGCAAAAAGCGCCAACCCATCGGTATCTGCCATATTGGTCGACGCTAGAATTGCTCCCAATAGAATGAAGGGAAGAACCAACCCGTCATTAAGGCCACCTTCCACATTTATCGATTGGCTCAAATGCTCGGGAACCTTGGCGCTTGATACAACTGCTTGCCCAATAGCAGCATCTGTTGGAGCCAATAATGCAGCCGTTAACAATGCCAGAGCCAAACCTCCAGCCGGAAAAACGTAAAACACAACCAGAGTTCCCAATGCGATGGATCCTGGCAATCCAATGATCAGCATGCGCAATGGAATTGCGAAGGTCATTTTAAATCCAGAAAAGCGTACATGGCTGGCATCTGCAAAAAGTATAAGAACCAGCGTCAACTCGGCCAGCAAACGCGCCGACTCTCGAAGCTCCATTGTCGTGCCTAGGGATTGTGCGACCGGCGCACAAAGGTAGCCAATTCCCACAAAGATAATCGGGAGTGTCAAAATTGTTTGAGAAACTACTTTGGACAGCAAAGAATAGGCGATGGTGCAGCCCAGTATGCCTAAAACGATCAATTCAATATTTGTACCGCTATGTTCCATAGTCACTTTTGGCCGAAGTTGGTTAAAAGTACAAGCAGGGCAAGTGGTAAACCATTGCCTGTCATCGCAAGCTCTGGCCGCCCGCAGAGCGGTAGATTCAATTTCAAAAGCTAGAAGCAATACTGTCTGCATTCGCATAATTGCCGTCAGAAAGTAGTGCGGTATTCAATATAGAGATATACAATTCTGTTACCCGCAGCGAAAGGCTGCAAGGAGCCCATTTCGACAGATGCTGCGCTGTTCACGAATGGCTGCTTTGTCCAAGACGCAGGGCAGTCCGGTTCAGTCTCTCTGTCTAACCTGCTGAATTGTTTGACTGTGCGAAAGCCCATCGGCCCATTGTTTAGACCATTCGCCCAAAGGTTTTAGAAACTCGAACAACTCTGCGCCGTTTTCAGTTAGTTGATAGCCTTGGTCACCTCTTTCCACGAAGCCGCTGGCCATCAGTTCCTTAATACGCCGGTTCAAGATCGTTGGTGACATTTGCTCACAACTGTCCTGAATCTTGCGAAAAGTCATCGGTCCGCTTGATAGCTGCCATATCACGCCAAGTGCCCAACTTCTTCCGAGCAAGTCGAACAGTGCCATTATGGGCTTGCCCGATTTTGATCCCCTAACAGGGCTCCCAGGTGTCGGAACGCGTGACCACATGAAAATCTCCTATTGTTACACTTACTGTAGCGATCTATTGCTACACTTACTGTAGTATTTTAGTGGAGCCTTGTCATGTTGATACTGCCGGTCCTTGCGGCACTCGGTGCGTCTCTGGGTTGGGCGATAGGGATCGTTTTGGCTCAATGGCCTGCGCGGCAATTGGGAGCATTCGAATTCACCCGGATTCAACTGGTCACTTGCTCGGCTATCCTTGTCGCCGGTGTGAGCGGCTTTGGGCTTTGGCAGACCGTCAAATGGGAGTTCTGGCCTTCCTTCACTGCAAGCATCGGTATTGGCATTGTCCTCGGTAATCTTGCCATGATCGAATGTCTGCGGCGCGGAGGACCAAGGCGCACCGAGCTTCTTCTTTCGCTCAAGGCACCACTCGTGGGTGTTATGGCCTATCTGTGGCTCAATGAAACGCCGGGGGCGACTGACCTGCTGGGGGCAGGTATCACCCTTTCAGGAGTTGGCCTTGCTGTGTTTTTTGGAAGCGACGACCGCTCCGAAAGTGACGCCATAACCGGAACCATGGCAACGATCATAACGCTTGGCGTTGCTGCGACGGTGTTTCAGGGGGTTGGTTTTTTGATCATGAAACCAGCGATGCTTGCAGGAACCGACCCAATGGCAGCGTCTGCTATCCGCTTGTTAGGCGCTGCGTTTTTGATCTCTATCGTGGCGCTCTGGCCTGCAAAGGCATTCAAGCCGCAGGCAGCCGTCACGCCTTATTTGCTTGGGCGCACAATTTTGCCCGGTTTCATTGGGTATGGGGTCTCTTCTACACTGTTGCTCTACGCCTTTGCTACATTCGACGCAGGGATTGCCGCTGTGCTTGGGTCATTGTCACCCGTTCTCGTACTCCCCATTTTATGGTTCAAGGAGGGCGTTCTGCCTCGTCCGCAGGCTATTCTAGGTGCTGCGATGACAGTAACGGGCACTGCTATTATCGTTATGTTTTGACTAGAAAACTGCAAAGCTGTCTTTAGCGCGGACGCACCGAAAAGCCCGCTTTCCACCCATTGAGCCAGTTAGTGCGCTTCTTTCAGCCGCTATGGTGGTCACTTTCGGCACTTGAATGTTTAGAAACCTGTGCCCTGTCCCAGTTCATTGAGCTCATTATCCAGCACCTGGTATTGCTGTAATCCATCTAGAGATATTTGCGTTGTTTCCGGCCCAGAGCCGCCGTTCGTTGGGCAAGATTGGTTCTCCCGATTGCAAAGTACACGTTCGAGGATGACATTGAATTTGAACCTTACGTTTTCCCAAAAACTTCGGTGAGCGGGCAAAACTGCCGTAAGGAACCATTGCACCAATGACCGCCTTTGAAATTCTACTCACCGCAGAACTTCGGTCTCAATAAATTTTCAGATACCAATGCCCTGGAAAACAGCTTGACCGCGCTTTGCATTCGACTGTGCATATTTGCACATCTCAATTAGTCGAAAATATATCCCATGCCCCGGACAGTGCGAATTGTCGTGGGCTTTGTCGGATTCTGTTCAATCTTCTTTCTGAGGCGACAGATGTGCAAATCAATCGAACGATCAAACGGTTCCCAGTCTTTGTCATGAGCTTGTTCAAGCAATTGATCACGGCTAAGTACACGGCCCCGGTTTTCAGCGAAAACTCGAAGCAGATTAAACTCCATCGCTGTCAACTGTATCTCGTTCTCATCTGAACCAAACAGTTTTGCACCACCGATATTGAGGATACAGTGACCAAATTGTATCGCAGCGCTCTCCGATATATTTGCTGATGCCGCGCGATTATTAAGCACTGTAGCTCCGGGCTTCAAATGACGTCGCAACGTTGATTTAATTCGGGCTTCCAATTCTCGCAGGTCAACAGGTTTTGCCAAATAGTCATCAGCTCCGAATTCCAAGCCAAGAACACGATCGATAACTTCCGCAGTTGCCGTTAGCATAATAACAGGAACATCTGAGGTCTGACGAAGTGTCCTTAAAGCACTTAAACCATCTTCGCCGGGCATGTTTACGTCCAATATGATCAAATCAGCCACGTCGCTCTTCATGAGCAAATGCATGGTTTGGGCATCCGCAGCTTGGGTGATGCTGTAGCCACGTTCGCCAAGATATTCTCCAACCATTTCCCGCAAATGAGGTTCATCATCACAAACGATTATCCGGCCTTTGCTATCCAGCATTTTAGGTTCCTGTATCATTTTGCCAGCCTTCCGATCAGCTTTTCGAGATCATCCGGTATGATCGGTTTTTCCAGATAAGGAAGTGCATTTGTTTTGAAAAACTTGGAGACGTTGGCGCTCATGGTATCACCCGTTATGAACGCGATCTTCGCATTTTTGGACAAGTTTCGTTTGGTGTATACCTCGTAAAATTCTTGGCCATCCATCTCTGGCATTTTCATATCACATAGGATGATATCGAACTTGGTCGCGCTCTTTTGCTCAAGCACTTTCTTGGGTGAGCTGTAAACCTCAACAGAATGCCCGATCTGTTCCAAAAGTTCCTCTATCATGACAGCGACGTCTTCCTCATCATCAATCACACATATTTTAAGAGGCACTGACTGATCATTTCGTTCAGCGGGTTCATCAATATTTTGGTGTGATTTGTCCGCTGCTGTGAGTCTGACATGAAAAGTCGCACCTTTGCCAACATCTGAATCAACCAACAGTTCGCCATGATGCGAACTAACAATGCGATGGCTTAATGCTAAGCCCACACCCGTCCCGCGTCCTGCTTCCTTCGTTGTGAAAAGAGGTTCAAAAATACGCTTCTGAACCTCCCTTGAAATGCCAATTCCATTGTCCGCAACGGATACGATCACTTCATTGGAGCGGCGGTCATATTGGGAACTGAGTTTGATAACACAATTTCTCTCGTCGTCTGGAAAGGCCTGGCACGCATTCATAATAAGATTGGTGAAAACCTGTGCCATTTGATCGGCGTCTATATCGACATCAGGCAGATTTGGATCCAATGAAGTCTCCAACTGGATTTTTTCAGTATCAATATCTGCCAGAGTCGTATCAATTACCATCCTCAGAACATCATTTACAGAATGGCTTTCGATGTTCAGTGGATTTTGCCGCGCCATGGCGAGGAACATTTTGACAATTTTTGCACAACGCTCAGCGGCTTGACTAATCCGCTCAATGCGCTTGGCCTGAACAGGGTCTTCAATATGTTCTTGCAGCATAAGTGAATAGCCAACGACAATTGAAAGCGGATTGTTCAGTTCGTGTGCTACACCGGCAAGCAATTCACCAAGCGCTGATAATTTTTCGCTCTGGTGGGTTCGATGACGCTCTTTTTCAAGCTCCTGCTGCGTGGTGCGCTGTTCTGTTACATCTTTAAATGTCAGCAGATATCCGCCCAAATTGGTGCGGTAGGAAGAAGCTAAAATTGTACGCCCCTCAACGGTCGTCAGTTCAGAATTTTGCGCATGATTTCGTACGTCTTGTTCTGCGAAAGATGCCCACTCTTCTTTGGTCAAACCTTCAGGCATGACCAGTATACCCGATATGGCAAAATATTCGCACAGCCCGTAGAATGTTTGGCCAAGCTCGAAGACGCCTTTGCCATCATAGAAGATTTCATTTGCTTTCTGGTTGAAAAGCTCAAGTCGCATCTCAGAATCGTAAAGCATAACGCCATCGTCGAGCGCTTCGATCGCTTCGCGCAATAATTCTCCAGCTTCTTTTTCCGCTCGTTGCGCCCGGCGTTGTTCGGTCACTTCACTAAAAGTGAGTAGATACCCGCCGTGGCTCGTCCGGTGCGATGAACCGCGTATGGTTCGGCCGTCTTTCAGCTCCACATTTACGTTTTTTGCGTAGTTTCTTATCAGTCGTTCAAAACCGGCGATCATCAATTTTGCAGGAACGCCAAACGGCTTCTTATAAACGCCGTTTTCAAATTGCTCGGTTAAAACAAGCTTGAAATCATCGCCGGGTTGCGCAATTCGCGGCGGTAGGACATCCGGGTACAGCATTTTGAACATGCGCTCGTTTTCAAGAACGAGTTTGAAATCTGAGTCCCAAAGAACAAAGCCTTCATCAAAGGCTTCCAATGCCTCATGAAATTGCGCGTTTGCGTTTTCCAGTTCTTGATAGCTGGTTTCTCCATCAGGTGACCTAACCTGACAGGAAACAATTATGCTTTCACCATTGTGCTCAAGAAGACGAGACGAAAAATGCAGGATCAGTTCAGTGCCGTCGTGCTGCGTGGCAACGATTGGCACATTCTGCGCATGTCCGTGCTCCTTAAGCTCTTTAAGGAAACCTGTTCTCGCGTCCTGATCCGCCCAGCGGTTTAGTGCATGTCGGAGCACATCAAGTTGTGGCGCAAGGTCTGCAGAAGTGAATAGGATCTCACCGGTATTAAACCTTGAAATCAAAATGTTGCCAGGAAAGCGTTCAACAAGATCACGCAAAAAACTCTGATCATTGAGAATCACCGACGAGTTTTCTACTTCACGCAATTCAAGCTGCTGCTTGCCGCCTGCAATAAACGTTTCAACCCAGTCGTCATATCGCGCGCGAGTGATACCTGCGGCTTCGCAAATAGTATCAATATCCTGCTCGCCCTTAATGCCGCTAAGTACAAAATTCGCCTTTTGCTCGATTGTTAAATTGTTCAATGAAGGTCATCTCCGCATGCGCTGCGATTGATATGGAAGCACTTCGATAATGTCACCAAATGCACTTGCAAAAAATCTGTAAGCGCATTGAATTTTAGTGATCAAGATTTCGATTTGATGTCATCAATTGTATCAATTGTTTCAGCCAAGCGAAAGATTCCCAAAACTCAAAATAAATGAAACCTGCTTGGAAATACCGCCGAAACACAACGGCCCCATATTTCTGAGCATTAATTGGTTTCGAAGTGTTCAATGTGGATGCGGAACAGGCGGTTGTTTATGGCCCCACATAGCACAACCAAATCCCGGGCAATCTTGAGATTGAATCCAGTCGGACCAGTTCTACAAAGCAAGCGCGCGCATCTGATGCCTGCAATAATCAAAAGCCTGGCTCAGTAAAAACTTCGATTGCAAACTAGGTTCGATGGCGGTCTGGACAAGCCTGAATAAATTGATGCCAGTTCGCCCTGTGATGGCAACAAAGGCAATCATGCAGAGATAGAAAGATGGGTGAACATAAAAAAACTAGCCATCTATATGCAGTTGTGGAAGATGCCACCCGCCAAGCATTCGGCGAAAGCAAAGGTATCGCGATTCCTTGTGACCCCATTGGCAGCAGAGATAACTTTGCAATTACACCAGCCGGAACAGACAAACCTTTGGTGCAACCTGCTAATATTACAGATAAAATCACGCTAAACCTAACGGTAAATATTGATGGCAAAGGCGAAAGACCAACGGCAAACCGCAGAGAAAATGATCAATATCTCTGCACTTTTAGGCACGAAGAAACGCGGAAGCTTACGAGCGCTCGCCTTTCCTCAAAACTCAGACGCTAGACTTCAAAATCACAAGTCTGGGGTATTCATTCATTAGCTATCGATCGCATCCCATGTCTATCTATCTTCTTCTTTTTGCAATCCCAATAGTCTTCTATCTACTGCCAGCGCTTGTGCCGATATGGCGCGCCTTCCTAATTGTTTGGCCAGCCGTCGGAGTTCTTATATTCGTAAGCTGGTACGAGCTTGTTTTCCGCGACGCGGAGCAAGATCAACTTGCATTGCTGTTCAACAAAGCACTCCTACACTTCCTGCTCAACCTTTGGATAACTGCTGCGTTGGTTCAGCTCATACGTGGGCTGGTTCGCGCAAAAGGATACCGAGAGAACGACCATCACTGGCTAGTTGTCGCCGCCGGCGGTTTTCTTTCTGTGAGCCTCGGAATTTCAGCATTTTTCACACACTATTAACGAAAAATTCTGCGGAAACCGTTGTTGTTCACAATAACAAGGACTGGGTATGTAAACTGCTTTTTGACCCGCTGCTAAACCTTCAGTCTCAGCCTATTCTGTGCAATGAGAGCACCCTCAACATCAGAACGTTTGAATTTTCAGGTGTTCTAACTAAACCGGTTCGAGTGTACAAATGCTGCATCAAAGTTGCGGCAGTCGCGCTTCACATGGATGGACGGTGGAACTTCAAACATAGGTGCCATGTTACGCGGGTACGTTGGGTGTTTAAGTTAGGATACACATAACCCAGCGCGCGCTGGATCGATAAGCCTAATGCGTATATCTGTTGTTTAGCCTCTAACTCGAAAAAAATAACCCTCACGATGATATGTATCATCGTGAGGGATTTTGGAGGTAGTCAGTGATTATAAGTCTATTGATCGCAACCAGACAGGCAAAACCGTCCGGAGAAACGTCTATTTTAACGTGCTGCGCGGCAGATAACTTTGACTGGATAGTTCAGGGCTTTTTTGAGACTATCAGCACCGTTATACTTGCCCTTCTTGATGTTAGAGGGTTTGGCAGCTGCGGCCCTAAAATAGAAAACAGCGATTGCTTTCGTTTGCCACTCACGGCTAAGGACAGCTTCTTTGCGCAAACCTTTTGCCATTTGATTTTTCAAGTTTTCCCGGCAGGCCTCACCCGGCGTGCCCCACCAATGGGTCTTTGTGAGCTTCGCATCAAACACGACGCTTTTCTTATAGACTCCCCATCCCTTTGTCCCCACTGGAGCTAATTGTTTAAAGTAAGTCTTGGCTCCGTGACTATCGCGAGAAATACTTGTCGCATAAACGGAATTTGATCCCCTAGCTTTCGCAAAAAGGCGCACCATGTAACGGTGGCTTGTATTTTCAAAACCGGCATAGCCACTAGCGGTGGCCTTAACGATGGCAGCCTTTGTATCAATACCTTCTTTGACAATATCGACCCGTTCCATTTTTCCAGCAGATGCAGAGGTTATAAGAAGCGGTGAGCTGATCAAGAGCGCGGCAGTGGCGCATAAGACTGTTTTAGTTGAAAAATTTAGCATGTTTTCTCCATTCAAATTGTTTCGAACAACCAAGTTGAATAAGGCGCAAGGCTGACGAATGACGACATTCAGAGTGGCTAGCTATGTGCATCTATGGCTAATGACATGGATCAATACGGCTAACCGGTGATGCACGAACATACGACGCTAATTTTTCGGCTTGATGTTTGGAATTGTTTCAAATGTATCGGCATGTTCGACC
Organism: Hyphomicrobiales bacterium; assembly: GCA_039986835.1. GTDB lineage: Bacteria > Pseudomonadota > Alphaproteobacteria > Rhizobiales. The sequence continues at coordinate 134,810 of JBDWQA010000011.1, forward strand.
TTTAAAACAGTTGAAACATTTAGGAACATGACAGGGCTTTATACGCTCAAATTGCTACCATTGTTGTAGACAATCAGCTCATAACGTATTTCAGGGGCAGTACGGATCGAGATCGCCACTCGAGCGACGGGACGTCCAACCTTTGCTGATCGCTCTTCTAGATCGTAGTCGTTACGTGGTTGCATAGCACTAAACCAGTGAAGATTACCGACATTTCGAACCCGAGAGGGTTCAAGAGCTCACGGTACCGGCGGAGAAGTATATGGGAAGACGCGGTGGTGCCTTTGAAAGGGTGGGGAAAGGACTTTGTACAGTATTGTGAAAGCCGACGTTGGTTGGAAACGCCCAGCTCGATCGATTTGGACTCAATCCGGAAGTTGGGATAATTCCAATTTTCGCAATTTAATGTCTACTCTTGCGGGTTTGGCGACTAAATATGCAGCCTTTCGTAGGGCCGCATTCCGCCCGTTCAAGCCATTTGATGAGCCGTTCGTATTCGCGGTGTTACGTTTCTAGTTTTGCAATTTCTTCCATATCCCAATCAAGCCAATGTCGAATTCACCCCAAATTACATCCTTAAATTTGATAGATGCCCCAGCGGGAGAAGAAACGTGGAATACCGTGAACAAACTCACACCACCTTCTCCACATTCACGATGAGCAATTCGATCTCATTAAATGCCGCAAACAGATCAACCATAATCCTGATTTTCTTCTTACTATCCGCCTTGGTAACCATGCCATAGAAGCCAGACAATGGCCCATCCGCGATCCTAATGCGCTCGCCTACAGCTAGCTTTGGCGCCCTGCTGCGAAGTTCATCATAAACTCCATTTTCAAACTCTCGAATGTATTGTTCAATCTGGATACTAGGAACTGGAATTGGCTGGCCGTTGACGCCTAGAATGCACTCAACGCCATTGGCCTGCCGGACCTTAAACCAGTCAGCCCTTTCGCCTGGCATTTCGATGAACATATATCGATTAAACAGCGGGAATGTTCTCTTGATCCAAACGCGCTTGCGGTGATGTTTCAACTCCTTGTTGAACGTTGGAAAGAACACCCTAAACCCCATTGCTTCCAAATCATCCTTGGCGCGGTATTCACAGTTTGGATTGGTTCTGATTACGTACCAGTGGTTTACTGAGCTTCCCTTCACGCCTTGCCGCTTACATTGGACATCATGTCTTGCATACGTCGGCCACGGTCTAAATCTTCGATTGTCGGAGGTGATGCAGATCGAGCCTTGGCAATCCAAGCATCATCAAATGCCCAGCTCTCAGCATTCACATCCCTGCCCTTTTCCCGTCGGTTTCGTTCGACTAGCGCTGGCCAAAGCGGATCAGAATTCGCAACGACGGATTTACCGTTCATGGAAGTTGGCTTACTTGCAATCGGTGGCTCAAACCCGTCAAAGCGCCGCCGGTTGAGATAAGTCGAAGTATGAATTGCCGTGGCATCCGGCGCAGCTTTGCGCCATGCCTCGAACCAAGGAACCGCTGCCTTGGCGGCAAACTGCCGATCCGAGGCGCTGAGTTTCTTCCATCCATCGTGTGCCGGTGCTTTGTCACCGCCACCGCCAGTGGCCTTCCACGATTTCCAGAAGGCCTCAAACTCATCAGGGTATTTCTTAGAAGAGATCGATGCAGGTTTTTTGTCTTTCGAAAAACCACTACTCTCTTCCCTCCTTTTATCTCCTCCATCCGCCATCTGCGGAGACTTTTCCGTACTGGTGGAGAACTGGTTCGGAACTAGGATCACTTGAACCAACATAGGTTCGCAACTCAGCGGGCAATACACCGCTTTCGTTCGGCTTTTTGGGGCGTTGAAAGTTACGAATTGCTCCATATTCCCTATCGGCTGAGCTGAATTGCTGGATGAAACTGACTTTGGATATTTCGGATAGAAGGCTCCCGATATCTACGTTATCAACCGGAAATATCCGCGCCTTTAAAGTAAGTTGCTTCCAAGCAAATACCCCATCGTCACAAGCCTTGCACCAGAGCCCGACAAAGAGCATTCGCGCCTCTACAGACAAGGACATGAAGCCTTCGCCGGTGAATAATCCTGGATGAACAGAGCTAATTCTTGCCACTATGCTACCCCCTCGCCTGCGCATCTTGGGCGTGCAAATCACGCAGAGCGGCGTTTACTGTTGAATTAACTTCCAGAAGTTCTTTGGTGGCTTCTTCGCGTTGTCTTGGTGTACTGGTGCCATTTCCTATCGCTGAAATAGCCTCGCCAAATTCTTTGCAAAGCAGTTGGATATGATCCTTGATATCCATGTTGGTTGGTGATTGCCCAATTGGAACCAAGCGATAACCTTGTAGCGCCGCAAGTTGGGTTAGAATGACAGCCTCGCCCGCAAGCTCATCAATATCCATCGCCACATCTATTGGCACATGACACTCGGTTTGGTGGGCATCTTCATAGTTGGCTATCTGCGTGCCGCCGACCCGTGTTTGTTCTGATATGGTGTTGCGAGAACCAACTAGTTTTCGGGTACGGCGCACTGCGGACTTGAGCGCGTGATAATCGTCTGCTTTGAAACGTCTAACCTGCATGTGTGAATCCAGTGCATATTTCCAGATGAACAATCCCGGCTCATTGACCATCTTCTAGCCAAAGAGACAGGTGGAGTTATCGAGAGTGATTATTGTTGATACCAATGTTGCGGATGTTGTCAGCCGGGACGTCTGGCGGTCTCTTGGAGATGCAGCGGCCAATGTTTGCATTGAGATCGCTAGACGTAGGCTCTTTGGCCATACGTTCTTCATGTCGTCTTATTCCGTAGATGACTGTGGTGTGATCACGATTGAGGTTCTTGCCAATGCTAGGCATTGAATGGGTTGTTTCGTTCCTCATTCGCAACATGGCTTCATGCCTTGCTATCGTCAGCGGCTGCGAGCATGGTTTGGGTTTCTGTGCGGAGTTGCAGGCCTGTTTGCTGGCATCATTGTTACGGCAATTTTCATAACAATCTAACGCGCTTCCTCCCAGCGCAAAGGACGGTTCGCTTACTCCTCCCAATTTGGGCCGCCCGCCTATTCAAAGGCCATTTCAATGACCGAAAAAATCGCAGAAAACGGCATATACAACAATATCAGCTTAGAGCGGTATCACAACGACCTGAAATTGTTTGATGGGCCAAACATATCAAAGAGCGCATTAAAGTACGTGTTGCCGCCGCATGGTGGGTCACCAAAGAAGTTCTGGGGCCATTGGAAATGGAACCCTAATCATGTCGAAACCAAAACAACCGCCGCGCTGAATTTTGGAAAACTAGTACGTCGCCTACTTTTGGGAGACGAGGTTTTTGCTGAGAGCTTTGTTGTTCAACCCACCCTTGTTAAGGGCAAAGCGTGGCATAGCAATCGCACTGCTTGCAAAGAGTTGTTGCTTGAACAGGCGGCGGCGGGGCTAACCTTCGTAAACGAAGAGCAGATAGAGCGAGTGCGCCGTATGGCGGCCGATGCTGAACAATATCCGCTGATAAGAGATGCAGGCTTGCTGAACGGGAAAGTCGAGCAGAGCATGTTTACCAAAGACCCATCCACCGGGATTTGGCTTAAATCACGACCAGACAACGAACCCGCGTTTCTTGATGGCGTCTACACAGATCTGAAAAGCGCCTCCAGTTTAGATGAAGATTTCGTGCAACGACAATTGTTTGATGCAGGATACTACTTGCAAGGGGCGGCAACACGCATGAATTGCCAGCAGCTGAACCGACCATTTGAATCATTCGTCTTTGTCTACGTTTTGAATGCCGAGGTGCCAGACACGTCCCATGTTGAACTAAGCCCCCATGAAATTGACCGTGGCGAGCGCGCAATTCACTGGTGCCTGGTTCCAATTCGACATGGCTTAGATACCGGCAACTGGCCCGGTCACCAGCATTTCAAGGATGGAACAATCCCCATCCAGTCGAAATTTGGGACGGCCGATAAACTGGACAATTTCCCTCGCGAGCAAGATCACCTTTCCAACCAGCTCTGGAGGCTGCCGAATGAACGACATAGCGAAAATCGACCAATCAATTCCGCAACCTAAACCAACTTTGGTAACCGGCGGAGCGATTGCCAGCATAGTGCCCTCAAACATTGAAGAAGCTTTTCGCCTTTCCGATGCGCTGCACAAATCAGCGATGGCTCCTAAAGATTTGGACACCACGCAAAAAGTCATGATCGCAATGATTTCAGGGATGGAAGTTGGTTTGCCACCAATGGCGGCGGTTCAATCCGTTGCGGTGATCAACAACCGCCCCAGCATTTGGGGTGATGCACTGATCGGAATCGTTCGGAAAAGCCCACTGTGCACTTACGTGAAAGAATGGGTTGATGGAGAAAACGACGACATGGTTGCCTATTGCGAAACCTTACGCAAAGGCGAAAGCGAGCCTGTTCTCAAAACATTCTCCGCCAAACACGCTATGCGTGCCGGCCATTGGCAGACCGAAAAGATTGTCACAAGAAGGGCAAGGGCAGATCAAGCTACGAAAAACCCAACGATTCACCCTGGTATAAATACCCGCAACGCATGCTGCAGATGCGTGTGCGTGCGTGGTGCCTTCGGGATGTTATGCGGATGTTACCAAAGGCAGGCAGGTCACCGAAGAAGTTCGCAACCACCAAGGCCCAGACAATGCCAAGGACGTAACACCTCAAAAGACGGTTCTGGCACGTCAGCTTGAAAACAAGAAGGCTGCCACGGTGCAGCAGGAAGCATCACCAGAGCCACAAGCAGGCTTCGACGCTGAACTTCATCAAGGAACAAACCGAAGCCATTCAGCAAGCGTCCTCTGGCGCGCAAACGGAAAAACCGAAATCGCGTCCCTCCCAAGGCGATGGTGAAGCAGAGCAGGTCAGTGTTGCCCCTGACGTTGAAACTGGCTCTGCGGAACCTGAACAGCTTCACCCATACGAGATTGCAAAAGAGGTTGTTGTTTCGTTGCGATTGATGAAGTTGGCTAAAGCCATCAAGAACACGATGAAGCTTCAGTTTGAGAAACGAGTTTCCAAATTGGAAACAGATGATCAACGAGCCATTAACACAATCGTAAATGCATATTTTGACCATGTTGAAGATAAGCTTGAACAGGTCTCTTTGGACAACCATTGCGAAGACATTCTTGCAGAAATGTCAGAACGGATTGTCCAGCCTGCAGATGGCGCGCTGCTGTGAGTCTTTCACCAGTCAATGAAAGGCGCGCCTGATGCCCCGCAAACACTTCCCACGCAAAGAGCGCGTTCGGATATTCGAACTGAGCAACGGACGCTGCCACCTCTGCAAACAGAAAATCAAGCAAGGCGATAAATGGGATTTGGAACACATCGTTCCATGGGAGTTTACCCGAGCTGATAGCGATGAAAACGTCAAGCCGGCACATGTGAAGTGCCCAAGGCCAAAACAGCCCAAGACGTAAAGGCCATTCGCAAATCCGATCGTCAGAAAGCCAAACATATAGGCGCGGTTTCAAAGCGTCCTTGGTCTCAATTCAAAAAGAAAATGGATGGTTCAGTTGTGGACCGGGAAACAGGAGAGCCTATCTGATGGCAAGCAGAATAATTCAGAAACGTCATAGCCATTGCTGAATTTCTGCCTCCCCTCACCTCCAAAGGAGTAAGACAATGGGCCGCAGGCGAGCGAACTTCGTAGTTCTTGATATTGAGCGGAAGTTGCCAAACTCAAAGTTAAATCAACTGGTGGGTTTGTTCCTTGGAGTGTTGAGGAAATTGACGCATTTGCAGCGCGCCACTCTATTGGAACAAACGCGCGGCTTGCCTTCGACCTCCTACGATTCACTGACCTGCGCATATCCGATGTTGTGACGCTTGGTCGGCAACATGAGCGCAATGGCGAGTTCATCCTTAGAACGCATAAGAAAAACACTCTTGTTGAGTTGCCAATAATAGCGGATTTACGCTGCACATTGGACAACTCAAAGACCGGCGATTAACTTCTCTGGTTACGGCATAAGGCAAGCCGTTCACCAATGCAGGCTTTGGGGGATGGTTTAAGGCGCGTTGTATCGAAGCTGGAATAGTTGGAGATAAAAAGAACGCGCATGGCATCAGAAAACACGCCGCAATGACTTTAGCTGAAAATGGAGCGACAGCCGCGCAGCTTTTGGCAGTGTTTGGCTGGACGACCTTGAAGCAGGCCGACACATATATTCAAGCCGCGAATCGCAGAAAAATGGCTGGTGATGGTATGAACAAACTGAGGACAAACATCCCGCACCTTAAGAAACAGCTTCCCACACCCTAGATTTTTATTTTATATTACAGATACTTAGAATGAGAAATGGTAGGCCCGGAGGGACTCCTGATTTTTAATAAAAACAAGGGCTTAGCTCGCGGGTTATACAGTAAGGTTTTCCATCTGTTCACATAGTTATACAAATAGGCCATCACCAATTATCAAGGGGATTAACCGGCGAAACCTCCGCCGACATGGAACTGCAACTGATACATTTGAATTTCGTTGCCGCCGCTGCAAGGCTCAGATGAACAAACAGGCCCTCGCTCGGAATAAGCGCAGGCGGGATCTCTGTCGTCTTACCGCAGTTCGCACAATGCACGCGCAACCAAAGCCGTCGTTCAATAACGTCTTGTACCGTTTTTACAGTTGGATATGTTCTATCTGGCAGCATGAGAACAAAAAGCCTGTAGATTGTCATCCCCGGAGTGATAACGTCGATTGCAACGGCCCAATCCAATCCGATCGATAATGTATTTTTTGGTTTTGACTTTTGTCTTGCAACCAGTAGCCATTAAATGGGCTTGCGGGGAGAACACGATCAAGACCTTGCGGCCTTTGAGATCCTATCGACCAAATTCAATTCCCAGAAGATGTGGAACCGCATTCCAGATAACAACAGGGACTTAGCCAAAGAGGGAATTGCATAACGGCGGTAAAGGCCCCCATGCGTCTGCTTTTCGCTGTACCTCTATGGAAAATGAGACAACCAATAATGTTGCCAAAGCACCCTAAATAAAGCTCCTACGTGATAACATTTTCCTTCCCCAATCGTCCTATCGGATATAGTTTTTCTTCAAATTCTTATTTGTCATTTTTAATAACTTCATTCATCAATCAATTCCTTCAGCAGCACTCTGATCCTTTCTCGAGCTTGTGGGCTGGTCAGAAATGCCTCGTTGACCTTACGAGCTAACTCTTTGTTTTCTCCCAGTGTCTCCAACAGTGCGTTTTGCAAAATAGGTTCCTCAGCGACCAGCATTGGGACAAGTTTTAATCGCTCCACGATTTCATTTTTCAGATTTTCGTTCGCTCTCGCGTTTTGTTCGCTCAGTTCAGCTGCTAATGTCTGTATAGGTTCTGATACAGCAGCACGCATGTTTTGGTCCAGCGATGCAATCCTAGCGTTCAGTTGAGCCAGTTCATAAGCTATGATGAGGGGGGTGAGCTCTTTCTCCCAGGCGGCCAGCACATCGAAGCTATGGCTCCGTGGGTGGGTGCCAAAACAACCCGTATCGCTCGAAGTTGCCGCTACCTTATTATATCTAGCATTCCAGCTTGGCACTTTTATACAAAGCGCGATTTTGTCCTGATTTTCACGAAAATACCAGTTAGGTAATTGAGATGATCCATCCAATCCCTTGTGGAATTCGCTCGAAAATGCTGGTCCACTATTTGCGGCAATCAATGTTGACCAAAAAATAGCCAAGGATGCCCAATGTAGAATTTTCATGAATAACTATCCCTCTATTCAATTCGCTTTGGTTTCATAAGGCGCCGAGAATCAAAAGACGTTCGCTTTCAGACAAGCCGTCCATTACTTGGTAGCCTCCCCATTGATCCATAACCATGGATCGAAGTTGCAAGAGTCGGTAATGGCTGGGAGGCCAGAAAACGTCCTGATCCGAATACTGAAATGGTGGCGGTAGCGGAACCAGACTGCTCGTGTTTTCTGATACTATTCGAACAGCTGGCTGGCCGCTTTCTGTACGAACAAATACGAATACATTGTCCTCAGGGAACAATTCCTGAAACATCCATGGATCGAAAACTTGCTCTTGGATTGCTTGATTGAAAGCTAAGCTGTAGTCAAAGAAGCTTGGTTTAGTTTGACCCTGACCCTCAGAATTTTCGTCTGTTCGCCCTGCTCGATTAAGTAATAGCATCACAAAGTTGCTAGCTAGGATTGGATTGTTACCCAGTAACTTGATTGCGTCCAACTTCATTTCTGACATGTTGTCCGAATATAATAGATCTAAGATCCCTTCCGCTGTCGCGGGACCATAAGTAGCTGATGAACTCGCCAAAGCAACATCCAATACTTCGATAGTCTTTCTTAATAGTTCTTCCCCTCTGGCTTCATCAAATGTTGGAGCAGCCAGCAACTGTTCGGTTGTCAACCAACCTTCTATCGGGAACTCCCTGTAGAAGTCAGCAACTTGAGCAACAACCATGATCCAACTCACTACATCTGAAATTGCATCGATCGAGAGAGCTGTTTCAAAGTGCATGGAAGCGGCATTCGATGCTGACTGGTCGTTTAGGGAGCGACACAAGAGCGGTTCTAACCTTGCAGAAGAGTGGTGTTGTCTACCACAGACAAACGGTTCTTTTCCAACGATGTACTTGGCAAAGTTCCACTCGTCCAAATTTGATACTGGCCTGGAAAGCAATGCGAAAGCACTTGCCATTCCGCCGTTGCTTCTGGACCAATATCGAAGGAAATGCCTTGAAGGCGCATGTCGTTCCGACAAGAAGGTTGAGAGAGCGGAAAGATACGTTTTGGCTGCCTCAGATTCTCTTATTTTGGTTGTTGAGAACTCTGTACTGGTATCTTCTAACAGTGAACCGTTTTCTACTACTGCTCTTATATCACCGAAACGTCCAAATCTCTCGGGAGCCGACGTTGACGAAACAAATGCCCCAAAAGCTGTGTTGATACATTTACGTGCGGCACCCGCTCGAGCATGCAGAACACCTTCTAGATCCTTTAGCGAACGGAACTGAAATGTCTTTCGGTCGACCGCATTCTTGTCAAAATAGGCATTCTCAAACAACAAATAGCAGTCTTGCCAGGGTTCCCATACTAATCGCCTTACATTGTAGTTTGTCTGAATTATTTCTTCTGTGAGATTGTCGATGCGACGATCCAGATGAATAATGCTTTTTGTCACCTGCTCCGACAGCCCTTGAATACCTTCAATGATTGTCTTTTGGTTTTTTAATACGTGTTCAAGCTTATTGTTGATCTCTGAAAACTGTCGCGAAAGATAAGTCATCAAGGCCTTGTGGCGTTCCTGCGCTGGATCTTTCTTCTTTGAAAGGATTCCGGATAATGCGGCTATTCCTCCGAGAACATTAGGAGGTGATGACGCAAATGAAAGAAGGGCGTTCGAGACGTTTTGGCCTGTTGATAGTGTAAATTGGAGTTCAGGACTGTCGATGCCAAGATTTGAAGCAATGATGCTGATATCGCGGAGGTTGTTAGAAAACTTTTTGATGTTTTGAAACGTTTCCGCCGCATCAGATTCCTTTTGATAGTGCTGCAGCAGATTCGCCTTAACTTTGTTCCTATCGCAGTCCGGTTCGTTGCTTGAGCATGTAATACTGGCATCCATAGCGCCACTTTTAAGGAAGGCTATTTTCCTTGACGGCGACATATCAGCAAACATGAAATCAGCGATGACGGCTTGCCCCGCTCCCAACCGCGAGACTGAAGTCGTTAGCTCTGAGAGACTCGTACTGACTTCTCTGACTTTTGTTTCGACGTTGGTAAGGCTGTCGCTTAGCCTTTCATAATTACTCTGAACCACAGTTTCTAAATCAGAAAGTTTGGTTGAAAGTTCGGTGTAGCTATCTTTGATCTTTTTGATCTCGGAAGAGTTTCCACTTATCTTTTCATGGGCTTCCTCAATTTCATCAATCATTTTTGGCGTGATCCGGACCAACACATCCAACATTAAATCCTGCATCGCACCGGATATATTTGGTTTTCCAGCTCTCGCAGCTCTATCACGCAAGTCTTGGAACACAGTATTGGCTCCGTTCAGCTTGTCCGACAACCTGGCCCTACCTTCGGCACCGGTGCCAAATGTTGTAGAGATATCGGAGAATTTACTTAACCCCATATCCGTCAATATCTTGTCTTTGGATGCCGCGATTAACTCGACGGTTTTCTTTAGCGCTTCGGATTCAATTTCTTGATTAGCCTGGTCCAAATAGATGTTAGCGCTAGCTTTCCCGAGCGATGCCAGCGCTGCGCCACCAAGCGTCCAAGGTCCGGGGACGTAAGCTGCCATCCCTAATCCAATTGTCTCAACAATATCATATTTGGCTTTTGTTACTTCGTTTGCCTGCTTTTCGGAGGCGGCCTTCGACTGAATTTTTCCAACTTCAAATATGACATGATTGAGCACAGCAGATTGTTGTTCCGGTGGAATCTTAGAAGGGGGCAAACTGAATCTTTTATCGCCCGAAAGAGCAGAGCTCAGTATCAGTCCGCCCTTTTCAATAACAGTAGAAAGGGCTGCAGCAGTGATTCTTGTTTCGTTTGAAAACGCAGCGGTTGGATAGATTAGCAGCAGAGCAATGCTAATTTTTTTGCACGAAACCATTTGATCCGTCCAGGATTCTCGATTATTTTGCAACTATTTTAATACATTAAGCCGAGCAAAAAAATCTTTGTCAATTTTTAATTGCAGCGCCAGTCCGTGGTACTGAGTATGGCATTAAATGTAACGCAGCACTTCATAAGACTTCGAAAAACAGCCCAACGAACATGAAAACATTATTGATAGCTGCTATCGCTTGTGGTCTTGCAATTCCGTTTTCCTCTCCGGTTGTGTTTAAGCAGCTCTCACTTTTTAGGACTCATTGCGGGTTGGAATTGCCCACATTATTCGGGCTGTTTTATTGGCTATGTCAATTGCTGCCACTTTGCATAGCTTTCGTTCCAGGATGTCCGTAAACCATGGATCGGACCTCTCCGGCTCTGTTCTGATCGATCGAATTCGGGAGGTCATGCCAAGAACCCGTAACCGGCGAATGTATTGATCACCCATCTTGGCGCAGGCCCCACCAGTGGTCCCTCTCCCCATAAATGAATCAACTACCACGCCTTCGGTTAGCATCTTGCGCGCATTTGGCCTGATGGCGACGAATGGTGGTGCCTTACTTGATAATCAGTCAAAGGTGCACACTCATTAAAAGCCTATGGTGTCTTAACTATAAACTTAAGGGCGATTTTACTTTCAAATAATTCAACCTATAATAGATTTATTGTTTAAAGGTGATATTTTATGAATGATTTTGAAACAGAGCAGTTGCGCATTTCCAGCAGCCTTGATGGCCTCATCGTTACAGCAAAGCTTTTACAACTGAGCACGCTTGCCCAAGCATTAACGTTATGCCGTGCAATTGTCGTTGATGAGTCCCTACTCCTAAAGACCGCGAGTATGGGCACGAAGACGCAGCAATGAACGGCTTGCCGAAGTCTGAAATAGCAGACTTGTATCAACGCATCTCGCTCATGCTAAAATATCTTGGCTATGAGGCGCGCTGTATGGAAGTCTGCAAACGCAGCTATGCGGTAACGATTCACTCAATAGAAGGGCAAGCACTTATGCCAACACCATTACAGTGTGAACAGCTTAACGCTGTCACAAACGCGCTTGAGGAACTTGGCTATAGGGTGAAAGATGCTTTTATGGACAAGGACGGTACAATACGGGTGACACCTAAGCGAGATGATGACGCCCTTGAGACATCCCCAAATGGATGGAGAAAAATCTCTTAGCCCCACATTTTTAGAACAAGCCAGATAACAACTAAAAATAGAGACAAATTGACATACACGAAAGGGCTGTTAATTTGAAACTCCATTACGATGTTTGAAGGCTCCGGAGCTAAAACAATGAGCGACACCCCACAAATCATAGAAGTTCGAACTTCCAGCGGCGGACTGTCATCTGTAGTCATTGCAGGTTTGTTTCTTATTGCGGGCGCACTCCTATCAAACTTACCGCAACTTCAAGATCGGTACTTCCCGCAACTGCCTCAAATCGTTGATCACGATATTGACATGAAAAGAAGTGACTCCTTCTTTATCTTAGACGGCAGCATAAGGCTTCAAGTTCAGGCGGTAGCTTCGAAACCTAGACGAATTTCATTCACCCTTTATGATGTTAGAACAAACAAACCCCTTGAAGGATACAAAGCAAACAACATGGAGGACGGTATCGGCCAAGGTTCGGTTAAGAAGGTTTCCCACAATGGAAAGCTATACGCTATTCTAGTTAAACGAATTACACCCGGGAGCGACATTGCGCAAAGCGCTATGCTCTCAATTTCAAGACTGGAGTAACGACCGCAAACGCAGCCAGCAGTACAGCTTTGATATTGGGCATGGTAGCCCTCCTTGTGTTATCCCCTGAATGCGCTTGCCAACTTCTCAAAAAGCGTTATCCCCATGACTGCAAACGCCCCTACTCCAGCAAGGACAGCTATTCCGCCTTTCCACCGGGCCGACTGCTGTTTCATCGCGGAGACATCGCCTTTAATCTGATCCATTTCCTTCTTCATCTCAGCGCGTGACGCCCTGCTTTCTTCGCGCATAGCAACAAGCTCCGTATGGATGACCGCTATTTCGGTCTCCATTGATTGGTCTGACATAGTAGTTTCCTTATTTGGCGAGTTTGGAAGCCGTCCAACGGACAAAGTAAAAGCCGAGAATGATGTAAAAGACATTCCACAGATGTGTGGATAATGAGTCTGTCACGCCAAGCTTTAGGAGCTTGTCCCAAATGATAAGTTTCCAGAGATACACAATGAACGGGGCAGCTATGAGCGCTCTCAAGACGCTTTCAAGCCTACCGTGGACTCTGGACTGGGCCTCAAGCGTGCTTATGCGTTCTTCGGCTGCAATCCTGTCTTGGTCGCTCTTTGCTTCCTGACGGGCTTTATACGCGTCCGCAAGACTGCCTGCGATTGGCCCGGATATCAGATCCAGAAGCTTTGCGAGCCAGATCAAAGCTTTTTACCAACTGGTGTCGAGGTGATGAAGCGGAGCCAGATATTGACCACACCAACCACCAGAATGAACCAGCCGGCGTATTCAGGCGGAAGAATAGACTTCCAATCGAAGACATCCAAAAATGCCAACGTTTCACCAAGCACGGGAAGCGCCGCAATGGCTGAATTGACAATGAGTGTTCTAAATCCCTTCATGGGCTTAGCTCCTATTAAAAAGCCGCCCAATGAGAGCGGCTAGGATGGACAGAAATGTTTGCTTGGTTTTGGGAGGTGGCGCGGGTAGAACCTCTACAGCCGGGGGCTTGGGTTTTGGCTTGGGATAGACAGGCGGAATGTTGCTCGTACCGTCAGACGTGACACCGTAGCCGATATCAACAAGGGCATGGTCATAGTCCTTGGCGATTTCTGCAATCTCACGCTTTCGATCAACACCGTTGATAATGCGGCGGGCATTGATGAAATCAGACTTCTGCAACGTGATGTAATCTGATAAACTTTTGCCAGTAAACCAGCCTTCGACCATGCCCAATATTAGAATTGTTTTGGCGTATTCCGGTTTTAAAAGCTTACGCGGGTCCGACACGAAATCGACACCAAGTTTGTCACTGGCCTTTTCGTAGTTTGTGCGCCAAGTGAGCTGAACATATCCCATGCCCACATAAGGATAGTAACGCTTGGATTTGAGATACTTTTCACCGCCGTATTCCCGGACTGGCTCCATGGTTCGAGCAGTTTCCCAAAACGCGGTTGCCAGGACATAAGCAGCCTGGTTTCTGAGAACACCTTGCTTTCTGCATTCCTCGATGATCAGGCGTGTATCGCCAAGGTTCAAATCAACCATGGTGTTTCCTTTAAATTGTGGGAAGGGTAGACATGAAAAAGGCCCGCCATAGCGAGCCTGTAGGGTGTTGATGTGGTTGAAATTTAAATCCGCTACTTGGTGTGCTTACCCAAAACGGTTACCAAATTATGTCAGGGTCCCCACCACACCCCTTTGTAAAGCCGCCTCTTGCGTGAGAGAATCTTGCTCTACCGTCAATTACTCTCCGCGAATGCCGACTTCGCGCTCCATTATGATCAACATTTTGCGTTGCATTTCTGCCATCGCTCTCAATTGTCTTTCCGTATTGGAGAGCAAATACGCCATATATCCAAACACAAAGAGAACAGCACCCGATATCATAGCGCCACCCCCTGCAAGCAGCCATTGGATGTTGTCAATTTCAAACCCAAATATCACAAACGCGATACCGGCCAGAAAAGTAAGCCCCCCAATTCCTGAAATAAATGAAATCATTGCTCTACCCATTCTTTAAACTATAGGTAGCATGTCAATTTTGCACCCTCTGTCAATATAGACTATTCCTGGAGAACGTTCGAAAGTATGCTTATTCTAATTCTTGCGATTGCTATCATGTGGAAAGGCCCAGAGCGGCTAAAGAAATTCGGCTGGCCTCTGTTGGCAGTTGGAGTGATCTATCTGCTTATGGAGCATGCCTAATGATCCCTATATTCAAAAAGTTTCTTTCGGGCTTTCCGACCTTCAATTACCACTCCGAATTAAGTCAGGTCAGCGATCTTCAATACGCCACTTGGTCTATTTAGATAGACACCCGCATCGTCCCCCTTTGAGACTACAAAGAGCCGCTTCTTAGGTGTCGCCTCAGTTGCCTCTGCGATTGATGCAAACTCGTTCACGTCATTCGGATCTAGAGCGACAGGCGGTACATATTCATCCCATCCAGAGCCATTCCATTTGCATAGAGCGTGTGGCGGTGCATCACACTCAATTGCCCCATCTGGAACATCAACACCTTCACCGTAGGCACCAAGGTAATTGCCTGCATCACTTCTAAAATACTTGATACTCATGCGAAGGCCCTCAAATATGCTTCCCATCTAGCATGCCGCATATCAAACTTGTTCCCGTTCACGTAACTTATAAGGTCAAAGGTGTCATTGCCCACGCGCATGTAGATATTTGCGCTATCCTTCCGCACTGCAAACCCTTCGCCTGTTCCAGGGTCAATTGAATTGCTGGCAATGTTGACTTCAATAGAGTCTCCCGGTTGGTAACCATTGTCAGCAACAATATTTACACATGTAATCATTATCAATTTTGGTATTGATGAAAGACCATGCGCAAGTGTCACAAATCCACCCTGAGTCATGAGAAAATTGGGGCTTTGGTATTCCTCCGACAACACAGGGGCAGGATTTGAGAAATTTGGAGAACTCCAAGGGTCAAGAATAAACGCACCGTTACCGCCATCAGCGTTGATATTGTATCGCAAGGTAACTGGGTAGCCAGCCGTAAAGTCCGCAGCAATCAAATCTGTACCGCTGAAATCCAACACCTTCTTATAGGGCAATATGGTGCCATATCTTACAAGAGTGCTACCAGCAGCTACGTTTGTTGTGGTTGGGACAAACTGCAGAACCATCCCGTGGAAATATCCTGTGGCTCCATAAAACGTGCCGAGAGGTGCAAGGTTGAATTCGTCCGGAGTATTGCCAATTCCAGTTTGGCGAGCGACAACGCCACCTGTTGCATACCGCGCCATGGTCTCGGCCAACATGCGTGGATCGTCCAAAGCATCAGGTGTCGCACTGGCACGAACCGCTTGGCGCATATTGGCAGAAAGGAAATTCAGAAAATCTGGCATGATTGGTGTGGAGTCAGCGCATGACGCGCCAGTCTGAAACCATGTGTCACCGGGTGTCCCGGAGCCTTGGAAATTTGGTCGTGTCGTCGTATTGGGCGTTGCGCCCGGTGCAAAGATATCAGCCATTTAGTTTGTTCCAATTGTTAGCTGTACATGTGCTGGAACGATTTTTTCCAGCAGACAAATGAGCCCGTCAGGTGAAATTGAACACGGCCGCGCCCAACCAACAGTCGCAAAACCTGCGCAGTTTGTTAGACAGGGATCATCGTCATAGGCCGTTGAAGTTGCTGTGTTGATTGTGATTTCAACTTGAGAATTGAGCCATGAAGGGGATGAATTGCATTCTGGATAACCCGCCCTGGCATGACCCGCCTGACCGCAACACGATTGCTCGAAAGTGGCGCAGTCAATATCCCATCCATGGGAAGCAGCAATTCGCGTCCAATAGGCACAACCATAGTCACCATATGCTGCAATCTTAGTACAGATATCGCCATACGGATCGCACTCATCTGGAAGACCATAGTCAGCCAGCAATTCATCACGCATATATGTGACAGTGTCGCAAAAATACTGGTCAATCATACTGCAGATGGACTGCCAGAAAACTTCACTTTCACCAGCGACAGCCCACCAATAACTCTTCATCCACGATTGATCGCGAGGCACCCCTGTCTCATGAGTTTGCCAAGCCCTCCCTCGCGGCAACAAGAGCATTAATGCACGAAACAGGTCATCCCGGTTCGGACACTTGTAAGGCCTGCGTGTTTCAGGCCCGCAATGATCATCACGCATCAGACGAAAGTCACCGTACCAAGTGTAGCGATCTCAGTTGGCGCAACAGCAACATTGGAAGAAGGGACTTGCACCGTGTGAGAGTCTTCACCCACTGCATTTGAAACGGCTTCCCAAATCCAAGACCATTTGAAATCAACACCCGGAGACGCCCGGCGACGGATCATATCTGCCAACTCAACTTCCACAGCGTTTTGCACATCCATAGTACTTGGCAGCAAATTGGAGATTGTCACATTCATTGGAACCGCTATGGGAGCATAAACAGTCAAGGCCGCAGGAGCTGGGGCCTGTGTTCCAAGGTAACTCGTGAGCGCTTGCACATCGATCTGTTGGGGAATGCCATCAGCATAGGCATCATCCATCATGAAGAAAATGCCAACGGTTCCGGGACCGTTGTATGCACGCTCCACCCAGACCCGCGTTACACCGGCCAATTCTCGCGACCAGTCGATATATTCTGGCGGCGAACCACCATGCGGCCGGTTCTGCATTCGAAACAGAATCCGTTCACGCAACGAAAAATCATTCTCGACATCAGCACCACCGCCAATGCCATCTATGTGAACAACAACGGACGTGATTCCATTGATAGTAGTTCCAAGCCCCAGAGCGGTACTTGCAATACCATTTCCATTCGCACCAGCTTCTACTGCCTGTACGTCGATATCGATTGAACCCGAAGAACCAATGGTCTGTGTGGTCAAAGTTGATTCATAGATGACACCATCTGCGCGCGTAAACTGTGCTGCGGCCGGGATAATGGTTCCTTGTGGTCCGTCAATCGTCACTTTGCCGGTAGAATAGGTTGCAGCAAGGCGATTGATTGCTATTTCGGCGCCATGGCGTTCAAGAAATTCACCAGTCGCCGAGGTCACAAATGCCTGGTCAAGTGCGTATCTAATGGCTTGGTAACCATCGAACATTGCGGCAGCAAAAACTTTTGCCGACACAAACAAGTTGTTTGGCCAAATGCGAGGATTGGAACCGGGCAATTCAGCTTCAAAATGGCCGCGAATACGCTCTGAAATCTGGCTAATGGGTGGAGTATCATATGGCATTAGTTTCTCGTTTGCTCCCATGCATAGCCAAATCTCTGGCTGTATTGTTCTGACCCGTCGTTTGAATATGCATTGACTAAAATTTTCAGAAGGCCACCGACTACATCCGCTTCTGTTTCAACCTTGAAGCTTGCAACGACCCCTTGATCGATCAACGTTTGCAGCGCTTCGTGACAATAGGATTTTGCCAGTTCCTCCGTTTGAAACTCCGTCAAAGCACCGCGTTCCAAGGTCCACAATAGTGAACCCATTTCCCGCTCACTTTTGTCTGCGCGCACATCGTAGGTATCGCCATGCCAACCGCGCCGATCTGGATCGTTTGGCGTTGGCTCGCCGCCATCCGGCAAGCGTTTGTCCGTAAACAGGCATATTAGGATTGCGGTATGGAGCGCCGACTTTGCACGCAATCCAATTTGATTGCCTGTTTCATCAGGTTCGGCCAAAGCCCAATCGGCATATCCACCCTGAGCGTTGTCGCTATCCTGTATCCAGACAGAATCCCAAGGCAAATGCGGATCGGTTTCACATGCCTCGTATCGGCGGATAATGACGATATCACTCATGTGACAAACACCTTTGTAGCGAGGTTTCCGACATCGGCATTGTTGGCAGTATCGAGCGTGCCTTGTTTTGATGATGGAACACCTGAGCCAATTGGGCCGCCAACGTAAACATTGCCATCTAAGGCAATATCGGGAGCTTCCAATATTATTGCTGTCGGTGAAACAATCCTGATATTGGCCGCTACAAGTGAAATCACGTTGCCGTTTTGATCATACAGTGCGGTGCCGCCAACCTCGACATTCTTCACGCGATGCCCTGGACTTTCGACCCCCAGCAAAACCGCAGCGGATGGATCACCACCCGGTGCCATCACAATGCCATGTGAGCCAGCAGGCGGGTTTGAAGTTAGCCCGAATGATTGAACCCGTGGAACTAGAGAATTTGCGCCAAGCTGTTCACCAGAGCGACCGGTGACACGCATAAGCTGCTGACCATCACCGTCTTTGGTTTCCTGAAGCTTTGCTCGGAACACCTGATTTTGGCCGAGTGTCGATGACATCATTCTGGCATGCTCCACGATGCAGCTGATTTATTACCCTGGGATTTACCGCCATAGGCACGCGGATCAACAAGCGCCATATCTGTAGTGGTGCCGTTTGCACCCTGTTTGAATGTCACGCGCTCAATCAACATGTCCTGATCAATCCGAAGCCACGGAAAGACGCATGACACAAGCCAAGATGGTTCCCAGAGCACGCCGTTCGCGTCACGCCAGCCTGATACTGATAAGGTGGCTTTACGCCCCTCACCGGCAGCTCGGTCTCGTTCCCAATCAGCTATTTCTTGCGCACGTTTCTTGTCGACAGATCCAGGCGGCACAATGATCTTTGGCCTGTAGCGCGTAACGCCGGAATCCTCTGATTTTCCCTCTGGTGAAATTGCGTCATCGTCTGTGCCAATCGACACTTGACCTTTCACCACATATTCAGAGTGTCGGTTATCATCTGAGATAGTAGAACCGAAAGACAGGATGTTCGAGAACCCTTGAACCAGTTCGCCGGCATGACGATCAGTTCCGGCTCGTGTCAACTTGATTGAACCATCGGCCTCACCCATCATTACTAGTCTGTGACGTTGACAAAGCTTGCTGACAATGTTGAACGGGGTATCCCCTTGGGGAATTTGGATTGCCGGTTCTTTATCTAAACTCTCGTCGCACTTAATGGAAACGCCAAATTC
The DNA here is from genome assembly GCA_039986835.1 of Hyphomicrobiales bacterium. Classification (GTDB taxonomy): domain Bacteria; phylum Pseudomonadota; class Alphaproteobacteria; order Rhizobiales. The sequence continues at coordinate 154,086 of JBDWQA010000011.1, forward strand.
ATTGAGTTCGTTCGCTATCTCTAACAGGTCTTTTTGCTCAATCCTGCCGGTTGGATGCGAAGCAGAACACTGCACAAAATCGATGCCCTTGCCTTTGCCGGTAACAGAAATCGAATGATCCTGTGCGCTGCCCTTTGGGCTGTATGTGCTTACGTAGCCGGTCAGCAGCAGGTCGCCACTGGCAAGCACCTCCACTTCTGCGCCAGGCTCATAAATGAATGGCTCGCTTCCGGGTGGCCCCGGTTCCGTGACAGACAAAGTGAATGAACGTGCGGCATCCTTCACAGCCGCCGTTACGGTGATTTCTTTCCATCCGCTTCGTTCACTGCCATCAGCGCGTAGGCTTACATCTTCGAACGCCATCACTGCACCAAAGCGGAAAAGGTAGATGGCATCATTATGGGATGCCCAACATCATTTCGCAGAGCGAGTTCTTCCGCCCTGCTCGCATCTGCATAAAGGAAGTTTGACCAGTAAACGGACGGCATTAGCTGGTTGCTCTGCACAGTTACCTCTTGTGCAGCTACCGCCACTTGATTTGTCAGCAGATCAATGAGCGCATCCCGAAGGGCGTGAAACGCGTTTTTAGTTTCTGGATCATCAATCAATTCAATGACAGGCGTTACAACATCGGCAACCAATCCCCTGTCATTGATAACCCTCGATTTGGTTACAAGACTGACACCCTCTGTATAGAATCTGGCCATTGCCACCATCAGACCGGCAATTGCGCTTCGCCGTACTGTGTCCTCAATGACCGAAAGTAAGTACTGCTCTTGCCGAGAGGTGTTGCTGTTGTTCCGAAAATCAGGATGGAATTCAGCATTTGCTCCAATTCGCATGGCCTCAATGCATTCCCGCGGATCAATTGCGTTTTCAGCTAAGCGCGATGTCAATTCGCCGAACACATCACCAAACATAGGGCGCGTCTGATTTTGGCTGCGCACAAACACCTGACGTCCGATTACATTTCCGCGCTCACCCTGCCGTGCGTATGTATCTGCCGCATCAAACATACCCTGAATATCTCGGCGCACAGGAGCTGCATCAACATCTGTCATACGTGTGCCATCAGCAATGAGGCTCGCATATCCAGCGGCAGCCCTGTGACCATCTGCAGATGCATTCTGTGCAACAGAGGTGCTGGTGCGACCGGTGTATCGCCGGCTATGCATGCTGCCAGACAAAGTTATTGCGACACCCGCGAGGTGAATGACGGTCCTTACGATAGTGCCGAGTGCGATACCTCCGGATATCCCTAGCGGTTCGACCACGAAGTCGAACTGCACTTCCATATATCCAAGATCGTCTTTCTTGAAAGTCGAGCTGACATTCTCGCACCTAACAAGCGAAGGTACTCGCCCCGGCAAAATCAACAGTCCGGGTCCAATACTCTCACCAGCAGCCAATAGTGCTGCGGCAGTTACATCAGCCAAATCACCGTGGACGAAGCCAGAAACACTTATAGTTTTAGCTTTCCGGCCAATATCTTCATTATCCCACGATTCCGAGCTTATGTACTCGTGCGTCTGGATACGCCGGCCACCTTTGGTGGTTTCCCTCTCAACTTCAAAACCTACTCCCTTGAATGAGGCAGGTAACAGCGTGCTAGTCCAATCTCGGCAAGCAGACATTGACAATCCTTTGTGCGCATTTATTTGCGCATAATAACTTGACATCCCCCTTAGAAAGGCGTATTTATATGCGCATAAACAGGGGTGAGTATGTTGGAAACAAATAGCCGCAAGATTATTAAACGCCTTGAAAAAGAAGGCTTCGTTCTGGTTGCGGTTAAAGGCTCACATCACAAATTTAAAAAGGGTGACAAGATCGTGACTATTGCGCACCCTAAGAAAGACATTCCTCTTGGCACGGCTCGCAACATTCACAAGCAGGCCGGTTGGCTTTAAACAAGGAACTTACTCAATGCGGTATTTTATTGGTGTTGTTCATAAGGATCAGGATAGCGCTTATGGTATTCACTTTCCGGATGTGCCTGGCTGTTTCTCTGCCTCGGACGAACTAGACGATCTTTTGGCAAACGCGTCAGAAGCATTGGCGTTACATCTGGATGGTGAAACCATTCCTGAAGCACGTTCATTAGACATTGTTCGCCAAGATTCTGATGTTGCCAAGGATCTGGCCGAAGGTGCCTTCCTCTTGGCTGTGCCTTTAATTGAATTGAGCGGGCGCAGCACCAAAGCTAATATCACCATGGATGCCGGATTGCTTTCAGCAGTTGATACAACAGCTCAGGCACGAGGTTTAACCCGTTCGGCATTTCTGGCTGATTTGGCCCGTAGAGAGATCACCGGGTCTTGATACAAAGTACCCTTAAGCTTGGCCAAAGCAGGCCTTATCCACCTGCAGGCACTGCCCCTGCCATATCTGTACCCACGTTTGCTTTAATGTCGCCTTGCGAAGCTGCATTCTGGCTTGTGACTTCCGCAGGTCCTGTCACGCGCAAATTGACATTCACATTTGCCTGACCTTCGATCTCCGCTTTCTGTGGATGCATTGCAAAACTGCTAAGCTGAGATAGCTCATCCATAATTGCCACCGCTTGCGGTGATGATACGCTTGGAAGTGGTTCCGCATTAATTGAACGGCGGATTGGCTCAACACTTTTGACCGGCACTTGAGATGTTTCCTCTCCAAAGAGACCACCAACCATATTTGCCAATCGATCCACCGGCCCCATAATTCGGTCCAGAAGAATATTGATCTCGTCGGCGATCATAACAATCCAATCCCAAACCTTTGCGATTGCTTCACCTGCGGTACGGAATGCAGTTCCGATCACTTCCCCGAATTTCTTTGCACCATCCGCAAAACCTGCAGGAAAAACGAGCCCCGCGATCTCGCCCACTTTCTCAATGAAGTTGCCAACAAGCGTTATCGTTCTTTCAAGTACCTCAGCAACACCACCCTCAAATCCTAGTCCTCTGGAGAACCCGTCAAAGAAGCCGACGACACCGGATACGACATTTTGTATCGCATTTGCTAAGTTGGTAATTGCAGTCAGATCGAAGTTGGCAAGACCTGCAAACAAGCTGTCTAAGAGCGGGCCAAAAGTCTCTATCGCCTTTCTGAAATACGCTGCTCCACCTTCAGCAAAACCACCCCAATTGAAACTTGATAGATATTCCCCGACAGTTGCCAGGCTATCCCTGACTAACTTCGTTAGTGAACCGAAAGCGTCACCAATACCCTCAAAGCCAATAGACTTTGCAAACTGGTCGGCAACCTGAAGCGACGAATTGATAGCACCTCCGATGACTTCAAACGCGGCCCTCACGCGACCGGCGAATGCGTCCATATCAATACCCGCAATGAATGCAGAAACACTTGCAACACCATCTGCAATCATTGGCAAAAACGCATTGCCTATGGCCGTGGCAGCAGCATTTATCTGATTTTTCATCAATCGCATTTTGGTGCTAGTTGTATCCATTCGAGCTGCAAATTCGCGATCAACAGAGCCAGTTCTTGCTTTCTCATCTCCAAGCAAAGCAATTGCTCCGGTCAACGTTTCGGTATCGTTGATCAGTGGTGCAAGTGCACGTGCTTCTGATCCAAACAACTGGTTCGAAGTGGCCGCACGCAATTCTGCAGGCAACTCCTTTAGACGCTCCAACACATCAAGCGTTGTACCCAACGCGTCCTTCTGCATACGCTTTGCAACATCTGATGCCTCCAAGCCAAGACGACCGAACGCAACTCGTTGCGCCTTTGTGGCAGAAACGCCCTGGGTTAAGGCTCGTCCCATATTTCGGAATGAAGTTGCTGCAACTTCTGTTTCGGAACCAGCGGCAATCATCGCTGTACCAAATGCCTGGGCTTGATCAGCAGAAAAACCGAATTGCGTTGCTTGAGCGCCAACACGTTTCGCAAAGTTGATTATCTGAGATTCCTTTGCAGCAAAATTGTTTGCCAGCACGTTGGTGCCATCAAACAAACGCTCGACTTCCTCCTGTGTCATGCCAAGTGCTGTTCTAAGCTTGGCCATCGCCTCCCCGGATTCCTCGGCGGTCATCCCAAAGGCGATGCTGATTTTAGCAGCAGTTTCGGTGAAGGCAGAAATGTCACCCGCAGCTATTCCGGCCATGCCAGCCGCAGCAGCGATCTCCGCAAGGCCATCTGCTGCAACAGGGACCGATTTTGAAATGTTCAAGATTTCATCGGATAGATTTTTCAATCCATCCGGATCATCAAAATCCACAACCTTTTTGACGTCTGCCATTGCATCTTCAAACGCGATTGCCTGATGCACAGCACCGCCAATAGCCCCAGCCGTCGCAACACTTGCTGTAGCGGCGGCTTTCATACCAATGGCGGCTGTTCTGTGAAAGGATCGACCGATTAAGTTTGCACTTTGAGCGGCCGACTTTCCTACACTGTTGAAAATGCGGGACGCCCTATCAGCGGCCTTGATAACGATTTCAGCATTAAGAGCTACCACTTTGGGCCTGCCTTCTCTTCGCTTCGATCCGCTCGTTCTTGTCGAAAACGTATGAACCACAATGCTGGTGCCAATCGAGCAGATCGGCACAAGTCATTTTGTCGATTTCATTGGGTGATATGTGAAATTCGACCACCATCTGAGCTGCGGTTGAGCGCAGCTCATCAATTGGTCTACGGCCCGGCGATGCTCTTAAGTCAGCCGGGCTTATGCCAAAGGGCCGATTTTTCCTTGAACCGCCTCAGTCAGCGATTTGTAGTCCGCAAATGCCATGCTTTCTAGCTCGGACGTTGATAACTCGGTGAGATGCTTGCACCACTCAAACAAGGCTTCGGGATCGTTGATAACTTCAACGCGCTTCTTACCCTTTTCCTGTTCAACAATGGTTCGGTATGGCATCGGTGACTTTCGGATGAATGCCACTTTTGGTTCATTGACTTGGATTTCAGACACCGGCACCAGAGCACCATTGCGTTGCACTTCTATTGGGGTCTTCAATTTTACTTTTGTCATTATGCGCCCCGTTTCTGATAATCGTCTGCGATGAATTTCAGTCCGGCCAACTGCCCCTTTGAAATGTTCAATTGTGGATCGCCAACCATCATGCCACCAGTGAACAAGTGTCGCGTTCCGTTTTCCCTTTCAACAACTGTCGCGTCCAAATCGCAGCCGTACCAAAGGTCAATTGGATCATTGTCACAGGTCTGGATATAGTTCTCGATCTCAAAGCCATAGGAACGGGGTGTAGCCCGAACAATCGCCTTGCCAGAGGTCGTTGCGCCCTCCTCTCGTGTTGTGTTGGTGGGCATAATAGTAACATCACCCTCACCCTCGTAGATTTGCCCATTGAACCGAAGTTCAATCCGACCACCTTTAACTCGACAGCAATCTGACATAATTTCGGTTCCTTAAGCTTGCAAGAATGTGACGGCGCGAATGGCTACAATACGTAGCTGGTTCACAACATCGACAGGTGCCAGAACGTCGATGCGCGTCGGATCGTTGGCATTGATTTCAACGGTAAGGTTTGCAGAAAACCAATCAGTGTCTTCGACCAGCGCTTGCAGTTCCAATCGCCTGTACTCATGTTCCAGAGTGTTTCGGATATCATCAGGAGTTGCGACACCTGAATTGTTGCCAGGGTTTTGTCGCGCAAGAGCCTTTCGGCCATGCTCGGTTTCAACTCGTGTTCGCAGTGACCGCACGAAATGGACCATCTGATATCTAGTAACAAGATCGCGGAACGTTGTGTCCGGTGTGGACCATTCATTCAATTTCTGAGTTGTTACCAAACGGTCAATCGCAACGGTTCCGTCACGTCTTGTGTGAAGGCCAGATACGCCAGCAGCATACATCGAATTACGCTCTGCGATGCTATGGCGATCCAAGTTGGTCTTTGGTGGTTTGGTTCTGATTAGCGGTAACGTCTGAAGTGGCCGGCTAATGTCTGGCGTGCCTTGTGTCGTGAATGCAACCCACGCGCCAACCTCGGTCGCAACAATCCATGGCGGTGTTGGAGTTCCAGTAAGGCCAACGATTGTTACGTTCGGATCGTTACGCGGATTGGCAAATGCAACCAAGTTCGCAACCGTGTCTTTCTTGGCGGTGATGTAGTGGCCATAAAGTTGCTGGGTTGGAGACCAGCGACCGCTGATATCACCTAGTTCGTCTTCAACTTCGCCAAGCGCTGCCGTGTCGTTTGCATAGCAGACGATTGTGTCGAATTCCTCCGACCCCATTCCGGCAAAACCATCCGTCATATCTGGCGTACCAGTGCCACCACTCATGGCAGTAACGGTCAGCAAGGCGGATGAAAGCGGACCTTCATCGCCCACATAGTCAAGTTCAACATGAATGTCGTTGCCCTGTAGGCCCACATGATGCGCTGTCAGATCGACTTCATTCGCGTTTGTCGCGTTCACGGAAGCAACCACAGACAAATCAACATTGCCGTTGATTTCATCGACCATTTTGGCCGCTACGGTTATGTTGGTATCTGTAGCGCCTACACCAACCGATAGGCGAATGCCGTCAATGTAGAAATACAACGTGCCCTGTGTACCAAGGGTGATTGCATTTACTGCAATTTTACCTGTAGCCGCCACTCCGGTTGGTGCGTCAATTGCCATCCCATAAATTTCGCCAGTCGGAAAAACAGAGCGAGCAGCGTCAGCCATTTGTCGCAACATCGATCGCGCTCCAAACAAACCGGACGCATTTGTTTCATCAAGGAACTGCGGCTCATCCTTCGGAGCTGTACCAATGTTGGCACTGGCAGCGGCATTTGCAGTTTCAGTCTTGTGACCGATAAGCAATAAGCGCTTGTTCTGCGTGTAAGGCGTACCGCCAGACCCAATTTCTGCATAAAACAGCGGTACTAAAAGCGAACCACCGGACGGAATCCGTTCAAAACTGATAGGCATCAGCCCTTCTCCTCATTCATTGTCTTTGAGACCTTTTCGGCGGTCTGTTTAGTTGCCGGTTTTGGCGTTGATTTCGTTTCCAGAAAGTCGCCGCGCAGAGTTGCACGACGCCAATACGAATTGCGCGGCAACGTGGAGTCCATGTCATTTGATATTGGTCGATAGCCATTCGCAGGGTCGAGCAGACGCGCTCCCGGCGCGGGACGCCCGGTGATCGTTTTCATTGATAAAGCCTTTGGTTTAGAGGTCTGTTGGACCGCCAGCGATGATAGGCGGCGTTTGGTTTTGGGGTACTAGCCCCGGATGCGGCACCTCCAAAGTGAAGCCGCTGATTGGAGCGACCAAGAATTGGTCCGGTGGCAGCCCAACATTGGCAATCTGGGTGTTCAAATCCGTGGCCAAAGCGAGCGTGTCGCCGCCGCCATTGTCAAAGATAGTCTGCAGAACCCCAGCAAGCGGCTCTGGTATTTCAGGTGGCGGCAAGGGATCGTTAGAAGTCCACACGCCAATGTCGCAATCTGGCATTGCTTCGATAGCAAAGGTGAATTCCCGGCTTGCCAAACGATAGTGATGTTCCGATGTGGCGAACCGAACAGAAGATACCGATTTGATTTCCCGAAGATGGCTGCGCCATAGATTGCCCCAGATTGTGCTTGCAAAAAGCGCCGTCCGGATTTGATGCGAAAGCATGTCTAGGCTTAGCTCAAGAGCAGCAGTCGTCTCTGGCACCACATACGATCTCGTATTTTCATCATCCAGATGCCAACCGCCGACCTCATATCCAATTGACAGCCCTATCTCGCGTGAGCGAAATCGACCTGGCGTATTCACAGCCTCGTCGTGCAAATCCTGTTCTGTGTAAACAGATATCGTTGGAACCCACTGATCCGGGTCAAGATCATTGGTAGGGTCTTGACGGCTATCAAAGACATTGTCCGCAGCTATAGTTGGAAACGGACCAATACCGCCATTTGTAAGCGCAGCAATGGTTGCTAGTCGCAGAGATGTTAAGAACAAGCTCATGTGCGGGCATCCCTTCCAGTTTCAACCAAATAGAACTCAGTACGGGTCTTCCCATCCTCTGCTGAATAGGCCACTTCCCAAATCTTCCCGGTGCAAAACTGCTTGAGCCAATCCTTGTGCTTTATCGGATCTTCAATACAGGTATTCTGGACGGAGACAGCAGGTTGTGTGGAACGGCGATCATGTGTCGCCGCTCCATCTATTGTTGATGCGTCATCGTAGTATATTCCGATAAAGCAAAATGAACGCCGGTCGGGATCACTAGTGCCTTTTGAATTCTTTCCCGCTAAACGAGGGATGAGCTCAAATTGCTCACCGAAATGATTGTCCAACTCAGCATCAGACTGAGCGACCCCTTCCTGCCAGCTCATTAGATACGAGTGCCGCTGAACAAGGTTTCAGGACGGGCGCAGATCGAAAGCGGGTTCGACTGCATTTCGTATTCGTAACCCTTGTTATTATCTTTCTCTTTGAGGCGGAGATAGCGGGCCTGTCCCGGCGTATTTACGGTTTCATTGTAGTCAGCAGGTGCAAAAACTGTCTTGAACAGGTCTGGGACACCACGCGCAACAAAACGAGCTTCATCGGTTCCAATAAATGCGCCAACTGCTGTACCAGCCTTGTTCTTCGACTCCCGCACTTTCTTCCCAGTTTTGTATCGATGGAAACGAATGCCACCAAATTCAAATGGAGCACTACGCACCAGCCCGGTTCGCAACGCTGCTGCCGCCTCCCAATTCTGATAGGTTGCCTCGACTTTTGGATGGGTAATCAAGGAATTCCAGAAGTCACGGCCAACAATCGCATCAACCTGAACATCGCCAAGATTTGCATCGCCATCCAGTGCATCTTCTATGCCGTAGATGACTTCTTCACACTTCAAACGCACATCTGTGGCCGCTGTGCCAAGCGCAAAAGCCACAGGAGCTGGCGCAGCAACACCGAACTCCGTGAACCAATTATAAAGCGTTGCACCATCGCGCGTGATAACAATACCCTTGATGGCGCCAATTCGTTGATGCTCTAGTGTGGCATCCATTCGAAGTAGATCACGATTGGTCAACCGATCAAGATGAGCAAGCACTGTTTCAGTTTCATTTTCTGCACCAAATGCCCGAAGGTTTTGAACTTCATCGGCGATAACCGAGCCATCCCATTGGTAGTGCGGCACCATGAACGAGCGAACCTTGCGCTTGTCATCTGATCCTGTTTCTCCGGGACCGCCGCGAGGTGTAGGTTCAATCAAACGAATTGACTGCCCCATCTTTTCAACCATGACAGATGTCGTGCTGATTGACTCTTCGTCAAACAATCCCATGCGGCTAATGAGGCCGGGAACATAGGGGCGTTCAAGAATTCTGTGCGTCAGCGAAAGAAAACTGAATGCATCCTGTTTAAATACGTCAAGCATAACCATAGTTGTTATTCTCCATCTCGCACAACGATGCCGGCAGTAGCCAAGTCATCAATTGCTGCGTTTTCCAAAGTGGGTGTGCTCACCGTTGCGTCCCATTCCAGCGCACCGCGCTTGGCTTCGGCATCACGGGTAATCATGACCGCAACAACATCACTCGCTGCAGCAGCAGTTACGTTGTCGTAGAGAATTCCAGCAGCAACTTCCGAGCCATCGGATGCCCCATCTTCATGAGGCTTCCATTTACCGGATGCAGTAATGACCCCCATCACCAATCCAGCAGCAAGGTTACCTGCGGCAGTAAACGTCACCGTTACATTGTCACGGGATCGCTTTCCGTTTGCTTCTGTAAGGATAAACTCGCCTGTATGGCGACCTTCTGTAAGTGTCACCATGGGTTAAACTCCCTGTGCGGTGGCCGCTGCTTCACGGCGTTTATTGAGATAGTAATTCGGGCTTTTAAGTGAGGAGTTTGCAGACGGTTGCGCAGTTGCCACCGTCTCCACAACAGAAAGGCCCATAACCGAATTGCCGGCGTCTGGCTGTGCTTCTGGAACGGTTGCCAGTGTGGTTGCCGCGGAGTTTGCATCAAGCCCCGGTGTTAGAGCCAAAGCGATGGCTGTCTCTGTTTTGCCATGAGCGGCTTCACTGTTGAGAATAGAGCTAATCCGTTCGCGTTCCGTAGCTGCTCCTTCTGCACGAGCAGTATTCACGGCTGTGTTAAATTCAGATTGTGAAACGCTTGCTTCAGCCGCAGGCGTAGGGTTGTCGTTCGACATTGTTTTTCCCTTGGAATTGCCCCGGCTTTGGGGCGATGGATTTTGAGATGCCAGGATTGTATCCAGCGTCCCGATGGCATCGGCCAGACCTGCGGAAACCGCATCCTGACCGATATAGCAACGCGCTTCAGTTGCGCGGATTTGTTCTGTTGAAAGGTTCGACCGGCCAGCAGCTACAGCCTCTACAAAGCGCCCGTAATAGCGATCAACTTCGGTCTGAAGATTGTCACGTACTTGCTCAGGCAATGGCTCATAGGGGTTGCCATCGGCCTTATTTGCACCGGCATGAATGATCGTTGGTTTGATACCGTCATCAGCAAGGTTTTTTGACCAATCAAAATGCACCAGAATGACGCCAATCGAACCAACGACACTTGTCGGTGAACAGATGATCTGGTCACAAGCCGAGGCAATTCCATAAGCAGCGCTGCAGGCCATATCATTGACCAATGCAAATGTTGGCTTGACTGCACCTCGGATGGCCTCCGCTATACCCCACATACCGCCAGCTTCGCCGCCTGGACTGTCAATATCCAAGACCACACGTTGAACCTTATCGTTGCCCATCGCGTGTTTGAATTGGTACTCAATCCCCTCGTAGCTCTGAAGCCCTGAGTTCTCGCCAACCCATGCGCCGCGATTTACCAAAGAACCAGTGATCGGTAGTATCGCAGTGCCATTTTCTACCGAGTAAGCTGCTCCATTTCCGTCTTGATCGATGCCGCCTTTCCAATCACCACGGAACCGGCTGGCATCCGCAGCTTGTGGCTCTGGCAGTTCAACTCCGATGCGCCCCGATAGCGCGTGCAGTATCCACTCGGCTTTTGTTGGATGCAGCAGAAGCGGCCTCTGAACCGCTTTCGCGATCCGAGGCAATTGATTATTGCTCATGAAAGTTCCTATCGTCTGGAAGATGCTGCGACAGCAAACCGCCGCCGCTTTCCATTTGCCTGATTGCAACGTTTCTTCAGGTCGGCCATGACCTCATCAAAGCCGCTGGCGTTAGCCTCAGACCATTTGGTGCGCCGACCGTTTTTGTCTTCGATTTCGACAACTTGACCGCCTGCTTTGAATGCTACCCATTGCGGATACAAAGCCTCGTATGCGCCGCATGGATCATTGAGCAGGTCAATGTCCGTAAGACTAATTGGCATGTTCTGGCTCCGTCTCTGCTGCCAGCCCTTCGTTGGCGTCCACATCAATCCCTTTTTTCAAAGGATGAACGAGGCCAAGATCGTTAAACCGTTCCATTTCGGCCGCTAATTGTTCAACGTGATCATCGAAATCTATGCCCTCCTCTGACACAGATTGCTCAATGGTTTTGAGGCCATTGCCGACCTCAATCGAGCGTGCCTTTGCAGTTTTGAGATCGTCGGCAGTGGGTTTTGCAGGCCCCATCCAAATAGCCTTGCAGGCAGCGGATTTGTGACGATAGAACTTTCGAAGACCACCGGGAAAAGCAATTCTGCCACTTCGAATGCTCGCCTCTATGAAGCATTCATATGCCGCCTGCATCAGTGGTGCGACGATGTGTTTGCGGCGCTGAAGTGCCACTGTCCAGACTTCCGAAGTGGCAGACCGCACACTTGAGTAGGTCGCGCCTTTATAGTCTCCGGTTAGTTGTTCGTAGGTACAACCAATTGCTTTGGCTATCTCACGCAACAGGCTTTCGCAAAATGCCTCGTAGTTGTCTCCAGGTGAATCTGTGTTGTGAAAGTTCAGCTCATCGCCCGGAAAAAGATGCGTAACACGCCCGTGGACACCCAGATCAATGCCGCCGCTTTCATACCAATCGGCAAGAGCATCAATTCTACCTTTCAGCGCTTCGGCTTCATCACCATCCGTAGCAAGACTGTCAAATGCTTCCTCCGGCAGATCATTGCTCTTGATCGATGCTGCAAAAATGGTTTGCAAGAGCGTGGTTGTAAGCGTTGCATCATTTAGTTGGTCGTATTGGCGAGCGCGTAACAGCACGCTGATTAGCGGTGTGATGCCACGAACAGTACCAAAGTCACCGTCGTAAATATGAGCGACCTGCTCACGCCCCGTCGGCCCAAAGCGTTGGAACGTCTGATCAACGTAATTGCCCTGCAGATCGTTGAATTTCAGCTTGTAGCCAACCGGCATGCCAACTGCATCATGCAAAACACCCTGATAAAGCCCAATAGTAGGAATTGAATCTTGAGGTAGCCGCGTAGGCGGCACCATCATCACCCGTTGATCAAAATTCGTATTAGCACGTGAAAACTGAGGAAATAGAGATACGATTTCGCCATATGCAAACCACTGTTTGTATGCGCGAATCGCCATCTGGGCGAGCGTTCGTTTTCCTTCTGCGTCACACTCAATTTTGTTTTCTGACCAAAGAGAAAACTGGCGTTCCACTTCCTTTGACCACTCGCGAGCGCGTTCCTTGGTCCATCCAAGGCTTTGATGATCTGGCTTTGACGACAGGCGCAGACCAGTGCCAACCGTTAGCGCAACCGCCTGGTCAATCCCGCCTGCCAAATATCCAGAGTTGTGTATTGCATCGGTTGACCGAGCGGTCGCAGTAATCCAATTGCCACGCACTTCATCACGAGGTTCGCGCAGCGCTGGACGATGGTTGTGCAAAAGGACATTGTTACCGCCTTTCATCAATGTTGCAGATGGCTTGCCTCGTTCGGGCATAGCGATTTGGGCCGGACGCGACGCGCCCAGCCTTCTAATCCGATCAAGGAAATTCATATGCTGCTAAGCGGCTTCTACCGCGGGTTTTACATGGTGAGCCAGTCTGGACAGCCGTCAGGCCGCATCTTTATCAATCATCTTCAGAAACTTGCCGAGTGGTGTATCCATATCCTCTAGCGGTATAACCGGCTCCAACATACGAACAATCCTATTCAAGCGAGCCAAGGCTTGACCGCTAGCAGTATGCTGCTTTGTTCGCACTGATGTGTGCGCCTTAAGCTCCCGGAAAGAAGAATCTTCAAGCGTTTTCCAAACCATATCCGCATCACCGTTTTTTGGCGGCAGACTGATGTGCTCTGGAACTCTACTGATCTCGACAGGACCTAATGGTAGCGACAGTTGGCTTTGTAAGACGACAGTCGTTTCCCTTTTCATCATCTTCCGGGCCTGCTGGCCTATTGCATCGCGAAAAAGTCGGTCCTTTTCTCTATCGCACAGTTCAGGATGTCGGTTCATGACTTCATATGACAGCATGCTGGTCGTCACAAATCCAGTCGCCTCTAAATCTGCAATAATCTCACGAAGAGCGGTGGAAAGCTTATATTGCTGTTTTGCCATTTCTACGCCCCTCCATTGCTTGAATAAATGCATGAACGCGAGGCAATGATTGATCTACAACCAAAAGCTCGCCAGGATGAGCCTTAGCCATAAATTTAGGTATAGCAATTTGGCACTTCGCTATGGTTTCAAATGCTGTCACCACTTCTGAAATGCGAATGTCATCATCCTTCAAAGCTTCGGTTTCAGCTTCAGCTTTTCGCGTGACTTCATCATAAAAAGACTGATCGTGAACTGCTCGCTTCTGCTCTTCTGGTTTTCGTTTTGCTAACCTTGAAGCTGCGTTGATAGAGATGACATTACTGTCCATGGCTTCGACCAACTCAGGAACGCCTAGCTCTGTGACTGTTTTCGCTTGCCGGTATGTTTCCCGATTTCCAAATCCTGCGCTTTTTGCGGCAACGTCACGAGATTCCTGTCCCGTTAATTCCGCAAAATTTTGCGGAATATCTTTTGATGGCCTACCACGACGTTCTTGGTTTTTTAATTTTTGCTCAATTGCTTTTGCTATCGATACTCTTTCGCTCGCTGTGAAGTCTTTTCGCACCTCATTTTCGTCACGTTCCTTCTTGATCAAATCACCAATATCAAGAACTCGGACATCAACGTCAGCCATGCCAAGAATATCCCGGCACGCGCGAAATCGTCGTTCACCAAACACAATTTCAAGTCTATTGGGGCGTTCCTTTGGGACTACGCCTATGGGCTGCAAAAGCCCAAGTTCAGCAATACTCTGCGCCAAGGCGTCTAGGTCGCCCATGTCTTTTCGGTAGCGTTTGCCGATCGATACTTCATCTATTGAAACTCTCATCAATAACTCTCCATTGGCGCTCGGCCTGTCAGCCACTGAGTGCGCAAGTGGGTTCATTTTCACGAACACCGAGGCCAACGAAGCTCTGGTATTCGCACTCCCCCCAGACAGCGGGGTTATTCACAAGGCTGAGTTATTGTCAGAGACGCCAACAAGGTATTTGTTGACAGACCGGTGAAATCTGGTCTTCTAACAGAGCCTTTGTTTGCACCTCCGTGAGGTGCGACTTGGTACATCGGCGGCGAGCAGCGAGGTCCAATTCATTGCTCGTCGTCATTTTTCGATCAAAGACCGATTTATATTCGCTGTGCCACATGATTCGGTAGAACCTCAGAACAACGACCCATTGAATATCCGGTTACTCCCTTAAAAGTGCAAGTAGGAACATTGTTCTCCTGTTGTTCCAAAAGCTTTGTCCTTGCAAAAACACGCAATTTCACTCTATTTCTTGCTATTTCTCACGTTTTACGCACTTTTTGAGCAGAAATATCCTGTGGATAATTTTCTAATTTCTTGGCAAAAAAACCAGCAATCCCTTCATTTTGCTTGGTTTTGTGGATAGTGGGGATAACTTCTGGCCTGATGCTTGTGCCGTGTGTCCGGCTATCAAGCGCATTTCATCAAAGTTGGCGTGATATCTGACCGCAACCGGTGAAGTTGATACAGAACAATCCCCACCACTTCTTCGTCAAAGTCGGCTTTAGTCAATTCACGGCGACTATAGATCTCATTGTCAGACAGCAAGGCGAGCATGCCAGGCGCTGCAGGTTGAACTCTGAATATCTCTATCGTTCCAAATGGTGTGGCAAGCGCATATAGAGCCTCACCTTCGTATTCATGGGTAGGCCTGACGATCAGATGGTCAGCGCCGCTTCGCAAGGTGGGTGCCATACGATCGCCCTTCACTTCCACAACGCGCAAATTCGGACCAAGCGAACGTTCAATTCTTTCAACTGGTAACGTGTTCATGCTGCCCTCCGATAGTTGTCTAGCTGGCAATCAATATTGCGCAGTGTTTGATTGTCCTGATCGTTCAGCCGAGTTTTAAACTCGATCAGTGTGCGGCGTGTGTTTAGCTCTGATACTTGTGCGGGAACCTGCCACCGTGCCGCCTGATACATATTGCCAAGTTGCGAAGCGAACATTTGACGGTATGTCATTGTCTTGCGCTGCCAAGGCCACAACTCAAATTGCTCTCTTGCTGCCTGGTGTGCTTTACGCATGATTTCCGATTTGTTAAACATCTGCTTGATCCTTTCTGTCTATATTGATACATATAGATCAAAAGGAGCTATCAATCAATACTTTTAGCTCAACTTTATCTAAAAGGATCTACCTATTGCTAAAAGGGCGCCAAATATCAGCAGCACGAGCATTGCTCAGGATGACACAAGGAAAGCTTGCTGAGCTTTCCAACATCTCTGTTCCAACACTGAAAAGAATGGAAGCATCAGAAGATGAAGTGCCGGGCCTATCAAACAATATCGCGGCAGTAAAAACGGCACTCGAAAGAGCAGGCATCACATTTCTTGTGGCTGGTAGCGGTTCAACGGGCG
This sequence comes from Hyphomicrobiales bacterium, assembly GCA_039986835.1. Lineage (GTDB taxonomy): Bacteria > Pseudomonadota > Alphaproteobacteria > Rhizobiales. The sequence continues at coordinate 169,842 of JBDWQA010000011.1, forward strand.
CAGGAGTGAGTCTAAGCCATGACCATCCTGCGTCCTCAATCAAACCACCACTCTCCTCGAGATAACCCTTCCTCAAAGAAGCTATGTATTAGCTGAAGGTTCTGGACTGTTGTTGTGCAACCTATTGCTGAAAGACCAATTGTCCGCCCTATCTCGCTGTAATGATACCAGCCTTATGCTGCAGCACCCTGCAACTCAGTCAAAATTACTATCCATTCAGTCTCTTGCTCAATTCAGCAAGCGACCGCTTCTTTTTCACCGGACGTTCCGGCTGTTCTTGTTCATCGTCAGGTTCAATTGGAGCGCGGTAGTTCTCTTTGATCCGCCCCACTTTCAGCATGTGAGCGGCGGCAGAATTCAGCACTTCGCAGTCAAAGTAGTGGTTGTCGGATCTCAGAGCTTGCCACTTCGGCTTGCCAGATGGCGTTGTTATCCGTCTTTCAGAAACCAGTTGTTTGAAGTACTCATCATCCACCGCAGCAGGCACATGCCAGCCGCCAGGTTTACGTAAATCTCGTTCCAATCGGCCATGCACAAAGGATTTGAAAAAATCCGTGTTGATATGCCAAAGCGCTTGGCCAAACTTTTGAAGCTTTCCTCCAACAGTCACATCAATCAGAGTCTTCTGAAAAGGCTTTGTTGCGGTGTCTTTACCCTTAGTCGCACGAACACGTTTACCCATTCGACGGGCGAACTCATATACTCTTGATGATTTATAACCAGAGTCGACCAAAGCAAGACTAACTCGCCTGCCATCGATCGAGCTTGTCAGCTCGGCCTCTAGCTCATCCCAAATATCGTCTTGATCCGGGCTACCCCAAATCTCCTCGTGGCGAATGAGCCAAGTTGTGTAGCGAAAGCCCCAAGCACGGATGGTATAAACCAACCGGTCACCCTGAACATCTACACCGCATGTTAAAAGCGCCGCGTCTTCTGGAACTTCATCAATCCCCAGCTTTTCATCACGTCGCTCGGCAACGGCCTGCCATTCCATGACATCACCGCCGCCGACGGAGAATAACTCACCAAATCCCGCATTGATTGCGGTTTGGATTTTCTCCTGATCCTGCATTGTCGATGCAGTGATAAACGATGCCGCCCGATCACCAAACGAACGGAAAGGGCTCATTATTCCGGATACCCAGAACGAATAGGAATCAGCCTCGGGCAAATCACCCTCAACCTCACCTCCCTTTGTCACCCATTGACCTGGTGCTACATAGACGCCACGAGCGTTCGCCTCTGCTTTATGTTCATTCTCCATAACCCCGCCGCAGCGTGGGCATTCAAGATAGGCGTCGGTGCGGGCTTCACGTGCCGTTGCATCCTTTGCCCATCGCAATTGCTTGAAACGTGGAATGAAATACTCGTTGCACTCAGGGCAAGGCACTGCCCAATGATACTGGGTTCCTTCCTGAAACAATCGCCAGATTGGCGACGTAATGTCTTCTGGTTTTTGATACTTCCAAAATTCTAAACCGCTCTTGCTGTCGTGCGTCACTTCGGAAACTCCGACAGATGGCGTGGATGTGATCAGATTTACAAAGTCCTGATAGGTATCGCCACGCGCATCGATCAATCCAAGTGGATCGCCCTGCCCTTTAACATTTGCCAACATCTCATCGTATTCATCAGTCAATGCCAATCCTGCGGGATCAGACTTCAAAGATGTGGATGATCCCGCATGTGCCAATCGAACCGGAACGCCAGAGACAATTTTTCTCGTCTTTTTGTTGCGCTTTCCCCTAGCAACCTTCCGCTTTAGTGTCGGTGCCTCATCAAGCAGAGCCATAACTCGTGGCTCGAACTGGTTTGAGACAAAATCTAGTGACGGACCTGCGAAAATTGTAGGAACTGCGTTGATGCGATCAAGGTTCCAACCGATCAAATCCAGCGCAGAATCCGTTTTTCCCATTTGACTTCCACACACCATTACAACACGGCGTTTATCAGCCTTCTGAACTGCATCGGAGACCGCCACGCAATACGGCGTCAACCATGGATCACGCGGGCCTGGAATAGCTGCAGAGACAGGATACTTCCGATTTTCAACGGCCCATTCAGCCGGTGTCTGCCTCTTGCTCGGTCTGAATAGTTGTGTCGCCTGCCGCCAAAGCAAATGCTGTTTTCTCGCAATCATCCGCTATTTCCGCCATGACTCTATCAAGGACATCCTCAATTCGCCGCCGCTCTTCAATGTTCTGCGAGACCCTTGCTGGCATTCCTGCCAACGTGTTTCTAATCCGTCCAAGGAATTCCGAGATAAAGCCCAACGTCTCTTCTTTATCGATCAACCTACCCTCTCGCTCGGCTGACCTGATTTCAATCTCCCTGCTGCGCACGTCCCGCAAACGACTTTCCGCAGCGCTTTTGGTGGATTGTCGGTCATCTGCGTTGCGAAAGTTGATATACCCTTGCACTGCCGAAACTAGAGGTACTTTGCCTCGACCAGCACGCTCGATGTAGCCATCCTTGATCAGCTGACGAACTCTCTCCTCACCGATCATCAACATGCTGGCAGCCTTCTTAATGCTGATGACTTCTGGAACTACTGGATCGGCCATTGTCGATTTCTCACAGCAAAGATTTTTCAAATCAAAACGTGATTACGTTCCGACGAGATACGTTCAAATTTTGGGGTTATTTCACCGCACCCAATTGGAGCAAGAATACGGTCCCTTTTTGCCCCTGAAACGGCTCACAGCAGCCCATACAGGCGCTTTCTTGCAGCTCGCGCAGGGTAATCTGCCCTAAAGCCTGTTTCGCCTCTTAGCGCGAGCTAGAGCGCTGTTCATTCTGGATGGCCAGTGCTTGTTCCATTGTTCTAGTACGGCATTTTTAAATGCGCTTTGTACTGCTGGAGAGTTCAGCATCTTGTTCAGTGCGTCCGCGTCATACTGCTTGGATATTGGTAGGCGCGAACGTGATACTCTCTTGAATACGTGGCCATTGAGCTTCTTTACAACGAAGGCAGAGCGCCTTGTTTCAGTCTTACCCGCTACTGTGTAGCTGACACCGGCTGATGTCTGTTTGGGCTTAAGGTCTCTGAGAGGGACGCCTGCACCATTCCTACCACTAGGCTTTGCTGACCACTGTAAGGATTTGACAGATGCGCGCTTATAGGCAAAGCGAGCTCGTACGTCCTTCTGACGCTTAAAGCCATTCTCTTTTGTTACTGTACGAACGACCGCTCTATATGAGCCTGTGCCTGTTCTATTGATGGCATCGCGAATAGCTCCCCTTACTTGACCACCGGAGAGCTGACGCATGGCCCTATTGACGTCTTTGAATGACCCAGCATCAATTGTAAGGGCTGCAAGTGTCATTGTAGTTATCCCCTACGGCCCAGACGGCTCATTGCGCCACGTAGTGCAGCACCTGTTGATTTGGGCAGGTCTTGGCGAGCAATGGCTGTCGCTGTGCGCAAGCTTCCTTGTGCTTGTCTCCAATCCCCACGGATAGCCGACTTTGCCGCAGAGCGCACTTGCTGGCGCCCTTCCTTACATCTACAGCCCATTGGCTTAGCTCCTAGTTGAATAGTGAAGGCTCTATGTCGAACAAACCTTCCATGAAGGTGATCAACTCTGTGCCTGTATCAAGACGCACCTGATAGACGTAGGTTCGAGCAGTGGCCGCAATTGCGGCGGGTGTATCCATTGGGAATGTCACCTTGCCACCTACAGCGTCAGTGACGACCCCTACACTTACGAAGGTGTTTGTAGTCGATGACTTAGCGGGAGCGACGGCCATCTGAATAGACACTCCTGTCAGATTGTATGGCTCGCCCGTGGTCCCATCTGTCAGACTGAAATATATCGGATAGTTGTCGGCTTCATGCCGGATGATCTTGTTACCCTTCAGCATGACGATTGATACCCGGACAAGGTCGATGGAACGACAAGCGTATGTTCGTCATTAGTGATGGTGGCAGTGATGCTATGGCCACCGACAACAGCCGTGATTAAACAGCTATGGCAAGTTGTAGAACCTCCACCATTGTTGCCGGCACCACCCATCAGATAGAAGCCAAACCACCACATCACAGCCTTCCCGTCATCGGCAGGCCAAGACCCGAGCCGCCTGTCATGTTTTTTGTCATCAATACAGTGGTTGTGCCTTCCTCAAAGAAGTTCGCAAGAGGTGCAGAGAATTCGATGTCAGCCCGCAACAGTTTTTTGTTGTCGGTGGCAATATCAAGAATGTTGTTGCCGAGTGCACCCAACGCTGAAACATCTCCCTGCATGTTGGTTAGAGCTGTGCCGTTGTTCAATACGTTGGCACCAACAGCGGCAACGTCAGCATCAAGGTCAGTTATGGCGATGCTATTGTTTGAAACAATCCCACCAATAGCCGCAATATCAGAGCGAGCGTCAGAGAGTTCTGTCTGATTATCGGTAACAATTGCATTCACTGCGGCAACATCACCATCAAGATCAGCCAGTGCATTGGTAACCGCTGTCAAGTCTGTCTGCTGCGCCGAAACCTGCAAGCCAGTGTTGTGACGCGGCATTGCATGGAATGTACCTGATGTTGTTTCAATAAGGTTGCCGGCATCGATACGTTCCAGCACTGCATCAGCTATGACGATTGTATTTGCGCTGTCATTGATGATCTCAACAGGTGGCTCAATACCAATCCGATAGAGTTCCAGAGGTCCAACTCCCGTATAATCGACCAGATTGCCAAATGTGCGAATGCCATCTTCTGTAGTCATCAACCATGCAGCCCAGGCAACAACTTCCTGCCCGCTGACAGTTGCGGCCGACCCATCAAAGCGGATCAGATTATTCGCCGCATCCCATGCTATCGAGCCGCCGTTTGACTGGTCGAACAATGATCCGTCCACACCATATGTGTTGTGAGGCTGCCAATCATTCAGGACAGGCAGGAATGTAAGTCCGGCAGCTGTGACAACGCCAAACTCTTCAACAAAGCGCTTCGCTGTCGTAGCTGTTGGCTTATACATCGCACGCAATCGGATCTGCACCGGCGTACCTGTGTAAGTGAAATTCGTTGCCCCACCAAAACCATTGGAGGCAACTCCATTCGCCAGTTCAACTCCATTGGTCACGTCATAAAATTGGTATCGCGTTCCATCAGGCAGGCTGGGTGCCAGCAACTGCACAACAGTTTCAGTCGCGTTATACAGCTCCAGTTGAGCAACGGCGTTTGTTGCTCCGCGAATGGCAATGAAGTTTACGTTTTGCCTGGTTGCGCCGAACCCGGCACCTGTCTTTGTCACACGCAGCTTAAATCCAAATCCATCTGTGGGACTAACCGAGATGGCAGAGAGGTTAGCGCCAGTCGCGACGTTCCAAGTGTTGGTAAAACCAGAGCCGACATCAATGTCGAATTCAATCAGAAATTCCGATGCAAGATTGCCTGCAAGCTGGTTCAAATATCGCATTTCCGGGGCTACATTCATGAAACCCGTGAACCCCAATATCTTGCGTGGCCATGTCCAGACAATCTGATCGCCTTGCTCAAAGAGCGCTACGCCTTTGGAATTGAATTGTGGAGTACCAGCTGTGATCTCATACAAAGCTGGATTGAGTGCCTTTTCGGTACAAATAATGCTGAGTGTACCTTCTGTGTCGTTCTGAAAAGTGGTTTGATACGCATTGTCGAAAACGTTAGTCATCGACGGGATAATGGACCCAAGCAGGCCATAGTTATCGTCGCCATCCCTATAGGACCAAATTTCAGCATTTTGACCGTTCACCTGAACACGCCTCGTGCCTGTACCGCGAACATTGTATATACGGAAGTCAGCGCCTGCTGTCTGAGCAGTCACTACCCGGATATCGTAGTTCGTGACATTCACGTCACTGACAATGGAACCAGAACCAGCACCGGTGAAAAGCACAGGATATAGGATACCCAAACAATCAAGTGGCTGCTGTGGCGTTCCAATACCTCGGATCGTAATGTTTGCAGCATCTTCAGCCCGAATGAGAGATGCACCCGGAGCAAGAACAGTCAGTCCCGCTGGTATTCCAAAGTTCGAAACAACAGACCCTGATGATCCAAGATACAAACATGTAGACGACGCGTTTGTTGGTTGCCCTGCCCTGCAATCCGCAAGAGTGACATTGGACGAGTCAGTCGTGACTAACATGCCAAAATACCCAAACGCGACACAATTGGTGACAAGCGAGCCCGGGCTTTTATAAATCTGTAGGCCGTTGGAGTTACCTATGGGGGAATTCACATAAAACGTGGAGTCCTGAACAACTGTACTGGCACTATTTTCAATGTACCCTGCGCGCGATGTTCGGCAGGTAAAACTTGATCGCTGGATGTCTCCACCAGCCGCTGTGTCTTTCAAATCAACAGCAATCAAGTTTTCAGAATTATGGCAACCTGTACCACAATCATGCACGATAGGTGTCGAGCTACACTCGACCATTTGGAGTGACCCACAGAACGCCGTTTCTTTCAATCGCAGTGAGTAGCAACCCCAAAACGTTGTTTCCATGCCGGACAGATCGATAACTTCAAAGTCTATCGCAAACGATCCATTGGTCTGAAATGCCGCGCGCTGTGTATAGTTCGGATCCGTTGCCAAGGGGGAACTGGCTACAGTGCCTGTGATCAGCAGAACATTCGGCACACGAATTCGTGCCCCCACTGCTGGGATATTCCCATTTACGGCATCACCAAATGTAATTATTCGAGTTGCATTGTCATACTGAAAGACGTTGCCTAGCTCACCAGCTTTTGCGTCCACACCGGCCAATGTTTGACCAGTTCCAAGCCCCGTCCAAGGCCTATAGACGTCCGTTGCAGCACCCGTTTCCACCCAGACGACACCAATATCAACCGCATTTTCTGACCAGTGCAAAACAGTCTGAGAAGCCGCGCCGGATGAGACGCCAAGTTCGAACCAAGCACCTCGTCCAGTAATTTGACCTTGTCGCGTGTTTGCAATTGGAAAGCCAAACATAGTCAGCACTTCAAGCGTGCCAACAGTATCTGCATCAGTTGTGATTGATAAGCCTGCAACACTGCCTGTCAATGTTTCGCCAGGTTGAAATGCGCCGCCGACGACAGAGCGCAATTTCAGCGTTGTGCCAGACATAATCCGGATGATTTCACCGGTCGCGCTCGATGCACCACCAGTGATGACCTCACCAACAGAAAAACTTGCTGTCGATCCGACTTCCAAATGCCGCACGTCACGGCCATCGATCAGGCACGTGCCATCTGTACAACGCACAGAATGCAGAATGTCCATTGGCGTGTATTGCGGCTCTGAATTGATGGTCAGAGTGGCACCAGCATTTAGAGTGATGAACTCACCGGCAGCACGACCGGTTAGCGCATCATGATTTGTATCAACCGTGATTATCTGGTTCGCCATGGTAAACCTCTATCGCCGCCAAAACTTCCATGTCGTTGGCTAAGTATGGGTTTGCTGCCTGCACTGCAGCGCAGATTTCTGCATCGGTTGCGCCTTTCATTTTGGGACTAAGTGCAGCGACGATTGCTTCAATCTCATCACTCAGCGCATCAACTGGTATTTTTACCTTTCGGAGAGTTACATCAAATGGCCTGTTGCTAAGGTAATTCAGTGTCATAGCTTTGCGTTCCAATGATTTCGCCAGCTTCGCAGCCGATAGACTTTTAACACCACCCGCTCTATCATCAGTTGCAAATAAAGGAGCTACAATGGTACTTGGAATTTTTATCTTTGGGCTTGTGATACCGGGCGTCGTAATTGGTCTGTTGCTATGGAAACGGCATTCCGCTTTTCACGGAGATGTTGGGTTTCGCCCATCAGAGAACCATAGTGATAGCGGATGGAGTTGGGGCAGCGACGGAGACGGAGGCGGCTGTGACGGAGGCGGCGACTAAGCCATATTCGGGGTTAAGTCATGTTTAGTTCGAGCTCAATCCTGTTTATTTTGCTAGCCATAGCCTGTCTTCTATTTACTTTTTGGCGCAATCGCAGACGCCGTAAAACATTATATAGACGCGCTGATGGCGTGTACGTATGGGACGAATGGCCTGAAGGCGAAAAGTGCTCGCCAGACGACCCCTCAGTCCCAAGGGGGGCTTGGGATATCGCTGACGACTGATATGGTGATTAAGTCTTACTTCCTCATAGAAAAGCCGCCCACCATTTAGGATGTACGGCTCAGATTAAGTTACGGAGTGAGCGGCCAAGCATCTCTCCCCTCGCCTAGCACTAGACAATCACAATTCCACGATTGCAATATTTGACAATGCAACCGTTTAGTGATTGCAATACGACTGCTAAATTCTCAAAAAGAGTATCAGTGTTTCACAAACGCCTCTTGGCAACATTATTGATTTGGTTTTGCGACTTTGGTGATAGCCATCCCAGTTTTTAATACGATTTGTAGACAAAAGAAGCAGTAACTAAATATTCAACAAATAGGGGGATTTGATGATACGACTATTATTATTAACATCATTTATTGTGAGTCTTTCAGGCTTAGTATACGCCGATGAGCCAGATCTAAGCAGTGCAAAAAAAATTGAAATTTGGGCTACAATGTATTATTTGTTCGAAGCTCAAGCATCTTCAGACTCTTCCGCTGTTCCTTTGCGAAACTTTGAGGACAAGGTCATCGGCCCTAGCTTGACCCCAAGGAAGTGGTGCCTTGCTGCGATTGAAGGCTCCGTTCGGGTGAGCGGCAAAGTATATAACTACGCCGGTACAAAAGATCCGAGGCAGGCAGACTGCAGCCATGATCCTAGCGAACGTGTGCGCTGGACAAAAACAAATCGTCCATATGGTGTTGGGTCAAAAAGCAACCCGCTTATCCCATTCAAGTCGCTGGCCTGCGACTTAGGTACAGTCGCAAACTCCAAGCCTTGGGTGGACGGTGGCTATGCCAAGTTTGGCCAACGAATATACATCCCGGCAGCAAAAGACGTGATTTTGCCAGATGGAACGAAACATGACGGCATTTTCACATGTGACGACATCGGCGGAAAAATCACGGGGAACCATATCGATGTGTTTATTGGTAGTGCAACCGGTTTGAGGGCCGCCCTTAACAGCAACCCATTTGACTTCATCAAGAGTAGCCCAGGTGAAACATTCGATTCTTATCTACTCCCTTAACCAAGGTAATGTTCGCGGCTCTGGTTTAGGCCATCCACATCTAAGACCCTACCAAGGGCCGCTGATCGCCCGAACGAAAGCAGGTTCAAGGTCAGTGCTGTTTAAAGGGTTCCCTCGCGGGGGCCTTTTTGCTTTCCCTTACAATCGTTTGTTACAAACCGCCCCGCTTCATTTCAATATAGTGTGACCACCCGCTCGCGCCCGGGAGCGATCCGCCGTTTATTGCGTGATAGCCTAGAGCGCTTAGGCTACCTGAAAAACTGACCCTGTATCATACAAACTATCTATTTCGTTTCAGCATTCCACTTTGTTGATGTGCAACCAATCTGCCTTGTAGAAAGCCGCATCGCTGCAATCAAGAGCGGCGGCCCTAGTTTCGAGCAAAACTTCTAATTGATAAAATTTTCATTTGCGCGAACAATAACAAGGTTCAATATCAAGGCTGTTTCGCCTGAAAGATCGCCGCCCAACTTAGGAGTCAATAATGGACCTAATGACAGCTATTTCCGCCACAACTGCCGCACTCGGATTGGTCAAAGAGTTGCGAGCGATAGATACTCAGATCGACCAAGCTGAACTAAAGCTCAAACTCGCCGAGATCATTGGAGCAATGGCGGATGCAAAATTGGCCCTCGTTGATGCCACAGAGGTGATCCAAGGCAAAGATAGCGAAATCGAAAAATTGACCAAATTTTTGGCGTTTCGGACTGACAATATTGTAAGGCAACACGGCATGTATTACGATAAAGAGGACGATGAGCCGAGGGGTTGGCCTTACTGCACCATGTGCTTCGAATCCGGTTCTTCGATCAAGTTGGCAGAAGATCGCTCGAAGGCTGGACTCCCACTCACTTGCCCAAAATGCAAATCATCGTTTGGACACGTTACAAGATATAAAGAAAGCAAAAGCGGGCGTTAGTCCGCCAAAGGAGCCAAAAATGCCTAGTTTTACTGCTGGAAACTTGGTTCAATTGAAATCTGGAGGACCAATAATGACAGTAAATGTTGTTGAAGGCCTCAATGTGATTTGTGATTGGTTTGCAGGCAATGAGCACCAGCGATTGGAATTTCCAGCTTCGACACTGGAACTCTACGATCCGGACGAAACAGGAAATGTCCTCGTGGACTACGATCCATATGTATGAGGCTTTCATATTGTTCAGTTGTCATTTTTTCTATGGTTGATCAACCTGTTATAGCGCTCGATCAGGAAGCGGCATATGAACCACATCAGCTGCTTAGAAGGCTGTTGCTCTGCTCCTGAGGAATACCCGCAATTTTTATCCAGCGGCACTCGCTCTGAACCTTTTCAATTTATCAACAATCGCCTCACAAATACCGCGTGAACCATCAGGCAAAGCGCCGAACATCTCAACGTCATAACCCGAAACACCAGATGCAGCAGCCAACCAAACACGGCGCGCACGCCTGGTGCGATACAACACCTGAAAATGTCTGCCACCTTTAGCCCGGCGCTTGCTTGCTTTCGCGCTCCGCAGCCTGCTTGCGACGTTCATTTTGCTTGGAAGCCCATGTGAAATCTCGTTGCTCTGGAAGGTCTCGGAGTTGAACCGACTCACCGTAGCGGCACCAAGTTTCAACTCTCGCGATGTTGATTTGGTTTATGCCCTGTTTCGGGAGAAATTGGGACACCCTTGCAGCGTCCGGAGCGCGTAACAAAACACCACTTTTACAAAGATTTAGCGCAATGTCTTTGATCGCTTTGTGTACATGCCTATTTGCAGTGCGACGATTAATGCCATTTTTTTCACACCAACGAACAAATGAATGGCCGTGATTGCTAATAAGCGTGCATATCGCCCAATTTGTTAGCGCAAATCTTGCTGCATCGTCACCAATAAATTCTGAAATCCAGACATTCACTTCATCTGCGCGAGACAGCGCCGCCGCGTCTGGCCTTGATCTCGATTTAAGATAAGGGCGCTCAGGGGAACCGTCTCTGGGATACTCCGTTTTATCACCGGTTTCCGGCCACCATGTTGCCTTTGTAGATGGTGCGCCACGTGTGCCATAGGACCGCCTCACAGTGTCTGCAGCCTCAATTAACCTCAATCGCACCATATCCAGAACATCTTGACTGCTTAGGTCTGCTTCAGATGCCGTCAAATTCAGGTTCTGCATCATCTTTCAAATGTTCCTCAAGATGGTTCATGATATCGTTTCGTATGCCCTCACGTAGTGGCCAAGGGCGGCGTTTTAAATGGCGTCTGCGAAGCTCGCACATGTCTAAGTGGTCCAATGCTTCCAAAACATCCAAAGCGCGCTGGTTGGCCCATTCAGGCCGTGACAACAGTACATCCGATAGCGATGTGATAATGTCTGACCATGCCTCGCCTGCGTTGTTCTTGCTTTCCTTGATGCACTTCAGAACGAGAACCAAATGGCCTTCGCCATGTGTCTGGAAAAGCTTCTTAAGCGTTTGACGTGCGTGTGTTTCAGGACCTTTACGGCGCCGTGTCACAGGTCTGATGCGAATGCCTTCCTGTTCGCAGATGAGATCCAACCGACCTTTTGGGCGCGTCATGCAGGTTCCTATTTCTCACCTTCCATCAAAACAATCCCATCGGCGCATCTTCAAATTCGGGCCTGGCAATATCGCTAAACAACATGCGCGGCCCATCAACGTTAAACGTGCGATATGGGAGTTCTTCACCGTTGCGATACTTCAGACAGCCAATCTCGGCCTTGCCTTCCCACTTGTCGCAATCATCAAGCCATTTGCTGTATTTGGAAGATGATCTGTCAGGTGGGTTTTTCTTCAGCAAACGATGCTCGTTATGCGTGGCAATGATAAGATCGGCCGAGTTGTTTATGATATCGCCGCCATAGGCATTGTTGACCTTGGGCCGTAATACCTCGAACCGCATGTCATCGGTTTTCAATTGAACCAAAGGCATGAAAACCAGGTCATGTTCCTGCTTCATATCCATCATGCCATTGAAGAAGTTTTCAATCGTCTCAACGGCGCTCATACGCGGCTCAGAGGCCACACGGCGTTGATGATCAATGATGACCATATCCAAGCCGTTTAATATCTTCACACGCTCAATTAATCGGCTCATCTGTCGCCATGTCATCTTGCCGGGCGTGCATATCCAGAATGGAAGGTCTTTCACAGCTTCCTTGCCAGAGATTAGCTTTTCAAAATCGGCTTCTGTGAGCTTAGCCTGCCGTTGTCTTTGGGCGCTAATGCCTGTTTCGGCTGATAAAACCCGTTGCGCGACTTCATAGCCCTTCATTTCCAACTGGATCATGAGAACCTTGCCGCCCTGCTTGGCCACCGAAACACCAATCTGAGTTGAAAGCGCAGTCTTGAATGTTCCTGATCGGCCAAATAGCGGAACAAGGTTTCCAGGCACCAGGCAATCAATCATGCTGTCTAATGTTTGCAAGCCAGTTGAATAGCCGGCGAGCTTCGCACCTGAATAAATATCGCTGGTTTTCTGAATAGACTCTTCAGCCAGATCATGCAGCGACCTAAGGTCCATGACGTTCTTTCCAGATGACGCCTCATGCAACGCCGCAATCGCTTCATCAATGATGGCTTTGGGTGAGTCATCAACATCAGCCTCAACAGCGCAGCTAATTAATTCTTCCGCAATTTTAATAACTAAGCGGCGCTGATATGCCTCTTTAACAACATTGCCATAATCCTTGGCATTCAAGACTGTTGTTGCATTCATTGCCAGCCGTGTGAGGTATTGGCCAACCGTGATTTCACCAATCATTTCGTCAGGTTGAAGGTAATCTTTGACCGTTACCGGCGTCGCTGTTTTACCTTCTGAAATCACTTGAGCGATCACGTAGTAGATTTTGCTGTGCAGCTGATCAAAGAAGTGATCTGAATCTAGAAAATCAGAAACCAAATAATAAGCATCGTTGTTGATGAATATCGCACCAAGCAATGCTTGTTCAGCTTCAATGTTGTGAGGCGCAAGATCGAACGTGTCGCCCTGGTCTTGCTCATAGTTTTGAGGATCGCCGTTTTGAATGTTCATGCTGCTACACTCACAACGGCCAACTCAGGAACATTAGCCGCGACTAAAGCTCTTGCCAGTGGCGGGCAAACGCTATTGCCGCACATTCGACCTTGAGCGGCTTGTGAAAATTTGATTTCTTGCCCGTTTTCGTCTTCGCCATTTTCTATCTCGTAAGAATCCGGAAAGCCTTGCGCCCTGAAACGCTCACGTGGGGTCAACATCCGCATTCCGATATCTTCAATGACAAATGTCTGACCATCTATTTCCACCTTCACTAGTGAAAACCGATCTCTTGTTGTGTCGGTGTGCATGGGGTCTGACAACTCTGGCGCTTGGTCTGTGCCATAATATTTCTGCATAAAGGCCGCGACTATTGCCGCTTTTTCGGCGCCGCCAGCCGTTATTGTTCCGATTGGATCTTCCATAGAACTGCCTGTCCCTTGGCCAAATTGCCGTGAGATATGGCTGGCAATGACAGCGTTATGTGTGCCGCCTGAGGAAATAGTGTTGAGGGGTTGGGTCATTGCAGCGTCACGCCGAGCAGAGCCACGCAACGTGAGCATGTTCGCGGCGACCACGGCCATAGGTGTTGCGCCGCCTTCACGTTTGCCAGATCCGTTACCCGTGATTGTATGCGCCGGTTCATTCATGCTTGAGCCCGTAGCACCAGTATTGTGCTTGGCTAGAAATGCAGCGACGACAGCATTTTGATCTTTTTTACTCGCTGTAATGGTGTGCATAGGATCACCAGCCGAGCGATTGCTTCCACCATGTTGAGCATAACTCACGTATGGCAATACTAAGCCGTGAGCGTCCCTTGAGGCTGTCATAGTTCTTACGGGCTCATCCATTCCCCAACCGCGTTGATTCTTGCCGCTGTGGTTACAGGTCACGATAAAAGGCTGTGCACATTCTAAGACATAACGCTTCACGCCTCGTGCAATTCTAGCCATAGTTGCTTCAGCAAGTGGGCGCTGTGCGCGAAGGCCCAATTTTTCTTTGATGTCCTTTGCGGTATCGAAAATGGAGGGGCAAGGATGTGAAAAATCAACAACATCGCTGCCCGCTGTTAGATATGGTTTTTTTGCACCCGAGATGACATCTGGGTCATCTGCTTTCCCATGAGTTGGTTTAGGCCAAACGATTGGGCAACCATCCCGGCGGGCAATTACAAACAAACGCTTTCGAATGGTTGGCGCGCCATAGTCGCAAGCACGCAGTTCCTTCCATTCGATTTTGTATCCAAGTCGCTTAAACTCTGAAACCCACTTTTGAAACGTTTGCCCCTTTCTTTCAGGGCACGGCTTATCGTCAATTGTAAGTGGTCCCCATGTCTGAAACTCTTCAACATTTTCTAGGATAATGACCCTTGGCCTCACACGCCGGGCCCATAGAACAATGGACCACCCAAGATCACGTATGTTGCGCTTTAAAGGCTTTCCGCCCTTTGCCTTTGAAAAGTGTTTGCAATCAGGAGAGGCCCACAACAAGCCAACCGGGCTTTTGCCAACAACCTCGATTGGATCGACTTGCCAGATATTCTTGCTTAAATGAACAGTATCCGGATGGTTGGCAGCATGCATTGCAATTGCTTCAGCATCGTGATTGATCGCATAGTCTGGCGAGCGCCCAAGAGCCATTTCTATTCCCGTGGAAGCCCCACCACCACCAGCAAAGCTATCGACAATCAATTCAGGCAGATATGTTTGTTTTCGTACTGGGATGGTCGGGAATAATGTTAATGCGTTCATGCTGATACCTGCAGATCCATCTTGGTTTGACGCCTCTTATCGAGGGACTTTTGACGCTTTATTGCTGCCCGCTTTGCATTCGCTTTATCGCCGCCATTCACAGCCCAAAACAAGATGCCGATAGCGTCCGCCTCTTCATCGTTCTCGGGGTGATTGCCACGTTGTTGACAGCGCTCAATTGTGGCTGATTTCCAATGCTCACGGCGGGCCTTTTCAGTGGTCAGCTTTTCGCGAAGCGCTTTTGAAAGTTGCCCATAACCAAGGAAGGCAGCGCGCCAACTTGGGATAGCTGCAATGGTTGGTTCGGGCAGCCCTTTCATGCAGCAGAACAGGCTTACAATAGGAACCCAAGCCTCAGACATGCTATGAGATGCACTTGAACCGGTTCGGCCAAGCGCGGGCCCCTCAATCGCAATGCCTGTCACTTCCCGCGTTGCAAAAAATGCAATCAGGTTTTTCAGCAGCTGATGATACCGCTCACCTTTGGTCGCCTTTATGCCGCCAAGGCGCCAAGTTCCGGTTTCAACACGGTTGGCGCCCTTTCGGTAGTAGGCCCAACCGCATCGGGTGCCTGGGTCTATTGCAAGCCAGCCCATGAGTTATTCGGCCGCCATGATCGAAGCTTCAACGTTCGATTGACCCTCATCTGGGCTTTCATCGTCATTGGCTTCACCTTCAGCGGGAACAATCTCGGCCTCTTGCTCCATTGCAAGAACCGTTTCGCGTTCCTTCTCACCAACTCCAAAGCCTTTATCCCATTCACGGCCTGAATCTGAATTGAGATCATGAGGGCTTGAGAACCGATCTTCACCAGTTCGGCCGGCCAACAACCCATCTTCATAAGCTTGCTCAAGAATACCCGGCATAACAGGCACTGATTGGAATAACTCGAGTTGATCAGCTTCCAATGGCTGGCCCAAAACGCGCAGATATTTCAACAGGTCTGTAATGTAGTTGATCGTTTTCTGTTTCTTGCCTTTTTCAACGATCTTCAAGGCATCGGAAGCGGCTTTAACATTAAGACCGTCTGCATCAAGGCTATTTTGCAAGCCTTTCAAATCACCTTGAGCAGTTTTGGAACTGGCGGTCTCGCGTTTCAATTTTGAAAGCTGAACAGCAATAATTGCATCTTCACTAATTTTGCTGTTGTGGTCGTTTGGGTGTTCAGACATGGGAGTTTCCTTAGTTGGGAGGGATTGGGCAATCACAGCGCCACATCAGCACTGACCAACGGCCATGATGGCTGCCCAAGTCGTCGGTTATCATCCAGCCGTTGCTGTGAAACTCTGGAATTCGCGTATGAGGCACGAACTGAAAGGTGCCGGTTCTGATCATGCCGAAACCTCTTGCGGTTCAGCCTCATAGCCCCAGACATCCCAACCGGGACGCTGTGACCGTGCGTTCAATTCGATCTTTGGAAGATTGGGGAAATAAGCTTCGATGACCTTGTGAACATCATCTGGCTTTTCAGAATGCTTGCCGACTGGCGCGCTGAAATTGGATGTAAATTGCGTGCCTGGTGCTGGTGCCGGAACATTGCCACGCGTGCCGACAAGGCAAAGTTCATGCTCGCCTGTGAACCAATAGCCGGTTCCGCATGCATTGCCATTGCGAACCTTATTCCAAATGCAATGAGTCTTATATTCAAAGCCCCATGCCTTCATTGTATCCAAGGCTTGCTGGATCATTGGAGCCGTAGCCCACAAAAACAACACACAATCATCAGAAGCGATTGACTCAACATCTCGGCTCTTAATGTCGGCAGTTTCAGACGTCGGATAATGATTATCTGGTGATCGATCCATGCCGGTTTCGCGACTGTATGGTTCAAACCGCCATTCAGGATCGGCTAAGATCACTCCATACTTTTTGTCTGGCAGGGCACTGATTTTCTTGGAAAGGTCAGCTTCACGTTCAATGCGTTTGGTCTTTTTTGCTGCCGTTTTGGTTGCGCGAACTTCTGCTGCAACTTTTTGAAAGGCCTTCGGATCAGCTTGTTCAATCAGAGCTACCTGTTCCGCAATTGGCAACGATGCAATATCAGCAGCAGCAGAAACCTTGACTTGATCGCTCTGTACAGCCTCCACCAAACCGGGTGCACCGTTATTTTCAACGATCTTTGCTCTTTCGATTGACTTTTGGCCTACCGAAAGCATTTCTGCTGCTTGCTTGTTGGAGGGTCCGCCAATTGGCGCATGCTGATTTACCCCTTTTGGCAACTTCGCCAATTTTGCAGCAACCATTGCCCGCTGGCTTTCGGTCATGTGCCTGCGCTTTAGGTTTTTGCTGATCACAAACGCAAGCGGGTCATCACCATCAAATTGAACAGCTTTGATTTCCGCACCAGTTTCGCGGGCGCACATATAACGATTGCGGCCATCCAGAATTATTGGGCCCATCATTACGATTGGCTCTTGCATGCCATTGGCGGCTATATCTGCAACCAATTCTTCTCGCGGTTTTCCATCAAGCATTGGAAATAGGTTTGCGAATTCATGGAACCGAACCGGCTCCGGTGGCGTGACAAATGTTTCAATCAAAGCGACGGCCTCACTTGTAAGATTTGGATTTCGCAATTGGGAAGAACCGGGATTGGAGAGCCATCAGCACCTCGATAGTAAGTGCGGTGCTTCCAAGTCGCTGAATGTTCAGCAACAGCCACTGCGGCCCTTAGAGTGTTAGCTGTGACCGGCATTTGCTCAGGGACAACATTGCCCTCGCTCAACAAATGAACATTGAGATCCACATTCCATTTTTGAATTGTCATTGGACCACCTCAAGACGGTAGCCACGCCCCCAGACAGTTTCGATTGTCATGCCGTTCGGTACTTTTTTGCGGAGAAAACAAACCCAGACTTTAACGATGCCTTGTGAGTATTCCGGCCCGCCATTTGGGTCTAATTGCCAAAGCTGATCAATGATCGTGTCATAGGCAACCAATGCCCCTTGGCGCGCCCAAAGGATCTTCGCCACGGCCTCTTCACCCGGACGCATTTTTATCCCATGAAACACAGCTTCAAATGTTGGCGCCGCCATTTCCCGGCTGCATACAGGGCAAGGAATACTCATTTTGCACCATTTTGAATTGTAGCCAGACACAGGCCTCGCAAGGTGTTTAGAACTTCTATTTCCTCATCAGCCTGCTTAAGCACCTCAACTGCTTCTCTTGGAGAAAAGTCGCCATCTGCATTAGCTTCCAAAGCTGCGCGCATGACATCGCCATGTTCCTTTGAAAGCGTTCCAAGTATCTGGGATATGGATTTGCCTTTTGGCTTCGCCTTAAGCGGCGTTAGTTTCTGACCAGTGCGCTCCGCCCAGCATCGCAATATATGGCCGTTGCCGCGTTCATCCAATTGAACTGCTGTGAATAGGCTTGGCGAGCATTCAGGATGCTGATCGGATTGAAAACGGCTCATTGATTTAGCTGACATACCAACCAAAGACCCCGCCGCCTCGACACCGCCGTTTGCTCTTATTGTCTGATAAATCGCTATTTTTAGGGCTTGTTCATCTGGCGTCATGTCAACGGTTCCGTTTTTTTGACAGTTACGCAATGGGCGCAACGGGATAGTTCTCGCTCAACAGTCGAGGTGAAAGTCAGTTGTGTTGAGTTTGAGATTCAGTCTTGGGAATGTTGCGGATCGGGTCGAAGATCGAAGCGATATCAATCGGCGTAACGTCGCCGTCGCCAACCGCATCAAGCAACCGACCGTCAGGGCCGCGTATCGCTTTCGTTTGATCCCACACAGAGCGACCATTTGGGGGTGTACCCATCAACTCATTGTCGAGACTGGCTGGCATGTTGCGGGAACGGGCGCGCAGCAATTCAAGGTCTTTCGCACGATGTCCACAGATTGGGATGTTGATACCCCCATAGATCCCAGTATCGATGCAGCGTACCCTGCCATGGCGAAGTATCTCGACAGACACGCCGGTGAACTTCGAAACGATATCAATGTGCTCAACCGGTACGCGGTTCGTGCGCCATTGCAAGACAGTCTGCCGGTTCTTCCCAATAAGCTTTACGAGCTGGTCAAACTTCTTCGGATAAAGCGCCCACCAATCAGCAAAATCAAAATGCTTGTCCGTTGGTTTTCTTCCTGTACCCGGCATTAGTTTTGTTGTTTCGTGGTTCATTCTGCAGCCTCCAGCGATGCCAGCAAGGCGTTTGCGGCATTGAGTGCTGCCGACATACGAAATCGGCTGATATCATCGGTTGCAACATGGGAAACGGTCAGAAGTTGAAGAACGCCATATTCTTTGAATATCTTGCGGACTTTTTGTGCCGTTACCCCACTGGAAGAAAGGCCAAAGTACGAAGCCACAATGCAAGGTGGGTGATAGCAATCAACATCAGTCAGTGGGGGTTTTATAGGGTTTCCAAACACCAGATATTCTGGCGTAACATTGAAGTGTTTTGCGTAACCCTTTGCCTCATCAATGCTGAAGCCATTTTGTCCGTTTTCATGCGCCCTATAGGTGCTTTCTGGGATGCCAACCGCACGGGCTGCGCTTGCAGCGGAACTAAAGCCGCTTCGACAGCGAGCAAATTGAAGGCGATCATGTTGCGTGGTTTGGGTCATTCCACCCGCTCCAAGGGAACAGAACCACTCTATCCGCTGCATCGTCGCAATTGTGATCGTTTTCCCGGCTTTCAGTCGACCAACCAGTTTTCCATCGTTGATTGCAAGCTGGCCCCATTTTGTGGGAGAACAATTGCGGCGCTCACAGTCTTTCAGGATATAGTTCAAAAGACGTTCGTTGTGAGTCATTGGCTGGCCTCTTCGGCTCGCTCATGCGAACACAAAAAGTCATTGACCGATAGAATCTTGCCTGCTTTCGCAGCGGCCGTAATTAGATCCGACCAGTACGTTTGCGGAATACGTCCACGATCTCGCCAGCCCTGCACAGTGGTGACTGCAAAATCTGGTCGAATGGCACGGGCTGTCTTTGTCAAACCACCAAGTTCCTTGATTACAAATTCAGCGGGTTCCATAACTCTCTTCCAATTTGAATTTACGTTTATTACGCACAAAACGTATATCAAGTCAACGTGGAAAACGTAAATGGTGTCTGCATTTATGCTCGATATGGAAAATGATGCTGAAACTATCACTGCGGCTCTACGTGAACTCAGAATGCGCGCAGGCCTTTCAATGGAAGAAGTTGCAAAAGCTCTTGGGCTTCGTGGCGCTTCCAGCTACCAACGATACGAAAGCGCCGACCAATACAAGGGTGGGTTCTTCAAACGCGATCTTGTTGCAAAGTTGACCAAAGCTCTTGCTGGGAAAGGGGAACCGGCCATTCGCAACGAAGACGTTTGGGCTCTAGCGGGCCCAGAATATGTCGGCCCAGGCATCGCGCGTTCAGTTGGCAGCGAAGCCCAAATGAGCATCAACTCCGAAAACGGCACAACAAACGTACCTAGCCGCACTGTTCCTCAGATCGATGTAACCGCAGGCATGGGCGGCGGCGGACTAACTGGAAATGTAAACGCCACTCACAACGGCATCACCATCAATGCAGATCAGGTAAGCGGTGTTTGGGGCCTGCCTGAAACCATATATGCACGCATTGGCGTTCCGCCTGCCCGTCTGGCCGCATTGCCTGTGCAAGGCGACAGCATGTACCCAACACTGAAAGACGGTGACGTAATCTTCGTCGATACCGGCCACAGAGCGCCCTCACCCGATGGTGTTTACGCGCTTGCCGATGACTTTGGCGGCGTAGTTGTGAAGCGCCTCGAATCACATGGTGGTGACGGGATCGTACGTATCATTTCAGATAATGACAGGCACGCTCCGTATGACCGAAATGTCGATGAGATGTTTATATTTGGCCGTTTTGTAGGTCGCTGGACGACTTAATAAATACATTTCTGATTTAAATCAGGCGACGACCGACTACAAAATTTGAAAGACTACTGATGTAATACTGGTTTTGACGGTTATCAATTTTCGGTCCACTTGGAATATCGTCGACGCAAGGCCGCTGGGTCTGGTCTTTCACGTGGTTTTTGCTTAATAACTTTTTGAGGAGTCATCGAGTATTCAACTGCTCTGGAGCCCTCACACAAATTCCTAAGATTTCTAACAAACAATGAAACGTCTCCGAAATAGTTCGGATAAGTTTGCACCAAGCGCTCGACTTGATCCACTTCCACCAAAACCACCTTTGAATCTGCAAACCCAAATTCATTTTTTTGCTCTTCGTTCTGCAAAGCCGCAGCTGCTAATATTGCCCCAGAATAAGGTTGAACACTGACCGTATGATCGGATTGATATTTTATGAGATAATACTTCGCATTATCAGAAACAAAATTCTCAGCGTAATGCGTCGCATTCTTGATGTTTTCTAAAGTGTTGATTGCCTTCAACTCTCTGCATAACTGTCTTATTTCGCTGACACGTTCGTGGTGACCCGGCACGCCGTCTGCAGTGGGGCAACTTTCAGCGAAAGCAAACTCCGCTGAGGTCAATTCAAAAAGTCTAAGCCAATTTTCGTGCCCACGATGGTGCTTGAGATCTGTGCCTGTAAAAAGACTCACCGCTTCAATTGCTGTGGCCCAAGAATGCTGCAGTCGAGTGCGAATTTGCAATTCGATGCGACGACCTTCAAATGGTTTCTGTTCTTGGCTCTTAGGGACAAAATTAAAAACGATATGATGGCTTCTGTAACCATCCTTCTTTGGATCATCTATATATCGATATTCTTTCCGAATATCATGTGGAAATGTCTGCTCAATTTGATGAACCAAAGCCCTCACACCGGCGATATCATCCATAATTGCACGGCATCCGCCTAGATCGTTCATTTGATCGAGTTTTACTGAAGAATCCTTTAGTTTGCGCCTAATCGACGGCATCCGTTTAGGTCTAGATGCAAGATCTCCTTCAATATTCAACTTCCTAATTGCATACCTCACCGAATATCTAACGCTACGCATTGGCATGATATGTGAATCGCGCCAATTGTTAGCAACGGCAAACAATTCAGTTATTCGCTCCTGTTCTACAGGCTTTCTCCATTCGTCGTGGTGAATTGTCTTTGAAAGGCGATCACCTACCTTTCGAAGACTGCTCATGCTGTAACCAAAATGTGGATATTGCGCCATGCGTCCTAGTTGCTTCTCTACAATGCAAACAGTTTCCTGGTTTGCTGTATAGCACAAACGTTGCATCTAGTTATTCCTTTTCCTTTTGTTTTGAAGGATGGTGAGGAAGGGTTCCGGCCATAGCTTCCCCCTACCCCATGGACCAAATCCAAGAGGCGGGGAAACCATGGCCGATGTCCTGAAGGCCGGAGCCGGAATGGGACGCGTGCCAGGACGCCTCTCGGCAATCCGTCCTCATTTTCTGGCAGCGCAGTAGGACTTTCGCTTCCCGCGCCTTGGGCTGCACCAGCACGGGAATTGCACCCGGTCGCCCATTTTACCGCAAATCAACTTGAAATCGGTAGCGCAATAAACACTCATTTACGCGTTAAACGCAACAATATTTACGTTAGTTGCGTATTTTTTCTTGTCTTTACGTTTTATACGTATTATACGAAGCCCATCAGCAACGAAGAAGCGCTAGCCGATCTTGCTGGATTGAAAACTAAGGGGATTATCGCAATGGCACTATTGCCGCATCTTTCTGAGCAAAACGCAGAGCGTTGCCGGATATCTGGCAATCTGCCTTATGGTCTGCTTGATGCCAAAACTCTAACATCGATCACGTTAGACCATTGGCCATTGCTTCGGGGATGCTTTGAAGTCCTTTGTCACGAGCAAGACAATGATGCGCGTGTTCAATTGATAGCGGCCTTCCGCAAGACAGCATCCGAAAAGATTGTTCAGGAAGAACGCTTAACGCGTTTGGCTGTTGCGCACTCCCTTTCCTTTAACGCTGAGCGGTCACTGAAAACCTACATCAAGGTTCTTGACGCTTGGCATTCTGAATTATTGAGAAATCAGGAGGCTGCATAGTGCCTTTTACTGGACGATTGATAAGCACCGAAGACGTTCCACACGCGATTGACAGAGCCATTCACGAGCTTAACGCATTGAAGGCCACCTATTGCAATGAACGCACCGACATAGGCAACCACGGCGGCGACAAGGAATATCTAAACGCCACACGTGAAGCCGCTGTTATCAGCCGCAATCTTGTTCATGATTTTCTAGCCGCAGGCGCAGAGCAAATTGGCGCGCCACAACAGACCTATGACTTTGTTGCTGTAAAGGAACTTGAAGGTGTTGATTTCGATATCCTTGAAGAGCTGGAAGAAATTCTAGCAAACCGCTTTAGCGGCCTACGTGACAGCTATCCGCCTTCTAATACCGATCATCTGATTAATCGCAATGGGAGTGTTCAGTGATGGTTGACCAAAACATGCAGGACCGCCTGCGCCGCTTCGAAGGTGCAGACCAGTACGGAATGACCACAGCAGACAAGGGCAGAATGCACCGCTTTCTCTGGTGGGTATGCGGCTTGCTCATGGGCATCGCTGCCACAGCAATTTTCAACGCAATCTAACGCGCTCCCTCCCAGCGCAAAGGGCGGTTCGCTTACTCCTCCCAATGTGGGCCGCCCAACAATTCAAAGGATCAAGACCAATGACCGAGCACATTACTGAAGACGGAATCTATTCGGATATCTCACTTGAGCGGTATCACAACGATCTAGAATTGTTTGATGGGCCAAGCGTATCAAAGAGTTCCCTCAAGTACATGTTGCCGCCACATAGCGGGTCGCCAAAGAAGTTTTGGGGCCATTGGAAATACAATCCTGAACACGTGCAAATGAAGTCAACGAAGCCGTTGGCATTTGGGCGCGCCTCACATTGCCTCATGCTTGGAGACGAGGTTTTCAATCAAAAGTTCGTTCTGCGTCCTGACAAGGTTGAAGGCAAGCCATGGCATAGCAACCGGACTGCCTGCAAAGAGTGGGTGCAAGAACAGACTGATAAAGAATTGACTATCGTCACAACTGATCAGATCGAACGCATACGGCTTATGTCTCTCGACGCGGCCAACTATCCGCTTGTCAAAAACGCCGGGTTGCTAAATGGCAAAGTTGAACAATCCATTGTAGCGCGTGATCCAGACACTGGTATTTGGCTGAAGGTACGTCCAGATAACGAGCCATCATACCTGACTGGCGTTTATGCGGATCTGAAAACCACTTCCAGTATGGATGAGAATTTTCTTCAAAGGCAATTGTTCGACTCTGGCTATTACCTTCAAGGTGCCATGACACGCATGGTTTGCCGCATGCTTGGCAAGCCGTTTGAATCCTTCGTGTTCCTATATGTCTTGAATGATGATGTTCCAGACACTGCTCACGTTGAACTAAGCGAGCATGAGTTAGACCGTGGCGAACGCGCAATCCGCTGGTGCCTAGATCAGATCAAGCACGGCTTGGATACAGGTGATTGGCCCGGACATCGGCCCTTTAAAGACGGCACTTTACCAATTCAATCAAAACCTTGGGCGGCCGATAAATTAGACAATTTCCTCAACGAACAAGAACACCTTTCCCAACCAGCTTTGGAGGCTGCCGAATGAACGACATAGCGAAAATCGACCAATCAATTCCGCAACCTAAACCAGCTTTGGTAACCGGCGGAGCGATTGCCGGCATAGTGCCCTCAAACATTGAAGAAGCTTTTCGCCTTTCCGATGCGCTGCACAAATCAGCGATGGCTCCTAAAGACTTGGACACCACGCAAAAAGTCATGATCGCAATGATTTCAGGGATGGAAGTCGGCTTGCCACCAATGGCGGCAGTACAGTCTGTTGCAGTGATCAACAATCGCCCCTGCATTTGGGGGGATGCACTGATTGGTATCGTTCGGAAAAGCCCACTTTGCACATACGTGAAAGAATGGGTTGATGGAGAAAACGACGACATGGTCGCCTATTGCGAAACCTTACGCAAAGGCGAAAGCGAGCCTGTTCTCAAAACATTCTCCGCCAAAGACGCTATGCGTGCGGGCCTTTGGCAGACCGAAAAGATTGTCACAAGAAGGGGCAAGGGCGGATCAAGCTACGAAAAACCCAACGATTCACCCTGGTATAAATACCCGCAACGCATGCTGCAGATGCGTGCGCGTGCGTGGTGCCTTCGGGATGTTTATGCGGATGTTACCAAAGGCATGCAGGTCACCGAAGAAGTTCGTGACCACCAAGGCCCAGACAATGCCAAGGACGTAACGCCTCAAAAGACGGCTCTGGCACAACAGCTTGAAAACAAGAAGGCTGCCACGTTGCAGCAGGAAGCATCACCAGAGCTACAAGCAGGTTTCAACGCTGAACTCATCAAGGAACAAACCGAAGCCATTCAGCAAGCGTCCTCTGGCGCGCAAACGGAAAAACCGAAATCGCGTCCCTCCCAAGGCGATGGTGAAGCAGATCCGGTCAGCGTTAGCGATGCCGCTGAAACCGGATCTGCGGAACCTCAAGAACTGTTTCCATATGAGATTGCAAAGGAACTGATTGCATCGCTTCAGTCTTTGAAGACGCCGAAAGCAGTCTCGAACACTTGGAAAGTTCAGTTTGAAGGGCGTGCGGCTCAACTGGAACAGGAAGACCGCATAGACATAAAAACCATCGTCGAGTCTTACAGCAAGCACCTTGAAGGGAAGCTTGAAAAGATAGCCTTGGACAACTTCATTGAAGATACCTTGGCCGGAATGTCAGAACGGATTGTTCAGCCTGCAGACGAAAAGCTGTCATGAGCTTGAACCCTGCGAAACAGATTGAAGCTTGCAAGCTTGTCCTGTCGAAAGACGCGACTAAAGGCAAGACTCATGGCTGTCTAGTTGATTGCGAGACACGGGAGCCAATTTGATGTTGGTGCGGCACAACAATGAGCGTTGAAAGTCTGCTTACGCATTCGGGTATGCGCAAACACGCTCAACACGCTGAGGGATTAAATTCGCTCGGGATCGTTTCCATTTTCCAGCTTGCTAAAGTGTTCCATCCACTTCTCATCCACAAATTTGGCGGTCCTCAATTGTTCGGTGGATACAGTTGCATTGGTCAAATCAGCATCTGTCAGATCAGCATCGACCAGGACAGCACTGGCCAGACTAGCACTAGTCAGATTAGTGCCGGACAGGTCAGAATGGATCAGGACAGCACCGGCCAGACTAGCACTAGTCAGATTAGCGCCGGACAGGTCAGAATTGGTTAGATGAGCACCTGTCAAATCAACACCTTTCAGGTCGGCCTCGGTCAGGTTAGTACCGGCCAAGATCGCTCCCGAGAGTTGTGCCCCAAGCAAATTGGCTCGCTTCAGATTAGCCTTAAGCAGATGAGCCCCTTCCAGATTGGCCCCACTAAGATCGACCCCCACCAAACGCGCAATATCCAGAAAGGCCCCCTTCAAATCAGCTCCATTCAGAAAAGCCCCCTCCAGATCACCACCCATCAAAAGGACACCCTGCAGATTGGCCTTCTCAAAAAACGCCCCACGCAGATCGGCCCCAATCAAACTGGCTCCCGACAAGTTGGTGTTATTCAAATCAAGTTCGATATTCACAAGAGCGCAATTATTTACTGTAGCAATCTTGCGGAGGGCGGAAAGGCCGGTAAGTGCTGTCTGACAGTCCGGCGCAATAATGTCCTGAAGAGCCACAGTTGGCCGGCGCTGCGGTATGTGCCGACCAAAAGCAGGAAGATTTTGCTGCTCCAATTCCGCCCGCTGCACGCGTTGTTCCTCCAACTCCATTTGTCTTTTTCGTTCTTTCGATTGTTCCTGTTTCTGCTCAGAAGAGCGGTCTTTTATAAACGAACAAAGAAGTTTCATGACGGTGACGTGGTATTTTTCAAAGTTGTTTTCGGCCAACTCAGTCAATGCAAATATGCCTGCTTCACGAACAGAGAGGCGAACATCTCCCAGCATCGTAACGGCCTTTTGGTATCGATCGGTATTATGCCCGGCTTCTGTCAGGGCTACCTGTTTTGCAGCAATTCCAGATCGCCAGGCTGCCAGTGGCAAAGCAATCATTCCACCCAAAATCAAAGCAAGATTGCGCCATTCTTCAAGGTTCAATCCCGTCCCAAACCCCATAAGGGCGATAACGAAAAGCACACCAGCGACGAGCGCTACCAAGGCCCGAGGGTTCCGAAACAACAACAAATACCGATCCATACTATAGCCTCAACGCGCGGAAAACAAAATCTACCCGCAATGGTAGAGATGCCAAATGCAATCAGCAAGATGCCGTCCCCTTATACCGTACCTGACCAGCACAATGACCATTAATCACGATTCAATCAGCTATCCGCCAAGGGGTTTAAACCGCGAGGAATCCGCGCGCTGGATTGGTGTTAGCCCATCGAAATTTGATGAGTTGGTCAAGGATGGTAGAATGCCACGTCCTCACAAAATCGACGCGCGCAAGGTCTGGGATCGCCTTAAACTGGACGCTGCCTTTACCGACTTGCCCACAGATTCCACCAGAAATCGAATTGATGAATTGCTGGGAGCATGAATTCCGACGTACAAAACGGTATGGAAAACTATCCTTACGCCTCATCCTATAAAGACCGCCATGGAAAACGCCGTTACAGTTTTCGTCGAAATGGCAAGTCAAAAGCCCTGCCCCACCACCCCGGACATCCGGAATTCGAAGAGGCCTATGCAGCCGCAATTGAAGGCCGGGAGCCACGCAAGGCCTCAGTCACAAAGATCCCGAGCGCGGCTTTGCCCCAGACGTTCAAAGCTGCATGGCGCATCGTCCAGACCCGCTCAGCACAATGGAAGCGTTACAAGCCAGCCACCAAGACAAAGAACATCTATTTAACTGAAATGTTCCTCGATTCGCGCGTTGTTTCAAACAAGAATGACGCTTGGGGCGACATGAAGGTCGCGGACCTGAAGCGCCGCCACGTTAAACACATTCTAGCAACCTATGCGGATACACCGCACAAGGCAAAACATCTGATGGTCGCAATAAGACGCCTGATCGACGCGGCGCTTGATGAAGAATGGATTGAGGCTGATCCGACTTACAAAATTAAATGGAATCCGAAAACCAAAGGCCATCGCGCGTGGACAATGAACGAACGGCGGACATTTGAAGAGCGCTGGCCAATCGGAACCACGCCGCGCCTAGTTTACTCCATTGCCCTATGGGCTGGCCTGCGGCGTGTTGATGTGGCGAACCTGAAATGGTCTTGGCTTCAGGATGACAAGATCAGAATTCCAATCGTGAAGGGTGAAAAGCCGTTGTCCCTGCCGATTTGCGAACCGTTGCAACTGGCGCTGGATAAAGCCAGTTCAGTTTCCATCACCGTCGTCACAACCCAATACGGAAAACCGTTTTCGGAAAAATCCCTGACAGGCAGAATGGGCGATTGGACCAAATCCGCAGGTCTGGAACCTGGTTGCACGATACATGGCCTCAGAAAAACACTCGGAAAATATGTCGCGGAAGCTGGCGGCTCAACGCGCGAAAGCATGGCAATGCTGGGTCACGACGATATTGATCAGGCCGAACTTTACAGCCGCGAAGCAGAGCAAGAACTCCTCGCAGCGGCGGCAATGCAAAAGGTCATCAAGATGTTCGGTTAGGACACTGTATAACCGATTGTATAACTCTACTGTATAACCACCCTGTAAGTCATTGAAATATAAGTGGAATGGTAGGCCCGGAGGGACTCGAACCCCCAACCAAGCGGTTATGAGCCGCTGGCTCTAACCAATTGAGCTACAGGCCTACTAGGTAAGACGACATCACTGTGGTGATCCGACTTTGAACTTATGTCGCTTGGCTATCGCATCTCGGCGCATTCGGCAAGTTGGATTTCACTTATGCACGCGTCTTTATGCAAAGCTGGCGTATTCACACCACAATTGGTAACTAGCGAAACATATCGAACCGTAATAATTGGAGACTGAGATGCGCTTATTTCCCGCTCTTGCACCTGCCCTTGTTTTCGCAATCCTTACAGCCTTCGCACCAGTTAAGGCCATGGCAGAAGAAAAAACGCCAAAAATTTCTCTGAGTGCAGAGGGTGTTGTTTTTGCAAGCCCGGATATGGCGATAATCACAATCGGAACAGTTACCGAAGCGGATGATGCGATCAGTGCTTTGGAGCAGAACAACAAAAGCACGTCCGCTTTTCTGGCAGCGTTGAAAGCTGCAGGCGTTGAGGGCAAAGATCTGCAGACCAGTAATTTTTCCATTGAGCCGCAAATCGTCTATCCCAAAACGCGCAACAGCAGCTCTTCGGTCAACCCGAAGGGACCATCTATCGTAGGGTATACTGTACGCAATTCGGTCACAGTGCGCATTCGCGATCTTAAACTGATTGGCAACGTACTAAATGAGGCGGTAACACTTGGCGCAAATAGCATAAATGGCCCCCGGTTTGATGTAGAAGACCCCTCAGCCTTGCAGGCAGAAGCGCGCAAAAAGGCAATGGAAGCAGCAATTGCGAAAGCGCAGGACTACGCCAGTGCTGCCGGCGTAACGCTTGGCCCCATCCTTCAGATCAGCGAACAGGGCGGCTTTCAGCCTCAACCGGAAATGATGATGATGGCACGCAGCTCCATGGCTGCAGACGTCGTGCCGGTGGAAGCAGGATCCGTGAGCTACAACGCAACAGTGTCCGTAGAGTGGTCCATTTCACAATAGCAACATCTCAAAAGTCTTTTGAACGGCGACCCTGGATCGGGCCGCCGTTTTTAACTACTTCTTGTGTGTCACTCAGTAGCCGGCCTATCTACTCGTGAGCCTTCTCGCACCCAAAGTCGCTCGGTATTTTCTGCCAATCCGCTTTATCGTTATTTCAGGCAGTTGAGACGCGTTAAGCAGGCGCTTTTAGGTCAGGAACCGGTCTCGGATGGCCGTCTTCATCAATGGCGACAAAGGTGAAGATAGCGTCTGTCACCTTGTTTCGCTCTCCTGTCAGGAAGCGTTTAGCGAAGGCCTCCACGTGAATTTTCATGGATGTTCTGCCCACTTTCTCAATATCGCAATAAACGCAGAGCACATCTCCCACCTTTACCGGTTGAATGAATGTCATGCTATCCACAGCCACTGTCACAACACGGCCCATCGCGCGTTCCACGCCAGCGATCCCTCCGGCCTGATCCATGCGCGACATAACCCAGCCGCCAAAAATATCGCCATTTGCATTTGTATCAGCGGGCATAGCCATAGTGCGCACTGTTAGCGTGCCGCGAGGCTCGATATCGTCACCTGCCATAGTACAATCTCCTGCTAGTCGCCTGAAAGGTGCAACACAATTCTTCTCTGATGCCGCTGTGAGCGATGTTCGAACAGGTAAATACCCTGCCATGTCCCCAGCGCCATACGACCGTTCATAACCGGTATAGACAAATGCGTCTGTGTGAGTGCCGTTTTAATATGCGCCGGCATATCATCTGGCCCCTCATAGGTATGGATCAACCAGTTCATTGAGGGGTCATCACTATCTGGTACCAAGCGTGCAAAGAAGTTTTGCAAATCCACTTGCACATCCGGGTCAGCATTTTCCTGAATGGTAAGTGAGCAAGATGTATGCTGACAAAACAGGGTCAAAAGACCAGCGCTCTTGCCAGCAGAACTCACAAAGTCGGCGACTTCACTAGTGAATTCATAAAGGCCTGCGCCAGTGGTAGTGAGAGTAAGAATCGTTTGCATAGGTCCAACGTAGCTTTGATCACCGCACCTTAGCTGTCAGTTCTCTGCGTGAAAACTACCAACTTGCCACGCAGCAGATCGACTAGCCGGACTTCAGAAAAGCTGCGAAGCACCGATGATCTCGCGGTAGAGGCGGCCAGTTACAAGGTTAAGATAAAACTCCACCTTATCAGAAAAAGAAGCGGGCTCCGGGTCTTGCCGGACACACGCAAATGAAGGTGTGGTGCGTCGATAGTGTGTGATTTTACAAATAATCCATGGACCCCGGTCAAGCCAGAGGACCACACAATTCTAATCGTTGGTCTTTAGAGCCTTGTCCACAAGCATGCGAATGGCTTCAGAGCGTGAGGGGATCTCTGGTTGCTGACGTCGCCAGTCATCAATTTTCTTCAAAAAATCGTCGGAGACACGCATTTGGAAGGTTTTGTCTTTCATGTCCTATTTGTACTGGCAGTATTGACGCCAGCATATAGTGACAGTAATTACTGTAATTACATTTTTGTATTTTAAAATTCGGTTTTATTATGCCTTGCCCAAACATCACTACATCTTCGATAATTCAGTATTTGAAAAACCGTCTGGCGATAAGCGATCACGAGGCGTTGTGGGCTTCGGGGATGCTTGGAAAGCAAGCTGCTGATTACCCGAACAATTTGACCAATATTGCTCTGGATAAACTTGTAGAACTTGTTGCCTCCGACCCGGAACCAGCGTTTTGGCTTTACACCTTGTTGGTGAGCCAATTGCCTGCGGAATAGTAAGTGACAAAAATCCCGGCACTTGGCCGGGTCTTTCGAAATCACAATTGGTGGTCTGTCAGCTATTGACCGCCGAGCGGTACGATGATTTTCACCTTGCCGGAATAGGCTGTGTATTCATCCGACCCCACACCGGATACTTCACCGGATAAATCCAGTTTCGTTGTATCAAATATATAGGTTTGGAAGCCCGCGCCAAAGCGTGCGGAGAAGACGCCGTCAAAATCTGGCAGTGTCGAGCTGGTTACATCTTGATCGGAGAAGTCGTAATTGCCCTTCACAGATGCCCAGACCTGGCTGCCCTCTGGCATGTCTCCAGCCAGCGCGTAGTAAATGGTAGGGCCGAAGGAAGCAGACCCGGAATTCACCGTTTTCGATGCAACAGCGGTCGTATCACTCAAAGTGAACGCATCCTGATCTTCTATGGCATAGACAATGCGCACGCCCGGCTCAATCGTAACCCGGTCATTAACGTGGATCGTACCAACAAGATTGGCTGCAAAGAGCCAGCGGGACGCATCAAACTCGCCAGTTGCTGTGCCGCTCTTAATGTCGTAGTCGAGCCAAGAATGGGCAACTGTAACGTCGAAGATGAGGCCTTCAGCAATCTGATAGCCAGCATAGACACCCAGAGTTGGGCCCTGCCCTTCAAACGAACTTGCATCTGCATCAAAATCCAGTTCGGCACTTTCGTAGCCAAACAGCAAACCAATGATGACGTTTTCCGCAAGGCGATAATCAACACCACCGGACATAATAACTGACCAGCCATCAAGAACCGCATCACCAGCATCTGCAAAGCCAGTGGCCTCACCGCTAATCCAGGCATTCCAAGCGGATTGCTCGCGATATTCCATGCTGACAGCTTGCCCATCTTCGCCATAAGCCATCAGAACCTGAGGCTGTTTCATGGCTGACGTGCTGGCATAGCCGGAAATATTGCTGCCCGAAGCGCCACCAGAGAATGATCCGCCGCCATTGAAACGGCCGGCAACTGTTGTATGAACGCCTTCGGAGAACACCCGCGCCGCAGCGCTTGCCATAGCAGACGAGCCAGCAGAGGAAACGTCTTCAGGTGAAGTGCCACTGCTTTCACTACTACACTGGATAGTGAAGCCAGAACCCTGAATGATGCGTTGAAATGTCCAATTTCCACCCTCACCAGAGGCCACAGTGTAAACACGATTTGTCATTGTTGCTATTGAGTCGGTGGTCAGTGGTGTATCCACCGAAATACTGTCTGAGCCAGTATAGATCGTAATTACATCCCCTTCCGCGACTGACAGTAGGAATGCAACATTGTTCGAGCTCCCAGCCGACGGCAAATCTGTCGGGTTTACCGGCGAGCTGATGTCAGCACAGCTTGCGGTGGCGCTATCTGTTGCATGCGCTTCAAAACCAGTTGAAACGGAACCTAGTAAACCAACGGCGACTGCTGACAAGAGCCGCACACTATTCAAAGCACACACGAACAAATCCTTTATATTAACAAATAGTTAATTTCAGCTAGTGATATATACTGCATTTAAACGAGTCAATTCTATCGAGGACGACAGATGCACAAACAAAAACAAACATTGCACCTGTTCAACCGAAGGCTGTTTTTGAAATCAATTGCTACAACTTTAACCGCATTTTATTCGAATAAGTTGTATGCAAACTCTACGGTAAAGATACTTGCAAGCCTTGGTCAAAAACTGGGTTTCACTACTGTTCTGAGTGAAAATGACGCCGCTGAAAAACTGTCATTGAACTACAACAAGGCGCGCAGGATTATTCCGCAAGCGCGACTTCTCGCTCGACCACGCTCTGGTTTTTCAAACCTGATTGCTCGTTTGGCAGAGGAAGATCAGGGGTTTGCAATTCGCTCTGGGGGGCATTGCTTTGGAGGGTTTTCTCAACATCCCGATTTGGTTTTGGATCTCAGAGATCTGAACCAGGTGGAGGTTGATCCAACAAGTCGTTTGGTAAAGGCTGGTCCTGGCGCAAACATTGGTAATTTATACGACGCACTAACCCCGCATGGGCTGACACTGCCAGCTGGAACCCACCGGCAGGTTGGATTGGGTGGGCATGTTTTGGGCGGCGGTTTTGGCTATTACTCTCGCCATCATGGCATGTTGTGCGACAGATTACGTGCATTAAAAATTGTCACGGCCGATGGGCGTGTGTTAACCGCATCACCAGAACAAAATTCGGATCTCTTTTGGGCATGTCAGGGTGGAGGCGGTGGATCGCTGGGGCTCGTCCTTGAATTTACGTTTGAAGCGTTTCCGTTTGATGTCCATCATGCCATAAAATTTTCCGACACTGCATCTGCGCCGGATGCAGCTCGCATTCTCTACAATTGGCAATTTTGGTCAAAGCTAAGCCCTAATCACACGACACATCTACATTTTTCAAGGCACAGCGATAGCAAGTTTTCCCTGTTTTTAACGGGTGTGTCAGTTGATCCATCAAGAGCAAAACTTGAAACAGAAATTGGGCAGGTGTTTGGGCTAAGGCATCCCATCCATCCCAACTACATACGTACAACATCTCAGAAGAAAATTGAGGCGTTTCTCTATGACCAACATCTGTATTCCAGTGCCATTTTCAATTCCAGATCTGACTATCTCAATGAGCCCTTGCTCTTAGATGCCATCCAGAATTTTGTTCAGGTGTTGATGCAATACCCTCCCAACTCGGTTGAGTTTGTATTTGAAGCTCTTGGCGGTGAAATTTCGAAAATTGCAAAGAATACGACTGCATTCCCCCATCGCAAGGCGGAGATACTTATCCAGTACACCAGCGAAATCTGGAAGCCGGAACAACGTGAAATACGCGAAAGAGCGATGGCCCACGTATCACATGTGTTGTCGCCTTATGTCACCGGTGGCGCTTACGTGAACTATCCAGACCTGAACCTAAAGAACTGGCAGCAGGCCTATTGGGGCGACAATTTCGCACGGCTTCAATCAGTAAAACGCAAATATGACCCAAACAATGTGTTCAACCATCCGCACAGCATTCCGCTTTAGCCGGCACGACGCGCTGTGCCAGTGGTGCACATTGTTCTTTAGTCAGGCCTTTAAGGCATGTCCCAGCTGGTCTATGTATTCCAGATGACCTTGAACGCATCAACCATACCCATCCTCTACTCGTTCCGGCGCTGCCCCTACGCTATGCGCGGGCGGCTCGCGATTGCCTCCGCAGGGATCGAGGTGGAGTTGCGGGAAGTGGTCTTGCGCGACAAGCCAGACAGCATGCTGGCCGCATCGCCCAAAGGCACGGTGCCTGTGCTAATACTGCCAGACGAAACGGTGATTGACGAAAGCCTTGATGTGATGCGGCATGTGCTGGGCCAAAATGACCCGGAGCATTTGTTGGCACCCACCGAGGGTTCGCTGGACGATATGTTATTGCTCATTGAGGAAAGTGACGGGCCGTTCAAATCCGCACTTGATCGCTACAAATATGCCAACCGCTATGAAGATGTGGATACCAACGAGCAACGCAACACGGCGTCAGAGTTTTTAAGAAAACTAGACAAATGTTTGGCCGCGAACAAAGGTTTCCTTTTTGGCAAGCGTCTCTCTCTGGCCGACCTTGCTATCCTGCCCTTCGTGCGCCAATTTGCAAATGTCGATCGCGTCTGGTTTGACACTCAGGAATGGTCGGCCCTGTGCATGGCCCTTGAGACTTTCGTCACTTCAGATCGTTTCCTGGCCATTATGGCCAAATACCCGCAATGGCACCCCGGAGATGCTGTCACCTCATTCGCGGCCTAGTTTGAATCACTTTGTAAAACTACTGATTCAAACCGTTGTAAAAGCTTAATTTTTCAAAACGTCCCATCAAGTGTGTGGGTGGTGTGTGGCTCGTTGCTTGGTACAAATCTGAGGTTTTCATAAAACCGAGAAGCCCGCTCATCTGTTGCCCGCAGGCGCAAGCGCTTAAAATGCGCCACCCGCTCTAGCAGCGCATGCAACAGCGCGCGCCCGGCCCCGCTGCAGCGAAACTCCGGTCGCACATAAATGCCGAATACGACCAACACCGGGTTCGGCGGTATAGGGATCGCGATTAATGCCGCCAACCGCTACCAGCGTTTCAGCAGACATCAACTGCAAAAAGCACTCACCCTTACCATTGAAACGGTTCGAGCCATCGCCCCAATATTCGAGTAAACGATCAATAAAAGAAAACCCTTCTGCTTGCGCCTGTTTCGCCAGGCTTTGAATATTTCCATCAACTTGTTTGAAGGCTTCAACGCTGCATTCATCCATGGGGATCAACATGATATCCGCGTGTTCAAGTAATGATTTCAAATGACATGATTCATTTTTAATCGGCCATAATCTGTTTGCCCAATCAGCGGCCATTATAGTCAATCAAAACTGGCCAAAACAGTAAATTACGAGGCATTTCATGACCGAATTCGCTTTGTAGATATTTGGAGACATTTACTTGCATCAGCAAAATGACTATTGGTGATTATCGCATCTAAACCGCAAAATCGAGATTCCGCATGACTAAACGCAAATTATTGCTGACAACAGCTTTGGTTTCTGGAGTTTTACAAAGCGCTTCTGCCTTTGGAGCAGACCTTTATCTTGAAGGCATCCCGGCAGAGCCAACAGTAATTCCAGCTGTTTCCGGATTGAATGGTAAGGTCGGCATTTTGGGCGGTGGCCTGGATGATGACGGGTTTGGCGCGCTGGAGGGATCAATATCCGCTCCACTCGGCATGCGCTATGGCTTTCAAGGCGATGCCATTGTTGGAATAACCGATGGTGATTTTGTTGGTGGTGGCGGAGCTCATCTGTTTTGGCGCGATCCAACCGTAGGGCTTTTGGGTGTTTACGGCGGCTACACACATAGTGACGATGTGGACAGTTCAGTTGGACGAATAGGTGTGGAAGGCGAGTTTTACCATCAGCGACTGACGCTCAAAACCGTGTTTGGCGCAGAGTTTGTCGATGCGGATGCGCGCTTTGTGGAACCGGATGACGGCTTCTTTGCGTTTACGGATGTCTCTTATTATCTGAGCGATAATTTTGAAGTATCTGTGGGACACCGTTATTCCTTTGAGACGCACGAATTGGCGCTCGGCGCAGAATATCAACTAGACCAGCAAATTTTCTCCAGCGGTGTTGCTTTGTTTGCAGAGGGCCGTATTGGAGATGATGACCGCTACGGCGCCTGGGGCGGCGTTCGACTCTATCTTGGCGACAACAAAAGCCTGATCAGACGTCATCGTGAGGATGACCCAGATGGCCAGGGCGATGAAGATCTGTTTGATCTTGGTGTGAAGCTGGTAGCAAAAGATATCCCAGTCGCTACATAGTAGCACAACTGGTGCGACCAATTGTTGGATACTCATATCAATGAGCGGAATTCTTCGTATTTTCCGCTCGTTTCTCGGGGAATTTCAGTCACTTCATTTATGCTAACACTAAACTGTGCATTCAAAGAATGGCACAGTGCTTTTTGAAATGCTTCGTAGTTGATGGGGATACCCCGATCTGCAAGCACTAAACTCACTTCCAAATGATCTAGTTTTCTTTGGGTTATCTGCCATTGTTGAAAGGGCACAATCGCCTGAAACTCTTCGACCCTAATAGATGGCCAGGTGCTGCTACCATCAATAAATTTGAAGAGATTTCTCTCGCGTCCTGCAATGCTGGAAAAGGCTCGACTAGATCGTCTACACTTACAAGGTTCTGCTGTGAGGGTCGCATAGTCGCCGATGTCGTACCTGATGAGTGGCATGGCAAAATTATAAAATGGCGTCACGACAATTCTACCTGTTTGCCCAGGTTCAACTGCGCAATCCTGCTCATCCAATAGTTCCACGAGACACACTTCTTCATTAATATGAAGATTATTGAGTTCGGAGCACCATCCAGCCATCCGTCCGCATTCTTCGCTGCCATACAAATTAATAATCGTGTTGCTCAGTTCGGAACGCAATACCTCAGCTGTGCTATCCGTCAGAACCTCGCTGCCTATTAGCAATGCATCATATGGCTTAAGTTCGACGTTCAGCTTGCGTGCCTCCAGCATAATTCCAAGCGCCATATTTGGGGTTGTGCCCAGATAATGGGTTGGGTTTCTGCGAAGCCAGTCCAACTTTTGCGCACTATTTGTGCTCTTGTGATCCAGCCAATAGCCCATGCCATTTGGAAAACCACGTTGCCATTGAGGTCCACGAAATCCATTGGGGAAACTGGAATCGTCTGATTGAGATGCAGCAAGAATTGCACAGCTTTTATTGGCATCCACCCCAAACCAACTATAGTTACGCGCAATAGTCGCCTGGTTGGCAACTTTCTGGAGCGCACTGGTGCGGTGTTTAAATGGCATTCCTGTGGAACCAGACGTTTGTTGCTCAAAAGTCTCCCCAGCCTGCTCTGGGATATGCCGGGCATAATACTCCAAGCTATTTGCCTGTGCTTCCTTGCGCGTGAGGATGGGTATCTCTTGCCAACGAGACAAATCCGGTACTTCACCTTTTTCAAACAAGGGCGCAAGGCGCTCACGATAAGCAGGTGCTTGTTGCCAGGCATGCACAAGCATTCGTGTAAGGCCCTTGTCCTGCAGGGCTTTCAGTTTTGCCGGTTCATACCACTGGCTGCGTTCAAGCAATTTCGTGAATTGGAAATATGGGTCTGCCATTCACATACCGTCCAAACGACAGCAACAATCGTCAACAAAACCCCCGCATCGCCATTCGGCAATGCGGGGTTTCAATTTTGATCTCATTTGTAACACCGAAGCGCCAGCCTAGCTGTCTAGGAAACTCCGCAGCTTGCGGGAGCGGCTTGGGTGTTTCAATTTACGTAGCGCTTTCGCCTCGATCTGACGAATACGCTCACGGGTCACGCTGAACTGTTGGCCAACCTCTTCCAAAGTATGGTCTGTGTTCATGCCGATACCAAAGCGCATACGCAACACACGCTCTTCACGTGGGGTGAGCGATGCCAAAACGCGTGTTGTGGTTTCGCGAAGATTGGACTGGATCGCAGCATCGATAGGCAAGATAGCGTTCTTATCTTCGATGAAATCGCCAAGGTGGCTGTCTTCTTCATCACCAATTGGTGTTTCCAAAGAAATCGGCTCTTTAGCGATTTTCAGAACCTTGCGCACTTTTTCGAGCGGCATTTGCAGTTTTTCAGCCAACTCTTCCGGTGTTGGCTCGCGGCCAATCTCGTGAAGCATCTGGCGTGACGTGCGTACGATTTTGTTGATCGTCTCGATCATATGCACCGGAATACGGATGGTGCGAGCCTGATCGGCGATAGACCGTGTGATCGCCTGACGAATCCACCATGTTGCGTAGGTGGAGAATTTGTAACCGCGGCGATACTCGAACTTATCAACCGCTTTCATAAGGCCGATATTGCCTTCCTGAATAAGATCCAAGAACTGCAGGCCACGGTTGGTGTATTTCTTGGCAATCGAAATGACGAGACGAAGGTTGGCTTCAACCATTTCCTTCTTGGCGATAGCGGCTTCGCGCTCACCTTTTTGCACACCAGAAACAATGCGGCGGTATTCGCCGATATCAAGACCGGTAACAGTTGCAAGCTCTTGAATTTCGGCACGAAGGCGGCCAATAGTACCCTCTTCTTTTTCCGCAAATGCCTGCCAAGCCTTACCTTTAAGTCCTGAAATATGCTCAACCCAGTTCGGGTCCAGCTCACGACCCTGATATTCAGCCAAGAACTCTTCACGTTTCACACGATAACTAACCGCAAGGCGCATCAAGCGGCCTTCGCGAGCCATAAGCTGTTTGTTAATGTCATAGAGCTGTTCAACAAGGCTTTCGATGCGGTTGTTGTTGAGAGCCAGTGATTTCACATCTTCAATAACAGCTGCAGTCAACTGACTGTTGAACTGCTCTTCATCATCTGACAGCGCTTTATTGTTCAGTTGCAACTCAACTGATTTATCATGCAGTTTGCGCATTTCCTGATAAGTCGCAGCAATCTTGTCGAACATCTCAACAACTTGCGGCTTCAGCTCAGCTTCCATAGCTGCGAGCGAGAGGTTACCCTCATCTTCTTCGTCTTCATCTTCTTCGGCAGCACGGTCTTCCGCCTCTTTGGCTTCAGCCGCTTTACGCTCTTCTTCTGCCTTGCGTTCTTCCGGCGTCTTGGCGCTGTGATCTTCCTGAAGTTTCTTCGCATCAGGACCAGCGTAAGTCGCTTCCAAATCAATAATGTCGCGTAGCAGAATGTTTCCTTCTGCCAATTCGTCGCGCCAGATAATAATCGCCTGGAAGGTCAGTGGGCTTTCGCATAGGCCAGCAATCATTGCTTCGCGGCCAGCCTCAATGCGTTTGGCAATTGCAATTTCTCCCTCGCGGGACAGTAACTCAACAGAACCCATCTCACGCAGATACATGCGGACCGGGTCGTCAGTGCGGTCTGTTGGTTCTTTCGCTGTTGTTGCTTTGGCGACAGACTTGTTGCTGTCATCAACCTGCGCAACTTCGCCACCTTCGGTTTCCTCTGCTTCGTCAACTTCTTCCTGTTCAACCACATTGATGCCCATATCGGACAACATAGACATCGTGTCTTCGATCTGCTCGGAAGTCACTTCTGCAGATGGCAGAACGGCATTTAACTCTTCATAGGTGACATAGCCGCGTTTCTTAGCCAGCTTGATCATCTTTTTAACAGCGGCATTATTCAGGTCCAGCAAAGGACCATCAGACCCCTCGCCTGCGGCTGGTGGCGGTGCTGCTTTTGCTGTGCTGGTTTCTGCCGTTTTTCCTGCCAAGGACATACACACTCTCCAAACGGAGCGCCGTACTGGCTTCTGCCAATATTATTCGGCTGCTCGGTTACATCCAATCAAGTCGATCAATTCCAATATCGCGAGCCATAAGTCAGGCCAGCGTTCCTATTGAAAAAATCATACTCCTCAGATCTGTTACACTTGCGCCAGATTGCCTAACCAATTTTCAGGGCAAATTGCTACACGTTCGCACCCTGATTGTTGGCGTAACCAACGACACTTAAATTCTCAGGAAAACGCCCCGTTTGACACGGTTGGCCATTTCCCAAACCCTGTTGTAGGTTTTTCGTGTTAATCCCGGATTAACCCTAAAACCTTTTATCGGTGACCCGACCTAAAGTTCTCGCTCTTCCGTCGTCCACCCAAGATAGGGTGTAACCCAGCGTTTTGAAGGCTTTACCCGCAAATTTCGTAAGTTTGCTGGTTCAGCCACACTTGCGGCATTCAAACGCAAAAAGAGCTTTCGCTAAGTGCAGCGAATCAATGAAAGTTTCAAGGAGAATCAACGATTATGCCGAATTGCTTTGATTCTCACAGTCAAAATCAGGTCGGCATCAATAGGTTTTATGTAAATTTTCATCGAAATAAATTTTGATAAAAAAGAAACAAAAACATTTATTTAGTAGAATCTCCTGAAAGTACAGGTAATCAAAAACAGAAAATAAATTCAAAAAAAATTCTTGTTATATATTCGGTTACCAAAACGAATAACGGTTTATTGTGAATGCAATTAAATCAAATATTCAAACAAAAGCGCGAGAAATTACCCACTAACTGCCACGGGGTATTTGTCGTCATGCGTTTTCAAATTGTAATAATCGGCTTAGTTTTCACATTACTTGCCGCCCTCAACGACTTGACTCAGGCGAAAGAAACAAAAGCCCAAACGCATAGCTTTGGTGGTTTGGTAGCGGTTGAGCAGAAAAAAGAATCACTTTCGAACCTTGTGATGGGGCTTTGGGGCTCAATCACAATTGAGGAGAGCGGTGCAGTCCATGGTGATGGCATTGTGCGCTATGAAGGAGTGGTGCCCTGTTCATGGACGCCGCCAGACCCTGAAAGTGGCCCGGCACCCCACTGCAAACTGGAAAACCTCATTGACGGTCGATTTACGGTTAAAGGTCGGGTCGCGGAAGAAGAACAGACAAAATATTATCTGAAAGAATTGTCTGAGCAGATTGTAGGTCACAACGAGAAAACCGCAGACGAGATTATTGAAAATTCTCCGACCGTTCTCGCATTAGAGCTCGCACTAAGTGAAAACCCAAAAGAATTGATCGAATTCTGGGGATTGGATGGCGGAGCTACAGCAAAGCGGGAAACACACGTAGCAACGGGCGGCTTACTCATTTCCACTCTGTTTTATCAGGAGTTTCTCATTGCCTTGAAACCAAGTGACCCATATGCCCCCAGCAGATATGAATTTGAAGGCTATTTTGAAGGCGACTGGCCTATTACAAGTGCAGGCGCTGTCTACTTCCCGGATCTACCGTTGGAAAAGCTACCGACGGAAACAGACCATCAGGTTTTCATAAATGGTGGCGTCAAGCCGATCAGTGAAGACATGGATGAATTCAAGCCTTTGAATTTCGATGCTCTCATTCCCTGGCGTGGCGGTCTTTACAGCAAATATTGAGGATCCCTCTGGATGAACATACTTGCAGCATTACAGTTTTACGAGCCAGTGGTTCGGATACATAGGTTAGGAGAAACCTCATGAAATACATAAATTCAGTGGCAATAGCAGCATGCCTACTTTTTGCACCTACCGTCGCGACAAGCGCATTGGCGCAATCAACTTCCATGTTCATTCTGGACGCATCTGGATCGATGTGGGGGCGGTTGCCTGACAACCAGATGAAGATTGTTGCTGCACGCGATGCAATGGGTGAACTTCTTGGAGCCCTGCCGCAAAACATCTCAACTGGTTTGATTGCTTATGGCCATCGAAAAAAGGGCGACTGCGGCGACATTGAAGTGGTTCAGGATGCAGTTGCAGGCGGCGGAGCGAAGATTGCTGCACGCATAGGAACAATCCAACCACGTGGCAAAACACCAATCTCGGCTTCATTGCAACTGGCTGGTAGTAAGCTAACAGGGATCGAAGACCCAACCACAATTGTTTTGGTCAGTGACGGTATTGAAACATGCGAAGGTGATCCTTGTGCAGTGGCAGAGTCTCTTGCGCAATCGCAGGCGAATCTAAATATTCACGTTATCGGCTATGCGGTTGATATTAAAACAAAAACACAACTTCAATGCGTCGCAGAAAAAGGTCGTGGCAAATACTTTACAGCTGACAATCTTGGTGAGTTAGAATCTGCGCTAACGACAGTGACAGAGAGCATCAAAACCGCTGAACCGATCAAGATTGCAGCGCCGGAAGTTGAAGCTCCAAAAGTCGACAACAACAGCGCATCCATAACCATTGAAATTGCAGGGCCTGGCACAATCAAGCTCAAACTTGCTGATTGGGTGACCGAACCCAAATACTGGAAAATTCTGGACCCGGAGACCGGCGAAGAGGTCGTTAAGACCAGCGAAGATGAAATTTCAACAATGGCGGGTGACTATCAGCTTGCGTGGCGCCATGTTGAACATGGCGCTCACGAAGTGAACTTGCCCGAAATCATCACTGTAAATTCGGGCGAGGTGACGGAAGCAATTATCAATACCGGTATTCAACTTGTACCGCCTGCGGAAACCGACCGTCCTTACTATTGGCAGCT
This sequence comes from Hyphomicrobiales bacterium, assembly GCA_039986835.1. Lineage (GTDB taxonomy): Bacteria > Pseudomonadota > Alphaproteobacteria > Rhizobiales. The sequence continues at coordinate 212,604 of JBDWQA010000011.1, forward strand.
TTTGCCCGAAGGTTCCAAAATCAACAAGTCATTCCGCGGTCGCGAGGCAACTGCCTGGTATTCCGTCTGGGATGCCGTGCCTGTTCCAGCCGGCTCATATACGCTGTTAATGCGTCAATCTGAGCATGACCACACAGAGGCTAACCTGGGGACGGTTGTGCTTGAAGGCGGCAACCTCACCCAGTACCCCCTTGATCAGGGCGTCAATGTGCAATGGAATGATGCTTGGGGTGAGAAAGTCTATGACATTATCTTTACCGACACAGACGGCGAGACAACCAAAACAGATACAGAAGGTCCCTTGTTCTTGGCTCCCGGCGAATATGACGTTGCCTTGCGCCTGACTGAACACGGACATCGCGAGGCGCAATTTGGTAAAATCACAGTCGCTGAAACTGGCTTCACTGATCCAAAGTTGACCTCCGGCATTACCTTCGAGACCAAGATTGAAGGTAAGTTTTCAATCATCGCCAAAAACCTTGATACAGGCTCGGAAGCCAAAATGACAAATCGCTGGGGCCCGATGCCTCTTGGTGCAGGTCGCTATCAGTTTGATTTGAAAATGGAGGGCAACAAGGCCCAAACCATCGTTCCAGAGCTGGAAATCAAACCGGGCCAATATATCACTGCAAAGATGTAGGGCCGAACATATCCAAACGTCAAAAAAAGCCGCGCAGAGTGTGCGGCTTTTATTGCCCAGAAAGGGCGCCAAAACCCTCAATCAAAGCCTGGATGTGTTCTGCGCTTTCCAAATCCTGTTGGATCTCGACCAGACGAGCAAAGTTTGACTCGGTTGCCTCCTCGTCCATGGCACGTTCCGCTGCACGCAATTCTTCTCGCAATACAGCGCCTTTTTCATGAAGAGCCAATGCCTGCTTCCAGCCTTCTTCTGCGTCAATCGGGTCTGCCTGCTCACGCGTTTGCCAAAGCCGACACGCAGAGAGCGTTTGCTCCAATTTGCTGACAATCGCCTCATAACCGCATCGCACCAACGCTTCCTTGATCGCAGCCGGCGTTTGCTCCGGGTCTTCAGCGAGAATGCCCACCATTGCTTGATGCAAACGGTTTAATTCACCTTGTTCAAACTGCAGGGTCGAAAAAGCCTCATCATGCCGATCCAGCAAAATGGGGTGGTTAATCATTGTCATCAACAAGACAGCATTGCGCGGTGAAATGGGTGCGATGGCATTGTTCGCTGTAAAGCTTGAAACCAAAGGACTTTGCGACAGGCTTCGACTGACAGAAAAACCGGAGTGCCGGCCTTTGCCACGCGCAGAATTCCCTTTGCCAGCAAATCCGCCAGTTTTGCGCGTATTGTTTGATCCGCTCGTTCTGCCAAAAAAAGCCTGAAGTCGCTCGCGAAATTCTTGTTCATAGTGGCGACGAATGGTGTCATTGGTCATGATGCGTGTAATTCCACGCATCCTCTCCTCTAACTCTGCGCGCCGCTCTGGCGTATCAAACACACCGTTTTCGGTTTCGCGGCTCCACACCATATCGCTGAGTGGTTTTGCACTGCGAATGAAGCTGTCCATTGCATCGCGCCCAGAATTGCGCAGCAAATCATCTGGGTCTTGACCGTCTGGCAGGAGCACAAAGCGTGTGGTTTTCCCGGGCTTGAGTTGCGTCAATGCAAGATCCGCAGACCGACCGGCGGCCTTAAGGCCAGCACCGTCGCCATCAAAACACAGCACAGGACTGTCATTCATGCGCCACAAGAGTCGCATTTGCTCTTCTGTTAGCGCAGTGCCCAACGGCGCAACAGCGCCCGTAAGTCCGTGTGCAGCACAGGCGATGACATCCATATAGCCTTCAACCACCAAAAGCGGCGCTCCGTGGTGAACAGGCTCGCGCGCACGGTGATGGTTGTAGAGAACATAGCTTTTTGAAAACAACGGCGTTTCCGGTGAATTCAGATATTTGGCTGGAACATCTGCAGAAAGTGCTCGTCCTCCAAAAGCGATAGTCCGGCCCCGCGCATCTGCAATCGGAAACATGACACGGTTGCGAAACCGATCATAGGAAACGGCAATATCTGGCCCAGCAATCAGCAGGCCAGCTTCAACCATATCGTCCTGAGTGACACCCTTGGAGCCGAGAAACTGCTTCAGCGCATTTCGGTTGTCATGAGAAAAACCAATACCGAATTCCTGTTGGATGGCCGGAGATAGGCCGCGATCACGCAAGTATCGCCGCGCCTCCGCCCCTTCAGCAGAATGCAAAGCCTGCTGAAAGAAACCATTTGCCAAATCCATGACATCATAGAGCGAGCCTCGGCGCTCCGCGCGCTTTTCCGCTTCCGGATCGCGTTGGGGCAAAGCAATTCCAGCTTCACTTGCAAGGCGTTCGACAGCTTCGGGAAATGCAACGCCCTCTGTCTCACCCAGAAATTTGAAAATATCACCTGATGCCCCGCAGCCGAAACAATGGTAGCGTCCGCGCCGGTCATCAGCATGAAAACTTGGTGATTTTTCGTTGTGAAACGGACAACAGGCCCAATAGTCTCCCTTGGAAGGCTGAGATTTCTTGCGATCCCAGGTTACACGCCGACCTACCACGTCCGAAATATTCAGACGGGCGCGGATATCATCCAGGAATCGGTCATCAAAGCGCATGATTTGGAGTTTTCAGCCTTTGCAATGCAGAACGGTATGATGCGTTGAGTACCATAACCCAACGCCTCAAATAATAACTCTTGTGAATTGCTGTGGAAAACTAAATCCGCCCTACTGCAGCAGTTCCTTCACAACGCCACTTGCTCGGCAGAAATCCATCTGGCCTGGGTAACGCTGTTTGAGCGCGTTTATGCATTTCCCCATATCGCGCAGACTGTTTGCGCCGATATCAGCAACAACATCCTTCACCGCCTTACGAACTTCCTCTTCCGGCAACTGGGTTGGCATAAGTGAGCGGATAATCTCCATCTCCTCGCGTTCCTGTTTGGCCAGGTCCAAGCGGCCAGCCTGCTCATACTGACGAGAGGAGTCCTCGCGTTGCGAGATCATTGTTTTCAGCATAGCGAGCACTTCGTCATCGCTAATTTTCTCTTTTCCGGTGCCGCGTACGGCCATATCCCGGTCTTTGATAGCGGTGTTAATCAGCCGGAGCGTACAAGCCTGGCGCTTGTCCTGTTCTTTAACGGCTTCATTCAAAGCTTCAGCAATAAATTCGCGCATGTAGATCTAAGATCCTTGTTTGCACATTTAGTTTCCGAACACCTGGCTAACTTGCGTGCAGTGCTTAAGAGGCGCTGCTTCTAGTCCCAATCGAATCTTTTGTCGAGGTTCGAGTGATGCCAAGTGTATAACCTTATTCGCCCACCTTTTGAAGCGATGGTGCGTTTTTCATGTCCTATATGTGTGCTTTCATAGTTGTTTTGACAAGAATTTGCCTATGTTGAATCCGCATGACAGGCTTGAATTTGGCGCACAGACATGCGATCCGAGCGCGATCGCTTCTGTAAACAACGAACTTTCTGCGATCGTTTAGACAAATTGTCGCGCATGACAATTTGAAGACGCGAAATAGCCAGATTAAGCGAACGGATGTCCAATGCAAACTTCTAGCCAACAATCAAGCGCGCCAGAATTGGCACCATGGGCAGAACCCAAGGCCACAGCCGCCCTCATACTTGCAGATGGAACAGTATTGTATGGTCGCGGTTGTGGCGCGATTGGTGAAGCGGATGGCGAAGTCTGTTTTAACACAGCAATTACCGGATATCAGGAGATTTTGACCGACCCTTCCTATGCCGGTCAGATCATCACTTTCACATTCCCCCATGTGGGCAATGTTGGCAGCAATGATGCAGACTTGGAAAGCCTGAACCTGGCAGCTGCAACTGGCGCCACAGGCTGTGTCATGAAAGCTGATATTACAGATCCTGCAAACTATAGAGCTGGTCAGCACTTTGATCATTGGCTCAAAGCACGAGGCATTGTCGGTATTTGCGGCATTGACACCAGAGCGTTAACGTCCAAAATTCGTGATGGCGGCATGTTGAACGCAGTTATCGTCCACAGCCCACAAGGCTCATTTGATGAGACAACCTTAAAACAACGGGCGACAGAGCTGCCTTCAATGGAAGGTGTGGATTTAGCAAAAGACGTCGCAACCCTTCAAACTGTACCATGGGATGAAACACCCTGGATCTGGGGCAAAGGTTTTGGGCAACAGGTCAATCCTGACCTTCATGTTGTTGCTGTCGACTTTGGCGTTAAGCGAAATATTCTGAGGTTGCTGGCTGGCCTAGGTTGCAAGGTGACTGTTGTGCCGGGCAACACATCTGCAGAAAGCATTCTGGCCCACAAGCCAGATGGCATATTCCTATCCAATGGACCCGGCGATCCGGCCGCAACCGGTGCTTATGCCGTTCCGACAATTCAGGTATTGATCGAAAGTGGCTTGCCAATTTTCGGAATTTGCCTCGGTCACCAGATGTTGGCTCTGGCCCTTGGAGCAAAGACCAAAAAGATGCATCAAGGCCATCACGGCGCCAACCACCCCGTCATGGACCACACAACTGATAAGGTGGAAATCACCAGCATGAACCATGGTTTTTCTGTGGATGAAGATAGTCTTCCAGACAATGTGGAATCCACACATACATCTCTATTTGATGGAACGAACTGTGGACTGCAGGTCAAAGCGAAACCAATTTTTTCTGTACAGCACCACCCTGAGGCTTCACCAGGCCCGCAAGATAGCCACTACCTGTTCCAACGGTTTGTAGATTTGATGAAATCGCAGTAGCAGATCACTAATTGATTGCCTCACCCGCACAATTTGCCAAATAAAAGCGTATTTAACACAAGTTTCGACAATTTATGTCAGCATTATTGACATAAATTGAATTTCTTGCGCAACATTCCCAAAACAAGAATTTGCAGGGATGAGCGGTCATGGACTGGAAGAGTATATTTGCGACGCGTTCTTCAAGAATGCGCGCATCTGAAATTCGAGAGCTATTAAAGCTACTCGATCAACCAGATGTCATCTCTTTCGCTGGAGGCATCCCTGATCCAAAGCTATTTCCTGCCAAAGCTTTTCAGGAAGCATTTTCAGACATTCTGGCAGGAGATCAAAGACACAACGCGCTACAGTATTCTGTTAGCGAGGGATATATGCCGCTTCGTCAATGGATTTCGGGCCAAATGGATAAGCTTGGTGTCCCGTGTGACGTAGACAACGTATTGATTACATCCGGCTCTCAACAAGCACTGGACTATCTGGGAAAACTCTTCATTTCTCCCGGCGACACTGCATTGGTTAGCTGGCCAACCTATATGGGTGCGCTCGGCGCTTTCAACGCCTATGAGCCAAGCTTCGATCGTCTGATACCAAATGGAAACCGCTCGGCAGCAGACTATAAATCAAACGCGGAAGCGCAAGGCAATCAGGTTAAGTTTGCCTACATGTCTGTTGATTTTGCAAACCCAACTGGCGAAACGATGGCGCTTTCTGCCCGCGAGCGTTTGCTGGAAATGGCAGATGAGTTGGACATAGCAGTCATTGAGGATGCAGCCTATCAATCATTGCGATATGATGGCGAGACGTTACCCCCTATTTTGGCATTGGATGTTGCGCGCAACGGGCACATCGACAAAACCCGCACGCTTTATTGCGGCAGTTTTTCCAAAACATTATCGCCAGGTCTGCGTGTAGGTTGGGTTTGCGCTGCAAAATCGGTAATCGACAAACTGGTTTTGATGAAACAGGCATCGGACCTGCACTCACCTTCGATCAACCAGATGGCAGTTTATGAAGTTGCTTCCAATGGGTTCGACCGTCAGGTCAAAAATATCCGCAATACGTATTCTGCAAGACGTGATCAGATGTTGCAAAGTCTTGAAAGGCATATGCCATCTGGCGTCCAATGGACAAGACCTGAAGGAGGTATGTTCATCTGGTTAACCTTGCCATCTCATATCGATGGCGCTGACTTATTGGCAGAAGCGCTGAAAACGCACCGTATCGCGTTTGTCCCCGGCCGTGCCTTTTACGCAGATGGATCAAATGGCAATACGCTAAGACTAAGCTTCACACAGGCTGGCGAAAGCACAATAGAAGAGGGCATTCGCCGCTTGGGAGAATTGTTGAAATCTCAGGAGAACCAGTAAAATATAAGAGCTTCAGAAGGCTTACACATCATTGTCAAATGTATTGCATCGGCTGGTATCGCCCGTTTCAAAGCCACGATTAAACCATTTGCGACGCTGCTCAGAAGTTCCGTGGTTGAAGCTTTCAGGCACAACATATCCTTGGATGCGTTTTTGAATGGCATCGTCACCAATTTGCGTGGCCGCATTTAATGCTTCTTCCAGATCACCACGTTCCAGAAGCCCACGCTCTGCAGCGTAAAAGCCCCAGACACCGGCAAAACAATCTGCTTGAAGTTCCACCCGAACAGACATGGCATTGGCTTCCACTTTGCTCATGCTGCGTCGTGCTTGGTTGAATTTCGGCAGCACGCCAATGAGGTTTTGTACGTGATGGCCAACTTCATGCGCGAGCACATAGGCCTGCGCAAAATCTCCCGGTGCATCAAAACGTTTGCGAAGCTCATCGTAAAACGACAAATCGATGTAGATTTGCTTGTCACCGGGACAATAAAATGGACCAGACGCCGAAGATGCAAAGCCGCAAGCAGATCGAACCTGCCCAGTAAACAACTGCAATCGTGGCTCTTCGTAGGTGCTGCCGCTGGCTTCAAAGATTGAATTCCACGTATCTTCAGTTTCAGCAAGAACCGTAGAAATAAACGCTTTCATTTCATCGTTGCGAGCCGCCCCTGTAGATTGTTGTGTGGGCCGCGATTGCTCAAAGGGAATACCACCGCCGGCACCCCCAGACAGACCACCGATCAATTGCATCGGGTTAATGCCAAAAACAAACCAGGCGATGCCAGCGACAACAACAAGGCCTAAAATTCCCTTGCCGGAAGTCGGCGCACGCATGCGGCCACCACCGGGCAATCCGGCGCGACGCGAGGATGTCCTGCGCCGTGGCAACCGAAATCGACTTCCGCTACTGGAGCCGCGTCGATCGTCTACATTTGAGCTTTGGCGTCGGCCTTTCCAGCGCATGACATTTCCTTGAACAATTTGGCAAGAAGCCAGAAACCCAAGATTGGCCCATTCCCCGCTGCCAGACAACCAAGAAATCTTGTGCCCTGCCCTTCCACAATTGCGGCTAATCGCTTATAGCACCGTTACACATCCCGACAGAGTTAAAAAAAGCCGATTCCGGCCGTCCGCAGCCAGAGATTTTACATGCCAAAACGTACAGATATTAAGTCCATACTCATCATCGGTGCCGGCCCAATTATTATTGGTCAAGCCTGCGAGTTTGACTATTCCGGAACACAGGCCTGTAAGGCGCTGAAGGAAGAGGGCTACCGGGTTATCCTGGTGAACTCCAACCCAGCAACCATCATGACCGACCCTGATCTGGCCGACGCAACCTACATTGAGCCAATCACACCGGAAATTGTTACAAAAATCATTGAAAAAGAGCGCCCAGACGCACTGCTACCAACAATGGGTGGTCAAACGGCTCTGAATTGCTCCCTCTCCTTGCGTAAAATGGGAGTTCTGGAAAAATTCGGCGTTGAGATGATTGGCGCAACACCAGAGGCTATCGACAAGGCTGAAGATCGCGATTTGTTCCGCAAGGCTATGGATAAGATTGGGTTGGAAAGCCCACGTTCCCGTCTGGCGCACACAATGGCAGAGGCCATGGATGCGCTAGAAGCCATTGGACTGCCAACAATCATCCGCCCAAGTTTTACAATGGGCGGCACTGGCGGCGGCATTGCTTACAACCGTGAAGAATTTCTGACGATTGTAGAAAGCGGTCTTGATGCATCTCCAACAACGGAAATCCTCATTGAGGAATCCATTGTAGGTTGGAAAGAATATGAGATGGAAGTTGTCCGTGACAAAGACGACAACTGCATCATCATCTGCTCCATTGAAAATGTGGACCCGATGGGCGTGCACACGGGTGACAGCATTACGGTAGCGCCGGCTCTGACGCTGACTGACAAAGAATACCAGATCATGCGGAACGCTTCCGTAGCTGTTTTGCGTGAAATCGGCGTGGAAACAGGCGGCTCGAATGTACAGTTTGCCGTTAACCCGGAAGATGGCCGCCTTGTGGTCATTGAAATGAACCCGCGCGTGTCCCGGTCATCTGCTCTTGCCTCAAAAGCAACCGGCTTTCCGATTGCCAAAATCGCAGCCAAGCTAGCTGTCGGCTATACTTTGGACGAACTAGATAATGATATTACAGGTGGCGCAACACCAGCCGCTTTCGAACCCACCATCGACTATGTCGTGACGAAGATTCCACGCTTTGCATTTGAAAAATTTGCAGGCGCGGAACCACTTCTTGGCACCGCTATGAAGTCTGTCGGTGAAGTTATGGCTATTGGTCGGACTTTTCAGGAATCCCTGCAAAAGGCCCTGCGAGGCCTGGAAACCGGCCTAACCGGTCTCAACGAAGTTGAAATTGACGGGCTTGGGCAAGGCGATGACAAGAACGCAATCCGCGCCGCGCTTGGTACGCCGACCCCGGACCGTTTGCTAACTGCGGCGCATGCAATGCGCCTTGGTTTGAGCGATGAAGAGATATTTGCCGCTTGCAAAATTGAGCCTTGGTTCTTGGAGCAAATGCGCAAACTGATTGATCTTGAAGAGCGTGTTCGTGCACATGGTTTGCCACAAACGCCTGGCGCAATGCGCACATTGAAGGCTGCAGGCTTTTCAGACAAACGCTTGGCTGAACTGGCCGGCATCGATGCAACAGATGTGACTGCCCTTCGTCACAAGCTCGACATCAGGCCAGTCTACAAAAAAATCGATACATGTGCAGCAGAGTTTGCCTCGCCAACACCGTATATGTACTCAACATACGAAGCTCCATTTGCTGGAAAACCGGTCGATGAAGCAGAACCAAGTGATGCAAAGAAAATTATCATTCTTGGTGGCGGACCAAACCGCATCGGCCAAGGCATTGAGTTTGACTATTGCTGTTGTCACGCCGCCTTTGCCCTTCATGATGCTGGCTATGAGACCATTATGGTCAATTGCAATCCTGAAACCGTTTCCACCGATTATGACACATCTGACCGGCTTTACTTTGAGCCCCTCACAGCTGAGGACGTGTTAGAAATCGTGCACAAAGAGACCTCCAACGGTTCTTTGCATGGTGTGATCGTTCAATTTGGTGGCCAAACTCCGCTGAATTTGGCGCAAGCTTTGGAAGATGCTGGTGTTCCAATTTTGGGAACAGCACCTGACGCGATTGATCTTGCAGAAGATCGTGACCGCTTTAAAGAGCTGCTGAATCAGGTGGATCAGAAACAGCCTGAAAATGGCATCGCGCGATCTGGCGAAGAAGCACGCGCAATAGCGGAAGAGATTGGCTATCCGGTTGTCATCCGCCCATCATATGTGCTGGGTGGACGTGCCATGGAGATTGTGCGTGATACAGCACAGTTAGAGCGCTACATCACCGAAGCGGTGGTAGTGTCCGGTTCATCGCCTGTTTTGATTGACAGTTACCTTTCTGATGCCATTGAAGTTGACGTTGATGCACTATGCGATGGCACGGATGTGTTCGTGTGTGGCATTATGGAACATATTGAAGAAGCAGGGATACACTCAGGCGACAGTGCTTGTTCCCTGCCGCCATTCTCTCTTGGCTCAGATGTCATTGAACGACTGGAAGTGCAGACCAAGGCTATGGCTCTTGCCATTGGTGTTGTTGGCTTGATGAACATGCAATACGCCATAAAGGATGATGAAATTTACGTATTGGAAGTGAACCCGCGCGCAAGCCGCACGGTGCCGTTCGTTGCCAAGACCATCGGCATGCCAATTGCCAAGCTGGCCTCAAGAGTAATGGCCGGCGAAACAATTGCCTCCATGAACCTTGTTGCGCCAGTATATGATCACATTGCGGTTAAAGAGGCGGTCTTCCCATTTGCGCGTTTCCCAGGTGTCGATACGGTTTTGGGGCCAGAAATGCGTTCAACCGGTGAAGTGATGGGTCTCGACAGTGCCTTTCCCATAGCCTTTGCGAAAAGTCAGTTGGGAATTGGGACCAAGGTGCCCTCTGGCGGCAAAGTGTTTGTGTCGGTTAGGGACAAGGACAAGCCCCGCATTCTCGACACAATCAAAAAACTGGAACAACTTGGATTCTCCGTACTCGCGACAAGTGGCACTGCGCGTTATCTCAATGAAGAGGGCGTAAAATGCGAGAAAATCAACAAGGTTCTGGAAGGTCGTCCACATATTGTGGATGCAATCAAAAACCACGAAATCTCACTGGTTTTCAACACTACGGAAGGTGCGCAGGCACTCACAGACAGCCGTTCTCTGCGTCAGGCCGCTCTCATTAACAAGGTTCCGTACTACACAACTTTGGCTGGAGCCATCGCAGCAACAAACGGTATTGAAGCGTTTACAAGCGGAACGCTTGAAGTTCGCGCGCTTCAGTCGTACTTTAGCTAAATAACTATCCGAGCTGGATCGCCCAATCTCTCCGGAATGGGCGGTCCGCTTTTCTTTTTGTCTGGGCCTCATCAACAAACACAAATGTTTGAGTAACAGGCCCTCTATTGGAGAAAGGGACATCGATGGACAAGATCCCTATGACCGCTGCTGGCAATGTCGCCCTGCAGGAAGAATTCAAGCAACGCACTCAAGAAGAGCGTCCGCGCATCATCGCAGCAATTTCAGAAGCCCGCGCCCATGGGGACTTGTCTGAAAACGCGGAATATCATGCTGCAAAAGAAGCGCAGAGCCACAATGAGGGCCGCATCGCCGAACTGGAAGACCAGCTTGGTCGAGCAGAAGTCATTGATATTGCAAAGCTAACAGGCGACACCGTCAAATTTGGTGCAACCGTAACCCTTGTCGATGAAGACACGGACGAAGAAACAACTTATCAAGTGGTTGGGGACGCTGAAGCCGATGTCAAGCTTGGCAAGATTTCCATTTCATCCCCGATTTCGCGGGCTCTGATTGGCAAATCCGTTGGGGACTCCATCGAGGTAGCAGCGCCTGGTGGTGCGCGCGGCTATGAGATCTTGGAAGTAAAATTCATCTAATTAGCGAAAGCGCAAAATGGCTCAGCTGACTGATATTTTCCGCCACCCGATTAAGGGTCTAGCGCCAGAATCATTGAGTTCTGCTGAGCTTATAGCCGGGCAAGCTCTGGCTGGAGACCGCCAGTTTGCACTTGCACATAAGACATCGAAATACGATCCAGCCAACCCAAAATGGCAAAAACGCAATAATTTTGTTGTGGTAGCATTGACGCCTAAGCTGGCAACCATCGCAACCAGCTTTAACGATGAAACAGGTGTTCTTAAAGTGACAGACGCCGAAGGTGCTGAGCATAGCTTCAACCTTGCTGAAGCCGATGATCAAATGCGTTTAGGCGCACTCGTTGAGGCCTATGGCAATGCAGCACAGCCAGGGCCCTATACGCTGGCCAAAGTGCAAAGTGGAAATCTTGCGGACCGCAATACCCAAACGATTTCTCTGCATAGCGGTGCATCCCATGACGAAGTTGTCAAAAGCAGCGGTATAGATATCTCTCGCCGTCGTTGGCGCGGCAACCTTTGGTTTTCGGGGTTTCCGGCTTGGGAAGAGTTTAACTGGGTCGGCAAAGAAGTTTCCATTGGGTCCGTGCGTCTGGAGGTAACAGAACGCATTGAACGCTGTGCTGCCACCAGCGCCAACACAAAGACAGGTGAGCGTGACATAAATATGCCATCACATCTGTTCACTGAATACGCGCATCGTGACTTCGGCGTGTTGTGTAAAGTGCTGTCCAACGGATGCATACAACCTGGTGATACCGTTCAAGTTCACGGCTAAGCACGCGACGGACGGACTGTTATGATTTTGCGTTTTCTGGTTTTTTGCGGTTTTTTGTTCCCCGCTTTCGGCATGCTCCTGGGGTTTTCAGGCAGATGGATACGCGAACTGGATAGCTTCGCGCATTTTGTCCACTACTATTTACTGGCCTTTGTTTGTATTGCGATAGCAGCGACTGTTTTGAAGATGAGAAAAACTCTCGGTCTGACTGTCTTGGCGGCGGCAATAGGGGTATTTCTTCTGGGGCCAGCACAACCCTTTTCTTTCAACGGCGCAACAGTGAACTCAAGCTCTCGTGAGCATGAGCTAAAAATCCTGACATTTAATTTACTGTATCTGAACGCCAGAGTGAACGACATAACCGACTACGTGAACAGCGAAAATCCTGATGTGATATTTCTTCAGGAAGTCTCACCAAACAACGAGGCAGTGCTTGAATCACTCGTAGCCTATCCAAACCAGCAACGTTGCCGGTTAAACCAGTTCATGAGCATAGTCACCCTATCAAAAACGCCCGCGCTGAAGCAGGACTGCCTTCCGGAAAGCCGCCTCGCCTGGATGGAGCTTGAACACGAAGGTAAAAAATTCCGAGCCATTTCTACACACCTACATTGGCCGTGGCCATTTGGCCAATGGTATCAGATCGATTCTGTACGCAATGACATTGCGGAGTGGGATGTCTCAATTCCAATAGTTTTAGGAGGAGACTTCAACGCGGTGCCTTGGAGCCATGCAGTCCAATCGGTTGAAAGTATCATTCGTTCTAAGGTCGTGCCCGGCTTTCGTACAACACTCTACAAATTCGTAACACCGATTGAAGCACCGCTTTTCATGCCAATCGACCAAATATTGTTGCCAAGAGGCACAACTCCCGTAGCTGCAAAAGTAGGCCCAAACCTTGGTTCGGATCACCGGCCTGTCTCTGTGTCCCTCACCTTTGAAAATTAACAGACCTATGAGCGTTTGAATTCTCCGGACCTCTTCCCCATCTACGCTGCCCCACCCGGTTGATACGAAGGACCATAATCGATGATAGATTTTTACACTTGGAGTACTCCAAACGGATACAAGATATCCATCGCCTTGGAAGAATTGGGACTGGAATACAGAGTCTTTCCAATAAACATCACCAAAGGTGATCAATTTCAGCCGCACTTTCTGAAAGTGTCGCCCAATAACAAAATCCCAGCCATTGTGGATCATGAAGCGGGCGTCACAATGATGGAATCCGGTGCAATTCTCATGTATCTGGCAGAGAAAACCGGCAAGCTACTAACCAATACTGACACCGGTAAGTGGCAGGTAATTCAATGGCTTATGTGGCAGATGGGCGGCTTTGGCCCGATCCTTGGTCAAACCCACCACTTCCTTAAATTTGAACCCGGAAAAGCCCCTTACGCGGAAGAGCGGTTTGAGACAGAAACAAACCGGCTTTACGGTGTGTTAGACAAGCATTTGTCAGAAACAGATTATCTGGCAGGTGAATACAGCATCGCAGACATCGCAATCTGGCCATGGGTGTCACGCTTTGAATGGCAAAACCTGGATCTCAACAACTTTCCTGCAGTGAAAGAATGGTATCAACGCATTGCGCAAAGGGAAGCAGTTCAAAAAGGTTACAAAGTGCCAAACGACCAAGCGATCATGCCAGTGGTTTAAACATCGTTGGCGAAGGAATATGGCGGCGAATACGCATCATACTCCAAACCTCATGTCAAAGGGACATCCGGCTCGTCTTTGACTTTGCCGATCGCAAGCGACGTCCGCACGCTTTCAACATTTGGTACGGCCGTCAGATCTTCAACTATGAAAGATTGAAAAGCACTCATATCAACCGCAACACATTTCAAAATGAAATCTACATCACCTGAGAGCATATGGCATTCTCGTACGATATCCCATGAAGCTACAGCGCGTTGAAACGCGTGTAACTCGGCTTCGCCCTGCGTGGACAATCCCACAAAAGCAAACGCTGTCAATTGGTAACCAAGTTGAGCTTCGTCAAGAAGGGTACGGTATCCTTCAATAACACCGTTTTCTTCTAAAGTTCGAACACGTCGCAAACAGGGTGGCGCAGATATGCCAACACGCTTTGCCAGTTCCACATTAGTCATGCGACCATCGCGCTGAAGTTCACGCAGAATTTTCCAGTCGATATCGTCTAGCCGGTCTTTCATGCGCACCATTTCATCGTTACAAAAGAGCTATCGTCTACGAGCGTATTCTCGCAGACGAAGCAAGACATTTTCTAACATTCCACTGCCCTGAATTGAAAGATTCGACAAGAGGCATGTTGGAAAACAAAACCGAGTTGCGGCAAAAAAGGCTAAACATGCACATTTGGGTGCTTACCGATGGCAAAGCTGGAGACGTGCTGCCCTGCAGGGGTATCGCGAACAAGCTTGCCGCACTCATGATGAAGGATCGCGTTAAAGCCCAAATCACCGAGCGCGTTGTAAACCCTTCCAAACCGTGGGTATGGCTCATGCCTTTTGGCCCCATAGACCCTGCGGAAAAGAGTACCAAACCCAACAGCCCGCTTGCACCTGACTATCCAGATGTCGCAATTGCTTCTGGTCGTCGAGCTGTTCCTTACTTGAAGAAGTTGAAACGCATGGCTCCCAATTGCGTAACTGTTTTCATTAAAGACCCTCGCACTGGCACTGGTGCTGCTGATATTATTTGGGTCCCGTCTCATGACAAACTCCGCGGCCATAACGTCCTGGTCTCCGATACCGGACCCCACCACATTGAACAAGGTGATCTGAACAAGCGCAGAGCGATTCCGCACAAGGACTTGTTTCCGCTGCCGGAACCTCGGTTAACAATTTTGTTGGGCGGTCCGTCCGGCCAAACACGATACACCGATACTGACCTTGCAGTCCTTAGATCTCAAGTTTCCAATTTGGCCCGTCAGGCAGGCAGTGTACTCATTACGACTTCCCGTCGAACGCCTGATAACTGGTTAGAAAACTTCAGTCATATAATTGGTGACAAGCCCAGCCTGGTCTGGACACCCCAATCGCCTGAACCAAACCCATATATAGAATTTCTAGCTGCGGGTAACGCACTTGTGGTTACAGGCGACAGCCACAATATGATAGGAGAAGCGTTGTGCGCGGGTGTTGCTGTTTATGTGTTTACCCCTCAAAAACTAGCACCGAAGCTACAGCGCTTCACAAAAAGACTTTTTGCACAAAAACTGGCAATTCCCTTAGGTGAAACTGAGGGGCAAGCGCTTGAATTGACGCAACAGAACCCCATAGACTCTTCAGCAATAATCATAGAGCAGATTCGCAAACGGATTTTAGCACCCGATAGCACATAAGATTTTGGCCGACGCGACCTGACAGCACCGACAGATGGAACACAATATGTCTACCCAGCACTCGAAACTCATCATTATCGGCTCCGGCCCAGCGGGTTATACAGCCGCCATTTATGCTGCGCGTGCAATGCTGGAGCCGGTTCTCATTTCCGGCATCCAGCCAGGCGGACAATTAACTATAACAACCGAAGTTGAAAACTATCCAGGATTTGCTGACACCATTCAGGGCCCCTGGCTTATGGAGCAGATGAAAGGCCAAGCAGAACATGTGGGAACAAAGATTGTTTCCGACCACATTACATCTGTAGATTTGGCCAAACGTCCGATTGAGCTGACAAGTGATAGTGGCACGCTCTACACATGCGATGCCCTTGTGTTGGCAACAGGCGCCCAAGCCAAATGGCTCGGCCTGCCATCTGAAGAAAAGTTTATGGGCTTTGGCGTTTCTGCCTGTGCTACATGCGATGGGTTCTTCTACAAGGACAAACACGTCTTGGTGGTCGGCGGCGGAAATACAGCTGTTGAGGAAGCTCTATACCTTGCAAACATCGCCAAGAAGGTGACCGTTGTGCATCGGCGCGACAACTTCCGGGCGGAACAAATTCTGCAGAAGAGACTGTTTGCTGCTCCAAACATTGATGTCATTTGGGATTCCTACGTCGAAGAAATCGTGGGCAAAGAAGGCTTCCCACCTTCGGCAGAAGGTGTGAAACTGAAGCACATGGTAACTGGAGACGTCACAGACTTTGCAGTCGACGGTATCTTTATCGCTATCGGTCACGCACCTTCCACCGAGCTTGTGAATACGCAGGTCAAAATGAAGGAAAACGGCTATGTCTGGACACACCCGGACAGCAGTAAAACAGATATACCAGGCGTTTTTGCGGCAGGCGATGTGACCGATGACATGTACAGACAGGCGGTAACAGCCGCCGGGATGGGATGTATGGCGGCGCTTGAAGCAGAAAAATACCTTGCAGAACTTGCAATAGCTAAAGAAGCGGCTGAATAAGGCGTCATATTTCTTTTTGGGGGGCACACGTCCCAATCGCAATGCCAACTTTGAAAGCAGCTCGATGGATTGGGACAAACTAAGAATTTTTCATGCGGTGGCACAAGCTGGCTCGTTCACTCATGCAGGCGAAACTCTGCATTTGAGCCAGTCAGCCGCAAGCCGTCAGATAAGCTCGCTAGAGCAGGATTTGGGCGTCTCTCTGTTTCACCGACATGCACGTGGCCTTGTGCTAACAGAGCAAGGAGAACTACTTTTCAGAACAGCGCATGATGTGTTGATGAAGCTGGAATCTGTTCAAACCCGCCTGAAAGATAGTAAGGAAAAGCCAAACGGGCCGCTTGTTGTCACAACAACAGTGGGGCTTGGCTCTACCTGGCTGGCTTCTCGTGTCCGCCGTTTCGTGGAATTGTATCCAGATGTTGAACTTCAACTGCGCCTGGAAGACAGTGATCTGAATCTTAATATGCGCGAAGCCGACGTGGCCATCCGGCTGCACCGACCCACCGAACCAGATCTTATTCAACGTAAGCTGTTTACGGTGCACTTCCACATTTACGCGGCACCGAAATATGTGAAGGAAAATGGAGCACCTCAGTCGCTTGAAGATCTCGACAGCCATCAGTTGATTATTTTTGGTGAACCAGTGCCAGAATTCCTGAGGGACATAAACTGGCTTGCTACGACGGGTCGGAAAAATTCAGAACCGAGAAAGCCTGCGCTCCGTCTTAACAATGTAGTTGCTATCACAAAGGCTGTCGAAAGTGGCGCTGGCATTGCAATGATTCCGGACTACCTGCTCGACGACAATCATGGGCTGATTGAGCTACTTCCAGATGTTGAGTTGCCATCGCTTGAGACCTATTTTGCCTATCCAATGGAACTGCGATCATCTGCAAAAGTTCAAGTTTTTCGGGATTTTCTACTCGACCAAGCACAACGCTGGCGATTTTAACAAGCTATGCATGGAACGCATAGCAGCATAGCAAATGCTGCACTTGTAGAATCTGCACGAGAGCCTAAATTGTTATTGTAAGTTACGAAGACATCGACCTCCTCCCTTCGATCTCTTCAAAAGTAACTTCCCAAAATATCTGTTTCAATTCCTCCCCCTGAAACAGGCTTTTAAAAAACCGGGCCTTGCGCTAGCAACGCCTGGTTTTATTTTGCCCAAATTTTGAAACAACGATAGCGCTTATAAGACAATCAAGTGCAACAAAAAGCCGGGCTACCATGTTCTATGGCACCCGACTTTCCGCATTCAATTGACTTGGGATTAATAGTAAAGTTGGTCTTCCGGCACATCCTTATAAAGATGCGCAACCTGATCGCCATACCCATTAAACAGCACTGATGGCACACGCTCTCCCGTGCCCAGTACCTCCTCAGTAGCCTGACTCCAACGTTTGTGCGGCACTTCAGGGTTTACGTTGGCATAAAATCCATATTCTGCGGCCGCAACCTCTTCCCAGAACGAAACTGGCCGCTCATCGGTGAAACTAATACGAACAATGGATTTGATGGATTTGAACCCATACTTCCAAGGTGTATGTAGCCGAAGAGGAGCACCAAATTGTTTAGCCATAGGCTTGCCATATGCACCGGTTGCAATAAACGACAGATCATTTGTTGCCTCAGCCATCGTCAGCCCTTCAATATAGGGCCACGGGTACCAAACCTGACGCTGACCCGATGCCATTTTTGCATCCTTAAAAGTCTCAAACCGTACATATTTTGCCGATGATAATGGCTTCGCATAATCAATCAGAGACTTCAGCGCGAACCCAGACCACGGAACGACCATAGACCAGGCTTCCACACACCGATGGCGGTACACACGGTCTTCCACCGGCATCGCCCGGATAAGCGTGTCAAAGTCTACCGTCATTTCCTTTTCAAGCAGACCATCAAAAGTCACAGTCCACGGGCGTGTCTTAAGCTTCTGTGCATCCTTGTGAATGCGCTTATGCGAACCGAACTCATAGAAATTATTATAGGTGGAGTTCACATCTTCCGGTGTAATCGGTCTGCCTGGATCCGCGTAAGCGGGATTCATTTTGGCAGGATACAGATCTGTTGTCGGATCATTTTCAGTCGCCTGCATATTGCTGCCAGGAAGCGACAATGCCGCTGCAGCACCGATACCACCAAACCCCGCAGCCTTGATCAGAGTGCGGCGGTTCAAGAATGTGCTCTCATCGGTCGCCTTGCTTTCAGAAATTTCCCAACCTTTAGGGCGTTTGATCAACATAGCTGTGCCTTTTCTTTATTCGTTAGATAAAGAATTGATACAATCGGAAGATAAATCAAATAAACTGTTGGTGAGGTAGGCGTGTGTAACACTCTATCGACAGTAATTATGAGGTACCTGTGTGCTGAACGCAGCCGGACTTGAGGCCGCCAGAAAATTCGCGGCCGCATTAGAGAGAACACAAAACTATTCTCCTGAGCGCATGCAGGCCTATCAGCGAAACCTGCTGGAACCGCTTCTTCGCCATGCACGCGCCGAAGTTCCATTTTACGAAAAACGGCTTGATCCGCTTTTTGGACCAGATGATGAAATCCGGTGGGAGGCATGGGCTGAGATACCAACAGTAACACGTGAAGATGCGCAAATTGCCGGTGAAGACATGTTCGCTCGCAAATTGCCCGATAATGTTGGGGTGGTGGAAAGTGGCCAGACAAGTGGCTCCACCGGGCGACCGTTAAAATTCCGAACAAACAGTCTTATGCGGCTTGTGGGCACCGCCCTTGGCGAGCGTATTTTTAGCTGGCACGGGGTAGACCGCACTCAAACTGCAGCGTTTATTGTCGACAATTCAGACGAGCATCCGTTTCCCGAAGGCTCCACCGGCACAAATTGGAATCTGGCTCATCCGGAGGCCATGGGACTGAACTTGACAATGGGTGCTACAATAGCTGAACAGGTCGATTGGCTGTCGCGAAAGAAACCGTCAGTTCTATTCACCTATCCATCCAATGCATCTGCAGTTCTAACCTACTTCTTAGAAGATAATTCTCAAGCACCTTTTGAAACGGTGATTTGCCATGGCGAGGTGTTGACCAAGGAAGTTAGGCAATTTTTCTCGGACAATGGAATCAAGATCATTGATCGTTTTGGCGCCTCAGAACTTGGGCCAATTTCAGCAGAATGCCCGCAATGCAATGGGCCACATCATCAGTTCTCCGAAGCCGTTTTGGTGGAATGCCTTTCAAACGAAAGCAACAAACAGATTCGGACAGGAAACGGCCGTTTGATTGTGACGCCGTTTTATAACTATGCAATGCCTCTGATACGTTACGAAAATTATGATCACATAACCATTACAGAAGACGCATGTAGCTGCGGACGAACTTTACCGATTGTTGAAAGTATTCAAGGGCGCAGCAGAAATCTTTTCAAATTCCCAGACGGAAAACTGCGTTGGCCAAACCTTCATTTTACAGAGTTTGTAAAGTTGCTACCTGCCAAGCAGGTTCAACTCGTACAACGCACGATGCACGAGATCGACATCTTGTATGTCCATGACGGTTCGTCGCGGCAGCCAAACGAAGACGAAATCAGGGATTACATTTGCAAAAAGTTCGACGAAAGAATCGAAACTCAACTTATTGAAAAAATCGAAATTTCCAAACTACCTTCTGGAAAGTTTGAAGACTGTATTTCACTGGTTGCGTAGATTTGGCTATCATCTCTCAAACCCAGAAATAAAACACCCTTGAAATGATCCAAGGGTGTTAAGCGCAACATTTCTTGCCGCATCCTGATTCAAAAGGGACGATACGCCTTCCTTTGCTATCAGATACTTATGTTGGGTTGAGACTCACACCGGTGCAAGTGTTGTATCCTTCACTGAAGCTACCACCATTTATGAGCTGCTGAGCATCCGGGACACAATTTTCAGCACCATTGGTTATACCAAAGATGTTATCTTCACCCCACTCTGTTGGATCATCTTCACGATGACGGCGGATCAAAGACTTGTTGTCGCCCAGATACATGCGGACACCGGCCCAAGCACCTTGATAGCTGTCTTCTCCAATACGGCCCTCGGCATAAAGCGACACACCGCTGGAGAATACTTGCTGGTCAAGTTGGTATTCAACACCAAGCGCAAGGGCGTTGCTTTCACCAGTATAGCGATGACCAATGGATAATTCCAGATTATCCATTGCGTAATAGGACAAATCGGTAAACGCGAAAAAATTCGTTTCGTCATAGGCTGGCAGATTGATATCGATAAACTCTGCGCCCAGAATCGTCTTAAACGTGAACTGGTTCCAGTAATATTCGCCTTCAACGCCGATCCGGGAAATATCTCCGTCGACATGTTCATTGCCTGAGTAGGATCCGTAGATCCCCAGGAGGGCCAAGCTTGGGTCACGCCAGAACAAGTGGCCACCAACACCGCCAATAAAGTCGTCTTCAACGACACCAACCATTGCATCCAACTGCAGGCCATAGCGATACCCAACTGGCAGCGTAATAGAGCCTGACAGGGCAGCGAACCCTTCCGCATCTAGAGCACCGCCTTCAATGGCAATCTTTCCGTTAATTCCTGAAACCGCAGGCAAAACAGTTGGCACACTTGGGGAGCCATCAACATATACATCTGCCGCGACAACGTAGGTACTCAACAACAACCCACTTACCAAAGCAGTAGACGACATGAATTGTTTACCGGCACGCATAAATTTCCATCCTCGATTAATTAACTGTTTTTACATTGTAATTTCAAACAATGCAAACCAACTCAAGGTTGCGTTTCCCTTGTTATTGATTCAATTGCACCGAAATCCAAAAATTGTTTTAAGGTCTTGGTTCGCTGAGACAAATGATGATGAATGCGAGATGATCTTATGCTGAACGCAGCCGGTCTTGAGGCCGCCAGAAAATTTACTGCTGTGCTGGAGCGAACACAATATTACCCTCCTGAACGTATGCAGGCCTATCAGCGAAACTTGTTGGAACCGCTTCTTCGCCACGCCCGTGCAGAGGTTCCGTTTTATAAAAAGCGGCTTGATCCGCTGTTTGATCGCAACGATGAAATTCGCTGGGAGGCATGGGTAGATATACCAACCGTAGCTCGCAAAGATGCGCAGGAAGCTGGTGAGGGAATGTTTGCGCGCAATCTACCTAAGCATTGCGGAGTCGTAGAAAACGGACAGACCAGTGGATCTACCGGACGCCCGCTCAAGTTCCGAACAAACAGCTTGATGAGACTTTTAAAAAGCGCTGTTGGAGAACAGATATTCAATTGGCATCATGTAAATCAGTCAAAAACTGCCGCCTTTATGGTCGACTTCAAAATGAAGCACCAACTGCCCGATGGAACTAAGGGTAGTTTTTGGAACATAACCAAGCCTGAATCTCGCAGTTTCCAACTGTCTCTTGGGTATACTATTGAAGAACAAGTTAAATGGCTCCTGCAGACGAAGCCACAAGTTCTAACAAGCTACCCGTCAAATGCCGCTGCGACTTTGAAATACTTTCAAGACCACGACATCACCCCTCCATTTGACACTATTGTTTGCCACGGAGAATGCCTTTCTGGAGAGGTGAAACGAACGCTGACGAGCGACAATAACATCAATATTGTTGACCGGTTTGGCGCTTCGGAAATTGGACCTATTTCTGCCGCCTGCCCAGAAAACCCGGACATTCATCACCAGTTCTCGGAAATTAACCTCGTGGAAAATCTGGAGTATGAAAGCGACAGGGCTCAACTGTCTGGAACAGGGCGAATGGTCATCACACCATTTTATAATTACGCCATGCCTTTGATACGGTACGAGAATCACGATTTTATCGAAACAAGCGATGAGCAGTGCAATTGTGGGCGGACGTTACCCATCATTAAAAGAATTTATGGCCGCAGACGAAACCTTTTCAAATTTGCCAATGGCAAAATACGATGGCCGAACTTCGATGTCATAGAGTTCATACCGTTTCTGCCGGCACATCAATTTCAGTTCATCCAGAAAACCGAGACCCATATAGATGTCGTTTACGTGCATGATGGCTCATCAAGGGAACCAGATGCAGATAAGTTGAAAGCCTACATGCAGCAGAAATTAAATGAAGAATTTGAGATTGCTCTCTTCAAGAAAACAGAGATTCCTCAACTTCCGTCCAGAAAGTTCGAAGACTGCATCTCTTTGGTTGAATAGCGGATTTTGCTAACGCTGAGCTCAATCAATAAACAAAACACCCCCGGAAAATCCAGAGGTGTTTTATATCTTAAGGCTGGTTCGAAAACATTCCCGAATAAAGCCAAAAAAGTTTAGAATCAACTATGTACCGAAGGAGCAATTACCCGCCAGAACCCCCACCCAAGCTTTCGCCTGTACAGGTGTTAAACCCTTCGCTGAAGTCGCCGCCACTACCATTTAGTTGAGCTGCATCAGGAACACACGCCCCCGGCACATCATTGACGACAATCCCAAACAGATTGTCTTCGGACCAATCTGTCGGATCATCTTCACGATGGCGACGGATCAAAGATTTGTCGTCGCCAAGGTACATACGAACCCCGGCCCAAGCACCCTTGTAATCATCTTCGCCAATACGGCCTTCAGCGAACAGTGCGATACCGCTTGAGAACACTTGTTGATCAAGCTGATACTCAATGCCCAATGCAAGTGCATTTTTCTCACCGGTGTAACGATGCCCAACCGACAGTTCCAAATTATCCATCGCGTAGTAAGACAAATCTGTAAACGCGAAAAGATTCGTCTCATCGTAAGAAGCAACGTCGATATCTACAAATTCTGCACCAACAACCGATTTCAACGTGAATTGGTTCCAGTAATACTCACCTTCAACACCAATGCGTGAAACGTGACCATCTACATTATCAGCATGTGAAAATGAGCCGTAGATACCAAGAAGAGCATAACTCGGGTCACGCCAGAAAAGGTGACCGCCAACGCTTCCGATAAAGTCGTCGTCCAGAATGCCTGCCATTGCATCCAATTGCACGCCGTAGCGATGACCAATAGGAAGCGATAGCGATCCAGAAATAGCACCAAAGCCATCGCTATCCAAAGCGCCGCCTTCAAGAGACAGTTTTCCGTTAATACCGGATACAGCAGGCAAAACGGTCGGAACGTTCGGTGTACCTTCAACATACAAATCGGCAGCAATCACAGAAGTGCTCAAGAGCAATCCGCTTATCAAGGCAGTTGAAGTCAGAAATCGTTTACGCAAAAGCATCTGGTATTCCTCAAAAAATATTACGCACTTCTACCTTGTGAATAAATGCAAATAAACCAATCACGCGTTGAGAAAACTCATAAAAGTACAATGTTGCCAGCCAGCAACAATTAATCATAACCATCTGATTTTTATATTTAATTTAAGATAATTCGAAACCATCACAAAAAATCTGAAACACCATTCTTAAGGGCTTGCCACAATTTTAAACGTTATGGTTGCATTAACCTGAATCAACCAATTGTAAACTGAACCAGGCACATCAAGTGTAACGATCTATGAAAGCTGTTTAGTTTTCAGCCACATCAGTAAGATACCTATGACGACAAAATCTGACATTTTGCTGTATAGTTTTTTTGTCTGAATTAGGTTCCTGCAGATTCAATTGGTATTTCAATATGGAAGACGGATATCAGCGGTTCGTTACACTGCTTGAAAAGAGCGAAACCTTTGATAAGGAAAGGCTTCTCACGCTTCAGCACAAGGGGCTGACGAGATTCCTGCGCCATGCTTGGGAACAGGTTCCCGCCTACAAAGACAGATTGCGCCCTTTGTTCGCCGGTGGCGAAAACCCTGACTTTTCAAAATGGCACGACGTACCAATTTTAACCCGTCCCGAGGTGCAATCTGAATCTAGAGAGCTTCGGGCTAAGAATGTTCCGCGCCAAGCCGGTGATACCGAGACAAAGCACACCTCAGGATCAACGGGAACGCCAATGATCCACCACCGAAGTACCCTTCAAAAATTAGCCAATCAGGCGACTTGGGACCGCATTTTGAGGTGGAATAACATAGATCCGGGTAAACGACTTGCCCGACTTACAACAAACTATGCTGATACTGCCAGCTATCCCAACGGCCTTAAAACGATGGAATGGTGTCGAGGCTACCCAAATGGCGAGAGCTTTGAACTCGATAACCTTTCGACCAATTTGTCACAACAATTGGAGTTTTTAATCAGGCACCCGAGCGAGTATTTGATTGCGTTTCCCAACAACGCGTTGGGGTTGATTGAAGAAGCAAGGCAAAATGGCAGTAAGCTACCAAGGTATGAAGCGCTTTTGGTAAGTGGCGAAGTCTTAGATACGGAAACACGACAGACGCTTCTTGAAAATTTAGCGGACAAGGTCATCAATTTATACGGAGCAAGCGAAACGGGCCGATTGGCCGCAGATTGCCCTCAGCACAACCATTTGCATGTTCACGAAGAGATTACATTTTTGGAAGTGGTTGATGACAACGGAATGCCCGTAGAAGACGGACAAATAGGGCGTATCGTTACGACTTCATTTTATAATTTTGCAATGCCACTCGTTCGCTATGCCTCGGGCGATTACGGGACACTTATAGACTGCCCCTGCCCTTGCGGGCGCTCAAGCAGAGCTCTCAAATCTGTTGCAGGTCGACAGCGTAACTTGTTTCACTTCATAGATGGGACTTCGAAATGGCCAAATGTAAAGATGAAGGAGCTAAGGCCAATTTATCCCTTCAAACAGTTACAGGTGATCCAAGATCAACTAGACCACTTAACACTTTACATGGTTCCCAGCGAACAAGAGATGGCGATTGACAAGAATGCAATACAAGAGGTCTTCCGGCGTTCACTACACCCAACACTCAACATTTCGATTGAATTGCGAGATGAAATAAAACGCGTGGGAAGAGGCAAGTTCGAAGACTTTATTTCCAAGGTTAGTAACCGTCATTAGAACGGACCTGACAAGATTGAGTGACTTCAACCCGTTCTAAAAGGCACCAGCATCGGTTTGGCGAACACTTAGCAGATACTAGTCTTCAGAGCCGCCGCCGCCATCTGAAATTGAGCCAATGCTCGTTGATGCAGTAGAAACCGCATCAACTTCAAACAAATCCTCGTCACCAACACCCTCAGGATCGTCCTCACGATGACGTCGGATCAGGCTCTTATCATCTCCAAGGTAGAATCGGACGCCGCCCCAAACTGCCTGATAGTCGTCCTCACCAATACGTCCCTCAGCAAAAAGAGATACGCCACTTGAGAATACTTGTTGGTCCAACTGGTATTCAACACCCAGAGCCAAAGCATTGCGCTCGCGAGTGAAACGGTGACCGACACTAAGTTGCAGATTATCATTCAGATAGTAGGACACATCCGAGAATGCGAAGAAGCCGTCATCTACATTTGCAAACGCACTACCTGCATCCAAAAACTCAGCGCCTAGCAATGTCCGGAACGTCCATTGATTCAGATAGTACTCGCCTTCAACACCCAAACGCGCCACATGGCCGTCTATATCATCGCGATGGGTGTACGATCCGAATACGCCCAAAAGAGCGTATGACGGATCACGCCAGAAAAGGTGGCCACCAACACCACCAACGAATTCGCCATCGCGTACGCCAGCTAATGCATCCCCCTGAAAGCCATAACGGACTCCCAACGGAATGGAGATCGATCCAGTTAAAACGCCAAAGCCTTCTTCATCGAAGGATCCACCTTCTGCAGCAATTTTACCATTAATACCAGATACAGCTGGCAAGAGCGTCGGAACGGACGGGCTACCTTCAACGTAAAGATCAGCAGCAATGACGGCACTAGAAAACAAAATGCCACTAACAATCGCTGTCGTTGTCAAAAACGTATTTCTATCCATCATTCATGCGCCTGCAGGTTGGAGCTTTTAACTATGTAAATTCACCAATATCAGACAATAATTCAGAAGGAAACCAATGTAACAAAAAGTTACAGGACTTGTTCAAAGTGCTGATCGCCGGGAGCGCTAATGCTTCAGTGAGATAGTAGAACCTCACCAAATGTAATCAGCGGCGACATTGGGCAGACAAATGCATTTTAATTGCTTGTCAGCACCCCTTTTCTGAGGAACTAAAAGAGGCGCCAAAGCGCCTCTTGAATTCACGATCGCAAACAACAGCAAACCGTCTCAAACGAACTGACGACGACTGATGATAAAGAACTAGGAGCTCAAGCCGGAACCAACAATTTCGCCGGTACAGCTATTCACATCATTAAAATTTGCGCCACCATTGGTGAGCACACGATTAATGATTGGAGTACAATCATTAGCTCCAAATAAATCTTCATCACCCAGAAAGTCTGGATCGTCCTCGCGATGACGACGCATTAGGCTTTTGTCTTCGCCGAAGTAGAAACGTACACCTCCCCACGCTGCCTGGTAGTCATCTTCACCAATGCGAGCCTCTGCGAACAAAGAAACGCCGCTAGCGAGATATGCCTGGCTGAGTTGGTATTCGACACCTAATGCAAGCGCGTTTCGCTCTGCGATGTAACGATGGCCAACGGAAAGTTGTAAATTCTCATTTGCGTAGTAGGAAATGTCAGCAAGCGCGAAGAAGCTTTCATCGTCCAGCGCCGCAGCAACAGATGCATTGTCTGAATCAACAAACTCAACACCAACAAGTGCTTTGGCTGTCCAATTTTCCCAATAGTACTCACCTTCAACACCAACACGGGCGACAGAACCATCTATATCGTCACGATGGGTATACCCGCCGTAGACACCAAGCAGGCCGTGTGCCGGGTTTCTCCAAAACAGGTGACCACCGCCACCGCCAACGAATTTTCCGTCACGAGCACCCGCCATTGCATCGATTTGAACACCAAATGGATTGCCAAGAGGAAGTGACAAAGAGCCCGTGACTAGGCCGAAGCCTTCCTCGTCAAAGCTACCACCTTCAAAAGCGATTTTACCATTTATACCTGACACAGCAGGAAGAACGGTTGGCTCCACTGTTATACCTTCGACATACGTATCTGCCGCAGAAGCAATGGATGTGATGAAAAAAGAGCCTAAGATTGAGGCAGTTATCAGAGCGGCAGAACGCGTAAACATAAAACACCAAAATGAAATAATTACAGCGTCATTTCTACTGTTGTGATTTTAGCAGTCAACAATAAGACAGCAAATTTAACTCTTTTTTTACACTTCTATCAGTGAAATTTGCTCTACTAAACCAAAAGAGGCGCAAAAGCGCCTCTGGATTCCACCTTAAGAGGTGGAGCTATCTTAAGCCTGCACAAAAGCGCTGAATACGTTCGCAGGCTGACGTAAGTGCCTCGGTAGACGTTGCATAGGAGATGCGGAACGCGGGTGAACCTCCAAAAGCTGCCCCATGAACCACGGCTACGCCTTCTTCTTCCAAAAGCGCAGTGGCGAAATCTTCATCGCTCTCGATCAACTTACCACCATCGCTGGTTTTGCCAATGCAGCCTGCACAGGAAGGGTACACGTAGAATGCGCCTTCTGGCGTCGGGCAAGAAAGACCCTTTGCCTGATTAAGCATCGACACCACCAAATCACGACGCCCTTTGAATACCTCAGCGCGCTCAGGGATGAAATCCTGTGTGCCATTCAAGGCTTCCACAGCAGCCCATTGAGAAATAGATGTTGGATTGGAAGTGGATTGGGACTGCACTTTGCGCATCGCGCCGATTAGCTCTAATGGGCCAGCGCAATAGCCGATCCGCCAGCCTGTCATAGCATAGGCTTTTGAAACACCGTTCATAGTCAGTGTGCGGTCCATAAGAGATGGCTCAACCTGAACAGGCGTTACAAACTCAAAGTCATCATAGACAAGATGCTCATACATATCATCGGTCAGCACCCAGACATGCGGATGTTTGACGAGAACATCCGTCAACTCTTTTAATTCAGCGCGAGAATAAGCAGCGCCTGTCGGGTTTGAAGGAGAGTTGAAAATCAACCATTTCGTTTTCGGTGTAATTGCCGCTTCAAGTTGAGCACCGGTCAGTTTGTAATTGGTTGCAGCCGTTGCCTCTACCGCCACCGGCGTCCCGCCTGCAAGCAGCACCATGTCTGGATAACTTACCCAATATGGCGCAGGAATAACCACCTCATCGCCAGGGTTCAACGTGGCAATCAATGCGTTGTAGATAATGGGCTTGCCACCTGGCGCAACAAAGCATTGTGCAGGCTCATAATCCAGACCGTTTTCACGTTTGAACTTCGCAGCTATCGCCTGTTTCAATTCTGGAATGCCATCTACAGCTGTGTATTTTGTCTCGCCGCGATTAATCGCTTCAATCGCCGCTTGCTTGATATTGTCGGGGGTATCAAAGTCTGGTTCGCCAGCACCCAATCCAATCACGTCGCGGCCAGCTGCCTTCAGCTCGCGTGCCTTGTTGGTAACCGCAATAGTTGCGGAAGGTTGCACACGCGAAAGGGCGTCGGCGAGGAAGGCCATGAGATTAACTCCGATGTTCAAAAATTGAGGAAACCGGCGGGACAGTAATCCCGCCTTTCTTGGGGCGCAAGGCTCCAATCCATCAATTTTTTCTATTGTCGGAGTTATCTCAATTATAAGTCAGGGCGGTCGCCTTCCCTCGGAATACGGTATAGGCGAAAATCGTGTATCCAAGTATGATAGGCAGCACGAATAATGTTCCCACTAAAATGATGCCGAGGCTCTCTGTCGCGCTGGCGGATTCGTAAATCGTAAGCCGTTCTGGCACTACATAAGGATAGAAGGAATAAGCCAACCCGGCAAAACCGGTAATCATTGCACCGGCGCCCATCACCAGTGGAGCCCAAGAAAACCGGTCCTTCGCGAACGGCATTTTTGCCAGCATGAACCAAAGCGCAACAAACAGGCCGCCCGCAACCAAAGGAAGCGGTGCTAACAAGATAATCTCCGGAACCGAAAACCACTTTGAAAAAATGCGATCGCTGGCCATAGGTGTAACTATAGAAATCGTTCCCATACCAAGCGCCATAATGGCCAAAGTTCGCCGCGCCCACGTTACGGCTTTTCTTTGTAGGTCAGCTTCAGTTTTAAAGATTAACCAAGCAGCCCCCAAAAAAGCGTAGGTGGCGGTTAGCGCCAGTGCAACGCCGACACCGAACAGAACCGCAAGCCATGATGTGTCCAGGCCCAAGACATAAATGCCAAGCATGTAACCTTGTGACAAAGCGGTCACTAATGAGCCGCAGAAGAAGGAAAGGTTCCAAAGACGTTTTCGTTCAGGTCTTACTTTCGCGCGAAACTCAAACGCCACACCTCTGAATATCAATCCGATAAGCATAATCGAGACCGGGATATACAAGGTTGTCAGAATGACCCCGTGGGCTGCGGGAAATGCAACCAGCAACAACCCAACAGCCAACACAAGCCAGGTTTCATTGGCATCCCAGAATGGCCCTATAGAGGCGATCATCCGGTCTTTTTCATCGTCGGCAGCGAAAGCTGTCAACACTCCTACGCCCAAATCGTAGCCGTCCAAAACCACATATATGAGGATAGACAGGCCCATAAGGCCGGCGAACACAACGGGTAAAAGCGAATCCCAATCAATATTTTCCATGGCGCCTACTCCGCTTTCATAACCGGATCGACGGCAGGCAAAGGTCCACCGCCAACGCGTGCTGCGTCACGCGGCTTTTCGGCACTATCACCTTTGCGCGCCAAATGAATGATCACACCTATGTAAGCGGCGAGAAGCAGCACATAGACGACGAGATAAGCTACCAGCGTAGATGCCACCATTCCAGACCCGATTGGGCCAACCGCATCGCGTGTCGATAATACGCCAGTGACCAACCACGGTTGCCGACCAATTTCTGTGACGTACCAGCCAGCTAGTGTTGCTACCCACCCAGAGAAGGTCATACCGACCAAGCCAACAGCCAAAAGAGGTTTCAAATCGCGCCCCTTCCGCATTTGCCAGACGCTGAGCCATGACACCGCAAGCATCAACATTCCAATACCCACCATTAGACGGAAGCCGAAGAAAACTGCAGACACAGGAGGATGTAAAATTTCACCGTTTTCGCCAACAAAATCGTTTAGACCGGGAACGATGCCGCTGGCCTCGTGTTTCAGGATAAGACTTGCGCCAGACGGAATGCCAATCTCGAAATGGTTCTTACGTGCATCTTCATCAGGAAGGGCAAACAGCAGCAACGGCACATTGCCCTGTGTCTCCCAATTGCCCTCCATTGCGGCAATTTTAGCCGGCTGGTGTTCCAGTGTGTTCAAGCCGTGAAGATCGCCGACAAATATTTGTACCGGCATCAAAACAGCAGCCACAACAGTGCCAAGGCGTAGCGCAGATTTCACCGCATCCGTATGCTGACCGATCAACCAACGGAATGCTGACACTCCTGCGATTAGGAACGAGACTGTTAACCCGGATGCAAGCAACATATGCAGCAATCTGTAGGGCATGGATGGGTTGAAAACGATGGCAAACCAATCCGTCGCGTAAGCAACACCTTCACGCACCTCAAAGCCTTGCGGAGTGTGCATCCATGAATTCAGAACAATAATCCAGAATGCCGAAACCGTTGTGCCAAATGTAACAAGGAAAGTCGCTAGCGTGTGAACGCGTGCGGACACTTTCCGAAAGCCAAAGAGCATGATTCCAAGAAATACCGCTTCCAGAAAAAATGCGGTCAAAACTTCATAAGCCAGAAGCGGTCCGGCGATATTGCCAACGCTTTCCATGAATCCTGGCCAATTTGTGCCAAACTGGAAACTCATGGTGATGCCGGAAACGACACCCATACCAAAGGATAGAGCGAAAATTTTCACCCAGAAATGGTAGATGTCCATCCACTTCATTTCGTTGGTACGATTATATTGAACGCGTAGATAAAACAGCACCCATCCAAGCGCAATCGTAATGGTCGGAAACAGAATATGAAATGAGATATTTGCGGCAAATTGAATCCGCGCCAAAATGAAGGGATCTAGCTCACTCATGCTGTGTCCTTACGTGCTTCTTTACGCCCTCGCGCGGTTTCTCCGCTTGGTTTCGATCCAGGAAGAAGTGTCAGGCGATCTTTCATTTCAAGAATTTTCTGAACCTTTGAGCCCAACGTCAAAAGGGCGATCAAACGTTCCGTTTCAAGTTTTTGAACATCGTCATACCAACCTGTCAGTTGTTCAATCAGGTCGTGCATTTCACCCATGCGTGCTTGCGCATATTTATCCGCCTCGCTCGTAGGATTTTGCATCATAACATCGCGCAGCAAGGAGAGTGTTGGATCCACCTCCCGCTTTTTACGCTCTTCAGCCAGATTGCGAACTATTTCCCAGATGTCATCAGGCGTCGTGAAATATTCCCGACGGTCATCCGGCAGATGTTTCAAATGCACCAAATTCCAGGTTTGCAACTCCTTGAGCCCCATCGAGACATTTGATCTCGAAACTCCAAGAGCTTCCACAATCTGGTCAGCATTCATAGGTTCAGGCGAAGCAAACAGCACTGCGTACATTTGGCCTACAGTGCGGCTAATGCCCCATCGGCTACCCATTTCACCAAAGTGTAGAGCGAAAGTTTGAACCATCGGAGAGAGGTGCATGTCGCTTCTTTCTGTAATTTCAGTAATTTCTGAAACTAATGTAAGGCGTAATTATGTTGAGGGAAAGAGCGTTTTTTTGTTTGGGTGCGATCTGTATGAAGGGCGTGCACAAAACACAGATTAGAATCGCTCTAAATTCAACGGCTTGCTTGGAAGGCCGTGAAATTTCCGGCTCCAAAAAAAAGTTACGAAATACGCTTTTATTGACGCGCAGATTACAAACAGACCATGTTTTGAAGCTCGTCCACGCACTTCAAGATCGTTGCAAAACACAAATTGGCAGGATGAAGCCTAAAGGCAGTACAATTACAATCAGCATTTTTTCCAGCTGATATTCAATGCTTCAGGCCCTCTGATTGAAAGGCCGCGCTTATACACTACTTCTTTGTCCAAAAATTCAAAGGCAGAAAATCGCCTTAGCAAAGTTCCAAAAATCACCTTCATATTCAATCGTGCCAGATGGTTGCCAAGGCACAAATGAGCCCCTCGCCCAAATGCGAGATGTCGGTTTGGATCTCGATCGATCAAAAACTCGCCAGCCCGCTCGAAGCAACGCGGGTCTCGATTGGCAGCTCCGTACAGCAAACCAAACGTTGTGCCCGCCGGATAGACGCGCCCTCGCAGCTCAAATTCTCGGGTTGCGTGGCGATGAAAGAATGGTAGCGGAGGCTCATATCGGAAGATTTCCTGAATTGCTGTTGGCAGCATATCGGGCTTCGCGCGCAAAGACCGAGCCGCGTCAGGATGATTCATCATGGTATGCATGCCACTGCCCAACACATCGATTGTTGAGCCGTGACCTGCCATAAGTATAAGCATGCAGGTAGAGATAAATTCATCTTCAGAGTAAAACCCGGCCTCTTCATCAACAAGCATCTTGGAAATTAGATCATTCTTGGGCGCGCTTTTCCGTTCATTCTTCAAGTCCTCAAGATAAAAAAAGAATTCCTTTGTAGCATTCTCTGCGATGTCTTTGCGTTCATCGCTTCGGTCCACATCAAAAAACTGCACAATCTGTT
Organism: Hyphomicrobiales bacterium; assembly: GCA_039986835.1. Lineage (GTDB taxonomy): Bacteria > Pseudomonadota > Alphaproteobacteria > Rhizobiales. The sequence continues at coordinate 245,412 of JBDWQA010000011.1, forward strand.
CGGACCAGAGACGCAATTGTGGGCAATCCGCTTCGGGGGCACCCAGCAATTTACCAATGACAAAGCCGGGAATGTGTGCAGCAAAATCACCAATGAAATCAATTCGTTCACGATCAACCAGGCTGTCTAGCAAGCGATCGACATAGGACTGGACCATTAGCTCAAGCCCCGCAACGTTAGCGCCAAGGAATGAACCAAAAACCTGCTTGCGCAATCGGCGATGGATGTCACCGTCGCTGTCCAGCAGACTGAATTGCACCACCCGTTCATGATACGGCATATCGTGCCAGTTGGCCTCACGTTGCATAGCTTTCAAATCCTTTGCGGATTTAAAACCCACTAACGACCGAACCATGCTTGGATCAGTTGTGACAGCAGACACATCGTCATACCGTGACAGCAGCCACATATTTTGTTGCTCAAAAAAGTATGGCTCTTCCGCGTCTCTCAACCGGGCATAAATCGAATAGGGGTCTGCTGAAAAATTTCGGGACAGAGGATCAAATTGAAAATCAGGCACGAAATTTATCCTACGCTCACAGCTAGTAAGTAGCGCGTCCACCCGAGATATCGAAGACACCGCCGGTGGTAAATGAGCATTCATCGCTGGCAAGCCAGGCAACCATGGCAGCGACTTCATCGATTTTGCCAAAGCGTCCGATTGGAATTTTAGACAGCATAAAGTCAATATGTTCCTGAGTCATTTGATCAAAAATTGCTGTCTTTACTGCGGCAGGCGTCACGCAATTCACTGTTATGGGATGTTTTGCCAATTCTTTGCCAAGAGACTTTGTAAGTCCTATGACAGCAGCTTTGGAGGCACTGTAGGCTGGCGCATTTGGATTACCTTCTTTGCCAGCGACAGATGCAATATTTACAATGCGACCGTAATCACCCTTCAACATATACGGCACGCAAGCCCTATTGCTGTAGAAAAGGCCATGCACATTTACTTCAAATACAGATTTCCATGCATCAACCGGATATTCCCATGTCGTGGTATTGGGGCCAGTGATACCTGCACTACACACCAGAATATCGATACCACCAAATGTTTCAGCAGTCTTCGCAGCAGCGGCTTCGACAGCCTCGTGATCAGTCAAGTCGACTGCAACACCCTGGATAGAACTGCTAGAGGCCGCAACAGCCGCAATGCTATCGGCATCAACATCCCAAACCATGACCGATGCACCTTCGGAAGCTAAACGCTGGCTAATTGCAAGACCAATGCCTGCTGCTCCACCCGTTACAACTGCTGTGCGTCCGTTAAAACGTTCCGTGTTTGCCATGAGGTCTCCTAAATATCTTTCGTAACGTCAACTGTCATCTGCTGACAAATCGTTCTGCTTTACTATGATGCATCAACAGGGAGAGAACCATGGCAAAACGACCTAAAAGTTGGCGCGAAAAACTCACCGGGTTTCAAAACCCGGTTCGCAAACCAGTTCCAAAGAATATGGTGGGCATGAAAAAAGGGGAAATGATGCTGATACCCACACCCCAATTGATTAAAGAATTTGTAGAGGCCATTCCTGAAGGCAAGTCCATGAATCTTGTGGAAATGCGAAAAGCCATAGCAGAGAGCAACGATTCAGAAGTAACGTGCCCAATCACGACAGGCTTCCACCTTCGAACCGTTGTTGAAGCAACATTTGAAGACCACGAAGAAGGTCTACCTCTGGAAGCCATGACACCTGTTTGGCGCGTGCTGGATGAGAAAGCCCCAACATTGAAAAAGCTGTCCGATACGCAGCGTGCAGCCATTGCAAAAATGCGAAAAGAGGAACAATTGGATAGTAAGACGTAGCGTCGAGACCTAGCCTTCGAATTCGTATCGGAATTGTGGCAACATGCGACCAGGGATTGAGCCTGATGGCGATGATCCAATCTTAACGGCACCCATATGTTCGTAAAATGGGACAGCATTTGGATCGCCATCAATTGTAAAGCTCAACACACCGTTTTCTTTGGCTTTTGCCACGGCCCATTTGAAAAGTCGTTTGCCAACACCTTTTCCGATTGCTTCGGGCGCTACGAAAATCTTCTCAAGAACGGTCGGGCCGGAAGCTATATCCAATTGCACCACTCCCAGTAATTTTCCATCTTCTTCGGCGACTGCGATCTCCGAGTTGCGCATCGTTGTCTCGGTGATAGTTAATTCTTCTCGGCAAGCCTCAACAAAGTCTTCGTCATACCCCCAATAGGCTTTTGATTTGAGACACAGTTTTGAAAGTTCCTCGCATTCAGAGTTGCGTGGTGGTCGAATGATCATGTTGTAGAGTCCTGAAATGCAAAGCTAAATTTCTGGCTTAGCCTTTGAGTACATCGTGATATTCTATATGCCTTTTAAACTGGGCCTTCGCAAAGGGGCAGAGCGGAATAACTTTCAAATTGCGTTTGCGGGCAACATCAACGCCATATTTCACAAGTGCCATGGCGGCCCCGGTACCCTTCATATCTTCATTGACCTCGACGTGATCAAAAATCCAAAGTGCCTCGCCAGCCTTGGAAAAGGTCATCTCACCTGATTTTACCGGGACATCGTGACCGTCCTTGGGCGCATACATCGAAAAGGTGCCCTTGGAATCGCTTTCACTCAACGTGATTTCAAACTCTGCCATTATTTATCTCCCGCCCTGTTTTGCAGATCTAAACGTGCAACCGAAAGCAACTCGCTTCGAGATGGTTCGAACCGCTCACGAAGCCATTTATCTTCTAAGGATGACAATTCTTTGCCAAGCGCGGGACCGGGAGTAAAACCTTCAGCCAGTAAATCTGCACCACATATTGGAAATTCAGGAACAGACCAGTCATGCAATTTTTTTGCAACAGCAGCATAGGATGCCGCCGGATCATCTAAGCTTCTGCTGACAAGATATACTGCATCGTCAACAATTTGCTTTCCGTACCGGTAGGCAAGCTGTTTCATATCGTTAATGTCGGCAATGCTGTTCTGTTCCAGCACATTCAAAACACCGACGAGTGCTTGGATATAGCCGGCCTCTACATTTGAAAATTTGAGGGCCTTGGCACACGCTTGCAACTGATCGGATTGGCGCATCATCAGCAAGAAGAAACGTAGCAACCACTGAGGCCTGTCACATTCGGCCAATGGCAAAATGTCTGCCTGCTCAACACGAATGCCAAGTTCCTTCAAAAGAGGCCTTGCCGCTTGAAGTGATACGCAAAGCTGATTCTGATCTGGTGCAGCAAATAGTTTGCGAAACTCCTGACCAATGCGCTCCACCGACAGATGGCTCATCTGGTCGGCAGCATCTACCGCAGCGCGGACACCATCAGAATCCAGTTCACCATCTCCAAACAAGGCTGAAAACCTGAAAAAACGTAGTGCGCGCAGAGCATCTTCTTCGATACGAAGACGCGCATTGCCAATGAAACGAACACGCCCCGAAAGACAGTCTTCCAGCCCTGAAACCAAATCATACAAGGTGCCAGCGCTATCAACACTCAGCGCATTCATGGTAAAATCACGCCGTTCAGCGTCTCGCAACCAGCTTGATCCAAAGCGCACTATCGCATGGCGGCCATCTGTCTCGACATCTTCACGGAGTGTAGTAACCTCGCAGGTGAACTCTTTTCCAACTACTGTCACCGTTCCATGTTCAATGCCGGTTGGGATGGTTCTGAAACCAGCTTTGACTGCCCGTGAAACAACCTCCTCGGGCAAATGAATTGTGGCCACATCAAAGTCGTTCACCGCAACATTGCGCAATGCATTGCGAACGGCACCGCCGATGACGCGAACCTGACCTGCATCACTGCCCAAGGCACGCATGAGCGTTTGCAGCTGAGCATCGTTCAAAAAAGCATTCAAGAACTTCTGGCTATGGTCATGCTTCGGTGACAAGCCGCTACTCCGATACAGAATCCTCGGGCGTCGTAATGGTGCCCGGCACAATGCGTCCGTTTTCAAACCTGGCTGGCTGATAAGTCCCTTCTGCTGAAAAACCCGAGTAATTCGTGAGCACGACAATGACCGCAACGGTCAAACCGGCCCCAATCACAGATAGCCAACCAAGCGCTTTCACGGACAGGCTCTCACGTATTGCAGCCTTTCCAAGGCTGAAATAGATGTAGAACACGTACAGGACGAATGGCACGAGAAATAGTAGTGCGTAAGTCAGGTAAAATCTTGTCATGGGCGATATAGGGTCTCGTAAAGAGTTCTCAGAATTCCGGCGGTAACACCCCAGATATAGTGCGCGTTGTAGGGAATTGCATAAGTTTGTCGCTTGGCGCCTTTCCACTCCCGCTCGACACGTTGATAGTTCGCGCTTTCCATAAGAAAAGACAGCGGAACTTCAAATATTTCATCGACTTCGTCAGGGCTTGCAATTAGTTCTACTGGTGTTTTCACCAAACCGACAACCGGCGTGATATCATATCCGCTTCCGGTTTTGTAAGGATGCATTTTTCCAAGCAGGTGTACTTGGCCAGGCACCAGACCCACCTCTTCCCGCGCCTCTCGCAGCGCAGTACTTAATATTGTGCCATCTTCTAAATCAACTCGCCCGCCCGGGAATGCAATCTGCCCCGCATGAGATGACAAAGTTGCAGTCCTTTTAGTCAACAAAACTGTTGCGCCAACGGGTCGGGTAATAACGGGAATCAGAACGGCTGCTGGCTTTAAATCAGTAGGTGGCTCTTGTCGACTTAGATCAAGCATGTGATCGCCAGTCTCAATCGTGGTCACGCCTGGCGCGAAAACCTTGAGGAAACGATCACAAAAATCCACCAAGTGCGGATCTTTGTGTGGTTCAACACCAGCGAGTGACACAGTATCCAGCATCAAACGCTGTTTTCCATGGCGTGTTCCAAATCAATCATCTTCATCATTGGAAAAAAAGAGCCACAACTTTTAACACCAAACCAATCATCCTTACCGATAGGCTGTTTTTCTCCAAAATCCGCCAGTTGGTAAAGCAGCGGTCGTCCAAGTCGGGCCTCAAGTCGTCCACGGATCAGGCAATAGGGAGTCAGCCCTCCGGTCTCTGCGTCTACATGGAAGCGCAATGGATGATCCTGGGAAATCACAACCGTATCGTCCACATTTGTCCGTAGAACCAAAGCGTCCAGCCCGTCATCCTGCGTCACTTTGTCTAGCTCAACGCCAACAAACGGCACATCGTCAACTTTCAGGCCAATCTTTTCAACAGGTGTCACCAGAAAATATTTGTCGCCTCCATCGTAGCGGAGCACCGACGCAAACAATTTTACAAGTGCTATGCGTCCGATTGGCGTGCCCATGTAGAACCAGTTTCCATCACGGGCAATTCGCATGTCCAAATCACCACAAAATGGCGGGTTCCATAGATGTACTGGTGGAGCACCACGTTTGGAATGCAGGTTTGCAGCCTGCAAAACGCTATCATAATGCGCTTGGCGTTGAGATTTATCATTCGCATTTTTCGCCATGCTCTTTCCCGTGCACATGAGTCGCCGCTTTTTCAACGGCGACCTATAAAAACACTTAATATGTAAGCCTGCGGATCCCAAACTGCAAAACCGCTGTCATCATTCCTGCCAATTTGTAATATTTAAGGCCTCGACGCTGTGTGAGCTTTCCCGCAAGATGCTCATAGGCAAATGTTTAAAGGGTGTGCAATGAGCGAAACAATCACGGCGCCTACTGCCAATGATGCTGAAACAGATAAGGACATTGTGGCGAAGGCTGACAAAGCCGCGGAAACTCTGCAATCCGTCAAAGCTGCGATCGGCAAAATTATCTACGGCCAAACCGATGTGGTGGAGCAGGCCCTGACAACGGTTTTGGCCGGTGGGCATGGCTTGCTCGTTGGTGTGCCGGGCCTGGCGAAAACCAAATTGGTCGACACGATGGGTGTTGTTCTGGGTCTGGATGCACGCCGCATCCAATTCACTCCGGATTTGATGCCCTCTGATATCTTGGGTTCAGAAGTCCTTGAACAGGCCGATGATGGCAGTCGTAATTTCCGGTTCATCAAAGGCCCAATTTTTGGCCAGCTTCTAATGGCCGATGAAATTAACCGTGCCAGCCCCCGCACACAATCTGCATTGCTGCAGGCCATGCAGGAGTATCACGTCACTATCGCTGGCGAACGTTTTGACCTGCCAGCACCTTTTCATGTTTTGGCGACACAAAACCCGCTGGAACAGGAAGGTACCTACCCCCTTCCAGAAGCTCAGCTTGATCGCTTCTTGATGCAAATCGATGTGCTCTATCCCGAACTTGATGCTGAGCGTCAGATATTGCTGGAGACTACAGGATCGCTAGATACGTCTCCTGAAGCTGTGCTTACACCTGAAAATCTGATTGAGATGCAAACGCTGGTGCGCAGCATACCCGTTGGTAAAAAAGTAGTGGACGGGATTCTGTCTCTGGTTCGCGCAGCAAGACCTTCCGAGAACGATGAAGACGGACTTACCCGTCACATTGCCTGGGGTCCAGGTCCACGCGCCGGACAAGCACTTATGCTCACATGCCGTGCTCGGGTGCTGTTGGACGGACGGCTAGCGCCATCCCTTGATGACGTAGCGGCTCTGGCCGGCCCTGTTTTACAACACCGTATGGCCGTTACCTTCGCCGCAAGAGCTGATGGAATAACAGTGCGAAAGCTTATCGCCGATCTGGTGGAGGCGCATCTTTAGCCTATGCTTTGGCCTCAACCCAGTTCTGCAGACGTAACAGATACACCCATGGATGCTGATCTTCAGACCCATGCGGCACGAGAAGTTGCAGACGCATTACCGGACCTATTGGTCGCCGCAGAGCGGATTGCAAACACCATAACCCTTGGTTTGCATGGTCGCAGGAAATCCGGGCCAGGCGAGAATTTTTGGCAGTTTCGACCTTACACCTATGGCGAAACGGCAACGCGCATAGACTGGCGACGGTCGGCAAGTCAGGACGAATTGCAAATACGCGAGCGAGAATGGGAGGCAGCCCACACCGTTTGGCTTTGGCCAGACCTAACGGGCTCTATGGCGTATCGCTCTAACTTATCAGACACGGCGAAACGTGACCGTGCCGTGTTGCTAACGCTGGCACTCAGTATCGTGTTAACCAGAAGCGGTGAGCGAGTTGGCCTTTTGGGAGCAATGCCAGCACGTGCAGATCGCAACACAGCCGAAATCATTTCTGAAATTTTGGCAAGTCTTAAAGAACCCACATCGCTGCCCGTCAGCGCTTCCCCAAAGCGTTTCACAGACGTTGTTGTATTCAGCGATTTCTTGGATTCTGTTGATGAGATAAACGCAGGAATTGCACGGCTTTCCGCACTGGGTGCACGCGGTCATCTCGTGCAAATTAACGACCCTATCGAGGAAAGTTTCCCATTCACAGGCCGCGTACAATTCAATGAAGCCGAAAGCGGATTGAGACTAACAGCGGGCCGCGCTGAAGTCTATCGGGCTGCCTATCAGGCTAGGCTGGCGGAACGCAGAGCAAGGCTACAGAGTTTTTGCCGGAAAATGGGGTGGACCTTTGCCATTCATCACACGGATAAGTCCATCAGCGAGGCCTTGATGGCTCTCTACACACGTCTTACCGATGATGGCACCGGTGATGCCCTACCCTCAGAACAGATAAGTGGGGCACTTTAAATGCCGCTGGCATTCGCAACACCGCTTATTTTGAGTGCACTCATTTTATTGCCAGCTATCTGGTGGCTGCTGCGTTTAACGCCACCAAAGCCGCGTGATGTCAGTTTCCCACCCACACGATTATTGCTCGACATCATCAAACCCGACGAAACACCGGCGCATAGTCCCTGGTGGCTGACCGCGCTGCGTCTCGCTTTAGCAACGGCAATTATCATTGCCCTGGCGGGACCCCAATGGCAACCGGAAGAGAATCGGGCACCACTTGCCGGAAACACCTTACTGATTATCGACAATGGCTTTGCGTCGGCTCCGGATTGGGAAGAACGTGTCGCAGCGGCCGAAAGACTTATTGAGGACACCTCCAACAACGGACAGCTGATTGCATTGATGCCGGGCATCCAGGCACCGCGCGAAGCGGGCACCAACGGAACGCTCCCACAACTGGCTTCATCTGCCGATACACGCAGTATTTTGCAAGCTATGGAGCCGTATCCTCTGCCAATGGATCGAGCATTGCTAAGTGCAAAAGTACTAGAGTATATCAATAGTGACGGAGGTGCTGATACTGAACAGATTATTTGGTTCTCTGACGCGTTGTCTTCAACAGAAGCAACAGACGTGATGTTTCTGGAAACACTCAACGAAGCAGGACTTCCGACAACCATCTTCGAGCAGAATAAATCACTCACGGCACTAAACCCGCCACAAAATGGCGTGAGTGACATGAGCGTGACCGCATCCAGACTGGGTGTGAGCGCGCAAAGCACACACCTTGTCCGCGCGTTGGATTTGCAAAATCGTTTGATTGCAAGTGCTGAACTCACATTTGACGAGGATAGCAAAACCGCAGAAACACAATTGGAATTACCGACAGAATTGCGCAATGAGATTGCACGGTTGGAACTCTCAAATGGTGGCACGGCGGCAAGTGTACAGCTTTTAGATGACAGGTTCCGCCGCAAGGTCGTTGGCATTCTCTCCGGCGAAGGCGCCGAAGCAGCACAGCCGCTTTTATCACCTGCATTTTATGTGCGTCGCGCTCTGGGCCCGTTTGCAGATTTGCGAGTGGAAGCGGACGCCAATGTCGCGACATCAATTGAAGCCTTCGTCAATGAGGGCGTGTCTGTCATCGTGATGACAGATGTGGGAACGGTTGTTGGTGATGCCAGTGAGAAATTAGAAGAATTCGTAAATGCAGGCGGATTGCTGATTCGCTTCGCCGGACCGCGCCTTGCATCATCTGAAGACAGTCTTGTCCCCGTTGCTTTGCGATCCGGTGGCCGTATTCTGGGTGGTAGTTTGTCTTGGGAGACACCTCAGCAACTTGCCGGGTTTTCGGAAAACAGCCCCTTTGCCGACATCGATCTGAACGATCAGATAAAATCTGAAACGACCGTCCGACAACAAGTTCTTGCACAACCCGACGTATCCTTATCCGATCGAACATGGGCATTCTTGGAAGATGGCACCCCATTGGTAACGGCGCAGCAACTTGGCAATGGCTGGCTGGTGTTGTTTCACGTCACCGCAGACACGGAGTGGTCCGATTTGCCATTGTCAGGACTGTTTGTAGATATGCTGCGTGCAACACTACCTTTGGCCCGCGTAACAAATGTGTCGAACAGTGCGCAGTTATCCAACGCCTCACAAAATGCTCAATTGGCTCCCTTTCAAAGCTTGGATCCACTAGGTTTGATGACAGCACCAGGAGGAGAAGTGAAATCCATTCCTTCTACTGGTTCCGTTGAAATTTCTACGATAAATCCGCCAGGGTTTTACGGTGTTCCAGAGCGCTATCGAGCCTTGAACGTATATGACACGGCAACAGAACTTACCGCTCTGGATACCAGCTCACTCAATGTTGATGCCCGTTTCGACTTCTCACAGGCCAAGACTGTGGACTTGAAACCGGCGATATTTGTCATTGCATTGATATTGTTGTTAGCGGATGCACTGGCGGTTCTGGTAATGCAAGGCGTCTTCGGACGACTTTTTCAACCCAAAAGCCGCTCTGGCGCAATTGTACGCGGCCTTGCTCTAGCGTTCACCGTTGGTGGCTTAGGTCTACTTGCCACGATGACCAACAGTATCGCTCAAGAAACGCAATCAGCTGAAGACACCGCAGCAATTCAGCGCGCTTTGGAAGATGCCAACGAGACACGCCTTGCCTATATCATCACTGGAAATTCTGAAATCGACGACATTTCCAGGCAGGGACTGTCCGGCCTGAGCCAATTTCTTGCCAACCGCACCTCTCTGGAACCGGCATACCCGAGAGGCATCAACCCAGAATCCGATGAATTATCATTTTACCCACTGATTTACTGGCCAATTGACCCAAATTCTGAGTTGCCCAGCGTAGAAACAATGGCACGTATCGATGCCTTTATGAAACAAGGTGGCTCTGTGCTTTTTGATACAAGGGACCAGCTAACGGGCGGTGGCACTTTGGGCCTTTCAAGTAGTCCTGCATCATTGAAACTTCGCGACATGCTTGCAAGTTTAGATGTACCGGCATTGGAGCCTGTGCCTGTGGGTCATGTCCTCACAAAGTCGTTCTTTTTACTATCCATTTTTCCCGGCCGCTATCTGGACAGCCCCCTTTGGGTGGAAGCACGCAATGAAGACGGTTCGATTGATAGCCGCACCGCAGATGGTGTGTCATCAATCTTGATTACAGCCAATGACTTTGCCGGTGCCTGGGCAATGTCCGTTGATGGCCGCCCGCTGCTGCCAACGGTTCCAAATGACCCACGCCAGCGCGAATTGGCATTTCGGACTGGCGTGAACATTGCAATGTATACTCTGACAGGAAACTACAAGGCTGACCAAGTTCACTTGCCCGCTCTGCTTGAACGGTTGGGTAACTGATATGAACTGGTCCATTGCTTTTGAACCTTTGATACCGATCTGGGCGCTGATAACAGCAATGCTTGTGGCAGTTTTATTTGCGACACCTGGACTAGTTTATAGATTGCGCGGTGCACCGGTCCGGGCGCTCGCCCTTGTCGTGCTTGTTTTAGCACTTACAAACCCAGTCATTGAACAAGAGGAACGAGAGCGCCTCACCAATGTTGCCGCTGTCATCATTGACCGAAGTGAAAGTCAGAGCCTTGATCAACGAACTGAACAGACAGACATCGCACTCTCCGCACTAAGAGAACGCTTGTCCGCATTGGATAATGTGGAGCTACGCATTGTTGAAGCTGGCGAACAGCGCTTGGCTGACAGTGATGGAACCGCCCTTTTTTCATCACTGACGCAAGCCTTGGGAGACGTGCCGCCTGAACGTTTGGCGGGAACCTTCCTCATCACGGATGGTCAGGTTCACGATATTCCACCAGACGTCAGCTCCTATGGTCTGTCCGGGCCACTTCACGCTTTGATCACGGGCACAGAAGAAGAACGCGACATTCGTGTTGTACTGGAAAGCGCGCCGCGCTTTGGAATCGTGGACGAAACGCAAACAGTCCGCCTGCGGATTGAGGACACCAATTTAGTACCGGGCACAAACGCACCCCGCGATATGCCGCTCACCGTGAGCCGCGACGGTGAGGTCATAGACACCTATTTCCTGCCTGTAGGAGAGAGCGTCTCCCTCGACATCGATATAGCCCATGGTGGCCTGAACCTGTTTCAATTTGAAGTCGCTGCGCTGGATGATGAGCTAACCGATGTTAACAACACCGCACTGTTACAAGTGGAAGGAATCCGCGAAAATCTGCGGGTCTTGCTGATTTCCGGAAAACCTCATGCGGGCGAGCGGACTTGGCGTAATCTGCTGAAATCCGACGCATCTGTTGATTTGGTTCACTTTACCATCTTGCGCCCACCGGAAAAGCAGGATGGTACGCCCATAAACGAACTATCGCTTATCGCGTTTCCCACCCGTGAATTGTTTTCGGAACGCATCGATGAATTCGATTTGATTATATTCGATCGTTATGAACGTTTGGGTGTGCTTTCGCACATGTACTTCTTCAACATTGCCGGATATGTCGCCCGCGGTGGCGCAGTGTTGTTTGCTGCAGGTCCGGGATACATTGGCCAAGACAGCCTGTTTGAAAGTCCGCTTTCCAGTATACTTGCAGCCGAGCCGACCGGATCGCTGATTGAGGAACCTTTTCATGCACGCGTCAGCGATGTTGGAAACAGGCACCCGGTCACGCGCGCACTGCCTGGTGCTGATCAGGAGCCACCAAACTGGAGCCGTTGGTTCCGGTTGATTGATGTTGAGCCATCAGACTTTGAGGGCACAACACATACAGTTATGACCGGTGCCAGCGAAAAGCCTCTTCTCATGTTGTCACGATATGGCGAAGGGCGGTTGGCACTCATGCTGTCGGATCACGCATGGTTATGGGCCCGTGGCTTTCAGGGAGGTGGACCTCACGTGCAACTACTCCGCCGCATGGGTCATTGGCTCATGAAAGAGCCAGACCTGGAAGAAGAGCGCCTGACGGCAGTCGCCGAAAACGGCAATCTTGTCATCGAACGCCAGACTTTAGAAGATTTGATAGATACAAGCCCCGAACTATCCGTAGAGGTTACAACACCGCGCGGCGACATCGAAAGGTCAAAGCTGTCATTGCAACAACCAGGAATTTGGCAAACGCAAGTTCCTGCCGATGATTTAGGGCTTTATCGCATCAGCGATGGTAGCCGCGAAACGTTGGTTCAAATCGGTCCTGACAATCCCAGGGAATTCCGTGATGTAGTCAGCACAACCGCGACATTGGACGCACTAACAACCGCGACAGGTGGAACAACAGCGCGTTTAGGTAGCGGCGGCACCCAATCTATACCGCGCATATTGCCAATCAAATCTGGCGGAGCGGTATCTGGAGATGGTTGGATGGGACTACAGATGAACGACGCAAGCCGCCTTGTGGGTCTCGACAGATTGTCATTGTTTGCTGGACTGCTAGGTTTGGCCTTGCTGCTTGGGCTGTTAGCGACCATGTGGTATCGCGAAGGTCGCTAACCACTGATTAATTAATAACGCCCCTTACGATCCCGGTCGCATCAAAATTCCTGTCCGGAGAGAATGAACATACCAATAGACGCTTTGGATCAACAGGTCCGGGCATTTGAATCTGACCATACCCAACAGGTTTGAATCCAAACGGGCCATAATAAGGCTCGTCCCCAACGAGAATGATGGAACCATAGCCTGCACTTTGTGCTGCTTCTACCGCCCTTTGCATCAACAGCTTACCCACCCCTTTACTTTTATATTCCGGCGTGACGGTCAGTGGCCCCAAAAGCAAGCTTGCCACTTCTCCAATTTTTATGTGGCTGAGAAGCACCGACCCTACCAATTTTTCGGTAACGACATCGCGTGCCGTAAAGCAAAGCTCATCTGCAAGACTCGCATTTTCACGAATGCGAAATGCTGTCCGCGCAAAACGCCCTGGCCCGAACGTTATCTCATGGAGCCGCAAAATCTCATCAGCATCGTCCGCTGTTTGCAAGTTAACTGTGTAGTTGGAATTGGAAGACATGAATCAAACCGTATATTTGGGAGCAAAATATTAGCCCGGAGGTCTGACGCGTGGTTTGTTCAACCGAAAACTTCAACACCGACGGGACGCACGAAATGGCATGCGCGAAACGCACATGCGATCAGTCGTCGTCGGTTCTCAATGATAAAGCTACTGCGTGTCATGACATCATTTAAGGTTCGAAAGATGCGCGCCTATAACAGTGACGTCTCATTCACGCAAGCAACTAATTCATCAAGAAATCAGGTTTGACCACAAATCCACCGCATGCTGAAAGGCGGTAATGGAACTTTGGGTCATCATAGCCATCGGAGCGGCGTTTTTGCAGAACCTTCGTTCTGCCATCCAAAAAACGCTCAAAAACCAACTCAGCAATTGGGGTGCGACCGCAGCGCGCTTTATATTCGCTGCGCCATTGGCGTTAATAGTGGTGTTTGGTCTCAGTTTTCTGAACAAGGCTGCGCCACCAACACCAAATGGCATTTTCTTTCTCTATGCCGTTACTGGCGGATTCGCACAAATCGCGGCAACAGCGCTTTTGCTTCACCTATTTTCATTTAGAAATTTCGCTGTTGGAACAATATTTTCAAAAACAGAGACCGTACAAAGCGCTGTCATTGGGCTAATTGTCCTGAATGAAACCATCTCCAGCTCGGCCATCCTAGCAATCTGTTTAAGCATGGTCGGTCTAATTCTCATTTCACTGCCGGAAGACAATCTTGGCAAACGCAATTGGATAGACAAAACGGCACTCATCGGGCTTGCGTCCGGAGCGTGTTTTGCCATTGCAGGGGTGACGTACAGAGCGGCATCCCTCTCTTTGCCAGATGGCGATTTTCTCATGCGAGCCGCGGTAACATTAGCCTTTGTTACGAGTTTCCAGGCAGTGGTGATGTGTTTATTCCTGCGTTGGAAAGAGCCAGGACAGATCACACGATTGTTTAGGGTGTGGCGCCTCAGCGGCCTGGCAGGAATGACTGGGGGTTTGGCATCGCTGGGCTGGTTCGCCGCAATGACCTTGCAAAAGGCTGTTTTTGTGAAGGCGGTGGGTCAGATTGAAATTGTTTTTTCTTTCGCGGCAAGCATCTTGTTTTTTAAAGAAACTATAAGGACGCGCGAGACAATTGGTATTGTCTTGATCAGCGCTGGAATCGTGTTGTTAGTGCTGATCGCTTGATCGGCAAATTTATCACACACCGCAGTTTTTCCTCAAAAATACGTGAACTCTGCTGTGTCAAATTGACTCTGGGTAAAATCAACGCGTAACATTTCGTCAATTCAACCGGAGGCATAAAATGCTCAAGCAGATATTTATTGGTACTGCGATGTTGGCAACCGCTGCCGCCGCTGCATCAGCCGCAGATTTGCCGACCTCACCGGCGCCAAATTATTACGATCCTGTTCCTGTCTACAATTGGACCGGTTTTTATGCGGGTGGCATACTTGGATATGTCGGAGCAGATTTTGAAAACAATATCCCAACAAACCCAGGACCAACCGGTGACGCTGGCAGTTTCACCATCGGCGCTCAAGTCGGTTATAACTACCAATTCGCTCCTAGCTGGGCTGTTGGTGTTGAAGCCGACGTGTCTTTCCAAGACATTGAGGGCAGCTCCTCAAATGGTAGTTTTGAAGAAAACTGGATGGCGACACTGCGGGCACGTGGCGGTTATACATTTAGTCGCTACTTTGTCTATGCGACGGCAGGTGTAGCCTTTACTCACAAGGATGCCACTAGAACAGGTGCAGGCAGCGGCGACGACACGGTTGCTGGGTTCACTGGCGGTTTTGGTATTGAAGGCAAGTTCAACAATCGTTGGTCTGCCAAACTGGAATATCTTTACGTTGACGTGCCCGATGACGGCATCACTGCTGGAACCGCAACTGTTGTAGGCGGTTCAGATAACCACATCGCACGCGTAGGCGTAAATTATCACTTCTAGGTAGATACTATCATGAAAATACGTGCATTTATTGTTCTGGCATCTGTCAGTATTCTTTTAGCCGCATGCGGCGGCGGCGGTTTCGGCTGACCCGCTATGAACTAAAAATATATCAACAGCGCTTCACCAGGTTGGTGAGGCGCTTTTTTTTGTTTTCTTTTCCGTCAAACGTCTCAACGTTCCTGGAGAAATATCATCCGGAAGCGCCTCAAGCGCAAAAAAGCCAATCTCCGCTATTTCCCGGTTGGGGACATTAGGTTCATGCAATTGTCGCCAATTTGGGCATTCGAAGAACACCACATGATCACGCGCTGCCGTGTTAATGTTCTGAAAAACGCTTACCATTCTTGGTAGGCCGGTGAGACCAATCCCAGCTTCCTCGATCAGTTCCCGCTCAACAGCGTCGAAAGCGTGTTCCCCCGGGTCAATAGCACCACCGGGAAAATACCAACCATTTACGTAGGTATGTTTGACCAGCAGAACTCTGTCTGCTTCATCACAAACCATTGCGCGCACGCCCATGGTCATCCCCCGACTAAATCGGGAAAATGTCAAAAACACTGTTTGCATCAATTTCTGGCGGTTCGTCAGCAGAGCCACAAATCTCTCCTAAGTTTGGGATATGCGAGATTCGCATATCTGACCTGCAATTTGAACGTTTGTTTCTGACAAAATTTGAGCGCATAGCACATATCCCAAAAGCACAAATTTGAGTAAGTGTCATGCGCCTAATGTCTTTGTCTTTCACGAAACGCGCCCGTCGTTTTCACTGGGCTCCATCAGTTGATCTATCTGATCGTCGCGTGGCTGCTGCGTTGATTACCTTTAGCGGCAACTAAATAATCTTTAGCCCCTTAGGGCGAAATACTGACAAGAGCCAAGGTAACGCCTTGGCTTTTCGCGTTTTTGGGGCTTAGATATTCTGAACACTGGATTTTTAGTCTCTCGCAAGCTACGTCAACTCCATGTATCAACTCGCGCATTTTTCTGATCCACATCTTGGCCCCTTGCCGAAGCCGAAGGCCTACCAGCTCTTTTCAAAACGTATTTTCGGATATTTGAACTGGACGCGCAATCGCGCCAGAACTTTCTCGGATATTTATCTAAATGCTCTGTTGGCGGATATGGCCACACAATCACCGGATCATATCGCCCTGACCGGTGATCTGGTGAACATCGCCCTACCTGAAGAAATAAAGGCCGCCGGTGTTTGGTTACGCGGCATTGCAGTGCCCGAAGATTTGAGTGTTGTTCCAGGAAATCACGACGCGTATGTGCCTGGAATCCTGAAACAGGCAAAAGCAGCCTGGTGTCCCTTTATGCTTGGCGATGGAGCAAACGGTCAGCCCCAATTTCCGTTTGTAAGGAAACGCGGCCCATTGGCTTTGATCTGTTGCTCCAGCTCAAATGCTACCCTGCCTTTCATGGCTACCGGCACTTTTTCAGATGTTCAAATGCAAAAGACATCAAACTTATTGCGGGACACAAAGGAGTATTGCCGCGTAGTTCTGATACATCATCCGCCATTCCCCGGCGCAACTCCATACTATAAAAGGCTCATTGGAGCTCAGCGTTTTCGCGAGATGATTGCAGAAAATGGTGCCGACCTCGTGTTGCATGGCCACACCCATTTACACAGTGAAGAAAACATAGCAGGCCCAAATGGTCCAGTGCCCGTCATAGGCGTGCCATCAGCGTCCAATGGGCCAGGTCACAAGAAACCTGCTGGTTGCTACAATATGTTTTCGATAGCTGAAGATGCGAATGGCTGGTCGATCGATTGGTCACAACGTGGTGTGCTGGACGCGGCAGGAAGTATAGGGCCAATCGGAGCTGAAAAACGACTTTAGGGTTGTTCCTAGGAAACTGAAGGCGTTTGAGCCCAAGCTAGCAGAAACAGTGTCACAGCGCCAACAAACACACCCAAGGAAAACGCCAAGAACAATTTCACCCAGTCAGTTTGGGCTGGCGCAGGTTGAATAATAATGGGCGTTGGCAACGCTTCCGTTTCGCGCAGAGTATCCGTTTCTGGCACTAGGTCATTTGAATCAGAGATGTTAGCAGGTTCAACAGGATTATTCTCGGCCTCGACCAACTCAATCGCGGCATTCTGGGCGTTTGTGTCGACCTCTGAGGTGGTTTGTGTCTCCTGTTGAACAATACGCTCCACAACATAATCGGTAATGGCGCTTGCAGTACTTTCCAGCTCATCGCTTTCGTAAAGCACAACACGTTTATCACGTGTATCACTCAAAAACTGGTATCTCGCGCTATCATTTGCCATGACCACAAAACTATTCAGGTCCACCCAAAATCGAGGCGGCGTTCCTGGTAGCAACGCAAAAGTAAAAGCATTTTCGGAGCTTTGAATAGAGGGTGGAATTTCAGAATATACACCCTTCAATGTCTGGGAGAGCGCTTCAAGTCGGACATACGCTTTTATCTTCTGCGCGGAATTCTCAGGTGCCCTGTCAGCCACAATAGTCTGACCCGAGGTCTGAAATTGCTCAAGCGTCACCGTATCCGCCAATCGAGTTTCGCGGATCAATCGTGTCAGCTCGCGTATCTTGCCGCTGATAAGCCCGGCATCATTCTGCGCCATCGCAGGGGCTGCTTCTCTCAAATGGAACGCCAAGGTCAAATCTGACCTAGCTTCTGTCTGAGGAAACTATCGCGCAAATATGAATAAATTGTCCAATTGCGTTTGCGTATGAATTCGTTAAGAAACCCTGATGGTTTTACCCTGCGCATCAGACTCGACACACAAATCCAGCACATTCTGCAAATTTGCCGCCGTCTCAAAACTCGGATCCTGCACCAGTCCCTGATTTAAGGAATCGATGAATCGGTAGAAATTACTTTTTACCTTTGGAGCTTGAATACGCTCCCACGCCTGGGTGTGAATATTCGCACCGCGACACACATCGACATGATCCCAACTTTGATCCAGATCCACCCGCACAGCCCCCTGGTCTCCGTGGACAACCAGCTTGAGGGCGTTCGCGTAGCCGGTTGCAAAACGGCTGGCATGCACGACGCCTACGGCACCATTTTCCAACACAACGTTCATAACCGCACTGTCATTGGCCGTTAGTGGGAATTTGCCAATCTGATCACCTGGTGCCTTGTGAAATGTCTTCAGCATGCACGACACTTCCTTTGGGTTACTATCCGCTGCAAAACTTGCAAAATCCAAAATGTGAATGCCCACATCGCCTAAGACACCAAGGCTGCCATGTTCTTCGGAAACCCGCCACAACCAGCGCTCTTCTGTGCGCCAGTCGCCCCAATGATTGCCAACCAGCCAGCTCTGCCTGTAGCTGGCCTCAAAGTGACGGACAGCGCCAATTTGGCCGGACCGGACAAGATCGTGAGCGTGCTGGATTGCGCTTGAGTTTCGGTAGGTCAAATTGACCATGCCCACTAAATTTGCATCCCTGACGCCATCAGCCATCTCCCGAGCTAACGCATAGTTCTCAGCCAGAGGTTTTTCGCAGAGGATGTGTTTTCCAGCAGAAATCAGCTGCATTGTTGTTGGGTAGTGAACCGGATCTGGCGTCACATTAGCTGCAGCGTCAAACTCGCCCCAGGTGATCGCATCAGCCAAATCAGAGAACCGTTTCTCAATTCCAAACTGATTGCAGAATTTCTCCAGATTTTCAGGATTCCTGTCAACGGCAGCGACAATTTCGCAACCGGGAATATCCATGAAGGCACGCGCATGAGTTTGTGCCATGTCGCCCGTTCCCAAAACCAGAAGACGTTGCATATGTCAAACTTTCTAAAGAATACCAGATTGAACCACTAGATAGGTCGGCAGAACAGTACGGTTGCTATCGAAGACCAGCTTCACCGTCTTTATGCAGACGAGGGCCTTTTTCTTCCAGTTTTTCCAACGCGCCGTCAATAGGCCGGTTTGGCGCATCATCGACATCAGCCCAGTTCGGCGCAGAATTATGAGCCCACTGAACAGCATTTTTGAGGATTTTCTTGACGTCCTCATTGTGGAAAATCGGATAGGTCTCGTGTCCGGGACGGAAGTAAAAAATCTTGCCGGCACCTCTTTGATAGGTCAGTCCAGAACGGAATACTTCACCACCTTCAAACCAACTCACCAGCACCGTTTCCATCGGCTCAGGAACTGTGAAAGGTTCGCCATACATCTCAGCATTTGGTAACTCAATGTAAGGTCCGAGCCCCTGTACGATTGGATGGGTTGGGTTAATTACCCACAGCCGTTCTCGCTCACCAGCCTCACGCCAGGTTAACGAACACGGCGTTCCCATCAGTCGCCGAAATATCTTTGAAAAATGTGCGGAATGAAGAGCAATCAGGCCCATGCCTTCCCACACGCGTTGCTGTAAACGCTCCACAACTTCATCGGACACGTCTCCATGCGCCGCGTGCCCCCACCAAACCAACACATCTGTTTGTGCAAGTCGCTCTTCAGACAGACCATGTTCTGGGTCTTGCAATACGGCTGTAGTCGCCGAAAACGCATCGCTTTCATTCAGGCCCTCAGCAATCGCAGAATGCATACCATTGGGATAGATTTCCTGGACGATTTTGCTTTCCTGATCGTGGACGTTCTCGCCCCACACAACAGTGCGAATGGTCATTTTCGTGTGCCTTTACTGAAAATTGTATCGATTCAATTTTGTCGTGGGAAGTTAGAAACACAATCAAAATTGCGCAAGTAGTTCTATTTATTTTAACGGAAAAACGTTCGCTTATACGCCGAAACGCCCAATCAGGCGTTTCAATTGCGGGTCACAAACCAGTTTGGAACAGCTCTCTAAAGAACGACGACTTCCGCACCGACTTGGACACGATCATATAGATCTATGATGTCCTGATTAAACAGTCGGATACAGCCGGAAGAAACGGCCTTGCCAATGCTCCAAGGCTCATTGGTTCCGTGAATGCGGTACAGCGTGTCGCGGCCATTATCGAACAGGTACAGCGCCCTCGCGCCCAATGGGTTTTGCAGCCCTGGCTGCATACCACCACGGAACTCTTCAAGTTCAGGTTGACGATCAATCATCTCGCTCGGCGGCGTCCATGTAGGCCATTGTTTCTTAGCGCCGATCTTCGCACGGCCATTCCAGGCAAAGCCTTCACGGCCAACGCCAATTCCGTAACGTACGGCTTTGCCGTCTCCCCGTACAAGATACAAAAACTTGTTGTGCGGATCGATCACAACTGTTCCCGCAGGCTCTGCGCCGCGATAAGTCACAAGCTGACGATGATAATCGCGAGGAACACGTTTGATGTTGACTGCTGGAAGCGGAAATAATTCGTTCGGATTTGGCCCGTAAGCACTTCTGAAGGAATTATTTTCCTGAATGCTAGCCCACCGGTCCGATCCTGAAGAACAACCAGCAACAGCAAATGCAGTTGCACCAAGCAAAAAGGCACGACGGGTCGCACGAATTGCAGACGCATTCTTAGTGGAATACTCAGATACTTGTTCCGTCACCGGACTTCCCTTCCCAACACTTTGCCACTTCAGCATAGACACATTGAACCATACGACCAATAAAGAATTCGTTAGCTATAAAGATTCACGAAAAAACAGATTGAATGGCGTCGAAGGCCCTCTGGCCGTGCCGTTCCATCGTCCAAATTTTTCCGCAAGTATTTCTGCTGCAACAAGAATTTCATTTTCAGGGTCTTGATCAATTATCACATCGATCGTGCCGGATCGCAAAAGCTCAATACGTTCAGGCGTCAATTCGTGGGCAATAAAGGTAATTTTGTGTTCGCACTGTTGCATAGACAACGCTTTCGCTATCGCTTGGTTGCCAGCTGAAACACTATAGATTCCCCGAATTTCAGGACGTTCACCGAGTAGATGCGCAATCTCGCCTGCAAGAGAGGTCACCTTCTCTTGAGTTTCAATCTCGTGCACAACATGACAACTGGGATAGCGTTCCAGAATCACATCATGAAACCCATTGCGCCGAGCATGGTGATCAACCAGCTGATAACTGCCAGCTACAATCAGTATTTCACCACCGCGCTCTGCCAGAAAACGTCCCATCAGATCACCGCTGACACGACCTGCATTGTAGTTGTCCGGACCAATATAGAGCTGCCTTTTGCTGGCAGGAGCATCACTGACAAAACCGAGTACAGGCACACGCTCCACAGCAAAATTAATCGCGCGCTCAATTGCTTCATGCTCGTTTACGCAAGCCAACAATGCATCCGCCTTGCCAGACAGGTCGCGGATCAAAGCACCTGTACGTTCAGGCTTTAGCAGGTCAAAATAGTGCAGTGACAATTGAATATTGTGAACTGAGAAAAGCTGATTAGCACGTAGTACGCCCTTTCTGATACGCTCGAAAAAAGGGTTTGTCGGATGCTGAGTGACCACAGCAATGCGCAAAATTTTTGTCGGACGGCGGTCCAGATTTCGATCAAGTTTGAGTTTTCGGGCCCATTCCATGACCATGCGTTCTTTTTCCGGATTTACACCACCCCGGTGATTCAATACTCGGTCAACGGTCGCGATGCTCAGCCCGCTCGCATCCGCAACTTGTTGCAGCGTTGGTTTATGTCCCATATCAGGCGTCCTCCCGCCCACTTTTATTGGGTCGAATTTTTTGTAAATATGCGCGGCTTCGCAAATTTTCACCCTGAAAGCTTGATGGTTTTCCATCAAAAACGGTAGTTATGTCAATCATCAACTCGCTTAAGTTCCCGCCAGTTTTTGAGGCAAGGATCAAACGCTAGAAAACGTCAATACTTTCCAGAAACTTGGCGAAACAGAAACCATGGCAGGTAAAGCAATGACAGGTATCGCACTCTTGGGCGCCGGCCGTATTGGCCAAGTTCATGCCCGTGCAATTGAAGAAGCTGGTGCGACTTTAATCAGCGTTTTCGACGTTATGAACGAGGCCGCCAAAGCCTTCGGCGAAAAATCGGGCGCCGCCATTTGTGAAAGCGCCGAAGCAGCAATCAATCATCCGGGTGTTGATGGTGTTTTGGTTGCAACCTCAACAGACACGCATGTGGATCTGATTCTCGCTGCAGCAAGTGCCGGCAAAGCTGTAATGTGCGAAAAACCAATTGCACCAAGCCTCAGCGAGGCCCAGCGCTGCGTAGACGGTCTTGGCGATAAAGTCGACAGGGTCTTTATTGGGTTCAATCGTAGATTTGACGATGGACACAACAAAGTAAATGCAGGTGTTTTAAGGGGCGAAATCGGCTCACTAGAACAACTAACCATCACTAGCCGCGATCCATTTCCACCTCCCATGGAGTACATCCCGGTATCAGGCGGTCTCTACCGGGACATGATGATCCATGACTTTGATATCGCGCGCTGGATGCTCGGCGAAGAGATTGTCAAAATTTCTGCTGAAGGTGGCGTTTGTGTCGATCCTGAAATTGGCAAGCTTGGCGATATCGACACAGCAATGGTGACGATGATCAGCGAAAGCGGCAAACAAGTCGTGATTCTCAACTCGCGGCGCGCTGTTTACGGTTACGACCAGCGCATTGAAGCGTTCGGAGCAAGGGGTATGCTGATCTCAGACAATCCATCCGCGACCAGTGTCAAACGTTTCAGTGCTGGTCATTTTGCTGCTCCGGATGCATATGCCACTTTCTTTATGGATCGCTACACCGCCAGCTACCGCCGCGAAATTGAGGCGTTCGTCAACATGATAGAAAAGGGTGAAAAACCTCCGATCAACGCGGTCGACGGATTGATGGCAAGTTATCTTGCGGAGGCGGCAACTGTGTCACGGTTAATCGGAAAACCGATCACTTTGGATGTAAATGGAAAACAGACCTGGGACACGCCATAAATGTTCTTGATAGCCGTCCGATCCTTTGGTCGGCTATCTTGGCTTACTTGCCATTGCTGGGTGGATACCAATATTGCGCGTCGTCAACACCCTTTTCAATAACCACAAAATTATTCGCAAACACGCGATATGGCGCGCTCCACTCTCCATCTGGCCACTTAACCCGGATTTCCGCCCGTTCCGCAACTCCGGTTCCTACGTGAACAAATCCCATATGACCTGAAGCGTGACCGCCGCCAACCTGTACTTTACGCACACGCGTTTCGTTCCCAGATTTCACATTTATGGTAGCACCCACAGCATCTCGGTTTGCCCCCCTCTGGCGCAATTCAATCTGCACCCAGTTCCCCATTGGATGCGGCGCATGATCGCTTTTTGCCCCTAAATTGCGAAACAGGCTGGCCGGCGCATCGCGGTTGACGACAATCAGGTCCAGCATGCCATCCATGTTGAGATCCACAACAGCGCCGCCGCGGCCACGCCGGGAAAGGGCAATACCAGAAACATCTCCGACTTCTGTAAAGTTGCCATCATATCCTGCAAGCAGCATATTGTCTGGATCAAACGCCGCAAAATCCGACATGGATTCCACGTTGCCCTTGGCAATGAACAAATCCTGGCGGCCATCATTGTTGATGTCATCAAACTCTGCATGCCATCCGGTTGAAGGTTTCAAGTCTTCGCCAGTGTAGGGACGATGTGCCGTCGCCCCTTTTTCAACCGCAATGTCTCGATAGACAGGGCTTGTATCATCAGCATCTTCATCAAGAGTTTGCAACTTGGTATCACCCATTGATGTCAGTGCGTATTCAGGGAGCCCATCTGCATCCAGATCCGCTTCGGCAATGCCCATGCCCCAAATACGAACCGTCTTCCAGCCATCAGCTTTGCGATATGCTTTTGCAGGACGCCCTGCAGAAACGCGCCAGAGTTGCTCTTCACCATCACGGTAATACTGCCGGTCATTGGTGATCCGCAAAGCAGGTTCACCAGACCGGTTCCAGTCGGTAAACAGCATTGAAAGCGCGCAAAAGCCGGGCGCAAGCATTTGTGGCTCTGCATAATTTGGCTTTGCCCCCGCACCCGGGCGCAGCAACAGATTGTCATGGCAGGTTCCCCATGGAGATCCCGCAGCAGAGCGATCAACATAATTGCCGATGGCGAGCGTTGCAAAGGATTGATCGGGCTCAAATGTTGCAGCAAACGCAGTTGACCACGCTCGGCCACCATCAAACGAAAAAGCTTTGTTTGCCTTCGAAAAACTGCAATCGGGACCACCCTTTAGTAGGATGTTTTCCCCCACACGCAGTAACACCAAGTCTTTCATGCCATCATTGTCGATATCTATCGGATAAAGACCGGTAACGCCTGTTGAAACGCTATTGGCGATGGCACTCGCTTGTACTTCAAACTTCAGATCTCCCGCCGTGTCGCTTTGGTTGATATATAATTGAGTTGGGCTAGTGCCACCCGCAATCACAAGATCAGGCAAACGATCCGAATTGCAGTCAAAAACAGCAACACCTCCACCGACGAAGTACTCCCAAGGCCCAGTGTATCGATGATCAATACCAGCCGCCAATGCCGTTTCTTGCATAAGTGGAATATCCATCGCCGGCATGAGATGATTTTCTGCTTCTGCCGCACTGATCAGAGACACAGTTGAAAAGCTTACCAGCAAAATTTTGCGCAGGGACGTCATTCTTCAATCACCAATGTCTTTAGAAAAGCAATGAGCGCGGACCGGTCCTGCGCAGCAAGGTCAATATAGGCGTCGCGAGATTTTCTCCCTGCCCCTCCATGTGCTTTGATCACCTCATCCAATGTCGTCATATCACCGCGATGCCCGTAAGGAGCGGTAGAAGCAATCCCCCAAAGCTCAGTGGTCTGAAAGACAGCACGTTCTACAAATCGTTGCGACAACAATTCATTGCCAAACGCAGCAATCTGGCGATCCGTCATTTTATGACGCTTAAGATCGCCAAAAAGCGGAACCATAACCTGACCCTGAGCATTCTTGCTCAACTCGCTTGCCCATTCCATGAGACCAAGATCATAGGCACCCGGGTGCTCTAACTCTGCAAATCGCATAGTTCCTGCAGCATCGAACTTGCCAGGGTCATCAAATACTAAACTATCCAATGGAAGGGCGCGCACATGACATTGCCCGCAGCCAATGGAGTCAAAAACATTGCTCCCCTGCTCGGCCGCTGCTCGCCAGCGTTCATCCTGCGGGGTTTTTGCACCCGGAGGCGCAAGCGTTGCTTGCCAGGCAACCAGTGCAGACACATCGCCAACAGAAATCTCATTTCCATGCCCGTCTTCATCGAAATCAGTCTGGCCAGTCCAACGTGCTCCGAAGCGCTCAACAGGTTGCATTCCATGATGGTGGTTTAATGCATTCACCGTAAATTGGCGAAGAGATGTCATCACACCCTTTTGGCTGAATGGGCGAATGACCAAATCTGTATCAACGCCATCAATCTCTCGCAATTCCAGCAGGCCGTCAGGTTGGGCTGTAATCCACCCGAAACGGATACCTTTGGTTTCAAGCCGTAAGCGATGCTCATCCCCTGTCGATCGTGCGGCGGCCAATGCCTGTTTGCGAATAGCTTGCAAATCTGCGCTCATTTCTCGCGCCAGCAGCTCTACCAAGCCCGAGCCAAACAAATGGTTGCTGTTGCGTTCATTGGAAAACTGCGGGTCGGTCGTGTCAAAATCTGCGTTGTTGAAGCCTTCCGAGACAAACACATTGGTAGTGAAGTCCCCTGCACCACCCATAATCGGGTCATTGTGGCAACTGGCGCATGAATTACCATCCAAGCCAGCAGTGCGCTGAAACGTATTTGGCGCAAGACGTTTTCGCTTTGTCGGAATGATCGCTTGTGTGGCCATTGGTCTACCTGCCCCATCCTGACTGGTAAAACGGGCCGCAAACAACGTCTCTCCAAAATCAATGAGTTTTTGCAGCTCTTCTTTGCTGAGCACACCGGTAAAACTGGACTGATCCAAATGTTCAGTGATTGCGCGCTCGGACCAAGGGTCAATCCGATCAGGATCAGCATAGGTCAAAGACATCGGCGTGGCGGTGCACGCAAAAACCATAAGGGCTGTTCGAATTTTGCTAAACCACGATAGCATCAGCAATCTCCTCGTCCAGCACAAGAAGGGCAGTAATCGCGCATCCTTCACGCACCAGGGGCTTTTCATTTTCAAAGCAATCAATGTCTATTTCTGTCATATCACCACCAGCCACATTTTGCGCGAGCGTCTCGCGAATAGGTTTTTCCATAAGATCAAAGGCGGTGGTTCCGCGACCAATCAACGCAATTGGGAACGTATCGACCAAAGCAAACAGACTTACCAATCCCGTACCGATCGCTTTACCAGCCGTTTGTATTGCATTTGCAGCTGCAGGTTCTCCTTTACGTGCAGCAGCAATAATTGCATCAAAATCAATATACTCTGATGGCTCTCGCGGAGCGGCATCCTCCGGTAGTCCCGCCGCAGCACGACTGATTGCATAATCCCCAGCGTAGGCCTCTACGCAACCCCGTCGACCACAGCGGCAAAGCGCTCCACCGGGGCGAAAGACCATGTGGCCAAACTCCGTTCCAGACGTGTTCAACCCCTGCACAAGAGAACCACGCAAAAATAATCCCATGCCCACACCGTAAGACAGCATAATACCGGCAAAACTCTCTCCATAACGCTCAGGATCACGCCAATTCAGTGCACGCGCCATAAGATCGCAATCATTGGAAACGGTTGTCGGAACATTGAACTCTTCGGACAACCATTCAGCAATTTTCAATTCACGATGAGCTGTAATAGGTGACCACAGCATGGTGGTGGCGGCTACATCGGTAACGCCCTGAACACCAACCGCAATGCGCATGAGTTTCCGGTCACCGACACCCGACGTGGTAAGTGCCTCCTGTAGGCAGTCGATCAGGGTTTGAGAAATTTCAGATGGTGTGAGCTCAGCACTAACGAACTCTTCAGAGTTCTCAGCGATAGTCGTGCCAGCATAGTCCAGAATAGTCGCCGAAACAAAATTCAACTGGAATATCACCACCCCGATTAATGCCGCATCCGGATTTATGGATAGGGCCACTTTGGGCCTGCCCCGACCAGGAGATGCCGAGTTGGTATCCGATGCCTGCACTAAAAAACCGTCCGCGATAAGATCTGAAGTTATCGCAGAAACCGTTGCGGCGCTTAAACCTGTGCGTGCTCCAATATCCGTGCGCGATAGCAACGCACCTCTTCTCACTGCAGACAAAACCAATCCGCGGTTGCCACGGCGCACTTCATTGGAGCGTATGACAAATGTCACAATCTCTTTTCCACCCTCTTGGCTGCAAGTCCCTAGTTTCCAGCAGCGCAACTATTATATGAGCCGGTTGATAGACTATTTTTGCTGAATATCTGGCCGTTTCAAATTTGAAGTTGACACAGCTTGGCGTTTAAGTCACTATTTTTTTCGACCCTCGAATTAAATAGGGTTCGGGACTGACTTTGGGAAGCAGTCCGTTTAAATTTGTGTCGTCATCTCATGTCGTCACGTGGAGGAGAATATTATGAAAAAACTTACAGCCGCCCTGATGGGCGCTGCTATGATTGCCGGTTTTTCCGGCAGCGCTATGGCAGAAGGCAAAACAATCGGTGTTTCTTGGAAAATCTTCCAGGAAGAACGCTGGAAGCGCGATGAAGCAGTTATCAAAGGTATCGTGGAAGCAAATGGCGACACATACATTTCATCTGACGCTCAGGGTTCCGCTGGCAAACAATTGACAGACGTTGAGTCTCTCATTTCACAAGGCGCAGATGTTCTTCTGATCGTTCCTTTTGACAGCGAAGCAATTCTTCCAGCTGTTCAAAAGGCTGCGGATGA
The DNA here is from genome assembly GCA_039986835.1 of Hyphomicrobiales bacterium. Classification (GTDB taxonomy): domain Bacteria; phylum Pseudomonadota; class Alphaproteobacteria; order Rhizobiales. The sequence goes on from JBDWQA010000011.1 coordinate 273,175, forward strand.
AGGTATTCCTCTCATCGCTTATGATGTTCAAATTGAGCACCCAGACAGCCTGTACATTACATTCGACAACGTTGGTGTTGGTCGTTTGATGGCAAAAGAAATGCTAAAAGTGAAAGATGAAGGCAACTTTGCATTCATCAAAGGTGACCAAGGTGATCCAAACGCTACTTTCCTCTTTGAAGGTATCATGGAAGTGCTTGGACCAAACATCGAAGCTGGCAAAATCAAAAATGTTGGTGAAGCCTTCACAGATGGTTGGAAGCCAGAAAACGCTCAGCGCAACATGGAACAGATGCTGACTGCAAACAACAACAACATCGATGCAGTAGTTTCTGAAAATGATGGCATGGCAGGCGGTGTTGTTGCCGCATTGGCAGCGCAGGGTCTTGCTGGTTCTGTGCCAGTAACAGGCCAGGATGGTGACTTGGCCGCGATCAACCGTGTTGCTCTTGGTACACAGCTTGTGTCTATCTGGAAAGATTCCCGCGCGCTCGGCAAAGTTGCTGCAGAAGCAGCTTTGATGCTGGCTGAGGGCAAAGCAATGACAGACATTCCAAACGTTGCACCATTCTCTGGTGGTAAACGTGGTGTGACTGTAAACTCAATCTTGCTTGAGCCAACACCAATCACCAAAGACAATATCAGCACTGTTATCGATGCTGGTTGGATCGACAAAGCAACTGCATGTAACGGTGTTACAATGGGTTCTGCTGACGGCTGTTAATAGCCTTTGAACCCCACTGGGTTCACTCCAAATTTGGCCGCACTTCCAATTGGGTTGTGCGGCCTTTTTTAAAACTTCAAAATTTCTGTTATGAACGCAAGCTCTGCCATTTTTGGCTGAGCCCGGCTAGATTTGGCCTAAACTATAGGGAGACTTGGGAGGGACCATGTCTGATACCACTTTGAAAACCGAGCAGGACGGATCGCAAGATAGCGCCATCGTGCGTTTTCTGCGCGCCACCGAAGTAGACACCAGAATGTTGGGCATGATTGGCGCTCTAGTGCTCATTTGGATTGGCTTCCATTTGTATGGCCAGATTTTTAATGGATTTGGTGCGTTTTTGACTTCGCGAAACCTTTGGAATTTGTCTGTTCAAACTTCCTCCATCGCCGTTATGGCGACAGGGATGGTTCTTGTAATTGTGACCCGCCATATTGATTTGTCAGCTGGCTCCCTTCTGGGTGTGACAGCCATGGTCATGGGCGTTGTTCAAGTTTGGGTACTGCCTGAGTATCTAGGACTTGATCACCCACTTACTTGGGTTATTGCCGTAGTGGTTGGAATTTCTTTCGGTGCGACCATTGGTGCCCTACACGGCTTTCTCATTGCCTATCTGGGCATACCTGCATTCATAGTGACGCTTGGTGGGTTGCTCATTTGGCGCGGCTCCGCTTGGTGGGTTGCTCGTGGTGAGACCATTGCTCCCGTCGATAGCACTTTCGCGCTTTTGGGCGGTGGACCATTTGGCACCATTGGGGCCACAGGCAGTTGGATAGTTGGTGGATTAGCAATTGTTGGCATCCTGATGATGCTTATTATGGGCAGACGTCAACGCATTCGTTTTGGTTTCCCACTGCGGCCAATGTGGGCGGAATGGGTTCTTGGTCTCGTTGGTTCCGGCCTGGTGCTGGCTTCTGTGTTGATCATGAATTCTTACCTTTGGCCCAAAGGTGTTGTGAAAAGATGGGCGGCAGCAAATGACGTGACTGTGCCAGAGGGCGGACTTGAGATCGCTCACGGCTTCGCAATTCCGGTTCTCATTGCAATCGCGGTTGGTATCTTCATGACATTTCTTGTAACCCGAACGCGATTTGGCCGTTACGTATTCGCGATCGGTGGCAATCCGGAAGCCGCAGAACTTGCAGGCATCAACACCAAGAAAATGACGCTGATGATTTTTGCTCTTATGGGCGCGTTGGTTGGAATTTCGGCAGTGATTGCAAGTGCTCGCCTAAATGCAGCGACCAACTCACTAGGTCAGTTGGATGAGCTTTACGTGATTGCTGCTGCCGTTATCGGTGGAACATCATTCGCAGGTGGTATCGGCACGATCTATGGCGCCATGTTGGGCGCTCTGGTGATGCAATCCTTGCAATCCGGCATGGTATTGGTTGGCTTTGACTCTGCCGTTCAGCAGATGGTTGTTGGTGGCGTCCTCATCTTCGCCGTTTGGCTGGATACCATCTATCGCAAGAACTCGGTTTAAAGGAGGGATTTAAAATGTCTGATACAAATGCAGAAACAGTACACGAAGTTGATCGCTCCGGCACACCACTCATCGAGATGGAAGATATCTCAATTGCTTTCGGCGGGATTAAGGCTGTGGATCACGCATCCATAAATCTCTATCCCGGCGAAGTGGTTGGCCTTCTTGGCCACAATGGCGCAGGGAAGTCTACGCTAATCAAGATTTTGTCGGGAGCTTATACCAGAGACACTGGCAAAATTCTTGTACGGGGCGAAGAGGCAACTATCACAAATCCTAGGCATGCCAAGGATTATGGTATTGAAACCATCTACCAGACACTTGCTCTAGCTGACAATGTAGACGCGGCAGCGAACCTGTTCCTAGGACGTGAAATGCTTACCAAGTGGGGCACGCTTGATGATGCCGCAATGGAAGATGAAACCCGCAAAGTGATGGGGCGGCTTAATCCGAACTTCAAAAAGTTCAAAGAGCCGGTAAAATCACTCTCCGGTGGCCAGCGCCAATCGGTCGCCATTGCGCGTGCCATCTACTTCAACGCACGCATCCTTATCATGGATGAGCCAACAGCTGCCCTTGGCCCTCAAGAAACTGAACAAGTTGGGCAGTTGATCAAACAGCTGAAGAAAGATGGTATTGGTATTTTCCTGATTAGTCATGACATTCACGATGTGTTTGATTTGGCTGACCGAGTTTCAGTGATGAAAAACGGTCAAGTCGTAGGCTCTGCCTCTACTCAGGATGTAACCAAGGATGAAGTGCTGGGAATGATTATTCTTGGCAAATGCCCCCCGGGCGCGACACCAGGACCAGGAGCCTCGAAAGACTAGTTCTCCTGGTAATTTTGCCAGGGAAAGCCGGGCGATCTTCTTGATCGCCCGGCCTTTTGACACCCCATTTTATCTAGCGCTTAGCGATTGCCGCGTCCGCCTTTACGTCCAGCCTGATACTCTTCCTGAGAGATTTGGCCATCATTATTGGTATCCATATCTGCGAACCGTGCAGCCTGACGCTCAAGACGCTTGTTCACACGTGTCGCAATATTGTCAGTGTAGTCAGCGATTGCAGTTTTAAATTCTTCCTGTGTAACACTGCCACTGTCGTCGGCATCGAAGCGATCAAACATGCGCTCCATGCGACGTTCGCCGCGCTTACCACGTTTGCCGTCTTTGTCACCGCGATCAGCATGACGCTTGCCGCGTTTCTCCGCCTTGTCGCCGCCTTTATCGCCACGCTCAGCATTCCGGGCTTCACGTTTGGCTTCCTGAGCTGCCTTCAGTTCTTCCATGGTGACATCACCGCTACTATCGCCATCAACCATCGCGAAGACGTTCAACAATTGCGCTTCAACTTCAGCTTCAGTTACCGTGCCATCAGAATTCTGATCAATACCCTGCATCATTTCCTGAGCAAAGCCGCCCATACCGCCGTGACGGCCACCATCACGGTGTTTGCCACCAAATGCATCTGCACTAGCGGTAATGCCAACAGCGCCGATCAAGGCAATTGTAACAGCAGCGGCAGTAGTTTTCAGTTTTTTGCTTGTTGTTTTTTCAGTCATTTTCAATTCCAGTTCCTATGGGGTGTGTTAGTCACGTTTCGTCGTGACCAGCTCAACATGGGAACCAATTGTCGCAAGACTATCTGCAAAAACCGGCGGGTTTGCATCAATTTGTGTGGAATTTGATACCTGATACAATTTGCGACAACTAACGATTACCCCTTTTATGAATTCGGTCTAAAACAAGATCATGGAAGAACAAGCACCACACATTCTGGTTGTCGATGACCATCGCGATATCCGCGACCCTCTGGCACAATATCTCAAGAAAAATGGTTTTCGTGCCATGACAGCCGACGGCGGCAGCGCTTTGCGGCAAGCGATCAAAGCGCAGGCTTTTGACCTTATCATCTTGGATATCATGATGCCTGGAGAAGACGGACTGACTCTATGCCGCTTTCTGCGTGAGACAACAAACACGCCTGTTATTCTGCTTACGGCCGTTAGTGAGGAGACCGACAAGATCATCGGTTTGGAGATGGGCGCTGATGACTACATGACCAAGCCTTTCAACCCGCGCGAATTGCTGGCCCGAGTTAAGGCGATTTTGCGCCGATCCCAAAGCCTGCCCCCTCAGCGAGAACCCAAAGCTGGCACCACATATAGATTTGATGGATGGGAGTTTAATTCCACCACACGCCAGCTTTGCAAAAACGGCTCTGCCGATGTGGGGCTAAGCACTGGTGAGTTTGCCCTTCTCAGCATTTTGGTAGAACGGCCAAACATGGTGCTAACGCGCGATCAGCTGATTGATCTGACACGAGGTCGTAACGCTGGGCCATTTGACCGCGCGGTAGACAATCAGGTCAGCCGACTGCGCAAAAAGATTGAAGAAGATCCCAAGAACCCACTGCTCATTCAAACAGTCTGGGGCGGCGGATACAAATTTGCCGGTACGGTTGAAAAATCGTGAATGAAGCTTCCAAAAAACCGTGGTGGAACTGGCTTTGGCCCAGCGGCTTGACCGGACAAATCATTTTGCTGTTGGTATTCACCGTGGTGTTGTCTCAGGGCATCAACATTGTGCTGGTCGCTGGCGAGCGGGCCGATGCCTTCAGGCGAGGAGCCGCTGGTCCACTTATCGATCAAACAGTTATTGCAGCAGAATTACTTAAAACCGCCGATGACGCAACAAAAGCCCGGCTCTTACGTGCGTTAGGTGGGCGTGAACGTCGTATTTCGCTTGATGAGAAACCTCGTGCGAAGCAAACTAACAACTCAAAACTCGCGGAAAAAATGGCGGCACGTCTCAAGAGAGAATCCGGCTTCAATGCAATTGTCGAGGCGCGCTTTATAGAAAGACGTTTTCAACGCCAACGCAATGAAAGGGTCAATAGAAACCGCGATGTTGAAGCGGAACGACCTAGAAATCGTCCGCGACCAAACCGACCAACAAGGGTGGACCGGCTCGTTATATCCTTGGAGCTAGCTCCAAATCAGTGGCTAAACACGGTTTGGCGGCTTCCTAGCAGGGATCTGGATTGGCTAAGAACGAGTCTCTTGTTCAATCTCGGTCTCGCACTCAGCTTGAGCATTCTTGCTATTTTAATTTTGCGACGTGTCACGCGCCCTATCAAGGACCTTGCGGTTGCTGCTGATGCATTGGGGCGTGGTGAAGACGTCCCTTCTTTGGACGAAGCAGGACCGCGAGAAGTCAAACAGGCAACCACTGCGTTTAACGCTATGCAGGATCGCCTGACACGATTTGTGAAAGACCGAACACAGATGTTGGCGGCAATTTCTCATGATTTGCGCACTCCCATAACAAGCCTGCGCTTGCGTGCTGAGTTGCTGGACGATGATGATGCAAGAGACAACATGATCCGCACATTGGACGAAATGCAGAGCATGACCGAGAGTGTTTTGGCTTTTGCGCGAGATGATGCCGCCAGCGAAGCCATGGCAGATGTAGATATACCATCTTTGTTGGAAGACTGTGCCTCTGTTTTAAGAGCGCAGGGATCACGCGTGGATTTTGGATTTAACTCCGCAGAAACGACTACCTTGCGGGGGCGCCCCGTTGCTTTGAAAAGAGCAATTGGTAATCTTCTGCAAAACGCCATTATCTATGGTGACCGTGCGGTGGTCAGCATCACGTCAAAAGACGACAGTCTTTCATTTACGATACGGGATTATGGGCCGGGAATTCCCGAGGAGCGCATAGAAGAAATGTTCAAACCATTTGCGCGCATGGAAGGCTCTCGCAATCGCGAAACTGGTGGCACCGGTTTGGGCCTGTCGATTGCACGTTCAATCATTCACAGCCATGGCGGCGATATCAGCTTGCAAAATGCCAACGAAGGCGGTCTCATCGTTACGGTAAGTCTTCCGCTAGCATAACAGGGTCCTGTGACCAAAATACTCTCCGCACCGTTGAAACTATTCGCCCGTCATGCTCAGTGGGTGCTTGTCGGAGGGCTCATTGCCGGCATCGCATTTCCCGCAGCGGCGGGGGTGCTCAGACCCTACATCCCAGAAATGGTTGCGTTGATTTTGTTCCTGTCCGCATTGCGGATGGAACTCAGCGCCCTGAAGGTTTCCCGCAAGCAACTCGCAATGGATTTTTTGGTCATTTTGGGATTGCAGCTGGCAACGCCGTTTGCAGTCTATGCAATTCTTACGGCGTTGAATGTCCCGAATGTCTGGCGAGACGTACTTACCGTCTTGTATTCTGGTGCAGCAATCTCAGGCACACCCGCCTTTGCATTTCTTATGGGGCTGGATGGTGTGCGTGCCATGCGATTGCTGGTCATCGGCACTGCACTCATGCCCGTAACCACTCTGCCGGTTCTGGCACTGTTGCCGAATATTGCGGCCGAGACGTCGCTTCTTGAAGTTTCTATCCGTCTGCTTCTGCTCATTGCCGCCGCCGCGGCGGCGGCATTCACGCTTCGCAAACCTGTCATTCGAGCTTTGGGCAAAGATGCTCCTCTGCTTTTGAATGGTCTGAATGCTTTGGCTTTAGCAATCTTCGTACTGGCGCTGATGGATGCCATTCAACCTGTACTCAAATCAGATCCCATCCGCGTATTGTGGGTGCTGGCTATCGCTTGCATAGCGAATTTGGGGACACAAGTGATCTATGCAATCATGATTGCCCTTCGTGCAAAGTCAGATGGCAGAGTTCCAACACCGTCCGAACTCACACCAACTATTGGTGCTGGCAATCGAAACATGGCACTATTCCTAGCTGCATTGCCAGCCAATGTCACCGACCCGTGGCTGCTGTTTATCGGATGCTATCAGGTGCCTATGTATCTTACGCCGCTCCTGATGCCGCCTCTTTTGCAACGGCTTCAGGGGATCTCGGCCAAAACGCCGCCAGAATCCTAACAACAATCAGAGTGAAGATCACACGTCCCACCAAAATCACCCAGATATTGGCACCTAGCGCCAACATAATGCCAGTATCTTCAATAAGGCCGTGAGATAGCGACAGCCAACACAGTGCCAGGGTTTTGGCACGCAGGGAAAAGTTCTTTTCTCGCGACTCGCCAATAATCAGCCCGCCACCATACATAAGTCCCAGAAGCACACCGATAGTGGTGAGCGGGGCTATATCTTTGTTTAAACCAGACAGTCTGATCAGTGGAATAATCGCTCGCGTGAATAAGTCGGTAAATCCGACACGCTCGCTGACGTCCAGGGCAATAAACAGCACGACCATAATGATGAAAACCAGCAACATGGTCCTCGCAGACGCAATCGCAAACTCCCAATGGCTGGCATCCGCTTGCCCACCGGCCGTGAAGAATGACAAATCCACAGGATCTTGCAAAAGCGAAAACCAGTCGCACACCCAATAAACGATCATACCGTAGAGAACGGCACCAAAGAACCGCAACAACACGGTTCCAATGAATGTGACGCCCGTCCGTTTTACAATTGCCTGCTCTATGGGCAGCGCATGGGCGATAAGCATTATGGAGGCCAAGATACTGATTTGTGCCATGCTCATATCGACGCCTGCCAATACGGGCAACGCTCCAAACCCTGCGTAAATCCCCACCAGCAACGCGCTTACCCAGACAATGCCGGTTTCTGCCGGTAGGCCCATCAACCCCATAATTGGTTCAAGCGCAGGTCCCATGGCATCGACAACCCCGTAGGCTTCAGCGATGCGTACGAGGACCATAATCGGGATCATGACTTTCGCCAGATCGATAAAGGCAATCCAGCTTTTTACGACAAGTTTCTTCAGATATTCGATCATGATTACGTTACCCTGTTCGGACATATGCTCTTAGATGAAAAGCAGGGTCAAACCCAATAAAAAAGCCATGAAGCGCAAGAGCCCGCGTCCTGGCGCAATTACTGCGAAGGAGAGTGCAGTCAATGAAACAAGTACTTTCACGCCCGATGCCAGTGCTGAAATGGGTTCTGCACCAAGAGCAAGAATGTTTGGATTGGCGATCATACCCAGTGGGATAAAATAGAGACCAAGTCCTAGCGCCATTGCACTCAATGCAACTTTCAACCAGTTTTCCTCCACCATGCCTGCCGCAATGAAAACGGCACCGCAAACGGGTGGCGTAATGGTTGATAACAGTGCGAACCAAAATACAAATAAATGCGCCTGGAGCGGCTCCAACCCAAGTTCAACAAGGGCTGGCCCTGCAACGGAAATACAAATGACGTAGGCGGCAGTCGTTGGTACTTCCATGCCCAAAATCAAACACGCAAACGCCGTGAGCAAAAGCGCGGGCCAAAGCTGGCCACCGGACCCTGACAGTATAAGCGATGTGATTTTCACGCCAAGCCCGGTCATGCCCAGCACGCCAATCACAATAGATGCACACAAGATAATGGATGCAATCAGCGCTACTTGTCTGCCAGCAGTCATGAAAACGGTTTCAATCCGCCGCAGCGTGCGTTGCATATTAAATTGAAGCTTACCGTTAATCAGCAACAGTAGCGCACCAGCGATCATTGCCAGACAGGCTGCATATTGGGGTGTAACCCTTGCGCCGAACATGCCCCATAACAGGATACCGAATGGCACAAGAAAGAATGCTGATGTGATCAACACATCTTTACCAGGGGGGCGATCTTCCTTCGGCACACCACGCAAAGGAAAGCGCAGCGAGAACATATCAATCCCAATCCAGACAGCGGCAAAATATAGCAGCGCTGGTATCAGCGCAGCCAAAATTATTTGCTCATAGGGCGTGCCCGTCAACTCAACCATTACAAAGGCACCTGCTCCCATCAATGGCGGCATGATCTGCCCGCCGGAGGATGCAACAGCCTCGACAGCAGCAGCCAAACGTTTGGGGTATCCCAGACGTGTCATCGCGGGCAACGTAATCGCACCGGTTGAAGCAACGTTGGCGGATGCTGAGCCCGAAATTGAGCCGAATAATGCGGAAGATAGGACGGAGACTTTTGCAGCTCCTCCGCGCAAACGCCCTGCTGCCGCGGAAGCGACATTCATGAAGCCCTGCCCTGCTTCCCCTGCATTGAGAATTGCACCAAAAATAACAAAAATTGAAACAATGCTTACGGATACGCCGGTCAACTTGCCCCACAAACCACCTTCAGCAATCGTCAGTGTGCCAAGGAAGCTTTGCAGGGGAATGCCTGCATAACCAAATTCACCGGGAATATGCTGACCAAAAAAACCATAAGCCAAGGCTAGGGCGGCCACAGTTGGTAACGGCCAACCAATGGCACGTCTTGCCATTTCCAATGTCACCAGCAGCAGGAGTGCAGCAACAGCGGTCTGTAAGTTCCCTGATAAATATCCGTATTGATCACCCAGACTGTTTTCGTTGAACGCCACCCAAAGGCAGGCAGCAATACCCAACAAGCATAAAATAGTCCCACTTGAGCGTTGCAATGGGGTTTTCGCCATGAAAATCAGCACCCACGGCAAGGCCAAGGCCATGTGTAAAGGGCGGCTCAGCAGATTTGGCACCAACCCTGAAAATATCAGCCAAATATGGAATGCGATTGAAGCTGCACCGAGCGTGCACCAAAAGAGGCGCGCTGTGCCAGACAGCGCGCCCTCGGTTTTCTCAGATGAAATGTTGCGAAAACTCACTTTTGTGCGTCAGAAATTTCAAAACCCATTTCGCCGTAATACCGAAGAGCACCGGGGTGAATTTTTCGAGCGATATTACTCATCAGTCCTTTGTCTACGCCATTCCACCAAGCAGCGCCTTCGCCCATTTTTGCTTTCTGCTCCCAATAAGTTTTAGTCAGCTCGTATGCCGTATCATCACTCATTTCTGTGGTTGTATACGCGACAACTGGTAGCGAGGTTGTTGTGATATCAGCTTCTTGACCGGCATAAGTGCCAGCAGGAATGACTAAACGTGTGCGTTTTGTTGTCGCTATTTGGTCATCGTCCAAAGACAGAACTTTCACTCCAACACTTGCCGCAGCTTCAATTACATTTGGTGCTGGCCATGAACCCGCTGTTACAAATCCATCGATTTGGCCGTTTTTGAGCGCAGGCACAGCGTTGGACAGCTCCACATCTGGCAAAGTAACTTCACCTTCAAGACCGAACAGACCAAGGTATTTTGCACCTTCCCGCGCGCCGAAGGAACCTTTTCCGATCAGAATAGTTTTGCCTTTCATGTCCGCAAAACTGTTAATTCCTGCGTCTTCACGAACAACAAAGTGCATTGTAAGGGATGGAATTGGGAACAGAGCGCGGATATTCTTGAACTTTGGATTGCCCTTACCTTCAAACATTGCTTTTTCATCTTGTGCAAGGCGCACAAGCGCGGGCGGCGTGGTGAACACGTAGTTGCCCGGACGCACAGCAGCTTCCATCACATTTTGGACAGACCCCTGGCTTTCCTCGACGGTAACAATCACATCGCCATCGGTTCCAGCTTTCATTGCTTCTGCAAACTGCACTGCCATTTGATAGTAGGAGGATGTTGACGAAGCAGACTTGTAGGTCACGCGTGTTTCAGCATGTGCACCGAAAGTCGTTGCGGTGAACACGCCGGCGACGAGCGCCAAGCTACTGATTAGTTTCATGAATGTTTCTCCCAGAAATTATGATGAATTACTTCAGTTGTATGCTGACAACCTAGGACATATATCGAAGTTAAAACAAGTGTCCGTAAATGAAACTTGTCCAATTTCAATCACACATTTCAAACACTCTCTGGCGACACACTATGCTTGTACCAACACCTAATCTTATTTCCGTTTCCAATTTAGAAAAGACATATGAGGGCGGCTTTCAGGCGCTGAAAGGCGTTAATCTCGATATCAAACAAGGCGAAATTCTTGCGCTTCTTGGACCAAATGGCGCAGGCAAAACAACACTCATTTCCGCAATTTGCGGCATTGTTAATCCTACTGGCGGAACAGTTACCGTTGCTGGCAAGGACATTATAAAAGACTATCGTAAAACGCGCGAGATGATTGGTCTGGTTCCGCAGGAACTGACGACAGACGCGTTTGAAACGGTTTGGGCCACTGTTAGTTTTTCACGTGGCCTTTTCGGTAAGAAACGCGACGATGCACATACCGAGAAAATCCTCAAAAGTCTCTCTCTTTGGGATAAAAAAGATAACAAGATCATGCAGCTTTCAGGTGGCATGAAGCGCCGTGTCCTAATCGCAAAAGCACTCTCACACGAGCCTAAAATTCTGTTTCTGGATGAGCCAACAGCTGGCGTCGACGTAGAATTGCGCAAAGACATGTGGCAGGTGGTTCGCGAACTACGCGAAGACGGTGTCACAATCATATTAACTACCCATTACATTGAAGAGGCAGAAGAGATAGCGGATCGCGTCGGCGTCATCGCGCACGGTGAGATTATTCTGGTGGAGGAGAAGGAGGAGTTGATGGCCAAGCTTGGTAAGAAAACGCTCATTCTTGATCTGCAGGAACCTCTTAAAGACCTGCCCAAATCATTAGTTCGTGATGATCTTGAGCTATCTAAAGGTGGGGAAAAACTTACCTATACCTACAGCACACAAACGGAACGCACCGGCATAACCGCACTTTTACAGTCTTTGGCGGATGCAGACATTCGCTACAAGGATCTCAACACCAAGCAAAGCTCGCTTGAAGAGATTTTTGTGACGCTGGTTCATCAGGATGAAGAACAAACAAATGCTGCGAAAGTGGAGGCTTAAGCCATGAATTTCACTGCTGTAAAAGCGATCTACAAATTTGAAATGAACCGCATGTGGCGCACCTTGTTTCAGAGCATTGTATCGCCTGTCTTATCTACATCGCTCTATTTCGTAGTATTCGGATCGGCTATTGGCTCACGCATTGAGGAAATCGACGGTGTCAGCTACGGCTCTTTTATTGTGCCAGGTCTAATTATGCTGTCATTGCTGACGCAATCCATTTCCAATGCGGCCTTTGGCATCTATTTCCCAAAATTTACCGGTACAATTTATGAATTGTTGTCCGCTCCTATTTCTTCTTTCGAAATTGTTTTGGGATATGTCGGCGCAGCGGCGACTAAATCATTAATCCTTGGGTGTATCATCCTTCTAACAGCGGGATTCTTTGTGGATCTGCAGATCGCAAACCCGTCAGTCATGCTACTGTTTTTGGTGCTGACGGCCCTCACCTTTAGCCTGTTTGGCTTTATCATTGGTATCTGGGCAGACAGTTTCGAGAAGCTGCAAATTGTACCATTGCTGGTTATTACACCGCTCGTATTTCTTGGTGGAAGTTTCTATTCGGTGAACATGTTGCCGCCCTTCTGGCAAACGGTCACATTTTTCAATCCGGTGCTCTATCTGGTCAGCGGTTTCCGCTGGAGTTTTTACGAAGTTGCAGACGTCAATGTTGCCATAAGTCTTGGTGTCATCTCTTTTTTCCTAGTGTCCTGCATCTCCATTGTCTGGTGGATTTTCAAAACCGGCTACCAGGTGAAACAGTAGTCACAAACAATACAGCCGGTGCGTGGAAACTTCCCAACGCACCGGCTGTCATTTTGAAGTTCTTGAAGAACTTTAGTTAGACGCAACCTGACTGATACGTCCATCTTTATAGGCCGTGTATGGCAGGTTTTCGACCATATAGTCTGCAAGGACCTGCTCCAGGCCCGGGCCATAATCGTATGCATTCATGCCAGCTGAATTAAATATCTTGTAGCCATCGCCACCACCGCGCATGAAGTTGTTGGAAACCACCCCGTAGGTTTTTGCTGGGTCGATTGCTGTCCAAGCGCCATTTTCCATAACTTCAACAGATGTTATGCGACCTTCATTTGCGGCGACTTTCGGATCCCAAGAGAATTTCAGTCCAGCAACCTGAGGAAAACGACCTTTCACTTCCTCTACCTGACTAACGCCGTTTTCCAGCGCAGCGATCACGTCAGAGCCCTTAAGCTGGAACGTAGACAAGGTGTTCTGGAATGGCAGAACTGCAAGCACTTCTCCCATCGTTACCGGGCCTTCATCGATTGATGAACGCAAACCGCCAGAATTGGTGATCGCAATTTGAATACCTTGTTCCGCCACGCGCGCTAACATGGCATCAGCAACTAGATTGCCCATTTCACATTCTTCAATGCGACAGGATGCGCGGTCACCGTTAATGAGACCAGCGGATTCAGACACAACTTTGTTGCGGATTTCATCCAGTGGACCAGCCAACTCAGTGATACGAGTTTTGGTTGCCGCATCTTCAACAACCTCACCATCCATGATGATCGGTTCGCCTTTTGCTTCCACTACAACGCCATTCCCATCAAATGACACATCCAAAGCACCCAGATATTTGCCGTATGCATACGCCTGAACAACAGCAGTTGGCGTGCCATCAGGACCATCAATCATTGTTGGGTAAGGGCCGGCTGCTTTGTCAGCAAAATTGGAAAGGAATGTATTGGAGTGACCGCCAACGATCACATCAATGCCTGATACTTTTTTGGCAACCAATAAATCAACCGTATAACCGGAGTGAGACAACACGACGATCTTGTTCACACCTTGCGCTTCCAAAACGGCAACTTCGCGCTCAACAGCAACAATTGGCTCGATAAATACAACGTTTTTACCGGAGGAGGATAACTCGCTCGTGTCTTCTGGCGTAAGGCCGATCATTCCGATTTTCTCTCCACCACGCTCAATGATTGTGGAACGGCGTAACTTGCCCGCAAGTGCTGGTTCGGAAGCAACATCTGCGTTTGACATCAAAACAGGGAATTCTACAGAGTCCATAAATCCGGCCAGTACTTCCGGTCCATCATCAAATTCATGGTTGCCAACGGTCATTCCGTCGTAACTGAGCTTGTTCATCATCTCAGCCGCAACTTTGCCTTTGTAGTAAGTGTAGTAGAGCGAACCCTGAAACTGATCACCACCATCCACAAGTATGCTGTTGTTAGTCATGCCACGTGCTTTTTCCACACCGGTAATGAGGCGCGCATAGCCTCCGAAGCATTTACCTTCGAGATTGTCTTCTTCCTTACAACCAGAATCATATTTGCTGATCGGCTCAACACGAGAATGGAAATCATTGGTGTGCAGCACAGTCAGCGAATAGTCCGCCTGTGCCATGCCAACAAGCGCAAAAACGCTGGCAGCCGTTAGACCGAGTATGGTTTTCATTGGGGTCACTCCTTCGAATAGACAATTAAAATTCGGTGGGTCGAGACCCATCAGTCTCAGGGTCTATGCCACGGGTTCCTCAAGCCAGTATGACGAAAGCATAGTCCAGAAATTGAAAGTATGTAAAACCCCTTATTCAGTCGGCAAAGCTTCGGCGGTAATTGCATATTTCAACAAGCGCTTGCGATTGCGTCGGAATCGTCGTCATTATGATGAAAATCATAAGTGTAGGGGCACCATGACAAATTTGGGACGGGGCGCAAGACGCCTGCTGGACGGGCTCTATTTCCTTTCAGGAATGTTGGCCGCACTGTGCCTGTTGATGATTCTGGTGATCATTGTCGCGCAAATGATTGCACGTTGGACAGGGACGCCCTTCCCCGGATCTTCAGAATATGCCGGATATTTCATGGCTGCATCTTCATTCCTTGCCTTTGCCTATGCGCTCAACAAGGGAGCGCATATCCGGGTAAGTCTGTTCATCACGGCACTCGGCAAACACAGGTTTTGGGGCGAGCTATGGTGCATGGCGATCGCCAGCGCCGCCGCAACCTACCTTGCCTACTATGCGATCCGAGGCGTCCAATTATCAATTAAATTCAATGATGTAAGTCAAGGGCAGGACGCCACGCCACTTTGGATTCCCCAATCTGTCGTCGCCTTTGGCGCTATCTTGTTGGCCATCAGCTTCATCGACAATTTGGTAATGCTGATCCTGACACGCAAAGACAATATTAGCGCTGATGCGCTGGCCAGAGAATAGGAGCGCATCATGGAATTTGCTGCAACCGGCGTCTTTCTTTTCGTCCTGTTTTTACTGCTCGGCTCTGGCGTTTGGGTCGGATTAGCGCTTTTGGGCGTCGCCTATGTAGGCATGGAACTATTCACCACACGCCCGGCAGGCGATGCAATGATGACGACCATTTGGTCCGCCTCTTCATCATGGACGCTTACCGCTCTACCGATGTTTATCTGGATGGGTGAAATCCTGTTTCGAACGCGCTTGTCCGAGGACATGTTCAAAGGCCTGTCACCTTGGATGGCTAAGCTACCGGGCGGCTTGCTCCACACAAATATTGTAGGCTGCACCGTCTTTGCTGCTGTGTCCGGCTCATCAGCAGCAACACTGACCACAGTTGGCAAAATGTCGATACCGGAATTGCGCGCACGCGATTACCCGGAAAAGATGATCATTGGAACGCTGGCCGGCGCTGCCACCCTGGGCCTTATGATCCCGCCATCGCTGACGTTGATCGTCTATGGTGTGACTATCAATGAATCCATCACCAAGCTTTTCATTGCAGGCATTTTGCCCGGTCTGATTTTGGCTCTAATGTTCATGGCGTATGCCAGCCTCTACGGTGTTTTTTCCAAGGATTACAACCCGCAACCAGAACCGGATATGATCTTTTTGGAGCGGGTTAAAAACTCCAAATTTCTGCTCCCGGTTATTGCACTGATCATGATTGTGATCGGGTCCATGTATCTTGGTTTCGCGACCGCCACGGAGGCAGCCGTTTTCGGTGTACTTGGCTCCATGGCTCTGGCCGCCTTGCAAGGTTCATTGACTTGGAACAGCTTTACCGAAAGCCTTTTAGGTGCAACGCGCACATCGGCCATGATTGCACTTATCCTGGCCGGAGCTGCGTTCCTGTCTCTATCAATGGGCTTCACCGGCCTACCCCGTGCATTGGCAACATTTATTGCCTCTCTGGAGTTGTCTCGCTTTGAACTGCTTATGGCACTGCTGGTATTTTATATCGTAATTGGGTGTTTTCTGGATGGCATTTCCAGTGTGGTTCTAACCATCGCAGTCGTTGAGCCAATGATCCGTCAGGCAGGCATTGATGTTATCTGGTTCGGTATCTTTATCGTTGTCGTGGTTGAGATGGCGCAGATTACGCCACCCATCGGCTTCAACCTGTTTGTCCTGCAAGGCATGACCAACCATCAAATGAACTACATTGCCAAAGCAGCGCTACCCATGTTCGGCATTATGGTTTTGATGGTTTTTGTGCTTATTTTCTTCCCAGAAATTGCGACATGGCTGCCGGAAAACATGCGGCAACGCTAGCGCAATGCATGGATCATGCGGGGCGGGACTTTTCCCCGTCTGAAAACAAAGATTTACCGTTCTGATCAATGATCTGTTTTGCTTTAACTAGCGAAAATGATTTTGCTTCATCTTGGCCGTTGAAGGTATCGGCGCGCACAAATGGACGCTCCAGGATTTCACCATCAACTTCCTTCGTAATCATACCTGCTACGCGCCAGGATCCGCCGGCATTTTGTGGCGCTACCTGAATCATACAATCACCATAAGGTTCCGCTGGTTCGGCACTGGCGCCACCACCATCACCGCCTCCACCACCAAACAGTTTCTTTAAAAACCCAGCCATTAACGTCTCCCGTTCTTTTTGTGAAAGCACACTTGGTGGCCTTCTAATTCTCATGCATCATGATACAAAATTATAAACCAAACACGCGCGAAATCTAAGCCATGTCAGAAAAACGCATCATTGCCATGTGGTCCGGGCCACGCAACCTGTCAACCGCCATGATGCGCAGTTTTGAAAACCGGGCTGATACTCAGGTATGGGACGAGCCATTTTATGCAGCTTATTTGGCAGATACGGGACTAGCTCACCCAATGACAAAAGAGGTAATAGCAGCGGGTGATCAGAGCTGGAAAGGCGTGGCGCACGCCTGTCAGACCGCCGCAATAAACGTACCAATATTCTATCAAAAGCATATGACGCACCACATGCTGCCGGACTATGATCGCGCTTGGATTGCCGACATTACCAATGCCTTTCTCATTCGTGATCCGGAACGGGTCGTAGCCAGCTACGGACAAAAGCACAACGATGTATCTCTAGCTGATATTGGCTTTACGCAGCAGGTGGAACTCTTCGATCTGGTTTGCGAACAAACCGGCAAGGCTCCGCCGGTCATCGATGCAACAGATGTCCGCCAGAATCCAAAAGCCGCACTAAGCGGTCTATGCAATTCACTGGATATTCCATTTGTGGACAGCATGTTGTCCTGGCCAGCTGGAAGGCGAGAGACAGATGGCGTGTGGGCTGCTCATTGGTATGACAGCGTGGTCAAATCCACAGGATTCGCGCCACCAGATACAAAAGCGGCTGTATTAACAGATGCACAAAAACGGATCGTCGAGGCAGCACGGCCGATCTACGAGCATATGAAACTCCACGCACTACAAGTGGATTGAAATGACCTTTATAATCCGGCCAACGACATTGGCAGATAAGGACAGTGTAGAGTTCATTTTGGCAGCGTCATATGGCACGTTGCTAGAAGGTTTCTACGACGCACACCTCTTGGCAAATGCTGTGCCCTACATGTCCAAAGCACAAACGGCTTTGCTTACCAGCGGAACTTACTATCTAGTTGAACACGGAACCACGGCAGGCGCCTGTGGCGGATGGACGACAGCAGTTCCAGGCGGTATCGAAGCTGAAGACAAGTCCGTCGCGCATATCCGCCATGTGGCAACACATCCCGATCATTTGCGCAAAGGCCTGGCGCGCAAATTGATGGAGTACTGCTTCGACGAAGCAAAAGCTGAAGGTGTTAAACATTTCAGTTGCTTCTCAAGCCTCGCCGCTGTTGCTTTTTATGAAAGTGTTGGCTTCAAAAAAATTGAAGAGAAAGCAGTCACGTTCAAGAAAGGTTTGGTCTTTCCGATGATGGAAATGGGCTTGGAACTGTAAGCCATCACATTCCTCAATCCGGAATCAAAGACAACATTTTTTCTGCAACAGCTGACGCGCCAAACTCGTTTTCATCAGATAATCCGGCAACTGCGCCTTTGCGGTCTGCATCGGTCCGATTCTGCCCCATCTTTGATGCGCCATCCAGACGAGACACCTTCAATCGGAGACCAACAATCCCGCGGGTCAATTTGGGTATATAATCACCGGGCGCATCATCGATACCCCAAGGTTCGGCACGATCACTTTCGTTGCGTTTGGTCAGGTCGTCGATATGAGCCAGCAGAAAGTTGCGATCATCAATTGCCTCCAGTAAGCCGTGGGCATGCACGACCAGGTAGTTCCACGTGGGAACCACCTTGCCGTGTTCCTGTTTGCTAGGATACCAACCAGGTGAAATATATGCTTGAGGTCCCTGAAAAATCGCGATGCTGGGACCGGCAGACGCACAGCGCCAATGCTCATTTCGCCGCGCCACGTGGCTTTCGAGAGTCAGACCGTCCTCAGTTTCCTTGGCAAACATTGGCACATGTGAGCACTCCAACCGGTCAGGCATATGCGTGACGAGTGTCGCAAACTGAATTTCACGCAATGCATCAACAAGCTGCGCCTCATCACTTTCCTGATACATATTCATAATCGCCATAGCTCACACCTCCTTCAAAACCATGCGCGTCGCGATCGCATGGGGATCGATCATCAAATTCAAAATTGCAGGTTTCCCTGCATGTCTGGCGCGCTCAAAGGCTGCTGGAAAATCGGCATCCTTGGTGACCGTTTCACCATATCCACCATAGCTTTCCGCCCATTTGGCGAAATCAGGATTGACCATCCATGTCCCGCTTACGCGGCCGGGATAGTGTTTTTCCTGATGCATACGAATGGTCCCATACAATCCATTGTTGGAAATAAGGACGATAATATCTGCACCATATTGGCAAGCTGTTCCAAATTCCTGACAATGCATTTGGAAATCGCCATCACCCGCATAGCAAATCACAGTTCGTTCTGGATGTTGCAGTTTCGCAGCCACAGAAGCCGGCAGGCCAAAGCCCATCGAGCCGGAAGTCGGCGCAAGCTGCGTGCGGTATTGCCGGAACCGATAATAACGATGTAGCCATCCCGCATAGTTCCCTGCGCCATTGGAAATAATTGTGTCAGCTGGAAGCACCTCACGCAAATGACTGAAGACTTGCTCAAGCTTCAGATCACCAGGTGTCTCTTCAGGTTTCTGCCAAGCATGATAGCTTGCCGCGAGTTTTTCCGTGACATCCAATTTCGATGTAAATTGTACATCACTCGTTACAGATACCAATTGCGCGACAGCCTCCGCAGATCCAGAAACGAATGCCATGTCTGGTCGGTAAACACGACCAAGCTCGCTCGCATCAGGATAGGTATGAATGAGTTTCTGCTGCGGCTGTGGAATGTCCAGCAGGCTGTAACCGCTGGTCGTCATCTCGCCCAGCCTGGAACCAATCACCAAAAGGCAATCGCTGTTTTTGATGTAGTCTGACAAGGTGGGGTTAATACCAATACCAACATCACCAACATAATTGGGATGCATGTTGTCTACGTAATCCTGGCAGCGAAAGCTGGTTGCAATTGGCACACCCAGTGCTGTTGAAAATACACCAAGGTTTTCCGCCGCCTGCGCAGACCAGCCACCACCACCTGCAATTATCAAAGGACGCTCAGATGCTTGCAATGCATCTCGGATTTGCGATGCAGCTTCAGTAGAAAGAGCATTCTTTACAACAGTGGCCGCGGGGATATCTGGAACGTCAGCCATTGCAGATAGCATGTCTTCCGGCAGCGCCAGAACCACCGGACCAGGCCGACCGCTATTTGCCACATGGAATGCATGAGAAACGTATTCCGGAATACGCTCCGTCGTCTCAATCTCCGCAACCCATTTCGCCAATGGGCCAAACATCTGGCGATAATCAACCTCCTGAAACGCTTCACGATCTTTTTGATCGCTCGCCACTTGCCCTATGAACAAGACCATGGGCACGGAATCCTGAAAGGCAATGTGCACACCCGCCGACGCATTAGTTGCACCGGGGCCACGGGTCACAAAAGCCACCCCTGGCTTTCCAGTCAGTCGCGCAGTGGCATCCGCCATCATCGCAACACCGCCCTCCTGGCGGCAAACAATTGTGCCTATGCCGGAATCGTAAAGCCCATCAAGAGCCGCGAGGAAACTCTCGCCTGGGATGCAAAACACGCGTTCAACACCTTGAATGCGCAGCTGATCCACCAAAATCTGGCCGCCATGCCGTAAACTCATTTACGCGTCCTAATTGTTTGCAAAATGGTGCGCAATCATCAAATCCAGATGTGCACCGCCGCCATTTTTGAACAGTGTAATGTCTTCATCTGATAAACGACCTTCAGCACCGCCAATCAAGCCATAAAAGTCAGCCAAAACATCAGTTCTTTGAATGACACCATCAGCAAGTGGAATTTTGTACTCGCCGATATGGTCAAGCGTTGTCTCAAAACTGTCGGTGAACAAACGTGATCGCCTCAAAGCAAGATCATCAACTTCTCTCATATCAGGCGTATACGCACCCACCAGATCCAGATGAGTGCCGTGCGATACAAGCTCTCCTTTGACGATCGGTTCAATGCTCATGGTCGCGCAACAAATAATGTCAGCTTCCGGGATTGCCTCGTCTAACTGAGAAATTACCTCAGTCTCAATCCCGGTGCTCTCAGCAACCTGCTCCGCTATTGTTACCGCTTTTCCAGGTGTCCGATTCCAAACTAGAATTTTTTGCAAAGATGGACGCGCCGCTAGATGAGCTTCGATCAACGATCTAGACATGTTTCCTGCCCCAACCATCAGCAAAAGTTCCGAATTCTCGCGAGATAGCAGCGCACTGCCAAGGGCACTGTCCGCCGCGGTTTTCAGTCTTGTTTCTGCAGGCCCGTCCAATATGGCAATAGGCGCGCCACTCGCCTCGTCGAACACGATGACTTCGCCCTGCACAGACGGTAATGCCGGTTTTTGCGCCGGATTATCTGGATAAATCGTCACAGATTTCGTGCAAACGCCGAGGCCGTCAATCCAGGCAGAACGCGATAGATATTTGCGCGCATCCTGTGTTAGCAAAGTATCATCAATTTTGGCTTTTGGCCATTTGTGACCACTGACTAATGCGTCCATGAGCGACGGCCAGTCAATTGTGTTTTCCAACATCTCAGCGGTCAAAATACGCAATGTTATACGCCTCCAAATTTCAGCTAACTTCTAGCGCAGGCCACACTACCGATACCATGTCTCATCAACAATTTTTCCATCTTTCAATGTGTAAATTATATGGGTCTCTGTTTCAGGCTTCAACGCTATTGAAGGGTCATCACTTTCAGGATAGTCAAGAGTGACCTCCAGCGAAATCTGGGTGCCACAGTCTTCTATCCACGGCGGCGACCAAACACGCCAACCCCATGGCTTTCCTTCAGCCATATTCTCGCATTCGTCCTCATCCTGCGACGCGTCATCGATATCCTCGTTGTCGCTGACCCACAAATGATCAATGCAAACGCCTGTATCCCAATGAAGGCCAATCATATAAGCAATATGTTGAAGGGTTCCCGGTTCAGGCATATCCGGATCTATTTTCTCCGCCTCAACAGCTTGACCTGCCATTTGGGCGATTTTGGGTGCAGTCATCACAAGCTCCAAAGTAATTCATTAAGTGAGTTACCGCATCTCGCTAGTTTGCAAATCCGATGCGTTCAAAATAAATGCTTTTCCAAATCCGCCATTCAGATAGGCTTTTTGGATATCAAAACGAAAAAAGAAAAAATCCCCAAAATCAACGTAAAGCGCAGATTTCGGATGTTGTTGTAAATAAGCTTTCCGAAGGCTCCTATGTTCATCTGTCTGGTGTAAAATCTTTTGAGCCGTTGTTTGTAAGCTGATGCGCGGATGCGCCAGCGGATCTCCTTTACCAGATTCACCGAGCAAAACTGAACACTGTGGGTTTTCTAAAAGGGCTCTGGTGTGAGACGCCAAAGTAGACATGAGTGATATTGGTCTACCGCCATCATCCAAGGCAAATGCAATACGGCTGACCAAGGGAAAACCAGTTTCAGGTTCCAAGGTTGCTAGCGCACCAAACAGAGCTTCCGCCAATAATGAGCGGCCCAGATCACGCGCCTCATCATTCGTTTCGCGAATGGGACTTTTAGAGTTTGATTGCGGTTGTGTCATGCGCCATTTATCAGGCAAGACATGCAAGTTTGCAAATATCAAACTGTCGAATAGAAAACCTCTGGCGCATGACGCCAGAGGTAGATTGAGTGCATCAAAGACAAGCTTAAGCCTTGCCTTGCTGTACTTCTACATGGCCTTGAATGCATCCACAGCAGCTTTGCCAGCTTCACCAGCAGTATCGAGCCATTCCTGGGTCATCGTTGCACCAAAGGCTTCCAATTCACTTTTCAAGGCATCACCAGGCGCCGCTACCGTCATGCCGTTTTCAGCCAAGCCATCAATGTAGAACTGAGTGAGCTCCTTGGCTTTCGCAAGGCCAGCAGCTTCGGCCTGTGCACCACAATCTGTAATCGCAGCTTTGTTTGCATCACTTAGAGCGTCCCATGAATCCTTGTTCACAAACACAGTGTTGCGGGGCAACCAGGCCTGCACATCGTAAAAGTGTGTGAGCTGTTCCCAAACTTTACGGTCGTAACCTGTTGAACCAGAGGAAATGAATGCTTCCGCGACACCTGTCGCCAATGCCTGTGACAATTCTGCCGCCTCAATTTGCACAGGAACCATACCAGCAAGCTCAGCAATACGTGCGGTGGCTGCATTGTATGCACGGAATTTGAGACCAGACATATCAGTCACGGCGTTTACTTCCTTTTTGAAGTAAAGACCCTGTGGTGGCCATGGAACAGCATACACATATTCCAGGTTCTGTTTTGCCAGCGCTTCTTTAACAGCGCCGGATGCTGCCTTCCAAAGAGCGACTGAATCATCAAATGATGTGGCCAGGAATGGGATGGAATCGACACCGAACAGTGGATCTTCGTTCGCGTGGGCAGACAGGAGGCGTTCACCGATAGGTGCCTGTCCGGTTTGAACAGCACGTTTGATCTCGCCGCCCTTGTAGAGTGAGCCACCTGGATGCGTCACAATTTCCAGATCACCACCTGTAGCTTTGGTAACGCATGCAGCAAAAACAGCGCCATTTTCAGAGTGATAATTGGATGCAGAATACGCCATAGGCATATCCCATTTTTCCGCAAATGCACCCACGGTCGACGCGCCACAAACTGCAATGGCAGCTGTGCTCATAGTCAGCGTTTTCTTCAAGTTCATAGTTGTATTCCCCTGTTACGATTGCCTATTTTTCGAAAATCTATCCGGGCTGTAAACACTTAAATCAAGGTTGCTACGAACACCGGAAATGCAATCTGCAAGGATGCGACCAGTTTTCGGCCCTGCTGTCAATCCGACATGGTGATGCCCAAAGCCAAACCAAGCATTTTTGCATTTTCCGCCACTTCCAATATGCGGAATGGAGTCAGATGTCGCAGGCCGATGTCCCATCCATGTTTCAATCCTGTCATAGGACAACTCCGGCAGTTTTTTCTTTACCTGACGGATCAACAAATCAAAACCAGCCTGTTGTGGGCCCAATTCCAAACCACCTAATTCCACTATTCCCGCAGCACGCAAGCGTCCATCCATGGGGGTCAAAACAATTTTTTCCGCAGCCAGCATCATGGGCGATTTTGGAACAATTGATGGGTTATAGAACTCCACATGGTATCCTCGTTCACTTTCAAGCGATGGATCAATGCCAAGATTCTTTGCTAGTTTGCCAGACCAGGCCCCAGCGGTAACAACCAAATCATCACACATATGACGATCCTTGTCTGTGGCAACAGCAGTGACAACCTCACCGTCAATTTCCAAATCAGAGACTTCTTCAAGCAGCAAAATGCCACCTTCATCCTCGAAGTGCTTTGCAAGTGCTTTTACGTACGCACCGGGATCTGAAATATACCCGTTATTGGGTGCTACATGTGCGTAGCCAACACGGTTTTTGAAAGCTGGATCGTAGTCGTTAAAAGCCGCCTGATCCATTTCTGTCCATTGGCACCCGCGTTGATGGCGCAGATTCCACCCATACGCATCAGTCAACGCCGCTTCAGCATTGTCATAGGCATAGACATAATCGCAATCATGTATGTATTTGGCAGCATCCGTGCCCTCAGATAGCGCTTTGTGCTGCTCCACACTGTCCAGCACCATCGGTCCCAATGCTTTGGAAATACGCTCCGTATCTTTTTTGTTTGCATTTGAAAGATAGCGGATCAGCCAGGGAATCAGCTTTGGTAAATAAGACCATTGCAACAGCAATGGTTCGTTCTTGCTGAAAAGCATTTTGGGAATTTTTTGCAACAGACCCGGCACCGTCACGGGAATGACGCCAATTGTGGTGAGTATGCCACCGTTTCCGTATGATGTGCCGCTGGCCGGGCCTTCGCTATCAAGCAGGGTGACTTTGTGGCCTGCACGCTGTAGCCAAATGCTCGTTGAAACGCCAACAATACCCGCGCCAATAACGACAATATGTTTTCTATCATCCATGGTTTAAGTTAACTCGCCTCGATACATGCGTCGTGGCAGAGTGAGAACACTCCGGGCATTGGTCAAGAAGCAAATGCAATGAAACGACAGAGACTGCCCCAAATTGGAATTTTGATGTTGGAAAGTCAGTTTCCAAGATTGAGAGGAGATATTGGCCACCCTGATACCTTTAATCCGCGAGCGTTGGTAAAAATTGTCACGGATGCCACTCCCAAGCGAGTTGTGCATGAAAATGCCGAAGGTTTGGTTGGACGGTTTATCAAGGCTGCGCAGGAATTGCAGATGCAAGGCGCTACTTTGATCACAACCAGTTGCGGTTTTTTGGTACTTCACCAAGCAAAATTACAAAACGCAGTTGATATACCAGTTGTTAGCTCATCGCTGCTGGCAGTTCCGGACGCGTTGCGGGAGCTAAAACTGAAAGGGCTACGTCCAGCTATCCTGACTATTTCAAAATCTAGTCTGTCTGCCGAACATCTTTCAGCCGCCAGAATCAATGAAGACATCCCAATTAATGCACCAAAGCTAAATGGCGCTTTCTGTACCAGTATCCTGAAAAATCAGAGCTATATGGACGCAGCCGCAGCGCGTGAAGAGGTTATCGATGCCGCAAAGAAAATGATCGCCGACCACAGCAAAATTGGCGCCATAATCTTGGAATGCACCAACATGCCACCTTATGCCAATGAAATTGCTCTGATCTGCAAAGTACCGGTCCTATCCTTGACAAACCTTTTACCACATTGTGCCTCTGGATTGAGCTTGAAAAATGCCGTTTGCAAAACTCTGGCTACAGGCTGAAAACCCTGTTATATTCAAAAAAATATATATGTATGGAGAGATCATGAAACTTAACCGAAGAGAGATATTGGCAGGCGGATCTGCACTAGGTGCCGCCGCATTTCTTGGCACAAGCCCTTCAACATTTGCAGCTGCAACAAAAGCATTGGGTAATGCGGAAATTACTGTTTTGAGCGATGGAAACATGGCATTTCCGGCAAGTTTCATGTTCCCGGATATTCCGGAAAAACAACGCAGCGAATTCCTCGCAGGCCACCACCTATCTACAGAGCAAATTCAACCACCGTGTAACCTAACGCTCTATAAAACCGGTGACCGCACCATCCTGTTTGACGTCGGGGGCGGAAGCCAGTTTCTGCCTACCACCGGCAAATTACCAGATTCACTAGACGAAATGGATTTAGCCCCAGATGATATTACGGATGTGATTTTCACGCATGCGCATCCTGACCACCTTTGGGGGTTGCTTGACGATTTTGACGATCTGATGTTCCCGGATGCAAATTACTATATTTCTCAACCGGAATGGGAGTTTTGGATCGATCCAAACACTGTCGAAAATGTGCGCGAGGACCAACAAGGCCTCGCGGTCGGAACCAAGCGTCGATTGGAAGCTTTGGAAGGCCAAATAAAATTATTCGAACCGGAGACAGAAGTGCTGAGCGGTATTTTTGCACACGATACGTCCGGCCACACACCAGGTCACTGTTCCTTTGAACTGAAAAACGGTTCGGAGCAGTTATTGGTGCTAGGCGATGCACTCACACATCCATTTATTACCTTTGAACGTCCTGAATGGGCCTTTGGGCAGGACATCGATACAGATCGTGCAATTGAGACCCGCAAAAAACTACTGGAATTGATCGTTAGCGACCAGATGAACCTAATTGGATATCATCTGCCTTACCCAGGCTTTGGCAGAGCAGAACGGCACAAAACCGCCTATCGCTTTGTGTCAGAGTAGGCATTTTGCGCGGAAGCACAGCCTGAAAGAGATTTATTTTCTTTTCTCCAGCGCATTCGCAACGCCTTACCTTCGGTAAAAGAGCGCCAGGATGTATCACACTGCCCTGAACTGTTTGTGGGGCACACAATGTTTGAAATTCTGGAATCTCTTCGCGAAACATACGAAACGTCAACGTTGGTGGTGTTTGGAGCACTTGCGCTTGGTGTGCTGTTCGGCATAGTTGCTGAAATCAGCCGCTATTGCTTACGAGCAGCCGTTGCGGAGTGGGCCACGCCAGATGAAAACGATGTTCCTTCCAGAAATCGCACAGCTCAAATAGCTCTGGCAATCATCGTCGCATTAGCCGGTACACAAGCCATGCACTCGGCAGGTTTGATTGATCTTTCTGAGAGCATTTACTGGTCTGTCGCAATTCGCCCTGTACCGCTGCTGGTGGGCGGTCTTTTGTTTGGTATCGGCATGGTTCTGGCTGGTGGCTGTGTCAGCCGTTTGTTGGTTCTGGCGGCATCCGGCAACGCACGTGCTATCGTAACGCTGCTGGTTACAGGTATCGCCGCTTACGCAACACTGCGTGGCATCCTTGCCCTGCCTCGCATTGAGCTGGAAAGCCTGGTGCCAAGTGAAGTCACACCTGGAAATCTATTTGAAGCCAATGCCAGCCTGGTCACCACATACTCAGCGGTGATTGTTGTCTTGGCACTTTTGGTTTTGGCAACTACCCGTGGACGCGGCCTTGGGCGCGCTTTGGTACCAGGGGCATTTGTTGGCGGCCTTGTGGTTCTTGGCTGGTTTATAACCGGTGTCGTGGGTCTGGACGATTTCGAGCCCACGCAATTGACATCGCTCAGCTTTGTGGCCCCCATCGCAGAAAGCGTTCAGTACCTGATGATTTTCACTGGAGATACGATCCGCTTTTCCATCGCTTTGATCGGCGGCGTGCTGCTGGGCGCATTTGCAAGTTCACTCGTCTTTGGCCGCTTTCGCTTTCAAGGCTTTGTAACCGAAGGCTCTATCCTGCGCTATTTGGCGGGCGGGTTGCTAATGGGCTTTGGCGGTGTAACCGCTCTTGGCTGCACCGTAGGCCAGGGCGTGACAGGTCTTTCAACAGCAGCCCCATCATCGCTGATCGCGCTTGGCGCAATACTGCTCGGCAGCTTCGCTACTATGAAGTTTCAAAGCAGCCGCAGTTCGCGCCGTGAAGAAACAGCACACTTAATCCCCGCTGAATAAAACGAGCAGGCAGCCGTCTCGCCTTGAACTGGGCGAGACGGCTTGTTTCATTCATCTTTTAACTGAATAAATCAGTCGTGATTGCTGAATACCAACTTTCGGATTCCTCATACGTTTCTTTACGCAATTCAGCACTCTCGCCAGTTTTGGAAATGAAAGTTTCTGTGCTTTCAATTTTCTCTTCACCAGCCTTGTAACGTGCTCCAACTTTCACACCGTCATTTGGCGCAATTAGGCTCCAGCACGTATTAACAAAGCGCGGTTCGAAGACACGGCTGCCAGTAAGCGCACCACGAATATGGTTGGCAGCAACTTTCGCTTGACTATTAGCCGAGAAGCCGGATTTTGGCATCGCTGATGCGACAGACGCATCGCCAAGGACATAAATGTTCTCATCCGCTTTGGACTGCATACTCACTGGCACGATAGGTGCCCAATCACCATCCGTCACACCAGAATTCATGGCAATAGCGCCAGCTTTTTGTGCCGGAATAATGCTCATGGCATCAGCTTCAAACGTGTCGAAATCGGTTTCCACAGTCATGTTGTCAGTATCCACGTTCAGGATGCCACCATGAGTGTCCGGCCCAAGCCATTCCACCATACCGGGATAGTGGGTTTCCCAACCTTCACTGAACAAACCCTGCTTGGAAAACTTAGGCTTGGGATCAAGAACGACGATCGTCGCAGATGGGTTTTTCTCTTTCAGGATGTGGGCGATCATGGAGATACGCTCGTATGGTCCGGGAGGGCAGCGATACGGGTTTGGCGGCGGTACCATTACGAAGGTTCCACCCTCCCGCATGGCTTCCACCTGTGCCTTGATAAGCTGCACCTGCGTGCCCGACTTCCATCCGTGTGGCGCACGGCTTTGGGCTTCAACAGAGTAACCTGGTACGCTGTCATATTTCATGTCGATGCCAGGAGACAGAACGAGCTTGTCATACGACAAGGTTGCACCAGAACTCAGCGCCACCGTCTTTGCATTGCCATCCACGGAGTTTGCCCAATCGTGCACGACGTTAATTCCATGCTCGGTTACCAGGCGATCATAACCGTGACCTGTGGAAGCATAATCACGAAACCCACCAAGGTATAGGTTTGAGAAAAAGCAAGTGTAGTAGCGTTTGTTCGGCTCCACCAGTGTAACGTCAATTTCGCCTTTTGAATCCTTGGCCAAATAACGTGCTGCCGTAGCGCCACCGGCACCGCCGCCAATCACGACCACTTTTGGTTTCGCGCCAAACGCAACATACGGCAGCGCCAGCGAACTGGCCGTGACTCCTCCTAAAAGCGTTGTGAAACTGCGTCTTGATAGCTTTGTCATAATATCCTCACTCATTTGATTTCAGAGTTGCGAAATAAGCAGCCAGAGCATCGATTTGCTCGTCGTCGAGGCTCGCGGCAATGGTCTGCATGACCTTGCTCTCTTGCTCTTTGGCACGGATAGATTTCATCACCGCCACAAAAGAAGCTTTGTCCCATCCCTCGATTGATGGAATTTGTTCACTGGATGTTGCACCAGCCTGATGACAAGTCACACATTCTGACGACAGGTATTCTCCATACTCCACGTCATCTGCATAAACGTTTTCCGCACTGAAAATTCCCATCAGGGCCAGTAAAAACGCCCAGTTTTTCATTGCTTTCCCCCTAAAGACCATAGCTGTTTGAAAGGCTCCCAAACGGAACCGTGCACCAGCACATGCAAACCTATCCATGCGCCCGCATAGATACCAACCAATGCCACTGGCGCCGAAAATGCCAACGCAGATGCCGCTGTTAAACCTTGCCCGATAGTGCAGCCAAATGCGGTAACGCCCCCAAAGCCCATTAACACACCGCCCAACATCTGTCGGCGCATTTCGCGCGCATCATCGCAGACTTCCCAACGGAAGTGTTTTTGCACCAGCGTCGTCGCCGCAGCTCCAAAAACCACACCAGCCACTGCGCCAATTCCAAATTTCAAGCTCGCACCGGTCATTGTCATGACATAGACAATCGCCTCACCTAAGGGTGCAGAAAATGTAAATGATTCAAGTGGGTAAGGGTTAAATACGTCCTGCGCCCATATACCCGTCACGATCCAGCCAAAGGCAATAGCCAACCCGACCAGCACCGCCGTGGCCATCATCTTCCTATTCGTCCGCAAAGTGGTGGATGAAAGGCAGAAAATCGCCAATAGCAGAGCTAGAGCAATAGCGAATATGCTTGCTGAAATGCCGGTTGCCGACTGCAAAAGAAATGCAAATCCCGCGCTTCCCTTGTGATCGTCAGATGCACTACCAATCCCAAGCCGCAGATACGCACCTGCACCTCGCAAGGTGGCGTACGCGGTGATTCCCATAACCAGAAAAGTCACAATCGACTTTAGGTCGCCACCACCAATACGTGCCAATGTTCCATAGCCGCAAGTACCCACGAATGACATGCCAAGCCCGAAGATAAAGGCACCAACCAAGGTTGCAAGAAGCGTTGTTGGGGAAGCCACATAAAACGTTTGAGAAATGTCGATAGCACCACTGCCATGAAGACCATATGTGGCAGTGATACCCACAGCAATTGCAAGTCCCCACATGCGCAATCGCGCCGTGTTACCAGCCAATGTGGCATCTTCTATGGCACCCAGCGTGCAAAACCTGCCCCACCTTGCGGCAAAGCCTAAAACCAGGCCACCCAGCAACCCTCCCAAGGCAGCGATGGTTCCCGGTGACAGCTCCTCCATGCTGCTCCGCTCCCAACATATTTATTTTTTTGAATATAACTTAAATCAAAGTGTTTGGCAAACAGCGCTGTGTCAACAGTCACTTATGTCCGGCTGTAACGCATATAAGCAAAGCGTCGACCATCAGGTGCCCAACAAGGTACATTAATGGACCCCTGGCCTCCAAATAGTGAAACGATGGAACGCACATTTGTGCCATCTTGATCCATCAATTTTAGTTCTACTTCGTGATCTCTTGGATGCTCCTGAACACCCGGAGCATAGGCGAGATACAAAATGGTATATCCATCCGGTGACGGGTGTGGAAACCAGTTGGAGTGCGCGTCATCTGTCATTTGCTGTAGTTCACTACCATCTGGGTGCATCCGCCAGATTTGCATGATGCCTGATCGCGTTGAATTGAACCAGATCCATGAACCATCGGGCGAATAATCCGGGCCATCGCTGTGACCTTTGCCGTCTGTCAGTCGGAATTCATCTCCGCCAACGGCAGCAATGCTGTAAATGTCAAAGATACCGTCCCGCTGCGCGCAATAAGTTAACGTCGCTCCATCCGGTGACCAGCCATGCCAGTAGGATGGCACATGCTCCGTAACGCGACTGGGCACACCTCCCTCAATTGGCAACGTATAGATACAGGATTTACCATTCTCGGTGCCATCACTGATGACAATCTGTGTCCCGTCCGGTGAGATTCCATGATCGTTGTTACAGCTTTTAGCAAAGCCAGTATCAATTTTACCAAGCTCAGCCTTGCCCTCCAAATCAATACGGAACAAACTCCCATCTCCATTGACGATAAGAAATTTACCGTCAGGAGACCAGTTTGGAGCTTCGATCAGTTGATCAGTGGTGAGGACAGTTTCCTCAACGCCATTTGTTGTATCATGAATAACAAGAGTGCTCGCCACCTCAGCTAGCAGCCATCTTTGCAAAACAGGTCATAGACGAGACGTATCATGCGCTCCACACGCTCATCAGCAAGCGAGTAGTACATCACCTTGCCTTCACGGCGGGTTTTCACGAGCCCTTCCAACCGTAGACGTGCCAGTTGTTGAGACACGGCGGCCTGCCGCGCTGACAGTAACTCTTCCATTTCGGTTACAGAGCACTCGCCTTCTACCAGACGACACAAAATCATCAAACGGCCTTCATGACCCAAAGCTTTCAGAAAATCCGTCGCGGCTTTCGCGCTGTCCATCATGGCATCCATCGATTGCCCTTCGCCCATAGCGAATGGCAAATCAGAGGGTTTTGTATTGGTATCAGCTACGGACATCACTCAATGGCACCAATTCATTTGTCTCTCAGGATTCCGAAATATCAGTCGTTGGTGATGATTCATGGTCCTGCGGAAGTTTCTTTATGAGATCAGATAACAGCCACCAAAACAACTCGTCTCCCGGATAACCGCGAATTCTGCCAATTTCCTGTCCATTTTCAACCAGTACAAAACTCGGTGTAAAGCGCTCAATGCGAATCTCGTTCAAGTCAACCGGGACCGGTTCATGAATATCGACCATCCTCAGCGGGGCACGCTTTCCCTCTGCAGTTTTGGGATAGATTTCTCCAATTTCCTCATGCCAACGTTCGCACCAATGACACCCATCCTGCTCCAGCATAACGAGCTCTGCCGCCTTCAACGGCAAGAGAAAAGCTGGAAATAAACCCATTGAGATCAAAGTCATACGGGTAAATTGTCTGATGTTGAACATGTAATATCCCACGCGCTCTGAATATGCTGAAGTTCCCATATAGGAAAGAATAACAGCTTTCCCAATTGCTGAAAACAAAAACAAATTGTAATATCTGAATATGAAGTGTCTCAATGAAGGCACTTATGGGCGATTGTGGAGGCAAATTGACTATGGAAACCAACATATGGATCTGACGGTTTCCCTCAGCGGTGCTCTGGCAGCCGGGCTGCTATCTTTTGTGTCCCCATGCGTATTACCGTTGGTCCCGCCTTATCTTTGCTTCCTAGCTGGCGTCAGCCTGGATGAGTTGACGGATGAGGAACGACCACCCGTTCTTGCGGGTCGCATCGTCATCGCCTCTTTGTTTTTTGTTCTCGGCTTCGCGACAGTGTTTGTTGCTTTGGGCGCAAGTGCTTCCCTGATTGGCTCTTTCGTAACCGAGCACCTGACGGTTCTTGGCTACGTCGCTGGCGCGATAATTCTTGTCCTGGGACTACATTTCTTGGGCGTCTTCAGAATTGGATTGTTGTTCCGCGAAGCCAGATTTCAAGTGCGAAACAAACCAATTGGATACCTCGGGGCTTACATCGTGGGTCTTGCGTTTGCCTTCGGATGGACACCATGCGTAGGCCCTGTGCTGGCAACAATCCTTTTGATTGCAAGCACCAGCGGCGATGCATGGGACGGAGCAGTGTTACTGTTTGCCTATGCGCTTGGCATTGGTATCCCCTTTGTCCTGGCAGCGTTTTTCGCCGGTCCATTCATGCGGTTTATGGGCCGCTTTAGAAAGCATATGGGCGCTGTCGAAAAGGTCATGGGTGGCATGCTTGTCATCACTGGTATTTTGTTTCTGACAGGCTCCATGCAAACTCTGTCATTCCTGATGCTGGAGTGGTTTCCGGCCCTTGGTCAAATCGGCTAGAGAAATAATGTGATTGAAATTACCTGGAGGTCGTCATGAAAAAAGCACTTATCTTTTTGGCCAGTTGGTTGATCCTGAGTTTTGGAACGGTGAACGCGTCTGAAATCGGCGAAGACGGTTTGCACAAACAGCCATGGTTTACTTCTACATTCCGCGACATTGCCGAGGACATTGAAACTGCCCGAGACGAAGGCAAACGCCTTGTAATGATCTTTGAACAACGCGGCTGCATCTACTGCGCACGCCTACATGAGAAAGTTTTTTCAGATCCGGAAGTTGCTTCCTACATTCAGGAGCATTTCGTTGTCGTACAATACAATATGTTCGGCGACGAAGAAGTAATCGATCTTGACGGCAGCGAACTGACAGAAAAAACCGCTGCGCGCGAATGGGGTGTTGTCTTTACTCCAACTATCATGTTCCTGCCTGAAGAAGTGCCGGAAGACGTGAACACAGCCGAGGCTGCTGTTTCGACCATGCCTGGCGCATTCGGACGTTGGACATCATTGCACATGTTTCAGTGGGTGGTTGAAAAGGGCTATGAAAGCGAGGAGCATTTCCAGAAATATCACGCCCGCAAACTGGAAGAGGCACGCGCCGCAGGCCTGCTGGCGGAATAGAACGTTCTCTTACCTCACACGCAAAACCATACCCCAAAAGTGCTGCAATGCAGCACAAGTACCTATTCATAAGTTTGAATTTGTGATTGCCTTTGACGTTTGAGTGAGGCATTCTCGCATTAGCAGTTAGATCTGCTTAGGGGAGGATTCTATGAACTATGCGTTCTTGCGGACGACCGCATTCGCTTCTGCTTTGTTGGGTGCATCATTTGCGCAGGCAAGCGAAACTGCAGCCAATGCAGTAATGATTTCGGAAGATTTGACTGTAGAGAAAGCGTTGACAGCTGCATCGGGTGACGCAGCAAGCGGCAGAGAAATTTTCGCCAACCGTAAACTGGGCAACTGCCTTGCTTGTCATGAGAACGACGATCTGGCTGAATTGCCATTTCACGGCAATGTGGGACCTGAAATGAATGGGGTTGCGGATCGTTACGAGCCCGCAATGCTAAGAACCATTCTGGTGGATTCCAAAAAGATTTTTGGTGATGAAACCATTATGCCATCGTTCTATCGGATCAAGAACGGTGCGCGTCCAGCTAAAAAGTTCGATGGAAAAACGATATTGTCAGCTCAACAGGTTGAGGATGTTCTCGCTTATTTGCTGACACTGAAAGAATAGCATCTAAAGACTGGCTAGCGCTGGATGGCTTTGCCTAGGCGCAGACTAATCTGAAAGGAATAGACACATGACACTTAGCAGACGTGAGTTTATGGCCGTAAGTGCAGGGGTAGCAACCTTTGTTTCTGTCGGTTCCATTACCAGCCCTGCAATGGCTGCCAATGACACAGACGCCCTGATTTCCGCCTTCACTGGCGGCAAAGAACCAACAATGGGCCGGGTTGATCTGACTGCCCCTGAAATTGCAGAAAATGGCAACACTGTTCCCATTGAGGTCTCCGTTGACTGCACCATGACAGGCGATGATGTTTGCGAATCCGTGATGATTGTTGCCGACGGCAACCCAAATGGGGCGGTTGCAACTTTCCACTTTTCAGAGATGAGTGGAGAAGCAGCAGCAACCACACGTATTCGCCTGGCAAAATCACAAAATGTGATCGCGGTTGCGAAAATGAAAGACGGCTCTTTCCTGATGGATAAGAAGGCCGTGAAAGTTACTATTGGCGGCTGCGGCGGCTAACTGAGCGAGGAGATAGTACTATGGCGAAAGTCAAACCACGCGTGAAAGTGCCAAAAACTGCGGAAGCGGGAGAGGTCATCACCATTAAAACGCTCATCAGCCATCCTATGGAATCTGGTCAGCGCAAAGACAAAAAGGGCAATCCAATTCCCCGCAAAATCATCAACAGCTTCAAAGTTGAGTTCAATGGAACTCAGGTTTTTGCTGCAGATGTAGACCCTGCGGTGTCTTCAAACCCGTATTTTGAAATCCGTTCAAAGGTTCCGGAAAGCGGTACATTCAAATTCACCTGGGTGGACGATGATGGCTCAGTTTACGAGACATCAAAGAAAATCAAGGTTGGCTAATTGCGGCCTTTGGGGGAGGAAAGCACACATGGCAAATAAGTTTATGAAGTCTACGGCACTGGCCGCTCTGGTGGCTGTCGGTATGTCGGCAATCGCAACGGCTGATCCCAGCGACACGCAATTGGTAATTGATGGGGAAACCATTGTTACTGATGTCAAAGCGGGCCCGGACAATCCATTGGATCATCTTTACTCAGGCTGGCGCTTCCGCTCTGCCGAAACCCAGTCTTTGCAAATGGATGATTTCGAAAATCCGGGCATGATTGCGGTCGATACGGGTCTAGAGCTGTGGGAGACCGTTGAGGGTAGCGAAGGCAAGTCCTGTGCATCCTGTCATGACGACGTGGAAGACAGCATGGCTGGTGTTCGTGCACAAATGCCAAAATGGTCAGAAGCTGCGAACAAGCCTGCGACTTTGGAAAACACCATCAACACGTGCCGTACGGAACGCATGGGTGCTGAAGCCTGGAAATGGGAAGCACCACAAATGCTTGCAATGACAGCTTTAGTTGGCTTGCAATCGCGTGGCATGCCGGTGGATGTGCAGACAGATGGTCCAATGCAGTCATGGTGGGAAAAAGGCAAAGACCTATACTACACCCGTGTAGGGCAGCTGGATATGTCCTGCTCGAACTGCCATGAGGCCAACTACGGCAAGAACATTCGCGCTGATCATCTTTCCCAAGGTCAGGTCAACGGATTTCCTGTCTATCGCCTGAAATGGGGCGGTCTTGGTTCTATTCATCGCCGTTTCAAAGGTTGCATGGAGAATATTCGTGCAACTGCTTTCAAGCGTGGTTCGGATGAATTTATCGCTCTTGAGCTTTATGTCGCATCGCGCGGTGCAGGCCTTTCTGTAGAAACGCCATCTGTTCGCAACTAACCCACTATCTGTAGCAGAGGCGCACTATCATAGTAGCGTCTCTGCGAGACTTAATTCAGAACGACCAATTAACATACTCTGACGCAGTTTCCGGGCAATCCCAGAAATGGCCTCGTCATTTGCGTGCAAATTCTGGATATCACGTTCGTCTGGCCCATTTGGCACCAACCAAAATTTCGAACCACATACTAACATTGAGGATAAATTCTCATGATTTCCCGTCGCCATTTTCTCCAAGCTGGCTTGGCAGCTTCTGCATTGTTGGGCCCGACTGGCTATGGCCGCATGGCAGCTTTTGCCGCCACACAGGCGCTTACGCAAGATCAGCTTTTGGTATTTGAAGATTACGGCAATGTTTCGCTAGTTCATATTACCGATATTCACGCGCAGGCGATGCCAATCTATTTCAGGGAGCCTTCCACTAATCTTGGTGTCGGTGACGTGTACGGACTGCCGCCGCATATCACTGGCGCTGAGTTCCTAAAAAGTTTTGGCGTAGAAGCTAATAGCCCCAGCGCATATGCACTAACATCTGAAGATTTTGCATCCCTCGCAAAGTCTTATGGACGCATGGGTGGGCTGGATCGTGTTGCAACTGTAGTGAATTCAATACGATCCACGCGTGAAGCAAATACGTTGCTTTTGGATGGCGGAGATACATGGCAAGGTTCTTATGTGTCCAACAAGACTGCCGGACAGGACATGGTCGACATTATGAACGTCTTGCAGCCCGACGCAATGACTGCGCACTGGGAATTCACTTTTGGCGAAGATCGTGTTCAGGAAATCGTGGATGAACTCCCCTTCCCTCTTCTTGGCTCGAACATTTTTGACAAGGAATGGGACGAGCCGGCCTATGAACACACAAAGTTCTTTGAACGCGGTGGTGTGAAAATTGCTGTCGTTGGACAAGCTTTCCCATATTTGCCAATTGCCAATCCTGGTTGGATGTTCCCGTCTTTGTCATTCGGCATTCGCGAAGAAGTACTTCAGGAAAATATTGATGCCGCGCGCGACGCTGGCGCGGAGCTGGTCGTGTTGTTGTCCCACAATGGATTTGATGTTGACCGCAAGCTTGCCAGCCGTGTTACCGGTATTGACGTCATCCTCACAGGGCATACTCACGACGCACTGCCAGAGCCAGTACAAGTCGGCAAAACCTTGCTGCTCGCATCTGGCTCAAATGGCAAATTTGTCTCCAGACTTGATCTTGATGTGCAGGACGGTGCAGTGAAAGGCTTCAAGTACAAACTTATCCCAATCTTCTCCGATGTCATTGATTCTGATCCAACGATGGCTGCAAAAATTGCAGAAACACGAACTCCCTATGCCGATGAATTGTCTCGCGTGGTCGGTAAAACGGAAACGCTGCTGTATCGCCGCGGTAATTTCAACGGTACGTTTGATGACTTAATCTGCCAGGCACTTTTGGAAGAACGCGAAGCTGACATTGCGCTCTCGCCTGGGTTCCGCTGGGGGCCAAGCCTGCTGCCAGGACAAGACATCACCGTTGAGGACATCCACAATGGTACGGCAATGAGTTATCCGTCCGCCTACAGAAGCAAGATGGATGGCAAGCTCATCAAAGACATTTTGGAAGACGTGGCAGATAATCTCTTTAATCCTGATCCCTACTACCAACAAGGCGGAGACATGGTGCGTGTGGGAGGTATGGGTTACACAATTGACATCGGCAAACCAATCGGAAGCCGCATAACCAACATGACTGCGCTGAAAACGGGGGAAGCCATTGATCCATCAAAAACATACATTGTTTCTGGTTGGGCAAGTGTGAACGAAGGCACAGAAGGCCCTGCAATTTGGGATATTGTCGAAAATTACGTTTCTCGCGAAGGTGCTGTCGCGCTGGAGGAAAACCGCTCCGTGATCGTTAAAGGCGCCTAGTTCAACTGGCGCATTTGACTGTGGCTTGAAAATCCTTCAGGGCTGGTGGAGTTGCCCTCCTCGTAGGATTTTCCATGCTTGCTAACGGAATGAACCACATACCTCCCGGCAAAATTGCTGCCTCTGTAACGTTTTTGGATATGGATCAGCGCCCACATTGGTTGGATGAAGTACAAATAGCTTCGTCTATCAGGCTAGTGCCGAAAGATGATATTTCTTTAACCGGATACCGTGAATTGTTTCGCAGCGTTGGAGAAAACTGGTTGTGGACATCACGATTACTCATAAGCGATGAAGAACTTTCCAGCGTCATCCACTGCCCATCAACGAGCATTTATCTGATAGAAGTGGATGGCAACATCGCCGGGCTGTCTGAGTTAAAACAGGTAAACCCAACCAACATCGAAATCGCATTTTTTGGCATGCGCCCTGAATATACCGGTCGCAAGTTGGGCAAAGAAATTATGGCGCTGACGCTAACAGTCGCGTGGACAGAAAACACAAGAAAGGTCAGCCTACAAACCTGTAACTTTGACCACCCCGCAGCACTCACATTTTATCAAAAATGTGGCTTTCAACCAGTGCGCTTTGGCATTGAACTCATGGACGATCCAAGACTAACAGGGACTTTACCCAAAGGCGCGGCGCCTCATATTCCTCTCTTGAACAATGGACTGGCGGCACCATCATGAGAACAGCACTTGTCACCGGAGGAGGAAAAGGTATTGGCAAAGCCATTGCGTCAAACCTTCTCGAGCAAAACCTGAATGTGGTTCTTTGGGGTCGTGATCAATCAGCCCTTGAAGAAACTACTGATATGCTCAATGGCAGGGAAGCCACCGTACAATATCAGGTGGTGGATATGGGCGATGAGCAATCCATTGCGCACGGCCTTGAGCACTTGTCAGCTCAAAACACCCAGATAGATGTGTTGGTGAACAATGCTGGAATTCTCACTGATGAGCCCTTGCTGCAATTGGAAGAGGCAGACTTGCTTGCTCATATTGCGGTGAATGCCGTTGGCCCTCTTCGCCTTATCCGTGCGCTTACACCAAGGATGGTTGAGCGTGGCTATGGCCGAATTGCAAATGTGTCGTCTGGCTGGGGGTCATTTCATGAAGGCTTCGGACCAGGCGCGTACGGCATTACCAAAGCTTTTTTGAACGCCATTACCTTGAAAGCCGCAAGCGAGTTGCCGGCACATGTGAAAGTGAATGCAGCCTGCCCCGGCTGGGTTCGCACGCAAATGGGTGGTCCAGGCGCCAACCGTTCTGTTGAAGAAGGGGCCATCACGCCAACATGGCTTGCGACCCTTCCGGACAATGGCCCTACCGGTGGTTTCTTCCGCGATAAAAAACCAATCAGCTGGTAACAGGTAGATCGGAACTTGCGGTTCCTGATCGCTTAATCAGAAAGGCAGATATCGCGCTGGCAAACACTGCATAAGCGTAGAACCAAAGACCTGGCTGGCTTGTAGCGGTCGCAAAGCCACTGGTCTTTGCAGCAAAAATAACGATGGCCACTAACAAGACATCCATCATAGACCAACGCCCCAGCATCGATACATGGCGGAAAGCGTTAGAGCCCTGTCCTGTTTTCGAATAGCCTCCCATAGCTTCCAAAAATAGAACAAAAAGCTTCACCACCGGAAAGACAAGCGAAAAAGCCCCCACAAGAACAGCCAACAACAGATCGTCGTTTTGCCAAAGACCGAAAACGATTTGGATTAAGGAGGGTGTTTCAGTGAAAAAGTAGAGCTTTTCAAGAACCAGCAAAGGCAGTGTAATCCCAGCCGTAAACGACAAGGCACCGGTCATCAAAAAGAAACTGAGAAGCCATATATGCATCGGTCCCAGATGCGCTCTTTTGACCTTAGTTTCAAGAGCGCATGTGAGATCAATGACAGAATTTCAATACGAAATCCGAAGATTGGGACCGGCCGTTAACGCAACTGATGGCGTTGACTTGCAATCTCGTCCATATCTTCCTGCTCAGCCCAATCAGCCTCTAACTTAGCTTTGGCCTGATCTCTTTCCGCAAGCAGCTCAATCTTTTTCAGATCTTCAACAGCTTCAGACAGCGCATCATGGGCAACTGCTCGCTGCTTGTCCAAATCTTCAACAGAAGTCATGAGATTGGCGCGGCGTTGGGCGGCTGCTTTGGCAAATGTCGAGTACGCAAAATGCGCAACGTCTTCAATGCCCGTCCGCTTTTGCTCAGACAGCACCTGAGCGTCAAGTTCATCAGCCATAACCTGAAAATCAGCAATCATCCCTTCAATCTGGGCCAATTGCCGTCGTTTTTCGTCAACTTGAAAGCGCTTCAACTTAATCAAGCTTTCCCGAGACTTCATACTCAATACCCCTTTAAAGTCTCACGACACATTACGCGGTCGCGTCACTATCTACAGCGCCAGCTCCACTCAAGCCCATTTCCTGAGCACTGATCGGCGCTTGGGCCAAAATTTCCCCCAACGCTGCAAAACTTTCATCAATAGAGCTTGTATCATCCCTGCTTTGACTTAAGAATTTCTCAATATGCGGCATAATTTTGACCGCTTCGTCCGTTAAAGCATCGCTGCCTACTCGATAAGCACCAAGTCTTATAAGTTCTTCCATGTCTCTATATCGCGACATAAGCCTCCTTGCCTGTCCGATTAAGGCCTGCTGTTCTGGAAGAAGAGCATCTGTAAATGTACGCGAAACAGACGCCAGAATATCGATGGCAGGGAAGCGCCCACGCTCCGCTATGTCACGAGACAGAATAATGTGACCGTCCAGAATGCCGCGCACCGTATCAGAAACCGGTTCATTGGTATTGTCACCCTCAACCAGAACTGCAAAAAGCCCGGTAATATTTCCTTTGCCAGAAAGGCCTGGCCCCGCTCTTTCCAAAAGCCGTGGCAACTCGCTGAAGACACTGGGCGGATAACCCTTTGAAGTTGGCGGCTCGCCGGCTGAAAGGCCTATTTCACGCTGAGCTTGGGCAAACCGCGTAAGATTGTCCATTAGACAGAGAACATCCTTGCCTTGCCCGCTGAAGTACTGTGCCAACGCAAGTGTCGTGTGCGCTGCCTGTCGTCGCATCAATGCGGATGCATCAGAGGTCGCAACCACAAGCACAGACTTCTTCAGGCCCTCCGGCCCCAGCGTTTTTACGAGAAAGTCCTGAACTTCGCGACCCCGCTCTCCAATTAAACCAATCACAGCGACATCAGCCGTGCCATTGCGAGCCAGCATCGACATCAGCATGGATTTTCCAACGCCCGAACCAGCAAAAATACCCATACGCTGTCCCGAACAGCAAGGAAGGAACGCATTGAAAGCGCGTACCCCCAAATCTAAGGGTTTTTCCACCAATTGCCGCTGGTGAGGTGGTGGTGGAGGTTGATCCAAAAGTTGGGCAACGGGTCCTTTTGGCAAGTCCCCTTTGCCATCAATAGGGTTTCCAAGCCCATCAAGAACGCGGCCAATCCAAGAATTGTTTGGGTGCAGAGCCGGTTCAGAGACCAAAAACTCAGCCACATCACCAGGCTTTATGCCCGCCAATGGTCCATATGCAAGGCAAATGGCTGCATTTTCGCCAAATCCAATGACTTCGCACATCAGTGAATCTGCGGGTGCTTTCACGTGAACCCGAATTTGTGCGCCAATTGCCAACTGGCTGATGGGCCCGGTCACTTCCAACACCAAGCCCTTGATCGCCGCCACACGGCCAAACCCACGCGTCATGTTCAGTTTTTCGACTTGTTGAATTAACGATTCCAAACGTCTGTCATTCTCATTTGTTGCAAATTGCAAGCGGATAAAATGAAAGGGGTCTTAATGGAGCATCAACTCTAACGCGCCCGGTAACGAATCATTTACGAAATAGATTAACAATGACGTCCATTGAAACACCGAGACGTCCTTTTGGCCAGACCTATCACAAACATTGTGAAAACTTCGGAAAACTGTCGGCTTTCAAGCCAAAGCAGATTCAAATGAATCAGTTGAAGCGCTTTCTTAAAGTAATTTATTAATTAATTTTCCCTGAAAAAACTTTTAAAAATCAAAGTAGTTAGACTTTTTTGAGCTTAGTAGTTTCAACAGGGTTGCAAGAGAGAATCAGATTCTGTTAACCATTGTGAATTAGAGTGTTCGTTAACAGTTTGAGTATGACGCAGATCCAGGACCGCATCGGGCAATTTTTTTGGATGCAAACTGGTTCAGTCAACTGGAAACGAGTGGTGAGAGCCATTCATTTGAGCAAAGCGTCCAGTTGGGCGCGGTTTAAGACGATATCCAGAAGGGTGTCATGTCTTGGAAAACAAAAACCTGGTGGTCAGGCCAGTTTCTGACAACAGGTTCCTAGAAGGGGTGAACGATGCGCGTTCTGTTGATTGAAGACGATAGCTCTACCGCACAGAGCATTGAGTTAATGCTGAAGTCCGAAAGCTTTAATGTCTATACCACCGATCTCGGTGAAGAGGGCATAGATCTCGGCAAACTATATGACTACGATCTCATTATGCTGGATTTGAATTTACCAGACATGAGCGGCTACGAAGTACTGCGCACCTTGCGCGTCTCGAAAGTCAAAACACCTATTCTTATCCTCTCCGGTCTTGCTGGCATCGAAGATAAAGTTCGCGGCCTCGGATTTGGCGCTGACGATTACATGACCAAGCCATTCCACAAAGATGAACTGGTCGCTCGCATCCACGCAATCATTCGCCGCTCGAAAGGTCACGCTCAGTCTGTGATCACAACTGGCGAGTTGAAAGTGAACCTCGACACAAAGACTGTCGAAGTCGGCGGTCAACGCGTGCACCTGACCGGCAAAGAATATCAAATGCTTGAATTGCTGTCTCTGCGCAAAGGAACAACGCTTACAAAAGAAATGTTCCTCAACCACCTTTACGGCGGAATGGACGAGCCAGAGCTTAAAATCATCGACGTGTTTATCTGTAAGTTGCGTAAGAAACTTTCTGTTGCAACAGGCGGAGACAATTACATTGAAACAGTCTGGGGGCGCGGCTACGTCCTTCGTGAACCTGATGCTGAAGAACTCCGCGAAAGCGCCTAGTTAAAATCAACAATATCTAATGTAAAAGCCCCGCATTTGCGGGGTTTTTTGTATTTAACATTTGCATAAGCCGCTAAGAATCGGCACTTTCATTCGCATTGATATATTTATTTCTTACTGCCTTAGGCATTTTTATGAATTCTTTTTTGAGCGCTTTGCGCAACAAGATCGCATGCTATCTCCTTCCTAAATTAAAATCGGTTTTGGCAATGACCGCGGCAGCGGGGGGACTGATTGTAGCAATTGATGGTTCCACCCTTGCAGCAGATTTACCCGGCACTGTCTTTGTCGATACTCCAGACGGCATTACTGAAGATGACGAAGGACGCTTCTTTGCAAGATTGTCAGCTTTGGCAATGCACCGCGCTAACAACCCCAGCCCGTTGTTAGTCTCGTCAAGTACAGGCCCGCTGACGAACGCTACATCCTTGCAAGGGAGTGAACTGAAAAATGGCTGGTCGCCGGGCGGCGAGCTTATTCTTGGTATAAATGATGTGTTCGAAAACAGCGCTAACGGCAATTGGAATCTCTGGGGGCGTGGGCAGCTTTTAGGCTTGTGGTCGGACAGCGTGACAACACAAATTACGCCGAATGCTCTATCGCTTGGAGCGGCGATCTTCCACTACCTAAATCCTGTTTCAACAGGGGACTTCAGGGCTGAACAAATCAGAGCCGATTATCAATCAATTTTTT
Organism: Hyphomicrobiales bacterium; assembly: GCA_039986835.1. GTDB lineage: Bacteria > Pseudomonadota > Alphaproteobacteria > Rhizobiales. The sequence goes on from JBDWQA010000011.1 coordinate 316,842, forward strand.
GGTCGCTTGACTTAAACTTGGAAAAGGAACTCAACAATCAGACGACTATTGTAGGGGGACTGAGATATTTCAATATCAATGAAACACTATCGCTTGATGCAGGCACCGGAAATACGGAACTCTGCAATTTTTTAGGTCAATGTACTGCCGTTCCGGCATCCGGAGCGCTGGATGTTGTAAACCGTGCATCTAATCAAATTTATGGATTGCAGTTAGGAATCTCGCACGATCTGTACAACAGTGATTCAAATAGGTTTGCAATTAACCTGCAAGCCTTGGGAGGCATCGCACTAAGCGTTTTAAAAACTTCTGTAGATGGCGGTTTTGGCAACAGAAATTTTTTTCCTCCCAATGTCACAGATGTTTCGGCGGAAGCGAAAGCCAAGGAGTTCGGATTTTTTGCTGAAGGTGACCTGTCGGCGAGTTATTATCTTAGCGACCAAATATCCCTGAACCTTGGCTACCGTGCGCTCTGGATTCAACATACTGCAGGTGTTGTAAGAGCTATTCCAAACCTAAATCCATTGCCCGGCACTTTCATAAACAATGAAGCAAGTCGGGTTGAAACTGACAGTATGCTGCTGCATGGCGGTCGACTGGGGCTTAAAGTCCGTTTCTAAAATAAAAGGGGCGCCAAGGCGCCCCAGGAACTCTTTGGAAGGTATAGTGATCTACGCCCGCGCCGCAAGCTTGTTTGTAGTAGTTGCCCCAGCCTTTGACACGCTCGTGCCATAGAGGCCTCGTTTCTGCGGGATTGGCTTGAATTGCTCACTGATACCAACAACAGTTTCAGCAGCGCCCAACGCAAGGAAACCATCTGGCTCCATTGTTCGTGCCAAACGATCAAGAATGTCTTTCTTCGTCTTTGGATCAAAGTAGATAAGCACATTACGACAGAAAATGATGTCGAATTTGCCCATAGCGGTAAAGCTGTCGAGCAAGTTCAAAGGCTTGAAGGAGACCTTCTTTTTCAAGTCATCATTGACCTTCCAGGTCTCGCCGTCCTGCGTGAAGTACTTCAGTAGCAGATTTATGGGCAGTCCGCGCTGTACTTCAAATTGAGTGTAGCGGCCTTCGCGAGCTTTCGCCAAAGCTTCGCTGGACAGGTCAGTGCCAACAATTTCCACATTCCAACCCTTCATTTTTGCCCTCATTTCCTCAATGCAAATCGCAAGGGAATATGGCTCCTGACCGGTAGAAGCTGCAGCGCACCAAATACGTAATTTTCTCTTCAAGCGGCGCGCTTCCAGCATCGCTGGCATTACAGTGTCATTAAAATTGTCAAAGGGCGTTTTATCTCGAAAGAAAAACGTCTCATTGGTTGTCATCGCATCCACCGCATCAATAGCCAGCGGACCAGACGGTGCACGGCGAATGGCATTAATCATATCAGCGACAGACTCATGCCCTGCTCGGCGCGCGATAGGTGCCAGACGGCTTTCAACCAAATAGCTTTTATCCGCAGCCAAAATGATGCCAGATTTGGCTTTCAGAAAGTCGGCAAAATACTTAAACTCGATCGGCGTCATGGCCGGCCTCCTGTCAACATGCGGCTTACTGCCGGCCCAATTTTATTTAATGGTAGTACTGCGCTACAACAGCCAGATTCTGCAGCAGCTTTTGGCATGCCCCAAACAACACTGCTTTCCTCGTCCTGCGCGATAACGCTGCCTCCCTTGTCAGAAATTGTTTTGACACCACCCGCTCCGTCGCTGCCCATGCCTGTCAGCACTAAAGACAACACAGATGGCCCAAAAATTTCGGCAGCGCTCTGAAACATGGGATCAACCGCAGGTTTACAGAAATTTATAGGCGGAGTATCTTGTAAGCGAGCAACTGTGGACTCGCCATTTCGTTGCAGAACGGTATGAAAAGACCCCGGAGCAACATAAATATGGCCGGGCAAAAGTGGTTTGCCATCAGAGGCTTCTTCAGCAGGTTTGCCCGAACAACGCCCCAGGTTTTTCGCCAGAATTGCAGTAAAATTCGGCGGCATATGCTGTGCAACCACAACAGGGACAGACCGTATATTGCTGCCGATTTCCTCAAACAATGTGGTCAGGGCCTGAGGACCACCAGTAGAACTTCCAATTACCAGTATGCGAGGGGCCACCATAGAAAAAGGCTTCAGTGCAAAAGCAGCTGCCGTTGGTTTTGGTGCTTGAGAAGCTTGCGCTGCCGGACGAGCGATCGCAACGGCCGGCTTAGCAGCGCCTGACTTTGCAGGTAACGCGGTGGCAGCAGATGACTGCTGATGAGACTGGCGCAACAGGCGCAATTTTGCGCGGGTTCCTAGAAAACGGGTTTTAGAGATCAATTCCCGACGAAAATCCACTCCGGAAGAGACAGCTCTGCCGCCTTCAGGTTTTGGCAAATAATCCGTCGCACCCATGCCAAGCGCTTTCAGGCTGACTTCCGCATTCCGCAGTGTCAGCGTGGATGCCATGATAACGCACAAGCCCGGTTTTAGCTTTAGCATTTCCTGCAGGGCTGTCAGGCCATCCATCACTGGCATTTCGATATCCAGAATGACCACGTCGGGATTTGATGCCAACAGGTCATCCACAGCATCTTTACCGTTGCGATGGCGAGCAACAACTTCAATATCAGGTTCTTCGTCTAGCCATTTACCTATCTGACCGCGCACCACAATGGCGTCATCAACAACCATTGCGCGGATAGGTGATGTTTGCTCGGAAGCCTTGGCTGCCGTCGCAATGTTGGCAACTGATCCAGTCATTGCAGCAGCCCAACCTCCTGGAATTTTGCTTCCACAATCTCGCGATCAAAAGGTTTCATGATGTACTCATTGGCGCCAGCTTTTACAGCCTCTGCGATGTGAGTGACATCATTTTCTGTTGTGCAAAATACAACAATGACATCCTGTCCACCATCCAAAGTTCGCAAGTGACGAAGGAACTCGATGCCGTCCATGACTGGCATGTTCCAATCGAGCAATACAGCATCCGGCAGAGTTTCCTTGCAAGCATCAAGGGCTTGCTGGCCGTCTGCGGCTTCGGAAATTTCAAATGAGAGTTCTTCGAGAATTCGGCGCGCTACTTTTCGGATAACGCTTGAGTCGTCGACAACAAGACAGTGTTTCATTTCCATTCTCCATAACGCTGCCTACGCAGCTGATTTGATTCCAGCGAGTGCGGACAAAACGCGATCCACATCAAGGATGACGAGCAATTGACCTTCAAGACGATGAATACCAGCAGCAATATTACGCCAGCGCTCATCAAGATTTGCGGGGTTAGGTTCTTTGGAGTGAACTGGAAGATCCAAAACTTCGCCAACAGCGTCGATGATCAAGCCATAAGATTCACCCCGCGCTTCGATACCAACTGCCATAAGGGGATTATCACCAGACTGATCGGGCAAACCCAAAAGGCATCGCATATCGATCGCGGTCACAATGCGCCCGCGCAAGTTTAGAACGCCAGCGATTGCATCATGCGACATCGGAACAAAGGTGACGGCCTCAGGCATGAATACATCGTGAACCCGGTCTATCGGAAGCCCGAATAATTGGCCGTCAATTTTCATAGTGACGTATTGGATGAGGTCACTATCGTCAACTAAACTCGCGTCGTCTCGCACCTCTGCGGAAGATGATACTTCAGATGTCATGCTGCCACCCTCATTTCTGTCATAAGTTCTTCAAGAGACGCCAGCAGACCATCACGATCAAACTTTGCAACGTAGTCGTCAAACCCGGCATCCCTAGCCTGGGCAATGGCTTCCGGCGTTGCTAGCGAAGATAAGGCGAGTATAGGAGTGGAGGCCCATTTTTGTTTCCGTTTAACCATTTCAGCAAATTGGAAACCATTGATATCTGGCATTTCAATATCGCTGATAATGGCTCTGAATGGGTCACCAGCCTCCAAGTGTTTCATGGCTTCAGCCACACTTTCGCAAACTGTCACGTGGTATCCGGCGGCCTTGATAACCGGAGCAAGCATGTTGCGGAAGAAAGAACTGTCATCCACCAATAGAATACGCTTCTCCAACGCCTCTGCGGGTAGATCCTTGCGTTTCAACCAGTCATCAAATGCTTGAGGCAGATAGTGAGCAATATCAAGAACTTCAGTTGCGTTTTCTTTGATAATGGCAGAACCAAGAATACCCGATTTAGTCGACGGAACTTCGATGTGAAGTACATCTTCAACAATGTCGAGGATTTCGTCGACGACCAGCCCCATAGAGCGTCCATCATCGGTAAACACCAGCATCGGCTGTTGTCCGTTCTCTTTCAACTGGCACGTCTCATCAACGAAGATCAACGGCATAAGTGAGCCGCGATATTGCACCAGGGGACGACCGTTTGAGTGCTCAATTTGATTGACGTCAAACTCTTCAAGGCGTGTTATGAGCGACAAAGGAACGGCCTTTGTCTGACTGCCGCCTGCCCGGAACAACAACATGGAAATCGAGGCGGCAGCTTCATTTACCAGCTTCGGCTCCTCCCGAGCGGCTTCTGCAGCATCGGTACCAACATTAGAGCCAAGCGCCTGAGCAACACCGTTTTGATCAACAATCAAGATCACGCTGCCATCTCCGAGAATAGTGTTTCCAGAGAACATGCTGATTTCCCGCAGCATACTAGACATGGGCTTGACGACGATTTCTTCCGTGTGGAATACCGCATCTACAACAACACCAAAAGTCTGGGCGCCAACCTGCATCACAACAATGAAACCATTGTCATTCGCACCCATAATCTCCTCGTCAGAGACTTCTTTGGAGACGGTTACTCCTAGTAGGCTATTAAGATGGACCAATGGCAGTAGTTTATTTCGCAAACGAAGCACTGGTGTTTCCCGAATGCGTTCAATGCGGTGCTCTGAATTGTCTTGAACACGAACCAATTCAACCACTGCCAATTGTGGAATGGCATAGCGCTGATCCGACGCCTCCACGATAAGCGCGGAGACAATTGCCAATGTTAGCGGGATCTTGATGAAGAACGTTGTGCCCTCTCCCCAAACCGACTTCACATCAACAGTACCGCCAATTTTTTCAATGTTGTTGCGTACAACATCCATTCCAACACCACGGCCGGAGACGTTCGTGACTTTGGTAGCGGTTGAAAGACCAGCATGGAATATCAGCTTAGCCGCTTGCGGCTCGGTCATTTTATCAAACTCAGCTTCAGATATCAGCCCGTTATCTAGGGCCTTCTGTTTGATTTTTTCTGTATCAAGACCTTGCCCATCATCCATAATTTCAATGATGATGTGTCCACCCTCGTGGTAGGCAGACAGTCGAACCGTTCCTTTGCCAGGTTTGCCCGCAGCCAGACGTTTATCTGTTGTCTCCAGACCATGATCAGCAGAGTTGCGCACCATGTGGGTCAACGGGTCTTTGATCAGTTCCAGGACCTGACGGTCAAGTTCTGTATCCTGACCGTGCATGTCCAGTTCAATATCTTTTTTAAGTTCCTGTCCCAGATCACGAATGATACGTGGCAGTTTTTGCCAAGCATTGCCGATAGGCTGCATCCTGGTTTTCATGACACCTTCTTGCAACTCAGCTGTCACGTTGGACAAACGCTGCAAAGGTACCTTGAACTCTGAATCCTCCTGACGGCGGGAGATTTCAAGCAATTGATTTCGCGTAAGAACTAGCTCGCTGACCATTGTCATGAGCTGCTCGAGAGTATCGACATTCACTCGAATAGATTGTTGCGAGACAGAACCTTTTTGCTCACCATCTTTTGGCGCTGCCTTAGCTGGTTTTGCAGCCGCCTTCGCGGGTTCTTTTGGTTTTGGGGCCTCAGCTGGCTCGGCACTGGCTTGCTTAGCCTGCGCAGCCGCTTCTTCTGCGGCTTCCGCCGCTGTCGCGTTAGCGTCAAACCCGTCCATGCCAGGAGCATCCTGAAAGGCACGCTCCAACTCATCCAGAGAAACCTCTCCTGGACGCACTTCTTCAGCGCCCGAATCATCGTTTGCTGAGGCATTAGCCGCTGCTTCAGCTGCCGCTTCCAACGCCGTTGCATTTGCGTCAAAACCATCCATACCGGGCGCATCCTGAAATGCGCGCTCCAACTCATCCAGAGAAACCTCTCCCGGACGCACTTCTTCTTCGGCTTGTGGCTCAGGTTCGGGTTCAGGAGCAGGTTCGGGCTCCACGGCGGCAGGTGCGTCACCGTACCCAGCCATGACTTCAAGTTCGGAGATCAAGTCTTTGTCATTGCCCTCTGGTTCTGCTCCCTCTTGGGCTTCCAGTTCAGCAAGTAGTTCCTTAATGCGATCAATAGATTTCAAGATCAGCGATACTGCGTCCTTCGTAACGGGAACACCATCACGAAATTTGCCCATTAAAGTTTCGGCAGCATGTGCAAGAGCTTCCAAGCGTGGTAATTCTAAAAACCCGCAGGTTCCTTTGATAGTGTGTACAAGCCTAAATATATTTCCCAGGATTTCCGCATTGTTGGGGTCCTGTTCAAACTTGACCAGCTCGGCATCGACTACGTCGAGGCTCTCACTGCTTTCCATCAAAAATTCGCTTAATAGATCATCCATACCATTATTTCCACGGCAACTCGAAGAACACTGGTACAATTGACTATATATTTATTAATAAGCGCTGAAGGGAAGTCTTTGCTTTTCAAAAAAAGATACTGGAAACATTTACTATTTATATACGAATTAAATATTCATGGAATATTAACCATAAAATCCACGCCCCAAAAAGACAGGTCTGAGCAATTCATTTATAACTTATACTTGAATAGCAAAGAGCGCTATACTGCGCGTATCTCTACAATCTCTTCATTTGCACTAAACGAGACTTTCAGATTGCAGGCATCTGCAAGCAGCGCGGCGTAGATAGGCTGAACCGAATGTGCATCAACCCCCTCCAGACTTTCCGGCAATGTCTCAAATAGCTCTGAATGCTGAGGAATTCGGGCAGCGCGCCCGTCGCAAATGAGCTTGAGCCCATTTTCACCTTCGCGACTGACCGTAATATTGCCACCACGAGGCACGGCAGAAAGCGCAATCAATATCAGGTTCAACAGAAGCTTTACCTCGTTTTTTGGACGAATAGCGCGCGGCATATCCCAAACAAGGTTAGCCTTCTCAAATGCAATCATCTGCTCAGCCTTATCACGGGCATCATCCAGATCAATTTCAGCACCTGCAGAACCTGCCGCACCAAAAGCAATTCTTGAGAAAGTTAGCTTTGCTGAAGCTTGTGCGGCACTCTTACGCACCAGATCTCCGGCGATTTGACGCATTTCGACATCATTTTCCTCGTCCAGAACTTCAAGACCGTTGGATATTGCGCCAACTGAGCCGACTACATCGTGACAAACACGGCTACAAAGCAAGGCGGATAGATCGAGTGCTGAAAGATTTGACATGTTTTTCTCGCGCAACTTAAGAGGCATTTGTGTGATTTGATTCGTGATTCAGGTATAAAGCGGCAGTGCTCGCAATCCAAGTTTTTCCCTAATTTACACAAATGTGCCGCACCTCACGGAACTAGTTTTTCAACAAGTTTTGGCCATCTTTTCTTTGCCTTCTCAAAAAGTTCATCAGGATTTTGCTCCCAAGCAATGCGGTTTGCGTAACTGTGAAACAACAACAACTGATCATTCTGAACCCGCCAGATCTGGGCCCGTCCCTCCGCCAGATGGCCTCGAGCCGCGGCCATCGCTCCAAAGCCACCAAACTGAGGCATATAAATATCCGGTGCATCCTGAAATGCTGCTCTATTGCCGGCATTTGCAAACCACCACAATGCGCCCCGAAAGCTCAGATCAAAACGCGGTTTTCCATGGAAGGGCTTGTCGGAAATAAAGTAGCTCAACGGGTCAACGCCGCCAAGTGCTAGACCCGTTAGCCGATCCTTTACGATGACTTCCGATGTAAATCTTGTGCCGCCAAAGTCCCAGGACAGCCCAGAAGACAGTGTTTCCGTGGCTTCGGCATGAGACTCACTGAACAATGATGCACTTAGAGCAAACGTCAGGATGAAGAACAGGATAAAGCGGTGCTGCATAAGAGTAGAATTCTGTCTGATTTCTCATTCGTATAGATTACAAACAGAGGCATAACAGCCAATTAACGCGGCTTGTTCTTATGCTGCTGCCCAATCACAGCCACAACTGGTTTGTAGGATCGACGTTACTGCAATAAGAGTTGCAGTCTGGGCTATCCTCCCCACAATTAAACCTTTATAATTGGGGCAACAAATCGGAGATTATTTGATGCACAAAAGCAGTAAGTTCCCATCCTGCAAACTAGCTCAGCGTGCCACAAGGAAGCTGATAACCGCAACTTGGATATCTGTATTTCTGGTTTTCTCATTCGCTCTTGTAGCAAGCAACAGCTTGAGCGTGACATCTGCGAGTGCACAAAACAACACGAGCACACCGCTGACTGAAACATATTCGTCGAATGAAATCCTGAATACGGGCCATCGCTTTTTTGGCAATGTATCCGGTGGTTTGGCCAGTGTGATCGAACGGGCGTTTCAAAACTATGGCCTGCCAAACGCATATATTCTGGGTGAAGAAGGCTCAGGGGCTATCATTGGTGGCTTGCGATACGGTGAAGGCATTATGTACACAAAGGGAGCTGGCGATCACAAAATTTTCTTCCAGGGCCCATCTATTGGATGGGACTTTGGTGGCAACGCGTCCCGTGTTATGATGCTGGTCTATAATCTTCCGACAGTTGACCATGCTTATCAACGGTTTGGTGGCGTTAACGGATCTGCTTATGTGGTTGGCGGTGTCGGGATGACTGTGCTGGCAAACAATAATATTCTTATGGTTCCAGTAAGAGCCGGGCTTGGCGCGCGCCTGGGGGTAAATGTGGGTTACCTGAAATTTACACCTCGTGCGACTTGGAATCCGTTCTAGGTTTAGATAGTGATTGTAACACTGGTACTTCCGCCGATTAGGACAACGCCATGATTGAAGCAGCGCTGTATATTGCATTGGGTGCACTCAGCATCAGCTTGCTATTGTTCGCAGTACTTCCGATCGTTTCCAGCAGAGCAAGACGGCTCGCCATTACGGAGTTGGAACGGCAGGCCCCGGTCTCACTTGCAGAAATTACCGCGCAAAAGGACCAAATGCGCGCTAAATTCGCTGTAGATATGAACCGGCAGGAAAAGCGGGTCAGCAAACTTCAGTCTGAAACACACCAGCACCAGATATCCGCTGAGCGCTGGCGCGGGCATGCGCAGAGTGTGGAAATGGAATTTGAAAAGCTTACAGACGAATATGCTGGCATGAAGAAAAAGTTCATGCGCATGGAGGAAGAGCTTGAGAAGCAAAAAGGTATAGCCAAGTCCGCCTTAAAAACGCCTACCGGCAAAGAAACTCAGATCCGGCTGGACCTGGAAAGCGAAGTAGATCAATTGCGCAGGGAGAAGAGCGCCGCCAGCGTCAAGATCGTTTCCTTGCAAACCGAAGTGAGTAACGCACAATCCCGTGTTGCCGAGATGGAGCGTATGATGCCATCTCTTGAGGAACTGAGCTTAAGAAAAGAACTCAAGGATCTTGCTGAAAATGTTAGCAAGTTTGTCAACAGTTCCCCGCCTATGCAGCGCAAATTCGTTGCTCCCATTTTGCCTGTTCAGCCTAAGGCAGCAGAAGACAACACCAATAAGATTTCTCCCCCTCCGGCACGCAAAAGTGGCGACGAGCAGCCCTCCCCCACTGACCCGGCGGCCATTCCCAAACTGGCTTTGAAAAGTAAGCCCGAGGAACCCAAACGAGCGACTCCATCGGCAAATGTTGTTAGTGTCGACGTTTCAAAACCAGACGTTGTTAGAAAACCAGAACCGTCACCTGAGAATTCTGCAGTCAGGCTTGTTGAATTGGAAAAGCTTGAAACACAACCGGCTACCAAAGTTAAAGGCCCATCGGTGAACGGCGTCAATGGATCAAATGGCGTATCAACACCAAACCGAATTGTTGTGACGCCTACAGTGCCCATCCGTGTCGCGCCGGTTGAATTATCAGAACAAAAAAATGGCAAAGAACAAAAAAATGGCGTTTCCGCAAACGGAAACGCAAGTACGAATGGCCACATCATTAAGGCTGTGCCACCTGTCTTAAAGGTCACTTCGCCAAGTTCGAAAAGTGCAAAAACAAATGGCGCTGGCAATATCAACTTCTCTGCGACAAAGGCCCCCACAAAGCTGGCATCAAAGTCTGGTGCAAAACCAAATGGGGCATCCGGAAAACCCTCAAAATCAGCTAAGCCTGCGATGGTGCCTGGACCGAAAAAGACAACTGATACAGGTTTGAAGAGTCCAAAATCAGAAGCCGCTTCATGATCCAAAATGGGCCTTCATTTGTTTGCTGAAATTCACCTCAAACCAATTTTTTTAACATGCAAGAGAGCCACTATTGTCGGGCTTTCAACACTGACCATAGCATCGGGTCTAGCTTCATACGCCAAATCCCCTAGCAAAAATGCAGTACCAAAACCTGTTACTGAAAACCTTTACCACCAATTTGATGAAGCCAAAGCAGCTCTTGGCCAATTGCTGTTTTACGATCCTCTCTTATCTGGCAACCGCAATATTTCATGCGCAACCTGCCACCACCCTGATCTGGCTAGCGCAGATGGACTCGCGCTTGGTGTTGGTGAGGGTGGTACTGGTTTGGGTGCAAGCCGCACCGTTGGAGAAGGATCGAACATAATACGCAGAAGGGTTCCGCGTAATGCCCCTGCCCTGTTTAATCTGGGTGCCAAGGAATTTACCGCACTGTTTCACGACGGAAGATTAGCGATTGATCCTGCTGATCCCTCCGGTTTTCATACACCAGCAGATGAAGACACACCTCACGGCTTGTCGGGAATTCTGGCAGCCCAAGCGCTCTTTCCGCTGACATCCGAAGTTGAGATGGCTGGACAAGGCAAAGAGAATGAGATCGGACAGGCACTTGAAGATATTTATGGAAATCCCTGGCTCAGCGTTTGGGAAAAAGTCGAACTGCGCCTACAAAGCAACCATGATTACACACTAAGATTCGCCGATGCGTTTGCGGATATTGACACTCCAAAAGACATTACCATTGTGCATTACGCAAATGCGGTGGGTGACTTTTTGAACGCAGAATGGCGGAGTTCCAACAGCCCGTTTGATCGTTACCTGGCCGGTAACAAAGCCGCACTAACTCAGAAGCAACGAGATGGTTTCGAGTTGTTTTACGGCAAAGCAAATTGCTCAAGCTGTCATAGTGGGCCATTTCTTACTGACCAAAGCTTCCACGCAATTGCCATGCCGCAGATCGGCCCAGGCAAAGTCGCGCGACTGGAAGCCATCCGTCATGACAGAGGCCGAGGCGGCGCCACAAATCGCATAGAGGATCGTTATAAATTCCGAACACCAAGTCTGCGCAATGTAGAATTGACCGCCCCGTACGGCCATTCCGGTGCGCTCAAAACCCTGGAAGCGGTGGTGAGGCATCACCTAGACCCGGTAAAGAGCTTTGAGGCATTCTCCACCAAAGATGTCACTTTGCCAGAGCATCCTAAATTGTCCCGGGAGGACACATTTATTATGCAAGATAGACGCGAAAGACGGCGCATTCTAAACGCCAATGTGCTGATGCCTCAAACCTTGGGTGATGATGAAGTGGCCGCACTGGTATCCTTTTTGAAAAGCCTTACAGACAGCCGTGCTGCTAAAGGGCGCTTGGGGAAGCCAGATCAAGTACCTAGTGGCTTACCGCTCGACTAACGATTTTAACAATGCAGATACGCGATGCAATTTTTTCAGATTTTCAGGCTGCGTATTCGCTTTATTGCGAACTCGCAGAGACGAATGATGCGGCGGCACCTTCACCTGACCCGCAGCATTGGGAAGCAGTTATTAGTCATTCTGGTACGCACGTACTTTGTGCACCATCTGATGACGCGCTGATGGCAATGCTAACATTGCATCTAATTCCCAATGTAACATATGGCGCACAGCCATATGCCCTCATTGAAAATGTGATTGTAGCCAAAACACATCGCGGTCAGGGCTATGGGCGTAGAATTATGGAAACAGCAATTGGAACAGCATGGTCAAAGAGTGCATACAAAATAATGCTTTTGACTGGGATCGGACGTAGTGCACAAGGCTTTTACCACAAACTGGGCTTTGACGATGGCGAGAAACAAGGCATGATTTTGCGGCGGCCTAAATAGTCAACTGTCACACTACAAAGCTAAGCCGCAGATCGCAACAAATGCCCTTCACTTGCAAATTGAATGCAGTTACGGCCTGCCTGTTTGGCTGCGTAAACCGCTTTATCTGCCTGATCAAACACCTGTGCGGGCTCTTCTGTGGCCCTCATTGCGACCTTTATACCGATGCTAACCGTAAGGCTTATCGGAACTGTTCCGTGCATTATTTTGGCCGTTTCAACATTTGAGCCGATACGTGACGCAATACGCTGGGTAATATCTTGCGTAACATTTGGTACAAGAACAGCAAATTCTTCTCCGCCAATTCGATAGACAGAATCTGTAGATCTTAGGTTTCTCTGAATGACCGAGGCCATTGCCTTGAGTGCCTGATCGCCAGCGGAGTGACCAAACTCATCGTTCACACGTTTAAAGTGGTCAATATCGACAATCAGCATAGCGTATGGTTGGTTGGACTGCGCCATAGTTTCAAGGTCATCGACAAATTTCCGACGATTGAAAAGGCCAGTTAGCTCGTCAGTGACTGCGTTTTCGCGCCACTCACTTTCAGATGAAATCAGCCTTAACTCTCGCTCCATAAACGAACCCAAAACAACGGTAGATATCAAAATCGCAAAAGCAAGAATTGGTACAACGTTTTTAAGTGCGTTTAATGCAATCTCCGGCGGCAAGAGAAAAATAGCCGACATTGAGAAGCACAGTATGCCGCCAAGTACGGTGAGATCTGCTATGTTGCTCTGGCCCCTTTCTGGTCGCATATAGCGGAACCAGAAACAGCCAATCGAAGCTGCAAAAAAAATGCCGGCGCAGCCGGAAAACATACCAACTCCTCCAGAATAAACGCGAAAGGATGCCGCGAAAGCGCCACTTACCAACGCTGCTGGCAGTCCGCCAAAGGCAGCGGCAAGCCCGACAAAAATAGTCCGCCCATCAAAGAGTGAACCAGGAGCCAGTTCAAACGGCGTCATCATGCTGAAAACAGCACCGGTCCCGAACAAAAGTCCGTGCAACATTGAGCGGCGCACATGCGACCAGTTCAAACGCTCAATCATACCAAAGAACATGCTGATCAACGCCATCAATCCAATTGCCTGACCAAACGTGCTCAGTAGCGAAATAAACTGACTTTCCTGAAACATGATGACCCTGGCTGCAGCGTTTTAACTTAGTCGGCAGGGTGGACGCAGGGATATTAAAAAATCCAGACGTTTTATGATGAACGAATAGCAAATTATTATAGGGTAAAGTAAGTCCATCAAAGTGCTGATAAATGTCATAAAGACATTCATCCAAAATTCATCTTAAAAGCCGGAATTCTTACTTCCGAGATGTTTAATATTTGGGCTGCCAGCGTTGCGTACACAAGCAGCCCATCACTTAAAACGTCACATCAAGTTAAGCGGTTTCACTTGAACTCAACGTTTCAAGAAGCTGATCGATGAGATTCGATTCCGCTTCATCTTCTGTTTCGGAAGATGATGTCAGAAGCTCTGCCAGTTCGTCAGAAGGCGGTGGAGGAGGTGGTGGTCTTTTACCCCCCTCCTGCTCCTGAATTCCCAACAGAGCCGCAAATGATTCCGGCGTAAAATTTCCACCAGGTTTTTTGGTTTGCTCTCGATCAGATGCAGTCAGTTCACCATCGCCATCTGCATCCAGCACGGAAAAAATATCCTCCGCGCTTGGTCGATCGGCAACTTTTGCCGAGTCCTTTGCGTTTTCGACGTGGCTTATTTTGAACTCGCTAAATGAGATACCGCCGCTTTTATCTGTATCGGCTTTAGCGAATTTCGCATCCATTTGAGCTTTGGTTTCTGCACGATGGGCCGCATAATCAAAGCCTGTAGTGGACGCACTACCAATCATCATGATTGTGCCTCCTTTCATAGGAAGTAAGATTTTACTCAGATGATCCGGGCGTCATACATCGAGGCCCACCATAAGCTTTGCAAGCTATGTGCCAGCGTTGGTGAGATCGTTGAAAAGCAATGGCTGATGGTGACTGGTGAGCGTATGGTTCTAGTTAGCTGCCCGCTTCATTTCATAGCGTTCCACAATGGAGCCGTCTGAACGATTGATGATCAAAATGGTATACATGTCAGGACCATTTTCAAAACTAGCAACCAATTGTCCACGGGATAAGCTCACATCAACCAACGAACCAAGATCGGAAGGCAAAGCCAATGTGGCTGCAATTTCCGACACTGCGCCGCTCATTTGAGTTGTTGTGGTTTCATCGCTTTCGCTTGTCTGCGTGATGCGGTAATAGAGCGCTCCGAAAACAGCGATGAAGCCAAGCACCATAATGAGACTGGATCCCATTAATAAACGACGCAGTTTTATACGCACACGCTCTACTGCCGGGTCGAGCGGTTTCTCGTCATCGTCTAAAAGAGGGTCGTTCTGAGCCATGATTGAAGATAGTTCCATTGTACCGGCTGAGCGGCTTGAATTTTCCGTTGATGCGAGCGAAACCGGTCAAAGGCTCGATGCCATCATCGCTGCGAAAGCGGGACGTCTATCCCGAAGCCGCTTCAAGGCGTTGATCAAGCAGGGCTGCGTGCGCGTGAACGGAGCAGTGGTAGACGTGCCGAATGCTCGTGTCAACGAAGCTGATAGTCTCTCCATCGATATGCCGGAAGCCGAAGATCCTGAACCCAAAGGTGAAGACATTCCGCTGGAAATTCTGTTCGAAGACTCTCACCTTATCGTCATCAACAAACCGGCAGGTCTTGTTGTACATCCCGGTCCTGGTAATTGGAACGGTACGTTGGTGAACGCACTGATTCATCACTGTGGAGAAAGCCTCTCGGGTATTGGTGGGGTAAAGCGACCAGGTATCGTTCATAGGTTGGATAAAGATACTAGCGGCATCATGGTGGTTGCTAAAACCGATGATACGCATCTTGGATTAACAAAACAATTTGCAGATCATGGACGCACAAACAAGCTGGAACGTGCGTATCAAGCGTTGGTTTGGGGGGCACTGGAACCAGCCAAGGGTTTAGTTGATGTGCCAATAGCACGTTCTGACAATAATCGTTTGAAAATGGGCGTTGTAAAACGTCGGGATGCCATGGATGAACGTGGAAAAGATGCCATCACCCACTATAAGGTTGTGAAACGTTTCTTTACATCTGAAGGGGCCCCAACTGCGTGTCTCGTCGAGTGCAGACTGGAGACCGGTCGCACCCACCAAATTAGAGTTCATATGTCACATATTGGGCATCCACTGGTCGGTGACGACGTCTACGGCTCTGGCTTTAAAACGAAAGCCGCCATACTAGGAGAGAAAGCAGAGCATGCAGTGAACAAGTTCAAACGGCAGGCTCTTTTCGCTGCAATGCTGCAGTTCGAACACCCAATTTCTGGGGAAATAATGCGTTTTGAGACTGAATTTCCTAAAGACTTTGAAAAACTTTTGAGTGCTTTTGAGTAGGAAAACTCTGCGTTACCGGTCCAATTCACAAGTTCTTTATCGTAAAATTACGATGATTGATCTGTAATCTGCCTTATTTGTTCTTATATGTAAGATCGGGAATGTTGATCGCTGGAAAGGGTCAGCATGTTTGGTCTTGCCGAGCAATCGGAAGACGATGAGAAAAAGGGGGTGCCTCGTGGCCCAGGCTGTCGTTGCAACAGGAAACGTACCATCAGTTCCATCATCGGAAGGCGGATTGTCGCGCTACCTCGCTGACATTCGCAAGTACCCAATGCTGGAACCAAATCAGGAATACATGCTCGCAAAGAGGTTTTTAGAGCATGATGATCCAGGCTCCGCAGAGAAACTTGTAACAAGTCACCTTCGCCTTGTTGCTAAAATTGCTATGGGCTATCGCGGTTATGGCCTTCCAATCGGAGAAGTAATTTCCGAAGGCAATGTTGGCTTGATGCAAGCGGTCAAGAAATTTGACCCGGAACGCGGCTTCCGCCTGGCAACTTACGCCATGTGGTGGATAAAGGCATCCATTCAGGAATATGTCTTGCGCTCATGGTCCCTCGTAAAGATGGGTACGACCGCCAATCAGAAGCGTTTGTTTTTTAACCTTCGCAAAATGAAAAGCCAAATCCAGGCACTGGAAGATGGCGATCTGAACCATGAACAAGTTGAACAGATTGCTACCAAACTGGGCGTCTCCACCGAAGAAGTGCACTCCATGAATCGTCGGCTCTCTGGCGATGCCTCGCTTAACTCACCACTGCGTGCCGATGACGGCACAGGTGAATGGCAAGACTGGCTGGTAGACGAGAGCGAAAGCCAGGAAGTCATTGTTGCTGATCAGCAAGAGCTGGAACAGCGCCGCGTGATGCTGAAATCTGCTATGGAAACATTGAACGATCGCGAACGAAGGATATTTGAAGCGCGTCGTCTTTCAGAAGACTCTATAACTCTTGAAGACTTGTCTAGCGAGTTTGGTGTTAGCCGTGAACGCGTTCGTCAAATTGAAGTGCGCGCATTTGAGAAAGTACAAAAATCCATGCAAACGGCTGCGCTTGAAGCCGCACGGGGCCGTACTGCACAAATCGAAGCACATACCAGTTAGGCGGACGCCCCTCACCCGCTTAACTCCACTGGCCCGCATCAGGCGACTGATGCGGGTTTTTATTTGACCTCTCCTCACTCGCAAGGCAAACAATAAAGTACAAATCGCACATGCTTGGAACACATCTTTGCAAAAACTCACTTTATTTGATCTCGATGGAACGCTTGTCGATAGCGAGACGCTTCTCAACGAGGTGCTGGTAGAATTTCTTGCCGAGCTTGGCTTTGAACTATCTCTGGAAGAAGCTGATGCCCGTTTCAGAGGTGGCAAGATGGCCGAAAGCGTTTCGCAGATTGAAAAGCGCTTTGATACGAAGCTGCAGGATGACTTTATTCCGCAATTCAGGGCCAGAACCGCAGAAGCATTCACTGACCGGCTGCAACCGATAGATGGCGCATTGGAGTTGGTTGATTCTCTGCAAACCCAGATCTGCATCGCATCAAATGGCCCACCTGAAAAGATAGACCTCAGTCTCACTCTTACTGGGCTTTTGCCTTACTTCCAGGAACGCACCTTCAGTGCGTACGATGTGAATGCTTGGAAACCAAACCCCGAATTATTTCTGAATGCAGCTAGGACACTTGGCTTTGCGCCAAAAGACTGCGCGGTTGTCGAAGACAGCCTTCCAGGAATAAATGGCGGGCTGGCCGCTGGTATGCAGGTATACGCTCTCTTTCCAAGCGAGCGGCCAAAGGAGCTGTCGAGCGACGTTGTTGTTGTGCAACACCTGTCTGAATTGAAAGAGCTGCTTTAGCGGCAGAATTGACAAGCCGGATGAACGAGCCTACTGCAGCGTCAGGGACAAGGCCCCTGCCGCTCGCTGACATTGTCATGGTGAAGCCTTCTTGGTGAATACCCCATCTTCCAATCTCTGTTTGTGTGGACTGATGGCAATGCGAGCACCATTAATTGTCTGCATCCAAACAAATGAGGTTTGAGATGAAGAATTTATATCCCCTCCCGCCACTTGAAGAGCTGAAAGCCCAAGCGAAACGTCTCCGAACGACACTGGAGACCGAAGGAACTGTGATCAGCCACAGCAGATCGCTGGAGCTGATCGCTCATCAATTCGGTCACAAGGACTGGAATACTCTGCATGCAGCTATTGGCAATCGACCCAAATCGCCTTCGCTTAAAATAGGCGACAAGGTCAATGGTCACTATCTTGGGCAGCCGTTTAAGGCAGAAATACTAGGCATTCAGGCCAGTACGAGATTCGACAAATGGCGAGTCACATTTCTGTTTGATGAACCGATTGATGTCGTGACTTTCGACAGTTTCTCGGCTTTTCGCCGACGTGTCACATGTAACATTGGCAAGGATGGCAGAACCATTGAGAAAACATCCAACGGGCAGCCGCAACTGAGTCTTTGGACTTAAGTTCAGTATTTTCAGAGAATTCGGATTTAAAAATGAAAGAGTACACCACTCAACCAGACAATATGTTTCTGGTCGATAGCCTTCCCTTATTATTTGTAAAAACCGCATCACCCATAGTGCTGATCATGCTCGTCAATGGGCTTTTCACTTTGGTTGACGCATATTTCTTGGGTGAATTTGTTGGTGCAGATGCCCTGACCGCAGTGACGCTTATGTTCCCGCTTTTCATGATGCTGATCGCATTGTCAACGCTCGTGTCAAACGGCTTTTCTAGCATTTTTGCGCGGCTTCTTGGCGCAAACAGAAAAGTTGATGCGGGCATGCTGTTCTGGCAGGCCACAGTTCTGTCACTGATTATATGTGCTCTGTTGATATTCCTGTTTTTGACAAGCGGATACAATATCGCATTGCAAGCGGCAAACGACTCAGCAGAGCTTGCAGAGATGGGGCACACCTACATGATTATCCTGATCCTATGGTCGCCGCTGGTCTTCGTGCTGGGCATCAACCTTGATGCGCTGCGGTGCGAAGGACACTTGCTGGCAATGACACTCATTACGTTGTTGTCCGCAACGTTAAACATCTTGTTTGACTATTTGTTTATCGTGCAAATGGATTGGGGCGTTTCTGGGTCTGCCTATGGCACTGTTCTGGCACAGGCTTGCTCCCTTCTTGCAATATTTCTGGTGAGACGGCAGGGCAAAAAAACGACACCAGTCCAGCTCCGGAATTTCCGCTTTGGCTATAGTTTTTGGGTTGAACTATTGGCACTCGGCGCACCCTCCAGTCTTGGCTATTTGGGTGTCTCGCTATCAGCCGGTGTAACACTTTATTGCCTGCAAATTTGGAGTGGTCCCAATTATGAAGCAACCGCCGGCGCCTATGGAATTGTTACGCGTCTTATGACATTTACTTTCCTACCGCTACTAGGCATCAGCATGGCGTTCCAGACCATCGTTGGAAACAACTACGGCGCGCAAAACTGGATGCGGACAAATAACAGCTTGAAAACTGCGCTTGGTATCGCCCTCGTGTATTGCACAATCGTTCAATCCAGCTTCTTCTTGGCACGCATGCAGATTGGTTTCATATTTGTTGATGACATCGCCATAACAAATGAAATCGGTCGCATTCTCCCTTTGGTCAGCCTGTTGCTATTTGTATTTGGACCGTTGATGATTCTGGGAACCTATTTTCAGGCTATTGGTGATGCCACACGTGCAGCCATTCTTGGCCTGCCTAGAACGTTTCTCTTTGCGATACCTCTTACCTTCTTGCTGCCATTTCAATTTGGAGAGCAGGGTATTTGGTATAGCTCAATAGCCTCGGAAATTCTCATGTTGTGTCTTACAATGGCAGTTCTGAGATATCGCTGTCTGCGTTATGGTTACAAATGGGGTTTGTTCTTGAAACCAGCATGAAACGACAATCCGCACATTACTTTAACTTGCGCGTTCGCTTGTTGAAGCTGTGCACCGCATGATCATAGGCAGTTGCAAGCAATGGTTTCATTATTTCAAATGTATCTGAACTAGGACTAAGAACACAGACCCACCCCATCCAAGCGTATATGGGGTGGGGCATAAGCACATCCAACTGGGAAAAATTCCATGGACCGTCAATCGTGTTACCTTTTGCAGGGCGCAGAGGACGCGGACCAAATACGCCCTCAAATGCTTTGGACGGCAATCCAAAGTTCACTCTGAATACGGCTGCGCGATTCAAATTTGATGCCTTGTCGTTGTCGCCGTCTTTTTCTTTAAGGGTACAAAAATATGTCCCTCGCGGAAGCGCACTCTCCGGATTATAGAAAAAACTGAACTCTCCCCAACTGGATGTCGGAACAAGGCCCTCGAATGTCTGTACGAGATACTCTGAGATTTCACTGCTACCAAAAGCTGACATGCGTTTCCGGCCCTGATTTTTTGATATTGCTTTAAAGTCGGTCGACGCCAGAAACTGTCAGCAACAAATACTTGATGTTTTGGCAATAACTCCACACATAAAGATGAGACACAAACAACAAGGGCAGACCAAATGCTTCTAGATACCCCTGTTTGCGATTTCGGATGGAAAGCACCTTCATTTACGCTTGCAGACCACGACGGGGCGATGCACAGCAGCGATGAATTGATGGGTGAGAACGGCCTGCTAGTAGCGTTCATCTGTAATCACTGTCCGTACGTTCACGCTGTTATCGAACGCCTGGTGAATGATGCAAAAGTACTTCAGCAGGAAGGCATTGGTGTTGTGGCGGTGATGTCCAATGACTATCGTGCGGTGCCGGCAGATAGCCCAGCGCGTATGAAGCAGTTTGCGGCTCAGAACAGATTTACTTTCCCCTACCTCGTGGATGAAAAACAGAAAGTTGGCCGTGCATACAATGCCGTTTGCACACCAGATTTTTTCGGCTTCAACAGCAAGGCTGAACTGCAGTATCGCGGTCGTCTTGATGACGCAGGAATGCATGATGCGGCTGACAGAGTGCCAGATCTGTTAAATGCTATGCGGCAGGTCGCAAAGACAGGCAACGGCCCAGAAATGCAAGTACCTTCCATGGGTTGTTCAATTAAGTGGACATGAATTTGGAAGCTTTATAGACACTCCGCGTATTGTGCGGAGTGTCTGAGAGTCGTACCGACTAGTTCAACGGCTTCGCAACACGGTCCATATCAGGCACTTCATCAATGAGCCCGCGTTCCTTCATGAAGTTTGCAAACCGAACGTAACGCGCCCGATCAAATGCAAATGGACGCTTTGCAAAACGCGGCAAGGTGTCGAACCAAGCCCGACGATTCAATTCATCATCCAAATCTGGATGCGCTTTGATGAACAACTCCAGAGCTTCCTCGGGATGGTTCGTCAGGTAAATTGTTGCAGCCTCAAGAGCAGATACAAATTTCGGAAAACGTGGGTCATTTACCTTGTCCATGTGAGCAATCAAAATCAACTCATCATAAACCGGCACGCCATGCTCTTCTGGATAAAACGCTATCCCAGGACTTTTCACAATATCCATTTGGTTCAGCTCAAAGTTCCGGAAAGCACCAATTACCGCATCCACATTGCCGCTTATGAGAGAAGGAGAGAGTGAAAAATTCACATTGATCAACTCCACGTCATCAATGCTCAGACCTACGCCCTGAAGCATGGCACCCAATAAGGCGTCTTCGAACCCACCAACAGAAAAGCCGACTTTTTTACCCTTCAAATCCTCAATGGATTTAACCGTGCTGTCTTCGAGAACGACCAATGAGTTCAAAGGGGTTTCGACCAGAGTGGCAATCCAGGCAACAGGCAAACCTTCTTTGATTTGAAGGTGCAGGCTTGGTTGGTATGAAATGGCAATGTCGCCCTGCCCGGCTGCAACCAGACGCGGGGGCGCAGACGGATCAGCCGGCGCTACGAGTTCTACGTCCAACCCCTCACGTTCGAACAGACCAAGCTCTTGCGCAATAATGAGCGGCGCATGATCTGGGTTTACAAACCAATCCAGAAGAACGGTCAGTTTCTCCTGAGCGTGAGCAGACCCCAGACCAGCCAAAATAATTAAAACACTTAGAAAAAATCGCATATCAAGTTCCTGTTTAAGTAAGCGAAGGAGTGCCCGCATGGCTTTCTGGCATCCAGAAAACCAAGCGGCGCGTGAGATATTCCGTTGCAAAGCGCAACAGCAAAACGAAAAGAGCCAGAATGAAAAGCGCTGCAAACATCAAATCGGTCTGCATGCGCGCATTGGCATGAAGCATGATAAAGCCAAGCCCTGCAGAAGAACCAACCCACTCACCCACCACAGCACCAATGGGCGCCAATGTGGCTCCAACGCGCAAACCGGACGAAAGTGATGGCAAGGCCGATGGCAAGCGCAGATGGAGCAAGCTTTGCAATGGCGTGGCACCTGAAATCCGCCCCAGATCAAGTAAATCAGGATCGGTGCGGCGCAACCCATCATAAAATGCGGAGGTAATGGGGAAGTAGATAATCAAGGTCGCCATAATGACTTTGGATGCAAGCCCAAAGCCAAACCACAAAACCAAAAGGGGTGCGATGGCGAAAACAGGCAGGGCCTGCGTTGCCAGAACCACCGGGAAAACCAAGCGTTCGACCGAACTGGACATTGCCATGAGCAGCCCTGTCAATACACCCATGAACAGACCGAGCGTCAAGCCAATAAGAATTTCGCTGGCGGTTATGCCCGCATGGCCCATGAGATAAAAGAAATTTGCGGCTCCGCTTTGTGCAACCGACCATGGCCCCGGCAATATGAACGGAGGAAGCTGCAGTAAAGAGACAGCGGATTGCCACAAGACAAGCAACACAACCACAATGGCACAAATACGCAACCCGGAAGAGACGGCGTTCATCGTGCTTCCATCTGAAGCAGCTTTGTCTATCTTGATCTCGTGATGTCTCACGCGAAAGGCCCCTTGTTGTCAGGGACCATGCGGAAAGGTGCGCAAGCGGGTAGTGAGAAGCGCTTTTCGTCCCTTCGCCGGCATGATCCGGATCAGGTTCAAAGGGTCCGAAAACGCGTGTAGTCAAACCAAAAAATCTGACTACTGTATTTTCATCTCAGCCCCGTTAACGCCGGGACACCCCTCGAAACATTCTTTGCCACTCATACAGAGTAGTTTTTTAAAAGTCTAGTTTGCGCGGTTCCAGGCTTCCAGAGCCTGTGAAAACACAACATCTCCCTCTCGGCCTTTCTCGAGCGTGATGATGGCACGGCGGCCGTTTTTATAACGCACTGGCAAGTCGAACCACGTCCGGCTGCCCAGCAACTCCAAATTCTTGGCAACATCTTCCGATGCTGCCGACAGCGCGATCCAGAACAATGTATCGGATACTTTGACGCTGACAGATGCCATCAACTCGCCTTGTGCTTCCTCACTGGATTTCAGCAACAAAGCAGGTACGTCTTCAATGCCACCGCCGACAGCCTGTGGCGGCGCTGCAAATGACATCTCTACCAGATGACTGGCAGACAGCGAGGCGTCTTCATTTTTGCGAATAGTCAGATCAACAGACAATCGACGTGCTGGAACTTCAACCCGGCCGATAATGACGGGCAACCCGCCATCCTGTTCCTGTATACGCCAGGATGTTCCACCGCGAACCGCGCGAGATTCTTCGGCTGTCGGACCTTCTTCATAAAGAATGGCAGCCTGTGGCAACACACCTTCGCCAACTGCAGCAGCGGTATCACCGCGCTCAACATCCGGGTTCATCTGGCCTGAATCATCTATGATACGGCCATCATTCTTGGGCGCTTCCGTGGAAGGCCGTGCTTCACCATCAGGTCCACCATTGGCGTTGACCCGTCGAGGACCCTCACCTGCAGATCCATCACCAATAGCGGGCTTTAACGGGTTGACGTCGCCGTCTCCATAGTCGAGCCATTTTTCAGCCATCGCCATCAGATCTTCCTTGTTTTGGAAGGCCCAATAGCCACCGCCACCAAGCCCACCCAGAAGAATTAGCAATAGCAGCCATGGCCAAATGCGGCGCTTCTTGCGTATCGGTTCGTAGTTCGCCTGGCGATCATCATAGTAATCATCGCCACCACGTCCTCGGCTACTGCGCGCGCCTCTTCCACCATGTGCATCGTTTGCCGCAGCCATCGCAGGCTCTTCGTCAAAAGATGGTCCGGCAGACAGACGAGGTTCATCATCGTAGTAGTCATCCTGCTCTGCAGGAGTTTCATCCATATAAGGATCGTCAACCGCAGGAGCATCATAATACTCATCACGGCCACGGCGACGAGATAATCCAGTGGATTGTGCCGCGGCGGCTCTAGGTTCACGCAAACGCGGCTCTGGAGCAATGTCTGGCTCGCGACGTCCAGAACCGGATCGCGCTGATGGTTCACCAAGAGACCTGGCAGACTCAACAGCAGCATCAAAAGCAGCCATCGAGGGGTCTTCGCTTTGCAAAGACGCTGGCTCTAACCTTGGCTCGGGAGCTTGGCGTTGAGTCTGGGCTGGTCTGCGCTCCATTGCGGGTTCAGCAGTTGGTGTTTGCCGTCGGCGGGGTTGAGGTGCAGAAGCCGCGGGCACATCAAATGCTACAGCGTCATCAATGGGAGCGGCACGGCGCACATTTTCTGCTTCATTCTGAACTTGGCGAGAGGAACGTTGAGCACGAAATGCAGCTTCTTCTTCCTCAAGCTTTGCGACGCGTTCGGCATTCTCCCGCTCGGAATTGGTGATAATTTTGCCAGCCACATAATCTTCTTCAACAGACCTAATGCTGTCCTCAAGTCCCAAGCGCTGCCGTGACACTTCCGAAGGTGGCAGTGGCGGATTCATTGCGTCTAATTGGCCACCAAGCGCCATGCGGGCGCGATCATAGACCGAACGACGCGCTTGACCCGTCGCCACGGGAAGCGCTTCAATGGTTTTTCGTAGAACTTTATAGAAATCAGCCATACGCTTATACTTTGCTCTCTAGTCTTCAGCCGATAGTTAAAATAACTTTAATCATGAAATGGGTCTTGCACAAGAATTGTATGGTCTCGTTCAGGACTTGTTGACAGCATTGCTACCGGAGTTCCTATTAATTCTTCAATACGCCGCACGTATTTTATGGCCTGCGCTGGTAGTTCTGCCCAACTTGTGGCACCGGCTGTGGTCGCTTTCCAACCTTCTATTGTCTCAAAAATCGGCTCGATACGTTGCTGGCCGCCTTGAGAGGCTGGTAAGTGATCAATTAACTCACCATCCAGCTTGTAACCGGTGCAAATCTTGATTTCATCCAGTCCGTCCAGAACGTCCAGTTTCGTCAGTGCAATTCCAGTCATTCCATTGGTGCGAACGGTCTGGCGTACAAGAACGGCATCAAACCAACCACAGCGGCGTTTACGGCCGGTCACTGTACCCCATTCATGCCCATGCTCCCCAAGATATTCACCGATCTCGTTGAGCTGTTCGGTAGGAAATGGCCCCTCACCTACGCGCGTTGTGTAGGCTTTAGTGATCCCAAGCACATAATTGATCGAACTCGGCCCAAGTCCGGAACCGGTTGCTGCCTGACCGGCGGTGGTATTCGAAGATGTCACAAACGGGTAGGTGCCATGATCAATATCCAGCAAGGCACCCTGCGCGCCTTCAAACAAAATCCGTTTGCCAGCCCGGCGCTCATCATCGAGCAATTTCCAAACCGTATCCATATATGGCAAAACATCATCCGCGACCGATGCCAGCTCATCAAACAATGTTTGACCAACAATTTCGTCATATCCAAGGCCGCGACGCAGCGGATTGTGATGGCTGAGAAGGCGGTCAATCTTGGCTGGAAGAGTTTTGAGATTCGCTAAATCCATTACGCGAATGGCACGTCGGCCAACTTTATCCTCATAGGCAGGACCAATGCCGCGTTTCGTTGTTCCAATTTTTGTGCCGGTATTGGAATTTTCGCGCACTGCATCCAGCTCGCGATGCAATGACAATATCAGCGTCGCATTATCCGCAATACGCAACACATCGCGGTTGATCGTGATCCCTTGCGCGGTCAAGCGGCCAATCTCAGCGACCAAAGCATGCGGGTCGATAACAACACCGTTTCCAATGACTGACAGTTTTCCGCGCACAAGCCCCGATGGCAGCAGGCTCAGTTTGTAGCTGACACCATCAATAACAAGGGTATGACCTGCATTGTGACCACCTTGAAAACGCACAACAACGTCAGCGCGTTCAGATAACCAGTCAACAATTTTTCCTTTGCCTTCGTCGCCCCATTGGGAACCGACGACAACCACATTGGCCATATTCAGACGCCTCTTTTCAAACTTGAACTACCCCAGCGCCACAGCGCATACGCAATTCCACGCGCCTTGGCAAATCACTGCACGTGGTTTCATACGTTTTGTGCAAGTTTTGTGATATTCGCTGCAAATCTCATCGAAATTTCATCAAAAGTCGGATGACCCAAAGGTAACGTTTTTCTCGGCAGGCCAGGTCAGACGATAATCAAAGCGGATATCTTTGCTTTCACCTGGTTCGTATTCAAAACTCCAGGCCAGAATGCCGCGTTGATCCTTCACATTTTCCTCGCTTGGAGCCGTCGAGGATGACAGTCGTTCAACCTGTATAGTTTCACTTTCTGAAAACGGTTGGCGGTCAACAACACGAACGCGAATAGGACGGTCATGATTGTTCGTAACTTTGGTGACGTACCTTCTGGTATCTGTTCTTTCCGAAGAAATTATACCCTGTTCTGCTACCCGCCGATCTTCTGTCACGTAGGTTATGCCGATCTTATGGTCTGGACCAAATCCAAGACTTCTCTCTTCGCTGATCGCCATTGCTTCAAAATGGGTTCGGCCCATAAAGGTACCGTCTCGGTAGGCTGATAGGTCACCAGCAAGCAGCGGAGCACCAGTTTCGTTCTTAATTTGGGCATGCAGGAAAGCAGATTGTAGAACACTTGGCACTGAAACCGCCAGCAGTTCAGGTGATACGCTGTGCCGAGCCAGGGTCAAGCGGCGAACGGCGCCATCTCCAGAAATGCTAACCCTGCCAGGAATTTCAAAATTTGCCTTATACCGTCCAATATCTGCATTTGCTGCTTGCTGGCCAACCGCCCGTGACACAACACGCGATTGTACAAGCACATTTCCGGCGACATCTGGCGATGGAAAAGCTGATGAAGGTGTGCTCAGCGTTCTTTCAGCCAGCAACCCTTGCTCATCTAACTTTTGAAGATCGCGATATCGATCTTGCTCAACCTGTTCAAATACCTGAAGCGCATTGAGCGCGGGAGCGGATGTGCCACGCGCGGGCTGAGTCGTCGACAAGGTCAAAGCCACGTTTTCCCAAGGCCGTTCGGTTTGCTGCGATACTCTGGCAAGTTGCACCAGATCCAGCTGTGCATCTCCTGCGATGTCTGATTGCAGAAATGCATCATAACCAGCATTCCAATTAGCATGCGGAGTTTGATAACTAAGCTTGAATGTACCAGTTGCAGCATCTGATGCATTTACGTCGACAAGAACAGTTCGGGATGACAGCACTTTGCGGAGTTCAAAAACTTGTTCCTCCAGTTCCGCGTGTTTCCCGTCTAAACTCTGGATGCTTTTCTTAAGTCTGCGAATATCATTCCTTGCATTCTTCTGCCCGGTTTGAATGGCATCCAGGGCTGTTTGCCATTCTGACAATGCATCACCACCCTTGGCTATCGCCTCCGAAAACCCGCGTGGAGCTTGCCTTGCAAACTCTTCCACAAGTTTCAGCTGAGCTTGCGCGGAAAGAAGTTCATCCTCAAAGACACCCCTCCGTCCAACAAGTAACTCCATCTCTTCCTGCAGTGCTTTTATCTCAGGCGTGGTGAGTTCTTCGGTTCCTTGCCGATGGTTGATGGATTGAACAACTACAGTTCCATCGAAAGTACCCTTGGCTCGCAAAGTGTCTACGTCAACATGAAGCGGAAAATTCTCAATAACCAACGTGGTCATACCGGCAGATAGCGACACATCCGCAGTTTCAGTTATCATGGCTCCGCTGGGATACACAGTCACCGCATCTATCGTTGGATTGATTGTGACCTCTTCCGCCCATCCAGGAATTGCCAGCAAGATGGATATCCCACTGCCGAGCAGCAGCGACTTTTTAGACATGTTCATTCTCCCAGAAGGTAACTTGGCAATTTCTTGATGCCGGAAACAAAAAAGACTGAAAAATATTGTGATGAATGCTAATCCGTTTTGTGGCTCGAATGAGGCCAAACCGTAATTTGCATAATTTGCTAGAGCATATTGAGTTGCAACCAAATATGATTTTTTTTCGATGGCTCTTTAACCAACCATATTTGTTGCTTTCCATAACCATGCTTTGCTGGTCTGGAAATGTTGTTCTGGGCCGCGCCGTTGCGGGTGAAATCCCGCCCGTATTGCTCGCTCAGATACGGTGGATTGGTGCAGCGCTTATTCTCGCACCATTTGCATGGCCGCACGTAAAACGGGACTGGCCGACAATTCGCCAACATATTCCGCTGCTGTCTTTGCTAGCACTCACAGGCATCACCGCTTATAACACGCTGGCATATCTCGGCCTCCAATATACGACTGCCATAAACGGGCTCTTAATCCAGTCCGCAGCGCCGTTGATTATTGGATTTTGGTCGTTGGTCTTATTCCGCGACGCACTCACCCGAAAGCAACTTTTCGGAACATTGATTTCCATGATTGGCGTGCTCGTTATTCTGACAAGAGGAGAGTTGTCGCTGCTGTTGTCGCTTGCATTCAACGTAGGTGATATTCTGTTCTTTCTAGCGTTTCTATTTTATGGACTCTACTCGGCGGTTTTGCGCAAGCGACCGCAAATGCATTGGCTCAGTTTTCTGTGGGTCGCGATCGCCGTTGGTGCAATTTTGCTACTTCCGGCACTAGTACTGGAACGCTTAAGTGGCGCACAACTCGTCACATTTGACTGGTGCACATTTGGCGCATTTGCATATGTGATCATCTTTGCGAGCATCGTCGCATACATGTGTTTCAACCGAGGCGTAGAACTTATAGGTGCCAACAGATCAGGACCGTTTTTTCATTTAATGCCCTTGTTCGGCTCTATCTTGGCCGTCTTACTTTTGGGAGAAAAGCCAGCCCTTTTTCACGCTATCGGTTATGCATTTATTCTCGTTGGTGTAGTAACCGCTCAGCATAAAAGTGGCGCGAATAAAGGATGAGACTCACCATCTGCCAAGGCGCCAACTGTTGAGTAATCATCAACTGTAGTTTCAGAAAAACCGCTAATTTTCAATACTTTGTAAACACTTTTATAAGTTGATTCAGAAAAGAAGCTTTTCAGCGTAAGTCGCAATGTCTGTAACTCTTTTTCACTGCGCTGCGCTGTGATCCAAGGCAGTCCAGGCATTTGCGGAGACCAGCCAACAACTTTCAATTTTTTCGCTGTATGCGGTAAAAAGTCCTGCGCCATTTGCCAGCACACAGCATCAATGGCGCACAAGTCTGCCATCCCATCAGCAACCATTTGCATAGACCGTTTGTGTGCGCCTGAACGTTGTACACCAGTGATCTTAAGATAGCCTTTCGGCAAACCGCCTAACACTGCACGCATGGCTAGATGGCCGGACAGCGAACCCACTTCATTTACGGCAATCAGGACCTTCCGAAACTGAGATAGGTCTGTCCACTGCGTGTCAGCTCTTGCTAAAACTGCACTGCTGTAACCAAAGCCACTGCATCCTTCCACCGCGTAGTGCGGGGTTCCCAAAACTGATACCTGACCGCGCAGCCGGGACCAGAGTGGAAAGCCGCAAGTCTGCCCAACCAGCAGATTTGGATGCAGCCAGAAATTACCATCAGTGCTCGATCTGGAAAGATGGTCAGGAGCGGCAATTCCATGATCGCACAGATAGCTCGACAAGGCAGCCCAAAGTGCATCATAGTCGTGGGAAATCTCCGGCCAATCATACATCGGCAATGATGCAACGGGTTGATGTACGATGATCATGTCATTTGCAGCGGAGGTGGAGTGACTGAATTTTCTGCATCCGAACCGGATCGAACCACATCAGGACGCTCGCCTTGTATCAATGGATGAGCCACTGGTTCCTTCGCACGGACTAAATGGTTCCTGAACAGTGTCCAATATCCTGCAATCCGGTAGTGACCGTTTTGCGAGTTCAAATCCTCATAGTACTCCTTGTAAAGAGCAGGTAATCGGTACCACGCTGCAGTTGGAAACCGATGGTGTACAAAGTGCAGATTATTATTGAGATAAAGCAAAGCGAAAAATGGTGAAGCGTCCACAATAGCCGTTCTTGGCCCGACATCTTGCGCGGCTTGATGCTCCGCATAGGTTCGCAGCATAAGCAACGACATAGCCGGGTAAGCCACGCAACATATGTAAAGCAAGACAGGAAAATCGGCCAAAGCCAGAATGACCAAGACCGTAGAAATGCCAAACCCATGCAAAGCCCAGGCCTTAGCAAGGTTTTTCCGCCCATATGAGGCCTTCGAAGTATCCCGCAGTTCATTTCGGCAAAACGCATAGAGCGCAAGGCTAGGCCCTACAACGAGCCGTCCCAGTAGCGTATTGTTGGCACGCAACAAGCAGCGCATTCCAAATGAAAGGGCAGCCCAATCTGTTTGCGCCAGATAAAAACTCTCGGGATCGTCATAGGGATCGGTCAGTTTCTCATCGCAATGATGACGCAAATGCAACCGTTTAAAACGCCGATATGGGATGAAAAGCCCCAATGGTATGGCAGCAATACACTCATTCAAACGGCCGCTGCGCGTCGGATGGCCGTGCAAGGCCTCGTGCTGCAAAGATGAATGTAAAGTTGTCATCAAAGTCAGCGCTGGAAGCACAAGCCAAAATGGCAATAACTCATGAAAACAAACCAGTAGTGCCCAGAACATATAGACGCTGGCAAACAAGGCAAGCGTTGGCAATTCTAGCGTCGCAACACCAGTTCCGGATATGCTTCCAGTAATATCCAGCTGGTTCGACTCCACTCGATCCCTGACAGCAGACGGTGACAAGCTGATTTTGTTAGAAGCTACGGCATCGGTGTAAACACGTGACACAAACGCTCCTTTTATTCGCATATTGAGGGAATTGAGAGCGGATAAGATCCGCCATGTGTCAACAACGTGTCAGCAGCTTGCCGCTTTCTCAATAAGGGAATGCACAGCATTTGTTGTATTTGCGCAGCAAATTTTACTATATTGGTGTATTCACAACAAATGTAGAGTATTTACATGGATAAGCGTGCCCTCGAAAAACTCTTCAGGGACAGGTTATTGGAGTTGATCGACAGATTTGATGGAAATCAAGCTGAGTTTGCACGGGGTATTGGCATCGACCGGTCAGCGCTCAGTCAACTTCTCTCTGAACGCATAATTCGATTGCCACGCGCAGAAACCATGCGCGCAATTTCCGAAGTGCATCAAGTCAGCCTGGACTGGCTGCTAGGTCTCAGTCAGGGTGAATCGCTGCACACAGAAATTCAAAATACGACCGCAATCGAAGGTATTGGCGATGATGAAGGCGAAAGCCGTCTGGCACGATGGCATAAGGAGGCGGCCGGTTATAAAATCCGCTATGTACCCGCAATTATACCGGATCTTCTGCGCACACCGGCAACAGTTTCTCTACTATCAGGCAAGCGGCCCGGCCTAAGCGTAGCGGAGCAACTGAAGGATTCTCACGACCGTCTGGATTACAACCGTATGCCGGAAACGGACATGGAAGCCTGTATGCCCAAACAATGGCTGGAAGCATTGGCTGGAGGGCACGGCATCTGGGCTGAGCTAAACAAGCAGGAGCGTAACGATCAACTTAAACGAATAGAAACGCTCACGCAGGAACTTTACCCAACTTTCCGTCTGTTTTTGTTCGATCAAAAGGTCGCCTATTCAGCTCCCTACACTGTATTTGGCCCTAAACGGGCTGCTATATATGTTGGCGATATGTATGTAGTGATCAATGGGACAGAGCATATACGTGCCCTGACCCAACATTTTGATGATTTGATACGCCGTGCAACTGTAAACCCACACGAAATATCCGAATATGTTGCCCAGTTACGTTTAGCGGCAAACACAAGCGGTTAAAGAGGCATCAAAGTGCCTCATTACCCGTTTCTCCTGTGCGAATACGCTGCGCACTTTCCATCGGAAGGACAAAGATCTTGCCATCACCGATGTTACCCGTACGCGCTTCATTGCTCAGTACTTCAATGACCCGCTCGCTCTGTTCAGTTGAAACAGCAATTTCCAGCTTTACCTTTGGCAGGTAGTGCACGGCATATTCGGCACCGCGATAAATCTCCGTGTGCCCTTTTTGCCTGCCATACCCTTTTACCTCAGTCACTGTCAGTCCACTGACGCCGATTTCGGACAAGGCTTCACGAACGGGATCAAGCCTGTGTGGCTGTATGATCGCGACGATGTACTTCATAAACTGAACTCCTGAACCTGTTTGATTAGAGTCGATATCCACTTTCACCGTGGGAAGAGGAATCAAGACCTTCCAACTCCGCTTCATCACTGACCCTTAGACCTACAACAGCCTTCGTAATCATAACGATAATGATAGTGGCAATTATCGACCAGACAAGTACTGATCCAACTCCAAGCAGTTGAACGGAGAATTGACTTGCCACTGAGGTTTCCCCAAGCCCCGCTCCTCCAGGCAGCCCAACAAGGAACGGCACAAGCAGTGTACCAAGCGCACCACCAACACCGTGAACCGCCAAAACATCCAGAGAATCATCGATTTTCATACGATGTTTCACAAGATCCACAGCGACATAACAGATCACACCACCCGCAAAGCCAAGAAACACACCGCCCATCGGGCCAACAAATCCGGAAGCCGGAGTGATGGTGGCCAATCCCGCAATCGTGCCGGTTACCATGCCAACCAGCGAAGGTTTTCCAAATTTGATCCATTCAATGACCACCCAAACCAGCGAAGCAGTTGCCGCAGACATATGAGTTACCAGCAGCGCCATTCCGGCATCGCCATTTGCTCCAAGAGCGCTGCCAGCGTTAAACCCGAACCAGCCGACCCAAAGCAATGATGCACCAACCATGACCATCCATGGCGCGTGTGGAGGTTGTACCGTCTTTGGAAAACCACTTCGTGCGCCCAGCATAACCGCAATAGCGGCAGCCGAGGCTCCTGCGGTCACGTGCACGACAATACCACCAGCAAAATCCATCACACCGCGTTCGGCAAGCCAGCCGCCGCCCCAGACCCAATGGGTTACAGGCGCGTAGACAACAAGCAACCACAAAGCTGAGATAATCAGAACCGCAGAGAATTTAATACGCTCGACAAAGGCTCCAACCATAAGAGCTGGCGTGATCACAGCAAATGTCATTTGAAAACTGAAAAAGACAGATTCGGGGAGTGTTGTTCCTTCGAAAACCGTATCGCGACCAACGCCTGCTAGAAAAGCCTTTTGGAGGCCGCCAAGCCAGGCACTGCCTTCTGAAAACGCTAAGGTGTAGCCAACAGCCAACCATAAGATCGAAGCCAGACAGGCAATTGCCATACAGTGCATCAACACCGACAAAATGTTCTGGGACCGCACAAGTCCACCATAAAAGAGCGCAAGGCCAGGCAACGTCATGAGCAGTACCAAGGCCGTACTAGTGAGAATCCAAGCAGTATCCGCAGCGTTCATCATTTCCCCCGTGAGTATTTTTTAGGCATTATCGGAGAGGAATATGGGGAGCCGCTTATTTAGTCAACACAACATGCTGAAAATCTAACATAAACGATGATTTTTCCGCCAAATCAAATTTCTAACAGTGCATAAAATTTATGCAAATGATGAATATTTGGGCTAAATTGCGCAATTTCGGCTGTGAATCGACCTTTCTTGCGGATGAATTTCGGCAATGCAGCAGCACTAAAAAAAACGGCGTGCCATTTGAAATGACACGCCGCCTCCAAACATATGCTATCGGCGATAGTTAATATTTACAGGGCAAACTTAAGAGGCTTCACTTGTTGAACATTCTCAAGCGCATTTATAGTTTCCATGTTTTCTGAGGTCACTTCCTGATCCACGGCAACCAAAGCAATCGCGTTACCACCTTCTGTGTCCCGGCCAAATTGCATATGCGCGATGTTGACACCAGCCCCCCCAAGAACGGTTCCGATTTTACCGATGAAGCCCGGACGATCATTATTGGTGACATACAGCATAAGCGGCTTCAGTTCTGCCTCCATGTTTATGCCTTTAATCTGAATAATCCTTGGCTTACCATCCGCAAAAACCGTACCCGCCACTGAGCGTTCCTGCCGTTCTGTCAGCACGGTCAAACGAATATAATTTTCGTAAACACCCTGCTGCGAGCGACGCACTTCTTCCACCTTGATACCACGTTCTTTCGCCATCGCAGGCGCGGAAACCATATTCACGGTCTGCAATTGCGGCTGAAGAACCCCGGTCATGGCGGCTGCGGTAAGCGCCTTTACATTCATCTCCGCAACATCACCTTCATACTCGATGCGAATGCCGGAAATGCCCGTTTCGGTCAATTGCCCCGCGAAGGAACCCAACAACTCGGCCAATTTCACAAACGGTGTGAGACGGGGAGCTTCTTCAGCCGAGATAGAAGGCATGTTCAAAGCATTCGTTACCGCACCGTTGAGAAGATAGTCGGACATCTGCTCCGCTACTTGAATGGCAACATTCTCCTGCGCTTCTGTGGTTGATGCACCAAGATGCGGCGTACATACCACGTTTGGAAGATCAAAAAGGACGCTCTCCTTGGCAGGTTCAGTTGCAAACACGTCAATGCCAGCGCCAGCGACCTTGCCGGATTTCAAACCTTCGGCCAACGCATTTTCATCAACAAGACCGCCTCGCGCGCAATTGATGATACGAACACCCTTTTTCATATTCGCAATTGCTGATGCATCAATAATATTCCGTGTCTTATCTGTCAGCGGTGTGTGCAACGTGATGAAATCAGCGCGCTTGAACAATTCGTCCAGCTCCACTTTTTCCACACCCAGCTCAAGCGCCCGTTCCGGAGATAGGAAGGGATCAAACGCAACAACCTTCATTCGAAGACCGATTGCGCGTTCTGCAGCAATAGAACCAATATTTCCGCAGCCAATAACACCCAGCGTTTTTGCAGTTAGCTCGACGCCCATGAATTTAGATTTTTCCCATTTACCTGACTGCGTAGATGCATTCGCTTCCGGCAGCTGGCGCGCAACTGCAAACATCATCGCGATTGCGTGTTCCGCCGTCGTTATGGAGTTTCCAAAAGGGGTGTTCATGACAATGATGCCCTTTTGGGTGGCCGCAGGAATATCAACATTATCGACGCCGATGCCGGCACGGCCAATAACTTTTAGATTGCTTGCAGCGGCAATTATTTTTTCTGTTGCCTTGGTAGCTGAGCGAATTGCAAGCCCATCGTAATCGCCAATGATCTGGGCAAGCCGGTCCTTGTCTTTACCAAGATCAGGCTGGAAATCTACATCTAATCCGCGATCCTTAAAGATTTGAACGGCGGTTTCAGACAGTTTATCTGAGATGAGTACACGGGGTGTTTTATTGGTCATAGTAGTCTCCAAAGGCAGCAGCGATCTTACAATCGCGCGCGCCAGATATATGATTAATTGAATAAATTAAGCAGCTTGAGCGAGTGTTTCTTTTTGAGCTGCAAAAGCCCATTCAAGCCAAGGCAACAAAGCGGCAAGGTCAGCCTGCTCTACCGTTGCGCCAGCCCAGATACGAAGCCCTGATGGAGCATCACGATAGGCGCCAATGTCGTAGGCAACACCCGCTCCATCCAAAAGGCTTACCATGGATTTTGCGAAAGCGGCCTGCTCGGCATCGGAAAGGACACAAACATCTTCATCTACAATTTTGAAACACACCGATGTATTGGAGCGTGTGGCAGGATCAACAGCCAGAAAGTCCACCCAGGGTGTTTGGGAGACCCAATCTGCCAATACCTGCGCATTGCCATCAGCTCTACCCATCAATCCCGTTAGCCCACCCACAGACTGTGCCCAATGCAAAGCATCCAGATAATCTTCCACGCACAGCATTGATGGTGTGTTGATTGTCGCGCCATCAAAAATGCCGGATATCAACTTGCCACCTTTGGTGAGGCGAAAAATTTTTGGCAAAGGCCATGCAGGTGTGTAGGATTCAAGGCGCTCAACGGCACGTGGTGACAGAATAAGCATACCATGGGCAGCTTCACCGCCCAGCACCTTCTGCCAAGAAAAAGTCACAACATCCAGCTTGTCCCATGCGAGATCCTGGGCAAAGGCCGCGGATGTGGCGTCGCACAAGGTAAGCCCGGCGCGATCCGAGGGAATCCAGTCACCGTTGGGGACCCGAACTCCAGAGGTCGTTCCGTTCCAGGTAAACACGACATCATTTTCAAAGTTAACGGACGCCAAGTCCGGCAAATGGCCGTAGTCAGCGGTTAGCGTCCGCTGATTGTCCAATTTCAACTGCTTCACAGCATCAGTGACCCAGCCAGAGCCAAAGCTTTCCCAGGCCAGCAGATCAACACCGCGTGCACCAAGCATCGACCACATGGCCATTTCAAATGCACCGGTATCTGATGCAGGCACAATGCCTATCAGATAATCATCAGGCACTTGAAGCACCTCACGCGTCAGATCGATGGCCTGCTTGAGTTTGGACTTGCCAATTTTGGCGCGATGCGAGCGTCCAAGCGCAGCATCTTTAAGCGCGTTAAGCGACCAGTCGGGTCTCTTGGCGCAAGGCCCTGATGAAAAATGGGGATTTTTTGGACGCAACTCAGGTGTGCGCAGCCCGGCCTCTTGGCCAGTTTTTGCATGTATCATGCTACCCTCACAGATAGATTGCCTCTCGTTGGGGAGAGGTGTCCCACTGATGGGGTTAGTGGAAAGCGGCATTTACTGCAAGTAGATTTATGGAAAGGGAGACTTTTACGATACTTTTGACCGAAGCCACGTCGCTGCAAAACTCAAAAACCCGCAGAGACTATCCAGGGTAGGACAATGTCTGCGGGTCTTGAAGGCGCCAGAATTTTGAGTTCCGGCTTTTAGACATTAATGGAAGGTGTAGCGACCACCAACACGAACCTGGTGAAAGTCAACATCATGATAAGTTACCTTACCTGTGAGGCCAGACGTCTCAGATTCTCCACTCTCAACATCACCTACCCACAGATATCGGTAGCTCGCATCAAGAGAGAAATTCTGACTGACTTCATATGACACACCGGCCATCGCAGCTGCTGCAAAGTTAAAATTGCCGTTTTCGCCAAACGCCGCATATGAACCGTCAGCATTATTGGCATAGTGACGGCCAGCATTTATGTAAGCAAAACCAAGACCCGCACCAATATATGGCGTCCATGAGCTACTGTTTTCCCAATCAAGATAGGCATTGGCCAACACTGTATGCATAGAGAATGAGCTGTACTCATCATTGTAGGTTGATCCGCAACCGCCGCCTCCAAGACAAATTGTATTGCCTTCAAAGTCCCAAGTAGCGGTGTAATCCCAAGTTAAATCCATCCGGAAATAGTGGTTGAACTGATAGCCAACACCTACCCCAATCAACCAACTATGGTCGTAATCTTCATTATAAAATTCTTGATGGCCTGCCGAACCATTGTATGTCGCTGAATAATCTCGCGTGGCCACATAGCCAATATCGCCGCGCAGATACCAAGCGCCGGCTTTGTCATACACAGGTTCTTCGTATACGTATGTTGGCAGGTCAGCGGCAACCGCTGGTCCTGCAAGCATGGTCGCGAGCGCCGCGATCGCGCCCAATGTCTTACCAACCCTGGTGTTGCCTGTCGTTCTCATGTCAATACTCACTCTAAACAAAACTGTACTGATGGTTTTTACATTGTTAAAACCTGCAAATATATTGACTTGTTAAGGTTAATAAGCACTTAAACGAATAAAAATATGTATTAACATTTTATTTACTTGAAATTAAAAAGCATTAACCTTCAACAGCCGGAAACAGTATGCCTCCATCAGTTGCTCTATCAGCGCGCAAGCCAATGCATTGGTATGTCCTTGGAATTCTTGTGATTTTGTGGGGCTCTTCATTTGCGGCGAGTAAAATTGCGGTGGAGACCATTTCACCAATTTGGGTGGTCAGTTTGCGCATAACCATCGGCGCATTGTTGATGTTGTTATATTTATTCTACCGGAAACAAAATTTGAGCCGAAAGCTGACCGACTGGATTTGGTTCTTTTGGTTGGGCCTCGTTGGCAACGTCTTGCCATTTACACTCATCTCTTGGGGCGTTCGCTATGTTCCCTCCGGGGTTGCTGGCATTCTTATGGCGGCCGTCCCACTATGCGTTATCGTTCTCGCCCATTTTCTGTTATCGGATGAGCATCTAACCCGGCAGAAAGCCTCGGGTTTTCTCATCGGGTTCCTGGGTGTTGCTATTCTGGTAGGGGTTGGAGGTGGTATGGCACTGGACGCCGGACCTATCCAGCTTTGGGCCTTGCTGGCTATAACAGCCGCTGCACTTTGTTATGCCTTAAATGGCACAACGGCTCGCTTGATGCCGGATATGACAAATGCCTCAAAGTCTGCAGGTGTTCTCATTGCAGCTGCAGCAACTTCTCTGCCAATGTCCCTTATCATTGCCCCAAATGGACTATCGGAAGTCAGTCTCGCCAGTGTCTTTGCGGTGGTTGTGCTGGGTGTGTTTCCAACCGCTTTAGCGACAATTCTTTTATACAAGCTACTGAAAGAAGCAGGTGCTTCGTTTTTAGCTCTCTCCAACTATCTGGTACCGGTGTTTGCAGTTATGGTAGGCGTGATACTGCTTGGAGAAGCGCTCCAGTGGAGTGATTGGCTTGGACTTGCACTCGTTCTCTGCGGCATTCTAATATCGGAACGCCGCAGAAATAGAAGTTGAGCTATACTTCAAAGTACAACTTTTAACCTATGCGCCGCTTCCGATAACTTCAATTAGTTGGTCAACAAGTTTGTCAACCTGACCAAAATCATCGGCTTCCGCCATAACCCTAATAACAGGTTCCGTCCCGGAAGGGCGGATGAGCAACCGCCCACCATTGCCGAGTGCGCTCTCTGCATCAAGAATCGCCTCCTTCACATCACTTCGATCAAGTGGTGACACGCCGGAAAAGCGGACATTTTTAAGCACCTGCGGTACCGGGTCAAAACGATGGCACACTTCGCTGACAGGCTTGCCTTTTGATTTAACAACCGCCAGCACCTGTAGTGCAGCAATTAGACCGTCCCCAGTTGTTGTATAATCCGACAAGACAATATGTCCGGATTGCTCCCCACCAACATTGTAGCCATTTGCACGCATATGCTCCACGACGTAGCGGTCTCCGACATTAGTCCGGGCAAGCGTCAGCCCCTGAGCCGCAAGATGCCGTTCAAGACCAAGATTGGACATAACCGTCGCAACAATACCCGGCTCCGACAAACGGTCCTGCTCCTTCCAGGATTCGGCCACCACCGCCATAAGCTGATCACCATCAATGATAGTGCCCTTCTCGTCGACGATTAAGACCCTATCGGCGTCGCCATCCAGCGCAATACCAACATCGGCCCGGACTTCACGCACTTTCTCCACGAGTTTTGCGGGCGCAGTGGATCCGCAGCCCTGGTTGATATTAAAGCCATCTGGCTCAACACCCATGCGAATGACCTCCGCACCCAGTTCCCATAACGCTTCAGGAGCGGCTTTGTAGGCTGCGCCATTTGCCCCATCAACAACAATACGCAAACCTTCAAGTGTCATGGAACGTGGCAGGGTGCGTTTGGCCGTTTCTATATATCGGTCCAAAACGCCATCTATACGTTTGGCACGACCAAGTTCATCGGGCTTTGCCAAACTGCCGGAAAGATCAGCATCAAGCAGAGCTTCGATCTCTTTTTCAGTGTCATCAAAAAGCTTGTACCCGTCAGGCCCAAACAGCTTGATGCCATTGTCGTAATATGGATTGTGGCTAGCGGAAATCATCACACCAATGTCGGCCCGCAATGAGCGTGTGAGCAAAGCCACGGCGGGGGTCGGAACAGGCCCGGTTAAAAACACATCCATGCCAACCGATGTGAACCCAGCGACCAGCGCATTTTCAATCATATAACCAGAAAGGCGTGTGTCTTTGCCAATCACCACACGATGGCGATGTTCGCCACGTTGAAAGGTAAGACCAGCCGCCATGCCAACTTTCATGGCAATGTCCGGTGTCATTGGAAAATCGTTTGCCTTTCCCCGAATTCCATCGGTGCCAAAATAACGACGGCTCATAATGTTGCCCCTAGAAAATATGCCCAAAAAGAGCGTTTTATATTTGTTGCCTCAAAAAAGGCTAAACGGGTACGCTCGTTTGTTACATTCTGATTATAAAATAAAGGTTCAAAAAGGATGAGCGGCTACAAGTTTCATTACAGTTCAATACTGGTTTTGATATTGGCAGGTCTTGTTTTTACATTTACAGCAGGCGGAACCGACGACGCGTTGGGTGATAGCGAGCCGAGATGGGTCGCAATGCCAGACACACCCAAAGCGCTTCAACGCCATTTTGGAATGAGCGCCCTCAATTGCTACGCTCTGGCAGACGAACAGGCAATCGCAGAGGATTCCGGTCTGGAGAACCTTATTGTAAGCCATATGTTTGACCCAAATTTTGAACAATTGGGAGAAAAGCGTACTGTTTATAGCCCTGTTATTCTGGCAGTAGTAAATGGCAAACCCTATTCAGCATTCGGACAATGCCATACGGAGGCCGGAGCCTTGAATTGCGGCATTCAATGTGATGGCGGTCCGTTTCAGCTTTTCGACGTAGACATGGATCACATTATTCTGAGCAATGGAGGTTTCACCGCCCATGATTGCGACGAAGAAAACGAAGCTGCCCAATTGAACTTTTCACCGGCAAAATTTGGCGCAGCATTTCTTCTCAAACGTATGGATGAGAACGCTTGCAAATTAACTTTGGAGAACTGAAATCTGAGATCATGTCGATGTTAGGGACAAAGCGAATAGATTCTTTTACGTCAAATTGAACAGATATTGGACTCAGAAAACTATTGTGCCTTTTTCAGCATTGCGCGACAGCACTTTGAAGCTGACCTAAAATGGCTCGCGCCTGCTGCCTCGGCCCATCGACCTACCGTCCATTGATTGTTAGCACCTTTCATAGGACCACCATAAAGTTCTTGTTCTGAACACCCTTCAATGAATTTGAAAAGGCTGTGATAGCTCTCGTCCAGCATCACCAGCGCCGTATCCCAGCCAACATATATCTGTTGTTGTCTAAGATTGTAGTTATATCGCTTAAGATCATTCCACTTGTAACCTTTCGCAGGAAAATAAACCATTTTTCCGGCAAGGCCGTCCGCGTGCCATCCCAAGAATAACTCAACCCAATGGGCACGATGGGCAACCACATCTTTGATCGAGGTGTCTTCGGAATCTTTCACTAAGGCTGTCTTCGCATCGACAGATTCAAGCAGCTTGATGAGCTTACTATACTCCTTTTGTGTAATTTTTAATAAGTCTTGCTTGTTTTTAACAGCCATTTCCAACCTCGCTTATCAGAACTTAAGCATGGCGTTGGGCCAACGGCCTTGCGTCAAGTCAAGTAACTGTCGCTCCGCTTGGAAAATCATATACGGAGAGCGCATTTTGCAGCTAAGAAATTCTGTGCCTGAGCCAGTAAATTGCTCAATCGATTAAAGACGGCCAATCCTATCAACCAGCATTCCGTAAAAAGCATCGTCATCAAGGCTACGGATGAAATTCACGTTTGCTTTGCGGTCTGAAACATTCCACCAATCAGCCACTGTCATTCCCATGGTAAGTTCAGAACTGGTTTCAACTTCCACATTGATGAACCGGCCAGAATAAATCTCCGGTTTGAGCAGATACGCAATAACATTTGGATCGTGCAAAGGTCCGCCGTCGGTGCCATATTTATCTTCATCAAAGCGCTCGAAAAACCTGAGCCAGCCAACACACGCATCACCCACTTTAGTTCCCAGTTCTCTAAAGGCTTCAATTCGTCCTTCACTGGTTAGCGCTTGGTGCGTACAGTCCAGAGGATGCATGGTAATGGGCACACCACTCTCAAGAACAATTTTGGCCGCATGAGGATCTACATAAATATTAAACTCTGCGACAGGCGTTATGTTACCACC
The DNA here is from genome assembly GCA_039986835.1 of Hyphomicrobiales bacterium. Classification (GTDB taxonomy): domain Bacteria; phylum Pseudomonadota; class Alphaproteobacteria; order Rhizobiales. The sequence continues at coordinate 358,594 of JBDWQA010000011.1, forward strand.
CTCGAAAAAACCACCCCCCATCATCACTAACTCCTTTAACCGGGGAATGATGGCTGGTTCTTTGGCCATGGCAAGTGCCACATTCGTCAACGGACCAAGGGTGCACAATGTGACAGATCTGGCGGGGCGAGCCATGACAGCATCAATTATAAAATCTGGACCGAACTCATCGCGCAATGGCATAGTCGGCTCTGGTAATTCCACACCATCCAACCCTGTTTTTCCATGCACATATTCCGCAGTGATTAATGGACGGACCATAGGGCGTTCTGCACCCGAATAAACAGGAATATCAGGGCGCCCTGCAAGTTCGCAAACTAGGCGAATGTTGCGCGATGTTTGTGCCAATGGAACGTTTCCAGCCACCGCCACCATGCCCAATACATTCAATTCAGGGCTTGCAAGCGCTAAAAGCAACGCAAGTGCATCATCCTGTCCCGGATCTGTATCGATAATAATATCGCGCTGCACTGACATAGCGTCCCCAACCCAATTTGAGTTCCGTTGCTGTTAGACTTGGCACTAGCATAGCGCTATTAACGTGGCCACAAATGTTTACATCTGTAACGGCTCAATGGTCTCAACATGAACTTTCTGTCTAAGTGTTTTGCAATTGGACTAGCGACTTATGTGCTTCTGATGGTCAGCGTAATGGCCGGTAGTCTGTGGCTGAGCGGCTCCGTTGAAAGCGCAGATGTTGCCTTGGTTCTTGGCAGCAAGGTTCTCCCAAATGGCACCCTCTCCCCTGCATTAAATGCACGTATGGAACGCGCCTATGAGTTGGAACAGGCACATAAATCGATAACCTATGTTGTCAGCGGTGGTATCGGTGACGAGGGCGTAGATGAAGCAATCGCAATGGCCGATTTTCTAAAGGTATCAGGCGTCGCCAAAAACCGTATCATGACGGACTCAAGTGGCATCAACACTTTGGAAAGTGTTCGTTACATTGCTGAAAATTTCCCAACCGAAACCAAGATAATCATTGTAAGTCAATTCTTCCACATTCCGCGGACAATACTCGCATTGCGAAAAGCCGGGTTCAAGAATGTAAGTGGTGCAGCTGTCCCTCCCCGATTTTTTCGTGATATTTACAGCACTGCAAGAGAGGTGCCCGCGCTCTTCGTCTACGCTTGCTGCCGTTCACTTTGAATATGGAACATGAAAGGCGTCCTACATGCGTACAATCGGCGCTCTTATATTCCCGGGTTTTGAGCTGCTTGACCTATTTGGTCCATTGGAAATGTTTGGACTATTGGACAAGCACTACAAAATAAAACTCATTGCAGAAAACATCGGGACCGTGGCTAGCAATCAGGGGCCAAACGTAGTGGCCGATCTTCCTTTCCAAACACCAATGCAGTTTGACATTTTATTTGTTCCTGGCGGCGCTGGGACTCGAAGTGAGATTGAGAACAGATCGACACTATCCTGGCTCCGAGAAACAGCACACAATGCGGAGTTTGTGCTAAGTGTTTGCACAGGAAGCGCCCTCCTTGCCCGTGCAGGCCTGCTGGATGATATGCATGCAACTACAAACAAGGCCGCTTTTAATTGGGTTCAAAGCCAAGGCCCAAGAGTAAAATGGAAAAGGCAAGCGCGTTGGGTAGAAGATGGCAATACTATAACATCGTCTGGAGTGTCCGCTGGCATGGATATGAGTTTAGCCGCCATAGCACGTATGCATGACACCGATACCGCTGTGAAAGTTGCAAATTGGGCTGAATATAATTGGCAACAAGATGCCGACTACGATCAGTTTGCTGCACTCAATGGCCTCGTATGATTAAAACGAAAAAACCCGGCACATGGTCCGGGTTCTTCGTCATTCAAACCGAATTCTAAGAAGGCTGCGGTTCCATTCCGGCGTCCGGTTCGGATGGTTTAGATTTCGGTGCGCCAGCGCTTGGAACAGCCGGGCCGCGCGGTGTAGAAGGAGAATCATCATCTTCACGCACGGGTGGATTACCCTTAAGTAGTTCGACAATTTCGTCACCACTCAATGTCTCATATTCGAGCAATGCCTGTGCAAGAGCTTCGAGATCATCATTCTTCTCCGTAAGGATTGTTTTGGCTTCAGCAAAACCCTCATCCACAATACGGCGAACTTCAGCATCAATGATCTGAGACGTATCTTCAGATACGTTTTGTTGACGCGCAACCGAGTGACCTAGGAAAACTTCTTCCTGATTATCTCCGTAGGCGACCTTGCCGAGCTTATCGGAAAAGCCCCATTGAGTGACCATGGCCCGTGCCAGGCGCGTAGCCTGTTGGATATCCGATGATGCACCAGAAGTTACATTGTCTGCACCAAAGGTAATTTCCTCAGCAACACGGCCACCCATCATGATTGCCATACGGCTGGTCATCTGCATCAAACTCATGGAAATCTGATCACGCTCTGGCAATTGCATCACCATACCCAATGCACGGCCACGCGGAATAATGGTGGCTTTGTGAACCGGGTCAGTCTTAGCAACATTTAGCGCAACGATCGCGTGCCCTGCCTCATGATAAGCAGTCAACTTCTTCTCATCTTCGCTCATGACAAGCGTGCGACGTTCTGCACCCATCATGACCTTATCCTTGGCATCTTCAAACTCACCCATAGTGACAATGCGTTTAGAACGACGGGCAGCCAGAAGCGCGGCTTCATTCACCAGGTTCATAAGATCAGCACCAGAGAAGCCAGGTGTTCCGCGTGCAACGGTTTTTAGATTGACATCTGGTGACAGAGGAACATTGCGCGCATGGACCTTAAGAATTTTCTCACGACCTGACACATCTGGATTTGGAACCACAACTTCACGGTCAAAACGACCAGGTCGCAGCAGCGCAGGGTCCAGCACGTCTGGACGGTTGGTTGCAGCGATGATAATGACGCCTTCATTAGCTTCAAAACCATCCATTTCAACCAGCAACTGGTTCAACGTCTGTTCACGCTCATCGTTACCGCCACCAAGGCCGGCACCACGATGGCGACCAACAGCATCGATCTCATCGATGAAGATAATGCAGGGTGAGCTTTTCTTGGCCTGCTCGAACATGTCGCGCACGCGGCTGGCGCCTACGCCAACAAACATTTCCACAAAGTCAGAACCTGATATCGTGAAAAACGGCACATTGGCCTCACCTGCAACCGAACGTGCAAGAAGCGTTTTACCCGTTCCGGGAGGACCTACGAGCAATACACCACGCGGAATACGACCACCCAAGCGTTGGAACTTCTGAGGATCGCGCAGGAATTCTACGATTTCCTCAAGGTCTTCCTTGGCTTCATCGACACCGGCAACGTCTTCAAATGTAACACGGCCATGTTCCTCAGTGAGCAATTTTGCTTTGGATTTACCAAAACCCATGGCGCCACCGCGGCCACCACCCTGCATTTGTCGCATGAAGAAAATCCACACGCCCAAAATGAGAATCATCGGCAGCCAGGATATCAACAGCCCAATCAAGCTGAAGCCTTCGCTGCTTGGTGCTTCAGCAGTGATCGCCACACCACGTTCTGTCAGTTTATCAACATAATCAGCATTATCTGGCGCGCGCGTCTGGAAACGGCTGTTATTATTGTACACACCTGAAATTTCGGTGCCTGCAATGGTCACACTATTAACTGTGCCTTGCTCAACTTCACTGATAAATTGTGAATATGGAATTGCGGTTCCGCGGTTACTCTGTCCCGGATTCTGGAACAGGTTAAACAGCGCTATCAGCAATAGACCAATAATGATCCAAAGTGCAAAATTGCGGAAATTTCCGGTCATTCTATTTCCTTATACGTCGCTTGAGCCAAAAGTTCGGCGTCCAAACGCGCGACTTATGTTTTTGTATGCAAACAAAATAGGGAGGTGGGCGCCATATGCCAAGGCGCATTCCGGTCAGAACGCAGCTTTCTTTGAAAAAGGTGAACGTTATTTGGCATATTGCCTCGTTTTCACGAAACTGCAGGGTCCAACAGCGCAGAAAACTCACGAAATATCGCTTTATCCAAACAAGAGACCGGCCCGTCCATGACCTGCGGGCGGAATATAATCTTGCAGTTTGCGGTGTCCTGCATCACTCGGGGCAACACATTATGAGGCGAAATCGTGACAGTTTCATCGGCTTTACCAGAAAAACTGACAACATACCTACCATCCCAACGTACGCTTTTCCCACCAGAAACCTGTACCGTTGGCAGCGCTCTATTTGCTCGGGACAAGGTCCAGGTTCCATCCTTTTTGGGAGACAAAACACAACGGCCAGCGGAAAAGGGCTTTAAGGTATTTGCGCTCGAAACAAGCTTCTCAAGCACCTGCCCGGCCTGTTTACGGTCGATCATATGCGCATCACCGCCGACAAAACGAACAAGTTCCCTAAGCGTTTCCAGCCCCACAGTGCCCGGATAGTTCTTCAGCGCATTGGGTTCAATTTCCAGATCGTCCCCGGACAAGGAACAAGCCTGCGCAACAAGCCGTGAAATCTGTTCGGAAAGCACCTTGCGAAAGCGTCCCATGATCTGTGCATAAGCAGCAATTTGCCGCGTGCCATAGCTGGTGTTCTCAAGCCGCCGTAGTACTTGTCGAACCCTTGGCCGTTCATATCGAATGTCTTCATTGGTTGGATCATCAACCCACGCAACGTCAATTTGACTCAACGCTTGACGCAACTCGCCTCTACGCAAGCCTAAAAATGGGCGATAGATCGTTATCTCCGAAAGGTGTGTTTTAAGTGGAATAGAAGCATGACCACGCAAGCCGCCTCGGCGCACACGCATCAGCAAAGTCTCTGCAACATCGTCCATAGTATGCGCCAGCGCCAGTTGATGAAAACCTCGCTGCAGGCATGCATCAAGTAACAAACGCCTTCGAATATTTCTCGCATTTTCTGCTACGGCTGACGTTGGTAGCGATCCAGACCAAGTGAGTATTTCATGATGAACGCAACGCTTGTCGCAGTAAGTCTGAACCATTTCAGCTTCACGTGCTGCTTCTGACCGAATCCCGTGATCGACTGTCAGAACAAGCAAAGAAGATGACAGGTTTAAAGAGTCTCGATAGTCTAGAGCAGTTGCCAGCAGTGCCATGCTGTCGCCGCCCCCGGAAACAGCAAGTGCAATCGGATGCGTCCAGTCAAGGTCTTTCAGAGTTGTGAAATATTTCGCAAACGCATTGGTTGTTTTGGTTAGATGCACTTTGCCGATTTTCGCTCAGTGCGCACACGCTCCTTAACAGGCGGCGATGCTGCCGGATATTTACGAACAAGTTCTGCATAGGTGGCGCAAGCTGCATCGGTCTCACCAAGTTCTTTCAACGAAAGACCCAATTTCAAAAGACTGTCAGGCGCTTTTGCCCCTTGAGGGTATTTGGAATAGGATTCAAGAAACTCGTTGGCCGCTTCTCTGAAATTACCTCGTACAAATTTTGTCTCTCCCAACCAGAACCGCGCATCACTCACCAGTGGATCCGTCGGATACTTGGTCAAAAACTCGCGCAAGGACGCTTCAGCAATATCATAGTCGCCCCTTAATATATGTCCGTAGGCCAATTCATATTCATCTCTGGGTGTGCTAGCCGCGGCAGATACTGCTGGCTGTATGGCCTGTCGAACTCCGTTTTGCTGTTGTGGTTCAATACCAATTCCACCGCTGCCATTAATCAACGCAGACAGGTCCAAAGGTCCGCCCGAAGCGTCAGACAATGTACCTAAATTACTTGGTGGTGCACCCAATCCATTGTTTGGCTGCACCTGCGGAGCCACTTGTTGCTGTTGCTTGATAGAAGGCGCGGTGCCTTGCCCAGCATTTTGCAAGGCAAATGTCAGCCGCTCAATCTGGCCTGTCAGGTCGCGAATTTGGGCTTCCAGCCTATCTACCCGCATATTCAATTCTGCCGCTTCCCTGGTAGTTTGCGCAGCAGCAGGCAACACTGCGCTTGCAACAAAAAAGAACGCAATCGGGACAAACATAAATCTGAAAAATCTTGGGGACATGACTTTCCTATTCCTGCATTGATAATTGGCGGTCGTTCAAATCGGGATCAAATAACAAAAAGGCCCAAACCGGAGTTTGGGCCTTTCCGGTCTTCAGAAATTTGTCGAGACTAACTGCCGCCGCCTTTAAGCGTTGTGACAGCACGGCGGTTTTGTGACCAGCAAGATATGTCATTACAGACAGCTACAGGCCGCTCCTTACCGTATGAAATTGTGCTCATACGGCCTGCATTTACACCACGTGCAACCAAATAAGACCTGGCGGCTGCGGAGCGCCGAGCGCCAAGCGCAATGTTGTATTCGCGTGTTCCGCGTTCATCCGCATGGCCCTCAACGACAAAATTGTAGCTGGGATAGCGCGCAAGCCATTGAGCCTGCAGGTCAAGTGTAGCCTTACCGCGTGCTGTCAGTTCCGTACTGTCAGTCTCGAAGAACACACGGTCTCCAACATTCACCGCAAAGTCCTGAGGGGAACCGGGTTTCGCTGTTGTGCCAGCCGCATTCACGTCATATTTGTTACCTGCGCAGCCCGCTACGGCGAGACCTAGCACCAGAACAGCCATCATCTTCATCGCAGCGCTCGCGCGGAATATCTGCGCTATTGGCTGCAGGACTTGTTGTGCAAACATGTCCGCTAACTCCTAAATTCTTGGGGCATGGGGCGCATCAATCGACTCATCCGAACTGATTTCCCAACCTTGTATTCCCTTGTCTCCATCCAGATTGCGACTGAAATGCGGACAAATTGATCTTTTTTTTAACCATAAGGACTATAGGTTATCCATGGTTAAGCGCGCGTTCGCAAGTATGGTTAACGCATGGTTACAATAAATATCGTCAAGACAACCTAGGGTCACCCTGCGAAACGCTTTGCATGATCAGCAAATCCTCAATTCAAAAGGGGGGACCAAGCCGGATCAGAACCAAAGTTAGGTGTTGGTACCCTGCGTTCGTTATAACCCGTCAGATCAATAGACCATAATTGTGGTCCGGAATTTCCGCCCTGCGGTTCGCGAAAGAACATTAGAACACGGCCATTGGGTGCCCAAGTGGGGCCCTCATTGTGAAATCCGGCCGTTAAAATACGCTCATCCGACCCATCCGTTTTCATAACACCGATGAGAAACTGGCCCTGCGACCGTTTCGTAAACGCAATCAGATCCCCACGTGGAGACCAAACCGGCGTTGAGTAAGACCCCTGTCCAAAACTGATGCGTGTCGCTTCGCCACCATTTGCGCCCATCACATAGAGTTGCTGAGAGCCACCACGATCTGACTCAAATACGATGCGAGACGCATCTGGAGAAAAAGATGGTGATGTATCAATGGAAGGCGAATTCGTCAGGCGTGTCGTACGTTTGGAACGTAGATCCATGGTGTAGATATTTGCATTGCCCTCTTGCTGGAGGCTCATCACAACCCTTTGCCCATCAGGCGAAAATCGCGGCGCAAAAGTCATTCCGGGAAAATTACCAACGACCTCTCGCTGGCCAGTATCAATATTCAGCAAAAACACTTGAGGTTGCCCGGTTGCATAGGACATGTAGGTAATTTCCTGACGGCTCGGACTAAACCGTGGCGTTAAGACCAAGTCCCCACCGGTAGTCAGATACTGCAACTCCGCTCCGTCCTGATCCATAATTGCGAGGCGCTTGGTTCGGTTGTCTTTAGGACCAGTCTCGTCGACGAACACGATACGCGTATCGAAATACCCCTTCTCGCCGGTGAGCCTTTCATAAATGGCATCTGCAATGATGTGAGCCACACGACGCCAATTGTCTGGCTGTGTGAAGAAACGTTGCCCAGCAATTTGTTTGCCGCCAAACACATCCCACAAACGAAATTCTGCACGGATACGCCCGTCTGGTTCCTGTGTGATACGCCCGACGGCCAGAGCCTGCGCATTCAAAACACGCCAATCGGGGAAACGTGGCACTGAGTCCGGGTTCGCATTCTGATCAATAAATGTCGCGGGATCAATTGCACGGAAGAGCGCTGAGCGTTCCAGATCCGCAACGATTACCTGGGTTACGTTCTGGCTCAGTTGATCTACCTGTCCCGTTGCGCCCACGAAGTTTGGAATAGCGATCGGCAGCGCCTGAATGTTGCCTCGCGTGATATCGAGCTTGAGTTGCGCCGACGCACTGGACGCCGCAAATACTCCAAACAGAATTACAAAAAATGCGAATAAGCTGCGCGTTAGTGCCACGCTTCCGTTTGCAATTGTATTTTTCCGAAGCATAAACATCATCCCTGAAACATTTTTGACGGATCGAAATTGAACTCGATCACTTGCCAAGTGTCATATTTTTCCTGCGGCATGTAGGAATATGGTGCACAAACTTGCACGGCGCGCAATGCGCGTTCGGCCGCAATTTGGAACTGTGCTCCACCACCTGAATTCAAAACACGCGGAGGGCCAGCTAAAGTACCGTCGATATTGAGAACCATTTGCACTTCAATTGCGATACTTTCTGCCGCTTCCATACCGGCTTGCAAGCTCCAGCAATTCTCAAGCTGACGGCGCAGAAAATCAATTTCATTCTGGCTAAGCTGATTGGAGTTATCTCCGCCTTGAACGCCAAGTTGCTGAGGCTGCTCTGGCTGAGGCGCAGCACCCTGCGGTTTTTGCTTGTCCAGCAGTGCGGCAATCTTGTCGGTATTGAAATCAGCTTTGGGTTCCGGCGGCTTTTGCGCAGGTGGTTTTGGCCGCACACGAGGTGGCGGTGCTTTTGATAAGTCCAGTTTTGGCTCGGGCGCAACTTCAGGCTCCGGTGTTGGTTCCGGTTCTGGCTCAGGTGGCGCAGGTTCAGGGTCAGGCTCCGGCGGTGCTGGCTCCGGTTCCGGCGGCGTTGGCGCAGGCGGAGGCGTTGCCTCTACCGGTTTCGGTGCAGGTTCTTCCGTTGGCTTTTCTTCAGGCTTATCAGCTTCCACCGGCGCGGGTGGTGTTGGTTCAGGCTCAGGCGGTGGTGGCGTCTCAGGATCGGCATTCAAGTCACCAGCCCGCTTCTGAGATAATTCCTCAAAAGGTACGATTTCGACCGGTAACGCATCAATGTCAGGCGCCTCCAAACGTGCCGGTTCCGGAAGGGCGAACACGCCCCACGTCATCACCGCCACATGGGCTACGCTTGAAAGGATTAAACCGGTTTTCATCGGATCAAACTAAACCTAGCTTCCGGATTGCTGTTCTGTGGTGACAAGACCCAAGCGCGTGAACCCAGCAGCACTGATCGTACCCATGACTTGCATGATTGTGCCATAATCAGTGTTGCGATCACCGCGCACATAAATACGCTCTTCGTAGCCATTTTCAGCAATTGCGGTCAGCTTCGCCACCACTTCATCGATCGGAATTTCGGTTTCCTGAAGGAACACCTGCCCCTCAGAATTGATGGAAATGCTGATAGGTTCTGTATCGCCGCTCAACTGGCGTGCCTTCGTTTCAGGCAAGTCAATAGGAACACCAACAGTTAGAAGCGGGGCCGCAACCATAAAAATGATCAACAGCACCAGCATTACATCCACCATGGGTGTGACGTTGATTTCACTCATGGGCGCGCGCTTACCGCGTCCGCGTCTACCACGTCCGCCTGCACGTGCACCGGATGGAACATTCATGGCCATAAGCTAGACTCTTTCATCCATTTGCCGCGAGAGTATGGCGGAAAACTCGTCAGCAAATCCTTCCAGACGAGATGTCAAGCGTCCCAGTTGACCGCTGAACTTGTTGTAGGCAATAACTGCGGGAATGGCCGCGATTAAACCAAGCGCGGTTGCAAACAGAGCTTCTGCAATACCGGGTGCCACAACTGCAAGGTTCGTTGTTTGAGCCGCCGCGATGGCCTGAAAGCTGCTCATAATACCCCAAACCGTGCCAAACAGGCCAATAAATGGACCTGCAGAGCCAACAGTCGCAAGAATTAGAAGGCGTTTTTCAAGACGTTCGGTTTCACGAACAATCGCGACATCCATCACCTTGTCGATACGCATTTGCAAGCCACCAATGGAGCGTGCGCCGCCTTCATAAGTCCGCTTCCATTCGCGCATCGCGGTGACAAACAGCGCGGCGGAACCGGTGTTGTTGCGTTGTGACAAAGTGCGATAAAGTTCTTCCAACGATTGGCCAGACCAGAAAATCTGGTCGAAACGGTCCATTTGGCCTTTTGCACGACGATATAGTATCGCCTTGTCAATCATGATGGCCCAACACCAAACAGATGCCAAGACTAGGCCGATCATGACGATTTTAACAACAAGATGCGCCTGAATAAACAAGGACCAAAGCGAAATATTCGCCGCCCCGTTCAGCGCTGCCTGGCCAAGATCTTCCATAGTCAGTTCTTCCTTCAATACGTTCTAAAAAGCAAAAACAACTGCATTGTCAGTTGCATTGCAGAAATAAGGCATGTGTCGCCAGCGTGTGTCTGTAATAACTATGTCAATAAAAGGGCGCGAAAACCCTGACAAACCCAACAAATGCCCCGCAAAATCGACAATATGCGCCAACCACTTTGAAGTGATTAAGACTTTATCAGGGTTAATTTATCGTAAGTATGACCGGCAGAATGGCTCGCCAAACCGAGATCACGTAGCGATTTCATCGAAGAGCTGACGAATTTCAAGAGGTAGCCGCTGCGGACGACCATCTTTTATAAGCGCAATCGTAACCTTCGCCTGCAAAATTGGATTGCCCGAACGCAAAACAGTTTGCGAAAACACCACACGAGCAGAAGTGTAGTGATCAATTTGTGTTGTCACGAACAGCAAATCATCGATTGCTGCACCAGCAATGAATTTGATTTCCATATGAGCAACACCAAAAGCCATGCCCTGATCGGAAAGCGTTGCATGACTGACCCTGAGGCATCGCATGAAATCACTGCGGCCGCGTTCAAGAAACTTCAGATAGGCGGCGTGATAAACGACGCCTGAAAAATCAGTATCCTCAAAGTAAATTCGAACAGGACGAATATGGGTGCCGGCTTCAAATTCACCGTCAAAGCTACCCCATCTGCCATGATCGAAGTCGACAATTTGATTCATTCAGGTTCGCCATCAGTTTCGAACAAGCTAATCTGTTGTTCCGCGAAGTCTTTCGGCGCGGCCATGCCCATATGTTTGAATGCCTTTGGTGTCAGCATCCGCCCACGCGGCGTACGCTGAATATAACCCTGCTGAATTAGATAAGGTTCAATAATCTCTTCAATAGCGTCGCGTGGTTCCGACAACGAGGCCGCAATTGTTTCAATGCCAACCGGGCCGCCACCAAAATTCTGCGCAATAGTTCCAATATAGCGACGATCAAGAGAGTCCATTCCTGCCGCGTCTACTTCTAATTGTTGCAAGGCCGCATCCGCGACATCCCGTGTTATTTCACCGCCAGAACGCACAATTGCAAAATCACGTACACGGCGAAGCAGGCGACCAGCAATACGCGGTGTACCTCGCGAACGCTTGGCAATTTCTTCTGCCCCATCTTTGGTAATGCCCACCTGCATAAGGCGTGCACCTCGTGTGACAATAAACTCCAATTCCTCATTAGTATAAAAATTGAGGCGGATAGGTATGCCGAAACGATCCCGCAAAGGCGTGGTCAAAAGACCAATCCGCGTTGTGGCTGCAACGAGCGTAAACCGTGCCAAATCAATGCGAACGGATCGCGCTGCCGGACCCTCACCAATAATCAAGTCAAGTTGGAAATCTTCCATCGCTGGATACAAAATTTCTTCAACGGCAGGGCTAAGGCGGTGAATCTCATCAATGAACAACACATCACGTTCTTCCAAATTGGTCAGAAGCGCTGCTAGATCGCCGGCCTTTGTAATGACCGGGCCAGATGTCGCCCTAAAATTCACGCCCAATTCTTTGGAAACAATTTGTGCCAGTGTGGTTTTGCCAAGGCCAGGAGGGCCGACAAACAACACGTGGTCTAGTGGCTCTCCCCTAGCCTTTGCCGCTTCTATGAATACCTGCATATTTGAACGCGCTTGCGCTTGCCCAACAAAATCCGTGAGACGTTGCGGGCGGAGCGTGGAATCCACGTCATCTGCGCCCTGTGTGTCCGGCGCAATCACGCGATCTGGTGAAGAAGATGAATCAGTCATGGTTTAGCTTTTAGCCTGAACGCCGGGCATTCGGAAATAGCGCTCAAAAGAATGCAGAGCAATTGTCGAAATCAATGCAGGCGGTAGTAGAAACAAGAATAAACGACCTTTTAGTGAGGGATCGTCAATATCTATCAATACAACTAAAGCTAACACCACAGCCAATGTCGAGCCACATGCAACGAAAGTCGCTCCACGTAAGGATGATTTACCATATTTCGCTAGGGATATGGAGGCGTAAAGCCCTGTAAAAAAAGCCTGTGCGCCACCAAAAAAATAGGCATACACCGTCATAGAAATAGCATCATAAATGTATTCTGGAAGTTGCAAGCCGGTAGCATTGTATCCCATATCGAATAAAAGAAATATTGCGAACCCAAAGGCAAACGCGATATAGCCCAAAGGCGGCCCAAATAGCGGATAAATCAGAAAATACAAAGAAACACGTTTGGTCAGAATTACAATCCTCCTCAACTTCACTAAGAAAGACAATCTCAGCGAAAAATACGTTCAACCGGGCGCAATATCGTGGTCACAATCATCGAAATAGCTGCCAAAATGAAAGTGCTTTCAATAAGGTGTTCAGTACTCGGAAGCACAACGAATAAAAACAATCCGACAGCCATACTCGACAAAATTGACACACGTAACGCCAATCGAAAGTTCGAAAACCCGTTTTTAAGAAGCGATAAGGCAACATACGCACCTGTGGCAGCGGCAGGCACCCCGCCGACCAAATACGACATTTTCATTCTAAAAGCCCACATACCACTTTTTGGCGAACGACTTGAGATAGCTGACTCAATCCCAAATTCTGCGACAGAATAAATCGAGCCGTAAATTTCAAGACACGCCAAACCAATCAACGGGCCAACAGCAACGTAAATAAGAAAGTAGATCAGGCTGCGAAGCTTCAAAACTAACCTCCGCTGAGTTCCTTCAGGCCAAGGCGAATGAGTGTTTGCGCGTCAGCTCCATCGCCATCTCTGGCAACGATCCGGGCGACGGCTCCGCTTGCCTGTGCTTGGGCATATCCCAGATTTACCAAGGCCGATACTGCATCTGCCACTGGAACTGAGGCCACACCCTCGCCCAGATCGCTTTGCAGACTCAACTCTGCAGATGCCGCTCCACTCAAGGCGGGCGTTTTGTCCTTCAACTCGGTAACAATGCGCTGTGCAACTTTTGGCCCTACTCCAGGTGCGCGTGACACCATGGCCTTGTCTTGCAAGGCAACTGCTGATGCCAAATCACTTGCACGCAATGTACTCAAAATCGCCAGGGCAACCTTGGCGCCTACACCTTGCACAGTCATGAGCAGCCTAAACCACTCGCGCTCCGCCCCACTTGCAAAACCAAAAAGCTTGATCTCAGTTTCTCGCACATGGGTTTCGATGGAAACTGTCGCCGCTTCACCAATTTGAGGCAAAGATTGCAAAGTCGTAGTTGAGGCATGGACCTGATATCCAACGCCCTGAACATCCACAATGACCCAATCGTCTCCATAAGAGTCGATGACGCCTTTTAGCTTGCCGATCATGTAGAAAATCCTGAAACAGTGTTCCGATAGGCTTTGTTATCATCCATTGGATGATTCGAGGCAATGTCGCGAATGCTCAACTTCTCTAACTCTTGAAGAATGCTTCTGCCGCTGCAATGGAACCGCTTTTGCTGCTAATTGCTCTTTCAACCCTTATTATTTCCTCTTTGAGCATCGCAATTCGTTCTCGAAGTTCCTCAACCGATAAATCGCTTAAATCAGCACCCACGGCATGCGCAGGCGCTTCAATTTTTCGGCCTTCTTCGTCATAGCGCGCCATTTTATCCTCTCAGCTTGACCATAGTGATGTGGTTTTGACACTGTAGCACACATCGCAATATGAGGATCGCTCCAATGCCGCAAACCCTGCCGGACTCCGTGCCAGACACCATGAATGTCGTCGCCATATCAGAACCAGGTGGACCTGAGGTTTTAAAACTGGAGCAACGCCGGGTTCCTGTTCCACATGAGGGCGAAATACTGATAAAGGTTGCGGCTGCAGGCGTTAACCGACCAGATGTGTTTCAACGCAAGGGCGCTTACCCCGCACCCAAAGGCGCTTCGGATCTACCAGGTCTGGAGGTAGCGGGAACAGTTGTAAAAATGGGCCGCAATACCGAGCGCTATGAAACTGGCAACCACGTATGCGCTCTATGTCCGGGCGGTGGATATGCAGAATATGTCACCGTGCCCGAAAATCATGCACTGCCCGTTCCTGAGGGGATGACATTGGAGCAAGCGGCGGTATTGCCAGAAACGTTCTTCACCGTATGGAGCAATGTTTTCATGCGCGGTGATCTGCAATCCGATGAAGTTTTTCTCATACATGGCGGTAGTTCCGGAATTGGAACAACCGCAATTCAGATCGCAAAGGCACGCGGAGCAACTGTGATTGCGACAGCTGGTTCTGATGAAAAATGCGCCGCCTGCTCCGAGCTCGGAGCTGATCGGGTCATAAATTACCAATCCACTGACTATGTGGAAGCTGTCAAAGAGATGACAGATGGAAAAGGTGCAGATGTCATTCTTGATATGGTTGGCGGCGACTATATCGAACGCAACTACAAAGCAGCAGCTTTCGACGGGCGCATTATTCAAATCGCCTTCCTGAATGGTGCCATTGCGGAAGTGGATTTTCGTCTGCTGATGGGCAAGCGTTTAACTCACACCGGATCAACTCTGAGACCACAGTCCAACCAGGCAAAAGCAAAGATAGCGGTTGGACTTGAGCGTGAAGTTTGGCCGCTTTTGAGCAGCGGCGAGATTGCTCCTCGTATCGATGCACATTTCCCACTTGCGCAGGCGCACGAGGCACACGCTCATATGGAAGCGGGAGCACATATTGGAAAAATACTACTAACAGTGGACGGCTCTGCATGAAGACATCCTTTCAAGGGAGCTGCCTTTGTGGCGCCGTTACCTTCAAAGGAGCTACCGATCCAAGCTTTGTAAGTCATTGTTGTTGCCAAGATTGCCGCAAAACCAGCGGAACCGGACACAGTACCGATTTTGGGGTGACTTGGGACGAGATAGACATACAAGGTTCACTCTCCAAGTATAGTAATCACGCCGATAGCGGGAACATAATAACACGTCATTTTTGCCCCGTGTGCGGGTCGAAAATAGCGACGACAAACA
Source organism: Hyphomicrobiales bacterium (assembly GCA_039986835.1). Lineage (GTDB taxonomy): Bacteria > Pseudomonadota > Alphaproteobacteria > Rhizobiales. Next base: position 373,852 of record JBDWQA010000011.1, read on the forward strand.
GTGCATATCCAAACGAGGCTGCAATTAATATCGCAACCATCGAAACGCCTGGAACATTTCAACCCGATATTGTCCACCACGCATCAAAACGCATTTCTTGGGACAGCGTGGATTGCGAAAAGAGTGATAGAGACGAAGCGTAGGAACTACTATGCTGAGAAATGATAGATTTCGGCTTTCAAACAATTGACAATCTGCCGTTTGACTCAGCTCTACAAAAAACGATGTTGTCAGGGTAAGGCCGGTAGTCCTAAAGCTCTACATTCAAATGCTGTCAAAAACTGTCGTTGCAAGCGGTATACTGTCCAAAAAAGCGCCCGTGCCAGACTTGTCGAAAATTGAGAGATCACCTTGCCACATTTAGCAATTTTACTGACAAATGGATACGCCGACTGGGAATGTGCATTCTTAAATGGCATTGGAGGTGCTTACTACGGCTTGGAAACTCAGAATGTCTCTCCAGATGGCGATCCTGTCGTTTCACTAGGAGGCCTACAGACTTTGGCAGACAGCGCGGTGGCAAATTTAAAACCTGAGACGTTCGACGCCTTGGTCATTTGCGGAGGTAGCATTTGGGAGACAGATAAAGCTCCCGATGTAACGCAATTAGCTAAGAGTTTTTTGGATGCTGATAAACATGTGGCAGCCATATGCGGAGGCACACTTGCGCTTGCAAAAGCCGGACTGCTTAACAACAGAAAACACACCAGCAATGCGCCCAACTTTCTCTCTGAAAACTCAGAAACGTATTGCGGCATCTCCCACTACATAAACAAGGTAACTGCAGTAGAAGACCAGAAAGTCATTACAGCACCCGGCCATGCACCGGCCCATTTTTCTGCAGCGGTTTTTAGGGCTGCTGGCATTGATGAAAGCACGGTTTCTGAATTCCTGAACATGCTATCTGCAGAACACAGCTGAGTTTATGGTGAAATGCCCACAGGAATTGTAACCCCGATGAAACTGGCTCATTGCACATGACAGCAAATCGCCGTATATAAGCTCCAATTCCCATCAACTGACTTGTTCGATGTGGTGCCCTCAGCCCGGAAATGGCTGGCGGCAGGTAGGAAAACTGTACCTGTTGCGCCCCATCTGCAATGCGAGGATATGATATGGCCAATACACTATTAATGCCCAAAGCGACTGCCGTTTGGCTTGTCGATAACACTGCGCTTTCCTTCGACCAGATTTCAGCATTTTGTAAATTACACCCACTGGAAGTGAAATCCATCGCCGATGGTGAATTTGCGCAGGGTATTAAAGGTTTGGACCCTATTCAAACTGGACAGTTGACACGCGAGGAAATTCAAAAGGCTGTAGATGACCCATCTTACCGCTTGGAGTTGTCTGCGCCCAAAGTGCGCGTTCCAGAAACAAAACGCCGCGCGCCGCGCTACACACCTGTCTCACGCCGTCAGGATCGGCCGAATGCCATTTTGTGGATGGTGCGCAACCATCCTGAGCTTAAAGATTCGCAGATTATCCGCCTGGTGGGCACAACCAAGCCGACCATTGCAGCAATCCGTGATCGCACTCACTGGAATTCAGCTAATCTGACACCAATGGACCCGGTAACCCTTGGCCTTTGCAGCCAGATTAATCTGGATATGGAAGTAACCAAGTCTGCCAAGGATGCACCAGCCAAACCGGTTGAAGAAGAAGGTGCTACGTTGCTTTCACCTGAAGAAACAACAAACCTCGACGCTCTGGAACGGGCAAGCGCAGCACTTTTTGGTGGCGCACCAATGCCAAAGCAGGAAGAGGAAGAGGAAATCGATGCGGATGCAGTCTTTGCCAAGTTGAAAAGCCTGAAAAGCGACGACGCGCCCGACAGCGAATAACAAATCAAGCGCTGGCGCGACACGTGTCTCGCCAGCACCTCTCCAGTAAAGTTTTCTGGCCGACTGAGCATCAGAAATACCGCCAGCGAAGAGGAGAAATTACTTCTTAAGTTGTTTCAAGACTTCTTTGAACAAAGTCTGGACCTCTTCCGAAGCAAGCTTGTGGCCTGAGGTTTCTACCACAGTGCTTCCTTGCCCCATGGCGGCCGCATAGCCAGTACGATTACCGAGCATCGATTTAGCGATAACAGGCCCATATTTCTTGAGCCCTTCAAGCACTTCACCTGTTAGTTTGGCCCGCGGCGGGACGCGGTTTAGGACAACGAGAGCAGGAACTCGTTCTTTTTCGGCCAAATCCAGTGTCAGTTGAGTTGCCCATAAATCCACCGGCGATGGTTGCATTGGCACCAAAACCAAATTTGCAGCCTCGATAGCGGGCTGAGATTCACGATCAGATTTTGGTGGTGTATCAGCAAATACGTAATCATGATCTCGCGCCATTGCGCGTGCTTCACGCCTGGCACCCCATCCACTCGCGGTGCGGAAGCTGAAACCAGCAGCCTCTTCACCAAGCAGTTGCTCTCGTGTTTCAAACCATTCGCCCAAACTGCCTTGCGGATCAATATCCAGCAAAGCAACCGAAACGCCCTTTTTGGACAGGAGCGCAGCAGCAGCCATGTGCGCGGTAAGTGTAGTTTTCCCGGAACCGCCCTTTTGTTGGGCGATGGTGATAGTGGTTCCAGCCATGGCAATGCCTTTCAAATGACGTTGCGCCATTATGACATATTGCACCGCACAATCGCAAGCAGAGCCTTTGTGCCCTATTCGTCAACAGGCACGGTGTAGTTCAGCGCCAAACGACCACCATCGGCATAAATGGTCTGGCCAGTGACATAGCTGGCATCATCAGACGCTAGGAATGCGGCAATGGAGGCTATTTCCGATGGCTCGCCAATACGCCCCATCGGCGTGCGGGACAGAATACGGTTTTTAGCTGCAGGATCATTATTCACAGCGGCAAGGATGTCAGTATTAATGGAGCCAGGACCAATGGCATTAACGCGAATGCCGTATTGAGCCAGAGACAGGGACATAACTTTCGTCAATTGTTGAACGCCCCCCTTTGATGCTGAATAAGGCACCTGGCTTGGGATCGAGACCTGATCGTTAATGCTGGACATGTTGATGATAGAACCGGGCGCGCCGCCTTCTTTAATTTGTTCCACCATTTGGCGTGCTGCGGCCTGGCCACACAAAAATACACCTTTCAGATTCACCTGAAGGACCCGATCAAAATCCTCTTCCGAAATATCCAGAAAATCATCAGCATGAATAATTCCGGCATTGTTGATCAAAACATCAACACTGTTGAAGGTATCCAGCGTTGCCGCCATCAAATTGCGAACTGACAAGCGGTCTCCCACATCTGTGTGCACGAACCGCACTTTGCCATGAGATTTAAGGTCCTTTTCCGCTTCGTTGCCCACCTTTTCGTTGGTATCGGCAATGACAACATTTGCGCCTTTTTCTAAAAAATGACGCGCACATGCCAAACCAATACCCTTGGCTCCGCCAGTTACGATGATTGTCTTGTTTTCTAATGTCATTAATGTTTCCGGTATCACAACAGCTCTAAAGTTGCGCCATTCCTAGCATCACAGCGCAATCATGAACAGGAAAAGAGCGGGTTTACCCAACGGTAGGTTTGCCTAAAGCAGTGGATATTTCATCCAAAATCGCAGGATCATCAATTGTCGCAGGCATTTTGTAGGGCTGCTCATCTGCAATTTTCTGCATAATACCACGCAATATCTTACCTGAACGAGTCTTGGGCAATCTGGACACGGTCACAACGTGTTTGAATGCCGCAACCGGGCCGATTGTTTCACGAACAAGTTTTACGACTTCTGCTTCGATCTCGGAGGCCGGCCGTTCCACGCCAGAATTCAGAATGAGAAACCCAAGGGGCAGTTGACCTTTGAGATCATCTTGGGCGCCTACAACAGCGCATTCCGCGACATCAGGGTGGTTTGACACTGCCTCTTCCATCGCGCCAGTCGACAATCTGTGTCCGGCAACATTAATGATATCATCTGTGCGCGCCATTATGAATAGATAGCCGTCCTCATCCACAAAACCGGCATCAGCCGTTTTGTAAAAACCTGGAAACTCATCCAGATACGCTTGCCGAAAGCGTGTTTCCGCATGCCATAATGTTGGCAGGCAGGATGGTGGCAGCGGCATTTTGACAACGATATTACCAAGCGTACCGACATCGACAGGGTTTCCTTCATCGTCCAGAATCTGAACGTTGTATCCCGGCATAGGCACCGCTGGAGATCCACGTTTCACCGGCAGCATACCCAGACCAACCGGGTTACCCGCAATCGTCCAACCAGTTTCCGTCTGCCACCAGTGATCAATCACCGGAACGCCAAGCTTGTCCTCGGCCCAGTGTATTGTGTCCGGGTCAGCGCGTTCTCCAGCAAGGAATAAAGTTCGAAGGCATGAAATATCATATTTGTCCAAAAATGCGCCAGATGGATCTTCCTTTTTGATCGCGCGAAACGCGGTGGGAGCAGTGAAGAGAGCACACACTTGATGCTCTTCAATGACTCGCCAAAATGTTCCCGCGTCCGGCGTGCCGACCGGTTTGCCCTCAAACAGAATTGTTGTGCAGCCTTTCAAAAGCGGGGCATAAACAATGTAAGAATGGCCAACCACCCACCCTACATCAGATGCCGCCCAGAACACCTCACCAGGCGCCATGTCATACATCGCCCCCATTGACCAGTTGAGCGCCACCATGTGCCCGCCATTGTCGCGCACGACGCCTTTGGGCTGGCCGGTAGTGCCAGAAGTGTAAAGAATATACAGCGGGTCTGTCGCTTTTAGCGGCGTGCAATCGCTGGTTTTGCCAGCAACCTTTGCTTCCGCCATCTGTTCACTATAGCTGACATCGCGTCCAGCTATCAGTGAAGCTTCCAGTTGTTCACGCTGGAGGATCAGACATTTCTCTGGCTTATACTGTGCCAACTCCACGGCCTCATCAAGAAGTGGCTTATAGGCAATCACGCGGTTCGGCTCGATACCACAGGATGCTGAAATGATCAGTTTTGGCTTCGCATCATCAATACGCGTCGCAAGCTCACTGGCAGCAAACCCACCAAACACCACTGAGTGGATCGCACCAATTCGTGCGCATGCCAGCATGGCAATGGCAGCTTCCGGAACCATGGGCATATAAATGATGACCCGATCTCCCTTCGCAACTCCCATTTCAGCCATTACTGCGCCCAGAGCGGAGACTTCAACTTTCAATTCAGCAAAGCTTATGGAGCGTTTGCGGCCTGTAATTGGACTATCGTAGATAATCGCAGCCTGACCGGGTCTGTCCCGATCTGCATGACGGTCCACGCAGTTAAAGCATGTATTGCCACTTGCATCTGGAAACCAATGGCCATAAACGCCTGCATCAGCATCAAACGCTTTTTGCGGTGCCTTGTCCCAATCAAGTGTCTTTGCCGCTTCCAGCCAGAAACCTTCAGGGTTATCTGTCCATTGTTTGTAGGTTTCGAAATAACGGCTTGTCACAGGCCAAACCCTCCCCGGCTGCTGCGTATAATTGGCTACAGACTATGAGAGGGGTAAATTTGTGTCTACTCGACCTTTTGGTGAGAATGCGAGGCATTCATATATATGTCATAAAACTTCGATATTTCGCGAACTATGGAAACAAATATTGCGCTCGACAAACTACATGCGCTTGGTCACGAAACACGCTTAGAGGTTTTTCAGCGACTTATGCGATCACATGCCGACGGTATCTCTGCTGGATCGCTTGCAGATGCAATGGATATTTTGCCGAACACCTTATCCACTCATCTGGGCCAACTAAAACGCGCGGGCCTCATTTCTGTTACACGGCAAGGGCGCTCTCTTTATTATCGTGCAAACAACACTGGTATTCGTGACCTGTTGTTATTTCTCATGAAAGATTGTTGCGGAGGTAAGCCGGATTTATGCGCTCCAATATTCGATCAACTCAACGCAGCGCAACAGCCACACAAACAGAGACAAACCCATGAACTATAATATTCCCCGCAAATTGTGTGCTGAGGCCATTGGCACTTTCTTTTTACTCGCAGCCGTGGTCGGTTCCGGCATTATGGGGGAGCAATTGTCAGGCGGATCAGTTGGCTTGGCTCTCCTTGCAAACGCACTGGCGACAGGGGCAGCGCTCGTCGTGCTCATCACCATGTTAGGACCTATTTCGGGCGCGCATTTCAACCCTGCGGTTACGCTGGCCTTTTTCATTCGCCGCGACATCGATAGCAAAACAGCGCTTCTATATACGATTACACAAATCGTTGCGGGCGTCTTGGGCGTGTGGGCAGCACATATTATGTTTGATGACTCAGTTTTTCAGGCGTCAACAAAGGTCCGAACTGGCGGAGCTCAGTGGTTTTCAGAATTTATCGCTACTTTCGGTCTCGTGTTTGTGATTTTCGCCACTTTGCGTGCAAAAGCCGAGGCGGTACCTATGGCGGTGGGTCTTTACATTACAGCCGCTTATTGGTTCACCTCATCCACGTCATTCGCCAACCCGGCGGTGACCGTAGCACGCTCATTTTCCGACACCTTTGCAGGAATTCGGCCAATTGACGCGCCGATCTTCATCGCAATGCAAATCCTGGCGAGCCTTGTGTGTGTATGGACAATAAAATGGCTCTTTTCAGTAGGTTCAGAGAAATGAAAATTACAATCTATCACAATCCAAAGTGTGGAACATCCCGCAATACGCTCGAGATGATCCGGGCCGCTGGATACGAACCCGAGATTATCGAGTACCTTAAAACACCACCGAGCCGCGAAACGCTAATTAACTTGATGGCTGAGGCAGAGATCACTCCCAGAAAATTACTGCGAGAAAAAGGTACACCTTATCAAGAGCTTGGATTGGAAAATACAGAATTACTAGAAAACGAGTTAATTGATCATATGATGGACCATCCGATACTTATTAACCGACCTTTGGTTAAAACAGAAATCGGAACGCGCCTATGTCGCCCCTCCGAAGTTGTTTTGGACATTCTGCCTGAAGGTAAAAACATGACTTTCACCAAAGAAGATGGTGAAGTTGTTGGCCGCAATAAAGTTTGATTGTAACAAGCACTGGGTCATCTGTCTTCTTAGTTAGATGACAATGAAGGCGGATTGGTTTTGCACCTAATTGGTCAATAGCGTACGCGGGTGTTCCCTTTTTAAAAGGCTGGGTGTAGAAACGCGACAGCCCCAACTCGAGCGCTAAGCCTGCTTTTGCAAACACCTGTTTGGCGTTCACTCCCGTCTACTGAGCCAGAAGACCCCATGATCACAGACCCCGTATTCTATGCCGCAGCGATTCCAGCTGTGCTGTTTGTTGGTATTTCAAAAGGTGGCCTTGGGGCCATTGCGCTGTTTGGCGTGCCAATAATGGCTCTGGTGATCTCACCGGTTCAGGCAGCCGCCATCATGTTGCCAATACTTCTTATAATGGATGCTGTGGCGATACGCTCCTACTGGGGTGAGTTCGACAAGCAACTTATAAAGGATATGTTGCCCGCCGCTGTAGCGGGGATTGGCGTGGGTTGGGCGACCGCAGCCTATGTAGATGATGAAATGCTACGCCTGCTGTTGGGTGCCATGACTTTGTTGTTTGCGCTCAAATATTATTTTTGGCGTGGCGACGACTCGCCCCAAACAAGAAACCCGGTCAAGGCGGCCCTTGGCGGATTTGGTGCTGGCTATACAAGTTTTGTAAGCCACGCAGGGGCACCACCATACCAGATCTACACATTACCCCTGCAAATGGAGCGCCGTGTATTTGCGGGCACCTCAGTATTGTTCTTTGCCATTGTAAACATAGTCAAGTTGATTCCATATTTCGCACTTGGCCAGCTGGATACTGGAAATATCACAACTTCGATTGTTCTTATGCCATTGGCTTTCGTTTCAACACTGTTGGGAATTTGGCTCGTAAAGATCGTAAGCCAAACATTGTTTTACCGAATCGTTTACGGGGCATTACTACTCGTGTCAGTAAAACTGATATGGGATGGGTTATCCGGGTACAATTTGGTATGATTTTACTATCAAATGCAACAAAGCGTTAAGTATCACGGCAAGACCAAGACATAAATTAATGTTGTTAACCACTCGTTAGAACCTTTCTAGGCAATTTGCTTCAGCGCCCCAGAAGCGGGCAGCTTTTGTATTTAGTTCCAAGAAAGGACACACTATGGGTTCCGACATTACCCTCTCCAAAGCCGTTCGCGGCAACCTGCTCTCCCTGCAGAGCACGTCTGACCTGCTGACAAAAACACAGGAGCGCCTCTCAACCGGCCTCAAAGTGAACTCAGCTTTGGATAATCCAACAAACTTTTTCACAGCATCTTCCTTGAACAGCCGCGCCAGCGATCTGGGTCGTCTTTTGGACTCTGTTGGCAATGCGACACAAACACTGGAAGCTGCCGACAACGGTATTTCCGCGATTACTGACCTTGTTGAAGCCGCTCAAGCGACTGCACGTCAGGCGCTTCAGACATCCGCTGGCGTAACAGGTGGCACTTTCACTGCGGCAACAACCACAGGCACTGGCGCTGCACTGAGTGCAGATGCGGGCGCAACAGTGACTGGCACAGGCGCGGCACTTAGTGCAGACGCTCCGGCAACTGTAACTGGAACGGGCGCGACACTTAATGCTGACGTTGACGGTGTAACGACCGGTTCGGCAGATATTAGTGCTTTGTCCGCAACTGGCGGCAATTTAGATATTAATGGCACGTCCATTACTATCGCGGCCAGTGCCAACGCTAGTGCGATTCTGACTGCGATCAACGACGAGACCACAAATACTGGTGTTACCGCTACGCTTGACGGCAGTAACCAACTTGTGTTGACAGGTTCTGATGGTCAGGCAGTTGACGTCGACAACACATCAGATGCTACAACACTGACAGAACTTGGCTTGACCGGTGGTTCTACCGATACGACAACGTCAACTGTTAGCCTCCTGACCCAGGGCTTCAGCTCCGGTGAAACACTGACACTTGATGTCGGCGGTTCTACATCAACAATTACATTTGGTACGGGCACAGGTGAAGTTGCTACACTGGATGACTTGAATACTGAGTTGGGTAGCTTCGCGACTGCTAACGCCAACGTTACCTCAGCTGGTATTGATGCTAGCGGTAACCTCTCAGTCGTAGGCGCTAACAACGAAGATAGCATCACAATTGGTGGTACATCAGACTCAGCTTTACTTGGTTCTGCGGATGGTACAACTGAGGCAACAAACCTGCTGTCTCAAGGTTTCGCCTCCGGTGAAACATTGACACTTGATGTTGGCGGCTCAACGGCCTCAATTACATTCGGTACAGGAACCAGCGAAGTTTCTACCCTGGATGAATTGAACACAGCGCTGGGTTCCTTTGCTACGGCTAACGCCAATGTAACATCAGCTAGTGTTGATGCTTCCGGCAACCTGTCCGTTGTCAGTGCAGGCGCAGATGACAGCATAACAGTGGGCGGTACCTCAGACTCCGGTCTGCTGGGTTCAGCTGATGGAACAACAGATGGTACAAACCTTCTGTCCCAAGGTTTCTCTCAGGGCGAAACACTGACATTTACTGTTGGTTCAAATGCTGCTGAGACCATTACATTCGGTACCGGCACAAATGAAGTTTCAACAATTGACGAATTGAACACAGCACTTGGGGCTCTTACAAATGTGACCGCAAGTGTAGATGCTTCTGGTAACCTCACTGCAACAGGTAACTCTGGAACAAATGGGGATTCTTTGACAATTGGCGGAACATCAGACTCTGGTCTGCTTGGATCCGCGGATGGTACAACCGAAGCCGTTGTATTGAGTGAAGGTACAAACCGTCGTGAAGATCTTGAGACCGACTTTAACGAGTTGCTCTCACAGATTGATCAGTTGAAAAACGATGCTGGCTTTAACGGTAAAAACCTGCTCGATGGCGATGACCTCAAAGTTATCTTTAACGAAGATGGTTCCAGCTCTCTGACAATTGGCGGTGTTGACTTTGACAGTGCTGGCCTTGGCCTTTCAGAAGTATCCTCCGGTGACTTCGCAACTGATGCAAACATCGAAGCAACGCTGGGCACACTGGATACAGCGACGAACACACTTCGTTCCCAAGCGTCCAAGTTCGGTTCTAACTTGTCTGTGGTGGAAACACGCCAGAACTTTACCAAAGAGACAATCAACACATTGGAAACAGGTGCTGCCAACTTGACATTGGCTGACTTGAACGAAGAAGGCGCGAACTTGCTATCGCTCCAGACACGTCAGTCCCTGTCTTCCACAGCTCTCTCGCTGGCCTCGCAGGCTGACCAGAACGTGTTGCGGTTGCTCTAAATTCCGCAATCTACACACGGTTAAGAAGGCGAGTGCTTCGGCACTCGCCTTTTTCCGTTTAATGACCTTTTTCATTTCCAGAACTTTTCCTGTTATAAGTCGCGCGAAGAGGACCAAATCATGTCACTGCGTGTGGAACTAAAACCCTTTGAAAAGATGATCGTTGGAAAAACGGTAATCACCAATGGCGAGCAAAGAACCAAACTGACCATAGATGGGCACACCCCTATCCTAAGGGCCAAGGACATCATTTTACCAGAAGATGCCAACTCACCAGCACGCCGTGTGGCTCTTGTGGTGCAAACTATGTATCTTTCAGACACACCTGAGACTCACCATTCAGATTATTTCAAATTAATCAACGAGATAGTCGAAGCAGCTCCCAGTACGATCGAGTATATTGAGCCAATAAATAACCTCATATTAACCAATGAACTGTATAAAGCATTGAGAGCTGCGAAAGCTCTGATAGCCTATGAGGGGGAATTGCTCAAACATGCAACAAGCAGCTCAAATATACCAACAGACCCAGCAAGCGACAGTTAGCCCGCGCCAGCTGGAAGCTCGGCTTTTGTTAAAAGCTGCTCACCGCCTGGAAGATGCAGCTTCTGCAGAAGAAACGGATCGCTCCCAGATTCGTGAAGCGCTTGCTTACAACAAAAAAATCTGGACTTTATTTGTTACGGCTGTGACAGAAGAAGATAGCCCTTTGCCAAATGAAATCCGAGAGAATATTGCAAATCTAGGTATCTTTGTTTTCAAGCAGACACGGGCCGCAGAAGTGAAGTCAGAGCCGTCTTTCCTAAAATCTCTAATTTCTATCAACCGTGAAATTGCTGGTGGCTTGCGCAGCTAGGCTGCGAGAACATACACCACACGAATTGTTCGAACCGCTGATATTAAGTCAGCGGTTTTTGCTTTTCTGGAATAGAAAATGAAAAAGCGATAAAGGTCATTCAGCTTGAAAAACCAACATGAACTAAATGTAGTTCACAAGAGACATGTCGAACAGGATTGATGTCGCGCGATAGCTTGCTTCCATCTGGGTCTGTAGCGTCAATATATTGACCGAGACTTCATTCAGATCGGCCGTTTCAATACCATCAATCATGGTTTGTAACGTCCCGCCCTTTACAGTGTGCCTGGCATCCGCATTGCCTGCGGCGCTTCGCGCGGCACCAAGTTCACCTGCAATTTGTTCCAGTTTCTGTACACCACTGGGATAGGAGATATTTTGAACCGTTTTACTGGCCAGCTCTCCATACCGTGCTTCATCATTCTCATTGCCGTCCACGAATGTATCACTGGAGAAGACAGCCAGATTTTGCACCAATACCTGGAAGGCCTCCTCATTGGCCCGCGCGCCATAAGAAATACTCAAGCCGTCATCAATTCGAGCCGTTGCCGTTTTGCGAGCTGAATTAGCGGCATTATCACCCTTGTACCAAAACACAGTGTCTTCTGGTGTACCATCCCGCAATGCAATGGCACTTTCAAAAGGGGGGCCATCTACCCTTTGGGGGACGGCTCCATTTGCCGTATTGAAAAAGTCCTCACCTGCTGAAATTGCTGAAGCAGCCTGCAACTCAACATCAGTCACATATTGAAGAGCTGAAGTTAAGGCTGTTGATAAATTTGCTGCTGTATCATCAGGCGTAGCACCAATTTCAAATAACCCATCGCCGCCCTGCCCTGCAACGGCAGCCGTCAATACGATGTCCGTCACACTCCCATCAGGTAAATCGAAACTCAGTTTTATGGTTTCTCCGGCCGTCGGTTGACCGGCAAAATCGATGCCAATGGTTGCTGGATCACCAGTTGGTCCTGTTGAGGTGGTATTGCTCAAACCATTGTTGAGCGCCGATATTTTCATGCCGAAAGGATGTGAACCATCTTCTGACATTTGGACCTGATTTGTCAGCGGTTGTGTCACGTCCAACCGACCGGTTCCACTGCTACCACTATCAGCCAAAAAGCGCTCCGCTTTATGCTGGGTGAATCCAACGCGAGCACCCTCTCCTTCCATGATCGCATTGAGGCTTTCAACCGGTTTGTTCAGCACATCCTCGCCAGCAAACAAGTGGCGCCCACCCGCCTCGGAGTTAAGAAGCGACAAGGTCTCTCCCAACAGATTCCGCGCGGTGGCCTGCCCTTGCGTGCGGCCATCACTAAGCAAATCATAAATGTTCGGATCCATGGCGCCACGCGCTTCCGTGGCGACATCATTCATGCGCGTCATAACCTGATCTGAAATGCTCAGGCGCAACTCAACCATGGTGATGCTGGACTGATAAGAATCCAACCGGGAAACATCACTTCGGAATGCAATTGACAGACTACGTTCCGGACCAAGACCAGCATATGTATCGGCTGTTTTGCCAGTACTTAACTGGCGCTGCAGATCAGACAGGCTATCGCGCATCTGGCCGAGGTCACGCACCAGCAGTGACGAACGCGATCCAACGAGAGGATCAACCATGTGACAATCCTTTCATAGTTATATCTGCAACACAGTGTTGAGCATTTCCTGTACAACCTGCATCACTCTGGCATTGGCTGCATAAGCGGTTTGTAACTCCACCAAGCGCGCCATCTCTTCATCAATTGATACTTCGGTACTTTCCGCAAAGCGGTTTTCCAACACTTCCACAACACTGCGTTGACTGTCAGCTGTACGCTGCGCGTCTTGGGCTGCAGCACCACGCACTGAAATTATCTGACTAACAAATGATGAGACCGTGCCGGTGAAGGGCGCTGAGGTGGTTCCTATACCGCCCTGAGCGGTATAGGAACCAACCGCTTGGGTCAGAGCTTCGAAAAGAAACTCAGGGCGTGTAGAGTCCCCGTCAAGCGTATCAGGGCTGGTTTCATAAACAACCAAACGAGAGTTGTCTTCGATCAAGTTTTCATTGACACTAATTCGGCCGGCAAAGCCCTTTACTTGAGGAATATCGTCAAGCGAATTGCTAAAAGCCTTACCACCAACATCGATGAAAAATGGCAACGCAACGCCATCATCTGTGAGACTTGTTGTGCTGACGGACGCGTCAAAGCTATTGACGGTCACCGCATTGCTTGCGCCATCATCCAGTACGCGAATGACATCGCCGCCCTGATCAAACACACTGAAGCTGACACCAAGTGCTGATTGAATTTGTGTGGTGATGGGAGCTGCACCTGCTGAATAGTCCAACCCCACCACGCGGTCGTCTGATCGCCCGGTTACACCATCTTCCAGCGGCAACTTTGAACTGTCATCAACTCTTATAAAACTGACAGTTTGGGTTTGTCCATTGCTGTTGCTGGTGAAGCTCAGACTGAAGCTGTTGCCTGGTTGCAGCCCGCTCAGGTCCAAATCATAACCAGCGGCAGCACCGGAGGTAACCGCAGTGCCGGTTTCAGGGCGGGTGCCAAGGGCAGTTGCCATTGCACCTGCGAGCTGATCAAGCTGTGCCTGCACTTCCACCAAAACGTCATCACGTAAATCACGTGCGGCAGCCAATGCACCATCTCGCAAAAGACCCGGCTGCAGCAAATCGACCTGCAGTCCGCTTACGCTTGTCATGTTAATGGTCCCAACGCCGCGATCATCCGAATTGGTGCTGTATTCGGTTTGTGGTGTGATCGTCCCACGCGCATCAAAGCTCAAATTCGCAGGCACGCGATCAAACAGTACCGCTCCACCATTTGTAGCTATGCGAACGCCACCTTGCTCATCTTCTGTGACGCGCACATCCATGTAGTGAGAAAGTTCATCGATATAAATATCGCGTTGATCCTGAAGGTCTGCGGTGCCAGTTGCGCTATGCGATTCTGAGAGAATTTGATCGTTGACACGCTTTATGTTTTGTAACGCTGTATTTATCTCATTCACACCAAACCGCAGAAAATCTTCATTTTCCTGCCGCATGGACTGTACATCATCACTTATCCCATTTAGCTGAGAAGCCAAAACGCGACCGTTTGACAGCACTTCAGCTCTAGTCAAAAAACTCTCAGGTGTAGTGGCAAGCCCTTCCAATGCTGATGTAAAATTGTTGAACAATGTGTCCAAGGAATTGTTACTTCCCGGCGTGCCCAACAACTCATCTACCCGAGACTGATAAGAGCTTACACGATCTGAATAAGCAGCAGTTCCCGCTTCAGTGCGTAGTTGAGACTGCACCGCCTGATCCAAGGATCGCTGAATAACACCCGCGTCAAGCCCAATGACACGACCGTCGCCAACCCGGACACTTTGAGCTTGCGTCTTCGCGGTGTAGCCAGGCGTGTCGGCATTAGCAACGTTAGTTGCCGCCAATTGCAGACCGCGTTGGTTTGCATTCAATCCCGAAAGAGCCATTGAAAGTGCTGAAGACAGGCCCATGACTTAGTCCCCTAGCTTACGGTTACCGGACCATATTGAGCGCTTCCTGGAGCATCTCATCCGCACTTGTGATAATTCGAGAATTCGCTGAATAGGCCTGCTGCGTCACGATCAACTTGGAAAACTCGTCGGCAATATCGGTATTCGAATTTTCAAGTGATTGACCGACAATGGTACCAGTTGCATCCAAAATAGCCTGACCGGATTCAGATGTGGCCTCAAACCCCCCACCATCAAGCCGTTTTAAACCATCCTCGGCATTAAATGACACAAGCGGAATTTCAACAATGTTGAGACTTAGGCCGTTAGAGTAATTCCCTACAACAGTTCCGCCATCTGCAATCTGAATGCCCACTAATTCACCGGAGGGCATGCCGTCCTGTGTCATTGAATTTACCTGCGCATTGCCGTTTGAGTCATCATACTGAGTCAAACCGTCAGTCCCATGAACCAAATTGATATTCCCAAGGGAAACCCCACCGACAGTCAGATTTGTCAATGTGAGTTGTGTGACTTGCGGATCAAGCTGACCACTTGCATCAAATGTGTAGTCCTGACCAACGTTGCGCCACTGAGTATCCGTTCCAGTTGCATCTGGGTCTTCAAGGTAGAACATGTTCCATGTATCTGCCCCACCAAGGCCGGTGCTATCCACTTTAGCCCAACGGAACTGCACATTCACTGGAGATCCGTTGGGATCGAAAACAGTGATTGCACCACCCGAAACTGAGCTGTTGATAAAATTCGTATTGTCATTCGCAATGACAACACCAGCTGCCGGCAAGTAGGTGCCAGCGGTCGTTCCCAATGATGCAATGGGTGCCGTGCCACCCAACTCAACAGAGTCAGTCCCATTATTTGCAACAACTGAGATATTACCATTTGCCGTATCCACGCTGGCTACCACGCCAGTAAGTGCACCCAATTCGGTGTTCAATTCATCTAGCGTGGATACCTCGCCAACACCGGTGCCAAATGTAATAGTCTGGGCCGCGCCGGTACCTACTGTAATTTCGAGCGTTTGCCCCTGCGAGAACCCTTGTGAGAGCAGATTGGTTGCGGCTGTGGTTGAATCTGCCGTCCCCAGAAGAGTAGAATTTGACGTTCCACCGACGGTGATGTCATCTTCATTACTGGCACCAACGATGGACAAGTTACCAGAGCCGCTAATGGTTGCCGTCGCATCCGTAATATTACCTAATTCAGCAGTCAATTCAGCAAGCGTAGAAACCTCACCCACACCGGTGCCAAATGTAATAGTCTGGGTTGCGCCAGTCCCCACAGTAATTTCAAGCGTTTCGCCTTGTGTGAAACCTTGAGATAGCAAATTTGTTGCTTCAGTCGTAGCATCCGAGGTACCCAACAATGCCGAGTCTGACGTACCACCAATCGTGATGGCGTCCTCGTTGTTTGTGCCTACCACAGACAGGTTACCAGAGCCGTCAATGCTCGCGGTAGCATCAGTAATTGCCGCCAACGCGACGGTCAGCTCCGCCAAAGTTGATACTTGAGCTCCCCCAGTTCCGAAAGTGATCGTCTGCGTAGCACCTGAACCGATCGTAAATTCGAGAGTCTCACCGGTGGTAAACCCTTGCGTCAAAAGGTTGGTAGCAGCTCCAACCGTTCCACCGCCTGTATAACCAATCTCGACCAGTGTCGTGGCGTCACCGCCCAGAACGATATCGGTGTCTGCGTCTGCTGAGTCTAATTGAAGCTCATTGCCGACTGTTAGTGATGCGGTTACGCCATGCGTGCCCGTAAGAGTGTTAATAGCCGTCAATATTGCCGCGCTATTGTCTGCTGCGTTGATTGTTACGTTGGTGCCATTCACCGTAATAACGCCACCGGTCGCACTCAACGCACTTATGTCAGCTGTGCCAGTTGCAGTTGCCGGCGCATCGGCGGATAGGCCCGCACCAGTGCCGGTGACAGAAGCAGGTGCATCAGACGAAAGCGATGCACCAGAACCTGAAATCACCGCTGCAGCATCCGGAGTAAGGCTAGCACCCAACCCAGTGATGGTACTGAAGGCCGTTGATGACGCACGGGGATCCGCTGAAAAACCTGATGCATTCAGCACTTCGCTATTGGCAACATCCGGATCCGAATTTGCTGTTAGCGGAAAACTAGCAAGATTTGCACGGTATATAATTTCTTCTGTTGCTTGAGCTGGCAAAAAGTCATTCGATAGCTGGATTAGTTCAGCTATGCTGCCGACTGGGTTACCTGTGGTTGGATCCAGTTCCAGGCCTTTAAGATAATAGCCAGATCCATTGACGAGATATCCTTCTTGATCAATAGAAAAATCGCCTCGCCGTGTGTACACATCAGTCCCCGAAAACACAGCCCTGTTATCTATAGTACTGACTTTTTCCTGAACCATGAAATAACCATCGCCGGAAACGCCCATATGCGTGTCAATTGAGGAGGCGGAGATATCACCTTGTACACTTGCAGTGGAACGCGAGAACATGGAAACTGAACCTGAACGCTGCAGCTTACTGCTGCTGGCACCGCCGGTAACCATATCGGCAAAACCAGTGTCCTGGCGTTTAAACGCTGTGGTTTGAGAGTTCGCGATGTTTCCTGAGATGTTTTCAAGCGCGAATGATTGTGCTCGCAACCCGCTTACAGCGGTATTCAGTGCCCCAAAGATACCCATAACTAATTCCTCTACGTAATATCGAACCAGTCGAATGACAGAACCGGCCCTTCGTAAAAGAACTCTTCAAGACTTATGCCAAAGAAAATTAACCATATAAATCAGAAGTATACGAATTTCACTTATTGGGTAACGTGCAGGATTTTCCGTGAATACAGGCAATTTTTGCCGATTAGCTATGTAAAAACTGTCTAACCGCCACCTGATTATATAGACAAATGGCCTCTTCAGTTTGCGTGACTTTCCTGTAGTCGATCTTTCAATTGCATGCTCCAATACACCAACTGTGTGCCAGCACGCCCAACCGCACCACCGCCCCAACGCACCTTAAACGGCTCGAACAAACGCCACCGATCATCGCCCGTTGCGATTGCATCTGCAACAATGGATGCGCCCATTGCGGTGGTACTCAGACCGTGCCCACCAAAAGCCGTACAAGACCACAGCCCGGGCCGCAATTCTCCGATAATCGGCATTTTATGAACTGCATATCCCATCAAACCAGACCAAGCGTGACGTATGTCCAGCGCACTTAATTGAGGGTAAATGTCTACGATCTGCCGCTTTAGCATCTCTGCCAACTTATGTGGTTCCGATCGTAGTGTGGTAATTCGACCGCCCCATAGCAAGCGGTCAGCGTCAATTCGGCGGTAGTAGTCACCTGCCAGTCGTGTATCGGACAAAGCACCGCGAAACCTGATTGCTTCATCCAGCGCATCGCCAAGCCCCTCCGTGCTGACGACATAGGTAGCGACCGGCAAAACCGCTCGCGACAAGGGAGGATGCAGTTTCCCCAGGTAAGCAGAGCCCGCCAGAACGACTTGTTCCGCCTTAACCATCCCGCTGGCTGTCGTCACAAGCCAGGAAGCGCCGTTTCTTTCCAACCTAAATGCGGGCGTATTTTCAAATGCTGCGACAGTGTCGTGGTTTGAAAACTCACTTTTCAAGCTCTGCGCATATGCCAATGGATCAATTGTAAATGTATCAGGATCAAAAATGGCATGATGATAAGTATCGGACGACAAATGCTGCGACAATGCATCCCTGGAAAGCACGGCATGGCTGCGCCCATGCACTGTATTCATATGATTGGCTGTTCGTTTCAGTTCATCAAGTGCATTGTAGCGCAACAACTTCAAACGACCTTGCCCTTGTATGACATCCGGCATTTTGGCGGCTTGAGCGCGTACAAATTCTGTCCCCTTGACCGTCTCAGCAAATAACGCTTGCGCATGCATCTGCCCAAGCTTTGTTTCCAGGATAGATATAGACTGTGCAAAACCAGGCGAAACAAAACCGCCATTGCGCCCAGATGCACCCCAACCAACTTGATATTTTTCCAGCAAAACACAGTCTTTACCGGCTTTGCCCAACTGGTGCGCAAGGGTCAGTCCCGCGAGTCCCCCGCCAACAATACAAGTGTCGGTTTTTATTTGGCTTGCCAGCACCGGCAGGGCATCAGGTTTGGGATCAAGTCGCTCAGAATAATATGTCTTTGGGTAGGGCATCTTTGCTTGCCAAACATTCATAAAATTTAACAACACCTCGGCACGGTTTTGTCCTAAGCTCAAGGATGAAAAGTCTGTAATGCGTATTTTTTAAGAGGCAATCATGGCAAAAGCCCTGCGCAATGGCGTGTCGGCATTGGAAGCCACCACCAAAGTTACCTTGGCAATTCTGGCCTTAGCCAGCGGTATCTATACTTATTTGGGGGTTCGTGGCTTACTGGACGGAACAGCCAATCTGGTGTTCTTTGGCGCAGTTGTGTATTCACTGGCCGTCTCGGTTGGAATCTACTCATTCTGGTCGTACCTAATTCGGTTCGCGCCACATTTGCGAACATCCTCGGGGCGTGGATTGTTGTTTATGGCCATCGGCCTTGGCAGTGTCATGATCATTGCCATGTCCTCCTGGCTTAATGCTGCCGCCCTGGCAGGTAGCGCAGCCTTGGAACAGCATCTTGCAGTCACCATCGAGGACTACCAGCAAGACCTTACCGAGGCGCACAACAATGCATTAGCTGCACAAAGTCTGCTGCCAGATATTCAGTTAGCGGCGGATCGCTTCCAGCGTCTTTCCAGTGAAGAAGAAGCCTCTGGTGCGCTCACCGGAACATCTGGTTCAGGTACAGTGGTTCAACTACTGCGGCAAATGTCGACTCAATTAGATGGCCTTGCGCGTGAAGTAGAGGCCTCCCGGGCACCAGTAAAGCAGCTGTTTGAGCAAGGAGGCGAGCAGCTAAGCCGCATGAGACGTCTGGTGTCAGCATCCGGCCCTATCG
The DNA here is from genome assembly GCA_039986835.1 of Hyphomicrobiales bacterium. GTDB lineage: Bacteria > Pseudomonadota > Alphaproteobacteria > Rhizobiales. Next base: position 393,430 of record JBDWQA010000011.1, read on the forward strand.
CGCCGCGCAGTGATGCGTTTTCTGAAGAAGCGGTCACCCTTACGGGTGTGATCTCGTCTCTTCAGGAAACTTCCATAGCTCCTGCCGTGAAGCGCGCAGCAGATGATTTGACACGTACTTTCATCGCGCCGGTTGCTGACGGACGTTCGCAGGACCTGGCCCTGCGCCAAAATGCGGTTGTAGACCGTGTTCGGGATGCAGTCTCGGGTCAAGGGGATGCGCTGTCGGAAGCGGCAAATGAAATTCTAGAACGCGAAATCGTAAAACCCAAACGCTTCGTACCTCTGTCCGCTCCAGAGGCGGTGCTGAGGTACGCCGATGACTTTCTGCCAAGTTGGGCCGGAGCTATATCAATTGATTTGCTGCCCGCAGTTTTGATTTTTATTCTTTGCATCGTGCACGCAGCCATTCGTCGCGAGGAAGATCCTGACGCGTTTGAAAACACAATGACAGCCGCAGATATGGTTCAGGCGCTCTCACTTTATGACAGACTTCAAGATCATCGCCGTGACCGGTTACGCGCCGAAGTTGGAAGACATGGCGATCGAAGACCTGATGACCCAGACCTGTTTGACGGGCATCCCGGTCCTGATGCTTCTAAGGTTACCAATATTACACCTATTGATGATCGCGGACCAAGACGGCAATAGCAGATGAGCGAAATTCTGGAAGACGAGGGCAGAAAAACTGGCGCTGAAAAGCTTCAAGACACAATGCTTTGGCTGATCCTGTTGTTAATGATAACAGCTACCGGCTACGTATTGATGCTTGATTATCGTGATCTTCAATACGAGGCACGACTGGCTGGCATTGAAGATACACGTGAGCCGGTGCCCATGACTCCCGTCAGCCCCAGCGATCAGATCAGGCCATATGTTCCAAGCTCGCGCCCAGAAGGACCCGGCCGCAATCCACCAGATCTTTCCCGCTTTGGTATTACGCCTGAAATGTCGGAACGTGACGCCATGGTTTTTAAAGATGATGGCGAGGGCGTGCTTCTGGCTTTTGGCACAATAACACCAGGCACTTCAAAGGTTTTTGAGGGCTCGCTTCTGGCGCGTGAAGGAAAAATTTCGGAGCTCATTCTTCATTCTCCGGGAGGATCTGTAAATGATGCTTTGGAGATGGGGCAACTTATCCGTGAAAGCGAGTTCAACACAAAAGTAGTTGCAAACGGCTATTGCGCAAGCTCGTGCCCACTCATCTTTGCAGCGGGCGTTGAACGCACAGCACATGAAACATCCTGGATCGGTGTTCACCAAGTCTATACACCCTCCAGCACCTTCGGCAGCATCCAGCAAGGCATGGACCAGGCCCAACGCATAAGTGCGCTATGCCAACAGGCTCTGGTGGATTTTGGAGTGGATCCGGCTCTCTGGATCAAAGCTATGGAAACACCAAAAGATCAACTGTATGTCCTGACGTCGGAAGAGCTCGAAGAGCTTAAACTGGCAACCGAGGTGGAGATGGAAGAAGCGTAAAACAGGCATGCCTCCCCCCTCTTTTTGGCCTTCACAAAAATTTCACAAAAGAATCACAAAACAAATATATAATTGTAACACTGAAATTTTGCTGATATCCAAACTGGCGCGAATCGTCAGCTAGCAAATTTGGCTTTCTCGCCGCGTCTTAAACGTCGTCTGGAGAATTGCCACATGATTGTCCTTTCAGAGAACGCAATGATTGCCAAGGGCTCCATGAGGGGCTGCTACCACCACCCAGACCGAAATGATTTGTGTATTAAGGTCGACCTACCGGAAACCCACAAACCCGCCACGTTACATGAAATTCAGTTTCTCAATAGAATAAAGCGTATCAGGCGTAAGCGCCCTTTCGAAGCCATAGCGCAATACTACGGCTCGGTAGAAACCAATTTAGGGCTTGGCGCAGTTTTTGAGCTAGTGGCTGACAAAGACACTCAAAACGTATCCGAAATTTTCATGAACCTGCTTTTACAGGCCTCTTTCGAAGAACATCTAGAAAAATATCAAACCGCGCTTTTGGATTTTAAAAGCCGCTTTTTGAAAGATGCCGTCATAGCAAGAGATATCCGTCCGTGGAACCTTTGCGCACAAAGACAGAAAGATAGGTCCATACGACTAAAATTGATTGATGGGATGGGGCACCGCTATTTCATCCCGATTTATGACTACATCCCGCCACTCGCTCGCAGAAGAATTACCCTGCAATTTGAGAAATCTGGGTTTAGCGATGTTACAACTTTACGCGAAAAATATGCCAACGACCCATCGAACAAGTGGGCGGGGACATCTAATGCGCATATTAGTTCTAGCTTTTGATACCAATTGAGTTAGTAATTTAATCGACATACAAACGGTCGGTTCATAAATTCGATGCAATTTTTCCTTCACAGAACAGCTCTTTTACCTGCGACTTAGGACTTCATGATCCGACTAATTTTGATGCGTCACGCCAAGTCGTCTTGGGATGATCTCTCACTTGCTGATCATGATCGACCTTTGAATGCAAGGGGACTACGTGCAGCGCAACAGATGGCAGATCTTTTCATTGCGCGCGATTTAACGCCCGATGCAATTCTTTGCTCTTCAGCAATCAGGGCACGGCAGACTATGTCGCCAATATTAAACCTGCATCAAGGGAGTGTTTCACTTACCTTTTCTCCCGCCTTGTATGAAGCGCGGTCGAAAGACTATCCATCGTTGATAATGCAGCAACTCAAAGCATCGACAAATCCGCAAATCCTCATGCTGATAGGTCATAATTTTGCCATTCAGGATGCAGCGATAGATCTGGCCGCTCCGGTAAATACTGATATACAACAGAAACTCAAAAACAAATTTCCCACCGGGGCTGCAGCAATTTTTGAGTTGCAAGACAATATGCAAGATCTCGACGCAAAATCCTCTCATTTGATCGATTTTGTGCGGCCCCGTGATCTATAAATTACACAACTATTTTGCATCTTCATCCCCGAATGCCTAAATGCCTAGGGCCTATCTTGAAGCAGGAGAGACCCGTTTGAGCTTGTTGGATATGTTGGACGATGCCGCCCGCGCGACGCGCGATCAGGCAGAGGCTTTGAAGAATGATTATACCACACCAACTGTGCGTCTTGGAGTTACGGGACTCTCACGTGCGGGCAAAACTGTTTTCATCACAGCACTGCTGCATAATCTTATTGAAGGCGGTCGCCTTGCGCTGTTTGACGCGCAAGCAAAAGGCCGTATCGCACAAGCAACATTGAGACCACAACCCGATGATGATGTTCCGACATTCGACTATCGCGCTCATGTTCGCGACTTAGTTGCCAAACGCTCATGGCCACAGTCCACGCGGCAAATAAGCGAGATACGTTTAACACTGTCCTTTGACTCAGAAAGCATCTGGACCCGCGTTTTCAAAGCCAGCCAAATCCATCTTGATATTGTAGATTATCCCGGTGAATGGCTGCTGGACCTGACACTATTGGACAAAGATTTTGACACCTGGTCGAAAGATGCTGTGCGCCTTGCGCAAAAAGAAGATCGGAAAGATTTAGCCTCGGATTGGTTAGCTTTTTTGCGCACGCTTGATACTGAACCTGCCGATCCAGAAGTAGCGGCACAAAGCGGTGCAGAAGTTTTCACCAAATATCTGGCAGATTGCCGTGCAGAAGAACGTGCACTTTCAATGTTGCCTCCAGGGCGTTTCCTAATGCCAGGTGATATGGCGGGGTCTCCCGCACTGACTTTTTTTCCAATTTCCAATGAGATGGATACCATCGCTCCACAGCTCTACGAGTTGTTAAAGCGGCGCTACGAAGCTTACAAAAGCTTGATCGTAAAACCGTTTTTCAGAGAACATTTTGCAAAGCTGGACCGGCAAATCGTGCTGGTAGATGTATTGAGTGTTTTAAACGCTGGCCCAGATGCAGTCCATGATCTTGAAGAGACGCTTTCTGATGTGCTGCGTGCATTTCGGCCCGGCCGAAACAGCTGGCTTGCAGGCATATTGGGCAAGCGGATTGATCGAATATTGTTTGCAGCGACAAAAGCTGATCACCTGCATCATAGTGATCATGACAGGTTGGAAAGCATATTGGATCAATTGTTAAGCGAGGCAGAAAACCGAGCTAAATTTTCAGGCGCACAAACGGATACAATGGCATTGGCCGCAGTGCGAGCCACCCGGGAAGCGCATCTCGATGTGGATGGCGACACAGTTCCCGCGATTTTGGGAACTCCGCTAGCAGGTGAGTCCGCACATGGTGAAGTGTATGATGGAACCCAAGAAATAGCACTCTTTCCAGGTGATCTGCCAAATGACCCAAACGCAATTTACGATGATCGCAAAACAAAGGAAGAAGATCCTCTGCGCTATCTGCGTTTCAAGCCACCCAAATTGGAAGAAACTGCCGAAGGTCTGACACTATCTCTGCCTCATATTCGCATGGACCGCGCCCTACAATTTTTGTTGGGGGATAAATTAGCATGACTGCCGAAACTGCCAAGAAACGCAGACCGCACGCGCAATTACTCAACAACGCGAGAATTGTGGACGCACCTCAAGCACCAGCGACCATTGAACCGGAGGAAAAGCCCTTTGAACTAGCCAGACCTAAGCGACGCTTCTCATTTGGTAAAATAGTATGGGTCTGCCTAGTAGGGCTAACAAGTCTAGCGCTTGGACTTTGGGTGGATAGTCTGGTGGCGGATTTGTTTTCTCGTTCGCCATGGCTTGGCTATGTTGGTATCGGCCTGACTACGCTGCTAGTGTTTGCATCGCTGGCAATAGCCGTAAGAGAAATACGCGCTTTGATGCGGCTGCGGAACATACGTGAACTACAACAACAGGCCACCAAAGCTTACAAGAGAGATGACCTCAATCAGGCACGGGCAACCATTACAGACTTGTTGGAACTATATAGCGCAAGGCCGGAAACAGCGCGGGCGCGTAGTATGCTGCAAAACCAGCTTGGCGAGGTGATGGATGGTCGAGATTTATTTCTGCTGGCAGAGCGAGACCTTCTGGCGGAGATGGATGCAAAGGCCAGCTCCATCATTCTCAACTCGTCCAAGCGCACCTCAATTGTGACCGCAATCAGCCCACGCGCATTAATTGATGTCTTATATGTGGTTGTTGAAAATCTGCGACTTGTACGCAAATTGGCAGAGCTATACGGAGGACGCCGTGGCCTTTTCAGCTCTTGGCGATTAACAAGTGCCGTGCTTAGTCATCTGGCGCTCACCGGAGGCATTTCAGCAGGTGACAGCCTTATTCAAGATGCCTTGGGACATGGTCTGGCAGCAAAACTCTCTGCACGCCTCGGCGAAGGTGTAATCAATGGCATGCTGACCGCACGCGTTGGCCGCGCGGCCATGACGGTTTGCCGTCCGTTGCCATTTCTTGCGAACAAACCGCCGTCATTAAAAAGTATCTTTGGTGAGTTGACAAAATCTGCATCCAATCAGCAGGATACATCAAAATAGCAATTATTGACGGGTTGTTCCTACGTGAGGTTTGTATCGCTTCGTTCCACTGTAAATACTTGGGAATGCGATGAAAATGCGCATATGAATGTGCAATTTTATTTTGCGAAATTTGATGATGCAGACAGGATTCTTCGGTCTCGGTTTTCGCTTCCTTCCCTAACACGCGAAGCACGGAAAACACGTCATGTGCGCTACCATCGTGAAGCTGCAGCTGCAACAATGCTGGAAGTACGCTCTGCCATCATATTGAAATATGACAAGCCGGTCGCTGTGGCCCACAGAATGACAAATGAGCCTGACCGCTTTGTATTAGCCACGGCATTGGATACCTACGATGCAAACACCATGGAGCGCATTTCCAACACATCTCATTTGCCATTTGAGCAATGGGACAATGTGTTAGACGCGCTTCCCAAAGGATTGACGCTTGAGGCCGCAACCACAGTTTCAGATACCGCGACCACAATGCCAACTTATAACGGGGTTTTTCACCCAAAAGATTTTAGCGCAGACGGACACCTTCTGGATCGCGCTTATATCTCCTGTTTTACCGATGGCGCCCCACACACATGGTGGGAAGGCGGTATTGAGCCACAATGGCTCAAAGACAACGGATATGGCCGGGTCGCGGTTGAGCTAAAACTGACCTATGCTGAGACACCACCACCGGGTGTCGCTGTGACAATGGAGACTGCATTCACAGAAGTCCGCAACTCAACCTTCACAGTGCGACACACTCTATCTTGTGAAGGTGTGATCGTGGGCTATGGAGATCAGGTCAGCTTGATGATGGATCTGGAAAAGCGAAAAGCTCTACCACTGCCAGCACGCGCACAACGAATGCGACAACTGGCAGGAATTTAGCTTTTACTCTTTCACGTCAAGTGTGTCCCAATAGGCCTGCGCCTTACGGATGGTGCCGACCGGGTCTTTACTGAAACGTTTCGCGCCTGCTGACGTGTGAAACAGGTACAACTTGTTGCCATGCATGCGCCAATGCTGAGGTTTTCCCTCAACAACATGTTGCTGTGACAGACCACCTGTGCAATAGGCACCGAATTGAGGTGCATAGGCAGTCGGATTGGCACGGAAGAGCGAAGCCTCTTGTGCAGAACCAAAACGCCAACTCGCGCCCTTCCATAAAACGACATGGCTGCCGCTGCCTTTAGCTGGACCGCCCTTTTTAAAGTAAGCTGTGGTGTCGGTGCCGCGAATTGCCAGGTGATCTGCACCTGTGGAGTTAATCGGGTCGAGTGCCAAAGTTGGATTGCCAAACATCAAGCTTGCGAACAGGCCGACGATTAAATGACGAAGCAACATAATTCATTTCCGTTGACAAATATTGGTTGCCAGCACTATGCAAAACGCGTGTGTTAAAAGCACTACACATTCCAGTGAACACAGTTCTCAAAGCGTCTGCAGAATAATCTGGGATGACACCTTTCCTATACGCTCATCCGCCGCAGTCTTATCGACAAAATCAGATAGGGCAGCAGCGTCCGGCAGAGTCACCCACATAACGAAATCTATCTCTCCCGAAACCGAAACAACCTTCTTCACATCTGGCAAGCCACGCAGCCATCGTAAAGTCGGAGCGCAAGGGCGTTCCAGAATGGCGCCTGAAACAAGCGCCTGAAATGAACGCGCTTCAGGCAGGTTTAATGTGACGGTATAACCGGAAATAATGCCTTTGGCTTCAAGCCGCTTCATGCGGTCTTGCACCGCCGTTCGCGACAGTCCCAACGCTTTTCCAAGCGCTGTTACTGAACGTCGGCCATCAGCCTTCAGCAATTCCAGCAGTCTCAAATTTGTAGGATCAAGCTGACCTTCGTTTTGCAATTCTGCTCCCCCATTTTCCGCCGTTTTGCAACACAAAACGTCAAACGGCAAATATGCATCAACCTTCTGAAGACTTACCCTAGAAACATGCCGGGATATTTTGGAGAACACAATGCGGATCATAAAAGCGGATAAATTTAAAGGACACGATGCCTGGGATGCAATGGACATCGAGCAAATTGGCGAGGCCACGATTCGATTGCACTGGACCAACCAGCCATACAAATGGCACATCAATGATGGTCCAGAAGTATTTGTGGTTTTGGTGGGCACAGTAAACATGCACATTAGACTGAATGGTGAAGAGTCCATTCACAAACTAAGTACTGGCGATGTTTTCCATGCAGAAAATGGAGACGAACATGTAGCACATCCTGTTGGTGAAGCACATGTATTGGTGATCGAACGGGCCGGCAGCGTTTAAACAGGCACATTGACTGTCCGCCTAGCACACAATACCAGGCTAAGGCCTGCAGTGCCCGAAAACAAGAAAGCAAGCGAGAGCGGAACAACGCTTTCTTGGTAAAATGTCCCGAAAGACACAGCAATCACCACAGCTATCATACTTGAGCCCGAAGACACCATAGAGGCTCCAAGACCAGCGATCCGGCCTAAATTCTGCATTGCCATCGCATTGAGGTTACTGAACAGAATTGCAAAACAGAAAAACAGAAATCCGCAAATAATCATGAAGGCAAGAAAGGGCGGCTGCCCCTCATGCCATAAGGTCAGTGTCAGTAAACACGTTGCCAAAACACACATGCTGCAGAGTGCAAAAATCGACAGGCGTTCCATGCCGTAGCGCATCACCAATTGACTATTGGAAAAGGACGCCACACCAATTCCAAATGCAAGCATTGCAAAATAGAGCGGAAACCTGCTGCCAACACCGTATATGTCCTGAAAAATCGATTGAGCGGTGCTGAGATATAATAGCTTCCCTCCAAACACGATGCCCAAAGCAAGTATATATGCCATCGTCCGCTTGTGCTTCAGAATGAGCCCGGCATTTTTCGTCAGTGGTCGAAAGGCTAAGGGAACCCGGCGCTCCAGGATCAGCGTCTCCGCCTGTCGAGCCATAAGCCAGACAGACACAACAATACCCATCAGCAGATAGACGACGAAAATCGCCCTCCAATCCGCAGCATTCATGATGAGTTGTCCCAAGGCAGGGGCAAGCATTGGAACCAGCACAAACACCATATAGATGTAAGACATGATCCGAGCCATTGCGTCACCGCTGAACTTGTCTCGCACCAGCGCGCGCGATCCAATTTTGGGTCCGGACACTCCAATACCCTGTATGACTCGACCCAAAAACATTTGCTCCATACTTTGCGCAGTCATGGCAACAATAGTTCCCGCACAGAAAATTGCCAGGCCAATCAGAATGGTCTTGCGGCGACCAATCGCGTCGGACAGCGGGCCGAATATCAATTCGCCAAACACCATGCCAAAAATAAAAAGAGAAATAACTAATTGCGTGGACGTGTGACTTGGCGCGCCCAACTGCAGTCCAATAACGCCAAGAGCCGGCAACATACCATCAATGCTGGCAGCTGTGAGAGACGTAATCAGCGAAAACAACGCTATGAATTCCACTGTACTCAGCGGTTTTTCAGGCGCGGATACTGGCGTTTCCAAACTCACTTAAAAACTCTCAATCATACCGATTTGGCGCAAATCGTTGAATAGCACGCGTAAACTCATGTCCCTCTGCCCGCGTGCGGTGCGCCCAAATACGGTAACCCTTCGTCTTTCCAAATGGACCGTACTGGTTCTTGTAAATTATAGACCAGGGATACACGCCGGCCTTTTTCTCCGCAGCATTACTAAGCCATACGCCCAATGTCGGAATTTTCCCGCTGACCAGCATCTGGTGATTCACCATATCGTCCCAGCGGATCAAATTTCGGGAGATACGGCGATCATGAATCCCTTCCGAGGTAACTGTCAGAACCGCGCGTTTATCAAATATATGACTGGCAATTACTGCCGAAATAGAGCCGAACGCAATTAACAGAATCCAATCTATAATATTGCCGACACCAACAATCAGAGAAACAGCTTCTAAGGTGGTTGATATCAAAGTAACGACAAGCCAGGCACCCATGACTTTCCGGTTAAGCTGCGCACTAAACACCGCCTCATCGGCCACCGGTTCGGTCATATGTAATATTCCTCAGGACGCGCAATTGTTGCATGTGTTTACGGTTTGTAATCTGACCTGTCAGGAAAGCCAGAACTTTATTTCTGATAACGTCTGGCGTTTGCATCAACGCGTAACAGCAAATCAAACAATGCAGATGATTCTGCATCGCTCAGACCCTCGAGCAGCTTTTCATTCACATCCTTGTAAAACGCAGCAAGATAATCCAATGCCCTGCCCTTTTCGGTGAGGCTCACTTTTACGGCCCGCCTATCTGTTTGTGAGGTCTTGCGTTCGATAAGGCCACGTTCAACCATGCGGTCAATTATTCTAGAAACTGCAGGAACATTCCTGCCAACATACTCCGCAATTTCCGTAACAAGCAATTCATCACGACGCCAAAGTGCGGACAAAATCACCCATTGCGCCAAGGTCAAACCGTGCGGCTCCAACAGGTTTTGGCACATTGTGGTGCTGGCTCCGGCGGCAAAATTCAAAACCCGACCTAGTGCGTGTGGGCGCTCCAGGGAAATTTTACTTGTCATGTAAACAGTTTCCATGTAATATATATTCAATCAATAAGCTCGAAAAGCATATTCATTTTTCGAGCATACCAGTTTAAGGAAAATTTGCATGAGCCAGCAGCGGATTAAAGCCAACATTTCAACGTCAATAGTGGCACTGGCTATTCTAACCAGCCCCTCCTTAGCCGAAACAGCCAAAACCGAAGGACGTGAAACAGCAGAACTGACATTTGCTTCCATTGATAGAAATTCCCAAGGCTTCATTCATCAAGGTGATCTAGAAGCCTTCCGTTCAGATGTTTTTGCGTCCATGGACGGTGACGACAACGGACGACTAACTTATCCGGAGTTTAGCGCATGGGACCCTGGGTTTTCCGAGATCGCTGCCAAGGAAAACAAATCAGATGCGTTTGTTACAGCGACAAAAATCATTTTCAGCATATGGGACCGCAATGCGGATGATCAAATCACTGTGTCGGAAATGAGATTCGCAATGACCGCCGACTTCCGGCGTGCTGATGTAAACGATGATGCTGTGCTTTCACAGGACGAATTTCTGAAAAATTTTGCGATCATTGTGGCCATGAGAGCCGCGGTAAGGCCGGATCTTTGATAAGCAAACAAACCGCTTTTTGTTAACTCCAATGCAAGAGAGAACCATGTCTGCCAAAAGCTCATTGACAAAATATGGAGTGGTGGCCGCTGCCTTTCACTGGCTCAGCGCGGTTTTGATTTTCGCATTGTTAGGATTAGGGTTTTGGGCGGGACAAACCACTGACCTGGCAAGTAAGGCACTCTTGTTAAAATTGCACGCACCGCTCGGCCTGACAGTTTTTTTGCTTACTGTTGGGCGTCTTGTCTGGTGGTGGAAATTCGACAAAAAACCTGCCCTACTAGATGTGGTTCCAGTTTGGCAGGACCGGTTGGCCCGCATCATTCACGTCTCATTTTACGTTATTATTATCGGCATGACCGTGAGTGGCATCAGCATGTTCGTACTATCCGGTGCGGGTGAAATTCTACTCAACGGCACACAAAAACCATTGCCTGACTTCTCACAACTCTCACCGCGCATACCGCATGGCATTGGTGCGCGGATTTTTATAGTTCTGCTTTCATCGCACATTGGAGCGGCACTTTTCCATCATTTCATTAGACGCGACGACACTCTTCGACGCATGTGGATTGAGTAGAATACCGCTCAGTGGTAAGTGGTTCAGTTGGAAGTTATATGTTGAGCAATACTCTTCTAGGAGTTAGATAAATGAGAGCTGAGCAGATATTGAGTTCCACCAGCTCGGCAAGCTTTGACACTTATACTGTGCGAAGCGATGCTCTCTGGAGAAGTAATGGCCGTATCAATGAAACCAAGTATCACGGACACTGACGGCGCTTTAAAAATCGAAGACCAATTGTGCTTCGCCTTGTATTCAACATCGCGCGCAATTACGAAACAGTATGCAATTATTCTCAGTGAACTTGGAATTACTTATCCACAATACTTGGCGCTACTGGTGTTGTGGCAAGAGGATGGGCTTCTTGTCCAAGACATAGCAACTCAATTGGAACTTGATAGCGCAACGGTAACCCCCTTGGTTCAAAGGCTTGAAAAAATGTGCCTAGTCTGCCGTCAGCGCAGCAAAATTGATGAGCGGAAGGTCCATGTCTATTTGACTGATGATGGCAAAGCACTGTTCCAAAAAGCACTGACAGTGCCGCATCAACTGACATGTAGAACCGGTATCGATGAAGAAACGGCAAAGCGGCTGATAGCACAAACCAGTGCCATTAAGGGCTTCATTTTGCAGAACAATTGAGCTCCATTTTCCGTAAATTTTACCCACTTCATTTCACAGAACGTGTTTTACAAACTCTAGCACAACTGATGCGCGCACGACACGCATCAGAAACAATCATAGCCACTTCACAAAACATCATTTGAAACTGCCAGTTTCCCGCGATATGGACGTCTTCCGTTCATCGTTGGTCATGAAACTACATATCGTGACTCAGGAGCCAAAGTGAGCAAGAACCTTCAATCTTGGCGCGCCCACCTAAGACAGACAATTTTTCTGTCCCTTCCGCTTGTGGGTATTCAGCTTTCACAAGCTGCAATTGGCATCACCGATACAATTATGGTTGGCTGGCTTGGTGCACCAGAACTGGCAGCGCTGGTTCTGGCCACCTCATTTTACTTTGTCCTGTTAATAGTGGGCATTGGATTTTCTGCTGCAGTTCTCCCACTAGCCGCAACAGCTAAAGGCGCAGATGATGATGTAATGTTGCGCCGGGCCATTCGCATGGGGTTTTGGGCCTGTACAGGTTACTCCGTTCTTGCCCTTACCATCTTATTCAATACAGAAAGCATTCTGCTTTTTGCCGGCCAAGACCCAACCACTGCCGCAGATGCTGCATTATATATGACCATCGCAAAGTGGGCGTTCTGGCCTGCACTCATGTCGATGAACCTGCGAGCTTTTTATACCGTTCTGGACCGTGCCAATACGATGCTCTTAATCATCGTATTGGGGGTCATACTGAACGCAGTATTCAACTATATTTTTATCTTTGGAAAACTTGGGCTCCCATCCATGGGTATCGAGGGCGCAGCAACGGCAACCCTCGTTGCGAATATGTTTACCTTGATCGCGATGGTTTTGTATTCGGTATTTGATGAAAAACTGAAAGCTTTCGATATTTATCGCCGATTGTGGCGGCTCGATTGGGAAATTCTCGGGCGCGTTGTAAGCTTGGGCTTCCCGATCAGCATGACCTTGCTAGCAGAAGTTGGCTTGTTTACCGCCGCGTCAGTTATGTTTGGCTGGATCGGAACTTTGGAACTTGCCGCTCATGGGATCGTGCTTCAACTTGCAACAGTGACTTTCATGATACCCTTGGGCCTCTCGAATGTGGCAACCACTCGGGTCGGCGTTGCGTATGGCCGCGAAAATTCTGGTGATTTAAAACGTGCAGCTTACACCACGCTCATGCTTGCTATGTCATTCATGACAATTGCAGCTATTGTATTCTGGGCTATGCCGAAAACCCTGATAGCTCTATTTTTGGACGATACAGGCAAAGACACTTTGGCGTTGATTGCGCTGGCAGTTCCCTACCTGCTGCTCGCCGCTCTGTTTCAACTGTTTGATGGCGCCCAGGCGGTTGCGGCCGGCATTTTACGTGGAATTCAAGATACAAGAATACCAATGGTGATAGCGATTTTCAGCTATTGGGTGCTCGGTTTGGGCGCAAGTTATCTGCTTGCTTTTAAATTCCAGCTCGGCGGCGTTGGTATTTGGGCCGGATTGGCGTTGGGCCTGGCGGCAGCGGCTGTACTATTGATAGCGCGTTTTTTGCTCCGCGATCGCCTAAAGATCGGATTGGCTGTTAACAGGCATCAAACAGTCTGATTGCGCAAGCGCTGAACACCCATATTTGCAACGCAAACTAAATATCTAGCATGTGGTATTAAATTTGCCCCCTTGATCCCTATCAACAAATCAACTCGGCTGAAATGGCACAAAAATATCGCTTTGCTTGAGAATATGTCCACTTCATCACTGATGCATTCTGGTCATCCTGTCTGGCATGCTACAGAGGCAGATTACCCACTCATTGTTGTGTCAAACGAAACACATAGCGGCATGGTCGAAACACACGACATCAGCCGCCGCAGTGGCTAGCTTTTGTCGATGTAGACGACATGGATCATGTTACGCAAAGAGCGCAAAGTATGGGAGCAGATATCATACGTGCTCCCCTTGACATTCCAAGCGTAGGTTATTGTTCCGTCATCGCCGATCCTCAAGGCGCGCTGATAAGCCCGTTTAAGGTTGGTCATGAGTATGTATCGCCGGAAAACTTGTTTGTGTGGGAGTAACTGATAAGTCACGATATAGCAGCAAACTCAGTTTTCTATTGTGTTCTTTTTGACTGGTCAATTCCCGCAAAGTCTTCAGAAAGCCTTGGTCACTACACAATATTTCATGCATCAGACAACACACCGCTGGCCGGTGTTTTTGGCCGAACCGGGCATCTCCCTGACACATCTCAATGGATTCCCATACTTTGCTGTTGCACAATCGCCGCAAGTAATTGAACATGCAACATCACTTGGGGCAAAAGCTTTGATGTCCAACAGCGACATGGAAGACCCTAGCGGCTCTCCTTTTTGGTCTAGTGTCAATTCCTGACAGCAGTAGATAAGTCACAGTATCCAATTCAATTTGTTTCCTTACAATCGGCAGCCCGAGCAGTGATTCTAGATCACTGCTCGGGTTCGTTTTGATTTTGTTTCTGAGACAATAATGTAGTGGCTTTTAAGATTTACAATCGTGACGCCCGATGGTTGTGGCTGTCACAGCAAGGCCTGGCAAACCCACCAACTGGCAAATTGGATGTCATGTCCATCATTCGGCAGTTAGGCTTTGTGCAACTTGATACAATCCGAATTGTTTCACGTGCGCACCATCATATTTTGTGGAGTAGAAATCAGCACTATCGCGAACCCATGCTCAACAAGCTTCTGGCCAAAGATAGACAGCTTTTCGAGCATTTCACCCACGATGCATCTGTGTTGCCCATGGAATTCTACCCTATGTGGAAACGCCAATTCCGCCGCATGAAGGAAAGGATTGACAAAGCGAATTGGTACAAATCCATGCCCAACGAAGTCGGGCGAGAGGCAATAAAACAGCGAATTTTGGACGAAGGTCCTCTCTCAACGCATGCCTTTGACACAAAGGTGGAAGGCAGCAAGGAAATGTGGAAACGGCCGCCTCACAAATTGGGGCTGGACTACATGTGGAACTGCGGAGAGCTGACAACATCCCATCGCGAAAATTTCAAAAAATTCTACGATCTCTCAGAAAGAATTGTGCCAGCGGATTTACATAGCAAAGACCACCCGGACGAAGAGCAAATTGACTGGCTTTGCACTGAAGCTTTGACCCGGCTTGGGTTCGGAACCAGTGGTGAAATTCAACGTTTTTGGGACGCCATGAATGCCAAGGAAACCAAAGCATGGCTGGAAGGCGCGCAAGACAAAGTAGTGCCTGTTGAACTTGAAGGGGCTGATGGTTCATGGAGCCAAGCATTCGCGCCTTTGGATATCGAACAACGTGTCGCAAATCTATCAGCACCCACATCTCGTCTACGCATAGTAAACCCGTTTGATCCCATCATCAGGGATCGCGCGCGTTTGAAGCGCTTATTCGGATTTGATTATCGCATAGAGATATTCGTGCCAGCCAACAAACGCATCTGGGGCTACTATGTATTCCCGCTATTGGAAGGCGACCGTCTGGTGGGCCGCATCGAAGCCAAGGCTGACAGACAAAAGGGTGTATTGAACGTCCTAAATTTATGGACGGAACCAAAAGTCAAATGGACCGATGCACGGGCGAAGAAACTGCTGGCTGAATTAGATCGCTTTGCGAGATTCGTACAGTTGGACCAGGTCCGCTGGCATTGTGACAGGGCGCCCAAAACATAATGATGCGTCGACTTGCCTGACATCACTGGCGCAGCGTGTCACAAGCTGATCTGTGTCTTTCAGATCGAAAAGCCTTGGTTAGATCTCTGCTGAAGGCTATGAGTTTGATCTGGCGAGTAATTTTTGAAATACGAGATAGTGTATAGCTTCACCCTCCTCATAAGTACTTTGACGGTTCTGGCTACGGCTGTGATGGCGGCTTCTGCAGCTATCCAAGGTGCCCGTCAGGAATTTGACCCATTTGGCGCAACCGTGCTGGCTATTGTGACTGCTGTTGGCGGCGGCACATTGCGCGACTTGCTGATCGGCGCGACGCCAGTTTTCTGGATCAAGGATCTCACCTATCTCGCAACAGCGGTGCCTGTCGGCATGCTGACATTTATGTTTGCCGGTAAACTGCAGCAGGGCAATGAACGCCGATTGCGCCTCTTGATGTATCTCGATGCTATTGGGCTAGCACTTTTCACACTTGTCGGTGTTCAGGTCGCGCTAGCAAACGAAATACCCTTTGTGAGTGCAGTTGTTCTAGGCTGTATCACTGGGGTAGCAGGAGGGATGTTTCGCGATGTACTATGCGGCCTGACGCCATCAATTCTGAAGCAAGATCTTTATGCGACGATCTCTCTGGGCGGGGGCATATTTTACATAGTGACGCGCCCGCATATGCCCAACGAAGTCAGCCTTGCCATTGCATTCGCGCTGATGACGACAATTCGTTTTGTTGTGATCTATCGTGGCCGACCAAAGGGTGCCTAATGTTCAGCGCCACCCTGACGCGTGACACCACCGATTAGGATCAACAGATATGAGCGAGTTGAAATCAATTATCATGATCGGGGCCACCGGCGCTGTTGGATCACACGTCGTGAAAACTCTGGTTGGATTGGACAACATTGAACGGATCACCCTGTTAGGGCGCCGCCCATTGCAAGACGTCACAAGCTCAAAGGTCACCCAACACACAGTCGACATTCTGGAGCCAGAGAGTTATCGCCAGTTTCTCCCCAACCACACGACAGCCATCAGTACGTTGGGCATCGGACAGCCATCAAAAGTGTCAAAGGAGCAATTCACCAAAATTGACAAGGATGCCAATCTGAACTTTGGGACAGCATGCAAGGCAGCTGGTGTACAACATTTCCAATTGCTGAGCTCTGTTGGCGTGGACCCCAAATCATCTTCATTTTTTCTGCGTAGTAAGGGAGAGCTGGAAGAAGGGTTGAGAAGCCTAAACTTCCATCGGCTAAGCTTGTTCCATCCCTCCATGATCCTGACACCGGAAAACAGGTACGGTATCTCGCAAGCAATCACACTCGCAGTTTGGCCATTGCTTAAGCCGGGTCTATTAGGGCCATTGAGAAAGTTTCGAGGCGTCAAAGTTGCACGTCTGGGAGCCTCGATAGCTCGCAACACAGTGCGAGCCAAAACAGGCTTCATAGAGGTGTTGCAATGGGATGATTTTCAAAAATAAAAGCCCTCTTGGCAACCCGAAACAGGAACGCAAAGAGGGCTTGATAGCTCACCATACAAAGGTGCAGACTAATCTACTCGAGAGACTTCACAATGTTCTCAACCATTTTCTTGGCATCAGAGAACAACATCATTGTGTTGTCCTTATAGAACAGCGTGTTGTCGATACCAGCGTAACCGGAGCCAAGGGAGCGTTTGATAAAGAGGCATGTGCCCGCCTTATCAACATCCAGAATTGGCATACCGTAAATCGGTGAACTAGGATCATCCCGCGCCGCCGGATTGGTCACATCATTCGCACCAATCACGAAAGCAACATCCGCCTGAGCAAACTCAGAGTTGATGTCTTCCAGCTCAAACACATCATCATATGGGACATTTGCCTCAGCCAAGAGCACATTCATATGGCCTGGCATACGACCCGCAACCGGATGAATAGCGTATTTAACCTCAACGCCTTCTTCTTTCAACTTGTCGCCCATTTCACGCAGCGCATGCTGAGCTTGGGCCACGGCCATTCCGTACCCAGGAACAATGATTACCTTAGAAGCATTCTTCATGATGAAGGCTGCATCTTCGGAGGAACCCTGTTTCACATTTCTCTCAACGCCATCATCGCCAACAGGCACAGCGGAATCGCCACCAAAACCGCCGAGAATAACGGAAATGAAGGAGCGGTTCATCGCCTTACACATGATGTAGGAGAGGATTGCGCCTGAGGACCCAACCAACGCGCCCACAATGATGAGTGCCAGGTTTCCGAGCGTAAAACCGATACCAGCTGCTGCCCATCCAGAGTAGGAATTCAGCATGGATACCACAACCGGCATGTCTGCTCCGCCAATTGGGATGATGATAAGGCCACCCAATGTGAGAGACAGAATAACAATGAGCCAGAAAACGAAGTGGCTTTCAGTTGCCACCAAAACGCCGATCAAAATCACAATCGCCGCTGCAATCGCGATATTGATCATATGCCGTGCTGGCAAGATAATCGGCTGCCCACTCATGCGACCATCGAGTTTCAAGAATGCAATTACGGAACCGGTAAAAGTCAAAGCACCAATGGCGACGCCAATGCTCATCTCTATGAGAACCGCCGCCGAGATTGCTCCGACCGGGCCGATGCCAAATGCGCTTGGCGCATAAAGCGCCGCCGCAGCCACGAACACTGCAGCCAAGCCAACCAATGAGTGAAACGCAGCCACAAGCTGCGGCATTGCGGTCATAGGAATGCGTTTGGCTATAACAGCACCAATGCCACCACCAATTCCAAGGCCTAAAATAATCAGAACAATACTGCCAAAGGATGTGCCTGCCATGAACAGAGTGGTCACGATGGCAATCGCCATACCAATCATGCCATAGCGATTGCCCTGGCGTGCTGTTTCAGGATTTGAAAGGCCGCGCAGCGCCAAAATAAACAGAACTGCTGAAACCAAATAAAGAAGTGCGGAAAAACTAGCTGACATGTCTTTGGCCCCTTACCGCTGCTTCTTTTTGTACATCGCCAGCATGCGCTGGGTCACAAGAAAGCCGCCAAAAATATTCACGCTCGCAAGAATTAAAGCGATAAATCCGAACGTTCGAGCCATACCGCCGCCCTCACCTGAGGTCAGATCAACACCGACGGCAAGCAATGCACCTACCACAATAACGGATGAAATGGCGTTTGTTACCGACATGAGCGGTGTATGAAGCGCCGGGGTTACCGACCAGACCACGTAATAACCAACGAAAATTGCCAGCACAAAAACGGCAAAACGGAATACGAAAGGATCTACTGCTCCACCGGTTGCGCTTTGCACAGCAGCACCAACTACATCTCCAGCCTGCTCCAATGCAGAAAGGGCTGCAGCCGCCGCACTATCTGCCTGCTCTGCCGCTGCCCGCGCGGCCTCCGCGGCAGCTTTGGCCTTCTCAGCGGCCTGTTCAACTTGTGTTGTCATATCAGACCTCGCCTATGCTTCTGCTTTTTCAGAGAAATTCGGGTGCACTATATTGCCTTCTCGGGTCAGAAGTGTTGCCGTTACCAACTCATCTTCCCAATCGACCGCAAGTTCGCCACTTTCCTTATCAATCATTGTCTCAAGGAATGAAGCGAGGTTCTTTGCGTAGAGTTCTGAGGCTGTTGCCGCAATTCGACCCGGCACATTGTTATGCCCGACAATTTTCTTTCCTGAGACAGCAACAACACCGCCAGCTTTCGCACCTTCAACATTGCCACCACGTTCAACAGCCAAGTCCACCAATACAGAACCGGGACGCATCGCCTTAATCATCGCTTTCGTAATCAAACGCGGTGCAGGGCGACCTGGAATAAGCGCTGTGGTGATTACAATGTCCTGCTTCGCGATATGTGCGGCAACCAGTTCAGCTTGTTGCTTTTTGTAGTCATCAGACATTTCCTTGGCATAACCGCCAGAGGTTTCAGCCTGTTTGAATTCATCATTCTCAACAGCAATAAATTTACCGCCCAGTGATTCAACCTGTTCTTTCGCAGCAGGGCGCACATCAGTGGCAGACACAACGGCTCCCAGTCGGCGTGCGGTCGCAATAGCTTGAAGACCTGCTACCCCTGCGCCCATAACAAAGACCCTGGCCGCAGGAACTGTGCCTGCAGCGGTCATCATCATCGGAAATGCACGATCATATTGTTCGGCAGCATCAATCACGGATTGATAACCAGCCAGATTAGCCTGAGAGGACAGAACATCCATCACTTGAGCGCGGGTGATACGCGGCATCAACTCCATAGAAAAGGCGGATATGTTTGCTTTTGCCATTGCCTGAAGATCAGAGCTATCACCATAAGGCTCAAGCATTCCAAGCATCAAAGCTCCTTTGGGAACATTTTTGAGCTGAGCCGCATTCGGTCGGCGTACGGTCAAAACGACATCGGCGCCTTTCATCGTGGCAGCTGGAGTTTTTGCCATAGTGGCACCAGCTTCCACAAATTCCGCGTCGGGAATCATTGAGCCTTCACCTGCGCCCGCTTGCACGACAACGGATGCACCCTGTCCTACATAGCGTTTCACCATTGTTGGCGTAACAGCTACGCGTGTCTCTTGAGCATTTGCTTCGCTCAAAACCGCAATTTTCATGAATTCTTGCCCTTATTGGAAACGTCTGCGTCTCTTGCTTGGTTAAGCCTTTGATATCAGAGCAAGAAAATTGCCATCAGAACGAGAATGACAATTACAGCTACGGTTCCATACTTCGACAAAGTGATGAACAAGTCATAGGTGCTTTCATGCTCCGGATAGTCCATCGCATTTTTTACTTCTTCAGACATAGGTGCCTCGTTTCGCCAATTATTCATTGCACCGCACAAGCGGCCA
The DNA here is from genome assembly GCA_039986835.1 of Hyphomicrobiales bacterium. Lineage (GTDB taxonomy): Bacteria > Pseudomonadota > Alphaproteobacteria > Rhizobiales. The sequence continues at coordinate 413,700 of JBDWQA010000011.1, forward strand.
TTTCGCCCCACTGTTACAACACAGCTATCGCTACGGCAATGCGTCGCACATTAAAACTACTGATCAAATCAGTCTATTCTTCAATCGCCTCAAGCTCATCAATCAAACCGGAAATAACTGAAACACCTTTATTCCAGAAAGCTGGGTCACCGGCATTCAGTCCGAAGGGAGCCAGCAATTCGGAGTGATGTTTTGTGCCACCAGCGCTCAGCATTTCGAAATACTTCTCTTCAAATCCGGCTTCACCAGACTGATAAACCGCATACAGCGAGTTCACCAGACAATCGCCAAAGGCGTAGGCATAAACATAGAAAGGGGAGTGAATGAAATGCGGAATATACGTCCAGAAAGTTTCATAGCCATCCCCAAGGCGTATTGCCGGACCCAGGCTATCTGCCTGAATACTCATCCAGATATCGCAAAGTTGCTCTGAGGTGAGCTCACCTTCTTTGCGCGCCAAATGGACTTTTCGCTCGAACGAATAGAAGGCAATCTGGCGCACAACGGTATTTATCATGTCCTCCACCTTGCCTGCCAGCAGGATTTTCCGTTCTGCCGGGTTTTTCACTCGCTCCAGCAAAGACCGGAAGGTCAGCATTTCACCAAACACACTTGCGGTTTCCGCAAGGGTTAGTGGTGTTGGCGCCATCAGGGCACCTTGCTTGCCGGCCAAAACCTGATGAACACCGTGACCGAGCTCATGGGCCAATGTCATCACGTCTCGCGTTTTCCCCTGGTAGTTCAACAATACATAAGGATGCACACTGGGGACCGTTGGATGTGCAAATGCGCCCGGCGCTTTACCGGTACGCGTCGGTGCATCAATCCAATTCTTGTCGAAAAAATCAGATGCGATATCAGACATTTTCGGGGAGAAGCCAGCATATGCATCAAGCACAATCTTTTGCGCGTCAGGCCATGCGATGGGCGCCCCGGCACTTTCTGGTAAAGGTGCGTTGCGGTCCCAATGATCCAGAACGTCTTGCCCGAACCATTTTGCTTTCAGGGCATAATATCGATGTGAGAGTTGCGGATAAGCCTTTTGCACAGTCGCAACCAGTGCGTCCACGACCTCGCGCTCAACGCGGTTGGCCAAATGGCGACTGTCCGCAACATCCTCAAATCCGCGCCAACGGTCTGAAATCTCTTTATCTTTGGCCAGCGTGTTTGTGATTAGGGTAAATGTCTTAATGTTTTCCTTGAAAGTGGCCGCAAGCGCATCCGAAGCGGATTTACGCACCGCGCCATCCTTATCCACCAGAAAATTCAAGGTCGGCTCAAGAGGTACCTGCTCATTATTGATGTCAAAGCGGAGAGACGCCATGGTCTCATCAAACAACCTGTTCCAGGCGCCGCGCCCGGTAATCGACTTTTCATGAAACAGTTCTTCAACCCGGTCTTCCAGCTGAAATGGTTTGTCCTTGCGTAAATCTTCGAGCCAAGGGTGAAAGTGGGCAACAACCTTGGAGCCCAGAAGTTTGCTGAAGTCTGCCTCACTGATTTTATTGAGTTCAAGCGCAAAAAACAAAAGTTGTGTGCTGACATTCGTAATTTTCTCCTGAACATCGCCGTAGAATTTTGCGCGCTGTGGATCAGTTGTGTCACCGGAATAAATCAGACCTGCATAGGAAATGATCCGGCCCAGCAAATCTTCAATGCGCTCATAGTCGGCCAATGCGTCAGCAAGCTTCATCGGCTCGCTTTGGACGATGTGTTCTAGTTTGCCTTTATATTTCTCAGCAAAGGTTTGGCACAGATCTGTGCCGTTTTTCAGGTCATTATTCAGCTCTTCGCTATCCATCGCCGGATAAAGATCGGCAAGATTCCACTCTGGGAGCGGTCCGAGTGCTTCCGATGCGCTGGAACTTTCATTTTGATCGCGCAGAGCAAAATCGGACAAAGTTAGTTTGCGAGAAAAGTTTGCCATTGGGTTTCCTGTAAGTTTGGTACCTACTGATAAAGCGCAAACACAGCAGCGATCAAGGCATCTGTTTTTAATGGCTGCGTCTTTATGGCTAACACCTTATTAACGCTTCCAGCGACAATGTTCCAAATTGAAACGAAACCAATTCTGATTCGTAAGTACCACCAACGAAAGTTTCCCAAAAGAGTGCTGGTTTTAGTCATTGAACATGATGCGGAAACGCAAGATTCTATCGCAATTCAAGTGAAGGCGGCAGGCCACAATTGCTTTTGCGTAAGTTCAGAAATTGAGGCTCTTGCCTGGATAAGGTCATCATGCCCCGATGTTGTTTTGGTGGATTTGCTTCTACCAGACTCTGATCATCGACAGCTGTCACAGGGCATACAAAAAGCAGCACCAAGCGCAAAAATTGTGGTTCTCGCACGAGCCGACGCAACCGAATCCATTCGCGAGGCCCTAAATTGGGGGGCGGATGATTATCTGGAAAAACCAATAAGTGGACTTCGGCTCGCAAGCGTTTTAAAGCATATCAGTCAATTCCATCGCCACCATTATACGCCCGGTTATCTGCCAGACGCGTTTTTCAATGGGGACCAGCTTTGCTACAAGACAGCGCTTTCAAAATTCAAGAAAGCAACCAAACTAAACATACCAGTTGTCTTTGAAGGCGCGCCGGGAACCGGAAAAACTACTGCCGCACGCCATTTCCTCGGGGAGGTCTTGAATGAAATGCCGGTCGTCTGCTTTGACGCCACTAAAGAAGAAGAATGTGCATTCTCACAAAAACTCATAAGTTTGGCGGCTCACAGAAAAACACACCGGTTCGGCATTTTAATTCGACATCTGGAAGCCGCCAGTCTTGAGCTTCAGCGAACAATCCTGAAGCAGCTGGATACGCCTGGCCAAATCGTGGTTGCAACGTCAAATGGTCGATTGATGGACTATTTGGAAGACGGTATTTTGGATGCAGAACTCTTCAGTAGGATGAGCGCAGCCCCATTTTGGCTGGCGCCAATTAACGAAAGAAAGAACGACAGGGAGTTGATCAGCAGGCAATTTCTCCAACAAGCCAATGCAGAATTGGCGACAGACATGCCATTCAGCGCTCTCACCGCTATGAGCTCTTCTTTCCCCGACAATATATGCGGTCTTAAACGAGCAATTTTCGCCGCAGTTTCAAGTCTCGAGCGCTCCGATGGGGGGGTACAGCTGGTAGATAGCAATTCCCTAACCGCCTCATCGGCAGATGACCCAACCGCCACCAGAACCACTGTTAACCTATTGGATCAAAATGGCGATCTGAGATCGTTGGATGCTATAGAGGCGGACAGTATAAGATTTGCCTTCGCCCATTTGGACGGTCGAATGGGCAAAATAGCAAAGGCACTTAAACTGGGTCGGACAACTCTCTATAGAAAACTGACCAAGCTGAAACTCACTCAAAATCAACATGCCGATTTATGTGAACAAAATGAAACTCGTGTTCACACCCAAAGCGAGAAAATAACGGCTCGTGCAGCATGAGAATCCAAACGGAGATGAAAATGTCACAAATCCAAAAAAACAACGATTTCAGCATGACATTTGTTTGATATTAACTTTACTGCTGATACATGCTTAAATCTTTATTGAGAGCGCTGTCCGCTCACCGATGTAAAACCGGAGATAGTCCCCGTGCAAACTGCTTTTACAAATTTCTGGCCTGAAACTTTGCGAAGAAGACTTCTCGTTTCCGTCTTGGTCGCACCAGCGGTTTTCGCAACTTCAGCCGGTTATGCGCAAACACTTGGCGACGATGCAAAGGTTGAGCTCGCTTCGGTCGACGCTGCGACTACTTCTCAAGTACTTGAATCCGACGCCTTAGCCTCCGAAACTATCGCGGCAGAGTTGAACGCCAAATCTATTGAACTGGCAGAAGCTACCGAGAAGTTCAGCAAGGCAACCAACGACAAGTTGGACCGGGCAGATCGGGCAGGCATCGCAGCTTTCTACGAAGATAATGGGTATCAAAAGGTCTGGATCAAAGACGGCAAGCTCAATAAAGAAGCGCTAGCGCTAGTTGATGAAATGTCCAGGGCGGATCATATTGGTTTAAACCCGGCAGACTATGTTGCACCATCTTTGTCTGTCACTGCAGATGTGGCTGAAATCGAATTGTTTGCCGCTGAGCTCGAAATGAGTCTCGCCGCTGTTCGTTTTGCACGTCATATCGCCTCCGGTCGGTTAGAGCCGTTGAAAGTCAGCGCCTCGCTGGACATTCACCCACAGCGCCCAAATGCAAAATCTGTGCTGGCAGATTTGAGCATAGCAGATAATCCGGTGGTCGAATTGAACGACTACCACCCCAAACATGCAGCCTATAAAGCGCTGTTGGAAGAGCTCGAAACCATTAGAACTCAAAAAGTTGAGAAGCAGATTGTCGTTCCAAAGGGGAAAATGCTGAAACCGGGCATGAGTGATCCAAGGGTTCCGCTGCTCCGCGCCCGGCTGAAAATCGATATTCCAGAATTGGAAGTCGCGCAGGACGCCACTGAAGAAGAAATAAAGGCAGCGGCTGCCACCGGTGTTGACGAGACGATCTATGACGAAGCTCTGGTGGAAGCAGTCAAAGAGTTCCAGAAAAGTGAAGGACTTTCGCAAGATGGAATTGTAGGCCCGTCAACGCTGCGCACCTTGAATGGTGCAAACGGTGTAGACCGCAAGGCTCAGATTATTGTCAATCTGGAGCGCTGGCGCTGGATGCCCAAGGATTTGGGCGAATTCCACATCCTTGCAAACATTCCAGAATACCGAGTTTACGTGAAAAAAGGCGATGAAGTCAGACACACCACACGTGTAGTGGTGGGAAAGACAAAACACAAAACTGTCGCGTTCTCTGATGAAATGGAACATTTTGTTGTGAATCCATCATGGGGTGTTCCACAATCAATCATCAAGAATGAGATGCTGCCATCAGCAAGATCCAATCCGAGTTATTTTTCTCGCAAGGGCTACCAGGTCTTCGCACGAATTCGTGGCAAGACAAGACGCATCGATCCAAACCGTGTTAATTGGCGTCGTGTGAACGCCTCGCAGATTTCCGTGCGCCAACCACCAGGTGCGCGCAATGCCTTGGGACAGATCAAGTTCATGTTCCCGAATAAGCATGCGATCTACATGCATGATACGCCATCCAAAAGCCTGTTCAAACGCGACAGCCGTGCATTCAGCCATGGTTGCGTGCGTATCCACAATCCAATGGAATTTGCAGATGCGATTCTTGAAAATGAGCCTGATTGGAACTCAAGCCGCATTAAGAAAATGATCGGCAGGAAAGAGGCTACTGTGAATTTTAACAAGCATATCCCGGTCCATATTGCGTATTTTACTACAATAGTGAAAGAAGACGGATCGCTGAAATATCTGGCGGATGTCTATGGCCATGACCGTAAGATGGTTGCCGCATTAAGCTTGTAGGCACTTAAAAAATATCAGCTTTTCAAGAGCCGCTTCCTGCATACCGCAGGGGGCGGCTTTTTTGCGACATAATTTGAGTTTTAATACGCATGAAATTAAACCGTCAAAAACCGTTTAATTAACCAAACTTAGAAAGATGACTTTAACCTTGATTGATTAAACTTTTAGTCAGGACTGGTTGATCGTCCCAACTGAACTCTCTACAAGGTGTGAGGGTCTTGGGCCAAGCTATGGGTACAGTACGCTGACGCCACGTACGAAAACAATATTTGTGCTAGCTAGAATTGCCAATGCGTTGGTACTTCGTAAGAGAGATTTGTCTGGCTCCAGGCCAACACACTCATCCCTTCCCAAAAAGGTGACTGCAGTTGCTACCGCCATAATGATGATGCTCAGCATGATTGTTCCGGCGCAAGCTGCCGAAGAGCGCCGGTTGAAGTTTTACTTCACCCATACAAAAGAGCGCATAGATATCGTCTACAAAAGAAATGGCCGCTACGTCCCCAAAGCCCTTAAGAAAATAAACCATTTCCTGCGTGACTGGCGGCAAAATCAATCAACAAAAATGGATCCGCGCCTTCTCGATCTGATCTGGTCGGTTTACCAGCAGATGGATACTCGGGAAGCAATTCATGTCATCTCGGCATACAGGGCACCCAAAACCAACAATATGCTGCGCCGCCGCGGCAGAGGCGTTGCCAAGAACAGCCAACATACCCGTGGTAAAGCGTTGGATTTTTTCATTCCTGGGGTGAACTTAGCCAAATTGCGGGCGACTGGTCTGAAGATGGAAGTCGGTGGCGTTGGCTACTATCCAACGTCCGGATCACCTTTCGTACATATGGACACTGGCAGTGTGCGCCACTGGCCGCGCATGACACAAAAACAATTGGCAAAGGTTTTCCCCAGAGGCGATACCACTCAGGTCCCCTCAAATGGGAAGCGGCAAAAACGCTATAAAGAGTCGCTTGCAAGACAAAAACGCATTGCTGCCAACGAGATTTCTCCGCCCAACAGCAGGCGTGGCGGCGGCGTGTTTGCAAGAGTGTTCAACAGAGACCAAAAACCAGCGACAATCCCAACAACCGGGCAATCCCTGTCCAGCGGCAATGGAAACGTCACGATAGCCGCCCCGCCGATAGATGTAATTCCGCGTTCAAAACCCTCAGGGGTGCCAACCGAGCTTCTCGCAGAAGAGGACGTTCAAGTTGCGCAGGAAAATGCGCCTGCGCCACGTCCAATGCCTGCCGAACTTGTCGCGCTTCGCAATACAAATGATAGTGTTTTGCCAGCCAAACAAGATCCATCAGTGCAAAGCAACACAACGCAAACTACTGCGGCAAGTGTAATGGCGGAACCGGCTCAGGAGATACCTGCCGAAGCCTCAGAAAGAGCGGTCGCAAGCGCTTGGTCACAAGTTGGAGACAATCACTCTACGGATGTCTCTAAGCTTGTTTCCGCAAAAGTTGGAGACGGTTCCAACCAAGGGGCGCCCGACGTTGCCAAAGCTGTCATGACGGCTCTTAATTCAACACGTGGCCAAACTGGTGCCGAACCGAAAGATACTGAAGCAGCGTTCGATGGACGAGCACCATCGGCAGCAGCAAGCATTGCAGCCGCAATCTTGTCACCAAAACCCGGCACCGACACCAAGGATCGCGAAAGTCTGAACGACAGTCTGGTGTCCGCCTATGCGCCAACGGCACCGACGCCAAACACGCGCCCAGCATTCAACGCCGCGCTCGGATTCGGCAATGCTTCTGACACGACTGCAGTTTCTGAAATTGAAAAAAATGAACTGCCAGATGACTTGACGCCCGCCGCGGATACAGTCGTCGCCTCACCGCGCATTCCTGCAGTTGCACCGCGCAGCAAGCCAGCACCAAGAGTATTGGCATCTCTGCCTGAGCAACCAAAACAAGAAGCGCCACTGGAAAATAACACCGCGCGTGAAGAGTTGCCGGAACGCATACAAAGACGAGCGAGCCTCAGCGGGCGCGTTCCATCCTCTGCCGTACTTAAAAGAAATACGGACCTGAAATTCCGAGGTGGAGAGCAAGCGGTTCTGGCAAGTATGACAACGCCCGACACCACGCGGTCAGTAACTTTTGCAAAATTTGAAATGCCAAATCCGTATAGAATGCAAAATGTATTTGTCGTTCCAACCTCTGTTGTCGACAACAGTTTTGAGATTGGCAGTACGACGCTGAGGACCGACAAGTTTTTTGGAAAAGCGATCGTCGCAACTAAGCTTGCTCGATTGGCACAGCGCTAGACCCAAAAACTTGTTGATTAACTGCACTAGATTTAACGGTCATCCAACGACCTACGGTTTTTGCAAGCTAAATTAGCTCGCCGTAAACCTTTGATCTCAAAGCTTTTGAAGCGGCGTGTTCTTGAATGCCGATGTGTATATGAAAGACGCAGGGTGGAAAATTCAGCCGTAGTGTTTCAAACTTGGAAAGCGCGGCCTGCCCATACCGTAATCTGAAAACAACTCTGTGGCTTTACAACCTGCGTCAATAGTTTGCCGTGGAGCTTCCGCCCTAGTCTGATTCTGGCTCGCTGACAGCCATGCCAAGCGCGTGTAGATATAAATCTAACATTGCTTCCTGTTCTGCACGTTCTTCGCGATCCTGCTTTCGAAGCCGAACTACTTGACGCAAGGTCTTTACATCAAACCCGTTACCTTTGGCCTCGCCATAGACTTCTTTGATGTCATCAGAAATCGTTTTCTTTTCTTCTTCAAGCCGCTCAATACGCTCTACGATGGACCGTAGTTGATCCCGCGCAATACTTGTTGCTGCGGAGGATACGTCACTCATATAGTTATCCCTTGGAATTAGTGGTTCGGTTTAGACTTCTCAAAAGCCTGTTTTTGATCTGGAGTCGCTTCCGTTTGGTATTGGTCCCTCCACTCATTGTAGGGCATACCATAAATAATCTCTCGGCTTTGATCCTTGGAAATCTCAATTCCTTCTTCTCCAGCAGCATCACGGTACCAATTTGACAGACAGTTTCTGCAAAAGCCGGACAGGTTCATAAGATCGATGTTTTGGACATCAGTTCTTGTTTCCAAATGCGCTAGCAACCGACGAAACGTTGCAGCTTCAAGAGCCTCGCGTTTGGAGTCGAGCTCGGCCTGATTATTTGTTGAAATTTCTGTCATTACAGCATCCTCAAAATCTATCTCGCTTCTTCAGGCAGTATGTTGGTTATATTGGGTTGGTTTACAATGCGTTTAAAAATAGGCGCAAGCCGAGTTGACCAATCTTCTACACCGGCGTCATCCGCGACAAGGTCCTGACGCACCTCGAGAAGCACGTGGCTGATCCCACGTCTGGTTCCATGCCTGTTCAATGTATCATTCGTAAGGGCGCCGGAATATGGCTCATTATCACCCACAATGAGATCTGGTTGAGCTTCCAGCTCGGTAATCAGCGCGTCGGCGGCTCGATTGTCTTTGTCCCAGAGAACACCTGCGTGCCAAGGACGCTGAACACCACGCCATACTGGTGTAAAACTATGCAGCGACACGATAAGTGGCCCCTTGCTGCCTGAAATCATCCGATCCACAGCTTGGGATATGGCGACATGATAAGGTCGGTGAAAGAGACGGAGCCTTAGTTCTCGTTCATCGTCATCAGCATATCGGTTTCCCGGAATTACAGCACCATCTGACAGGCGCATCAAAACTGTCGGGTCGTCCTCTCCGCGGTTCGGGTCAAGTAGAAGCCTGGAATAAGTCGATAGAACGGCAGGTGCGCCCAATCGTTTTGCCAATGAGCGAGTCAGTGCCTCCATACCAATATCATAGGCAATATGGCGTGAGAGCTGCGAATGCGGCAGTCCCAAATTTTCATATTGTGGGGGGATTGCGCTGCGCGCATGGTCGCACAAGAACAGCAATTGCCCGTCCCAGTTTCCCTCAACGATATTTGCTGCCTGCCACTCAGGCGCCTGACCCGATGAAACAGAGATAGAACTAACTGAATTCAAAACGACGATCACTTTGCTGCGGGATGTGAGGTGTATGTTCGGTACCAATAATTAAAACATAGTGCGCCAGGCAGACCTATGCCATACGGATTAGCAACCATCTTGCTTTGCCCACATGTAATTGCACGTTGCAGACATTCCATATGACCAAAACAAACACCGACTTCAAACTTTCTGCTTCTGACGACACAGCACGAATGCAGATAGCTGCATTTTTCGGCTTGATTGTAGGCGCCATCGCCATGGGTGGATCTGTCGTATTTGTGCGCATTGCGGATGTTGGGCCATTTGCCAGCGCTTTCTGGCGCGTCGCATTCGCTTTGCCCTTGTTGCTGATCTGGGTTTTCTGGGAAAATCGGCAGATCAAGAGGGCGCATCCTGATAAGCCGCTGCCAACTCTTTTACAGAGCGCAAATTCCGCAACAGTATTGTCAGGTTTGTTCTTTGCTGGCGATCTGATTTTCTGGCATTTGGCGATTGTAAACACGAGCGTCGCAAATGCCACTTTCATGGCAACAACAGCCCCGGTATTCGTCATATTGCTCAGCGGATTGGTGTTAAAAGAGCCCGCGAATCGCGGTGCATTTGTGGGCTTGGGTTTTTGCCTAGTCGGCGGTGCCGCGCTGATTGGTGCGACACTCTCCTTTGAACCCGAGAACCTGCAGGGAGACATTTATGGTCTGATTACGGCCGCTTTTTTTGCAGGTTATTTCCTATGTGTACGCATCGCGCGCCGCACATTAGGATCGGCAAGAATTATGTTCATCAGCTCTTGCATAACCACAGTGGCTCTTGGATTGGCAGCTGTCGTGGCAGAGGGCGACATTTTACCAATGACACTAACTGGATTGGCCATCCTGATTTCCCTCGCCCTAACCGCACATGTTTTAGGTCAGGGTTTGCTAGCAATTTCCCTTGGCTTTCTACCGGCTGCATTTTCTTCGTTGGTAATCTTTATGGAAGCGATCTCTGCGGCGGTTTTCGGATGGGTGTTTTTAAATGAAATGCTTTCATTGTTTCAGTTATTTGGAGGGACACTCATCCTGCTCGGCATCACACTTGCACGACCAAGGGTTAAACGCAGGGCCTGAAACACAACCAGTTCGAGTAAAATTAATAAATTAAGCTTTCGTAAGCACCGGTTGATTTCCCCAAAAAGACGTTTATAAGCCTCTAAACAAGCGGAAATGCTGGCAATTTTGCCCCCGATTCATTGACAAAATGCCGGTAATTGCGCAAAACAAACGGTAACGAAATCTTCTCGGTTAACCGATATTCTTGCTTATAATCAGGTTTAATGCGTTCGTTCACAATGGGCACCAAAAGCAAATTATACGATTTTGACAGCAATGGCGAAAACGCCAAGCGTTTGTCACAGCACGCAGGACACAATTCCGGTTTGTCTAAACTGATGTCATCTCTCTTTTCACACGCGGCGAAAGCGGGTTTAACGATAGCGCTGGCAGCATGTTTTTTTGGTGGATTGAGCTTTGTAAACGATGATCAAGCGCATGCTGATCTTCGGATTTGTAACAAAAGCGAGAGCCGTGTTGGTATTTCCATTGGCTACAGAAGCGACCGAGGCTGGACAACAGAAGGCTGGTGGAATTTGGAGCCGACTTCTTGCGAAGTTATCCTGCCGGGCGACTTAAAGTCACAATACTATTACATGTTTGCTGTAGACTATGACGAAGGCGGTGAATGGGCGGGAAGCGCCTATATGTGTACAGCCGACAAGATTTACACGATTCATGGAATTGAAGATTGCCTTGCCCGTGGCTTTCAGCGTACGGGCTTTTTTGAAATTGATACAGGTACACAGACAAGCTGGACAATCCAGCTGACTGAACCCACACAACGAGGAACCGGTGGTAAATGAGGCGTAATCGCAAAGTAAAAATTCTTGCCACCCTAGGTCCAGCCTCCTCCAACGCCGAAATGATCAAAAAGCTCCACACAGCTGGAGCCGATATTTTCCGCATCAATATGAGCCATGCACCGCATGATCACATGCGTGATCTTGTTGCAGCAATTCGCGGTGTGGAAGCTGAGGTCGGACGCCCCATAGCAATTCTGGTGGATCTTCAAGGTCCCAAATTGCGTGTCGGAATGTTCGAAAACGATGCCATCACCTTGAAGCCAGGCCAGGAATTTATCCTGGATAGTGATCCAACAGCCGGCAACGAAACCCGTGTCCAGCTCCCACACCCAGAGATTCTTGAAGCTCTTGAAGTGGGACACCGTATACTGCTCGATGATGGACGTTTGAGCCTCAAGACTATTTCGACTGATGGTCAAAGCGCGGTGACAAAAGTTGTCTCAGGCACAAAGCTTTCAAATAAGAAAGGTGTTAGCCTTCCTGACACTCTCATTAAATCCGGTGCCTTGACTTCTAAGGATCGTGCAGATCTGGATGCAGCCCTCAAAGAGGATATCGACTGGATTGCACTGTCATTTGTTCAGCGTCCTGAAGACATCGAAGAAGTCCGCAACATTGCCGGCGATAAAGTCGGTATAATGGCAAAAATTGAAAAACCACAGGCACTGGACCAGATTGAGGAAATCATTGACCTGTCTGATGGTATTATGGTTGCACGCGGTGATTTGGGTGTTGAACTGCCTGTCGAACGCGTGCCTGGCATTCAAAAACAGCTCATTCGTGCTGGACGCCGCGCTGGTAAGCCGGTGGTCGTAGCAACGCAAATGCTGGAGTCCATGATCACAGCGCCAGTACCAACCCGTGCGGAAGTATCAGATGTAGCAACAGCAGTGTTTGAAGGTTCTGATGCTGTCATGCTATCGGCTGAATCTGCAGCCGGCGACTACCCTGTAGAAGCAGTTTCAACGATGGACAGGATTGCGGAAGAAGTTGAATGCGATCCTAATTACACAAAAATTCTATACGCTCAAAGAGCGGAGCCCGAAGCAACAGGCGCCGATGCAGTTTCTGCTGCATCCCGACAAATCGCTGAGACATTAAATCTTTCCGTCATTGTTTGTTTCACATCATCAGGTGCAACAGGCATACGAGCATCACGCGAACGCCCTGAAACGCCAATTATTGCGTCATCACCTGTTACTCAGACAGCCCGTCGCCTGACTATGGTATGGGGGTTGCACTGTGTCGTCAGTGACGACATCACTGATGAAAAAGACATGGTGAGCCGTGCCTGTAAAATTGCCCATGACGAAGGTTTTGCAGCGCCTGGGGAACGGGTTATTATTTCAGCAGGCGTTCCGTTTGGAATTCCAGGCTCTACGAATTTGCTCCGGATTGCATTTGTCGCGGACGATGGACAGGGCGGAGTTTAGGCCGCTCACCCGATGCTGAAGATAAATAAGGTCGGAAAACCTTTTCCGCGTAGAACATCACCTCGCGGCTTCAGAGCGTGAGTGCGCAACTCAATACCTGATACACTGGCTGTAACCATAGTGCCGTTGACGACTAAATGGGTTGGCCCAGCGCGCTTTGTTCAAGCGCCTCAAGCTCAGCACGTACATTGTCCTGAAACGGATTTAGTTCCAGGGCTTTGCTAAGGGCTTCATAGGCTTTTTCATCTTCGCCCAAATCCTCAAGCATCAAACCTAAGCCCGTAAGAGCGCCAAAATGCCTCGGCTCAAGCGACAGTGCAACGGCAATATCTGCCAGTGAATGGCCGTAATCATCCTTGAGATAATACACTGTAGCTCGGCGGTTCCAGGCTTCCGCAAAATTGGGTTCCAGTGCGATGAGCTGATCCAGGATATCAAGTGCCAGAGGGAAATCCTGATCTGCGATTGCATCGTCTGCGCGCGAGAGAAGCAGCTTTGCTGTCTCTCCAAATGCGTTGCGCCATAAATTATCAATCTGGTTAGCAGCTTGCCTCGCTTCAAACTCAGTTTCAGAGTTTTTCAGTTGAGTAAAAAGCCTGTCTAGACGCTGTTCCGATGACGTATCTGCAGAAAATGCAGACGTGGCAGATAGCAGTAGAAATACCAGACTAATACGTATGAAGGCAGGTATCACAGAAGATTCCTCTCAATGAATGAGACAGAACTTTAGCGTTAAAACGGGGAAAAGAAAAATAAAAACACAAAAGGGCACGCAAGAGTTACTCTTACGTGCCTGCTAAAAAATCAATCTAACCCAAGCAATATCATGCTCAGGCATAGCGATTAACCCTGCCGTGCTTTAAAGCGGCGCTTAACTTTGTTGATCACGTACACGCGACCTTTACGGCGAACAACGCGATTGTCGCGATCGCGATTTTTAAGGGAGCGTAGTGAATTTTTAATTTTCATCGATCTGCTCTAAGAATTCCAAATGGTTACGCTTTGTTATTTTAAAACCATCGCGCCAGATTGTCGCGCTATTTTGAAACAACGTTTTTTCCAACATCGAATGTATCAACTGCGAAACAATGGTGGGCACGACTGGGATTGAACCAGTGACCCCTACAATGTCAATGTAGTGCTCTACCGCTGAGCTACGCGCCCCGCTATTTCGCCGTTATCACAAATCTAACGTGAGAAGATGCAGCGATATACAAAAGCCAGCCTCGCTGCGCAAGTCCTGTTCGGCCTAATAGGCAAAGAAAAGCGGTTATGCAGCTAAAAGCCTGTCTACTTCTGTCACGAGCTCACGCAGGTGAAAAGGTTTTGACAGAACTTTTGCATCTTTTGGAGCATTAGAATCCGGATTAAGCGCAACAGCAGCGAATCCCGTGATGAACATCACCTTCAAATCAGGGTCGAGTTCTGTCGCTTTACGCGCCAGCTCAATGCCATCCATTTCCGGCATAACAATATCAGTCAACAGCACAGTGAATGGTTCTTCGCGCATTCTCTCATATGCGCTTTTTCCGTTGTCGAAATCAACAACTGTGTGGCCGGCCGTTTGAAGCGCCTTTGTCAAAAAGCGGCGCATATCATCATCATCTTCGGCGAGCAAAATGTGGGCCATCGATTTCGTCTTCCTTTTTTAGGCGTACTTCCGCAGCCATCTGCACATTATTATTTACGTGCGGGGCTTTGACAGAGCAAACACTAGATGCACGCAAATCGTAAATTTTATCTGTTTTGAAGCAAATTTTAGATGGTTTTCAACCTGCAATGCAGAACTAACCACTCACATGGTAAATGTTTTGAAGAAATTTCTGCGGTTTCCGCACTTGAAATAGACGGATTCAATATTTCCTGTCACCATAGCGTAGATGACAAATCACGACCATAAATTCGCAACAGGGCAAAGCGAGCCATCACATCCGGCAAACGACGCGTTTGCTCAGTTTGATGACTTTCAAGATATTGCCGCCTTCCAGACAAGTGGTACAGACAGCCAAAACTCGCCAGTGGTGTTTAACTCTCCTCACAGCGGCTCACGCTACCCAGATCGCTTCAAAGCACTGTCCAGGCTGGATGAGCACTACATTCGCGTTTCCGAAGATATGGACGTAGATGCCTTGTTTGCGGGCGTTGTAGAGGCGGGAGCAGTCCTGCAATTTGCAAACTTCCCCAGGGCCTATCTGGATGTCAATCGAGAACCATATGAGCTGGATGCAAACATGTTTTCAGCACCCCTTCCCAAGTTTGCAAATACCAGATCGCTTAGGGTAAACGGCGGACTTGGAACGGTTGCTCGAATTGTCGCAGAAAACAGGGAAATTTATAACAGCAAGCTCGACCCAAATGATGCACTTGCACGCATAGAATTGGTATATCGCCCCTACCATGACCAATTACGGCATCTACTTGCCCGAACACATGCGAGATACGGACAGGCTTTGCTTGTCGATTGTCATTCGATGCCCTCGCAACATTCATCTGTTAAATCCAGCAAAGACAGCGAGTTCCGACCCGATATCATCATCGGTGACCGTTATGGCACCAGTTGCCACTCCGAACTGATAGATCACATGGTTACGTTGTTTAGAGAAGCTGGATTAGATGTGGTCAAAAATAGGCCTTATGCGGGCGGCTTCATAACGGAGCACTATGGCAGACCGCAGCGCGGATTGAACGCTGTGCAGATAGAAATAAATCGAAGACTCTATATGAACGAAGCACGGCTAGTTCGACATTCTGGATTTGATGCACTGCAACAAATTCTGACGGATTTTGCGGTAAAATTGATAGCCCATCCATATCTTCAAATGTCGGAAGACCACAATGGTTCAGCGCTCGCCGCAGAATAGCGTCATCGCTAAAAGCTAATACCCTGATTATAAACAAAAAAAAAGCCGTAGCACGAAGCTACGGCCTTAAGTCTAGGGAGGAAACGCCCACGAGGGGCGGAAGCAACACTCGGGAGGAATGAGCGTTGCTATGCACACAAGATGATATTGCAACGCACAAATGTCAAGATTTTCAATCCAGTTTTTTTGAACAAAAAGTCAAAAATTGAATCGATTTTTCAATTAAAAAAAGATTGTTCGAACACACTCAACTATAACGAGATTTGATTTTTGAATTTTTTTGTTTTTATTCAAAGACTTAGTCTTGAATTAGCATTACAATCCATCCAGAGTAAACAAGGTATGCAAGGAGTGCATAGCTGATATGCATCAAGATTTTTCAACAAAAGCAGGCGTCCCTCCCATCATCCAGACACTCGCACGGGTATCAGCGGATATAATCCTGCCGTATTTTCGAAGCCCGATTGATGTTGAAAACAAACTGGCCACACGAAGCTCAGCTGAAAGCAAAGCCTTTGATCCTGTGACTTTTGCTGACAAAAATGCGGAAACTGCGCTGCGAAAAGTCATCAATCAGACATATCCCGACCACGGTATTTTAGGTGAGGAATTCGGTGGCGAAAATCTCGACGCGAATTACGTGTGGGTCCTGGATCCTATTGATGGCACCAGAGCATTCATCTCAGGCTTGCCATTATGGGGAACACTTATCGCTCTTTGTTACAAGGGACGCCCAATCCTGGGAGCAATGATTCAACCATTTCTCAACGAAATCTTTGTAGGCGGCGATGACAATAGCTGGCTGTCCGCAATTGACGACAGCACAAAATGTCAAGCTCTGGAAACCAGTTCAAAAACGAATCTTGACGAATGCATTATCTTCACAACAGAACCCACACTCTTTGAACAGACAGAACGCGCGCAGTACGACCTTCTGGAAAAAAACTGCCAGCTTCATCGCTATGGGCTTGATTGCTATGGTTATTCCATGGTCGGGGCTGGGTTTGGCGACCTGACCGTTGAAGCAGGTTTGCAAATATATGATATCGCCGCCCTAGTCCCCTTGATCGAAGCTGCTGGCGGTGTGGTGACAGACTGGCAGGGGAACCCGGTTGAAGGCCTGGTGCATGACACAAGGCTACAGGTTCTTGCCAGTGCGAATGCCGAACTTCATAAAAAAGCGCTGGATATTCTCAACGCTCAGCATCGGTACCAGGGATAAAGGCGTCAAACGCAGCAAAAAATTGATCTCGAAATAAATCACGTTCCTGCAAAATTTCGTGGCGCGCACCTGGCACGACAATATGCCAAAGCGATCTCATGGAATGCGCAAGCTTCTCGATTGCCGCCAAGGATACCACTTCATCATTGCCGCATGCCACTACCAACACAGGCGTACGGTTGTTATCCCCAAACTCAACATCCTCGAAGGCGTCCATGGCGAGACATGCCGCATGCAGCCACCCTATTGTTGGCTTGCCAACCTGTAAAAATGGCGCTTTTTCGCGCAAACGAATAGTTTTCTGAAACCGGGTTTCATCGCTGGTCAAAACATTCTTTGCTATGTTTGCTGTTCCAAAGTCTTTTTTTCTCGCAAAAGGTACAACGCGTTCACCCAGTCCAAATCCATTCAGTAACTTTGCAAATCTGGCCATAGTTTTTTGTTTGGGGCGCTTGCGCGCCAATGCGATCATGGGAGCAGATAACACAACACGATCAAAAACCAAACGTCCCTTTTCAAGACTATGAAGCATCACTGCGCCGCCCATGGAATGCCCGACTGCATAAAATGGTGCCGGACATTCAGGCAACAGAACCTCAGACATAACGACTTCAAGATCCGACACATAATCTGAAAAAGCATCGACATGACCACGCATCGGCTGGCTCAGCAACCGATCAGAGCCCCCTTGCCCGCGAAAATCAAACGTCAAAACGGCAAATCCCCGATTGCAGAAATCAGTGATCACCTCATAGTATTTTTCAATGTATTCTGTTCGGCCCTGTATGAGACAGACCGTCCCCTTTACTTCTCGAGTTGCAGCAGGCCAACGGGCGCATCTGAGAAGTACGCCACCATTGTCAATCCAATGAAGGACAGCTCCCTCAGGAACCGGGTTTTCAATAGTTGAAACCAATCCCGGCCTGTTATTCACTTCAGTCGTTTTTGTGTCTGCGGACGATGGACTTTCATCCAAAAGCACTGCGTCTGTCACGTAAGAACCTCAATTAGAATTCTACGAATCCGTCCTATCATGCAGCAGCTTCACACGCAAAGAAACCGGCGACGCTTATGCGCCGCCGGGTATGCAGGGTTGGTGTGGTAAAATTTACATATGCCACAACCGTCGGGGGGTGCCGTTAATCGACCCTGCAAATCTGTTTTGATTATCGAATGCGACGGCGACGTTCAATTTCACCTGTATAGGCATTCACTCGCAAACGAAGCAGACGCCCTCTGCGGTTTTCTGCAACGACTACATATCTATTGCCGCGACGTTCGACACGTCGGAAATCATGAAACCCGCGATGTCTCAAGCTACGGCGAATCTGCTTGCGGCTCAGCGCTCGATGCTCAAATCGCTTTTTGTAATACCTCGGAGCACGGTGGTCGCGATGAATACCAAAACCGCCGTTGTTTCCGTAAAATCCAAAGTAAAAGCCATCGGCTTGTGCCGGTGCTGTTGCAAATGTCGCCATGGTCAAGGCAGTTGCTGCAAAAAGGGACTTTTTAATCATGGTTACTCTCCTAACTCATTTATCCGGTCTTTCTGGGAGGGAAAGGCCAGCCGGACTTGATGAAGCGACAATGCACAATCCATACTGAACGAATTTGGAAAGAGTTGTTCATATTGGGTTCAGAATTGAGAACGTGGTGATCACGATTTTTTTGGGAAGCAAAAAACAGATATCTTGAACATGAAAAAACGGGACCTACATTTCATGTGCAGGTGCCAAACCGGGCCTGCTCAGCAAATTGATCGCCAAAACGGGATCACATTGCTGAAGAAACAAACGCTACTGTTGCTCATAGGAGAATAGACATGCGCACATTTGACGTAAGCCCACTATATCGATCCACTGTTGGTTTCGACCGCCTTTTCAAGTTACTCGACGGAATGGCAACCTCAGAAACACCTGGATCATCATATCCTCCCTACAACATCGAACGCACTGGTGAAAATGCGTATCGCATTAGCATGGCTGTTGCAGGCTTCTCGGAAGATGAATTGTCCATTGAGTCACGAGAAAACAGTTTGACCATCAAAGGCGAAAAGAATGCTAGCGATGAGAGCGAATCCGATGTTCTTTACCAGGGCATCGCAGGGCGAAGCTTTGAACGACGCTTCCAACTCGCAGATTATGTCAACGTTTCGGGCGCGGCTCTGGAAAATGGCCTTCTACACATAGACCTTCTGCGCGAACTTCCCGAAGCAATGAAACCGCGCAAGATTGCGATTGCGAACGGTTCTGCGGCCAAGCAGATCGAAACTACCGCCGCCTAATTACAGGATTGCGCCAAATGCCTGATGTTGTTTTCCAGCATCAGGCATTTGATGTTGGAATTATCAGATCAGCCTTCAAACCGCCAAGCTCACTTGTCCCAAGTTTTATATCTCCACCGTGTACAAGAGCGATATCTCTTGCGATGGCAAGCCCAAGCCCAGTTCCACTTTGATCCTGATTTCTGGCTTCATCCAAGCGGAAAAAAGGCTTGAAAACGTCTTCTCTGGCACTTTCCGGAATACCTGGACCATCGTCTTCCACCGAAATGGAGAGTTCCTTCACGCCGTGTTTGGCAGTAATTTTCACGTGTTTACCGTATCGGCACGCATTGCTAAACATATTGCCAACACAGCGCTTAAACGCATTCGGCCGAACTTCGATCGCACTATTTCCTTCGATCGTGAAAGTGCACGGAACATTCTGTAAATCAGCGTGCTCGCAGAAGGATTGAAGTATTTTTCTCAGATCAACTGGTTGAGCTGCTTCTTGAGCGGTCCCATTGGCAAAAGCCATGTAGTCGTGCAGCATCTGTTCCATATCATCAACATCTTGAATAAGTGCGACCTTGTCATCAGATGCTTCCAACATTGCCAATTGCAACCTGAAGCGTGTCAATATTGTACGCAAATCATGACTGACACCGGCAAGCATGATCGCGCGCTGGTCAATCTGGCGTTCAATCCGTTCACTCATTTCCACCAGTGCATGAGAGGCCTTGCGAACTTCCTTAGCTCCAGCATGTGGAATATTTGAAATGGATTGGCCGCGACCAAACCTGTCTGCTGCTTTTGCCAAGCGTTGGATTGGTCTGATCTGGTTTCGAAGAAAGGCAACGGATATCAGGATAAGAACCAATGAAGTGCCTACCATCCAAACCAGAAAAATATGAGAATTGGTGGCATAAGCCTGGCTTCTGCGCGTAATAATCCGCAAGATTTTGTCCTGCAGGAGGAACCTGACCTCTATCAGGTTGCTGTCACCAACCGTATCAATCCAAAATGGCTTTCTAACTGCTGTACTGATTTCGCGGGCGAGTGTTCTATCCAGCAAATTAAAAAATGGTTTTGGAGCGGGTGACGGCAATGTGCCAAGCGGTAGAACATCTACCCGCATGCCCAGTGAATTTGAAGCAATCCTATTGAACGTCTCATTCTCTGCATCTTGCGGATAAGATTCCAGCACCTCAACCAAAGTCGCCATTTCTCTGGCAACGGCCTCAGACATCCTTTGAGTAACAAGCTGCCAATGGCGCTCCAGAAACACGAAAGTCAAAACCGATTGCAAAAGCACCATAGGCGCGACAACAATAATCAAAGACCGCCCGAACAGACTCTTAGGCATAAGTCGCTTCAAACGGCCTAAAATTCCACGGCCCGGATTGGACGCTTGATCAGAGCGGAGCGTCTGACCGGATTCGGCTGAAGTCTCTAATTTTTTATCTGCTATGTCCGACACATTGCAACCGTTTGTACCAACCGTCTCTCACTATTCTGACATGAGACGGTAGCCAATGCCACGCACTGTTTGCAGGAACAAAGGATTGGATGGATCCACTTCAATTTTTCGGCGAAGTCTGTTAATTTGAACATCTACCGTTCGCTCGCTCGCGTCACCTTCGTCGCCCAAAAGCTCAAGTCTGGGAACGGTTTCCCCGGCTCTTTCAGCAAATGCGCGCAACATTTCTTTTTCGCGATCGGTAAGCCGAATGACCTCATCGCCACGTTTCAAATCGCCGCGTTCCAGGTGGAAAGTGTAAGGTCCGAAACAAACAAACTCGACCAATGGGACATCCGGCGCTCCGCTACGGCGCAATATGCTGTTTACACGCAACAGCAACTCACGCGGATCAAAGGGCTTTGCAAGGTAATCATCTGCACCTGCTGCAAGCCCAGATATGCGCTCATCGGTTTCCGATAAAGCGGTCAACATCAAGATCGCGATATCATTTCTGTTGCGGATGGCCTCAGTCAGTTCCAACCCCGTCTCCCCAGGCATCATCACATCCAGCACCATCAGGTCAAAATGAAAATTATCCAGATAGTTACGGGCCATAGCAGCATCGTCAGCAAGCGTCACTCTAAAACCATTCTCGGTTAGAAAACGGGAAAGCAGTGATCGAATTCGGCTGTCGTCATCCACCACGAGCAAATGCGGCGCATCGTCTTGCAGAATCGCGCCAACCGGATCTTTTTCAACTGAGTTCAAAACGGTCATTGTGCAGGGTCACCTACTATTTCGATTTTGCGAATCCAGGCACAGGTTTTGCGAGAGACGACTCGTCTTCATTTACAAGGTTTGACAAAAAACGTTCAGCGCCATCCCTATCCCGTGCATCCAATTGCTCTAGTGCACGACGGATACGGCGAGACTGTGGCTCTCGCAATTGGTTGAAAAGCTCGGTACCGCGATCGGTTGTGTAAAGAAGTCGCTGGCGACGATCTTGTGAGCCTTGTTGCTGGGTAACGAAACCGGTTTCAACAAGTTGTTTCAGCACGCGCGCAAGGCTCTGCTTTGTGATCTGCAAAATATCCAACAATTCGGCAACTGAGATGCCAGGATTCCTGGCGACAAAATGCACGACCCTATGGTGCGCGCGTCCGAAACCATATTCCTGCAGAATAGCATCGGGGTCACTTACAAAGTCGCGATAAGCAAAAAACAGCAACTCAATAAATGATGTGACATCCTGATCAGCATCATCAGAAGATAGTTTTGAGATTTTCATCATACGGTTATGTCAGTCATGTTGACATATTTCTTTTCGTTTGTTACCCAAATTCCACGCTGGAAGACATAAATATTCGCGAAACACCCATTGAACAGAACTATGCTGCGCAGCACAATTTATATTGATGCTATATAGAGCTAATTTCTGGTAGTTCGCAAATAATGACAACTTTTCCCCGCACCGATTTTTGTGAAGGCTGGATAAACAGAAGACAGCCTCTGGACAAGGAAGACTAAAATGGCTGGAGTTCCGTTTGATCAACTGGATGGTGAGATTTGGTACAATGGCGAATTTTTGCCTTGGGAAGATGCAAAACTGCACGTTCTCACCCACGGATTACACTATGCAAGTGCCGTGTTTGAAGGGGAGCGATCCTACTCTGGCAAGGTTTTCAAATTAGAAGAACACACCAGCAGGCTGTATGAATCTGCGCAAATCCTAGGTTTTGAAATTCCGTATTCCAGCGAAAAAATTAATGCGGTCACAGTTGAGCTTCTTGAGCGCCAAAAACTTGTTGACGCCTATATCCGCCCTATCGCCTGGCGAGGCAGTGAAATGATGGGCGTTTCGGCACAACACAATACAATCAATGTCGCAATTGCCGCTTGGGCCTGGCCGTCCTATTTTGATCCAGAGGAACGCCTGAAAGGGATTCGCCTGGATCTGGCAGACTATCGCCGACCAGATCCGATGACGGCGCCTTGCCGTTCCAAAGCGGCAGGTCTCTACATGATCTGCACATTGTCCAAACACGCGGCCGAAGCCAAAGGATATGCGGATGCGTTGATGTTGGATTGGCGCGGACAGGTTGCAGAAGCAACCGGCGCTAATGTGTTTTTCATAAAAGATGGAGCCATTCACACACCAATTCCTGATTGCTTCCTAGACGGCATCACCAGACGCACTGCCATAGATCTGGCACGCCAGAGAGGGATTGACGTCCTCGAACGCGTTATTCAACCGGAAGAAATGGCGAGTTTTGAACAGTGTTTCCTGACTGGTACCGCAGCCGAGGTCACACCAGTTTCCGAGATCGGACCATACAAGTTTACTGTCGGGGAAATCGCAAAAACTCTGATGCAGGATTATGACAATTTGGTCAATGGACGCCCTGCGTCTGCCGCAGCAGCTGAGTAATTATAGAATAAGGGCCTACTCAGAAAACTCTGAGGGGCCCTTACTCTGAGTATTATATCAAGTTTAACCTTCGATCTGGAGGTCAACGGCTTTAGGGCCCTTGCCGCGTTTATCTGGCTCTGTCTCGAACGAGACGCGCATATTGTCTTGAAGCTCCGGCAAGCCAGAAGCTTGCACCGCGGAAATGTGGACAAAAACGTCAGTGCCACCGTCATCCGGTGTTATGAAGCCAAAACCTTTTGAGCCGTTAAAAAACTTTACTGTGCCACTTTGGCGCATGGGAGGTATCCTTTTCCCTTAGTCTCACTATGCGGGCACCGGTTGGGCACTCGCGTTCATGCACGTTTAGCAGCATTCGTTCAAAGGGAACCGGATCTTCTTTGCGTAACATCCTCACCAAACCCATGTCCTCCAACACTATTGGGCTTTGTTACAAGTGAGTTTGCCGCCTTTATTCTTATATCCCGAGGCATTCATGCCGGGTCGTCTCATATCTCCCTCGGGTATAGCTGCCACCCGAGCACCATTACTATGGGTATCGATTTTGTTAAGCGCAAGCAAAAGTTAATAACTGACGATCCTATTCAATTCAGCTTGTTAAGTCTGCTGGAGAGAAAAGCACACCAAATTGCTCACACCAGATTACAACGGAACTGTATGCAGAAATATCTGTTCCTTCTGGAATGATATAGGTCTGATCGCCAATATTTCCTTTAAGCTGCCCCAATGAAAGCCACTCGCTGCCCTTCACATCAGCGGATGACTGAATGTTGCTGGCTTTCACCAACCAGACTTCCAAATCCGGACCATTTGTTGTTTCAAATTCGGTCAAGCGTAAGACATTCGAGCCGGTCGCTATTTTGAAAATCGTAGCTGTACCTTTGCCCTTGTGTGACCGGTCAGCATCGCGGAATGTGCCTTGCGCGATTTGATCCATCTGTAGTGCGGCAGGCAACTCCTCAGACACGACATTGTCGATCCACAAAGGTGATGCAAGATACCAGAATGCATTCCCGGCAACAAAACCAATG
Source organism: Hyphomicrobiales bacterium (assembly GCA_039986835.1). Taxonomy (GTDB): domain Bacteria; phylum Pseudomonadota; class Alphaproteobacteria; order Rhizobiales. Next base: position 437,655 of record JBDWQA010000011.1, read on the forward strand.
GCTCCAGCTACAAAAGCGGTAAGAAGAAGTTTTTTCATGGTGCTCGCCCAATTGTGTTGTTTTGATTGAATGCAGCATCAAACACCACAGCGAGTAAAGCAATGAACCTTTGCGTGAGGAAACTATACGCAAATCATCACGAAGATGTCAGAATTGAAAAAGGCGCCCCGACCGATCGAGACGCCCAACAGCCTTAATGTATAATCCCTCAGCGCAATTAATCAGCTAAAGAGGCAGCGCTTCTTGTCTTGTTCAAGTTGAGCGCAATCACTGGAATATCACGCCCACGCTTGGAATCGGTGACCGAGATAATAACCCGCATCACATCTTTCTTTTGAAGTAACAGATCCATATTGCCTTGTGTACGCCCACGGCTAAGACGCAATTTCAACGCATTGCCACGGCGATCACCATAGATGTCCATGCCGTTGGCCTTCGCTCCACCGAGGAAACGACCAATATATTTCTGAACGCCATGCGAGTATTTGATGCTAGCACCCATTCGGGCAGACAAGCGACCAATAGAGCATTTTCCATCCATCGAAATCTTAACACCTGTGCGGCTTGGCTTACCCTTCAAGGCACATTTAAAATCTGTTCCACGATCCGGTCCAGCAAGAACACGGCCGGTTCCACTCCAGGTCCCCTGAAGTTGCGCCAAAAAGTCAGTCTCTCTGTCCCTCGCATCAGCGGCGAGTGTGCCCAGGCTGAGAGCTAAAACAAAAAGTGCGATGATTTTCGCAGACTTTGTAAAACCAGTATGTAATGGGGCAACTACGCTCAACACAACAAATGTCCTTCGATCAAAAGATTGTCCAAAGTGGATTCGAACTTAACTTACTCCGATTACCTTAACGGTAACCATATGCAAACCAATATTAGCAAGCAATCGTTAACCAAAACCAAATGAAGTTCAGCACATTTGTCCGGCTCAGACAATTCTCAGAATTGCCTCCGATGATATTTCACATTGGAAAGTCGACGATCAATGTAACGGATGTGAACCGGCTCTACCAATAACTTTAAGGCTTAAACCCTAGTGGCAATGGTGGTTTTTCAGCCATCAGCAATATGCTGACTCTCCGGTTTGCCGCAAGAAACGGATCGTTCGGAAACAATGGTTCCTGGTCTGCTTTGCCTGTCACAGAATGGAAACGATCATTGCGAATACCATATTCAGACAGCACCGATCGAACAGCATTTGCCCGATCTGCTGATAGCTCCCAGGTAGTATAGTAGGAGCTGGAAAGAGCACTGGAAGCTGTTGTATGCCCGGTGATAGACACTCGATTGGGCATGTCTCGAACAACAGGGGCTATGGCTTTCAATAGCTTTCTTGCCGTTTCCTTGGGAAATTTGGAGCCTTCCGCAAACATCGCGCGGCCATCCTGATCGATCAGTTGAATGTTCAGCCCGTCTTCCGTTTCTTCCATGATAATGTTTTTGGACAATTCGGCGATTTCAGGCATTTCCTGCCAAGCCTGACGCAATGATGCAGCAGCTGTGGCAAACTGCCTTGGCACCTCGATCTCCGCCTTGTCAATATCATGGGTGTTTGCTTCCGGGCCTTGCGCACGGCGTTCGTCATGTCGGACTTCAGAATAATCTGTGTCAGTATCACGATCCACCGCCGCAACACGCCTTGCATAGTCGCGAACCGGCGTGCCTTCAATTTCAATCATGCCGGCTTTTCTGGAATCGGCGCGTACACCAAATGCTTCGCGCATGGACCCAGCAACAACTTGCAGTTTTTCCTTATCCTGAATGGAGAACGAAATAATCAAAACGAAGAAACATACCAGAAGCGACATTAAATCAGCAAAGGTGACAAGCCAATCTGGAGCGCCTCCGCCACCCTCAGGTTTTTTCTTACGTGACATCTAGGCAGCCTCGGCTTCCTGAATTCCTGCTCTGGCGGTTTCAGGCAAGTATGCAATCAAGGCTTCTTTAACTGCATCAGGGCTTTTGTTATCCCTAATCTGCATGATGCCATCGATAATGAGGCTTTGGTTCAATTCTTCGGTCTTGAATTTTGAACCTAGTTTATCCGCGATGGGCATACAGACAACGTTGGCAATCAAAGCTCCATACAGTGTTGTGAGCAAAGCAATCGCCATCGACGGGCCAATCGCAGATGGATCATCCATATTTGCCAACATCTGCACCAAACCAACCAGCGTTCCGATCATCCCGAAAGCAGGTGCTGAATCTCCCAACGCTTTGAAAACCCGCTGGCCTTCTTCAAGACGCTCAAGGTACAGGTCTCTTTCACGTTCCATTGCGTCGCGAATGAAATCGGCCTCATAGCCATCGGTCACATACTGGACGCCCTTCGCCATGGTCGGGTCGTCTATTTCTACTGTCTCTAATCCCAACGGGCCGCTACGACGAACGATATCTGCAAGTTCTGCAACCTTTTCGATAATGTTACGAGCATCTGTCTTCTTATGTTTGAACGCCACTTTGCCACCAGTCGCAAACGCGCCCATGAGACCAGATAGTGGAAATCGAATAAGCGTTGCAGCTAGTCCACCCCCAACAACAATGAGAATAGACGGCACATCGATAAACTGCGAAAGACTTCCGCCCAGAAAAATCGCAACGACAACAACAGTGAAGCTGATAATGATGCCTAAAATGGAAGCCAGATCCATGCGACAATCACTCCGGTAAGATAAAAACAAATACTCGAGTCTTTGGATTTACCTGAACGAAGCTAAAAAACTGATAATATTGACAGTGTAATTGTTATAGGGCCGGAATTGCGATTTTACTTGTTTCAATCCCTAAGCAGTCCCAATGCGAAGTAGGTCGTGCAAATGTAAAATCCCCACAGCCTTCTCTCCATCAACGACAAATATTGCGGTGATTGCTGATGCGTTTAAAACTTCCAGAGCTTTGGCCGTCAGCATATCAGGTGAAATTGTTTTAGGACTACGCGTCATTACATCATCAACGCACAGCGACAGAAGGTCACCATCGAGATGACGGCGTAGATCGCCATCAGTAATAATCCCTTTCAAACGTCCGGCTTCATCTTCAATACCAAGCGCCCCAAATCCCTTGGCTGTCATAAGGACTAATGCTTCTTTCATGGATGTTTTGCTCGGTGCCAGCGGAAGTGCATCTCCGCTATGCATAACATCGTTCACGTAGCGCAATGTCGCTCCCAGTTTGCCGCCTGGATGAAATACACCAAAATCATTCGCGCTAAACCCTCTGGCTTCAAGAAGCGCAACCGCCAGCGCATCTCCAATTGCCATTTGCAACAACGTAGATGTGGTTGGAGCAAGCCCGTGGGGACAAGCTTCTGCGGTCTTGGGTAAAACAAGGGCAATGTCGCAAGCACGCGCCAGTGCACTTTCCGAATTGGAAGTCACTGCGACCAGTGGAACATTGTATCGACGGGAGAATTCCAAAAGATTACGCATTTCCGGCGTCTCGCCAGACCAGGAAAGCGCGAGCACCACATCATGCTCCGTAATCATCCCTAAATCACCATGGCTGGCCTCAGCCGGGTGTACGAAAAATGATGGTGTTCCGGTGGACGCAAAAGTGGCAGCAAGTTTGCCGCCCACATGACCGCTTTTACCCATCCCCGTGACGATGACCCGACCTTTGATATTCAGCATCAACGCAATAGTATCGTTCAAAGAGGTTGCCAAAGGACCATCTAATGCATCGATCAGTGCCGAAACTCCATTGGCCCCGGTCTCAAGCGTGCGTTGAACAGACTGGACAGGTGTTCCATTGGAAAGTGGTATCTTGGGCTGCGCAATCACGAAGTGCTCACAAATTTACAAAAAGATGAGCAGCTTTTAGCATGTTTTCGTGTGCTGAAAAGAGCCTAGAATTTTCATGAATATGTAATTCGTAAGAGCTTATTAACCATAAAACCCCAAAACATAACACTGTTAAAAAGGTTGGTTTCTTGGCCGGTTCGCTTGTCAGTTCGATTTGCAGTGCAGCAATTGTTTTGCTGAGCTGGACGCTTACGGCGTCTGCTCAGGAAGAAAACACGTTCGACCAACTGGACCTGGAATTGCGTGACAGCCTTGCACAACAGGATGAAGTTTCCCGCATAACCGGGTTGCGCCTTGGAAGCTTTCAGGCAAACCCGGTTTTGGAAGTCGGTGTCTCTCATCAGGACAGCGAAACAACTAAAACTTTACGTGGCGAACTTTCTATCGAGTCTCAGTGGTCACGACATAGTTTGCGTTTGGACACGGAAGTAGACACAGCAAGCCGCAGAGGACTGTCTGTTTCAGACTGGTCTATCGGTGCAACTCTGTCTGGCCGGCGCGATATCTCAGAACGTGTCAACGCGGCGGGGGAATTGCGTCTGTCCCATGAAGGTTCTGAAGACGAGCAGGATCAAACACTTTATGGGCTGACAGGCACACTGACTGTTGCGCCTGGACCTACCGAGATTAGTCTACGCGGTTCGTTTGACGGGCAACGTGTCGGAGACGCAGTGGCAGGAGCGGACACCAACAATAATTTTCGGCAATACGGCACAGGTGTGAGGGCGGCCTATCGCCGCAGTGCAGTCCTGTCTCCATTTATACAGGCTGACTACACCAAACAGAATACCGGCACTGTTTCCAACTTCAATGGCGATGCAAGCCGTTGGGAATTGCGAACAGGGTTGATAATTGATCGTGGAGAAAAACTCAGCGGTGAAGTCGCAATCGGCGCCGGTCGAATAAGTACCAGTGATGCTTCCCGAGACGAATTGAGCTCGCTCCTTTGGTCTGCATCCCTGGTATGGTCACCCGTTCGCCTGACAACTGTCACTCTGGATACAGCAGGCACTCTGGAATTCAACGACACAACGGATTTGGCAGGCACCACCATGACCAGCGGCGTCAGATCCAATAGTTTTGCGCTCAGGGCGGAGCGCAGTTTCAACTATCGTCTGGATGGTTTCGCAAACACTGGCCTCACCCATGAAGACTACGGTGACATTGATCGCACTGATCATACATTTGTAGTAAGTGCGGGATTGGCCTACAAACTGACACCGGATAGCAGTCTTCTTGGTGAGGTAACACATGAACGCACAAGCAGTTCAGGTGTGGATCAAGATGAAGAAGATGAACGCAGCAATGGTATTTCACTGCGCTTCCAGCTGAGAAAATAATTCACCCCGACCAAAGCGAAACTGAGCCTGAATCGCCCGCCACTTATAGACCTAGAATAAGTTCCAGCTCCGAGCGGAAATCACCCTCGATGTCTTCCCGGTCCAACGCGAACGCGACATTTGCGGCAAGGAAACCAATTTTTGAGCCGCAATCGAATGTCTGGCCGTGAAATTCTTGTCCATAGAAATCCTGCTTGGACATCAATTCCACCATGGCATCGGTGATCTGAATTTCACCACCGGCACCAGCTTCTTGGCGAGACAGAATCTCAAACACTTCGGGCTGCAGAATGTAGCGACCGTTGATGAACAAGTTTGATGGTGCAACATCTGGTTCCGGCTTTTCCACCATGCCAGAAATTTTGAAAGCACTACCGTCACCATCGGGCACATCTTCCCCAACACCCACAATACCATAGCGATGCGTTAGCTCCGGCGCACATTGTTCAACTGACAGAATATTGCCGCCTGTATTCTGATACAATTCACACATATTTGCCAAGCAGGACTTTTTCGCTTTCATCACCATATCTGGCAATAACAGGGCAAAAGGTTCATTGCCCACCAGCTCCCTTGCGCACCATACGGCATGTCCCAGACCTAGTGGAGATTGCTGACGTGTAAAACTGGATGAGCCGGCCGGTGGCAAGTCACGTTGCAGTTCTTCAAGCGCATCCGTCTTTCCACGTTCACGAAGTGTACCTTCCAGTTCGACTTGAACATCGAAATGATCCTCGATAACGCCCTTATTGCGCCCTGTCACAAATATGAAATGCTCTATACCAGCCGCCCGCGCTTCATCAACCGCATACTGAATGACCGGACGATCCACAACAGTTAGCATCTCTTTGGGCATGGCCTTGGTGGCAGGCAAAAATCTGGTTCCAAGACCAGCTACTGGAAATACTGCCTTGCGAATACGTTGCGCCATGATTTCGTCAAACTCCTGTCAGACTTGATTCTTTAGGTAATAATCCCATCATAAGGCAAAAGCTCCGTTAACGTTTTGTTGGTAACAAAGCATTAACCATATACTTTATAGCTCAAACTTATTGCGTGATTGATCAAAAATTGGATCGAAACTGCTGTTTAGAAACGGTACCTAATCATGATTGAACCCAAGAAAGTATTTTTGCGACGTTTCCTGCAAATACTATTTGCAGCACTCTTTTTGCTGCCCACCCAAGTGCACGCAGATGCATTTGACAATTGGGTCAGGGATTTCTGGCCAAAGGCACGCGCGGCTGGAGTTTCTGCAAACACATACAATGCAGCCTTTGCAGGTGTGAGACCAGATCCAACAATTCTTAAAAGTGCAAGCAATCAGGCAGAGTTCGTTAGACCGATCTGGAGCTATCTCGACAGTGCTATTTCCAAAAAACGTTTATCCAACGGCAAGCAGGAATTAAGCAGACACCGCCGCACACTGGATGCGATTGAGGCAAAATATGGTGTAGACCGGCATATTGTCGTGGCTGTTTGGGGGATGGAATCTTCCTATGGTCAAGTTCTTGATAATCCAAAGATTGTCAAAAGTGTTATCCGATCCCTCGCAACATTGGCCTATGCCGATAAGCGCCGTAAGAAATTCGGCAGAAATCAGTTGATTGCCGCCCTGAAAATCCTTGAGCGCGGTGATATTCATCCTGCTGGAATGACAGGCTCTTGGGCGGGTGCCATGGGGCACACACAATTTATCCCGACCACCTATCAGGCGTACGCAGTTGATTTCGATGGAGATGGACGTCGCAACATCTGGACATCTATTCCAGATGCTCTTGGATCTACGGCTGCGTATCTGAAGAAAATGGGATGGCAAACCGGCAAAACTTGGGGCTATGAAGTGCGCTTGCCAAACAATTTCAATTTTGAATATGCCAGCGAGAAAACACAACGCACCCTAGCTGACTGGCAACGCCTGGGAGTAACGCGTCCAAATCAGCGGAATTTCCCACGCCCATCCGACAAAGCAACCTTGTTCATGCCAAGCGGCGCAAATGGCCCGGCATTTCTACTTTTGAAAAATTTCAGGGTTATCAAACGCTACAACAACGCGAATGCTTACGCTTTGGCCGTTGGCCATCTTGCCGACCGCCTTCGCGGAGGCAACACGTTTACGAAAGCCTGGCCACGGGATGCCAAACCACTGACTCGGACCGAGCGTAAATCACTACAAACCCTTTTGCGCTCAAAAGGTTACTACAGTGGCAGCGTCGATGGAAAAATCGGGCCAATGTCACGCGCAGCTATCCGCAAATATCAAAGCTCGATAGGGCATATTCCGGACGGCTATGCATCAACTGCTATTTTAGGGCGCCTCCGTGGCAGCTAAATATTACAACTTGTAAAGTTTTTCTGTTGAACTCTTTTTGCCAGCCATTCGCAGTGCTATAAGAGTTCAACAGTTTTTCGGATGAGTTGTCTAATGAGCGCACGCCGCAACAGAACAAAACTGAAAACGATTGTACTCGGAGCGCTTTTTGGCTTCCTACTTATCGGGTTCAGCCTGCAAAGCGACAAAACACATGCTGCGATAGCGATCAAACCTGTATTAAGCTTTGATCACAGTGCTCCAGTAGTTCAAATCCAAGAAGGCGGCTTTCTACGACGCATGTTTCGCGGCAATCGAACAAAGCGCAAACCGCGTCGACTGTTCAGGTTTGATCGCAGCAAACGGCAGCAGGCACCCGAAGTCAAGCAAACGCAACCGAAGCGCAAGCGCGCGCCACAGCCGCAAACCGTTGCAAAAGCCCCAGACGTAAAGCAGGTCGACAAAAACCCGGATGCAAGAAGAATCCTGGTGATTGGAGATTTCTTTGCAGCCAGTCTAGGAACCGGCCTTGCTGAAAGTTTTGCGCAAGACCGCACTGTTGCAATCGACACAGCAACCAATAACGCATCTGGTTTTGTTCGATATGATAATTTCGATTGGGACAAGCGCCTGGCAAAGGTTCTGGATGATGCCGATCTTGGTCGGCGCGCGGATCTGATCGTCGTGATGATGGGCGGCAATGACCGCCAGTTCTTCCGCGCGCCCACCCGTATTAGTCTGGATACAGATGCCTGGCGCGCCCAGTACAAAAAGAACGTAGAGAGTTTTGCAGCACAGATAGCCGACACGGACCTTCCCGTAATTTGGGTTGGAATGCCGCCTGTTAGAGGGCCTAAAACTTCTGCCCATTTGTCAAACCTGACCGGTGTTTTCAAGTCTGCTGCGGAGGGTATCGAAGGTCGCTACGTAGATATTTGGGATGCGTTTGCCAATGATCAGGGCGCCTATGATGCAAATGGACCCGATATCAACGGACAGCAAACGCTGCTGCGCCGAAATGATGGCTTTGGGCTGACCAAGGCAGGGCGCGAGAAGCTGACGTTTTTTGTAAAGCGGCAAGTCGACCGATTCTTCAGCGGTTCTGGCGCCATTGCGGGAACACCTGGCGGAGTTGTTGTCACGGAAGATGGACCAGTTATACCGCTTTCCGGATTTGCGCTGGAAGACAGTATTGCACTGCTGGGCGGAGTACCGCTTATTGGACCGCCAATGGATCCCGGCAAGCCTTGGGAAGAGGTATCAAACGCTTACAATGTTCTTATCCGTGGTGTCGCGCAAAGTGCGCCGGCCACGCGTGTCGATAATTTCACATGGCCACCCCAGACAAATTAATCTGTTAGTCTGATGCAGCAATATGAACACAAAAAAAGGCGCTATAAGCGCCTTTTTTCAATTGTATTTTGCCGGCTATCACCGGGGAAGGATTGTTGATCCCATCAGGTCTTTATCAATTGCATGTGCCGCCTGTCGGCCCTCACGAATAGCCCAAACCACTAGAGATTGGCCACGGCGGATATCACCGGCAGCATAGACACCATCCATAGATGTCCTGTAACTCTTCTCGTCAGCTAACACGTTGGCGCGCGCATCACGTTCTATAGCAGTGCCCGCTTCCGCAAGAAGGCCTTCTTCTTTTGGACCGGAAAAGCCAATTGCAACAAAGGCAAGGTCTGCTTTGATAAAAAACTCTTCACCAGCAATCGGCTGGCGTTTTTCATCAACCTTGACGCATTTCACATGGGTCAAAACACCATCTTCTTCTACAAAGCCAAGCGTTGCTGCCTGAAACTCACGCTCGGCTCCTTCAGCTTGCGAAGAAGACGTGCGGAACTTGGTAGGCCAATAAGGCCAGACCATCATCTTGTCTTCATGAAGAGGTGGCACAGGACGGATATCAAGTTGGGTTACAGCCAAGGCGCCCTGTCGAAACGCAGTGCCGACGCAGTCGGAGGCGGTATCACCGCCGCCGACAACAACAACGTGTTTGCCTCCGGCCCAGATCTCTTCTTGGTCGCTTACATCCTCTCCGCCAACGCGCTTGTTCTGTTGCACAAGGTACGGCATGGCGTAGTGCACGCCTTCATAGTCCAAACTCCCAAGGCCTGGATCACGAGGCGCTTCTGCTCCGCCAGTTAACAGAACTGCCTCATACTCAGATTGCAATTCAGCAAACGGTTTGTTGCCACCAATATCAACATTGAAGTGGAAGATAACACCCTCTGCTTCCATCTGCTCTACACGGCGGTCAATGAAATGCTTTTCCATTTTGAAATCTGGAATGCCATAGCGCAGCAATCCGCCCGCATATGGCTGACGTTCGTACAAATGGACATCATGACCAACCCGCGCAAGTTGCTGAGCTGCAGCCATACCGGCAGGACCAGAACCTACAATAGCAATTTTCTTGCCAGTTTTTTCGTCACAGATTTCTGGTTTGATAAAACCCATATCATAGGCTTTATCGGCAATGGCCTGCTCAATCGTTTTGATGCTGACCGGTACATCTTCCAGGTTTAGTGTACAGGCTTCCTCGCAAGGTGCAGGACATATACGCCCGGTAAATTCGGGGAAGTTGTTGGTTGAATGAAGATTGCGGGCAGCCTCTTCCCAATCATTATTGTAAACTAAGTCATTCCAATCTGGAATTTGGTTGTGCACGGGGCAACCCGTCGGACCGTGGCAATAGGGAACCCCACAATCCATGCAGCGCGCAGCTTGCCGCGCCACTTCCTGATCCGGCAGTGGAATGGTGAATTCCTTGAAGTGCCTGATCCTGTCAGACGCTGGTTGATATTTTTGCTGCTGGCGGTCGATTTCCAGAAAGCCTGTTACTTTTCCCATAAGTCTCTCCCGAAATCCGAACTATATGCGTGAGCGGGCTGAGCCACTCTTGCGCTTTTTTTCGATATCCAACAAGGCGCGGCGATAATCAACCGGCATCACCTTCACAAACTTCGGACGATAGGTTTCCCAATTTGCCAGAATGTCCTTGGCCCGCTCGGAATTTGTATAGTGAGAATGATTAGAGATCAGCGTGAACAGACGTTCCTCATCATGCGCCGTCATATTTGACGACACATCAACTCGGCCATGATGCTCTATATCTCCACCATGATGATGCAGTTTTTCCAGGATATCATCTTCTTCCGGCACCGGCTCCAATTCAACCATCGCTAAGTTACAACGTTCGCTGAATGTACCGTCTTCATCTAGCACATAGGCAACACCACCGGACATGCCTGCCGCAAAGTTTCGGCCGGTTTGACCGATAACCACCACAACACCACCGGTCATGTATTCGCAGCCATGATCGCCCACGCCTTCTACAACGGCAATTGCACCTGAGTTGCGTACAGCGAAGCGTTCCCCTGCTATACCCCGGAAATAAGCTTCTCCTTCAACAGCGCCGTAAAGAACCGTATTGCCAGCAATCATGGATTGTTCAGGAACAATTTTGGATGCGGCTGGCGGGCGGACAACAATGCGACCACCGCACAGCCCTTTGCCTACATAATCATTGGCATCGCCCTGCAAATCAATTGAGATCCCTCTGGTAATAAACGCTCCAAATGACTGGCCGGCAGTACCGGTCAACTTGATAGAAATCGTATCTTCAGGAAGACCCTTCATTCCGTAACGCTTGGCAACTTCACCGCCCAACATTGCTCCGGCAGAACGATTCAGGCTGCGAATCTCTGTCTCAATTGTGACAGGCGTTTTGCTTTCCAATGCTGGCTTTGCTTCTGCAATCAGCTGGCGATCCAGAATTTCATCAATCGGATGGTTTTGCAGTTTGGTATGACGGATTTCATCGGGCTCAGCACCCGGCTTAAAGAACAGCCCATCAAATTCCAGCCCCTGACTTTTACCATGCGCAATGATACGGTCCTGACCAAGACGATCAGATTGGCCAATCATCTCATTAAAAGTGCGATACCCCATTTGCGCCATTAGCTGACGCACTTCTTCGGCAACGTAGAAGAAGTAATTCACCACGTGCTCCGGCGTGCCACGGAAACGCTTGCGCAGAACGGGGTCCTGAGTGGCAATACCCACAGGACACGTGTTAAGATGGCACTTGCGCATCATCAGGCAACCAGCTGCGATTAGAGGTGCGGTTGAGAACCCGAACTCATCAGCGCCCAACAATGCGCCAATCACAACGTCTCGGCCTGTCTTAAGCCCACCATCCACTTGCAGAGCGATGCGCGAGCGCAATCCGTTCAGCACCAGTGTTTGATGCGTCTCAGCAAGTCCAAGCTCCCATGGACTACCCGCGTGTTTCAACGAGGTCAGCGGAGATGCCCCCGTGCCACCTTCAAAGCCGGAAATGGTGATATGATCGGCGCGTGCCTTGGCAACACCTGCGGCAACGGTTCCAACACCAACCTCAGACACCAGCTTAACTGAAACATCCGCATCAGGATTGACATTTTTCAAGTCAAAAATCAGCTGAGCCAAATCTTCGATGGAATAAATGTCATGATGTGGCGGCGGAGAAATCAATCCAACTCCAGGTGTTGAGTGGCGAACTTTCGCGATGACGGCGTCGACCTTATGGCCAGGCAATTGCCCGCCTTCCCCAGGTTTTGCGCCTTGAGCCACTTTAATCTGCATCATGTCGGAATTGACAAGATATTCGGTGGTCACGCCAAACCGGCCAGATGCAATCTGCTTGATCGCGGATCGTTTTGGATTTGGTGAACCATCCGGAAGTGGATTGAACCGCTCAGGCTCTTCGCCACCTTCTCCGGTGTTAGATTTACCGCCCATACGATTCATCGCAATGGCAAGAGTAGAATGTGCCTCTGCGCTGATGGACCCAAAGGACATCGCACCTGTGGAGAAACGTTTGACAATCTCAGCAGCAGATTCAACTTCGTCAATCGGGATCGCTTCATTCGCCAACTCAAGAGTGAACAGCCCCCGCATTGTCATCAACGTTTCGGATTGATCGTTGATAGCCTCAGCGTATTCCTGATAATCGGACCAGCTTTCGCCGCGTACAGCATGTTGGAGCTTGGCAACAGCATCTGGTGTCCATGCATGCGCCTCGCCGCGCATTCGATACATGTACTCACCGCCAACATCTAAAGAGTTGCGCAGCACAGGATCATCACCAAATGCGCCAAGATGACGCGAAATAGTCTCCTCAGATACTTCCTTCAGGCCAATACCTTCAATTTGGGTGGCTGTGCCAAAGAAGAAACGCTTCACAAAGCCAGACTTCAAACCAACTGCATCAAAGATTTGGGCACCACAATAGGACTGGTAGGTCGAAATGCCCATTTTGGACATGACCTTCAAAATACCTTTGTCAATTGACTTGATATAACGCTCGACAACTTCCTGCGCATCGACTTCTTCCGGGAAATCGCCACTGCTGTGCATTTCCGAAAGCGTTTCAAACGCGAGATATGGATTGATTGCCTCTGCACCATATCCGGCCAAAACGCAGAAATGGTGCACTTCGCGCGCTTCGCCCGTTTCAACCACAAGTCCAACCGATGTTCTCAATCCTTTACGAATGAGATGATGGTGAACTGCAGCCGTTGCAAGCAATGCAGGGATGGCAATTCGGTTTGCGCTAATCAGGCGATCAGACAGAATAATAATATTGTAGCCGGTTTGGACGGCGCGTTCGGCACGCTCGCACAATCGATCAATCGCCGCTTCCATGCCATCGGCACCTTTGGCCGCGTCATAGGTGATGTCCAGAGTTTGGGTCTGGAACTGGTTGTCGCCGATGTCGCCAATCATCCTAATTTTCTCAAGATCATCATTCGTCAAGATAGGCTGACGGACCTCAAGACGTTTGCGCTCTGACTGCCCTTCAAGGTCAAACAGGTTTGGGCGTGGCCCAATGAAGGACACCAGGCTCATGACAATTTCCTCACGAATTGGATCGATCGGAGGGTTAGTCACCTGCGCAAAATTCTGCTTGAAATAAGTATAAAGCAGTTTCGATTTCTGACTGAGAGCAGAAATCGGTGTATCAGTGCCCATGGACCCAAGGGCTTCCTGCCCTGTGGTTGCCATTGGCGACATAAGAATTTTCAGATCTTCCTGCGTATAGCCAAACGCCTGCTGACGATCTAGAAGGCTCGCCTGCGCATGAGGTGCCCTCGCACCAACAGCCGGCAAATCTTCCAATACGATCTGAGTGCGTGCCAGCCACTCTTTGTAAGGGTTTGCATTTGCAATGCGGGCTTTCAGTTCATCATCAGAAACGATACGGCCCTCTTCCAGATCGATCAAAAGCATTTTGCCTGGCTGCAAACGCCACTTTTGTACAATTTTGCTTTCATCTATCGGCAAAACGCCAACTTCTGAGGCCATAATGACACAGCCATCATCTGTCACGACATAGCGTGCAGGGCGCAGTCCGTTACGATCCAAAGTCGCCGCAATTTGGCGCCCATCCGTGAATGCAATAGCGGCTGGACCATCCCAAGGCTCCATCATCGCAGCATGGTACGCATAGAACGCTCGGCGATCTTCGCCCATAAGCGGATTGCCGGCCCAAGCTTCAGGTACCAGCATCATTGCCGCATGAGACAGCTCGTACCCACCCATTGTCAGGAACTCGAGCGCATTGTCAAAACAAGCCGTATCGGACTGGCCTTCATATGAGATCGGCCAGAGCTTGGGCATATTGTCACCAAACAACGGGGATTTGACGGAGGCCTGTCGCGCAGCCATCCAATTCACATTGCCGCGAAGCGTGTTGATCTCACCATTGTGAGCGACCATCCGGTAAGGATGTGCCAGACGCCAGGACGGGAACGTATTTGTTGAGAAACGCTGATGAACCAAAGCCAGTGATGATTTGAAACGATCATCGTTCAGATCAACATAATAAGGCCCAAGCTGGTCGGCTAGGAACATACCTTTGTAAACAATGGTGCGGCTTGACAAGGAGACAACATAAAAATCTGTGTCTTCCGCGCCATTGTTGGAATCATAGATCCTGTTAGAGATCATTTTGCGCAAGAGAAAGAGCTTGCGCTCAAATGCAGCCTGATCTTCAAGCTCAGAACCACGGCCAATAAACACCTGACGAGAAAACGGCTCTGTATCCAAAACAGTTTGTGACAGTGCCGAATTATTAACTGGTACATCACGCCAGCCCAAAAGAATTTGACCGCAGCTGTTTACAACACTCTCAACGATGGCCTCAAATTCTGCTCGGACTTCCCTGTCCTGAGGCATAAACAGAAAGCCAACAGCATATTCGCCCGGCTCCGGCAGATCAAAATCACAAACTTCTCTGAACAACTCATGCGGCAATTGCGATAACAAACCTGCACCATCTCCCATAAGAGGGTCAGCACCAACCGCCCCGCGATGTTCCAGATTCTCCAGAATCTGGATACCATCTCTCACGATCTTATGGCTCGCACCGGTTTTCATATTGGCAATAAAGCCAACGCCACAAGCGTCTCGCTCGTTATGCGGGTCATAAAGACCCTGCGCCTTTGGCAAACCGTTATGCTTTGGCGTCACGTTCTTTGAAGTGACACGTCCAGAGGTCTTGTTGCCATTCACATCGACAGCACCAACTGTGTTGAGAAGAGAGATCTTCCTTTGAGTCATATCCAACACTCCAAACGTATTGGGATGGAGACACCGTCGCCATCCTTTAAAACTTCATTAACATTCCCGAAATTGGCGACAGGCCATCCTTCGGGTCGCATACCCCAGACTAGCAGGGCATGCGGCTCGGGTGAGCTTGGCGGCGAATGCCGATGCTCTTCTTGGGTCACCGCGACCTTGAGGTCGCATTTGGCGCACGAAAGTCATCTGCCACACCACAGAGTGCATCCAGATGATCCATATGCGGTTCATACACCGCTGAGGTCCGACGAGTTGCACATGGCAGCTCTGGTGTCATCCAGCATCCACACAACAATATCAATGCAGTGCAACGCCGATTTCCTGCAATTTAGGACAGCATTACTGTCCAATTGCCTGTTGAAAATGCCAGATAAGAACATAAAGAGCAAGCCTATAATGTGATGCAAAACGTCCCAAAGCGTCAATTTTCGCTCCAATTCCGTAATAATAATACTCTTGAGAGAGTTTTTATTTCCATTCCTTGCGCCACCCAGATTTGTCATTCACAGATCCGTGATAATGAGTTGAGGATTCATAACGTCTGTTTGATTTCCATTTGACCAGCGGTTCAGACATATTCGAGAGGTCAGACGACGAAGCCCTACTCAACCCCTCATCGTTTGCGATACTCATAACCGGTCAAATCACGGAGAAACCGATGTCCGCTTTTACTAAAACTACTCTTTCCGCAGCACTCGTTGCAGGTGCAATGGCTACAGCACTTTCAGGCGTAGCAGTTTCTACTGAAGCTGAAGCAGCTGGCAAAGAAAAATGCTACGGTGTTGCACTTGCAGGTAAAAACGATTGCGCTGCTGGCCCAGGCACCACATGTGCAGGCACATCCAAAGTTGACTACCAAGGCAATGCATGGAAACTCGTTCCAGCTGGCACTTGCGAAACAATGGAACCAGCGTCTGGTAAAAAAGGCTCATTGGCAGCTCTGAAGCGCGATATTCCTGCGTAACCTATTCGCTATAATTAGCACTTTCGGCCCGGAACGTGGTAGAAGCGGGCCGGGCCGAAAGCGTGTTAAGACACCTGAGTAAAACAGAGAATTTGCTATGTCGGAAGTGACTACCAAACGTGTGAGTTCATTTGTACCCGACCGAGCCGGCGTCGGCCTTAAAGCTGAGCATTATTCTGATATTTTGACAGACAACCCCAATTTGGGATGGTTCGAAGTCCATGCAGAGAACTATATGGGCGCTGGTGGACCACCTCATCAATATCTTGAACAAATTCGCGAAAAATACCCCCTTTCGCTTCATGGCGTAGGGCTTTCAATCGGCGGCGAAGCGCCTCTGGACAAAGATCATTTGCTGCGCCTGAAGCAGCTGAATGAACGCTATCAGCCAGGCTTGTTTTCCGAGCATTTAGCCTGGTCCAGCCATGAAACACATTTTCTCAACGACTTGCTGCCCGTTCCTTACACGGAAGAGACTTTGGCGCGCGTTGTTGACCATATAGACGAAGTTCAGCAAATCCTTGGCCGCAAGATGCTTTTGGAGAACCCTTCACTTTACGTGGCTTTTGACAGCTCTTCCATGAGTGAGATCGAATTCCTGACACGCATCACCGACGAAACAGGCTGCGGCCTGCTGCTGGATGTGAACAATGTCTATGTGAGCGCCACCAACCAGAAATACGACCCGGCAAAATATATCGCACAATTCCCGCTGCATATTGTCGGCGAGTTGCACCTTGGTGGTCACGCACCAGATCACGATGAAACTGGCGCGCCCCTATTAATTGACGCACACGACCGCGCCGTTGATGAAGAAGTCTGGGCGCTCTATGAGCGCACCATTGTGCTGGGCGGGCCAAGGCCAACGCTTATCGAATGGGATAATGACGTGCCTGAATTCTCCGAACTACTCCAACAAGCGACGCAGGCGGAAGCAATTATGGAGCGCAACCCATTGCTTGGCCGACGTCATGGCTAATGTTGGTTTACAAGAATTTGCCGACGCGCTGCTGCAGCCGGGCGGCCCTGTTCCCTCAGGGGTTATAAACCCAGATGGCGCGCCCGCAACAAAACGCTTTGATGTGTATCGCAACAATGTGATTGTCAGCCTGATTGAGGCTTTGGCGAGCCGATATCCGGTCGTACAAAAACTTGTTGGCGAAGCATTTTTCCAGGCCATGGCACGGGAGTTCGTAACCGCTCACCCACCCTCATCGCCTGTGATGCTTGGCTATGGCCAGGACTTTCCCCTTTTTTTGGAAGAATTTCCGCCTGCGGCCTCACTTCCCTACCTTCCCGGAGTTGCGCAAATAGAGAACGCTCGCCGAACAGCCTATCACGCCGCTGATGTTGCACCGATTGACCCTGCCGTCCTGGAAACCGTATCACCTGAACGGTTTGAATCGATCAAGTTTCAGACCCACCCATCACTTTCCCTCATCCAGTCGGATTTTGCGATCCGGTCCATCTGGCAAGCAAACAGCCAGGGGACAGATTTAGATGTTCCAGTGGACACTGCAGAGAGTGTAATGATCTGCCGTCCAGTGATGGATGTTGAAGTGAGGGGTCTACCCGATGGCGCATATGCATTTCTAACGGAGGTTGAAAATGGGCTCTCACTGGGCGAAGCTGTGCAAGCCGGGATGCTAGCCAGTCCAGTGTTTGATTTGGCAACAACACTTACGGGCGCACTTGCGGCGCAAATTTTTACAAGCTTTCAACTGAAGTAAGAGAATGCAGAGACTAATATGAGCGACATGATCCACTCACTGACACTGATGCACAACCGCGTGTTTTCCGCAATCGAGAGAGCTACGCAGGATTGGCTTTTAAGCCTTGCTGCCCGGTTTGTATTTGCAGCCACTCTGCTGATTTATTTCTGGAATTCAGCCAAGACCAAGCTTGGTGAAGGTATTTTCGGTTTTCTGTCACCTTCTGACGGCGCCTATATTCAAGTCCTGCCGAAAGCTTTTGAAAATGCTGGCTATGACAGCTCCGCACTTGGCATTCATCACGATATAATTGTCATACTCGGCACTTGGGCTGAGTTTATTTTGCCAGCGCTCATTGTGTTGGGTCTGTTCACGCGCCTTTCCAGTCTGGCTTTTATCGGCTTTATCGCTGTGATGACAATTGTGGACATTACAGGCCATGGAGTAGATGCCACCACCATCGGCGGATGGTTTGATGGCGATGCTTCTTCCTTGATTTTCGACCAGCGAGCATTCTGGATTTTGCTGCTTTTGGTTCTGGTTGTTAAAGGCGGTGGCAAACTATCGGTAGACGGTCTACTTGGAAGACGTGATCTGTACTAAGTTTTTAAGATCGACAATCTTGAAATGAGTGGGCCAAGCCGTTACGGCTTGGCCCATGATGTTTGCAAGCGATAATTGGGCAGGAGCATGCCCACAAGTTCAACATGCCCTAGCCCAAATGGGCGCTGAGGTTTCTCCTGCGTATGGCGGGGATGAAATGACTCAGACACTTGACGCAAAACTATCAGAAGTATTCGAAACACCGGTTCACAGCTTAATCACTGCAACTGGATCTGCTGCGAATGCCCTCGCCCTGTCAGCCTATGCAAAGCCCGCAGGAATTACACTTGCCCACAAAAGCGCGCATATCACTGTGGATGAATATAATGGGCCAGAGCGGGTCAACCCCGGCCTGAAAATTTTAGCGCTTACTGGCCATGCAGGCAAACTCACAGCTGATGAGCTAAACACCACCCTTGCACTTTTTCCAGATGGCGAAGCCAGACAGGGGCGTCTCACATGCCTGTCTGTGACACAGGCGACGGAGTTGGGGCAAGTTTATACTGTTGAAGAGTTGAAAGCGCTTTCCGCCCCTGCCAAGGCACTTGGCCTTGGTGTCCACATGGATGGAGCACGTTTTGCGAATGCTTTGGCGTTTTTGAAATGCCATCCTGCCGACATTACCTGGAAGTCAGGGGTCGACTGTTTATCTCTTGGCTTCACCAAGAACGGTGCTTGGTGCGCTGATCTTTTGATTTTCTTTGCTGAAAGCAAAGTAAAAGACGTAGGCTTTGTGCGTAAACAGGTTGGTCAGAATTTCTCAAAACCCAAATTCATTGCCGCGCAAGTTTTAGCAATGCTCAACAATGACACCTGGCTTAAAAACGCAAAGAGTGCCAATCACCAAGCTCTATTTCTAGCCAATGGCCTAGTTGCCAGCGGAAAATCACAGGTTCCGCTCGCTCCACAGGCAAATGAAGTTTTCGCCTATTTCAGCTCAAGCGACATTGAAAGATTACAAGGCAATGGAGCATCATTTTATCCATGGCCGGAAGATGATATTCCGGTAGAGCTGAGGGAAGAAAACAAGACCCTTGTACGTTTGGTCTGCAGCTTCGCCACAAGCTCTCGAGAAATAGATTTGTTTTTGCGCGCCCTTGGCTAGGTAACCAAAGTTTATATCAGTGAGCTCTTTACATAAGTGGTTGGCCATCTGGGACGGCCTTATCTATAGCCGCCAAAACAATAGCACCGTCTTCGTCTTCAAAACCCAATGTCAAAACTTCTGACATGAATTTGCCAATTTGCCGGGGTGGAAAATTGACCACAGCCATAACTTGCCGCCCAACCAATGCCTCCGGCGAATAATGCACCGTTATTTGCGCAGATGATTTTTTGATGCCAATCGTACCACCAAAATCAATTTTCATTTTTATGGATGGCTTTCGCGCTTCTGGATAAGGCGTCGCTTCGATAATGGTACCGGTTCGAATATCCACCTTCAAAAAATCATCGAAACTGATTTCAGCTTTACGATCCATCACACTTCTCCAAGTGGGCCGTCACACAAAGCACTAGGCCTCTTTGCCAAGCTCTATGGCGCGGTCATGTGCTGCCCGTACGGTTTTTTCGACCAATGGCCCCAAGCCGTCATCTGCCATAAGAACACCGAGGCCAGCAGCGGTTGTTCCGTTGGGTGAAGTCACGTTCTTGCGAAGTGTTGCTGCAGGATCTGCTGACTGATGCAACAACTCACCGGACCCCACCACAGTTTCACGGGCCAGTATCATGGCCACATCGGCGGGAAGGCCCTGTTTTTCCGCAGCAGCCGCCATTGCCTCCACCATATGAAATACATATGCGGGGCCACTGCCGGAAACGGCTGTTACCGCATCTATTGCTGCCTCATTGTCAACCCAAACAACAATGCCAATTGCTGCTAACAGCTCTGCGACAAAACTCTTTTGCTCATCGAGCAAGGTCGCCGCGGGATATAAAGCTGTCACACCACGGCCCACCAGTGCTGGCGTATTTGGCATGGCCCGGATAATCAAGACCTGAGAACCAAAGGCAGATGAGAGTGTGGCAACGGTGGTCCCAGCCGCAACAGATAAAACCATCATGTCATGCGCGTTTTCCCGTTTGGCAAACCCCGCCAAGCCTGGCAAAACAGACGACATCATTTGTGGTTTAATGGCCAGCATCAGCAATAGCGGCGTTGGAACATCATCTGCAACTGCATGGACAACCACCCCCCTCGCCTCAAGATCAGTACGCTGTCTTTCGTCAAGGCCGGGATCAATCACATGGACAGATCCTTCTGGCAGACCGCTTTCCAACCAGCCCTGTAGCATCGCACCACCCATTTTTCCGGCACCGACAAGGACCAGGGGACGTGCTTTGGAGATCGCAACACTCATAAGATTTACGCCTCGCCAACAGTCTCGAATAATGCACCGGCAAGAGCATCATGCGCAGACTTCCCTGCCCACAGAATGAATTGGAAGGCCTGGTAGTAACGCTCGCAAGCCTCCACAGATCCGGTCAAAAGTGCCTCAAGTTGCTGTTGCGTCGGCTCCGCACCACCCGACAAAAGCAGCGACTGACGGAACATAACGACGCCCTCTTCGGCCCAAAGATCAAAATGCCCCATCCAGAGTTGCTCATTTATGAGTGCCAGCAAACGAACGATTTCGCCACGATGCTTCTCAGCTACCTTCGCGTCAAACGCGCAGGCCAGATGCAAAGCTTCAACTTCATCCATCCAGGAAAAGGACACATGGTAGTCACACCAGCTGCCTACAACGGTGATGGTTATTTCATCATCGCCTGAGCGCTCGAACACCCAGTCATTCAGAGACGCAAGTTGTTCGATAAAATCTACGGGATTTTCATCCCTGGTCAGTTCAACATCAAGCACACTCATGGGGCACCCCGCTGCTGCCCGGTGATAATTTCCGAGGCAGAATCGTCTCTCACCCCACTATATAGTGTGGCAAGTATGTGACGATACTATTTCTATAAGGGTGCGAGAAATCCTGTGGACGAATCGTCTTGCGTGAACGTGCCTAATGGGTTCAAACAAATCATCAAATATTGGGCCTTAGATTATGTAGATTTCTTTGGTGCCGTTTTGCGTGTTGCGGGTCTTTTGGCGCTTTTCAGTTGCTCAACTACCTCGCGCAATGTCTCCAGATCACTACGCAACGCATCATTTTCATCACGCGCTTTGGCAGCCATTTCTTTCACCGCTTCAAAGTCTTCTCTCGGGACAAGGTCCATGTCGGAAATGACACGTTCCAACTGACTTTTAACAGCGGTTTCCACTTCACGGCGTACACCTTGCGCAACGCCGGCAGCATCTGTTGCCAATTTCGCTATTTCGTCCATCAGACGACCACTTGTCTGTGTCATGCGTTCCATCCTCTAAAAGCTAAAGCTTATATGCGTGTTCGAACGACTAATCTCAAGCCTTCGCGACAAAAGACCTGACATGTGAACTAACCCACATTAGATATGATAAATCATTATCCACTCAACGGTTGATTTGTGACCACATTTGTTTTGCCATTTCCAATGATCGATCCGGTCCTTATCGAATTTGGCCCCCTTGCCATCCGCTGGTATGCCCTCGCTTACATCGCTGGCATTTTACTCGGTTGGTGGTATGCGCGCCGCCTTGTTTCCAATGAAAATCTATGGACACCAGCGGCACCTGCTATGACCAAAGTGGCATTAGACGACTTTTTGCTGTGGATGACGCTCGGCATCGTGCTTGGTGGGCGCATCGGATACATCTTGTTCTACAACTCAGATGTCTATCTAAATAATCCTTTGGAAGCGCTGAAAATCTGGCAAGGCGGCATGTCATTTCATGGTGGTTTTATAGGCTCAATTGCTGCCATCATCCTGTTTGCTCACAGCAAAAATATCCGTATCTGGTCATTGCTGGATATTTGTGCGGCCTGTACGCCAATTGGCCTGTTCTTTGGAAGACTTGCGAACTTCATCAACGCAGAGCTTTGGGGCAGAGCCACCGATGTCCCGTGGGCCTTTGTTTTTCCAGGCGCGGGCCCTCAACCTAGGCATCCAAGCCAGCTTTATGAAGCGGCATTGGAGGGGATTATTTTGTTTGTTATTCTTTTGATCCTGACACACGGCTTCAAAGCCTTCAGAAAACCGGGTCTGATCGCAGGCGTGTTTACAGCTGGATACGGACTATCCCGATTTATTGTTGAGTTTTTCCGTGAACCTGATGCTCATATTGGCTTTCTGGTTGGTGGTTTAACGATGGGTATGTTGTTGTCATTGCCAATGATTGCTCTTGGGATTTGGGGCATCGTTGGGTCTCGCAAACGCGCGCTGTAGCGATGTCGGAAAATTTGAAACAGCGCATACGCGAAGATATAGCCATAAACGGTCCAATGCCTTTGTCGCGCTATATGAACATTTGTCTCGGTGATCCGCAGGATGGATACTACACAAGCCAAGACCCGTTTGGTTTGGCTGGTGATTTCACCACAGCGCCTGAAATAAGTCAGATGTTTGGCGAATTAATCGGGGCTTGGCTTATTGAAGCGTGGGAAAAGCTTGGCGCTCCAACCCAGTGCAGACTGGTCGAGCTGGGACCGGGACGTGGCACTCTAATGGCAGATTGTCTGCGCAGTATTTCACTCAAACCGAAAATGCTTGCTGCGCTTCAAATTGAAATGGTGGAGATAAGCCCGGTGCTTATCGCCGAACAGCAGAAAAAGCTATCAGGCAGCCAATGCGCAGTCCGTTGGTGCGAGCAATTGGATGCTGCAGAACTGCCAACCCTAATTGTAGCAAATGAATTTTACGATGCGTTGCCAGTTCATGTGATGATTAAATCCAACTCTAAAATATACGAGCGGCATGTAGTCGCAACTGACGACGACGGGCTAGGGTTTTCTGATCTCCCTGCAACCCTACCGAAAACCGCGCTACCGGACTTTAACAAAATTCCTGAGAACACTGTGTTTGAACTGTCGCCCGAACGCCATCAAATGACGCAGAACTTAGCAAAAGCACTGACAATATGTGGCGGGGCGGCACTTATGATAGACTATGGGTTCCTGCAACCCAAATCCGGAACTACGTTTCAAGCTCTTAAAAACCATCAACCAGTCGATCCACTAGATTCGCCAGGAAATGCTGATCTGACCTCCTTGGTAGATTTCACTGCGCTTCAAAACGGGTTCCAAGCCTTAGGTTTAAATGTGCACGGCCCCACAAGTCAGATGGATTTTCTTTTGAATCTTGGGCTTTTGGAACGCGCGGGCCATCTGGGTGCAGCTGCTGATCAGGTCACTCGGACAACGCTACAAAAGGCCGTGACACGGTTAGTCGCCCCCGACGAGATGGGTACGCTGTTCAAAGTTATCGCCGCAACCACATTCAATGACTCAATGCCCGGATTCGGGGAATAGGCTTGATTTTTGCAATTGAATCCGATCATCCTACTCCAATGAGCGCGACTATGGAAAACCTATCCCCTATTACGCACGCCGACCTGAAAAGCGATAGAATACGCCACGGGTTTTATGGGCGAACAGGCGGTGTTTCCGACGGCATCTACAAAGGTCTAAACTGTGGTGTTGGATCGAATGATGCCACAGAATCCGTGTTGGAAAACCGCCGTCGCCTAGTGTTCGATCTTACCAATTCCAATGCCCCTCTAATCACACCCTATCAAATTCACAGTGCTGCCTGCGTGGCAGTAAACGGGCCATGGGAAAACGAGGAGGCTGAACAATGTGATGCGCTGGCAACGGCCACGCCAGGCATTGTCATTGCTGTTGGCACGGCAGACTGCGGACCCGTCTTATTTACGGATAGAAAAGCTGGAGTTATTGCTGCAGCTCACTCGGGATGGAAGGGTGCGGTCGGCGGCGTTCTGGAAAGCACAATTGCTGTTATGGAAAAACTTGGTGCGGACCGCGCCAATATTTCCGCTGTATTGGGCCCAACGATTTCCCAGGCTTCCTATGAAGTCGGCACTGAATTCAGAAATACGTTCCTGGAGCAGACACCAGCAAACGCCACCTACTTCAAAAATGGTCGCGACGACACTCATTTCCAATTCAATTTGCCAGCTTATGTGGTAAATAGATTGCAGGCGTGCGGAATTTCCAATGCAAATTGGACCGGACAATGTACGTATCTAGAGGAAACGGCGTATTTCAGCTACCGCCGGACAACACACAGAAACGAACCGGATTACGGTCGACAGCTAGCTGCAATTTCAATCATCTGATCAACAGTGAGAAAGCACATGACACTCCACTTTTCCCGCGAGGAATACGATCATCGACGTGACCGTCTGATCGGCACCATGGAGGAATCTGGCCTGGATGCCATGCTCCTGTTTTCGCAAGAAAGCATGTACTGGCTGACAGGGTTTGACTCGTTTGGTTTCTGCTTCTTCCAATGCCTTATTGTGCGGGCAAACGGCGACATGAGCCTGCTCACACGCATGCCTGATCTGCGTCAGGCAAAACACACATCTACAATTGAAGACATTCATGTCTGGATGGATTGGGGTGATGTTGGCCCGGTGGGCCAATTGCGCGATCTGATGGATAGTCTGGATATGCTGGGCGAAAACATTGGCGTGGAGTATGACACGGCTGGTCTCACTGCCTTTTATGGCCGCCAACTGGACGACCGTCTGAAAAGCTTTGGGAATCTTACTGATGCCTCAAAGATAATTCCAAACTTGCGTGCAAAGAAAAGCTATGCGGAAATTGAATTCATCCGGGAAGCTGCTGTTATGGCTGACGACGCTTTGGAAGCCGGTCTGGCGGTGATTAAACCTGGCGCGAATGATGCGGATGTGCTGACAGCCATGCAGGGTTCTGTATTTGCTGCCGGCGGAGGTTACCCCGGGAACGGTTTTATTGTGGGCTCTGGCAAGGATGCACTTTTATGCAGAACAAAATCCGGCCGTCGGATACTTGAAGAGCAAGACCAAATAACCTTGGAATTCGCAGGCGCATCAAAAAACTATCATAGCGCGCTTATGCGCACTGTTGTTCTTGGGGAGCCCACAGAGCGTCACCTTGAGTTGTTCGATGCGGCCAAAACCGCGATGACAGCTTGCGAAGAAGTTATGACACCGGAACATACTTTTGGTGATGTATTCGAGGCGCATGCAAGCGTTTTAGATGAGCGCGGGTTGCACCCTCATCGTTTGAACGCATGTGGTTATTCGCTCGGTGCCCGCTTTGCGCCATCTTGGATGGATACACCAATGTTCTATCGTCAAAACATGGAACAGATCGTGCCAAATATGAGCCTATTCCTGCATATAATAATTATGGACAGCGAGACCGAGACCGCTATGACCCTTGGGCGGACTTATCTCACAACATCCGAAGCGCCGGAGCCATTGTCCCGGCTCCCAATTGAACTTATTTCGATCAACGGTTAAAACGCCCACCATGAACGTGTTGCGTATTCCAATTCGGGCCTTTGTAACTGCGCTGATGTGCCTTGCACTTAGTGCTTGCCTTGGCACAATTGAAGAAAACCTTGAAAAAGCTGAATCAGAAGCGGCAGGACAGGTTTACCAGCCTGAGGTCACTTCGCAGGCTATTGAGCCAATTGAAGCTGCCCCTAAAGTCCGGGCTTCAAGCGCCTCTTCACTGGCACGGCTCGGGTTTGCCAGAATTGATGGAATTCCTCAAAGCGTAGAAGCAAACCTGTCTGAGTCTTTGCGCCGTGCCGCGTTCCGCCGCAATATGTTCCTTGTTCCAAATGGTGATCCGACACAAAGTCATCTTGTCCGCGGATATCTATCGCTTACTTCAAACTCACTTGGGACAGTGGTTGTTTATATTTGGGATGTCAGCGCAAATAATGGCACCGCACCCAAACGTATTTCCGGCCAGGTTTTAGCCCCCGGTGGTGGTAGTAGCTGGAACAGTATCGATTCAAAGACGCTCGATTTACTGGCTGTGCAATCTATGGAAGCGATCATTGCCTGGCTTAATACAGAGTTAGGCGCATCGAAAACTGACGATAGAAATATTGTTCCTTTCCAGTAGAAATTAACGTTCTGCAAAATGAATCCAGCCTTAGCGACGAAATAAGCCTTTTGGCTGCTTTACACCGCACGCTACAGCTTGTTAGAAGCAGCGCCATAAGCGACCTTGGCCTCGTCCTCAGGATTCTTTCCAATGAAACTCATTGCCGGCAACTCCAACCCTGCCCTCGCAAAATCGGTGGCAGAGTATCTGGATATTCCACTTGCCCACTGTTCAGTCCGTAGATTTGCTGATCAGGAAATTTTTGTAGAAATACAAGAAAATATTCGAGGCGAGGATGTTTTCGTCCTTCAGTCAACCAGTTACCCTGCAAATGACCACCTAATGGAGTTACTGATCTTGATGGACGCAGCGCGCCGCTCGTCTGCAAAGCGTATTACCGCTGTAGTTCCTTACTTTGGTTACGCAAGACAAGACCGGAAACCATCCGCAAGAACACCGATTTCCGCCAAACTCGTCGCGAATTTGATAACTGAAGCTGGTGCCGATCGCGTCTTGACGCTTGATTTGCACGCCGGTCAAATTCAAGGCTTCTTCGACATACCAACTGACAATCTGTTTTCAGCACCCTTGTTTGCACGAGATATCAAAGCGCGCATGCCCAACAGCAAATTAATGGTGGTTTCACCAGATGTTGGTGGTGTGGTGCGTGCTCGTGCCGTTGCCAAACGTGTTGATGCACCCTTGTCCATCGTTGATAAACGCCGCGACCGTCCTGGCGAATCCGAAGTCATGAATATCATTGGGGACGTAGACGGTTATGATTGCATACTGGTGGATGACATTGTCGATTCCGGTGGAACGCTATGCAACGCCGCGGAAGCTTTGATCGAACAGGGTGCAACATCGGTAACAGCCTATATCACCCATGGCGTCTTGTCTGGCGGGGCGGTAGCGCGAGTCACGGCATCTAAGCTGAAAGAACTGGTCATCACTGATTCCATTCAGCCAACAGGCGCTGTAGAGTCTGCTTCCAACATTCGTGCAATTCCGATCTCCACTCTGATTGGCGAGGCCATTTCACGCACGAGCCTTGAGAAGTCGGTTTCCAGCCTGTTTGACTAGAAACCGAAAACAGAGTTCTCGAAAACCAAACAATGCAAAGCCTGACACGTTTTGGCTTCCAAATTGCACAAAACCCTTGCGTTTCCTTGGCCTCTCCCCTAAAAGCCTCCCCACGCGGTCACACCCTTGGAGGGACCGCACAATCCGGGTGAGGAAGCTGGCCAAATCAGCTCAAATCACCCCCATTTAGAGAAAATTGGAGTGCTCCGATGAGTGATGAACTCAAAGCGGTTGCGCGGGAACGAGTTGGCAAGGGGGCTGCTCGAGCTACGCGACGCGAAGGTCTTGTACCTGCTGTGATCTACGGCGACAGTAAACCACCCCTGACAATTGCGCTTCCTGCGAAGGAAACAGCCATAGCCGCAAACGATAGTAGTTTTATGGCGCGTGTTATCGACCTTGATGTTGATGGCAAAACCCATTCTGTTATCGCCAAGGACGTGCAACGTGATCCCGTCAAGGATTTTGTCGTTCACGTCGATTTCTTGCGCGTTGGCAAAGGCAGCACGTTGACAGTTAACGTCCCTGTACAATTCATCAATGAAGACGCTTCACCAGGCATCAGCCGTGGTGGCGTTCTAAATATCGTGCGTCACGAAGTTGAATGTAACGTCCCAGGTAATGCTGTTCCTGAATTCCTGGAAGGTGATCTTACTGGCTTGGACGTAGGCGATGGCTTGCACATTTCCGCTGTTAAGTTACCTGAAGGTGTGACACCGACCATTACAGATCGTGACTTCACTATCGCGACAGTTGCAGCTCCTGCAGCGCTTAAGAGTGATGATGAAGACGCAGCTGGTGGTGAAGATGCAGCTCCAGCAGAAGATGCATCTGAGTCCGAAGAAAGCTCTGAATAACAACCTTTTGAAAGCCGAGCGGTTGGCCGATGATACTTCTTGTTGGGCTGGGAAATCCCGGTACACAATATGCAGGCAACCGACACAATATCGGCTTTCATACGGTTGACGACATACACTCTCGCCATGGCTTTGCTCCATGGCGAGACCGTTTTCAAGGTCAAATTGCCGCTGGCGCAATCGACGGCGAAAAAGTTACCTTACTAAAGCCATCCACTTATATGAACGAATCCGGACGTGCTGTTGGCGAAGCTGTTCGATTTTTTAAAATTCAGTTGGAAGACATCATCGTATTTTATGATGAGTTGGATTTAGCACCAGGAAAGGTGCGCGTAAAAACGGGCGGCGGTGCCGGAGGCCATAACGGCATTCGATCTATCGACGCACATATTGGCAAGGAATATCAGCGCGTGCGAATTGGTATCGGGCATCCGGGCCATAAGGACCTCGTGTCGCGCTATGTCCTTTCTGATTTCGCTAAATCTGATGCGGTGTGGCTAGGCCCATTGATAACAGGCCTATCAAAGACCGTTCCTGTGCTTTTGAAAGACGGACCTTCGAATTTTCTGAACAAGCTTGCTCTATCACAGCAGGCAACTGCCTCCGAAGCCCCAGACAAACCCGCAAGGCAGGTGCCTCGTAAATCCAGTGCGTCTGTTGCTAAGGACAAAGACAACAAGACAAAAACCGGGCCCATGGCGGCCGCTCTTAAAGCGCTCCTGCCCAAAACAAAAAAGGACTGACCGATGGGTTTTAAATGCGGGATTGTAGGATTACCCAATGTGGGCAAATCAACCTTGTTCAACGCACTGACAAAAACTGCCGCCGCGCAGGCAGCAAATTATCCGTTCTGCACCATTGAGCCCAATACGGGGGATGTTGCTGTCCCGGATATTCGGTTAACCAAATTAGCCGCTGCTGGAAAATCAGCAAACATAATTGCCACCCGGCTGACATTTGTAGATATCGCAGGCCTGGTCCGGGGCGCCTCCAAAGGTGAAGGCCTGGGTAATCAATTCCTGGCAAACATCCGCGAAGTAGATGCGGTAGCGCACGTCCTGAGGTGTTTTGAAGATGAAGACATTACACATGTCGACGGACGCATCGATCCGGTGGCGGATGCGGAAACCGTTGAAACTGAATTGATGCTGGCTGATTTGGAAAGTCTTGAAAAACGCGTCGCAAACCTGCGCAAACGGGCAACCGGCAACGATAAGGAAGCGAAGGAGCTATTGCCGCTCGTTGAAGCCACCATTGAACTTTTGACAGATGGCAAACCGGCTCGCATGTTGGATGTTGATGCGGAGGACGAAAAGGCATTCAAAGGACTTCAGCTACTCACATCAAAGCCTGTACTTTATGTTTGCAATGTCATGGAAGATGACGCTGATAAAGGCAACGCCTATTCCGATGCTGTTGCTGAGATGGCCGCACGTGAGGGTGCTCAATCAGTTGTTATTTCAGCAAATATCGAGGCTGAAATTGCTCAACTGGATGCGGAAGAAGCCGCCGAATATCTAGAAAGTATGGGTCTTGAAGAACCCGGGCTGGACCGTTTGATTCGTGCTGGCTATGCGTTGCTTGACCTAATTACATTCTTCACCGTTGGTCCAAAGGAGACGCGAGCGTGGACCATTACACGCGGAACCAAGGCGCCTCAGGCTGCCGGTGTCATTCACACAGACTTTGAACGTGGATTTATTAGAGCCCAAACGATAGCGTATGATGACTATATCACCCTCGGGGGTGAAGCTCCGGCAAAAGAAGCTGGCAAAGCTCGAGATGAAGGCAAGGAATACGTTGCCAAGGACGGTGACGTAATGCTGTTTAAATTCAACACCTAGAAGCTCTACTGTCGCGCGACGGCGACATGACAAATTGTAGCATCAGAATTGGATGGCATGGCATATGAAAGATAAATTCTTTAAACATGGCTCCCTGTCCAGTCTCGTTCTAATGGCCGCGCCAGCCGAATATGGCGCTGAACTGCAGAAACTCATAACGCCGGTTTTTATTGGTGTCGGTCCAGTTGAAGCCGCAGTTAATAGCGCCAATGTGTTTGCAAAGCTTGCCGCTGAGAACAGTCTTCCGGACCTTATTATCTCACTGGGAACCGCTGGTTCAGCAAGCCTGAAACAAACAGAAGTCTATCAGGTCCGATCCGTCTCCTATCGGGATATGGACGCATCACCCCTTGGCTTTAAAAAGGGTGTCACGCCATTTGTGGACCATGCAGTTGATATCCCACTTCAGCCGCACATAAAGGGAGTTCCAGAGGCACGGCTTTCCACAGGAGGCTCTGTGATCTCTGGCAAGGCGTATGAGGTGATTGATGCGGATATGGTGGACATGGAAACTTTCGCAATCATGCGCGCCTGCCAAATGCATAATCTTAAATTACTCGGCTTGCGTGGTATTTC
Source organism: Hyphomicrobiales bacterium (assembly GCA_039986835.1). GTDB lineage: Bacteria > Pseudomonadota > Alphaproteobacteria > Rhizobiales. The sequence goes on from JBDWQA010000011.1 coordinate 468,377, forward strand.
CGACGGTAAAGAAGAACTGCAACAATATGATGACTGGACACGCTATCTTTCAGAACTTGATGTGAAATTAGCTGCCATTCTGGAAAACCTGCACCACACTCTTCAGATGAAGTGAAGCTAGCGCCGGCCCTGTTCTTTACCTTGTCAGCTATGCGTGTTTGGCAGATTTCCAAACCGCGTATGCGCCAGCACATCCAACCGACATAAATACCAGCTCGCCACCATCTTCAGCTATCAGGAAAAAACCGTAAAGTATGTTCGCTAAAGCGCCACCTTCCTCTGTATTTTGAAAATAATCAAAAGATGAAACCAGATCGATTCCGACACCGCAAAAAACCAGACCCAGCACAACAAAGAAAAAGAAACCGTTGTAACGCAGTTCATCACCTTTGCTCTCAAACACTCCGTACAGAAGAACCATTAAGCTCATCATTCCGAGAGCCAACCATACCAATAGCTCACCTATATGATGAACAGCGATTCCTGCAAGTTGATCAAAGGTGAAAAATTCTGCGACCCATTCACCGCCAAACTCGTGTATTTGCAGGGCATCGTCTGCCAGTAGAATCATGAAAATTATGGCCCAGCTCATAAGCAAGGGATGTCGCATTTTCTTGAAAGTTGCAAAAAGGAACCAAGCCGCACCCAGTAAATTCAAATAACCAAAGAATTCAGATGCGCTATAATCTGCGGACAAACTCCATATCTGCGGGTACTTCACAGGTTGATCGTTGAATACGAACCAAACCCCGTAAAATACGAAAATTGCAACAAATGCGATATCTATCAAAAGCAATGCGATCAATAGTCGGAACGCAGGTCGACAATTTCTAAAAAGCTCAATCCCATATCGCGGGTGAAAACCGTGAAAGATGTCACGGAGTTGCATTGAAAGAGAGCTGGCAATTAATAACTGTTGATTATCACTCATGGCAGCCAGTATAGGCAGCCCTTAACCAATTAGTAATTTTCCTTAAGACAAGGTTAACAACCGCAGGTTTTCAACAGTCGTGAATTTCTACTGATAACCAAACAGGCTAGTGGCCGGGATAGGTAACCAATGTCTGAACAGGTACATTCAGTGCGCGAATCTTATCTGCACCGCCAAGTTCAGGAAGATCGACAATGAAGCAAGCCGCAACCACATTTGCACCCAGTCCCTGAAGAAGCTTAATGGCGCCCTCAGCGGTTCCGCCTGTCGCAATTAGATCATCCACAAGGACAACCTTTTCACCTTGTTTCACGGCATCCTTATGAATTTCCATCTCATCTATCCCGTACTCAAGTGAATACGCAATGGACGCGGTTTCATGGGGCAGCTTTCCCTTTTTGCGAATTGGTACAAAACCGGAGGATAGCTGATGCGCAATTGCCCCTCCTATAATGAAACCTCGCGCCTCTATACCGGCAACCTGTTCAATTTTCTCACCCGCAAATGGTTGGACCATTTCGTCAACAGATTTGCGAAAGGCGCGCGCATTTGACAACAAAGTTGTGATGTCGCGGAAAAGAATTCCTGACTTTGGATAGTCAGGAATTGTGCGGATAGCCGCCAAAAGCTCAGGGTGTCCAGTTGCCGTATCATCTGCAGAATTTGACATGAATTTGAGCCCTTCAATACGATAGATATTTAGTGCCGAAACGAAAAGAGCCCCAAGCGGGACTCTTCTCTCAGTAACAAGTTTTGCAGAAGCAGAGAACAGCTCCTAGTGCTTCGCGCTGGCCCACACTTTGCGTTTTGTAAAGTACAGCAAGCCGGCAAATATCAGCAAGAACAGCAGCACCTTAAAGCCCATCGCTTTGCGCTCCATCAAATGTGGCTCTGCTGCCCACATCATGAACGCCGCCACATCGCGGGCATATTGATCGACCGTTTCAGGAGAACCATCTGCATAAGTGACGAGTTCGTCAGACAGTGGAGCGCCCATGGCAATCTGATTACCTGACATGAATTTGGGATTGTAATGAAGCCCATCCAACATCTGAACGTCTTCAGGCGGCTCTTCATAACCGGTCAGCAAGTTATAAATATAGTCCGGCCCAGATTCTTGATATTGCGTAAAAATGTCGAACACAAACGTTGGGAAACCGCGTGTAGATGCGCGCGCTTTGGCCAACAGTGAAAAATCAGGCGGGTATGCACCATTATTGGATGCACGTGCCTGCTGTTCGTTAGCCCACGGCGATGGCAAACGATCTGCCAGTCGGCCAGGACGATCAAACATCTCGCCATCCGCATCAGGACCGTCGACAACAGTGGCCTCTGCTGCCATGACACGCACCTGATCTTCAGGAAACCCTGGTCCACCAGGTTGCATCAAGTTCCTGTAGGATAGCAGGTCCATGCTGTGACAAGCGGAGCATCCCTCTATGTAGACCTGAAAGCCACGCTGCAATTGCGCTTGATCAAATTTGCCAAATGGACCCGAAAAGCTCCAATTTTGCTCATCAATGTCCGGGCCTTCGCCGGCTGCATTCGCCGCTCCGGCTGCCAGACCAAACATCACAGCCGCCGCCGCAATAGTCTTTGTAAGGAAGTTAGTCATTTGTATCGTCCTTAAACCTGTATGCCTTAACCGGATTAAACCTTGGTTTCGGGAGACGCCGCAGAACCAGCCGGCATTGCAGAGCCACCCTTTGCTTTGCCATCTCCTAGTACTGCTTCAGTAATTGAACCCGGTAGCGGTTTTGGTTTTTCAAATATGCCCAACAGCGGCAGAATGATGAGGAAGTGTGCAAAATAGTATGCTGTGCAAATGCGTGATGCGATTACGTATCCACCTTCTGCAGGCTTTGCGCCAAGCCAGCCCAACAGGACCGCAACCACAACAAATACCCAGAAGAACTGACGATACAGCGGACGGAAAGAAGCTGAACGTACTTTAGACGTATCCAACCACGGCAGAATAAACAGAACCGCAATGGATCCAAACATCAGCACAACACCGCCAAGCTTATCCGGCACGGCACGCAAGATCGCGTAAAATGGTAGGAAGTACCACTCAGGCACAATGTGCGCCGGCGTCACCAGTGGGTTGGCCGGAATGTAGTTGTCCGGATGGCCAAGGAAATTCGGCAAGTAGAACACGAACCATGCATATACAGCCAGGAACACAACAAGTGCGAAAGCGTCTTTAATAGTCGCATAAGGCGTAAATGGAAGCGTGTCGCTCTTCTGCTTCACTTCCACCCCAGTGGGGTTTGTCTGTCCAGTTACGTGCAATGCCCAAACATGCAGGATTACAACACCTGCAATCATAAACGGCAGCAGATAGTGAAGGGAAAAGAAGCGGTTCAAAGTAGGTTGATCAACCGAAAAGCCACCCCAAAGCCAAGTCACTATACCCTCACCAAACAATGGAATTGCTGAGAAAAGGTTGGTGATAACGGTCGCGCCCCAGAAGGACATTTGTCCCCATGGCAGGACATATCCCATAAAGGCTGTCGCCATCATCAACAGGAAGATGATTACACCCAGGATCCATAAGACCTCACGGGGCTCCTTGTATGATCCGTAGTAAAGCCCTCGGAAAATATGGATATAAACAGCGATGAAGAACATGGAAGCGCCATTGGTATGGACGTAGCGCAAAAGCCAGCCATAGTTTACGTCGCGCATAATATGCTCAACCGAGTTGAACGCGAGATCCGCGCTTGCAACGTAGTGCATTGCCAGAACAATGCCGGTCACAATCTGGATAACCAGCATGATCGAGAGCATGCCACCAAATGTGTAAGCGTAGTTCAGATTCCTTGGGACCGGATAAGATACAAAGGAATCATGCAACAGGCGTGGAAGCGGAAGACGTTTATCCAGCCACTTCATAGCGCCGTTTTGAGGATCGTAGGAGGAATGTCCACTCATTGCGAGTTCTCCAGAAGTTTCAAAAGCCGAAAAGTCTGCTTAGCCAATGCGAAGCGTCGTTTCGGACATAAATTCATATGGCGGGATAGCCAGGTTCAATGGGGCTGGCCCCTTACGGATTCGACCAGAGGTGTCGTAGTGGGATCCATGACACGGGCAGAACCATCCATTAAAATCACCGGCATCACCAAGCGGCACACAACCAAGATGGGTGCAGATACCGACCATGATCAGCAAATTCTCACGACCCTCAACGGCACGTTCTGTATCTGTCTGAGGATCGATCAAGTCAGTCAGCGCCACAGACTTGGCAGCTTCAACTTCCTCTGCGGTCCGATTGCGGATGAAAACGGGCTTGCCACGCCACTGAATTGTAATGCTCTGACCTTCTTCCACTGCGCTGATATCCACTTCTGTGGACGCAAGGGCAAGCGCTGACGCATCAGGATTCATCTGATGAATAAGCGGCCAAACGGCACCTGCGGCGCCAACAGCGGCAAATGCACCAGTTGCAATGTAAAGAAAATCACGGCGGGTAGCACCATCGCCTGAGTCTGAAATTTTAGGTTCGAGAGCCGTATCCGACAAGGCTGTATCCTCTTGCAGCAAATTCGCTTCCCTGTTTTACAACGAAGCGTATGGTCACGTCTGTCACATGCTTTCCAATGCTCACTTTCAACAACAAGCAAGAAACGCACATAGTCTTGGGCGTTATATCCCGCAGCAGCGTGAAAACGTCAACGCTAACATATAGGAGATTCGACTAATAGCGACGATTCACCCCGGAAAATTACAACTTTAAACAAGTTATAACCAGTCTCAGCGACGCATTAGCCAGTATACGCGGATCAACTAGCTATCAGCTATCGGTTAATAACCAATTGCAAGACCATCTTTTCGCGGGTCAGATCCACCCACCAACAAGCCGCGCTCATGGTCAATCTCGATAATCTGGCCACCACCACGTGGCTTTTTGGCCGAAGTAATTCTATGGCCTTTACTTTCCATAGCTTCCCAAACGGGTTGTGACCAGCCTTCTTCCAGCTCCAGCTCGCCCTCCAGGTTCCAAAATGCTCTTGGGAAATCCAAGGCTTCCTGCGGATCCATGCCATAATCCAGAATGTTTTGCAGAACTTGCGCATGACCTGTGGCCTGGTATTTTCCACCCATGACGCCAAAACTGATTGACGGCTTTCCGTGCTTCAATGTCATGGCCGGAATGATCGTATGTAGTGGTAACTTCGAAGGGGCAATGGCGTTCGGATGCCCTTCCTGCAATGAAAAACAGCGAGCCCGGCTCTGGAGCATAATGCCAGTTTTTGCTGTCATAATGCCTGTTCCAAATCCATCGAACAGGGAGTTGATAAAGGAACACGCCATTCCATCACGATCCACAACCGACAAATAGACCGTATCAGCGTCGGGAACATCGCGAACAGGGTTTTCCAAGACACTGTTAGAACTGATTCGTTCAGAAAGTAGTCGGCAGTATTCTGGACTGATCAACCTGGCCACAGACAATTTCATGGCGTCCGGTTCCGCGATTAGTGTGTCGCGTATTCCATAGCCCAATTTTGAAGCTTCAATCAGCTTGTGCAGACGTTCTGCCGAAATCGGATCGGCAACCCGGCGCTGATCACTCAAAATGTTGAGAATTATCAGCGCGGTAATACCCTGCCCGTTTGGAGGCAGTTCAAACACATCCTGCCCCTCATAATGAGTAGAAACCGGATCTACGAAGAAGCCACGGTGTGAGGCCATGTCTGCTTCGGACAAAAAACCGCCCAGCTCTTGTATCGTCTGAGTGATTTCCTCAGCGATCTCGCCCTCGTAAAATGACCTGGCACCGAACTTTGCAACTTGTTCAAAAGTATCAGCCAACTCAGGCGAATATATACGATCTGCCACTTGATAGGCAGAACCATCTTTCAAGTATCGGCTCGCCGAAGCAGGATGTTTTAACAGCTTGTCGGTAAGTTCTGTCAGATCAAACGCCACTCTTGGCGCAACAGCGAAGCCGTTTCGTGCATATGAAATTGCGGGTTGGAGCGCAGCATCCAGACCCTTCCGCCCTAGTCGAGACAGCAATTGCTCCCACGCATCAATCGCGCCTGGAACGGTCACTGCATGGGCAGATGTCATTGGGATTTCGTGCCAACCCTGTTCTTTATACCACTCATATTCTGCTCCTGCGGCACTTCTGCCAGATCCGTTAAATCCGTGCAATTTCCCGTCGGGTTCTGCGACAATAGCGAAACAGTCACCACCAATGCCGGTCATATGAGGCTCCACAACCGTTAAAACTGCGGAGGCGGCAACTGCAGCATCTACGGCATTTCCACCCGCTTTCAGCGCATCCAACGCTGCAACGCATGCCAACGGGTGTGATGTCGCAACCATACCATTGTCTGCATATACAGGTGACCGGCCAGCTCTTTGGAAATTGCGCATAAATGGGGAAACCCTGGTGCTTGTTTCAATAAATCGTTTGAAGTTTGTGTTGACAGAACCAGCATCGTGGCACAAGTCCCGGCCATCCAAACACTTTCATTGCTCAAATTATCTGGGAGATAGAATGACAAAAATTTCAATGAATCAGGCAACAGCCATGATCGAAGCTGCGTTCGCAAAAGGTGCTGAACTTGGCCTGAAACCTCTGGGAGTTTCTGTTTTGGACGCCGGTGGTCATTTGCGTGCTTACCTCGCGCAAGACGGTACTTCCATGTTGCGCCCACAAATTTCAGGTGGCAAAGCCTACGGAGCACTTGCTGTTGGTGCCGGATCTCGCTGGTTAAATGCCCAAGCTGCCGAACGCCCACATTTTCTGGAAGGTCTCAATGGTGTTGCTGGCGGAAAAATCGTGCCGGTACCAGGCGGCGTCTTGGTGCGCGACAACACTGGCGACATAATTGGTGCCGTCGGCATTTCAGGAGATACGTCTGACAATGACGAGATTTGCGCTATTGCCGGTATTGAAGCAGCAGGATTTACTGCTGACGCAGGCTAGACACAACACAAGAAGGCTATTCCGGGTCTCGACCAGGAATAGCCCGCACCTTAGTCTAGGTTGCTAAAAACTACCGACAGATACATCGCGTGTTGCCGAGCGAATTGAGATTGCAAATCCTGCAACAACGTCAATTAGTGCTATGACCATTAATGTGAAAAACAGAGTTGTCGCGGCTTCTGCTACCAATAAAAATTCCACCAGAAACGCAATGAACACCAGCATAGACAACATGTGATCTATGATCGTCATGTTGCCGATTCGTGTCGCCTTCAACACTTCTATGCACAATAAAAACAGCGATGATAAAATGAATAAGTCCGACAAGGTGAAATTGAAGACAGCTCCGGAAATCATTGTAGGGCTAAATAATACAGCTTCCCACCGCGCTGTCATGTAAGATGTCAACAAATCGAAAGCCAATAGATTGTAGAGTGCCAATGGCACCAGCATCAACGGAAAACTCAACATTTAAACGCTCTCCCCAAAGTATTAAGCGCAGTCTTGTACAGATATAATGCCACAAAAAAAGGCCGGTCAAAACCGGCCTTGATTTGAATTTTCAAACATCGCTCTGCGAGCGACTTAAGCGTTGTCTTTAGCTTCAAGAACCTGACGACCGCGATACATACCGGTTTTCAGGTCAATGTGGTGAGGACGACGCAATTCGCCGGAATCCTTATCTTCAACATATGCGTTTTGCTTCAACGCATCTGTTGAACGACGAAAACCGCGTTTCATGCGGGAGATTTTACTCTTTGGAACAGCCATTGGCCTAACCTTCCATTATACATTTTGGAGCAGTCCAACACGGTCATTCGCAATGGATCGCTACGAGTTCGTTCAAACAGACATCTAAAATCCGGCCGCCTGATTATAGCCAGGCCCCGCCGACGATGTCAGCAAATTACGGAATAAGATGCGGCCTTATACAGATAGGAAGTCTCTTTGACCAGAGGTATGAAAGAAAAAAATCCAACCGATTTAAGCACAAAGCCGGGCTTTGTGTACCACTGCTCCGCCAAGGCTTTGAATCCGTCTTCAATCCTTCTTGCTTGACAACGCTTCCACCTTGCGCTGCATATCTGCGATCTGATCTCGCAACGCGGATAAATCATCATCCTCTGTCGCCCCACCTGTGCTTGCAGGGGCGGCATCGTTTGACTGAGCAGGCTTTGTTGGCACGCCAAATGGGTTGAACATTTTCAGAGCTTGATCAAACATTTCCATGTTGCGGCGCGTGTGTTCTTCAACAACATCAAATCCGGGAACGCCGAAGGCACCAGTCATTTGTTCCCGAAATTTATCTTGATCACGCGTTAAAGATGAGATTGAGGCATCCAAAAAACTCGGCACAATGGCCTGCATCTGGTCTCCATAGAAGCGGATCAATTGACGCAAGAAGGAAATTGGCAGCAAGTTTGTTCCCTTATTCTCTTCGTCAAATATGATTTGTGTAAGAACGGATCGTGTGATGTCTTCGCCGGTCTTAGCGTCTACCACCACAAAATCTTCCTCTTTTTTAACCATGACAGCCAAGTCTTCAAGCGTGACATATGTCGACGTGCCGGTGTTATAAAGGCGGCGATTGGCATATTTTTTAATAGTTGTCGGCTCGTTGGTATTGGCCATGGCAGAGCTGTCCTGTTTTCCATCCCTAGAGATCACGTTGCATGATAAAACATCAGTACGATGATCTGGAACACCACCCTATTGAATTTTGCAGCGCACATCCATCTTTTTTGCAGCTGCGAGGTTTTGACAAGTTTAGGTATTAAGTGACGAAGCGATTGCAGCACATCAAAATTGAGCCAAAGATAGCCATACGTAACAACTTGGTTCACAGTTAAATTTGAGCCTTTCACCTGCTTTGTGCGTTGGAGAGAAGCATTTAATGCATTTCTGCATTGCAAAAACTGATCGAGATCAAATTAAATAAAGCAGCTATAGTCTAACAAACTCATCATTTCCGAATACACAGGGAGCATATATGTCCAACTCAGAAGATATTGTAATTGTAGCAGCTGGCCGAACAGCGGTCGGCTCGTTCTGTGGCGCCTTTGCTAAAACGCCCGCGCACGATTTGGGTGCGGCGGTGATCAAAGGTTTGCTGGAACGCTCGGGCTTGAAGCCGGAAGATATCAGCGAGGTGATCCTTGGGCAGGTGTTAACAGCTGGACAAGGCCAGAACCCGGCGCGCCAGGCTTCCATAAATGCGGGCCTGCCAATTGAAACAACTGCTTGGGGTTTAAACCAGGTCTGTGGTTCCGGTCTGCGTGCTATCTCTTTGGGTGCACAGCAAATCCAATCGGGTGATGCAAGCATCGTCATTGCCGGTGGCCAAGAGAATATGTCATTGTCTCCCCATGCACAGCATCTGCGTGGAGGCGTGAAGATGGGCGATTATTCCATGATCGACACCATGATCCGCGACGGCCTGTGGGATGCCTTCAACGGATATCATATGGGAACTACTGCCGAAAACGTGGCTACCAAATGGGAAATCACCCGAGAAAATCAGGACGATTTTGCAGTCGCCTCACAGAACAAGGCCGAAGCGGCGCAAAAGGCCGGTAAATTTGTTGACGAGATTATTCCGTTCACAGTCAAGACCCGCAAGGGCGATACGGTCGTGGACACAGATGAATACATTCGGCACGGCGCGACACTCGAGAGCGTACAAAAAGTCCGCCCAGCATTCCAGAAAGACGGTTCTGTTACTGCAGCCAACGCGTCTGGCCTTAATGATGGCGCAGCAGCCGTTGTTCTGATGAGTGCTGCAGAAGCGGAGAAACGCGGTATCACACCTTTGGCGCGTATCGCAAGCTCCGCCACCGCGGGCGTTGATCCGGCTATTATGGGCAGTGGCCCGATCCCTGCTTCACGTAAAGCGCTCGAACGGGCAGGCTGGTCGGTTGACGATCTGGATCTTGTGGAAGCAAACGAAGCTTTCGCGGCGCAGGCCTGTGCCGTGAACAAGGACATGGGTTGGTCACCGGACATTGTAAATGTGAATGGCGGCGCGATTGCTATTGGTCACCCGATTGGCGCATCAGGCTGCCGGGTACTCGTTACGCTCATTCATGAAATGCAAAAACGCGATGCCAAAAAAGGCCTTGCTACTCTGTGTATTGGTGGGGGCATGGGCGTCGCCCTCACACTAGAACGATAAGTTTAGAAAAACGCCGGGGCTTCGGCTCCGGCATTTATGCGGTGCGAATTGTTGTCCAAGGTTTCACAACATCCCTACATTGGCTCAGGTGTGTCGAAGCCCGAATTGGTAAAAGAGGTGAGGATATCATCTCCAAGCAACGCGCCCAACGCATACAGCATAGCCCACATAAAATGCCAAAAATTGACGCAGGCAAACTTGGCAACACTTGTCAAAAGTCTGCCAATGGGAGCGGCAACAGAAGCGACAGCCATCTCCACAATCGAGCACCGTTAGAACGATCAACTAGACAATCCGCGCCTTAGCCGCGCACAATCATTTTAAAACATCCAGATGAGGGAACAAACATGAGTAAAGTAGCATTGGTAACCGGCGGAAGCCGCGGAATAGGCGCAGCAATTTCAACGGCGCTAAAAGCCGCCGGATATAATGTTGCAGCCAGTTATGCTGGCAATGACGAAGCCGCAAGTAAGTTTAAAGAAGAAAGCGGTATTCCGGTCTACAAATGGGATGTTGCAGACTACGAATCTTGTGTCGAGGGTATCGGCAAGGTTGAAGCAGATTTGGGCCCAATTGATGTTCTGGTGAACAATGCCGGCATTACACGCGATGGCATGTTCCATAAGATGGCGGTAGAACAATGGCAGGCCGTTATCAACACCAATTTGAATGGCCTCTTCAACATGACTCGTCCTATTTGGGAAGGAATGCGCAGTCGAGGCTTCGGGCGGGTTATCAACATCTCTTCGATAAACGGTCAAAAGGGCCAGATGGGGCAGGCCAACTATTCAGCGGCCAAGGCTGGTGACATTGGCTTCACCAAAGCTTTGGCACAAGAAGGTGCCGCAAAGGGCATTACTGTAAATGCGATTTGCCCCGGTTACATTGGTACAGAAATGGTACGTGCGATCCCTCAAGAAGTACTCGACAAGCGTATCATCCCGCAAATTCCAGTTGGACGTCTAGGCGAGCCAGAAGAAATTGCGCGTTGCGTTGTCTTCCTGGCGAGCGACGATGCCGGATTCATCACCGGCTCGACATTGTCTGCCAATGGCGGTCAATACTTCTCTTAAGCCTTCTATGAAGCATTCACAGGTTTAGAATTAGCGGGGCCGGATTTATTCGGCCCTTTTTTGCGTTTTCGAAATTTGGGCAAGAGCTTTTTAAAAAAACCAACTTTTCTGCATTTTATCTGCTCCAAACGGTTGATTTCACCCCAACGCCCTGACCAATCCCCGCATTTTCCGCATATTTTCAATAACAAGAGCGTCACTGTGGAACACACACGCGTGAGCTGTGTTGTCATTTTCGTGAGGTGGAAATTGGCGAATGGCAGAGTTCTGCGGTTTGGCTCGGATGAT
>JBDWQA010000012.1:0-907417 GCA_039986835.1 Hyphomicrobiales bacterium
AACCGAATATGTTTTGGGGTGAGTATGATACGCCAATGCGAACAGCCCTTTATGCAAATAAAAAGCGCTCACATCATGTTCTGCTCCATGACGAGGCGCATAAAAGAAAAGCGATCTATGCAGTTAACGGCTTAGAGCAAGGCAGTGGCGTTAATTAAATAGTAACTGGGTGTTTTGACCGATATGCATTCAATTTTGTCCGAAATGCGCACATATACGGGAGAGGGGTCGGGCGATGGCCGCTACTCAGAAAACATCAGCGCTTGAGCGTCTCACTGGGTGTTTCGTTAAATTCCTGCCGGTACATTTTCGAAAAATAGCTAACACTTGAAGCAAGTGCAACGAATGTCTCCTTCCCGCCCATCTTGCCAGCTAAAAAATCACCCAACCCGCCCCATAGATAGCCCACGCGCCAAGTGCTTGCGCAGGAACCACACAAACACCGCGCCCGGAATGAGCATCAGCACGCTGGCGGCGGAGGCTATGCCTATGTGAACCTGGCCGAGGGGGGAGGCGACGATTTTCATGACGACGCCGATGGGTTTGGCCTGCACCGTTGTCAGCGCATTGGCCAGAATGAGTTCTGCCCATGAAAACACAAAGCAAAAGAAGGCCGCGACAGCGATGCCGGCACGGATTTGCGGCAGCAGGATTTTTGTGAAAAACCCAAGGCGCGAATAACCGTCCAGCCGGGCAATTTCATCCATTTCTGGCGGAATGGCGGTGATGAACCCCTCCAATATCCATATGGCGATAGGCACCGTAAACAGGCAATGCGCCAGCGCGACGGCCAAATGGGTGTCTATCATCCCCGCACTTGAAAACATTTCTACCAGCGGGATCATAACAATGGCGGGCGGAATCATCCGCAGCACAAAGGCAAAGAAAAAGGCGTGCCTGTCTCCTACAAAGCGGTAGCGCGAAAATCCATAGGCGGCGGGTAGGGCCACGCTCATGGTGATGGCGACATTCATGGCCACATAAATGGCGGCGTTCAGGTAGCCGTTTACCCAGTCCGGGCTGTTGAAAATAAAGGCGTAATATTGCCACGTAAAAAGCGAGGGTAGCACACTCAGCGTGCTTTCGCTCACCTGATTGGGCTGCAGGCTGAGCACTATTAACCAGTAAATTGGCAGCAGGGAAAACACGGTGAAGGCCAGCACTGTTTTCGACCAGCGTTTGCGCATCTGATGGTGAGTGGCCGTCATTGCGGTTTCTCCACCGAGCGAAACAGCATCCACGCCAGCGGAACGACCAGCAGCAGGTAAACCGCGGAAATTGCGCCTGCTTCCCCCAGATTAAATTCCAGTGTGGCGGTCTGGATGATGTCCTGCGACAGGAAGGTGGTCGCCACATGCGGCCCGCCGCGCGTGATCATGAAGGGCTCTGTGTAAATCATCAGACTGTCGGCCATGCGGATGAGGCACGCCACAATGAGCACCCGGCACAGCTTTGGCAGCTCCACATAGCGGAAAGTCTTCCACGGGCTTGCGCCATCTATCTTTGCTGCCTGAAAGAACGGTTTTGGAATGGCCAGATAACCCGCATAGCACAGAATGACAATGATGCCGGTCCAGTGCCAAACATCCAGCGCGACGATGATAAGCCACGCCCAACCCACGTCGTTGAGGTTTGGCGGCAGCGACAGGGCTGACAGCACGCTGCCCAGCAGGCCCACATCCGCATCCATCATGCGCCGCCATAAAAAGCCAACCACAATCCACGGCGTCAGCAGGGGCAGGCTGAACAGAGGGATGAAGATTTCCGGCCGAATTTGCGCATGGTACAGCTTGCGCGCCACCGCAATGCCGATGATGAATTGCAGGCACAGGGTGATGGCAGTAAACGCGCCCGTGCGCGCCAGCGTCTTCCAGAATTCAGCCGATTGCAAAATTTGCTCGTACCAGGTGCTTCCGGCCCAAAAATACTGGTTGCCCGAAAAACTATCCTGAACCGAATAGTTGATGGCGGTCATAACCGGCGCAATGCCACCCACGCATAAAATTACGGCTGCGGGCAACACAAGAAGCCATGCCTTGTTTTGGTGTATCCGCTTCATATGCCTGCCGTCTCCTTCGGCATATCTGGGGCAGGTGCCGTTTGCGCCTTATTCCCAACCGTAGTTAAAGCTGACGCTGATGCGTTCTTCATCTGCCATGTTCAGCGGCACTTCATGGCGCAACCAGCTTTCCCATAGCAACACATCGCCAACTTCAGGTGCTACATAAATAAAGCTTTGCAACTCCGTACGAGCTTTGGTTTTTCGCCCAGGCGCAGCCATCATCATGGCGAGGCGCGGATCTTCGAACTTGATGGCACTCGCGCCATCGGGCATGGCCACATAGGTGGTGCCGCTGATAATGCTGTGCGGATGAATGTGCGATGTGTGCACACCGCCTGGCGGCAGAATGTTGATCCACAGCGAGTCCAGTTTGATTTTCTTGTCGCCAAGGTCAAATTGTAAATCCTTGGCAAAGGCTGCCACGTGCTTGTCCAGCACCTTCACCAGATCTTTGAAGATCGGGAAACGCCACGGCAAATCGGCCAGTGACGCATAGCTGGTATAGCCCGGAAAATCATTTTCCTCGCACCAATCCTGCCCGGCCTCATCATCTGCCGCGATTGACAGACAGGAGTTTTCCAGCTCATCGGCATCGGGTGCTTTGCTGAACTCGGACAGGGGTGCCTGATAAAGGCGGGTGGCGAAGAGTGACTCGATTTTTGACATGACGCGTTATAACCAACAGGGCGCTGCGGGGCGAGGGGCAGGCGGTTTGTTTCATCAGAAAAGTGTTTTTATGAAATCAATGAATGTCCGCACTCGTGGGATAGATTGCCGGCCTGGCGTGACAAGAGCTGTGATGGGTTGCGGGTCTGCGTGGTGGTGGTCGGCAAGCAATGGCACAAGTGCACCAGATGCCACCGCCTTTGTGCCCAGAAAGTCACCCAACCGGATAATGCCGGCACCCGCAATGGCCAGATGCAACAGTGTGTCTGCACTGTCTGAAGAGATGTTACCCCGCACTTGCACGCCAATGGTCTTGCTGTCCCATTGCATCGGCCAGGTCGCTTGCTTGGGGAAGCCCTTTAACAACAAACAATTATGGTTCCGGAGTTCGTCTGGATGTATTGGGGTTCCATGGCTGGCAAGATATTCGGGACTGGCAGCAACAATGCGACTTACTGTTCCCAGCGGGATTGCAATGAGATCGCTATCTGTCAAATGCCCCACCCGAATAGTGACGTCCGCATGTTGCGCCATTGGGTCGATGCGTTGGTCCGTCACGGAAATCTCTGCGCTAATGTCGGGATATTGAGCCAGAAAACCCGGTAGCTCAGGCGCGAGTTTGTATCGTGCAAACGCCGATCCGCAATTGATCACCAAAGGTCCTCTTGGGCGTCCCAGAACCTGGGATACGTCGGCTTCGGCGGCTTCTACCGCCGCTAAAATCTGTCGCGCGTGTTTCAGATATATTTCTCCCTCCGGCGTTAAGGCCAGACGGCGTGTGGAGCGATGCAGTAACTTTGCGCCAAGGTTGTCTTCAAGTCGGGATATCATGCGGGAGATGCCGGAGGACGTATAACCCGTTTCCTTCGCTACGGCGGTAAAGGCGCCCAGCTCTGATAGGCGGACAAAGACAGCAATTTCTGGAGCAAGTGGTGGTTTCATTTATGATTTTTCAGCAAGAGTAAATGTAAAATATTGCTGTTTATGCAATTTATTTTCATGAATAAAAAGCGGGGATGTCACAATTTCTGATTGGAAGCGCTATGCCATTGGCCCGAATTTCTGTCCCCAACATTTTGCCCACTACCAAAGTTCGTAAATTGGCTGATGCCGTTCACAAAAGCCTTGTCGCCACATGCGACGTACCGGAGCAAGATCGGTTTCAACTGATTTCCACCTTTGAGGCAGCGCATATGATCATTGATCCCACATTTCCAGATGTAAAACGGACGAGGGAGGCTTCAATTGTAGAGATTTTGTTTTTGGAAGGGCGAAGCGCCGCGCAAAAAGTGGCGCTGTTTGAAAGTATCGCGAACTCTGCGGTGGAGGCAAAGTTTTCAGCCGACGACATCATGATCGCACTATGCGAAAATGCTGTCATTGATTGGTCGCTGGGTGGTGGTAGCAGTTATGGACTGCACCACGCTCCAGACGGTGGGATGAAGTAAGATATGAGGCTGAATCTATGTCGCAGAAGCCAAAGAAACCATTGCAGCGACATGAAGTTCGAGCGCATCAATGACTTTATATCCGGGATTAAACCCTGTGAAGGCAAGGCCGAGATCGGTTCCTGCAAGAAGGACAGCCTCAGCGTTCTGGTCTGATACCATACGTGCGCCGGCGGAGAACAACCTTTGCCGCTGTTCCTCAGAGCATGTGCCGCTAAGCGCGATGTCCATATATGTCTGCCCCAAGCCTTCCAAATCATCGGTTGGCACAACCGTTTTGGGAGCTCGCAACAGACCAAACAGTTGCGTCTTCAACACGGGGGGGCTGCCGAGCAGGCCAAGAGTGCCGACGTCGTGCGCCTCACAATATTTGTCGACAACATCAATTGCATTGATCAATGGTATTGGTGAGAGGTGTTGAGTTTCTTCAAAGCAAAAGTGGCCCGTCAGCGCGGTGATGGTCGCAACGTTGCAACCAGCGCTTTCCAATTCACGCAAATGAACGTTGAAGACTTCCGCTTGCGCTTCACGGTTGCCTGCAGTGGCGTTGGCGGCCAAAGTTGTGATGTCCGCATGCGCAATGGTGAGTTTGAGGGGTAAATTGTGCCTTTTGAACTCTTCCACCAACCGCGTGTAGTATGCCACGGTTGCGGCAGGCCCGATGCCGCCAATCAATCCAATATGCATGTCTTCTTCCATTTGTTGAAGCGCTTAGCCTGCAGGCCGATGGTTCCAGGACATGATAAAACTACCATGTATTTGATGAGATTTTGAAAATCAAAACACCAAACACGACAGGTTTGTTCGAATTTTATCCAAATAAATTGCATTTTTGAGAATAAACAATCCAAGATCGCTGGCCTTCTCTATTCTTTCTGAAAAGCTCTCCTAAACGCAATCCAAATTGAGCGACTTCATGAAACAATTTTTCGGATTTTTGATCTGTGCATTTCTCAGCTTTCAAGCCATCCAAATTGCCAGCGCTGGCGGCGGCGTCGGAAAGGGCACACTAATTGAAGACCCTGAGACGCCCTGATGCAGGCCAGCTGAATGACATGCTGAACGAATAAGGCTTCACTAAGTTGGCACTACGGAGCCGTCCCAGGCTAACAGTGAGCCGCTTTGGCTTGTTGTGGCGGTGGAGATTACGTTTAAAAGATAGTTCGCTGACGTTTGTGGAGTGAACAGTTTGCCCTCCGCCACGTTGGCCTGAAACGGTTTTGAAAGCCCGGTGTCTACAGTGCCTGGATGAAGGCCGATGCAAATTGCATCGGGCCGGGTGCGCGCAAGTTCGATGGATGTAGTTTTGATAATTTGGTTGAGTGCTGCTTTGGAGGCGCGATAGCTGTACCAACCGCCCAATCTGTTGTCCGATATGCTTCCCACGCGAGCCGATAACACGGCAAAGACGCTGCGCCCAGAGCGTGGAAGCAAGGGTAAAAAGTGTTTTGCAATCAGAGCTGGGGCTATGGTGTTGGCTGCAAAAACCTTTGCCATTGTGTCCGCCGATAAGTCGCGCCAGGTTTTTTCCGGGCGAATGGTTGCGGTGCCATCCGGTCCCGTCTGGTGCAATGTTCCGATGCCAACAACTATGAGGCGCAAAGGGGCAAATTGTTGCTCCGAAATACTATTCTGCACTGCTTCTTTAGTTGCCACCAATTGGCTCTCATCCAATGCGTCTGCTTGTAATCCCGTGACGGTAGAATGAGATTCGGGCTTGGAAGAGCGATTGATTGCAAACAGGTGATGAAGAGATTGTGATATCTGCGAGGAGGCATCCCGTGTTTGTTCTTTGTTTACCGACAAGACAAAACTCTGCCCACTATCCACAACTGCATTGGCGCTCGCTTGATCTGCAATAATCGCTGCGTCATTTGCTGGATCTATTGATTCTTGATGAACTCCGTAGCGCATCCGCGATGTAGCGGTAGGGGATGTATCTGACAGGTTTGCATTTGCCAAGGTCATGCCTTTATGAATGCGCTGACTAATTGCGCTGCCTATCCCGCCGGACGTCCCGAACACCATTGCTGAAAAAGGGGCGTCAAATCCAAAAAGGGGTGTGCTATAATCATTCATTAAATCAATGCTTTACTTCATTCATTTGCTGTCTTTTTGGCTTTCTTAATAAAAAAAGGAGCCACCGAAGTGACCCCTTTTCGTGAGATACAGACAGGTCAAATGACCCAATACTGTGTTCTAGCTCGCTGCCAGAGGTTGCTCCAACATCGTTCCGTTCAACACGGGAAATTTGGCCTGCATTAGATCTTCACTGGACATCAGATCACCTCCTTTCAATGGTTAATAACAAGAGAAGGCTAGCACAGAAGGCCGGTTTGGAAAGCCCTTTTTCATTGGTGCGGCAAAAAACCCTGAAAAATTTACCCCAATACAAGCACCACCTTGGTAATGCCTCTTTAATTAGCTCAGTGCATACCGTACATACGGCTCAACAAACGACTGATTTGGCCATATCTCCGATTTTCTGGAGGGCGGTCTTTAAAACACATAGGAATTTTCATGTACGATCCCGTTAGTCAGGCACAGAACATGCTGATACCCATGGTGGTCGAGCAGACCAACCGCGGCGAACGCTCCTACGATATTTTTTCCCGTCTTTTGAAAGAACGTATCATCTTCATCACCGGACCGGTGGAAGATGGCATGGCGACATTGGCTTGTGCTCAGCTGTTATATCTGGAAGCAGACAATCCAAAAAAAGAAATATCTTTATACATCAACTCACCGGGTGGTGTGGTGACGTCGGGTCTTGCGATTTACGATACAATGCAATTCATAAAACCCGCGGTTTCAACTCTTTGTATTGGTCAGGCGGCCTCTATGGGATCGCTGTTGCTCGCCGCGGGCGAGAAGGATTTGCGCTTCTCATTGCCAAATGCACGGATCATGGTGCACCAGCCTTCAGGCGGTTTCCAGGGGCAGGCCTCTGATATTGCGCGTCATGCGGACGATATTGTGAAGCTGAAACGCCGATTGAATGAGATTTATGTGAAGCACACTGGTCAAGATTATGACACAGTGGATACAACGCTGGACCGCGATCACTTCATGACATCGGACGAGGCCAAAGATTTTGGTTTGATTGATAATGTCGTCGAGAATCGTACAGAATCGGAAGACGAAAAAGACAAGGGCAAGAAGTCCAAGTAGGTCTTGGATACGATTTATTGAGGTTGTTCGCTGGTTTGTCGGCTGTCCTCACGTATCCTTAAGACCTTCGTGGTTGGATTTGCTATTGTTTTTGTGTCACAGTTTCGCTGTTTTGCGCAGTAAAGTATGACGTGGTTTGGATGGTCAGTTTACAAGGTGCCCTTTCATCGTATGCTTGGGAAACGTTGGTCTGAAACCTGTAGGTATGAAGGTAGACTATAAATGAGTAAGATTTCTAGCGGCGGAACGGGCAGTGGCAATGGCGGATCTGACGCCAAAAATACTCTTTACTGTTCATTTTGCGGCAAGAGCCAGCACGAGGTTCGAAAACTTATAGCTGGGCCGACTGTGTTCATCTGTGATGAATGCGTTGAATTGTGCATGGATATCATCCGGGAAGAGAGCAAAACCTCTTTGGTGAAATCATCAGAGGGTGTGCCAACACCTCAGGAAATCTGTACGGTTCTGGATGACTACGTAATTGGTCAGTTCCACGCGAAAAAAGTATTGTCTGTAGCGGTTCACAATCACTACAAGCGCCTTCATCATGCTTCGAAAAATGCTGAAGTTGAACTTGCTAAATCCAATATCATGCTAATTGGCCCAACCGGTTGCGGAAAGACGCTGCTGGCGCAAACATTGGCTCGTATTCTGGATGTACCTTTCACAATGGCGGATGCCACCACATTGACGGAAGCTGGTTATGTGGGTGAGGACGTTGAGAACATTATATTGAAGCTGCTGCAATCGGCAGATTACAATGTGGAACGGGCCCAGCGCGGCATCGTTTACATTGATGAAGTGGATAAGATCACCCGAAAATCTGATAATCCATCGATCACACGGGATGTGTCGGGAGAGGGCGTTCAGCAGGCTTTGCTGAAGATTATGGAAGGCACTGTCGCAAGTGTTCCTCCTCAAGGTGGTCGTAAACACCCGCAGCAGGAATTCCTGCAAGTTGACACCACAAATATCCTGTTTATTTGCGGTGGCGCATTTGCGGGACTGGACAAGATTATTGCAGACCGCGGTGATACGACATCAATTGGATTTAGTGCGGCAGTATCTGGCCCAGATGAGCGAACAGCAGGTGAGTTGTTCCAGATTGTTGAGCCGGAAGATCTTTTGAAATTCGGCCTTATCCCAGAGTTTGTTGGTCGCTTGCCTGTTTTAGCAACGCTGACAGACTTAAATGAGGAAGCCCTGGTCAAAATTTTGTCAGAGCCGAAAAACGCTTTGGTGAAGCAATATCAGCGCTTATTCGATATGGAAGAGGTAAAGCTTACCTTCCACGAAGAGGCTATGAAAGCAATTGCCAGAAGAGCTATCGAACGCAAAACTGGTGCCCGTGGATTGAGATCTATTCTGGAATCAATTCTTCTGGAAACCATGTTTGATCTTCCTGGACTGGAAGGCGTGGAAGAGGTGGTTATCTCTGCCGATGTCATAGACGGCGATGCAAGACCGCTTTACATCTACGCAGAGCGTAAAAAAGAAGATGCGGGCGCATCAGCTTAATTCTCTCTATGTTTTTAGCCGCGCAATGTAATTGCTTTGCGCGGCTTTTCTATTTTATCTGTTGAAATATATTCGTTTTTCGCTGGCATCTTGAATTGCAGGCCCGGACGCGCCATTTCTTAATCTGTCCGTGCTAATCTCTCCTCAATAAGCGATTCTGTTGCGTGCTTCGATAGCTCCAACCTTGTGCGTAAGTTGATTGGAGTTTGTAGCGGATGAGATCAATCCTTGCTTGCCGATATTGGGAGTGTGGATTGAGTCCAACAAAAAGGAAAATAATATGAGTGCAGAAATCAGCACCAGCTCTGAAGACCTAATGTTTCCGGTTCTCCCGCTGCGAGACATTGTAGTATTCCCTCACATGATCGTTCCGCTTTTCGTTGGTCGCGAAAAATCAATCAAAGCACTTGAAGAAGTCATGAAAAATGACAAGCAGATTATGCTTGTGACACAAAAAGACTCCAACGATAGCGACCCGAAACCAGAAGACATTTACGAGATTGGCACGCTCGCAACTGTGCTGCAGTTGCTGAAACTGCCTGATGGTACTGTTAAAGTCTTGGTTGAAGGTGCAAGCCGCGCCCGCGTGACCCAATTCACAGAACGAGAAGAGTATTTTGAAGCGTTTGCGGAGACAATCGCTGAAGAACTAGACGATGAAGTTGAAGTCGATGCATTGGCACGTTCTGCGGTTTCCGAGTTCGAAAATTATGTAAAGCTCAACAAAAAAATCTCCCCTGAGGTTCTGGCAGCTGTCGCCAATATTGAAGATTTTTCCAAGCTCGCGGACACAATCGCATCGCACCTTGTCGTCAAAATTCCTGAAAAACAGTCTCTGCTGAGCATTGTCTCAGTCGGTGGACGTTTGGAAGCAATTTTGGGTATGATGGAGAGCGAAGTTTCGGTTCTTCAGGTTGAAAAGCGCATCCGGTCACGCGTGAAGCGCCAGATGGAGAAAACTCAACGCGAGTATTATTTGAATGAGCAAATGAAAGCCATTCAGAAAGAACTTGGCGATTCTGAAGACGGTAAGGACGAGCTTGCGGAACTGGAACATAAGATTGGTAAGACCAAGCTTTCCAAAGAAGCCCGCGAAAAAGCTACGGCTGAAATGAAAAAGCTGCGTCAGATGAGCCCGATGTCCGCTGAGGCAACGGTTGTGCGTAATTATCTGGATTGGTTGCTCGGGATCCCCTGGGGCAAGAAGTCCAAGGTCAAGATCGACCTGAAGCGAGCTCAGGAAGTGCTGGATAAAGATCACTTTGGCTTGGAAAAAGTGAAAGAGCGCATCATTGAATACCTTGCCGTTCAAAGCCGTTCAAATAAGCTCAAAGGCCCCATCCTGTGCCTTGTTGGGCCTCCAGGCGTCGGTAAAACATCACTCGGTAAGTCCATTGCGAAATCCACTGGTCGCGAGTTTGTGCGTATGTCTTTGGGTGGTGTGCGTGATGAGGCTGAAATTCGTGGCCACAGGCGGACCTATATCGGCTCAATGCCCGGTAAAGTGATCCAGTCCATGAAAAAGGCAAAAAAATCCAATCCCTTGTTTTTGCTCGATGAGATCGACAAAATGGGTATGGATTTCCGTGGCGATCCCTCATCAGCGTTGCTTGAAGTTCTGGACCCAGAGCAAAACAGCAGCTTTGCGGATCACTACTTAGAGGTCGACTATGATTTGTCCAATGTGATGTTTGTTACCACATCAAACACATTGAATATTCCTGGTCCATTGATGGACCGTATGGAAATCATTCGTCTGGCCGGTTACACGGAAGATGAAAAGCTTGAAATTGCTAAGCGACACCTGCTCGGCAAAGCCATCAAAAACCATGGTCTGAGAGAAGGCGAGTTTTCAATTAATGATGACGCGTTGCTTGATGTGGTTCGCCTTTATACGAAGGAAGCCGGTGTCCGTAGCCTGGAACGTGAATTATCAAAATTGGCCCGTAAGGCTGTGACAAAACTGCTGACTGATCCTAGTCAGACTACCATTGCAGTTACACCTGAAAATCTTGAAGAGTTTCTTGGAGTTCAGAAGTACCGGTTTGGCCAAGCTGAGGGTGAAGACCAGGTTGGTGTTGTCACCGGTCTGGCATGGACCGAAGTTGGTGGCGAATTATTGACCATTGAAGGTGTTATGATGCCTGGTAAAGGCAAAATGACTGTCACCGGCAACCTTCGTGATGTGATGAAAGAGTCGATTTCAGCGGCTGCCTCCTATGTTCGATCTCGCGCTGTAGACTTTGGCGTTGAACCGCCAATGTTTGATAAACGGGACATTCACGTTCACGTGCCGGAGGGGGCGACACCAAAAGACGGTCCTTCAGCAGGCATCGGAATGGCGACCGCAATCGTGTCTATTATGACAGGCATTGCTGTTCACAAAGATATTGCAATGACGGGCGAGGTCACCTTGCGTGGTCGCGTTCTGCCTATTGGTGGTTTGAAAGAAAAATTGCTAGCGGCTCTTCGCGGTGGCATCAAAAAAGTTTTGATCCCTGAGGAGAACGCGAAAGATCTGGCCGAGATTCCAGACAATGTGAAAGAGGGGATGGAGATCATTCCAGTTTCACATATGGATGAAGTGCTGAAGCACGCGCTGGTCGATGCACCGGTTGCGATTGAATGGTCAGAGGAAGAGTTCGATAAAGCGGCTGCAGCTTCCTCCGGTTCCGGTGAATCAGAACAAGTATCGGGACTGGTTGCTCACTAGCTTCGTTGGTCGAAATTTCGTATTTTTAGGCTTTATATCATCCCGGTCAGCGTCGCTGGCCGGGATTTTTACATTTTCCGTTGATAAAACCCGGATTTCTGCCGATTTTTGCTTGCCTTTCATCCCAAGAATGAAGATTTTCTGCCCACGGAGATGTGGAGAGAATCATTAGGCTTTCCCCTCCTGAAATTAAAATGGAGTTCATCATGAACAAGAACGAACTGATTGCTGCCGTTGCAGATAAATCCGGTCTCACAAAAGCTGATGCTGGCACTGCTGTAGAAGCTACATTTGACGCTATCAGCGATGCTCTCAAGGGCGGCGATGAAGTCCGTCTTATCGGTTTCGGTAATTTTTCCGTCGCGCACCGTGCTGCCACAGATGGCCGCAACCCGCGCACCGGTGAAACCATCAAAATTCCTGCTTCCAAGTCGCCAAAGTTTAAGGCAGGCAAAGGTCTCAAGGACGCTGTAAACACATAAGTTCTGTTTGCACGTATCGACTTAAAAAACCGCTCAGCATGGAGAACTGCTGAGCGGTTTTTTGTATCTGAAATCTGGTGGGTCTAATTTTGCAATTGTGCAAAAGATCAATTATTCGCGCCTAAAAACGCGCTCCTTGAAAATTCGTAATAAATTCGTCAAATTTACCTTGTCACGCGGATGAATTCGGGCTACCACGCCCTCGCTAAGCGGCGGGCGATTAGCTCAGTTGGTAGAGCGCTTCGTTTACACCGAAGATGTCGGGAGTTCGAGTCTCTCATCGCCCACCATCGCTTGGCAGACAGGTGGTACACTTGTTGTTTAAAAGCTAATTCGGCGCTTGACGAAACTAGCTCTTGGGCGTACATCAGCCACCACTCTTACAGGAGGGATATCCTGTCACCCGCGGGGGTGTAGCTCAGTTGGTTAGAGTGCCGGCCTGTCACGCCGGAGGTCGCGAGTTCGAGTCTCGTCACTCCCGCCATTTTCTACTGATATCAGAGAAAATACACTATGTGCCACGATTTTTAATCGGCGGCAGTGGTGTGTCTTGCGCAACCACGTTTTGGCCGTGATACTGTTCGTATATGCTCTGGTTCTCCTCAAGAGAACTACTCCTATTGCGTTGGGAATTTAAGTGTCCAATAAATTAGATACCGCAGAAAACTGTATTGAGCTTATTGCAACGCAGAAAGACCGTGTTGCATTTGCAGAGCTGTATAATCTCATATCTCCGAAACTTTTAGGTGTTGTGCTGCGTATCATTCCACAAAGGAGTAATGCGGAAGATGTCCTACACGACACTTTCTTGAAGATCTGGCGTGCTGCGCACCAATATGATCGCAGCAGGGCGTCTGCCATGGGGTGGGCCGCTACAATCGCGCGGAATACGGCCATAGATTATAAAAGGCGCCGGCGTGAAGTTGATCTTCCTGATGACCAGTTCGCAGCTCAGATCGACAAGGATGCGTTTTCAACAAGCGTTCAGGAACCGGAAGCTATAAAGATGACACTGCAACATTGTTTGGCTGAATTAGAGGAAACACAGCGCCAATGCGTTGTGCTCGCTTATTGCCAGGGATTGTCGCGGGAAGATTTATCCGAGCGCTTGGATGCGCCTGTAAACACCGTTAAAACCTGGTTGCGTCGTGGGTTGCTGGCCTTGCGGGAGTGTGTGTCTCAATGACCGATGTTAATCTCCCAGACGACAAAAATCACAGCGATGCGGCTGGCGAATACGTATTAGATACTCTGTCGATTGATGAAAGGGTGGCTTTTGAAGCCGCTCTTGAGCAGGATCGAACTCTGTTGGCTCAAGTTGAAGAGTGGAAACATCTGCTTGCGCCGATTTTGGAATCTGCCCCCGAGGTCGCACCTACAGATGCGGTATGGCAACGGCTTGAAGCCAGTCTGCGACCGAATACGACAGCAAATATTCCAGTTGCGCCGACTGAAGAAACATCCGTGGTCAATCTTGATAATTTCCGACAATCCAGAAATCGGTGGCGCGGATTCAGCGTAGGACTAATGTCACTTGCGGCCGGCTTGACAGCCTTTGTTATGGTTGATGGATCTCTTCTTCAACCACCTTCTATTGTGCCGGATCGCCTGGCCGTGCTGACGCGACAGGGGGGCGGCGTACAATTTGTTGCCACTGTGGATCCAGCTCGTGAGGGAATTCATATTCGTCCGCTAATAGTGAGCGGCGTTGACCCGTTCGCAGATGGCCCGTTGGTGCTGTGGGTGAAGCTTGACGATAAGAACATCCGCTTGGGTGAGGTAAACGCTGCAAAATGGCAGTGGCTGGATTATTCTAAAGCTCTGGAGACTGAGGCGTTTACCAACGCGTCGCTTTTACTTGCTAAAGCGCACACAGATGGTTCTGAGGCAGTTGGTGAAATTGTATTTGAGGGCAGGGTGAGCAGTAAAGCCAGATAAGGCTTCTGTTCTATTTTTTGTCTGTGGATACAAAAAGGGCCGCTCTTTGCAGAGCGGCCCATTATCAATTTTGAGAAGCACAATTATTTTACAATAATTGTGCCCTTCATGCCTGGGTGGATTTTGCAAAAGAATGCATATGTTCCGGCTGTCGCAAATGTCAGGGTTTCTGATTTACCCTTGCGAAGCGTTGCTGTTGTAAATGAGCCATCTTCGGCTGTTGCGGTGTGCGGCGCGCCGTCTCTATTTGTAAAAGTGATTGTATCACCAACCGCAATTGTAATTGTTCCCGGGTTGAAGGACATGCCCTGAATGTCTGCTTTGATGTCCGCTGCGTGTGCGATGCCGGAGAGAATGATTGCAGTTCCCGCTGCCATGGCAGATTTGAAATATTTGTTCATCGTCTAATTTCCTGTTTTACGATTGCTGATGAAAGCCCGTCACAATGTTCGCCGTTCTTTCTGTAGACTACTACGCAGCGGCAGACGGAAAAGTTTCAAGGTGACAAAAACTTGTGAAAGGAATCAATTTATTCAAATTTCCGGGTGGTCTGAATTCTTAATAAACATTCACATTTTAGTGCTTTCGCAGCTCACATTGTGCAGTCGAATTCGCCCGTTTCGTAAATTACGTCAATTTTAAGTGGTCAGATGCTGTTTGGGGCTTGCACCAAAACTTGGGCTTGGGTAAGCCTCACCCTGAAACGACTTTGTGTGCTGCATGGTAGCAAAGCAGGAAATCAAGCTGGTTGAAAACCTGTTCAGTGACACATTGGAGCTCAGACGCATTTTGCCGCAGTTCGCGTAAACTGTAATTCTGTAATATGTGTGATGAGACAAGAAACTGAATGGATCTCGATCAATGGACCTTTTGCTAAGCCAGTATCTCCCGATTGTTGTTTTTCTCGGTATAGCCTTGGTAATTGGTTTGGCTCTGCTGATCGCTCCATTCATTGTCGCTTACAAAGCTCCCGACAGTGAGAAGCTTTCCGCATATGAGTGCGGGTTCAACGCCTTTGATGATGCGCGTATGAAGTTTGATGTACGGTTCTATCTGGTGGCAATTCTGTTCATTATTTTTGATCTCGAAGTAGCGTTCCTGTTTCCCTGGGCAGTCGCATTTGGCGACCTTGGTCTCTATGGATATGTTTCGATGATGATATTCCTTGGAATTTTGACCATCGGCTTCATCTACGAGTGGAAAAAAGGAGCTCTGGAATGGGACTAGGAAAAGCAGGATTGGTCGTATGAGCGTCACCGAACAACATTCCACACTTATCGCGCCAGCTCCCAAAGGGATTATCGATCCCAACACCGGGGAGCCAATTGGAAGCCGTGATGCGTATTTCACGGAGATAAATGCCGAATTGGCCGATAAGGGCTTTTTGGTAGCTGCGACTGACGATCTGATCACTTGGGCACGGACCGGGTCCTTGATGTGGATGACGTTCGGTCTGGCATGCTGTGCAGTTGAAATGATGCAAATGTCTATGCCTCGTTATGATGCAGAGCGGTTTGGCGTTGCGCCGCGTGCGTCACCCCGACAGTCCGATGTAATGATTGTTGCAGGCACATTGACCAACAAAATGGCTCCTGCGCTTCGCAAGGTTTACGATCAAATGCCAGAGCCGCGCTACGTGATTTCCATGGGATCTTGCGCAAACGGTGGAGGCTACTACCACTACTCCTATTCTGTGGTGCGCGGTTGCGACCGCGTTGTTCCGGTTGATATTTATGTTCCGGGATGTCCGCCTACCGCTGAAGCTTTGCTGTATGGCATTTTGCTACTGCAGAAGAAGATACGCCGAACCGGCACGATTGAACGCTAAACACATCCCAGCCTTGGCATTCGCCTGGGCCTAAAGGCAACAAGAGCTTGAGCTTATGAGCTTAGACATCGCTGAAAACGAAGCTGCACTCCAAGATCTGGCGGAACACGTCACTGATCACCTTGGCGAAGCGCTGCTATCTTCTGAGATTTCATTTGGTGAACTTACCATCAATGTTGTGCGCGATGAAATCGGGACTGTGCTTCGGTTCCTGCGGGATAACACATCTACCAAGTTTGTGAATTTCGTGGATTTGTGTGGCGCTGACTATCCAGCACGCGCGGATCGTTTTGATGTGGTTTATCACCTGTTGAGCCCACAGCATAACACGCGCATTCGGGTAAAACTTCAAACTAATGAAGACGATCCGGTGCCAAGTGTTGTGGATGTCTTTCCGGCTGCTGATTGGTGCGAGCGAGAAGCCTATGACCTATATGGTATCCTGTTTTCCGGGCACCCGGATTTACGACGTATTTTGACAGATTACGGATTTGAAGGCCATCCACTGCGTAAGGACTTCCCTCTGACAGGGTTTGTTGAAGTGCGCTACGATGATGAGCGTAAACGCGTTGT
The DNA here is from genome assembly GCA_039986835.1 of Hyphomicrobiales bacterium. Taxonomy (GTDB): domain Bacteria; phylum Pseudomonadota; class Alphaproteobacteria; order Rhizobiales. Next base: position 16,400 of record JBDWQA010000012.1, read on the forward strand.
TTATGAGCCTGTAGAACTTCCGCAGGAATTCCGCAGTTTTGATTTCCTCTCGCCATGGGAAGGCACAGACTATGTGCTGCCAGGCGACGAAAAAGCGAATTAAGGGGCAGACCGATGGGTGAAGCACAAGTTCGCAATTTCAACATTAACTTTGGTCCTCAGCACCCGGCCGCCCACGGCGTATTGCGTTTGGTTCTTGAGCTGGACGGAGAGATTGTTGAGCGCGTTGATCCGCATATTGGCTTGCTGCATCGCGGCACCGAAAAGCTGATTGAACACAAGACTTACTTGCAATCGATTCCTTATTTTGATCGCTTGGACTATGTGGCTCCAATGAACCAGGAGCATGCTTTCGCGATTGCGGTTGAGCGGCTTGCAGGCATCGAGGTGCCAAAGCGCGGTCAATTGATCCGGGTTCTCTACTCTGAAATGGGGCGCATCCTGTCCCATCTGCTGAACATCACGACGCAGGCTTTGGATGTCGGCGCGTTAACGCCACCACTTTGGGGCTTTGAAGAACGCGAAAAGATGATGGTGTTTTATGAGCGTGCCTGTGGCGCGCGCCTTCACGCCGCCTATTTCCGCCCAGGTGGGGTTCATCAAGACCTTCCGGAAGATTTGATAGACGACATTGCTGATTTCTGTGATCCTTTCCTGGCTGTCGTTGATGATATCGATCAGCTTTTGACGGACAACCGCATCTTTAAACAGCGTAATGTTGATATTGCTGTTGTTGATCTGAATGATGCCTGGCGCAGCGGATTCTCCGGCGTCATGGTGCGCGGTTCAGGTGCCGCCTGGGACTTGCGAAAGTCGCAGCCTTACGAATGCTATGAAGAAATGGATTTTGATATTCCAATCGGCAAAAATGGTGATTGTTATGATCGCTATCTCATCCGTATGGAAGAAATGCGCCAATCCACCAGCATTATGAAACAGTGTATCCAAAAATTGAAATCTGCCGAAGGTCGTGGACCGGTTTCCTCAACAGATGGGAAGATGGTTCCGCCGAAACGCGGTGAGATGAAGCAGTCGATGGAAGCATTGATCCATCATTTCAAACTTTATACTGAAGGTTACAAAGTGCCGGCTGGTGAAGTGTACGCAGCAGTTGAGGCGCCAAAAGGCGAGTTTGGTGTTTATCTGGTGTCTGATGGCACAAACAAGCCTTATCGCTGCAAAATTAAAGCACCGGGCTTTGCCCACTTGCAGGCAATGGATGACATTTGCCGCGGCCATATGTTGGCCGATGTATCAGCCGTTCTCGGCTCGTTAGATATCGTATTTGGTGAGGTAGACCGGTAATGTCAGTCCGTCGTCTTCATTCAGAACAACCAGAGAGCTTTGCGTTTACGCCAGAGAATCAGGCTTGGGCTGAAGGTCAAATTTCAAAGTTCCCGGAAGGGCGTCAAGCATCTGCGGTTATTCCATTGTTGTGGCGTGCCCAGGAGCAGCATGATGGTTGGCTAAGCGAACCGGCGATCCGTAAGGTCGCTGAAGTGTTGGATATGCCGTATATCCGCGTGCTTGAAGTTGCAACTTTCTACACGATGTATCAGCTACAACCTGTTGGTAAGAAAGCACATATCCAGGTTTGTGGTACAACGCCGTGTATGTTGCGTGGTGCCGGTGATATTAAAGCTGTTTGCCAGAAGCGTATTGCTGAACATGCCCATGAGGTTTCTGCAGATGGAAACTTTTCGTGGGAAGAGGTGGAGTGCTTGGGTGCTTGCGTTAACGCGCCAATGGTTCAAATCTGGAAAGATACTTACGAAGATCTCACACCAGAGACATTCGAAGCGATGTTGGATGCCATTGCTGATGGTAAGGAGATTACTCCTGGTCCTCAGAATGGTCGTCACTTCTCAGTGCCATTTGGCGGTCGAACCAGTTTAGCGGAAGACGCGCGCGATTTTGGGCCGGATGGCGGCGTGCCGTTCCCACATGTGGTGGACGGTTCGTCAGTTGCTTGCGGCGTTGATGCCGGTGTTTCAATTAATGGTGGCCCTCAGCCTGAGAAGGTTGCCACAAAGGCTAAACCCAAGGCCGCTGCAAAGCCCAAGGCCGCGAGCAAAGCCAAAACAGTCTCCAAAGCCTCTGATACAAAGTCAGCTCCAGCTGCTGAAGCTGTTCCAAAAGCTGAAGCGAAAGCTGCGCCTAAGGCGGCGGCAAAACCTGTTGGGAAGCCTACTAAGAAGGCTGCTGCGGAAGCCGCGCCGTTGGATGATAGCAAAAAGCCGTCTTTCCTTGCTGCGCCCGATGGCGCTGCGGATGATCTGAAGCGGATCAAGGGCATTGGACCCAAAATCGAAGGTATTTTGAACGGTCTTGGAATTTTCCATTTCCATCAGATATCCGACTGGACATCTGATAACAAAGAGTGGATCGACGGCTACTTGAGTTTCAAAGGGCGGATCGACCGGGAAGAATGGACGCAGCAAGCTAAAGTGCTGGCCGCTGGTGGTGATACTGAATTTGCAAAGCGTGTCGCTAAAGGCGATGTGCCATCAAGCAAAGCGTGAGGTGAAGTATGCTTCAAGATAAAGACCGCATCTTTACCAATATCTACGGTTTCCACGATTGGGGCTTAAAGGGCGCACTCGCTCGTGGTGGCTGGGACGGCACAAAAGGTTTCATCGATAACGGCCGCGACTGGGTTATTGAGCAAGTCAAAGCTTCCGGCCTGCGGGGCCGTGGCGGGGCAGGTTTCCCGACGGGCCTCAAATGGTCATTCATGCCCAAGGAAAGCGACGGTCGCCCATCTTATCTTGTGATCAATGCTGATGAATCTGAGCCGGGTACATGTAAAGACCGCGAAATCATGCGGCATGACCCCCATCATTTAATCGAAGGTTGTCTCATTGCCGGTTTCGCAATGAATGCAAATGCTTGTTACATTTACATTCGCGGGGAGTATATTCGCGAACGTGAGCGTCTTCAGGCCGCGATTGATCAGGCTTATGAAGCGAACCTCATCGGCAAGAATAATGTACACGGCTGGGACTACGATATTTATCTGTCCCATGGTGCTGGCGCGTATATTTGTGGTGAAGAAACTGCGCTTCTGGAAAGCCTTGAAGGCAAAAAAGGTCAGCCACGTTTGAAACCACCTTTCCCTGCTAATGTCGGCCTCTATGGTTGTCCCACGACTGTGAACAACGTTGAGTCTGTTGCCGTTGTTCCGGAAATTTTGCGTCGTGGTGCTGGTTGGTTCTCCGGGCTTGGCAAGCCAAACAACACTGGAACCAAGCTGTTCTGTATTTCTGGACACGTGGAACAACCGTGTACCGTTGAAGAGGAGATGGGTGTTCCGTTCCGTGAGTTGATCGAAAAGCATTGCGGCGGTATTCGCGGTGGCTGGGACAATCTATTGGCAGTCATTCCGGGTGGTTCGTCCGTGCCGTGCTTGACTGCTGACATGTGTAACGATCTATCGATGGACTTCGATAGTTTGAAAGAGCTGCGCTCGGGTCTTGGAACTGCTGCCGTTATCGTTATGGATAAATCCACCGATATTATTCGTGCGATTGCCCGCATTTCTTATTTCTACAAGCATGAAAGCTGTGGGCAGTGTACACCTTGCCGTGAAGGTACCGGTTGGATGTGGCGCGTACTGGAGCGCATGGCGCGTGGTGAAGCCCACAAGCGCGAGATCGACATGCTGTTTGAAGTTACCAAGCAGGTGGAAGGCCATACGATTTGTGCGCTCGGCGACGCGGCTGCTTGGCCTGTTCAGGGCCTAATCCGTAACTTCCGCCATGTAATCGAAGAGCGAATCGATCAATATTCGGCTAATCCTAAAGATGCACCGGTTATGGAGGCTGCAGAGTAGGAAATGACACAGACACTTCATCAAATACGTGAAGAGCTGGACGTCAGGGAATCCGTCGTCGCTAATTCTTCTTTTGATGATGTGAACATGTCGAACTCCAACTTCAACAACATCAATTTGTCCGTCTCCAAAGTGACGTGTGCAAATCTGGCTGGAACTAGGTTTTTCGATGTGAATCTGTCTGGGGTTCAGTTTGAAAATGTGAATATGAGTAATGTGGCAATCGAAAACGCCAATGTTGCTGGAATGATGATTGACGGCGTTGCCGTTAGCGAACTCTTTGCGGCCTACAATGCCGCCAAAAAGACTTAGGTGATACGGATGACGAAGATCATCGTAGACGGAACCGAAATTGAAGTGCCTGCGGAGTATACTCTGCTCCAGGCTGCCGAAGAAGCTGGCGCTGAAGTGCCGCGTTTTTGCTATCATGACCGGTTGTCCGTGGCTGGTAACTGCCGAATGTGCCTTGTGGAAGTGAAGGGCGGCCCGCCAAAGCCGGCGGCTTCGTGTGCGATGTCTGTGCGTGATTTACGGCCTGGACCAAACGGTGAGCCGCCTGAGATTTTCACCAAAACTCCTATGGTCAAGAAAGCCCGTGAGGGCGTTATGGAGTTCTTGCTGATCAACCATCCGCTTGATTGCCCGATTTGCGATCAGGGCGGCGAGTGTGATCTTCAGGACCAGGCCATGGCCTACGGTGTGGACAATTCGCGTTTCGCCGAAAATAAGCGCGCTGTTGAAGACAAGTATATTGGTCCCTTGGTGAAAACCATCATGACCCGCTGTATTCACTGCACGCGCTGCGTACGGTTCTCTACAGAAGTCGCTGGCGTAACGGACTTGGGCATGACGGGACGTGGTGAAGACGCTGAAATTACGACTTATCTTGAAAGCGCAATGACATCTGAGTTGCAGGGTAATGTGATTGACCTTTGCCCGGTAGGTGCGCTGACATCCAAACCTTATGCTTTCAAGGCGCGTCCTTGGGAATTGAACAAGACAGAAGGTGTGGATGTGATGGATGCCGTTGGGTCCGCTATTCGCATCGACACGCGCGGGCGTGAAGTAATGCGCATCATGCCACGCCTCAATGAAGCCGTGAACGAAGAATGGATTTCAGACAAAACCCGTTTCATTTGGGATGGATTGGGTGCTCAACGGCTGGACAAACCGTATATTCGTGAAACAGGTAAGCTACGTCCGGCATCTTGGCAGGAAGCCTTTGGCCTGATTGCAAAGCGCGTGAAAGCCAATTCACCGGCACATATTGGAGCCATTGCGGGTGATCTTGCCAGTGTTGAAGATTTGTATGCCCTTAAAGGTCTCATGCAGGCTATTGGAACTCCAAATTTTGACTGCCGCCAGGACAACACTGTGCTCCATCCCCGTGATGGACGTGCAAGCTACCTCTTCAATACAACAATCGAAGGTATTGAGGACGCCGACGCATTGTTGATCGTCGGATCAAATCCACGCCACGAGGCAGCGGTGCTCAATGCGCGCATCCGCAAACGCTGGCGGATGGGCGAGTTTCCAATTGCCGTTATTGGTGAGCAGAACGATCTTGCATACGATTATGATTATCTAGGAGCTGGGCCTGACAGTCTTAGTGAGCTTGCCAATGGGAAATCAGAATTCCTTAAGGTCATGAAGAATGCCAAGCGACCAATGATAATTATTGGCCAAGGCGCTCTTACACGTAAGGATAGCTCTGGAATATTTGGCGCAATTGCGAAACTGGCAGCCGATACTGGGGTAATTGCAGAAGGATGGAACGGATTTAACGTTCTTCACACCGCAGCTTCTCGCGTTGGAGGTTTGGATATTGGCTTTGTTCCAGAGGAAGGCGGTCTCGACACCCGTCAGATGCTGAAATCTGCCAGCAAAGGTGAATTGCTGACCATTTTCCTCGCAGGTGCTGACGAGATTGATCTTGAGGCACTAGGCTCGTCCTTCGTCGTGTATATTGGCACTCATGGTGACAAAGCCGCTCATCGTGCAGACGTTATTTTACCTTCAGCGACTTACACCGAGAAGTCTGGAACTTACGTGAATACGGAAGGGCGTGTTCAATACACGCCACGTGCCGCATTTCCACCAGGTGATGCACGGGAAGACTGGTCAATCTATCGAGCGCTTTCTGATGTGATTGGTAGCAAATTGCCCTTTGATTCACTTGAGCAACTTCGTGCAAACTTGTATGGCGAGTTCAAGCACATGGCTGCAATTGATGAGATATCCCTCAATGAAAGTGGCCAGATAGAGAAATTGAGTAAGAAAACCAGCGCTATAAAATCAGATGCATTCATCAGTCCGGTTTCAGATTTTTATCTGACCAATCCGATTGCGCGCGCATCTAAAGTTATGGCGGAGTGTTCGCAGTTGGCTAAGGGTCAGCATGTGGATGCGGCGGAATAGGGCGGGCAACAAATGAATTCGTTCTTCGATACATATGTGGTGCCAGGCGCAATCATGGTTGGGCAAAGCCTATTGTTGCTGGTAAGCCTGCTGCTGGTTATTGCCTATCTTCTTTATGCGGATCGTAAGATTTGGGCGGCCGTTCAGTTGCGGCGTGGGCCAAATGTGGTTGGCCCATGGGGACTGTTGCAGTCTTTCGCAGATTTGTTGAAGTTTGTTCTAAAAGAGCCCGTTATACCGTCCGGGGCTAACAAAGGCGTATTCCTTTTAGCGCCTCTGGTTGCCGTTACACTGACTTTGACTGCCTGGGCTGTTGTGCCTGTGAGTGCTGGTTGGGTTATTGCTGATATCAATGTCGGCATACTATTCATTTTCGCAATCACTTCTTTGGAAGTCTATGGCGTGATTATGGGTGGTTGGGCATCCAACTCGAAGTATCCGTTCCTCGGTGCCCTTCGGTCTGCAGCACAGATGATCTCCTATGAGGTTTCCATCGGGTTCGTTATCATTACGGTTCTGCTGTGCGTTGGATCTTTGAATCTGACTGAGATCGTTGAAGCTCAGAGAACTGGCCTGTCCAACATGCTTGGTATGGAATCACTTTTGATCCTGAATTGGTTCTGGTTGCCGCTATTTCCAATGTTTGTGATCTTCTTTATCTCTGCATTGGCTGAAACAAACCGACCTCCATTTGATTTGCCAGAAGCCGAATCTGAGTTGGTTGCGGGTTTCATGGTGGAATACGGCTCAACGCCTTACATGATGTTTATGCTCGGAGAGTACGCAGCCATTACCTTGATGTGCGCTATGGGTACTATTCTGTTCATGGGAGGCTGGTTACCACCATTTGATTTTGCACCATTTACATGGGTGCCAGGCATCGTCTGGTTCATGCTCAAGCTCTGTTTCATGTTCTTCATGTTTGCAATGGTCAAAGCCTTTGTGCCGCGCTACCGCTACGATCAACTGATGCGTCTTGGTTGGAAGGTCTTCTTGCCATTGTCTTTGGCCGCTGTTGCAATTGTTGCCGGCGTTCTTCAGTTCACAGGATGGGCACCATGATGCGCTGTTATTCAATTCAATTGGGAGTGTTTTTCCATGCAGCTTGATCAAGCCGCTAAGTCCCTTTTGCTGAAGGAATTCGTGTCCGCATTCTTCCTGTCGATGCGCTACTTCTTCAAACCGCGGCCAACCATAAATTATCCGTTTGAAAAAGGCCCCGTGAGCCCGCGCTTCCGCGGCGAACATGCTTTGCGGCGTTATCCCAATGGGGAAGAACGCTGTATTGCCTGCAAACTGTGCGAGGCAATTTGCCCTGCTCAGGCGATAACAATCGAAGCGGGCCCACGCCGAAACGATGGAACACGCCGCACGACGCGTTACGATATCGATATGGTGAAGTGTATCTATTGTGGCATGTGCCAGGAAGCCTGTCCGGTGGAAGCGATTGTTGAAGGGCCTAACTTTGAATTCGCGACAGAAACCCGCGAAGAATTATACTACGACAAGAACAAACTTCTGGAAAACGGTGCGCGTTGGGAGCGCGAAATTGCTGCAAATATTGCAGCAGACGCAGCCTACCGCTAAACAGCGCGTAATACTGAAACGAACCTTGGTGCTCTCCGCACCGCTCGGGGCTAAACATGATACTGACGAGCCTGTTCTTTTACCTCTTTGCAGCCATCACAGTGGCGGCTGCGTTTATGGTGATATCATCGCGCAATCCGGTGCATTCCGTCTTGTGGCTGATTTTGGCGTTCTTTAACTCTGCCGCTCTGTTCTTGATGCTAGGCGCAGAGTTCTTGGCCATGATCCTCATTGTCGTATACGTGGGTGCGGTCGCTGTCCTATTCCTGTTCGTTGTGATGATGTTGGACGTGGACTTCGCTGAATTACGCCAGGGTTTCCTGCAATATTTGCCAATTGGTTCGATCATCGGAATTATTCTTCTTATTGAGCTGATCATGGTGCTGGCATCCTATGCCATTGCACCTGAGGTTACAGCTAATCCGGTTGTGCCAATTCCGGATGCCAGCCAAGTGTCTAACACGGAAGCGCTGGGTCTGCTGATTTATACAAAATACATCTACTTCTTCCAGGCCGCTGGCATGGTGCTTCTGGTTGCCATGATCGGCGCCATTGTGCTGACGCTACGGCACAAGGAAGGGGTTAAACGACAAAATATCGCGGATCAGGTTGCGCGTCGGCCTGAGACTTCAATCGAAGTTCGCAAAGTTGAATCGGGAAAAGGGATCTAAGGGCTATAGTCTTGGATCTCATACGGAAAGTTTAAGGGTCTTCAATGGAAATCGGCCTTGCACATTATCTAACCGTGGCAGCCATGCTGTTCACGCTTGGTGTTTTTGGGATATTTCTGAACAGGAAGAATGTTATCGTCATCTTGATGTCGGTGGAATTGATCTTGCTGTCGGTTAATCTCAACTTCGTGGCGTTCTCATCATTTCTGGGAGATATGGTGGGGCAGGTCTTCGCTCTCTTCATTCTTACGGTTGCTGCCGCTGAGGCTGCCATTGGTTTGGCTATTCTGGTGGTCTTCTTCCGTAACCGCGGCTCCATTGCCGTGGAAGACGTCAACATGATGAAAGGCTGATTGATCATGTATTCAGCCATCGTATTCCTTCCGCTAATCGGATTTCTGATTGCTGGCCTGTTTGGCCGCAATCTAGGCGCGCGCAATGTGGAGTATCTGACATCTGGTCTTGTGGTTATTTCAGCCCTGCTGTCATGGTTTGCATTCTATCAGGTCGGTCTGTCGCACGGAGAAAGTTTTACCGTTCCTGTGTTGTCTTGGATTCAATCTGGCACCCTATCGGTTGATTGGGCATTGCGCATTGATACATTGACCGTCGTCATGTTGGTTGTGGTCAACAGCGTTTCTGCCTTGGTGCATATCTATTCCATTGGCTACATGCACGATGATCCACACCGCACGCGCTTCTTCGGCTATCTGTCCCTCTTTACATTTGCCATGTTGTCGCTGGTAACAGCGGACAATCTGCTGCAGATGTTCTTTGGCTGGGAAGGCGTGGGTCTTGCGTCTTATCTTCTGATTGGTTTCTGGTTCCAGAAGCCTGCTGCCAATGCTGCTGCAATGAAGGCCTTCGTTGTGAACCGTGTTGGTGATTTTGGTTTCCTGCTTGGTATTTTTGGCCTGTTCTGGATGACGGGTAGTATCAATTTGGATGCGATCTTTGCGAATGCGGCATCACTGGAAGGTCAGACCATTAATTTTGCCGGAATGGAGTTGGATGCACTGACGACCATTTGCATGTTGCTCTTTATGGGCGCTATGGGCAAATCAGCTCAGTTCATGCTTCACACATGGTTGCCGGATGCGATGGAAGGGCCGACACCTGTGTCTGCGCTTATTCACGCAGCGACGATGGTGACCGCAGGTGTATTCCTGGTGGCACGTATGTCGCCAGTGTTTGAATACGCGCCCAATGCTCTGCTGTTCGTTACTTATGTTGGGGCGATTACGGCATTCTTTGCAGCCACGGTTGGTCTTGTACAAAACGATATCAAGCGCGTCATTGCGTACTCAACGTGTTCCCAGCTTGGATATATGTTTGTGGCACTGGGTGTTGGTGCCTATTCCGCTGGCATGTTCCATCTGTTTACGCACGCATTCTTCAAAGCATTGTTGTTCCTTGGTGCGGGTTCCGTCATTCATGCCGTTCATCACGAGCAAGACATGCGAAAAATGGGGGGATTGCGTAAGCACATACCCCTGACCTATTGGATGATGATTATCGGTACGATTGCGCTGACTGGCTTCCCATTCACAGCCGGCTACTATTCAAAAGACGCTATTATTGAATCAGCCTACGCCTTTGGCGGTCAGGCCGGAGGATTTGCGTACATCATGACAGTGGTCGCTGCGATCTTTACCAGCTTTTACTCGTGGCGCCTGATATTCCTGACGTTCCACGGCAAAGCGCGTGCTTCTGCTGATGTAATGGCGCATGTGCATGAATCTCCGAAGGTAATGACTGTGCCTTTGGTTCTTTTGGCAATTGGAGCGTTGTTTGCTGGTGTTGCATTTTCTGGCCCGTTTGTCGGCCATCACTTTGATGAGTTCTGGCGCGAGTCTCTCTTCTTTGGTGAGAACAACACGATTATGGAAGATTTCCATAACGTACCGGGCTGGGTCGTATGGTCGCCGTTTGCTGCCATGGTGCTTGGGTTTGCGGTGTCATTCTACTTCTACATTCTGTCTCCTGACACACCGAAGCGTCTCGCGGAGGAGCAGTCGATGTTGTATCGCTTCCTGCTCAACAAGTGGTACTTTGACGAGATCTACAATGTTATCTTTGTGCGTTCTGCGAAGTGGATTGGTCACTTCCTCTGGAAACAGGGCGATGGTCGTGTGATCGATGGGTTTGGCCCAAACGGAATTGCTGCACGCGTATCTGACGTTACTCAACGTGTCGTCAAACTGCAGAGTGGATATCTCTATCATTATGCCTTTGCGATGATGATTGGCGTGGCTGGTCTCATTACATGGATGACTTTTAGCGGAGGGGCACACTGATGAGCAGTTGGCCAATTCTAACGACTGTCACTTTCCTTCCGCTGGTTGGTGCTTTGCTTATTCTGCTGGTTCGGGGCGATGACGATATTGCACGACGCAATATCCGAAATGTTGCTTTGTGGACAACGGTCGTCACCTTCGTTGTGTCGCTCTTTATCTGGGTTGGTTTTGACACCGAAGTTGCTGGCTTCCAGATGGTAGAAGACGCATCCCTGGAAAATGGTATCTTTAACTACAAGGTTGGTGTCGACGGCATTTCCATGCTGTTCGTTATTCTGACGACCTTGTTGATGCCGCTTTGTATTTTGGCGAGTTGGACATCTATCAACAAGCGCCTCAAGGAATACATGATTGCATTCCTGGTGCTTGAAACACTGATGATCGGTGTGTTCTGCGCATTGGATCTGGTGCTGTTTTATATCTACTTTGAAGCAGGCCTCATACCCATGTTCCTTATCATTGGAGTTTGGGGTGGTGCGCGGCGCGTCTATGCATCCTTCAAGTTCTTCCTCTACACGTTGCTTGGATCAGTGCTAATGCTGATTGCCATTATGGCAATGTATTGGGAAGCAGGAACCACAGACATCCCAACACTGCTGGCTTACCAGTTCCCTGAAGGGATGCAGACGTGGTTATGGATAGCTTTCTTCGCAAGTTTTGCGGTGAAAATGCCCATGTGGCCAGTTCATACTTGGTTGCCAGATGCGCACGTTGAAGCACCTACAGCAGGTTCTGTTATTCTGGCAGGTATCTTGCTGAAAATGGGTGGCTACGGCTTCTTGCGGTTCTCACTGCCAATGTTCCCACTGGCGTCAGCGGATTTTGCACCGTTGATATATTCGCTTTCGGTTGTCGCGATCATTTACACCTCGCTCGTGGCATTAATGCAGGAAGACATTAAGAAGCTGATTGCTTACTCATCTGTCGCTCACATGGGCTACGTGACTATGGGTATTTTCACGATGACAGAGCAGGGCGTGCAGGGTGGCATTTTCCAGATGCTGTCGCACGGTTTGGTGTCGGGCGCTCTCTTCTTGTGTGTCGGTGTTGTCTATGATCGTATGCATACACGCGAGATTGCCGCCTATGGTGGCCTAGTAAATCGGATGCCGTTTTATGCGGTGATTTTCCTGGTTTTCACTATGGCCAATGTCGGCTTGCCAGGCACCAGCGGATTCGTTGGTGAGTTTCTGGTGCTGATGGGTGTGTTCAAGGTAAACTCTTGGATCGCCATTCTGGGTGCCACCGGCGTTATTCTGTCTGCCGCCTATGCGCTTTGGCTATATCGCCGGGTCGTGTTTGGCGCTCTGGACAAGGAAAGCCTGAAATCGATTCTCGATATGAACGGTCGGGAAAAGGTTATTTTGCTGCCCCTGATCATTCTGACCATCTTCTTCGGTATTTATCCAATGCCAGTTTTGGATGTAACAGCAGCATCCGTCGATAATCTAATTGCCAACTATCAGGCCGCACTAGCAGCCGCAGGCGAAGCAACTAAAACCGCCGTGGCGCACTAGAGCCAGAAGGCAGGACAAACGAGCATGACACAAGAATTGACCTACTTTTCTGATCTTGGGCCAGCATTGCCGGAAATTCTATTGGCCATAAGTGCCATGGTATTGCTGATGATTGGCGCGTTTGGCGGCAATCGTATGACCCCCGCCATAACCGGCATATCTGTTGTGGTTTTGGCTGCCGCTGCCATTTTGTTGATGACGGTTGTGCCGTTAGGTGAGACGTTTGATGGTGCGTTGGTTGTCGATCCATTTGCGCGGTTCATGAAAGTTGTCACGCTGTTTGGGTCTGCTGTGGCGATTGCGATGTCCGTTGGCTTTGCGCGTGCAGAGCAATTTGAAACCTTTGAATACCCAATTCTCATTCTGCTGGCGACGCTTGGCATGCTGATGATGATATCTGCAACAACCATGCTTGCGCTTTACTTGGGGCTAGAACTACAGTCGCTCGCGCTCTACGTCATAGCTGCAATCAACCGGGATTCTGCGCGTTCCACTGAGGCGGGTTTGAAGTATTTTGTGTTGGGGGCCTTGTCCTCTGGTATGTTGCTTTACGGTGTTTCGTTGGTGTACGGCTTCACCGGCCATATCGACTTTGCCGGTATCGCTGCCGCCGTTTCCGACGGAGAACGCAACATTGGCTTTATCTTTGGCATGGTGTTTGTGCTAGCTGGACTTGCCTTTAAGATTTCAGCAGTGCCATTTCACATGTGGACGCCGGATGTATATGAGGGCGCGCCAACACCGGTCACTGCATTCTTTGCTGCTGCCCCAAAGATTGCCGCAATGGCGATGTTCATTCGTGTTGTTTACGACGCATTCCAGCCTGCAACGTTTGATTGGCAGCAAGTTGTTGTCTTCATTTCAATAGCCTCAATGATCCTTGGTGCCTTTGCAGCGATTGGACAGCGCAATATCAAACGATTGATGGCCTACTCTTCGATTGGTCACATGGGATTTGCGTTGGTCGGTTTGGCTGCTGGAACCCAAGAGGGTGTCAAGGGTGTTGTCGTTTATCTGGCGATCTACCTGGTAACAACACTCGGTGCGTTTGCTTGCATATTGGCTATGCGCCGCCGTGATGGCATGGTTGAAGATATTGATGAGTTAGCTGGTCTATCCAAGACCAACCCACTGATGGCATTCCTGCTGGCTATGATCATGTTCTCTCTCGCAGGGATCCCGCCACTCGCTGGTTTCTTCGCCAAGTATTATGTGTTCGTCGCTGCGGTGAACTCTGGACTGTATGTGCTTGCGATTGTTGGTGTGTTGGCCAGTGTGGTTGGGGCGTACTATTATTTGCGCATTGTCAAAATTATGTATTTTGATGATGAGGCTGAGGCTTTTGAACCGATGCCCACAGAGCTGCGCCTGGTTTTGGGTGGTGCTGGTGTTTTTGTTCTGGTCTTCATTCTGTTTGATGGCATGTTGGCCACCGCGGCAACTACAGCCGCGCAGACATTTTTCTAAGGGCTGAATGACGTCTGAATCAGCGATTGAGCGCAAACACTATTCAAGTGTCGGGTCGACCAATGATCTGGCGCTTGAGGCGTTTAGAGCTGGGCGAACAAAGGCACTGTGGATTACGGCTGACGAGCAGATTGGCGGCAAGGGACGTCGCGGCCGCAACTGGGTGTCGCCGGTTGGCAATTTCTACGGTTCGCTGTTGCTGGTAAACCCAGCATCGGCAGATTGCCTGCCTCAACTCGCATTTGTCATATCACTTGCGCTGCATCGCGCAATATCGATTGCGCTGCCCCCAACGGTTCAAAATGAACTAACTGTCAAATGGCCAAATGATCTGTTGTTTTCGCGTAAGAAAGTGTCTGGCATCCTGCTGGAAGCCGTTCAGCACGAAGGGCGCACCGGTATTGTTATTGGTTGCGGTGTGAACTGCATAGTCAGTCCTGTTGATACACCATATCCTGTCGCTAACTTTGCTGCCGAAGGATATCAGATATCTGCTGATGCGTTGTTTGAGCTTTTGAACTCCGAACTATCTGCTTGTTTGAAACAGTGGCAACGTGGCGCAAATTTTTTAGCTATTCGTGAAGCTTGGCTTTCGCGAGCCAGTGGAGTTGGTGAAAATATCGTGGTTCGTCTGACCAACGAAGAGTTGCACGGCAAATTTGTAGGACTGGATGACGAGGGCCGTCTCTTGCTTTCACGTCCTGGAAACGGCACAAGCGTAATTTCTGCTGGCGACGTATTTATGTTGCCGCAGTAAGGCTAGGTGCCATGAAGGAAATTGAATGAGCAATCAAGACCAGTTTGTATTTTTGCCATTGGGCGGCGTCGGCGAAATTGGCATGAATTTGGGTATGTACGGATTTGGTCCGGCGTCAGACCGATCCTGGATTGTCGTCGATTTTGGTTTGGGTTTTGCGCGAGAGAGTCAACCTGGCGTTGATTTGATTTTCCCTGATATCAGTTTCCTGGAGAATGAAAAAGACAACGTTCTTGGTATTATTCTGACCCACGCTCACGAAGATCACTATGGTGCCCTGGTGGACCTGTGGCACCGGGTCGGTGCACCTGTTTATGCAACTCCCTTCACGGCTGCTATGCTAGAGGCAAAGCTTGTAAGTGCGCCCTGGGCTGGCAAAATTCCCATCGAAACCATTTCTCAAACCGAGCGCTGGAAATTGGGGCCGTTTGATTTGGAAATGGTGGCTGTTTCGCATTCTATCCCAGAGCCCAATGCACTTGCTATTCGTACAGTGGTAGGCACAGCCCTACATACCGGTGATTGGAAAATCGACCCAACACCGGTCGTTGGCGATGCCATGAATGTCAATCGCCTTAAGGAAATTGGCGAAGAGGGTGTTCTTGCCCTCATTTGTGATTCCACAAATGCTGTTCGCGAGGGTGTCAGCCCGAGTGAAGCAGATGTTGCTGATGCGCTTTATGAGTTCATCAAGGACGCGCCGAACAGGGTCGCTGTCACAACCTTCGCTTCCAATGTTGCTCGTATGCGCACAATCACGCTCGCGGCGCAAAAAGCTGACCGTGATGTAATCCTCGTTGGTCGCGCCATGCAGCGGGTTGCCACAATTGCCAGAGATTTAGGATTTTTCGAAGGCTTAAAACCCTTTGTTGCCGAAGATGATTTCGGCTATTTGCCACGCGACAAGGTTGTCGTGCTCTGTACTGGCAGCCAGGGCGAAGACCGCGCAGCGCTGGCCCGGATTTCCAATGGAAGTCACCGCAGCATTAAACTGGTCAAAGGTGATCGTGTCATCTTCTCCTCCCGTACAATTCCTGGCAATGAAGTTTCGGTGAACACCGTGATCAATAGCCTGTGCGATCAGGGCATGGAAGTCATTACAGATCGGGACGGATTAGTGCATGTGTCGGGTCACCCCCGTCGCGGTGAATTGGTCCAGATGTATGATTGGATCAAACCTCAAATAGCCATTCCCGTGCATGGGGAACCACTGCATTTAGGTGCACATGCCGAACTTGCCCGTCAGCAAGGGGTCTCCAGTGTTGTTGAACTGAGAAATGGAACCATGGCGTTACTGGGGCCTGAAAAGGCACGGGTACTGGACCACGTTACATCAGGCCGTCTCTACAAGGATGGTAAATTGGTAACCGCGCCGGACGCAGGCGGTGTGAATGAGCGCAGAAAGCTGGGTTTTGCCGGTATTGTATCTGTTTCGCTTGTAATGTCACGGCAGGGCGAAGTTTTGGACGAACCGGCGGCTGATCTGTTTGGATTGCCGGATCTGGATGACAATGGCAATGATTTTGAAGACATTGTATTAGATGCAATTGATGGCGTGTTGGACAGTATGCCCGCCAAGCGGCGAAAGGACCCGAGGCAGTTGGAAGAATCTGTTCGGCGAGCAATTCGCGGCGAGGTGCAGCACATCTGGGGTAAAAAACCGGTTTGTCAGGTTCGCGTGCATGTCGTTTAGTACTGTTGAGGAGTAGGTGACGTGATAGGCCGATTGAACCATGTTGCCATCGCTGTGCCAGATCTGACCGCTGCAGTTGACGTTTACGCGGGAACCCTTGGGACAAATGTCACTCCTCCCATGCCACTAGAAGAGCATGGTGTGACAGTTGTTTTCATAGAACTGCCAAACACCAAAATTGAATTGCTGGAGCCCCTGGGCGAGGGGTCTCCAATCGCGAAATTTCTGGAAGGCAACCCTTCAGGCGGCATTCATCACATTTGCTATGAAGTGGTTGATATTCTGCAAGCGCGCGACAGATTAGTTGCTGATGGAGCTCGGGTGCTTGGAAATAGCGAGCCAAAAATTGGCGCGCATGGCAAGCCTGTATTGTTTCTCCATCCGAAAGACTTTCTGGGTAGTCTCATAGAGCTGGAACAGGTTTAGCCAATGTCTATTGTAAGCGGAATGGCAATCTATTTTATAATTTGGTGGCTCGTGCTTTTTACGATTTTACCGTTTGGTGTTCGGTCCCAACATGAGGGCGACGATCTTGCTCTTGGCACAGATCATGGAGCCCCGATTCGGTCACGGCTTCCCAAAAAAGCACTTATTACCACCTTGGTGTCCATGGTGGTATTTGCTGCGTTTTACTATGTGAAGTTTGTTCTGGAAATCGGTTTGGATGATATTCCGTTTTTGCCGGATTACTGATTTGGGCACTTTCCACTCCTGCTGGGTTAGGTGAACCTAGAGCACAACCGGCAATTTAGAGTGTTTTCACAACAAACAAAAAAAGAGCGGAGGAAAACCCCCGCTCTTTTCATTTCCGCGTTCCTGCTTCCATATTCATGACTGACAACGTCGTTATCTGCACAAATCTGCGCTGGATTAACCGCGCAATGGAAACACTCCCTCCCAAGACTAAGACCGCGAAGGAAGATGGCAAAACCAACTTCCGAAGAGAACCTAGCGTCGAAAATTCTGTTTGTCACCATATTGTGACTACGAAAGGATTTTTTTTTGCTTGAAACCTTATTGAGAGCAGTTTGAAGCCTTACAACAGGCGCTTTTGATAACCATCAACTTGATATGAAACAAAAAACTTGTGTTTTGGCTTTGCATGCGGTTTCTCTCAAGCAAAGTTCTCGAGTGTTTTGAACGGATTCTCAATGCGCCTATCACGTTATTTTCTGCCAATTCTCAAAGAAACCCCTAAGGAGGCTGAGATTGCTTCACACCGCTTGATGTTGCGTGCTGGCATGGTGCGGCAACAATCTGCTGGCATTTACTCTTGGCTGCCATTTGGACAGGCTGTCTTAAAAAATGTCGAGAAGATTGTTCGTGAAGAGCAAAATCGCGCCGGCGCAGTTGAATTGCTCATGCCCACGATCCAGTCCGCTGACCTTTGGAAGGAAAGTGGCAGGTACGAAGACTACGGCAAAGAAATGTTGCGGATTACAGACCGCCATGAGCGTGATTTCCTTTTTGGCCCGACAAATGAAGAAATGATCACGGATATTTTTCGCGGTTCTGTAAAGTCTTACAAGGACTTGCCGCTCAACCTTTATCACATTCAATGGAAGTTTCGCGATGAAGTGCGTCCCCGCTTTGGTGTCATGCGTGGCAGAGAGTTTTTGATGAAGGATGCTTACTCATTTGATCTCACCAAGGAAGATGCTCGGCAGTCCTACAATAAGATGTTTGTCGCCTATTTGCGCACCTATGACCGGCTTGGCTTGAAAGCAATCCCAATGAGGGCTGATTCAGGCCCCATTGGTGGCGACATGACCCACGAGTTTATTGTGTTGGCTGACACGGGCGAAAGCGAAGTTTTCTGTCATCGCAATTTCCTTGATTTACCAATTCCAGAAGAGGACATTGATTTTGGCGGCGATTTGACGCCCTGGATTGATAAATACACAGCGGATTACGCTGCCACCGAAGAAATGCATGATGAAGCTGCCTTTGCCAAAATCCTTGAGGCAGACCGTGTTTCAGCCCGCGGTATTGAAGTTGGCCATATTTTCTATTTTGGAACAAAATACTCAGAGCCTTTGAATGCCAAAGTTGCATCACCAAACGGGCCAGATGCGCCTGTACATATGGGATCTTATGGTATTGGTGTTTCTCGTTTGGTGGGTGCTATTATCGAGGCCAGTCATGATGACGGGGGAATCATTTGGCCGGCCTCTGTATCTCCCTTTAAGGTGGGTATTTTGAACCTCAAAGCTGGGCATGATGGAACTGATACTGTGAGTGAGAAACTCTACGAGCAGTTTGAGAACGCTGGAATATCAGTGCTCTATGACGACACTGATGCGCGCGCAGGTGGTAAGTTTGCGTTGATGGATTTGATTGGTTTGCCATGGCAGTTGATCGCCGGGCCCAAAGGTGTCGAAAACGGAGAGGTGGAAGTCAAAAACCGGAAAACGGGCGAACGGGAAACTCTCTCTGTCGATGCTGCATTCAATAAGCTGCAAGCTGAACTGACTTAACGGAAAAGCTATATATTCTCTATGTCGGATTTACTGCCTCAACTCGTTGACACTCCATCAGGAACCAAGCCATTTGCGCGTTACGAGTGGATGCTGGCTGGTCGTTATTTGCGTGCGCGCCGAAAAGAAGCATCCATTTCAGCTATTGCTGGATTCTCGTTTGCTGGCATCATGCTTGGCGTGGCCGCTCTCATTATCGTAATGGCTGTGATGAACGGTTTCCGGACCGAGTTACTCGGAAAAATTCTCGGGATCAACGGACACATTATTGTTGAGCCTATTGATGGCCCTCTCAATGACTTTGACGCGGTGTCCAAACGCATTGCAGCTCTGGACCAGGTGAACGCTGCGATTCCTATCGTTGAAGGGCAGGTCCTTGCCTCCGGGAAAGAGTTGAGCCGAGGCGCCTTGGTTCGTGGTTTGAGGGAGCAGGATTTTGCCGGCTTGCCGGCTGTCAGCAACAATATTCTGCAAGGCACACTAGAGGGCTTCAATGACACAGGTGGGGTGATTGTAGGGTCAAGATTGGCGGCGAATTTAGGTTTGAGGTTGGGGGATCGCATCACTCTTGTCTCGCCAAGAGGGGCAGTGACCCCAATGGGAGTTGCACCGCGCGTTAAAGCTTACCCGATTACAGCCATCTTCCAGCTTGGCATGTCTGAGTATGATGCTACCTTTGTGTTTATGCCCCAAAAGGAAGCGCAGCTCTATTTTAACAAAGCGGACACGGTTTCCTTTATTGAAGTATATTTGAAAGACCCCGATGCAGTTGGTGCGCAGCGCGAGTTTGTGGCGGATGCCGCAGAGCGACAGACTTTCATTACCGATTGGCGCCAGCGGAATGCGACATTCTTTTCTGCTCTTGAGGTGGAGAGAAATGTGATGTTCATCATCCTCACGCTCATAATTCTGGTTGCCGCATTGAACATTATTTCGGGTCTTATAATGCTGGTGAAGGACAAAGGGCGAGATATCGCGGTGCTACGTACCATGGGCGCGACTCGGGGCGCTGTCATGCGTGTATTCTTCATTACAGGTGCAAGCATTGGTGTTGCAGGAACGCTGGCTGGATTTGCTGTTGGAACCCTCGTCTGCCTTAACATAGAGAGCATCCGGAAATTTCTCTCAAATTTAACGCAAACTGAGTTGTTTTCGCCGGAGCTTTATTTCTTGAGCCGCTTGCCTGCGGACATGAATGTGTCGGAAGTCGCAACAGTTGTGGGCATGGCGCTTGTCTTGTCATTTTTTGCAACTTTGTATCCTGCCTGGCGTGCGGCAAAACTCGATCCTGTAGATGCGTTGCGCTATGAATAATCCCGAAGAACATGTGCCGTTTGCGATGCAGCTGAAGGGCATCGAGAAAACTTACGGTCAGGGCGATGCCACGTTGACCGTATTGAAAGATACAGATTTAACGTTGTCATATGGCGAGATGGTTGCTCTGGTTGCTCCATCTGGGACCGGAAAGTCCACTTTCCTACATATCGCCGGATTGCTGGAACGACCCACCGCCGGCGAAGTTTATGTGGGAAATGCAGCCTGTCATTCATTGGATGATTCCGAGCTGACAAAGTTGCGGAGAACACAAATTGGTATTGTGTACCAGTTCCACCATCTGCTTCCGGAGTTTTCGGCGATTGAGAACATTGCAATGCCGCAAATGATCCGTGGTCTTGATAAGCAGACCGCACATCAGCGTTCCCAGATGCTTCTGGAATATCTGCATATAGATCATCGCGCCAAACATCGTCCTGCCGAGCTTTCTGGCGGAGAGCAACAGAGGGTGGCAATTGCCAGGGCAGTGGCCAACAGTCCAAAGGTTTTGTTGGCTGATGAGCCGACAGGAAACCTTGACCCCAAAACCTCTGACTATGTTTTTGATGCTTTATCTCAACTGGTTAAGGCGTCTGGCCTGTCAGCTTTGATCGTCACTCATAATCTTGAACTGGCGTCTCGTATGGACCGGATTATCACGATACAGGATCAGCGTCTCGCGCCATTGTAACCAATTTTTAACTCTATTTATTCCTGTTTTGTTCTTTTTGTTGAAATGAGAACAAAATTAGAACATTGTTGAATTCAACCAAATTGGAGAAAACAATGATGCTGTTTGTTCGTGAGTTTTTCGCCTTCTTTTCATTCGCCTGTTTTGCCGTTTTGATCACATTCCTGAGTGACTGGGCTACGCTTTCGAGCTTCTGAGTCGGTATGTATGCGACCACTTCAGAATTGGGTTTTCGGGGGATATAAGCTGATTGAACCGTCAAGCCCTAGACCCGTAACCTGAATCCGTTTCAGTATAACCCTCAACATTTCATTGTGAGTCGAGTTATGCAAAATCTGGATTTTGTGCACTTAAGAGTGCACTCAGCTTATTCCCTGCTTGAGGGTGCTATCCAAATTGGCGCGCTTTTAGAACTCACCAAATCTAATAATATGCCTGCAGTAGGCATTGCAGATACAGGCAATCTTTTTGGCGCGCTTGAATTCTCAGACAAAGCTCAAGGCAAAGGCATTCAACCAATTGTCGGATGCCAGTTAATTGTAAACTTTAAAGATGTCGTTTTGGATCCACGTGCCCGCGAGGGGCGGGGTAATAGTGACTCCAGTTTCGGAAACATAGTGCTGATTGCCAAGAATGAGTTGGGCTTTCTTAACCTATCCAAATTGGTAAGTCGGAGTTTTCTAGATGCGGGCGAGGAGATGAAGCCGCACGTGTCAATCGATGCTCTTACAGATTTGAAAGAGGGGCTTATCTGTTTGTCCGGTGGATTAGAGGGGGCTGTTGACCCTTTGTTATCGGGCAAGAATGAACACCTGGCCAAGGAAAGGCTAGATACGCTTTCTGTCATATTTCGCGATAATTTTTACATTGAAATTCAGCGACATGGTGATCCAAACGAGAGGATTTCCGAACCGTTTCTTGTCGGTTATGCCTATGAGAATGATGTTGCGCTGGTTGCGACGAATGAAGTGTTCTTTCCAGAACATAATGACTTCGAGGCCCATGATGCCCTGATTGCCATATCAGAAGGCAGGGTGGTTGCAGAAGATGACCGCAGGAAGCTGACAGCACAACACTATTTCAAAAGCGGTGCTGAAATGGCGGAGTTGTTTTCGGATCTCCCGGAAGCTTTGTCGAACACGGTGGAGATTGCTCAGCGTTGCAGCTATCGACCACAAAAACACGCGCCGATTTTGCCCAGCTTTACTGGTGAGGCTTCGGACGCTGCAACAGAAGACAATGCGGCTGTTGTTAAACGAGAAGGCGACGAGTTGCGCAGACAGGCGATTGCAGGGTTGGAAAGCCGGCTTGCGCTTGAAGGTTTGGCACCCGGCGTTGATCGCGAGACTTACGATAAACGTCTGGAATATGAGTTGGAAGTGATTGTGGGGATGAAATATCCCGGTTACTTCTTGATTGTTGCCGACTTCATTAAATGGGCAAAAATCCATGACGTTCCGGTGGGGCCGGGGCGCGGATCTGGTGCAGGATCGCTTGTTGCCTGGTCACTGACGATTACGGACATTGATCCACTTCGCTTCTCACTGCTGTTTGAGCGTTTCTTGAACCCTGAACGCGTTTCCATGCCCGATTTCGATATCGATTTCTGTCAGGAGAAGCGTGATCAGGTTATCCGTTATGTGCAGGAAAGATATGGCAGCGCGCAGGTTGCACAGATTATTACCTTTGGAACCCTGCAAGCGCGAGCCGTTTTGCGCGATGTGGGGCGCGTCCTGCAAATGCCTTATGGTCAGGTGGATCGATTATGCAAAATGGTTCCCTCAACGCCGGCAAATCCGATCACATTGAAGGAGGCGATTGCAACAGAATCGAGTCTTCGGGAAGCGGCTGAAGAAGAAGACGTTGTTGCAAAACTGTTCTCGATCGCTACCAGACTGGAGGGCCTTTATCGACACGCTTCGACCCATGCTGCAGGTATTGTAATTGGTGATCGTCCGCTGGAACAATTGGTGCCCTTGTACCGTGATCCACGCTCTGACATGCCCGTTACTCAATACAATATGAAATGGGTAGAGCAGGCTGGGTTGGTCAAGTTTGATTTTCTTGGCCTAAAAACGCTAACCATCTTGGAACGCGCGGTTTCTTTGATTGCAAGGCGCGGTATTGAAATTGATCTTGGTACCGTGCCTCTGGATGACAAACAGACTTATGAGATGTTGTCTCGCGGCGAAACAGCTGGCGTGTTCCAGCTGGAAAGTCAGGGTATGAGGCGGGCGCTTGCAGGTATGAAGCCGGATAGATTTGAAGATATCATCGCCTTGGTGGCTTTGTATCGTCCGGGCCCCATGGATAACATTCCCACTTACAACAGGCGCAAGCATAAGCTTGAAGAGCCTGACTACATGCATCCTCTTTTGGAGGAAATCCTGAAGGAAACGCATGGCGTTATCATCTATCAGGAGCAGGTGATGCAAATCGCGCAAAAGCTTTCCGGGTATTCCCTCGGCGAGGCTGATCTGTTGCGCCGGGCCATGGGTAAGAAGATCAAGGCGGAGATGGATGTTCAGCGCGTGCGGTTTGTGGACGGTGCGGTCGAAAACAATGTGAAGAATGCACAAGCGAATACGATCTTTGATCTCGTGGCCAGATTTGCGGATTACGGGTTCAACAAATCTCACGCTGCCGCCTATGCGTTGGTTGCCTATCATACAGCCTATTTGAAGGCCAATCATCCAGTGGAATTTCTGGCCGCCACCATGACACTGGATATGGGTAATACTGACAAGCTATCGGATTTCCGGCAGGAGGCTGCACGAATGGAGGTTCCGGTGCTGCCTCCTTGTGTTACGAAATCTGACTATGAATTTGAGGTTGAGGACGGCCAAATCATCTACGCTTTGGGTGCGCTGAAAGGTGTAGGCAGACATGTAATTGAGGAAGTAACTGCCGCACGCGATGAAAAGCCATTCGAAGATTTGTCAGACTTTGCTGAACGTGTTGATGCCAAGGTTTTAAACAAACGAACTTTGGACGCTCTGGTTTGTGCTGGTGCATTTGACGTTTTCGTTGAAAACCGCGCCAAACTTTTTGCTGGGCTGGATCGCGTGATGGCCCATTCGCAGCGGATAAGCGCGAACGCGAAAACCGGTCAGGATGAATTGTTTGGTGGGGCAGGGGCCGATCGAGAAAAAATTATTCTCTCTGATGTGCAAGCCTGGAAAACGGCTGATCGTCTTATTCGCGAGCATAAGGCTATTGGCCTTTATCTCACAGCTCATCCGCTGGATGAGTATGGAACGGTGCTGCAAAAAATGAACATCCCTTCTTGGGAGGAGTTCCAGACGCAGGCCCAAAAAGGCAAAGGAGCCGGGAGGCTTGCTGCGACTGTCATCGCGAAGCAAGAACGCAAGACAAAAAGCGGCTCGCGCATGGGCATTCTGACTTTGTCTGACCCATCCGGGCAGTATGAAGCGACCTTATATTCTGAAAGGCTGTCAGAATATCGTGACATGCTGGAAATTGGACACTCCTTCATTTTCACCGTGGGTGCTGATGTGGATGAAGATACCGAGGAAGTCCGTGTCCGAATTCAGTCGCTTTCCAGGCTTGAAGAGAAAGCTGCGAACGGTTTTGCAGAGATGGCTATCTTTGCTCATGATGAAAGTCCACTAAAGTCTATTTCTACCCAGCTCAACGCATGCATGTCTGGAAGACCAGACGGCCCCAGGCGGAGTGCTGGAAAGGTTACAATCATTCTGATGCTGGAAAATGGACAGCGTGACGTCATTATAAAATTGCCCGGTGGTTATCCGCTGTCAGCAGAATTCGCCGGCTCGGTAAAATCAATAGAGGGCGTGGTTGATGTAACTCTGCAGTAGAGCCTTGCGCATCAATTTGGTGCAAAATCTGGCCAAAACCTTGCTTTCAAGCATTTGTTCTCCTGTTTATTGGCCGTTCAGAAGTAACAATTGCCGATACGCGGTGTTTCGCGCGAAAATGCTGTTGATTTCGTAGCGCCTTGGCGTTATGGAACGCCCCATCACACACGGAAAGCTAGATCAGCGTTGACTGATCAATCCGGTCGCTGATTGTTGGCCATGTATTTGGCTATGCAAAAGTGGACTGCTTTTCGGAGGACAAACCGGTAAAAGGAGAAACAGAGTCATGGCTCTGCCCGATTTTTCTATGCGTCAGCTCTTGGAAGCAGGCGTTCACTTTGGTCACCAAACACACCGTTGGAATCCAAAGATGGACAAACACATCTTTGGCGCACGTAACAATGTGCACATTCTCGATTTGGCGCAAACCGTGCCGATGCTTCATCAGGCATTGCAGGCTGTAAGCGACACTGTTGCAAAAGGTGGCCGTGTTCTTATTGTCGGAACAAAACGTCAGGCTGCAGATTATGTGGCGGATTCTGCGCGTCGCTCCGCACAATACTATGTAAACGCACGTTGGCTTGGCGGTATGCTAACCAATTGGCAGACAATTTCAAATTCAATCAAACGCTTGCGCAGTGTTGAAGAAACACTTTCGGAAGGTGCACAGGGTCTGACAAAGAAAGAACGCCTTTCTTTGACACGTGAGCGCGATAAGCTTGAACGCGCTCTGGGTGGTATTAAAGACATGGGCGGTATTCCAAGCCTTTTGTTTGTTATTGATACTAACAAAGAATCCATTGCACTTCAGGAAGCACGCCGTCTGAATATTCCTATTGCGGCGATCGTTGATAGTAATTGTGATCCGGATGGCATCGACTACCCGGTTCCAGGCAATGACGATGCTGCGCGTGCTATTGGCCTTTATTGCGACCTGATTGCGCGTGCCGCAATTGACGGACTGTCTCGTGGTCAGACAGATCTTGGCATCGATCTTGGTGCTGCTGAGGAAGTTCCGGTTGAAATGGCGCTTGTTGAAGAAGAAGTTGCTGTTCCGGTTGAAGCCGCTGCTGAAGAGGCACCTGCATCAGAAGAGGCTGGTGACGCGCCTGTTGCGTTGTTCGATGCGCCTGATGGTGACGCAGATGATCTGAAACTTATTTCAGGTGTCGGTCCAGTTCTTGAAACCAAGCTTCATGCTTTGGGCATCAAGAAATTCTCTCAGGTTGCAGGCTTTTCGGCTGATGATATTGCGCGCGTTGACGATGCTCTGTCATTTAAAGGTCGTATAGAGCGCGATAACTGGGTTGATCAGGCGACGAAACTCGCTGCTGGCTAACACCCCGTTAGAAAAGCATGCGCGGTTGATATTGCATTGCGATCGTTTTGACCGCGTTGTTCTTTTGAAGAAAAACTAGATCGAGAAGCTGCCGTCGACACTGTCGACGGTTTTCGATTAACATAAAAGGCACATCAAATGGCTATCACTGCTGCTATGGTAAAAGAGCTGCGTCAATCTACTGGCGCTGGCATGATGGACTGCAAAAACGCTCTGCAGGAAAACGACGGAGACATCGACGCTGCTATTGATTGGCTGCGTAAAAAGGGTCTGTCAAAAGCTGCGAAGAAATCTTCCCGGGTTGCTGCGGAAGGCCTGGTCGCGGTTGCAACCGATGGTTCAGAAGCCGCAATCATTGAAATGAATTCCGAGACAGATTTCGTTGCGCGCAACGATAAATTCCAAGACTTGGTAAGAGACGTTGCCAGTATTGCACAAAAATCAGATGGTGCTTTGGCGAACATTCTTGCTGCTCAATCCGATGTTAGTGGAAAAGCTGTCGAAGCAACAATCACAGACGCTGTTGCGACCATCGGTGAGAACATGAATCTTCGCCGTTCAGCAAAGCTGAGCGTTTCTGAGGGTGTAGTTGCTAGCTATGTGCACAATTCAGTTGCACCGAACCTTGGCAAAATTGGTGTTCTGGTGGGCATGCAGTCTTCTGGCGATGCGGAGAAACTTGCAGCGCTTGGAAAACAGGTTGCCATGCACATTGCTGCCTCTAACCCGATGGCACTTGGTCCGGACGATTTGGATCCTGCAGTCGTAGAGCGTGAGCGCAATGTTCTTATTGATCAGGCCAAAGCATCAGGAAAGCCAGATGCTGTAGTCGAAAAAATGGTCGAAGGCCGTATCAGAAAATTCTACGAGGAAGTTACACTTCTCAAGCAGACTTTTGTGATTGACCCGGATGTAACCGTCGAAGGTGCTCTGGAGCGTCTTGCCAAAGAAATCGGAACTGATGTGAAAATCTCCGAATTCATCTTCTACAAACTTGGTGAAGGCGTTGAAAAGGAAGAGACAGACTTTGCTGCAGAAGTTGCTGCGGCTGTAAAAGGCTAAATCTGTCGTTCAAAAAGAAACAAAGCTATCTGGGCGCTCGTGACAATCGGGCGCCCTTCGTGTATCCGGGCTCAGTAATTTTCTTAAATGACCTTGCGAGTTCACTATGTCGCTTCCTTACCGTCGCATTCTTCTCAAACTTTCGGGCGAAGCGCTCATGGGAGACCTGCAATTTGGTATTGATAATGCCGTTGTTAAAAGAATAGCGCAAGAAATCGCGCAGGTTGTCGAACTTGGCATTGAGATTGGTGTCGTGGTTGGTGGCGGAAACATCTTTCGGGGCGTTTCGCTGGCAGCCAAAGGAGCAGATCGGGTTACTGGCGACCAGATGGGCATGCTGGCAACAGTCATGAACGCGCTGGCACTTGAGGGTGCAATAAATAACACAGGCTGCAATGCACGCGTTATGTCAGCAGTTGGAATGCCAACAATATGCGAAACATTTACACACAGAAAAGCGCTTAAGCATCTTGAAAAGCACCGTGTTTTGATTTTTGCGGGTGGCACTGGAAATCCCTTTTTCACCACAGACAGTGGTGCCGCTCTGCGAGCAGTAGAAATGCAGTGCGATGCGCTTTTGAAAGCGACGCAAGTTGACGGAATTTATAGCGCTGATCCCAAAAAAGACCCGGATGCGGTTCGTTTTGAGAAGATAAGTTATGAAGAAATTCTTTCCCGTGGTTTGCAAGTTATGGATACTGCGGCAGTTTCGTTGGCACGAGACAACAATGTACCGGTTGTCGTATTTTCAATCCACAATCCTGGTGAATTGGTAAAGGTTGCCAGCGGGCAAGGGCTCGCTACAATCGTATCAACAGACTAAGAACAATTTTTGCTCGCACAGACAGATAATCAGACCGGAGTACTTCAAATGGCAGACAGTGATATCATCGATTTCAGCGACGTTGATGGTCGAATGAACAAAGCCATTTCTGCGCTTTCATCGGATTTGGGTGGGCTGCGCACCGGACGTGCCTCTGCCAGTTTGCTCGATCCAATTCATGTGGATGCCTATGGTTCCCGCATGCCGCTCAATCAGGTTGCAACTGTTTCCGTACCAGAGGCTCGTATGATCAGCGTGCAAGTTTGGGATGGCGGGATGTCAGGCGCTGTGGAAAAGGCAATCCGGGAATCGGAACTTGGCCTGAACCCGGTCGTTGAAGGTAACTTGTTCCGTATTCCGATTCCTGAGTTGAACGAAGAACGTCGCCAGGAAATGGTGAAAGTTGCACATAAATATGCCGAACGCACACGTGTCGCGATACGTCACGTGCGCAGGGATATTATGGATCAGTTGAAAAAAGCCGAAAAAGATGGCGACATTGGCCAGGACGAATCAAGAAGTCTTTCCGACCAGGTTCAAAAAATGACTGATGATGCGATTAAAAATGTAGAAGAAACGTTGAGCACCAAAGAAGCAGAGATCATGCAGGTTTAGGCCGCTTTCGACAACATTTGCATCCTCAAAGGAACCACTATGCGCGATGCGCCTGATACCTTCGACTCTCTGGACTTTGATGCATTTGGCGGACAGTTACCGGATCATGTTGCCATAATAATGGATGGCAATGGTCGCTGGGCCGAGCAAAGGGGACTTCCGAGGGTTGCCGGTCACAAGGCTGGTGTGGATTCTCTTCGAAATACCATTAAGCACGCTATCCAGATTGAACTTAAATATTTGACACTTTTCAGCTTCAGCTCTGAAAACTGGTCCCGGCCAGCGATGGAGGTTGATGCTTTGATGGGATTGTTGCGCCGCTTCGTGCGCAGCGATCTGGCTGATTTGAAAGCCAAAAATGTCAGGGTTCGTATAATTGGTTCAAGATCCAATTTACCGGATGATATCCTTGGCTACTTGCTGGAAGCGGAAGTTGCGACTGCAGAAAATACCGGCTTGAATCTGGTTGTGGCGTTTAACTATGGCTCACGTGACGAGATTTGCAGGTCGGTACAAAGTATTGCGGAAAAGGTTGCGTCAGGTGACCTTAACCCAGCCGACATCGATGAAAAGGCTATTTCGCTTGCGTTAGATACCGGTGAGATACCTGACCCCGATCTTTTAATACGGACATCCGGCGAAAGCAGACTAAGTAATTTTCTTTTGTGGCAACTTGCATATACCGAGTTTGTGTTTCTGGATGTTTTTTGGCCGGATTTTTCTGCTCAGGAATTCGACAAGGCCGTAGCTATTTTTGCCAAGCGTGACCGTCGGTTTGGCAGTCTGAACGCTTCCAAGAATGCGGTTTAGGCGCTGCTTTGTCTTCTAAATTAGCAGGCGGTGGTTTTTTTAAGAGCAATCTCTTTCTGCGCATCTGTTCTGCTGCTGTGCTGGCACCATTGGTTTTAATTGTTGGTTGGTTTGGCGGTTGGCCGTTCTATGCTCTAGTTCTCCTTGTGTCTATCGCCGTGCAGTATGAATGGGCTCGGATTTGCCGGCCAAATACCTCAAATACAGTACTGTTGCTTTTGGCGACGTTGTGCGCATTTGAGTTGTTACTCGTTCAATTGAAACAATTTGATATTGCGCTTTTGGCACTTCTCATTGCCATTGGATCTTTGGCTGCCTATGGGGTCGTCAACCCGCAAAAACGCTGGATTGGAATTGGTCATGCATATGCAATTTTGTTCGGCGTGGCGTTGTTGTTCTTTCGGCATGACGTAACATTTGGCGTTGCCGCCTTGGCGTTCGTAATAGGAGTGGTTTGGGTAACTGACACATTTGCCTATTTCGTAGGTCGCGCTGTCGGCGGGCCCAAATTGTGGGTGTCTGTGTCTCCTGGTAAAACCTGGTCGGGCGCCATTGGTGGCGCTGTCGCTGGTTTTTTGTTTGGTTTTATTCTCAGCCTTTTTGTAGCGGAAACATCGGGACTTTATCTCGCCGTAGTAGGGTTGTTGCTCTCTTGTGTGTCCCAATTGGGCGATTTGTTTGAAAGTTGGGTCAAACGCCGCAAGGGCGTTAAGGATTCTGGACAGTTAATTCCTGGACATGGTGGTATGATGGACCGTGTCGATGGATTAATTTTCGCATCTTTGACGGCGTTGATAATCGCTTTCGTACAGAACCCCGAATATAACCAGCTTGGAACCGTCTTACTGTTCGGATACCGATAAGTTTATGGAATTGCCTGGAAACGCGAAACGAATAACAATTCTGGGTGCGACCGGCTCGGTTGGTGAAAGCGTGTTGAGTGTTATCAACGCACAACCGGAGAAGTTTCAAGTGTTTGCGGTTGTTGCCAAGGCATCTGCTGAGAAGCTTGCACGCATCGCAATACAGCAAAAAGCAAAAATAGCGGTTCTTTACGATGAATCTCAATTGCCAACATTGAAGGCCCAGCTCTCTGGAAGCGGAATTGTATGTGCTGCAGGAGCGCAGGCAGTGCAAGATGTTGCTGCAGAGACGGTGGATTTGGTTGTCGCAGCTATTGTCGGCGCCGCTGGCATTCGCCCAACTTGGGCTGCGCTTGCGGCAGGCAATCAGATCGCCTTGGCAAATAAAGAGTGTTTGGTAAGTGCGGGTGAACTATTCACAAAAGAAGCCCGCCGTCAGAATATTCCAATTTTGCCCGTAGATTCAGAACACAATGCAATTTGGCAGGTGTTTGAGAGCGAACAAAAAAAATCGATTGAAGCAGTGACTTTGACCGCCTCTGGTGGTCCATTCCGAACCTGGAGTGCTGAGCAAATTTCCAATGCTACTGCTCGGCAGGCGCTCAATCATCCAAACTGGAGCATGGGAGCTAAAGTTACAATTGATTCAGCGTCCTTGATGAACAAAGGACTGGAGTTGATTGAGGCGAAATATCTGTTTGATCTTGAGGCTAACCAATTACGCGTGGCCGTGCACCCACAATCAATCATTCATGGTTTTGTTCACTACGCGGATGGGTCGGTTCTGGCGCAGCTCGGTTGCGCAGATATGCGAGTGCCCATTGCCTGCTGCCTTAACTGGCCAAGTCGCGGGCCTTCCCCAGCAGACAAACTTGATCTTGCAACCATGTCAGCATTGACGTTTGAGGAAGCAGACTTGAACCGCTTTCCGTGTTTGAAGCTGGCTCATGATGCGATGATAGGTGGCGCAGCACTAACAAATGCACTGAACGCCGCAAATGAAATTGCGGTTGAAGCTTTTCTTGATGGAAAAATCAGATTTTCTGGTATCCCTCAAATTGTTGCCAATGTTCTGGACGATGTGTCTGGTGGGAGTTCAGTGCTGGATTTTCGGAATGTTGAAGAGGCCTTGGAATGCGACTTGGAAGCTCGTGACCGCGCTTTAACTTATGTTATTAATTCGGCTCATTAATTGATTTTAAGCGAGCGATAAATCGGGAACTTTTCATGGAATTTCTATCAAGCCTTCCAGGTGTTGGCTCTGGTTTTCTGAGTTACGCGTTACCTGCCTTGTTTGTGTTTACAGTTGTGGTGTTTTTCCATGAGCTCGGGCACTACTGGGTTGGTCGGCTTTGCGGAGTTGATATTGACGCATTTTCCATTGGATTTGGTGGAGAGCTCATTGGCTATACAGACAAGCACGGCACCCGATGGAAGTTGTGCTGGGTGCCACTTGGCGGCTATGTGAAATTTGCGGGCGATGAAAATGCCGCCAGTGTTCCAGCTTCTGAAGCGGTGGCGGCTATGCCGGACGATTTGAGAAGCAGGACATTGACCGGAAAGTCTGTTGGTCAGAGGGCCGCTGTGGTTGGTGCTGGACCGTTGGCAAGCTTTCTGCTTGCTGTGGTGATTTTTGCGGGCATGTTCGTTGCTTTTGGCAAGCCGATCATTCCAGCTATTGTCAGCGAAGTTGTTGAGAACAGCGCGGCAGAAGAAGCTGGTTTGAGCCCGGGCGACAAAATTTTGGCTGTAGATGGCGATAAAATAGAGTCTTTCACTGATTTGCAGCGCGTTGTAACTGCCAACGCAGATCGAGAAATCGAAATACTTGTGGATAGGTCAGGCAGCGAAGTTCTTTTGGCCGCGACACCAAAACGCCAAGAGCTGACGGATCGTTTTGGCAATACCCAAAGGGTGGGGGTTCTTGGTATACGCCAAAGCGCCGACCGTGACGAAATTGTGATTAAAGAATTTGGGCTTGTTTCGGGCACAATTGAAGGTGTCAAAGAAACAAGCTTCATTGTAACACGTACACTTAGCTATTTGGCGGGTGTAATAACGGGGCGGGAATCTGCAGATCAGCTTGGCGGGCCCATTCGTGTGGTAAATATGTCCAGCCAAGTTGCGGCGATCAGCTTTCTGGCGCTTTTGAATTTAACAGCAGTTCTGTCAGCAAGCATTGGGCTGATTAATTTATTTCCGATTCCGATGTTAGATGGCGGACATCTGGCATTCTATGCCGCTGAAGCGATACGTGGAAAACCGCTTAGCGAGAAAGCCCAGGAATACGGATTTAAGGCTGGGCTAGCGGTTATTCTTGCGCTATTCCTGTTTGTGAATTGGAATGATATTAATTTTTTAATGGGTTCTTAGTTGGAATATGGGCGAAACCCAGCGGTTTGCGTGGCGTGTTTGCAACGAAATTTATAAAATGGCAACGCATTCAATGCTACCGCTTGAACCTAGCTTAAAACACTGTAAAACAAGTCATGAATTTTAATTTGAGTCCCTCATTATGAGCGAAGCTTTGTGTTTTGCAAAAATGGTGAGTTGGCAAAGTCGGGCAAGTGGCCGTATGAAATTTTTGTTTTCTGTCTCTCGTAACGCTTTTGGTGGTAAATCACTCGCGCTAAGCCTGATGCTTGCGTTGTCCGTTTTAGTGCTTTCTCCCGTTGGTGTTCAGCAAGCGCTCGCCCAAACTGTCAGCAGTATTTCTGTTGAGGGCAACCAACGCGTTGATGACGAAACGATTCGCGCTTATTTATCTGTTCAGCCTGGTCAGCGTTATTCTGCGTTTGATGTTGATGAGTCTCTGAAGGCCTTGTTTGCCACGGGCTTGTTTTCCGATGTGCAGGTGTTCCGTAAGGGCAGCACTCTGGTTGTTCAGGTCGAAGAGAACCCGGTTCTTAACCGTGTGGTTTTTGAAGGCAATGATCGTCTGAAGGACGACGCGCTTGCCGCGATCGTACAGAGTAAACCGCGCGGCGTGTTTACAAGATCAAAGGTACAGAACGATACCCAGCGTGTGCTGGAGATGTATCGTCGCTCTGGTCGTTTTGATGCAAGAGTAACACCTCAGATCATTGATCTTCCACAAAACCGTGTTGATTTGGTCTTTGAAATCGACGAGTCGGCAAAAACGTCTATCTCTCGCGTGAGTTTCATTGGTAATCGTGAATACAGCGATGGAAAGTTGCGCGAAGTTGTTGATACCAGCCAGAAAAACCTTTTGAGTTTTTTGAGTGGCAATGACGTTTACGATCCAGACAAATTGGGTGCTGATGAAGAGCGCCTGCGCCGTTTCTATTACCGCAAGGGCTATGCTGACTTCCGGATTATTTCCGCCGTGGCAGATTTAGACCGCGAGAGAAACGTCTTTTTTGTAACGTTTACAGTCGATGAAGGTGATCGCTACGAGTTTGGTGATGTGAATGTTGACTCAAGCGTTGTCGGCCTTAATGGTGAAGATCTTCGCCATGTGCTTCTTACGAAATCTGGCAAAACCTACAATGCTGAAAAAATTGAACGCACACTGGAAGACTTGACGCTGGAAACAGCGCGAATGGGCTTCCCATTTACCCAGATTCGCCCACGCGGTGATCGCGATTATGAGCAAAAGCTGATACATCTGACCTATGTAATCGATGAAGGCCCAAGGGTTTATGTTGAGCGTATAAACGTGCGCGGCAATACTCGGACACGTGACTATGTCGTGCGTCGTGAGTTTGATCTGGCTGAAGGTGATGCATATAACAAGGTTCTGGTGGATCGTGCAGAACGTCGCCTAAAGGCCCTTGGCTTTTTTAAAGAAGTGCGTATTTCCAGACGTCCAGGTTCTTCGCCGGATCGTGTTGTGCTCAATGTTGATGTTGAAGACCAACCAACCGGTGAGTTGTCATTCGGTGCGGGTGTTTCAACCGGTGATGGACTTGTCGGTGACGTTTCTCTGACCGAGCGAAACTTTATGGGTCGCGGGTATTTTGTTAAGGCGGCGGTTAGCGCTGGCTCTGACAAGCAGAATTATGACTTTGCATTCACTGATCCATACTTCTTGGGTCGTCGTATGTCCGCTGGCTTCAACGTTTACAGCCGTTTCCAAGAAGAAGATGATTACGACAGCGAGAAAATCGGTGGCGGAATCAGCTTTGGTCTTCCAATCAAAGAAAACCTTGGCCTCTCCTTGCGGTATGGCATAGTTAGTTCTGAAATTATTAGGACCAACTCTTCGGCGACTGTGTCTCAGGCTATCATTGATGCGGCCGCTGAGGGTGCTGTCGTAACGTCTTCAGTTGGTTATACTCTTACCTATAATACTGTTGACAGTAAGGTTCTCCCA
This sequence comes from Hyphomicrobiales bacterium, assembly GCA_039986835.1. GTDB lineage: Bacteria > Pseudomonadota > Alphaproteobacteria > Rhizobiales. Next base: position 50,808 of record JBDWQA010000012.1, read on the forward strand.
AGAGACGGCATCTTTGCTCGTATTTCGCAGGACTTTGCTGGGCTCGGTGGTGATGTGAGTTATGTGCGGACGATGTTGGACGCCCGCATCTATCGTCAGCTCCATACAGATTGGGATCTTGTTGGTTCTGTGAGCTTCAAGGCTGGCAATATTACTGGTATCGGTGAAGATGTTCGCTATTCCGATGCGTTTTTCAAAGGCGGTGAGACAGTTCGTGGTTTCAAGTCTTTTGGTCCAAGAGATACATCTGACGGAAGTGCTGTTGGTGGTAATACGTTCTGGGTAGCATCAGCTGAACTGAACTTCCCAATTTGGGGTATACCGGAGTCCTTTGGACTGCGTGGTGCTGTATTTGCTGATGCAGGTTCACTCTATGATGGTGATGATCGCAGTAGTAATATTGCGGCGGCCAACTATGTGGACGACTCATCAGTCAGATCTTCTGTCGGCGCTAGTATCCTTTGGCAGAGCCCGTTTGGCCCGTTGCGTGCTGATGTTGCGCAAGTTCTCACCGGCGAGAACTACGATAAAGAGCAGTCATTCCGCTTTGGTGGTGGCGCCAAGTTCTAATCAAGCTTATTTCTTTATGGCCGCCGTTATGCCAAGCATAGCGGCGGCTTTTTTATGAGTGGAGTAATCTATGTCTGAAGGAAACTCATTTTCCGTAGCGGCAGAGATGTCCTTGGAGCAGGTGTCTGTGCTCTTGGGCGACGGTGTCCCGGCCGATGTCGACCCAACAATAAAAATCAAAAATGTAAAGGCTTTGGACGAAGCACAGATTGGTGATGCGACCTTCCTTGATAATCTGAAATATGCTGATCTTCTGAAAGACAGCAAGGCGTCGCTGATTTTTTGCAAAAAGCGATTTGCCAAAAACGTCCCTGAAACCGCTATAGCCTGGATTACGCCAAATCCGTATCACGCATACGCCAGATTGGCCGCAGCGCTTTATCCAGGTGCCATGTTCGCCAAGAACACACTGGGTATGTGTGATCGGCCGAGCCAACGCGAATTTTGCTACATACATCCAGACGCTGTTCTTGAAGACGATGTAACTGTTGAACCAGGCGCGTCTGTGGGGGCGGATGTTCAAATTGGTAATGGCAGTGTTATCAGCGCTGGAGCTGTTCTGGGGCGTGGCGTTAGTGTTGGCCGGATGTGCCATATTGGGCCGAATGTGTCCGTTCAGCACTCCATCATTGGAAACCATGTAATTTTGCACGCAGGTGTTTGCGTGGGACAGGATGGGTTTGGCTTTGCAATGGGACCAGAGGGGCATTTGAAAGTTCCGCAAATTGGTCGTGTGATTATTCAGGATAGTGTGGAAATTGGTGCAAATAGTTGCGTTGATCGTGGTACAAATCGCGACACAATTATTGGCGAAGGCACTAAGATAGATAACCAGGTGCAGATCGGTCACAACGTCACCATCGGTCGGCATTGTGTTCTAGTCGGACATGTTGCTATTGCAGGAAGTGCCAAGCTTGGTGACTTCGTGGTTATTGGCGGTAAAACAGGCGTTATTGGGCACGTCAGTGTAGGTAATGGTGCCCAAATTGCTGGCGTTAGTGCGGTTAATGGCGATGTGCCAGCTGGCGCGCGTTGGGGCGGAATGCCTGCAAAACCACTGCGTGAATGGTTTAAGGAAGTTACGCTGCTTAGCCAGCTTGCAAACAAAGATGTCGTCGCGATACAAAAATCTGATAAAGATGAAGCTGATTGAGACGCAATCGAATCTGACGAATTTACATGCAGTGAGGCACTTATGAGTGAGGCGATGACTACAGAACTAGGCTCGGCTGACATACTTGATCTTCTGAAAGCACTTCCACACCGTTATCCATTTCTCCTCGTTGATAAACTTAAAGACATTAATGGTGATGAGTCTTGCACCGGCGTGAAAAACGTCACCGCAAATGAGCCCCAATTCATGGGGCACTTTCCTGGTCAACCTGTCATGCCAGGTGTGCTCATGCTGGAGGGTATGGCTCAAACGGCTGGCGCCCTCTGTATTCTCGCAAAGTCTAAAGACGCACCACCAAGCCTAGTTTATTTGATGAGCATCGATAAGGCAAAATTCAGAAAACCTGTGGTGCCTGGAGATCAAATAGAATATCTAGTCAAAAAAATTCAAAGCCGTGGCAGCGTTTGGAAATTCGCCTGCTCAGCAATGGTTGATGGAAAGAAAGCTTGTGAAGCTGAAATTTCTGCCATGTTGATTGATCAATAGGAGTTCTCATTGACCATCCATCCTACTGCCATAGTTCCAGAGAGCTGCCAGCTCGGTTCCAATGTTTCCATTGGCGCTTATAGCGTTATTGGCGAACACGTTGTTCTGGGAGACAATGTCAACATTCGAGCTCATGTCGTTGTGGAAGGACGCACAACCATCGGTGCTGAAACTGAAATCTTTCAGTTTGCGAGTATTGGTGCACAGCCACAGGATCTTAAATATAGCGGCGAGCCGAGCGAGTTGCATATTGGCGAGAGATGTAAAATCCGCGAAAATGTGACAATTAATACCGGTACCGAAGGTGGTGGCATGCTGACGAAAGTCGGCAATGATTGCCTCATTATGGCAGGTGCCCACATCGCTCATGACTGCCAGGTTGGTAATCATGTGATTTTCGTGAACAACGCCACCATTGCAGGGCATGCAAATGTGGGTGATCATGCGATATTGGGTGGGTTGTCTGCGGTCCATCAGTTTGTCCGCATTGGTGAGCACGCTTTCATCGGTGGCATGTCTGGCGTTGAAAATGATGTTATCCCCTATGGCTCCGTGATCGGTAACAGAGCCAAGCTTGGTGGTCTCAATCTTGTTGGTTTGCGCCGCAGGGATATTGAAAAAGCTGAGATTCACACACTTAGAAATGCTTATGCCCAACTCTTTATTGAGGAAGGCTCTTTTCAGGAACGTGTCAATCAGGTTTCTGTTTCTTATCCAGACAGCCCTTTGGTGAAGAATATGATCGATTTTATCCGGGCAGGTAACGGCCGTCGTATTTGCATGCCTCGTTAGGTAAAGTTCTGGGTTAGACAATCAAAATGGAGAGCCATGCAGCTCTTCATCAGGAAGCGGACACTATGAAGATCGCGCTGATCTGTGGCGGCGGTGTTTTACCGAGAGATGTGGCGCATGCTTTGCTTGCGAAGCAAGCAGATTTTGTGGTCGTCCGTCTCGCCGGAGAGGCGGATACGGATATTGCTCTTCCTGACCATGTTGCGGTCAAAACAATCGGCTGGGGACAAATCGGAAAGTTTTTGGATTTTCTGAAAGTCCAGCAGTGCACTCATGTTCTGGCAGTGGGTGGGGTCACCAAGCGACCAGACCTGCCAGCTCTCAAGTTCGATTTTGGCGGAGTTAAAATTTTGCCGGAGTTACTGTCTGTTCTTGTGGGCGGAGATGATGCAGTTTTGGCCAATGTTGCAAACTCATTTGAAAAGCGCGGCTACGGAGTTGTTGGCGTCCTTGAAGCTGTTCCAGACTTGGCCTGTCCGGTTGGACTGATATCTTCAAACAAAGTTAGAAAGTTTCCCAACGAGGATATTGAGTTAGCTCGCAAAGCCGCTCTGGCGGCAGGTCAGTTAGATATGGGGCAGGGGGCTGTTGTTGCAGCAAGCCGGGTTATCGCCATGGAAGGCCCTGAAGGCACGTCAGAGATGCTTGCAAGGGTAAGTGACATTGCTGCAGCAAAACGTGCGAGATGGAAGACCGGACAAGGTGTTCTGGTAAAATGTGCAAAGCCCAAGCAGGATATCAGGTTTGATGTTCCTGTGATCGGCCCGTCTACAATCCTGCAGGTAAAAGATGCAGGCTTGGCTGGTATTGCTTTAGAGGCTGGCAAGGTTCTGTTGCTTGAGCGGGATAAGCTGCTTCAACTTGCGGACAAAGAAAACATTTTTGTTTTGGGTGTTTCATTCGACGAAACGGAAGTCTTGACGTGAGACCTTTGAAAATAGCGATTGTGGCGGGAGAGGAATCTGGCGACCAATTGGGTGCAGAGCTCATTTCTGGCATCCAGCAACTTCACACAGGAGAGATTGAATTTTTTGGAGTGGGCGGGGAGAGGATGACCGCTCTCGGGCTCAAAAGTGTTTTCCCGTTGAAAGAAGTTGCGGTTATGGGGCTGACAGCGGTTGTGGCGCGGCTACCGAAGATCATCAGGCTGGCTTACCGTCTGATTGACCGCATTGTGGAATTTACTCCGGATGTTTTGGTAATTGTTGACAGTCCTGACTTTACGCATCCCGTTGCAAAGCGGGTGCGCAAGAAAATGCCCGAATTGCCGGTCGTGGATTATGTATCTCCAAGTGTCTGGGCCTGGCGTCCTGGCCGTGCGCAAAAAATGAAAGCATATGTTGACCATGTTTTGGGAATTTTACCTTTTGAACCAGATGCTTACAAACGTTTACAGGGTCCGGAATGCACCTATGTCGGCCACCCGTTGGTAGAAAAAATATCGAAGATCAAGATTGACTTGCAATATCGTACAAAGGAATCCAGTCAACCTAGGCTTTTACTGATGCCGGGAAGCAGGAGCGGTGAAATAAAACGGTTGTTGCCGGTGTTTGGTGAAACCGTGGAAAAAACGCTCAAACATGTTCCTGAACTTTTAATTGATATACCAGCGGTTTCCCACCAACGGACGCGAATTGAAGAACTGGTTTCAAACTGGCAGGTCATGCCAAATATTGTGTCTGGCGAAATCGAAAAATTTGAGGCATTTGCTCGCGCTGATGTTGCACTCGTCGCGTCCGGAACCGCAACACTTGAGCTCGCATTGTGGGGTATTCCCATGAGTGTTGGCTACAAGTTGGACCCGATTGCGCGAAACCTGAAATGGCTTGCTACAATAGATTCGATAGTTCTGCCAAACCTTATTCTCGGAAAAAATGTAGTCCCTGAATTTGTCGACAGAGACTGTAACTCAGATGCATTGCTCCAGTCTCTATTGCCTTTGTTTGAAGGTGGGCCAAACAGGTTGGCGCAAGTAACTGAATTTCTGCGGCTGCAGGAGCTTTGTTCTGTTGCGCCGAACACGCCATCTAAACTATCTGCAAAACTGGTTCTGGATTCTGTGGTTGCGTAAGCCGGGTTGCAGCTACCTTACTCATCACGGATGTAGAGGTAGAATTTTCTGAACAGCGGGTCGTTTAGCCATCAATTTCATGTGATTTTCGACCTTTGGAAAATCTGAAACAGCGACGCCATCTCCCGCAAGCCAGCGACTGATTGTATAAAGATAAGCATCGCAAATGGTGTAGGTTTCACCCATGACCCATGGCCCATCTATCATCTCTTCCTCAATGAGTTTGTAACAGGCATGCATGGTTTCGGGTGCCTTGCGCTTCATATCGTCAAACGATGACTGTTCATCCGCCCACCTGTGACCACGTAATTTGTGAGCATGTGCGACATGTACGGTAGAAGCCAGAAAGCTGTTAAATTCTTGAATTTTGGCGAGCAGAAAAGGGTTCCCTTGCGGAATTAATCCTGATTCAGGAAAAACTTGGGCGATATAGACCAGAAGAGCTGGCGTTTCCGTAAGCACACCATGGCTGGTGATCAATGCAGGTACGCGACCCTTTGGATTGATTGCTAGATATTCATCCGTCAAATGCTCGCCGGTCTTGAAATTCAACTTTATCGCTTCGTAGCTTGCGCCTGCTTCTTCAAGCGCAAGGTGGGTCGCAAAAGCACAAGATCCTGGAGAGAAATACAATTTCATCATAGTTTTCAATATGCCTCGGTTGAATTTGGTCGCTACGCCTGGCCGACTACTGATCATAAAATCATAGGTTCGTGTTCAAGCAATAACAATTGTTTCGTCGAACGTCATTGAGTTTTACACAGTCGCAAAAGCTGCCGACTTGCGCTATGACGCTGCAAATCTTCAGAAAAGGAATTCGCGCCTATGTCTATGAAATTTGCCAGATACGACAGCCTCAGCGAGAAAGTAGTTTATGTAACCGGGGGCGCCTCTGGCATTGGTGAAGAAATTGTGCGTGGATTCGCACAACAATCTGCAAAAATTGGCCTGATAGACATGGATAAAAAGGCCGGTACAGCTCTGGTTGAAGAACTGCGACAAGGCGGAACAGAAATTGAGCTTGCTGTATGTGATCTGCGCAATACAGATCTGCTGAAGGCTTCGTTTGCCAGCCTCCAAAAAAAGCTGGGCGCGGCTGAAGTGCTGGTCAACAATGCAGCACGTGACGACAGACACAATTGGCAAGATGTCACTGAGGAGTATTTTGACGACCGCATTGCGACCAACCTGCGTCACATGTTTTTTGCGATTCAGGCTGTTGCGCCGGGTATGATCACGAAAGGCCGTGGGTCGATTGTCAATATGGGGTCAAACTCCTGGTGGGAGGCTGGTGGCGGGTTTCCCGCCTACGCAACAGCGAAGGCAGCGGTTCACGGTTTGACAAGAACGATGGCGAGAGATTTAGGTGAACACAGGATTCGAGTAAACACGGTTGTTCCAGGCTGGATTATGACCGAACGCCAAAAAACCATGTGGGCGACGCCAGAGGGCTTGGAAAAGCATCGGGAGCGTCAATGTTTGCCAGATCTCATTGACCCGGTTTATGTGGCGCGAATGGTGCTTTTTCTTGCATCAGATGATGCAGCGATGTGCACTGCCAGCAACTACATGGTCGAGGCGGGCTCCATCTAGCGTGCAAAAAAGGCCGCGTCAAAGCGCGGCCTTTTGAACATCTGCCTGTCGACGGGTTTTAACGTTGTGACACTGGGATAAAATCGCGTTGTGTGGCACCAGTGTAAAGCTGACGTGGGCGACCGATACGCTGACCTGGATCTTCAATCATCTCATTCCATTGTCCAATCCAGCCAACAGTACGCGCTAGCGCAAAGAGCACTGTGAACATGGATGGCGGGAAGCCAAGTGCCCGCAAGGTAATGCCTGAGTAGAAATCAATATTGGGATAGAGTTTTTTCTCAATGAAATACTCATCGGTCAGGGCAATCTGTTCCAGCTCCAGTGCCACTTCCAGCATTGGATCATCTGCAATGCCAAGTTCATTCAAGACTTCATGGCAGGTTTTCTGCATGATTTTGGCGCGCGGATCGTAGTTCTTGTATACGCGGTGGCCAAAGCCCATCAGGCGGAATGGGTCGTTTTTGTCTTTTGCGCGTTCCACATATTCTGGAATTTTGTCGACACTGCCGATTTCGGCCAACATGTTGAGTGCGGCCTCGTTGGCACCACCATGTGCCGGACCCCACAAGCATGCAATGCCAGCGGCGATACAAGCGAATGGATTTGCACCGGATGAACCAGCCAATCGCACGGTTGATGTGGAAGCATTTTGCTCGTGGTCTGCATGCAAGATAAATATGCGGTCCATGGCACGTGATAGGACAGGATTTACCTTGTACTCTTCACAAGGCACCGCAAAACACATGCGCAGGAAGTTGGATCCATAGTCCAGATCGTTGCTTGGATATACGAATGGTTGACCGATATGATATTTATACGCCATAGCCGCAATTGTTGGCATTTTCGCAATCATGCGAAGCGAGGCGACCATGCGTTGATGCGGGTCAGAAATATCAGTCGAGTCGTGGTAAAATGCTGACAAAGCGCCGACAACACCACACATAATTGCCATAGGGTGAGCATCACGGCGAAAGCCAGTAAAGAACCGAGACATCTGTTCGTGAATCATCGTGTGATATGTCACACGGCTGTCGAAGTCTTTCTTCTGTGTTGCTGTAGGCAGTTCTCCATATAGAAGAAGGTAACAGGTTTCAAGAAAGTCGCCGTGTTCAGCCAGTTGGTCAATTGGGTAACCGCGATGCAGCAAAATACCCTGATCACCATCGATATATGTAATTTTTGATTCGCAGGACGCAGTGGATGTAAAGCCCGGATCGAAAGTGAATCGATCTGTTTGCTTATAAAGCGACGAGATATCGACCACTTGTGGGCCGACAGTTCCGTCATGAATCGGTAACTCATAGGTTTTGCCGTCTATGGTCAGCGTTGCTGTTTTATCGCTCATAAGCATCCCTTTCGTGCCAGCCCTTATCGGTGGGCATTCCGTTTATATCTGAGTTGCAATTGGTGCATTTCTCAGTGTTCGCCTGTGCCAACTTCACAAATGTGAATGCACCAGCGGAGCCAAACTTGTCATTATTTATGAGAAGTTTGGCTACCAACTACCCGATTTGCTGCAATGCCGCAAGAAGTTGGCATGGATGTAGTTTCTGGCGAAGTTGCTAAACAGTACCTGTTGCAGCCTGAATGCGCTTCAACGCCTCCTCTTTTCCAAGAACCAAAAGCACGTCATAAATGCCAGGTGATGTGTTGCTGCCGGTCAATGCTGCCCGCAATGGCTGTGCCACTTTACCCAATTTAAGCTCTTGTTTGTTGGCAAATTCTTTTACGCAGTTTTCCAGTTCTCCCTCGCTCCATTCAGCGTTTTGAAGCTCTAGCAGTAAACCGGACAAGATGCCTATGCCGCTTTCGTCCAATAGCTTCAGAGCTTTTTCTGAGAAATTAAGCGGCACGCTTGCTGGAATAAACTCCGCGCTTTCGATTAATTGTACGACCGTTTTAGCGCGTTCTTTCAAACCCGGCATAGCATGCAAGAGTTTTGCTTTGTGCGCCTCGCTCAGGCTTGTGCCGAACAGTGATTGCGTTTCCAACTCAGGCAATATGGTTTCCATAGCGCTTACCAGACGCTCATCGTCCGCATTTCTCATATAGATGCCATTGAGGTTTTCCAGCTTGGCAAAATCAAACCGCGACGGTGACTTACCAATTGCATCAAGCGAAAACCACTCAATCATTTGGACTATGGAAATGACTTCTTCATCTCCGTGGGCCCAACCCAAGCGCACCAGATAATTGCACAGGGCTTCTGGCAAGTATCCCATGGCGCGGTAGGCTTCAGCCCCTAACGCACCGTGCCGTTTTGACAATTTTGCACCGTCGGGACCGTGGATAAGCGGCACATGTGCCATATCAGGAACATCCCATCCAAGCGCTTTGTATATCTGGATTTGCCGCGCCGCATTTGTCAGGTGATCATCACCGCGAACAATGTGCGTAACACCCATATCGTGATCATCGACGACCACTGCGAGCATATATGTTGGCGTACCATCGCTCCGCAAAAGAATAAAATCGTCAAGGTCTGCATTGGGGAAGCGAACTTCGCCCTGCACATGGTCTGTCACCAGAGTGTCTCCCGTCTGTTCTGCCTTGATGCGAACAACCGGGTTTACGCCTTCTGGCGCTTCGCTTGGGTCTTTGTCGCGCCACGTGCCGTCATATTTGGGCGCTCTGTTTTCTGCGCGTGCTTTTTCACGCATGGCGTTGAGTTCTTCTGGCGATGTATAGCAGTAATATGCTTTGCCTTCCGCCACCAATTGCTTGGCTATCTCGGCGTGCCTATCCTGTCGCTCAAACTGTGAAAGTGGATCGCCTTCCCAGTCGATCCCGAGCCAGCTTAGCCCATCCAATAGTGCTGTCACGGCTTCGGGGGTAGAGCGCGCGCGGTCTGTGTCTTCAATGCGAAGCAGCATTTTGCCGCCGTTTGCCTTGGCGTAGAGCCAATTAAACAGGGCTGTTCGTGCTCCGCCAATGTGCAGAAATCCTGTGGGAGAAGGGGCGAAGCGTGTAACTACTGGAGCGGACATCGTGATCCTGTCGATTATTTGGTAAAAGTGAGGTTTCGTGTAGCATGTAGGTTGTAGCGTTTAAAACACCTGATGTGATGTGGCAAAAAAACCTTACAAAGATAGGCCGCAAGAGAACTTGCAGGATCATGCCAGCATCAACGGTATTGTTGATGTAGAAAACGCTCATATAAAGCGTGTTGGTGGAGAGGTCTCAAAGATTGGGTTTTACCGATCTCTTTCATTGCGCATGTCGTTTATTCTAGCAGGCGGGCTCGACCAAGTCCCTCTGTTGGTGAAGAAAGAGTTAGCACATCGCGACGTATTCGCATGGATACCCGTTCTGCTCGGGCTGGGTGTGATTGCGTATTTTGCGATGCCAAAGGAGCCAAATGGTATTGGGCTAATGGCCGTATTTATGGTGTTAGCTGGTTTGACTTGGCGAATGCGCAAAATACACGCGGCCTTTATCTTTTGTGTTTCAGGATTGTTGTTCCTCGGCGGTGTTGTTGTGGCAAAGCTGGAGACAGATCGTCTCTCTACGCCACTTTTAAAGCAGGCTGGGACGTTCGTGATCTCTGGTCAGGTAACTGAGCTCGTACCGTCTGACAAGCGAACGCGTGTGATTTTACGCAATGTTTTAGACCGCGGCCAGATACCTAATGACTTTGCAGGTGTTCAGCTGAGTGCCTACAACAAACATGTGGAAAATCTACAGGTCGGTGATGTGATCCAAGTGAGGGCTCGGCTGGAGCCCATGAGCGGGCCACTTTTGCCCAATGGCTATGATTTTCGGCGTGTGGGATATTTTAAAGGCTTATCCGCCAGAGGATTTTTACTGGAAGAGGCTATCCCAATTCTAGATTTCTCTGCTGATACGGCTCCATCATTCATGGACCGGCTCAATAAGCTAAGACATGAAATTGCCGACCGAATTTCGCAGGCAGTGCCGGGGCAAGGTGGCGCACTGGCTGCGGCTCTGCTGGTTGGCCAACGAGCCGGTATTGCTGATGACGTTCAAGAGGCCCTGCGCAACTCAGGCCTTGCTCATATTCTGGCAATTTCTGGCCTCCATATGGCACTGATTACGAGTTTGATTTTTGGGGCAGTACGTTTGTGTGGTGCATGTGCGAAAGAGTTTTCTGCCAGGCACGATGTTAAGAAACTAGCAGCCGCAACAGCCCTTGTAGGAGCCCTGATTTATCTCGCCTTGTCAGGGTCAGCAATATCTGCCCAACGCGCTTTCTTGATGGCTGCGGTGTTTCTGATCGCTATTTTGTTTGATCGCGCCGCTCTAACAATGAGAAACGTAGCGATTTCCGCCTTGGTGATTTTGGTTGTACAGCCTTCGTCAATACTTTCACCCGGCTTTCAGATGTCTTTCATGGCAGTCATTGCCTTGGTTGCGGTTTATCGCCGGGAAGGGTTATTTTCGAGTTTCAAACGACGATTTGCTAAACGTGGACTATCCGTAAAAGCCCTTGTGGGTACCTTGGGGTTATTACTTACTTCAGTGGTGGCAGGGTTCGCTACTTCTCCCTTTGCTATTCATCACTTTTATCAAACGGCGATTTATGGATTGCTGGGCAATCTGGCAGCTATGCCAATTGTTGCTATGCTTGTAATGCCAATGGGTATATTTGCGCTGATCTTAATGCCATTCGGTTTGGAGCTACTTCCCTTATCTCTAATGGAATTTGGGCTTCGCTACGTTGTTTCTGTCTCAAAATGGGTGTCAGAGATTGATGGTTCCGTATACGTCTATGGGCAACAAGATGCGCTGGTGACATTGATGTTTGCGCTTTGTTTGCTTGTTGCATGCTTGCTTCGCACAAAGTTGCGCTTTGTATTCGCAGGCGCATTTGGTTTGCTGGCAATCGTTACCACGCTTTCGCAGGATGTTCAGTCGATATTATTTATTTCGCCGGATGGAAAAATGATAGCCAGCAGAGAACCAGAAGGGATGAAATTTTTTGGTGCCAGCCGAAACGAATTCACCGCTGGCATTTGGATGCGTGCTGTCGGCGATAGCAGAGACGTGCATGATACTTTGCTCCAGAGTTCGATCGATCAAGTGTGTGACAGAACAGCGTGTTCTTTTACTGTGGCGACGACCATGAATGAGCGAACTGATGTAAGCGTCATCAGGCGTCCTGAAGCGTGGTTTGAAGTGTGCCAAAGTGATTTAGATATGATCATCAGTCCATTGGAAGTCGCGACACGCTGTGGAACAGCGTCAAGCTCCACCAAACCGGCGTTTTTGGGAAAGTCTACTATGAAAGAATTTGGCGCCATCCGATTGGATTCATTGACAGAAGGAGCACCTGCTAGTCAGGAAACGCAGGGTGATCTTCCTGCACAGCTTGCCAAACTGGGTTTAGAACTGACGCGTGCACTACCCCGCCATAAGCGGCCTTGGAACTAAAACACTGAGATTTGATGAAATCACCTGGTTCTCGCGAAGACGTGAAGTTAAATCTCCGCAAAACTTGCTATATGACACCTAGATTCTGTGTTTGAGGATAAGTATGGCTGCCGAATTGACTATTTTGACTGTGTTGTTGGCAGGCTTGGTGTCTTTTGTGTCTCCTTGCGTGCTGCCTCTTGTACCGCCCTATCTTTGTTATCTGGCAGGCGTGTCGCTGGATCAGCTTACCGACGCCAAACTCAGTAAAGAGCGAAGCCGACAGGTCGTATTTTCAGCATTAGCATTTGTGCTTGGGTTTACCACCGTATTCGTGTTGCTCGGAGCTGCTGCATCTGTTGCCGGGCAATTCATAGCCAGAAACGCCAGCACGCTCAGTTTGTTTGCCGGGATAGTTATTATCATAATGGGCCTACACTTTCTGGGCGTGTTCCGGATCGGTTTGCTGTATCGCGAAGCGCGGCTGCAGGTTGATCGTAAACCGCCAGGATATCTCGGCGGATATGTTATGGGGCTTGCTTTTGCGTTTGGTTGGACGCCTTGTATAGGGCCAGTTCTGGCTGCAATACTTGCTGTTGCTGGAACCGAAGATACAGTCGCAGAAGGTGCCGGGTTGTTGGCTATATACTCGCTTGGTTTGGGAATTCCATTTATTCTGGCCGCACTGTTTGCGCGCCCCTTCATGTCTTGGATGGCTGGTTTTAAGAAACATATGCAAACCGTAGAGCGAGTTATGGGCGGTATGCTCGTATTAACTGGCGTGTTGTTTCTCACAAACCAGATGTCGACGTTTTCCTTCTGGCTCTTGGAGATGTTCCCGGCGCTTGGAAATATCGGTTAATTTGCTGCTTTTGCTATTCTGGCTGCGCGTCTTTTCAACGGTGCGGTCGCCAAAATAACTCCGCCAAGGATCAATATGAAACCTGCAAAATGAAAAGCCTGCAGTGTTTCTCCCAGAAGCAAAACAGCCAATCCAACGCCGTAGGGTGGTAGCAGGTAGAGAAATACGCCGGTTGTCGCTGGTCCCACGACTTTTACGCCATACTGATACGCAGTAAATGGAAACAGTGATGAAACCACCACAAGTGCTGATATGCCGACCCAGTTTTCCAGACTAGTGGGGAAATGCTGGAACCAAATGGCTTCTGCAACGGCGAAGGGAAACAGCATAATTGCGCCGGCAATTGCCACCACTCCAATCAATGGTAGCGTTGGCAATTTGGGAAATGGGTCGTTTCTTAGGAGAACTGAGTAGATGGCCCAGCAAATTGCTGTGAGAACAAAAATCCCGTCTCCGGGATTCAATTCCAAGGTTAGAATAGCGAATAAGTTCCCCTGAAATACAATTGTGGCGACACCCAAGATCGCTAATGGTACGCCAAAGATTTCCCGCCAGCCGATTTTTCGTCCTCTAAAAAGCCATTCCAGCAGAATGATGAGCACGGATGATGATGTGTAGATGAGGGTCCCGTTTGATGCGCTGGTGTACTTCAATGCGAGATAGACGAGTGCACCGCAAATCCACATGCCGAGGAAGCCAGCTATGAAAATTGATTTCCATTGTGCTTTGAAATCCGGCCAACTGCGCTTGAGCGATGGGTAGCTGATTGCCAGCAAGATTAGTCCGGTTATGAACCATCTGAAAAAAGCCAAAATAAATGGCTCTGTTTCCTGAATGACCACACGGCCGATAACAATGTTGGAGCAGAAGAATAATGGCATGAATAGAAGTACCAAATACGCATTGGTCTTCTGAGTTTCATTGTTCGATACAGGTTTTGATGGGATGTCGGCCATGCCATTTGCTAGCGAAGATCAGAATGGCGAGCAATCACTAATCGTCGGCTTTTGAGGCAAATGCATCTTTTGTTGGGAAAAGGTTCTAAATACTCTATTGCGCGAGCAACGCTTCGCCAATTTCGGCATCGCTCGGTGCCCGGTTGGTGCCGGGAACTTTGAGTGGGAAAGGTTGAACGTGCAGCTTGACTGCCTTTTGCAAGGTTGTGCTTCTTGTAGAAGCACCTGGCAGCGGGGCTGGTAAGCTCTGCTGGGTTAACTCGGACAACGGCACGATGTCGGTTGTCCTGCTTGTTGGGATACTGGCTGTGATTGTCCCCATATCACTTTCCAATGCATCAAGCCGCGATGTCAGCATTCTGTTGCGGCGTTCCAGTAACTTCAAAGACTCCCGCAATGCAAGCGCTTCCTCTTTGTATTCCAATGGAGGTTCTGCAACAATTCTCCCAACCGTTTGCATGGATCCACTCATAGAGCTGTTCTTCGACGAATGGGACCAATCGCTGCCTGCCAACCAGAATGAACCGCTTAGAGCTGCAATCGCCGATACACCCCAGATGGAGAGAAGTGAGAGTTGAAATCCGCTAAGTCGTGCCAATGCAGTCATCCTTTTAAGTGCTTGGTCAAAATACGGCGCTAAATATTTAAAATTTATTAACCACGATGTTTTGCGTGTTTCCTCGCATGTCACAAAAGATCGTGCTAACCATCTCAATAGATACACTTATTCGGATTCGGGAACCTTGATTTTGGGCACTGACATTATCGTATTGGCAGCGGGTGAAGGTACCCGCATGAAATCTTCTTTGACAAAGGTACTTCATTGCGTGGGTGGGATGCCCATGTTGGGGCATGTTATTGCTACTGCAAAATCGATTGGTGCCAATCGGTTGGCGGCGGTGGTTGGTCCTGACGCGGACGCAGTAGAGACATTTCTAGCCAAGAATGCGCCGACAGCTGACATATTTGTTCAGCGTGAACGACTTGGTACCGGACATGCAGTTATGGCAGCCAAGCCCTTCTACTCAAAAGAAAATAACGCAAGTATCGTTCTGTATGGAGATACGCCACTGGTTCGGGGCGAGACTATTTTGCAGATAACGAAACTGCTGGAGGGCGATGCGGATTTGGTCGTTTTGGGCTTTGAACCCAAAGTACCCACAGGCTACGGACGTTTGTTGATGGATGGAGACCAACTCACGGCAATTCGTGAGGAAAAGGATGCTACGGAACAAGAGCGTGAGGTGGGTTTGTGCAATGCCGGGGCGATGGGGTTTGGTCCGGGCGTCCTTGGTGCACTTCTGGATTCGCTGACGAGTGATAATGCCCAAGGCGAGTATTACCTTACAGATTGTGTGGAGCATGCACGTGCCGCCGGTCTGTCGGTCAAGATAGTAAAAGGGGATATCGCGGATGCTGCCGGAGTGAATAGCCGCTCACAACTGGCTGATGTGGAAGCCATGTTTCAAGCGCGGTGCCGCGTTAGCGCGATGGCCAATGGGGTTACACTTGTCGCTCCTGAAACCGTCTTTTTCTCATTCGATACGACACTTTCAAATGATGTAACAGTTGAGCCAAATGTTGTGTTTGGACCCGGGGTCAATGTCGAAACTGGCGCGACTATAAAGGCATTTTCGCACCTTGAGGGTGCAAAAGTAGGTGCCGGAGCTACAGTTGGGCCTTATGCCCGCCTACGTCCCGGTACGAATTTGCTGGAGAATACCAAAGTTGGAAATTTTGTTGAAATCAAATCAGCGATTGTAGAAAAAGGTAGTAAAATCAATCATTTGACGTATATTGGCGACGCTAATATCGGCGCCGGAGTAAATATCGGCGCAGGGACTGTGACCTGTAATTATGATGGTTTTGGCAAGCATAAAACAACAATTGGAGATAGCGCATTTATTGGCTCTGGCAGTTTGCTCGTTGCACCGCTCGAAATTGGAGTCGATGCCTATGTTGCAACTGGGTCGGTTATTACTGAATCTGTGGAAGAGGGTGCATTGGCCTTTGGACGAGCACGTCAGATCAACAAGCAAGGGCGTGGTGCGCGGTTGAAAACTGAACTGCAGGCGGCAAAAGAGGAAGCTGCACAGCAAAAATCAAAAAGCTAGCGCGAATTTGCCCGTTCTGGCTGCGTTAAATTTTTTCCACACCGTGTGGAAGTGCACATGTGTGCAGCCACTCAAATGCGCTCCTTGCGAAGGTCGAAAATGCAAAGATACGGAACTGCTCTGCATCGTCACGCACAACAGTTAAATTCAGATGATGCGCCGTTGTTTGCGCCACTTTTCCGATTGGAAAAGCTTCAATAGCGAAATCGATTGCGATCCCTTTCAGCAGTACAGTTTCTGCATCGGAGCCGGATATCGTGAAAACTGTCCTTGCACTCGACAGATCCGTAACTGAACCAATGTTTGCTGGTATGGCCTTGTGAAGCTTTGCACACAGATCAAGCTTATTACTTTCAAGCAAATACCGGCCGGCTCCCAACGATAGAATGCCGACATCGCCCTGCAAAAGGCTCATTCCATCGAGCGGGAATTCTTTAACTCCTTTTTTTTTGAGCTTTGTAAGCGCCTTTACTTCGCATTTTGGGAACAAAGACAGCTGGGCGAGAGAATTGGGTGTGGTCCGCTCAATTGTAAGTCCGGTTTTGTCACCTGGACCAGAGTGGCCACTTGTCCAGATCCCATCTAGCGGACATGTACCTAAAGACATCAAATCAACCATACATCCGCTCCCCATTTTTGTCGAAGAAACATGTCTCTACTATTTCCACGGGCACATGGTGTCCCTTCAACGGAAATGTGGCGTAGAGGTTTTGGCCCATCAGCTGGTTCCCTTTTTCCAACAACGCCAAAGCGATGTATTTCTCTAGCGCGGGGCTGTAGGCACATGACGTGACGTGGCCAAGGCTGATGCCCGGTTCTTTTGGGTTTGCCCCGCGCACAAGATGGCTGCCGTTTCGTATGCTTTCGCCGTTTCGCGATATTACACCCACCATTTGATGCCTATGTAGATCTTGGAAAGCCTCACGCTCTATCATCTCAGAACCAACAAAGCTCTTCTTGCTAGAGACCATACCGCCGAGGCCGACCATCTCTGCCGTTGTTCTTCCGTTCAATTCGGCACCGACGACATGACCCTTTTCAATCCGCAATGTGCCTAACGCCTCCATTCCGTAGGTCACTAATTCCAAAGGCTTTCCAGCCTCCTGAAGATTTTCCCAGAGCGCCAGACCGTATCTTGATGGAGTGAAAATTTCATAGGCCAATTCGCCTGAAAAGGAGAGGCGACACAGCATGATCGGTATGCCTTGTTTGGTCTTTCCATGGCGAATAGCCATGAAGGGAAATGCTTCGTTTTCAAAGTCTGTATCGGGTACGATTGGGCTTAGTAGCTCCCGTGCCTTTGGTCCGGCGACTGCTATTGCTGCCCATTGATCCGTGACCGAGGTCACATGAACTTTCAATTCAGGCCAATGGAGAGCCAAATATGTCTCCAGATGTTCCATGACACCACTGGCATGTGCTGTCGTTGTAGTCATCAGATAATCAGTTTCACCAAGACGCCACGTTGTGCCGTCGTCATAAACGATTCCATCTTCCCGCAGCATCAAGCCATATCGGGCCTTTCCAACGGGAAGCTTTGCAAATGCGTTGCTGTATATTCGGTTGAGAAACTCTGATGCATCTGGCCCCTGAACTGCGATTTTGCCAAGGGTAGAGACGTCCACAATGCCTACCGTCCGCCGGGTTTGGCGTGCTTCGCGAACATAAGCCTGCTCAAGTGTTTCCGACCCGTTTCTATAAACCCGTGGTCGTTTCCAGGGGCCTGCATCCATCATTTCGGCACCTGCGGCTTCATGCCAAGCATGCATGGGCGTCCGGCGAACAGGTCGCCAGTGTGTACCCCTAGCATCTCCTACCAATGCACCAAAGGAGACGGGTGTATATGGTGGCCGGAATCTTGTCGTTCCGACTTCCGGGATTGGTAATCCACGAGCTTGCGCCATTAAGGCTAACCCATTGATGTTGGAAAGCTTACCCTGATCCGTCGCCATGCCAAGCGTGGTGTAACGCTTCAGATGCTCGACACTCAGGAATCCCTCACGATAGGCAAGCTCTATGTCAGCCTCGGTCACATCGTGTTGGAAATCGACAAAAGCCTTGCCTCGTTCGGTTTTCACTTTCCAGACTGGAGCCGTATTTAGTGTGTTTTGGCGCTCTGGTTTCCTCAAGGCTTTTCTGCTTTTGCTAAAGGATAGCTTTCGCATCACGCTTTCTGCAGCGACTTCGGCACTTGCGATTACGTCATCCCTGTTCATATGACCTGACATGGAGCCGCATGCTGTCCAATCACCGTTGGAATCTCCGGGTAACATCGTATTCAGCATTTCATCCCATTTGGGCGGGCCGCCCATTTGGCTTGTGAGATGAATGGAAGGTGTCCAGCCTCCTGAGATACCCAGGCAATCGCAGTCGATCATTTGACTTTCTCTGCCGGCGCTACCAGTGAAGGGATCAAAAGGTGAAACCGCTATTTGATTGATACTGTTGTGGCCGCGGACGGCCGTCACCGCATGTCCCGTGATGAGTTGGAGCCCTGTGGCTGCAACTTGCGCAGACGCTAGGTCAGAAATTTCCGTGCGCGTATCAACAACAGTTTTTATGGGAAGGCCCATATCTTGTAGAGCACTTAATTGTGCATAGGCACCATCATGACTGGTGAATAGAGCTATGTTTTTTCCGGTAGAGACACCATAGCGCAGCGCATATGCGCGTATGCTGTCCATCAACATCACACCGGGCTTGTCATTACCGGGGAATACAAGCGGTCGCTCAAGCGCACCTGCAGCAAAAATGGCGTGTTTGGTTCTTAGAATATAGCAGCGTTCAAAAGGTGCAAATTCATCTTTATCAGGGAGATGAGCAGACACACGTTCAACCAAACCATAGGTGTTGTTGTCATACATGCCAAAGCATGTCGTACGCTGCAAAACGATTATGTTTGGATGATCCGCAACCTTTTGGGAGAGTGCCGCAATTGTATCTTCCTCTCTCGGATCACCTCTGTGATAGCCGCCCAACATGGCGTTTTCGTCAACCAATAGAACGCGTGCACTCTTTGTTGCCGCGTGAAGGGCCACGGTAAGGCCAGCTACACCACCACCAACGACCAGCACATCTGAAAAGATGTTGGTCTTTTCGTAAGTATCTGTATCGTGCTTGATGCTGGCTTTACCCAGGCCTGCCGCCCGGCGAATGAAATGTTCATATAGTTTCCAGGCCTTTTGTGTGGGGCCCATAAATGTCTTGTAGTAAAACCCTGCTTGAAACAGCGGTCCGGCCAATTGATTGGCTGACAGGATATCAAATTTCAGGTTTGGCCATCGATTCTGGCTGCGAGCGTCCATACCATCATAGATTTCAGCCATCGTAGCTCTGGTATTGGGCTCCAATACATTGTTTCGATCAATTGTAACCAGCGCGTTTGGTTCCTCACTGCCCGCCGTCATCACGCCGCGTGGGCGATGATATTTGAAGCTTCGGCCGAATAGTGTTTCTCCGTTTGCAAGCAATGCTGACGCCAGCGTGTCTCCCGAGAACCCGTTTTTTGCTTTGCCATCAAACCGGAAGCTAACTCGTTTGGAGCGGTCAATGAGTCCGCCTTGCTTCAGCCGGAACCCGCTCATGAATGATTTCCTTCCAGATGCGGACCGCGACCCTTGGAACCGGTGATTTCATGAGTTCTCGTATTGCGCACGAGTTCAACGAATTGCCGACACCCTCCCACGTGTTGCCACAATTCCTTGTGGGGTCCCAATGGGTTATCTCTATAGTAGATGAATTCATCCCACGTGTCCTGGGCGCGGGACGTGTCGGTGGTGGCGGAGGAGGGGCGTTTTGCTTTCGCATCACCAACATAAGTGAACTCAGAGACATCTCGGTTGCCGCAGTGAGGGCAAGGTATCAACATGGTTTCCCCCTAATGAAGCTTGGCCCAAGGGCCAGCTCCCGCTTCATCAATCGAATAACCTTGGCTAAAGCGGTCCAGCGTAAACGGCGCATTGAATGCGTGTGGTTCGTCTTTGGCAATCGTATGGGCGAAACACCAGCCGGATGCCGGGGTTGCTTTGAAGCCGCCATAGCACCACCCAGCATTTAGATACATCCCAGGCAGAGGCCCTTTGGTTATGATCGGGCTGCCATCCATCGACATATCCATAATACCGCCCCAATGCCTAAGCATTCGCACCTTTGCAAATTGTGGATACAGCGCCAGCATAATTGTTGTGACCTCTTCAATAACCGGCAGATTTCCGCGTTGTGCGTAGGAGTTGTATTTGTCTATGTCGCCGCCAAAAACCAATCCCCCTTTATCGGATTGGGACATGTAAAAATGCCCTCCGCCACCTGTCACAACAGTGTCTACTGCAGGTTTCAGCCCTTCGGACACAAAAGCCTGAAGCACATGGCTTTCAATGGGCAGTTTCTCAACACCTGCTTTTCTCATCACTTCCGATGTGCTGCCGGCGACGGCTACGCCCACCTTTTTGGCTTTAATCTCACCGCGCGTGGATTGAACACCTGTGATGGTATCGCCGTCCTTTAGGAACCCCGTCACCTCACAATTTTCCAGGATATCGACGCCCAACTTGTCTGCACCCCGAGCAAAACCCCAAGCTATTGCATCATGACGTGCAGTTCCGCCTCTCGGTTGCAACAAACCTCCGTGAATGGGAAATCTTGTGTTGCTTGACACATCCAGTTGCGGAACAAATTTTGCGACCTCGTCCCGGCTCAACAATTCAGCATCAATACCATTTAGACGCATTGCGTTCCCGCGGGTAGCATGCGCGTCCATCTCCGCTGGAGAGTGAGCTAGGTTTAAGACGCCACGTTGGGAAAACATGACATTGTAGTTTAACTCTTTGGACAGGCCTTCCCAGAGTTTCAGGCTGTGCTCGTAAAACAGGGCATTTTTACGCAATTCATAGTTTGAGCGCACGATGGTGGTGTTGCGTCCGATATTGCCGCTGCCAATCCATCCCTTTTCTACAACAGCGACATTTGTGATGCCATGTTCTTTAGCTAAATAGAAAGCCGTCGCCAATCCATGGCCACCGCCGCCAATGATGATGACATCATAGGATGGTTTAGGTTCTGGTTTACGCCACTGGCTCGTCCAGAGTTTGTTCCCGGAAAGGGCATTTTTCGCCAGTGCCCAGGCAGAAAATCGTGTCACAAATCGCTCCTTGCAATCTGTATATTGGCGGGGCCAGGCCCGGTCGCGCAAGAGACAAAGCGACATAGGTTTGGAATATATGCCGCTTTTTTCGCTTGCTGGAATTCATAAGGTTCATAAGATGCGGCGTCTGGAGAGGTTTAAGCACTATGACACGCTTTGGTTTTTTGCTTATTGAGCAATTTTCGCTCTTCAATCTGGCGGCGATTCTAGATCCATTGCGCGTGGCAAATCAGATGTCAGGAACAGAGCACTTTGAGTGGCTGACCTGCAGCGTAGATGGCAAGCCAAGCACATGCAGCAGCAATACCAGTTTCAATGTTGACTGTGCCCTGGCAGACCTACCTAAATGTGATGTTCTGATGGTGTGCGCTGGGTTTGAGACAGACCCAGAAGAAATTGGGCATATCCACACACAATTGCGTTTGCGTGAACGCCGGGGCAGCATTTTGGGCGCGATTTCCACCGGCAGTATCATTCTTGCCAGCGGAGGGCTGCTAGATGATTTTCGCTGCACGATCCATTGGGAATACGAGGCTGCTTTCCGCGAGCGTTTTCCAAACGTCAATTGCACTGGACGTGTGTTTGAAATTGATCGAAATCGATTGACGACATCTGGCGGGACAGCGTCCTTCGATCTGGCTTTGACTTTAATCGCAGAGGATTTCTCTGAGGAAGTCGCCTATCAGGTTGCGAACCAATTTCAGCATGTTCGTATTCGCAAGGGGGATGAGCGGCAGCGTGCGGGCAAAGCTCGGGACTTTTCAGCGAAGCCTGAAAAATTGGCACGCGTTATTTCACTTATGGAAGATCATTTGGAAGAACCGCTTGCGACTTCCGAGTTGGCCCGCAAAATTTCGCTTTCTGTGCGGCAGGTGGAGCGCCTCTTCCTGAAATATCTAAGTTGTACGCCAAGTAAGTACTATATGGGCTTGCGCCTGGAACGGGCACGCGAATTATTACGCCAGACCAATGCGCCTATTATCGATGTGGCGCTGACAACTGGATTTTCATCACATTCCTACTTCGCACAAAGTTATCGAAATTACTTTCAACGCAGTCCTTCCGAGGAGCGCCGAAAAGTCTGGTAAATTGCGTACGTAAGCCGTGTATGTCGCAGCAAAAAAGGTTGGTTGTCGCAATGGGGCTGGAAGCGGACGGTATGCCCGCATAGTTTTAAAGTGACAGGCGTATAGGATCAGGAGAGTGCTTCATGGAAAAGCGGGCAAAGGTCGTTGTGATTGGTGGTGGAGCAGTCGGTGTGTCCACGCTGTATCATTTGGCCAAAAAAGGCTGGTCTGATGTCGTGTTGTTGGAGCGGAAGGAACTTACATCCGGCTCAACATGGCATGCCGCTGGTCTTTTGCCGTTGTTTAATCTTAGCTATTCCGTGGGACAAATCCACAAGTACTCCGTGAAGCTCTACGGGGAACTGGAAGCAGAGACTGGAATGAATTCCGGGCTTTCCCGGGTGTCAAACATTCGCTTGGCACGCAGTCAGGACCGTTGGGATGAGTATCTGTACTACGCTGGGGTTGCCAAGACGATTGGCGTTGAGGTGAAACTACTAACGCCGGAAGAGTTGAAAGAAATTTGGCCGCTGTGTGAAACGGATGGAATTATCGGCGCAATTCAACACCCCGACGATGGATATATTCAACCCGCAGACTTGACCCAGGCACTGGCCAAAGGAGCGCGCGATAATGGCGCCAAGATTTATCGCAATACCAATGTAACTGGCGCCACACGAAGCGACAGTGAAACCTGGATTGTTCAAACAGATCAAGGCGATATCGAATGCGACCACATTGTTTGCTGTTCCGGCAATTTTGCCCGCAAAACCGGTGAAATGTTTGGCCTCGACATTCCGGTAATTCCAGTGGAGCACCAGTACATCGTGACGGAAGCGCATCCGGCTATTCAGGAAAGACGCGCACAGGGATTGCCGGAAATGGGTGTGCTGCGTGAAAGCGACTCTTCCTGGTACATGCGCGAGGAAGCGGGTGGTTTGCTGCTTGGTCCTTATGAAAAAGGCGCTCCTTGTTGCTATGTCGATGGTCCAAATGATGAAAGTGAATATGAACTATTCCAGGAAGATCTTGACCGTCTTATGCCGCATATCGAAACGGCTATTGAGCGTGTTCCTGCATTCGGAGAAGTTGGTATCAAAAAGGTCTACAATGGCGCAATTGCATATACGCCTGACGGATCGCCCATTATCGGGCCAGCGTGGGACGTACCGAATGTCTGGCTGAATGAGGGCCATTCCTTCGGCATTACGGCGGCCGGCGGTGCCGGATGGCAACTTGCTGAGTGGATCGTAGAAGGGGAGCCCTCTATCGACATGATGGGCGTTGATCCGCGTCGTTTCGGTCCATATGCAACGCGAGGCTACTTGAAAGAGAAGAATGAAGAGGCTTATGCAAACGTCTTCACCATGCACTACCCGGATGAAGAACGCGCGGCGGCGCGCCCGCTGAAGAAAACGCCCATTTATGACCGTTTGAAAGAACATGGAGCTGTGTTTGGCTCAGTCTACGGTTGGGAACGGGCCAATTGGTTTGCGCCTTTGGATTACAACGTTCCCGCAGAAGAGCTGGAATATCCTGATCTTCTACTGCATCACAATCATGCACCAGTGACCGAAGATGGACGCATTGTTGAAAAGTGGTCTTTCCGCCGTTCAAACTACTTTGAATTTGTAGGTAAGGAAGTTCAAAATGTCACCGATAATGTTGGCGTTTTGGACATGTCCGCTTTTGCAAAAATAGAGGTAACTGGGCCGGGAGCGCGAGCGTGGCTCAATAGTCTGTTCGCGAATAGCGTTTCTAAAAAACGTGGGCGTATTGCGTTGTGTCACTTGCTGACACCATCAGGCGGTGTGCAGTCTGAATTTACAGTATATGAGTGGGCACCTGACCGGTTCTATCTGGTCTCCGCTGGCGCATATGAACGGCTCGATCACGATGTTCTGAAAAAGGCATTGCCGCGCGATGGTTCGGTACACCTGTCACCTATCACCGCACAATACGGTGTGCTGGTTTTGGCGGGACCCAAATCTCGCGACGTCTTGGCGAAGCTTACAGATACAGATTTGTCGAATGCTGCATTTCCTTGGCTCTCCGGTCAGCAAATCTGTGTTGGCAAGGCCACATCGCATGCCTTACGTGTGAACTTCGTGGGTGAATTGGGTTGGGAGTTGCATCATCCCATTGAGATGCAATTGGAGATATTCGACGCTTTGATGGAAGCCGGTGCAGAATTGGGTATCAAACCATTCGGCATTCGAGCCATGGACGCCATGCGTCTGGAAAAGTCCTACAGGTTGATCCCGCGCGAGCTTTCAATTGAGTATTCAGCATATGAATCCGGATTGGACCGCTTCATTAAACCAACCAAGGACTTCATTGGCAAAGATGCGCTGTTGAAGTGCCATGAGAAGGGAGACAAGTGGTCTTTCGTGACCTTGGAAGTTCACGGGATCAAAGATGCTGATGCGCGTGGATCTGAAGCCATATTTGACGGCAACAAACTCATTGGACGGGCGACGTCTGGCGGATTTGGTTGGCGTCTTGGCAAGTCCCTCGCATTGGCCATGGTGCCGCCCGCATATTCAAAAATTGGCTCTGCTATGCAAATCCAAATTCTTGGCGAATCCTATGAGGCAACTGTGATTGAAGAAAGTCCATTTGATCCAAAGAACGAGCGGTTACGCGGGTAGATTCAATTCCAGGTAGGTCCGGCCATCTTCATGACCAATTCGTCATGAAAGAAAGCCGCACAACCTGTTTTAAATTTTAAGGAAACGCGTTAAATCAGTGCGATCAATTTGGAGACTTTCATGACTTTTTTCAAAACGCTTATTGCGGCTGCGTTGGCTGTAACATTTGCGACAGGCAGTATGGCTGCAAGCAAAGAAAACACACTAATTCTGGAAACAAAGAACGGAAAAATTGAGATTGAGCTACTGCCGGATGTTGCGCCGAACCATGTGAAGCAAGTGAGCGAACTGGCCAATGAAGGTTTTTACGACAACGTCAAATTCCATCGAGTAATCGAGGGATTTATGGCGCAAACGGGAGATCCAACGGGTACTGGCCGCGGTGGTTCTAAACGACCCGATTTGAAACAAGAATTCTCAAACACACTGAAATTTGAACGTGGTGTGGTCGGAATGGCTCGTTCGCAAAACGTAAACAGTGCAAACTCTCAATTTTTTATTATGTTTGCCGAGGCTGCAGGCCTCAACAATAAGTATACCATTTTCGGTAAGGTGACTAAGGGCATGGATGTTGTCGACAAAATCAAAAAGGGCTCGCCGCCAAACGGCTCTGTAACAGATCCTGATGTTATTGTGAAAATGCGCACGGCTGACAAATTATAGGACGTGTCTGAAACTTACTTACTGCTCTAGCAGTTTTGAAAGCCGGGTTTTGACCCGGCTTTTCTATGTTCCACACCGGTGACAAATGGTTGGTTTTGATGTGTTGCCGGCACTTGGGCGATCAAACGGCAGATCTGCCAATTGGGATTTTGCCATTTTGCAAATCTCTGGATGCGATAGTGGGTCAATTTCCCAACGTTCTTTGGATTGCGGTGGATCACCGACATACTCGCAAAAATACCTTGCCACTGCCAATATCTTACGGCTTATATGATGTAACATAACTCAACGATAGAGCTTGTCCTGCGTTGAAATATATCGATTTATTTGATTTTTTAATATAGAAAAACTATATGAAAAACTTGAACCGTGTTCATTTGAGTGGGTTACGTGCCGTTGAGGTTGTTGGTCGGCTGGGCAATCTGCGCGCAGCATCAGCGGAACTTGGTGTCACCGTTGGTGCCGTAAGTCAGCAGATACTGAAAACCGAGCGGCAGCTGAATAGCGTATTGTTTGAAAGGCATCCCAAGGGACTCATCGTGACAAAGGTGGGTGAACAACTATGTATCCATCTGACCGCCGGAATGGCGGAGCTGTCCAAGGGTGTCAAACTTGTGGAGAGCGAACAAAGTGAAACATTGACGGTTTCAGTGCCTCCCGTCTTCGCGGGCAAATGGTTGGTTTGGCGATTAAGCAGCTTTTATGAGGCATATCCTGATATTCGCATACGCGTTGATGCGTCTCAGGAGTTGATAGATCCCAATATATCAGATGTTGATGTTTGTATTCGTGTTGGCTGGGGAGACTGGAAAGGCGTTCAGGTTGAAAAACTGTTGGATCAACGCATTTTTCCTGTCTGTACGCCCGAGATTGCTAAACAAGTTGAAACGCCGTCTGATTTGGCAAGGGTGCCTATCATTTCAGAACCAAACTCCATGTTTGACTGGAATTCCTGGCTTATTCCCAATGGTTACGAAAGCGTCGCTCTTGGCGATGGTCCTGTATTTTCGGACGCATCTCTTTGTCTGGATGCTGCTATTGCGGGGCAGGGCGTATTTCTTGCCTGGGAAACTCTAGCAAACCGTGCCGTTGAAACCGGTTGCCTTGTCGCACCATTCGAGGGGCGGGCTAAGACAGGCATTTCGTACTGGTTTGTCTTGCCGCAAAGTTCCAGACCCAACAAAACTGTGTTGGCCTTTCAGACATGGTTGCGCGAAGAGTTGGAAGGTTCTCTTATTGGTTGACTGATACGTCATTTGATCCAGCCACTTGATAATGCACTAGCCCAATCCAAATGGCCTTTTGATCTTGCGATTTCGGCCATGGCCATATGATCGTATGGAATTTGGCGAAAACTTATGTCCCATTCACCACCAAGTTTTTCCAAAATCGCATAGGCGGCGGCCGGGTTTCCAACATGTGATACATAACGGCCGCTGCGATCATCGCGAAATCCATGACAACCAACGCTGCCAGGATTCACTACCCTGCGACCGTCTGACAATCGCACCATGCGTTGCACATGCGAGTGTCCGCAGAGCATCATGGAGAAATCTAAATCTGCTGCTTCCTGTTCAATATCTTTCAGCGGTCGTAAAGACATGCCGCTAGTCGGGTTTGGCGCATCCATCCAGTGCTCTGAATCGCTGGTTGGTATGCCGTGGCACAAAAATACTTCACCTTTGAAAACTGCTGTTGGAGGTCTGTCAGCTAGCCAGTCAACATGTCGTGGCTCCAATTGATCACGGGCAGGCCCATCCCAGGTTCCCAGTTCATCTCGGGGAAAATCCAGCATGATCCGATCATGATTTCCATTTATCGAGAGCATATTTTCCTGCTGAACCAGTAAGTCAGCCGTCTTGCCAGCTTCCAATGGTCCGCCAAAATGATCACCCAGATTGAGAATTTCCACAATATCGAGACGAGCAATGTCGTGAAGCACAGCTTCCAGTGCAAGGTGGTTTCCATGGATGTCCGAGATTGTGGCAAAACGCATGACGAGGTTCCTGTGGTTTTTTTCAATACCTAGCGGCGGCGGTGGCCCCACATCCATTGATGCGGCGTTTCTCTAATCCAGACTTCAAACTGTGCATGGATTTTTGCGGTGGTTTGTTCAATTCTCTTGTCGTGGTCAGTGCATTCAGAAGGCATAATTTCAACTGCATCAACGCGGAAGGTAACACCGCCAACACGTTGGCTCCGTGCTACAATCAGTGGCACTTGGAGTTTATCTGCGAGCAGGGCGGGAAACGGGTTGGAAGGCGCCGGCGCGTTGAAAAATGGGACCATTAAACCACGTGGATGGCGTAAATCGCCCATCATGCAAACAGTGTCTCCACCTCGGACCCATTGAATGACATCGTTAACTGTCTTTTTGCTCTTGGCGTGAAGTCCACCCGGGTAAAGTGGCTCTCTGATTCGGCGAATATATGCATCCACAAATGGATTGGTGGGCCGTTGATAGATGCCAGCCATTGATAGGCCTGTCTGCAGCGCCGGAATTGCCAGGACCTCCCAATTGCCCATGTGCAATGAAACCAGCACAGCGCCGCGCTGATCGCTTGCGATGGAATCCATCAGACCATTTGATACAAGCTTGACCTTATCCGTGCGCTTCAGAAGTTTTTGGATGCAAAGGCCTTCAGCAAAAGTGCGGCCAAGATTGTTCCAATGTTTGAAAGCGGTATCAACGATCCATTGTTCGTCTCTTTCAGGGAATGCGGCTCTTAGATGAGTGAGGACTTTATTATGCCGCTTGTTAAACCGCGCGAGCAACTGCCAAATGGCGCCCATCAAAAAGGAGGCCATGCCGAGCGGGATAATATTGATAATGGCGGTTACAACGCGAAATCCCGCATATTCGAAATAGTGCGCAAACTTGGGAGATTTGGATTTAGACAAGAAACGGTCGCTCATTAAAAATTACCGTTACGCAATAGCGGAATTTTGGTTTGCAACGCAATTGATCCTTTGCGAAAACTAGTGCTTGTGTGAATAAAGTTCCTTTGGAACGTCTGGATCAAAACACCCCCATGTTGCAGGTTGCTACGCTCGCCTTTCCGTTTTTTGGCTTGATTTTCCTTGGTTTTTTCGCTGGGAAAATCTTTAAATTGCCTGCAGAGGGGTTGGGCTGGCTCAATATTTTCATCATATATTTCGCCTTACCAGCAATGTTTTTTCAATTGATCTCCAAAACACCCATTGAACAATTGGCAAATTGGGCCTTTGTATTTTCTACAAGCTTTTCAACCTATTGTGCGTTTGCACTGGCATTTTGCATTGGGATTTTTGTCACGCGCGGAGATGTCGCTGTTGCCACAATTCAAGGGATGGTCGGTGGCTACGCGAATGTGGGGTACATGGGCCCGGGATTAACGTTGGCCGTTTTGGGCCAACAAGCGGCGGTTCCTGCAGCGCTTATTTTCTGCTTCGATGTTGCCTTGGTTTTTACTCTGGCACCGTTGCTGATGGCATTCGCTAGTTCTGAAAAGCAATCGGCTCCTAAATTACTTGTGCAGATTGCCAAAAAGGTTTTTTTGCATCCGTTTATCCTTGCGACAATGGCCGGAGTGCTGGGCGCAGCACTTCAAGTGCAGCCACCGCAAGCAATAGAGACGATTCTGACATTCTTGAAATCAGCCGCTGCGCCGTCCGCGTTGTTTGCAATGGGCGTGACAGTTGCTCTGCGGCCATTGAAGCGGTTTCCTGTTGAAATGCCAGGATTGTTGGCCGTGAAACTCGTTGCGCATCCGATGATTGCATATCTGATGCTGGGTGTTGTGGGAGATTTTGATCCGGTCTGGGTCGCGACTGGTGTTCTTATGGCTTGTCTGCCGCCTGCAGCGACCATTTACGTCATCGCCCAGCAATACGATGTGTACATTGAGCGTTCTTCAAGCGCTGTTTTGCTCGGTACAGGTATTTCGGTTCTTACCGTTACTTTTGTACTTTATCTGGTCACTCAGGGTGCTCTGGGCCCAGATTTGGTGCCATCGCTACCCTGATTGAGCCGTGGTATCAGACTTTTGCACCCGTATCTGGCTGCAGGAAACAGCCATTGATTTTCCAACTACCGTCAGATTGCTTTTCCAATGTGTATACGGCGACCCAGTCTTTTCCGGCAGGTCCGGTGATATAGACCTCCTGAACAGGTCCGTTGCCCTTGTCGGCAATTCGTCCGAAGGCGAAAGATTGAGGGCGAAACACTGGTTGGTACTGTTGTTCAACCATGCTCATAAAATGCTTGTCGTTCTGAAACATTCGCTTGATTGACGGGGCCGCATAAGAATATGCCGTAGCTGAGTTATTCGCTAGAAATGCATCTACCTGATTTTGAATAATTGTCTGAATTGCAGTTTGATCTGCAGGTGTCACTCCTTCAGCATAAGCGCCTGAAATGCTCCCTAAAATGAGTGCAGCGGCCAGCAAATGCTTCTTTACAGTTTTACGCATGGTGTATCCTCCAATTATAAATGCCCTGTGTTTGCTACGCTAAACTGCAATCAATGGATTTGTCAGCCCTTTAACTGGCTAACGTGACAATTCGCTTCACCAGCAGACTATTCTCATCAAGCAGCGGATCAATGGCCGTAAAATGATTGGCGCCTGCAATTTCTATGTATGCGGTATGAGCGTTTTTCTCGCGCCATTTTGTCGAAAAGTCTTCGCTTTGGCGTAGAAATTCGTTCGATTCGTTC
This sequence comes from Hyphomicrobiales bacterium, assembly GCA_039986835.1. Taxonomy (GTDB): domain Bacteria; phylum Pseudomonadota; class Alphaproteobacteria; order Rhizobiales. Next base: position 81,017 of record JBDWQA010000012.1, read on the forward strand.
GAACCCACCCAAACGTCGAAAATTGTATTTGGGCCGGGTTCCCTGAAATGTGGGCTGTTCGCCAACGCGCTTTGTAAGTCCAACTTCAGATCTTCGTTCATGGAAACGTGCAACATCGGTGTCAGGTCATAGACGCCAGAGATGCCCAAGCCCGCCACAATAGGCTGCGTGATTCTAGAGGAAATTTCCTTCTGGCTGAGCCACGCTGCAAGGTGACCACCTGCTGAGTGGCCGGAAACCATGACCGGTCGTTTTTCACAAGCGGCGAGAAACGCACAGCATGCTTCCAGTTCTTTACATATGCCTGCGATCGAAATATTCGGGCACAGAGTGTAGCTCGGTATGGCTACATCAAATCCATGGCTCAGCAATCCGGTTGCCATATGGCTGAAACTGTCTTTGCTCAGGGCGCGCCAATAGCCGCCGTGAACAAAGAGAATTAGAGGCCGGGTCGCTGCGGCAGAATCACTGGAACGAAATATATCAACCTTGTTGCGTTCTGCCGCGCCATACTCTTTGGTTTCTGGCGAGTGAGTGGCTCGGAAAGCCGCGGCCTCTCGCTCCCAACGTGGCAGAATTTCAATATGTTCGGGCACCAAGGCGCGATTATCGTATTCTGCTTCCATGTCCAACTTGCTTTCCATAGCGCGGCATTTCCCTTAAGACTTTTCCAAATTTACTAGTTGTGAGGGATCATGCAGACCGTTTTTGTGCAAATCAAATGCCATTTGGGTAAAGCTTATGAAGTTGCCAACCAGATTGCAGACGCAGAAATTGCATCAGAGATTTATTCCACCGCTGGTGATTATGATCTGCTTGTTAAATTCTACGTCGATAAAAGCGATGATATTGGACACTTTGTCACAGAGAAAATCCAGCATTTCTCAGGAATTAAAGACACATCAACCATTCCAACCTTTAAAGCTTTTTAAGGAGTTGGGTGATAAATACAGTATTCTGGAATAGGGAAGTTCAGCGGCCTGAAATAAAACGCATTTTATGAAAAATGCACTATTGACCCAGTCACCGGCCTTGCCTATGTTCCGCCCGAAATTGGGAGCCCTTAGCTCAGTCGGTAGAGCAACTGACTTTTAATCAGTAGGTCCACGGTTCGAACCCGTGAGGGCTCACCAATTTTCTTCCAAACAGCACCTCTATGATGTGGCATGTCTACATGCCAATGGGTATTGGGCGTCATCTGACGCCGTTCTTGGATAAATCAACATGATTTACAATGTAGACCGCATGACGTTTAGAACCTGAAGCGACAGATTTCAGTGATTTTCAGATGATGCCTGATCGGCTGCGCTTGTGCTTATCGCACATTGCAGATTGCAAATCAGTTTGCAAAATCAAATTTCTCAAATGCTGTTGTGCGAATTATCATTTCGTAAACCATTGAAAATTCACGAAATCTGCAATGGCACAATACTTGAAACTATGAAGCGAAGGGATAAGTCGTTTCGCTGTTTGTGAGTGTTGACGGCCTGTTTTTTTGTTGGTGTTCAGCAACAGGCTTTCCAGTTTCGCGACGTGGGTTGCGTCTTATTCCTTCAATTTAGAACCGGGCTCGATGTTGAGACCGGGAAATTAAGCGGCTCCAGAAGGGGTCGTTGAAGGAGCAATGATGAGTGTAGATACAGAGTTCAATATCTCGCCCAGACTTGGCACGAATGGCAATGATAATTTGACCGGTACAGGTCGATCTGAAGTGCTTTCTGGTCAGGGTGGAGATGATACGATCAGAGCATTAAGTGGGGACGACGAGGTTTTTGGTGGTTCCGGCAATGACTTAATGTACGGACAGGGCGGCAACGACGTCATGTACGGCAATGGCCGACCTGCATATGTGGATATGGCAAATTTTACCATTTCTGAAAGCACAACGGCCACTGTCACTTTTATGGATGAAGGTGCTGGATACCGAAATGCCTTGGGCGTTTATGAAATTGGCCCAGATGGGGCAATCTCAGATGTCCAAATCTTGTTTCCAAATGCATCCAAAACCGGGAGTGGTGGCAATCTGACTCCAGGAGAATCAAATGTGCAGTTTGAAGTCTCACAAGGCGCCCAACTAGGGTTCTTTGTCGTATCAAACGGTTACGGAAAAGGTTCTGCAAATGCACAAGCTCTGTCATCCACGGATGGAACTTTTGAGTTTAGAACCTTGGATGGACAGCCTGGTACAATCAATGACCCCGAAGTTGAACTGTGGTTGGTTGATGCAAGTGGCGGTGCAGACACGCACATCAAGAGTCAATATGGGTACTCAGTTTTCCACTCTGCTACGAGCGCAGCAAGTGGGCATGCGCCAAACCCAGACTCTTACTCCCATGTAGTTGGGCGTGCCAATACCGTTGCTGGTGAAGTCTTGATTGGGTTTGAAGACCTCTATGGTGGTGGTGATAACGACTATGACGACACTGTCATCGTAGTCGATATTGGGCAAAGCAACGTTGTTGGCCTTCTGCCAACTCCTTCCGGCAATGGCGGCAATCTACCAGATGACGATATCATCTACGGCGGAGATGGAAACGATACTTTGTATGGTATTTCCGGTGATGATTATCTTGCTGGTGGCTCCGGAGATGACGAGCTATTCGGCAACTCTGGCGACGATGTTTTGTACGGTAATGACGGCAAGGATATCCTTACGGGTAATTCCGGTTCGGACGAGCTCAATGGTGGTGCAAACGACGATACGCTTGAGGGAAATTCCGGAAATGATGTTCTGAATGGCGATGGCGGTGACGATCTGCTTTCCGGTGGAAGCGGTGACGATAAGCTGTCTGGCGGTTCTGGGACAGATACATTAAATGGCGGATCTGGTGCGGACGAACTTTCCGGCGGTAGCGGGAATGATGTTCTGAACGGCAACAGCGGTAATGACATCCTAAAAGGCGATGCCGGTGCTGACACGCTGAATGGTCATTCCGGCAACGATCTGTTGTTTGGCGGCGGTGGTAAAGACAAACTCATCGGTGGCGGTGGTGACGATATCCTGTCTGGCGGTGATAACAATGATCGTCTTTATGGCGGCTCTGGCAATGATGAATTGTCCGGCGGTGATGGCAATGATTACCTGACTGCAAGCAGCGGTGCAGATACGCTGATTGGCGGCCTTGGCAACGATAAGCTGATTGGTGGAACTGGCGCAGATACGTTTGTGTTTGACCACACAGATGGATACATCGGGTCCGACCGCATTTATGATTTCAGCATCGATGACATGTTGCTTTTTGCAGGCTTTGACTTCTCCAATTTTGAAGATTCAGGCTCCTACATGTCTCAACAGGGCAGCGATGTTCTGTTCCAATTAAGTAATGCAGAACAAGTGCTTGTGCACGATGTGACGACTGAAGACTTCACATCTGACAACATCATGTTTGCATAAGCTAAACCTCCAACGTTCGGTGGACTTCCAAATGACCAAATTGTCACCCAATAGCGAACTGAACGGTGCGCTGCGCAAACTGCGCAGCGCCATGGGAAGCGTTGCTCTGTTCAGTGGGTTCATAAATCTGCTCATGCTGGCAGGTCCGCTGTTCATGCTGCAAATTTATGATCGTGTTTTACCTAGCCATTCTGTCTCCACACTAGTTGTATTGTTCTTACTGGTCGCGGTTCTTTATGTGTTCCTGGCGTTGTTCAATTTTATTCGCTCTACGATCCTTAACAGGGCAGCCTTGCGCTTTGAGCAGGGAGTAATATCAACCGCTTGGACCATTGGTGTTTCACAAGCATCTCGTGGTGAGCAAACAGCATCAAGACCCGTCCAAGACATCTCTATTTTGCGCCGGTTTATTTCCGGCAACGGTCCATCGGCACTTTTCGACCTGCCATGGGTACCTATTTATCTGGCCTTTGTATTCATGCTGCATGTCAGTTTGGGGTGGCTTACGGTTGCTGGGCTTGGGCTTATCTTGGGGCTGACACTGGTCAATGAAGTAACAACAAATCGTGCGCTGAATGAACTAAGTAACGACACCGGCGAAGAAGAGAGTCTACGGCAGGACTGCCTGCAAAATGCTGACGCAATTACATCCATGGGTATGACAACGCATCTGGCCAACAAATGGCATGAAATGCGCACCCGTGATAATGCCAGAATGCAAGGATCCCAAACTGCGACAAATGTCATGTCTTCGGCTATTAAGGGCATTCGGCTTTTGCTGCAATCTGGCTTGCTGGCCCTTGGTGCGTATCTGGCGATTTACCAAGAAGTTTCCATGGGTGCGATGATTGCAGCTTCAATTGTTGCCGGTCGAGCATTTTCTCCCGTTGATCAAGCGGTTGGCAGTTGGTCCAGCTTTGTTCAGGCTCGAATTTCGTACCAACACATTCAAAGTGTGTTTGCCAACCATCAGGCACAGGTACAGCCAATTGACTTGCCGAAACCTTCAGGTCCACTGGCGCTATCAGGCTTATTAAAGCTGCCCGTCGGCTCATCAGGCAAAATAGACGCCAAAGCTGCACCAATTCTGCAAGGCATTGATCTGCTACTCGAACCTGGAGATGGGCTCGGTGTGATCGGGCCAAGTGCCTCAGGTAAATCAACGCTCGCTCAAGTGTTGGTGGGCCTGCAGCGGCCTGACAGAGGGTCTGTGCGGTTGGATGGTGCGTTGTATGAGGCATGGGATAAAGACAGTCTAGGACGTTACATTGGCTACTTGCCGCAGCAAGTTGAACTGTTGTCCGGAACAGTTAGGGAAAATATCTCAAGATTTGAACCAAGCGTTTCAGATGAAAGCATTCTGGCCGCAGCCAGAATATCCGGTGCACACGATGTGATTATGAGATTGCCGGGTGGTTATGGCGCAAAAATAGGAAGTGGCGGAAGTCAGCTATCTGGGGGGCAGGCGCAGCGGATTGCACTGGCCAGAGCTGTATATGGTTCCCCATCCCTAGTGGTGCTGGATGAACCAAATTCAAACTTGGATGCAGATGGAGACAATGCACTCAAGACTTGTATCCAGGCGTTAAAGGAAGCTGGTTCGATTGTCGTGGTTATGACACACCGACCAAGCGTGATTTCAGCAGTGAACAAAGTACTGGTGCTCAATGATGGTCGCCAGATGAAATTTGGAAAGGTGGCTGATGTTGTGGGTGAACCTGCATCGCCGCCTCCATTCAAACTGGTGGGCTAGATCATGAAAAACCTGAATGAAATTCAAGAAATTACACAAAAAAATAAACTGAAAACCAGCGTGTTACGTCCAATACTGACGGGTTGGATCGCGTTCGTGTTACTTTTCGTTGTGTGTGGTTCTTGGTTGGCCATGGCCTCAATAGATGGGGCTGTGATCTCAACCGGCACTGTCGTGGTTGAGGGGGAACGCAAGTCCATACAACACGTTGATGGCGGCGTAGTCACAGCAATTTTCGTTGAAGATGGTCAAAGAGTGGAAAAAGGCGCGGAACTTCTCAGGTTGGATGACACGCTTTTGGCGGCCAATCTTAGAATTTATGAAGCCCGCTTGAAAGAGGTTGCCGCCAAACAAAGTCGGTTATTAGCAGAGCAGTCCGGCTTGAAATTTATTAGTTGGAATAGAAGCCTGTTGTCTGCACTGGAAGTAAAGCAAAGCAAAAAAATTGAAGCGGCTCAAGCTCGGATTTTTCAATTGCGATCAGAATTTCTCAAAAGCCAAGCCGAGCGCATGGATAGTAAAGTCGCTCAGTTCAAGAACCAAATAGAGGGTGTTGACGCTCAGGAAAGGGCAGTTGCTGATCAGCTGGATCTTGCCAACGAAGAATTAGGTACTTGGAGTTATCTGCGCAAAAAGGGGCATGTTGCGGAGACACAGCTTCGGCAACTAAAGCAGAAAATTGCTGGTTTAGAAGGCAAAGCTGGTGAAGCTATTGCTGCCCGTGCTCGAATTGAGAACGCGATAGCAGAAACCAAAATTCAGAGAATTCAGGAAACCAACGAGTTTCGCAAGGAAGTATCTGCGGCTTTGGCTCAAGCTGATCTGGAAATTCAGACACTTTCACAGCAATTGGTGGTTACCAGAACAATGCTAGCCCGAACAAGTGTCCGGGCACCGGTTTCGGGTATTGTTCATGAACTTGAAGCCCACACCATCGGAGGCGTGTTGCAAGCAGGGGCGACGGTACTTCAGCTTGTCCCTGATGGCCGCCAGCTGGAGATTGAAATCACAGTGGATCCTCAATTTATTGATGAAATGTTTGTGGGTCAGGAAACCGGCATACGAATGACCGCTCTGAATTTACGGACGACCCCTCAATTGATTGGGGTTGTAAGTACAATTTCCCCTGATGCCGTGACAGACGAAATATCAAAAAAGACATTTTATCGCGCAAAGGTCTCGGTTTCGGAAGAAGAACTTACGAAGCTTCAAAACGTGAATTTGTTGCCGGGGATGCCGGTGGAGGTCTTCGCCAAAACGGGGGAGCGGTCTCCAATAAATTATTTGTTGCAGCCACTCACAAACCAACTGGCATACGCGATGCGCGAACAATGAGACAGATTCTCGGAAAGTTAAACTTAGTTTGCCAATGTCATGAAAGTCGGAATAGCCTCAAAATGGTTAGCCGAAACAGTTGCAAATGTTTTTAACTGAACATTTCAAAACGAAGATGGAAGAGCGCATGACCGCTTTGGAGAAACGCATCGGCTTTGGTTGGACTTTTTGGGTGTTGGTAATCTTCTCCCTTTTTGCCGGTGCCAGCATCATTTTGCTCATAATCTGGCACGTCAGCAATCTCAATCAGACAATGGCTCTGCAACATGCACGCGATATGACGCAAGCATTAACAGTATTTCGCAACTCTTACTCCAGTGAAGTTGTCGGTCGCATAGCTCCCGAGTCTGGCATTACGGTTTCACATGATTACCGTGCAGACGAATCTGCTATTCCATTGCCGGCGACGCTATCAATAGAGCTAGCTGAAGAGCTTTCTGCGCTCAGTGAAGGTTCTGAATTCCGTATTGTCAGTAACTTTCCATTTCCTTGGCGTGAGGACAGAGAACTGGATGATTTCGAGAGCAGGGCATTGTCTGCTTTTGCTGCAGGACAAAGGGAAGATGTTTCGGAAGTCTTAAATAAAAACGGTGTTGAGACTCTAGCGTTTGCTCGTGCGGTTACCATGGGTGAATCCTGCGTTGCTTGTCACAACAGTCACCCTCAATCGCCAAAAGGCGGTTGGAAAGAGGGTGACGTGCGTGGCATCCAAGTCGTTACTGTTCCGCTTAGAGCGACATCTGTATTTGCCCCTTCTGGATTGTTGCAAATTGTTGCCTTCATGGTTGGAGCATTTGCGATTGCGATACTTCTTTTGGGCCGGCTGATATACCGAAATCGCCGGGATCTTGCCGAAATCGAAGACGCTTTGTCGAGGGCGGAGGATAGTGAAGCACGTATCAGAACTGTGCTGGATACTACCATCGACGGCATAGTGACATTTGATCAGGACGGGCAGATCGAAACCGTGAACTCTGGGCTAGAGCAGATGTTCAAATTTTCAGGATCGGATCTGGTGGGAACACAATTTTCGAAATTGATCAGTGATCAGGATGTTGAACATTACAACGCTCGTATTTCAAAATTTGAAGCGACTGGAGATCGAGAGACCATTGGTGTCTTGCGAGAAATCCAAGGTGTCCGCTCAGATGGTTCCTCCTTTCCAGTTGAGCTGGCGATGAATCAATTCCGGCTGGGTGACCGAAAAATGTACGCTGGCATTTTGCGGGATGTGACCTTCCGCAAGGAAAGTGAGGCACGGGTCAAAGATGTTGAAACCAGGCTTTTGGAGGCGATCGAAGCGCTCCCAGATGGTTTCGTCTTCTATGATAATGAAGACCGGTTGGTAATCTGCAATTCGCGTTACAGAGATCTCTATGCGACCAGCGCCAAATTCATGGTTCCTGGTGCGACCTTTGAAGAAATTATTCGTAAAGGTGCAGAACGTGGCCAGTATCTCAATGCTGAGGATGATCGTGAAAAATGGATAAATGAGCGGCTGCGGGCGCACAAAAACCCTGGCGAAATTATGGAGCAGCATCTGGATAACGGCCGATGGCTCCGAGTGATAGAACGCAGGACAGACCGTGGACATACGGTTGGATTTCGCGTGGATATCACTGAATTGAAGCAGCGTCAGGAGGAATTAAGCCGTTCGGAAGAGTTGCTGAAACGTACATTTGATGCAGCGCTCAATGCAATTGTTATCATCGATCATCACGGCAATGTATTGGAGTTCAATCCTGCTGCTGAAGCCATGTTTGGTTACACGCGCGAAAACACTATTGGCAAGGAAATGGCTTCTCTCATAATACCGGAGAAATATCGGCATGGTCACCGTAGTGGCATAGATGTCTATCTGGAGACAGGACATGGGCCGGTTGTTGGTGGAAAAATTGAAATCGAAGCGCTGAAAGCAAATGGTGAAGAGATTTTGGTGGAACTGGCTATTCAGGAAGCTACTGGAAGTGATGGGCCGATTTTCCTTGGATATATGCGGGATATCACCGAAGAACGTGCGAACGAAAAGGTGCTGGTTGAAGCAAAAGAACGGGCTGAAGCGGGCAGCCAGGCAAAGGCAAAATTCTTGGCTATGATGAGCCACGAAATTCGAACACCGCTAAACGGTGTTCTGGGTATGCTCAACTTATTGACTGACGGCAATATGAGTGATCAGCAACGCTCCATGATTAATACTGCGCGAGACTCCGGAAAGTCCCTGCTTACCATCATCAATGACATTCTCGATTATTCCAAACTGGAAGCCGGCCAGATGATTATGGAGCAAGAGGTTTTCTCTATTGCTGAAACAGTGAAAGGCGTTAGGGAAATTATCAGCCCGCTTGCTGCTGGCAAAGGGGTGAATCTGGATACGAATATTTCTAGTTCTGTTCCTCCTGCATCAAAGGGTGATCAGGGCAGATTGCGTCAAATTTTGCTGAATCTCATGAGCAATGCAGTCAAATTTACGGAGCATGGCTCGGTTAAACTTCAAGTGGATGCCGATCCGGCTGTGGATGGTGTTGCGAAGCTGAAGTTTAAGGTGATTGACACCGGAATTGGGATTCCGGAAGAAAAACAACACTTACTTTTCTCAGAATTCACAACAGTTGAAGGCACTTCGGATGCGAATATTGGCGGAACAGGTTTGGGCCTTGCGATTAGCAAGTCGATTGTTGAGGCCATGAATGGGGAAATCGGGTTTAGCAGTGAAATAGGTGAGGGTAGTACGTTTTGGTTTAATCTGGAACTTGAAATTGAAGACCCGTCGCTTCTATCGTCTGAAGATAATGCTGTGACATTTGAACCATTTCCTACTCGGCTGCGTGTTCTACTAGCTGAGGACAATGCGACAAACCAGTTGGTAGTTACAAAGATGATCGAGTCCCAAGGGGGGCAAGTTGACGTGGCTGGAGATGGCAACGAAGCTATTCAAGCTCTAAGAAATCGCAAATATGATGTTGTATTGATGGATATTTCAATGCCGGAACTGGATGGTATTGGCGCGACAAAAATCATTAGATCAATGTCCGGCGAGAATGGGAAGCTGCCAATTGTGGGATTGACGGCTTACGCCCTTAAGGAGGATCGCGTTCGCTTTATGGAGGCTGGCATGGATGATGTTATTACGAAACCGATTGTGCGAGCTCATCTTTCTGCAAAACTTCACGAAATTGCAGGCAACATCGGTAGGCCCAGCAACTTAGTTTCTGAGGAGTTGTTGTTCAACGAAGATGTTTATCAAAATTTGATGTATGATGCGGATGCTGAATTTCAAAGAATGATGCTCGATCAATTTGCGGAAGATATTTCCTCGCAGTTGGAAATAGCTTCGCTAGCTAAGGAGCAACGTAATTTGAACGATATCGAGCGTTCGAGCCATGTCCTTAAAAGCGTTGCTGGTACATTGGGAGCAATGACCTTGTCTGATGCAGCAAACACGGTGAACAATCTAGCACGTGACGGGAATGGCGATGCAGCTTACAATGCTTCCAGCCAGATGATCGAACTTTGCCGTAAAGTTGTAGAGGCTACGGAGCAGCGCCGCCAAAAAATTTCAGATTAAGACTGGTTTTCCGAATTGCCGAGGTTCTTATATGCCAATTTCGCCTGATGTTCTGATCGTTGAAGATACGGCTTCCTTGTTATTGGTATACGAAAAATGGTTGAAGAAGGCGGGAATTGCTGCTGATACAGCTACCACTGGCGGTGAGGCATTGGAGAAACTGAGATCAGGTGCCTATCGGGTCACACTGCTGGATTTGCAGTTGCCTGACATGTCTGGTGTTGATCTGCTTCATACAATTAATGATGAGGCGATCCCAACAACAGTTGTGGTTATTACGTCTAATGCCTCACTTAATACAGCAATTGAAGTAATGCGCGCAGGCGCTTACGATTATGTTGTTAAACCAGTTTCAGATGGTCGCCTTGTAACCACAACCCGGAACGCATCTGAGCGTCAAGTGCTAAGGGCTGTCGTTGCCGATGTTCAGGAAAAAACTGCAAATATTCGCTCACATGGGTTTATTGGAAGCTCCCCAGCGATGTTGAGCGTTTACAAGACCATTGAGGCGGTTGCCGCCTCAACCATACCGGTGTTCATTACAGGTGACAGCGGCACAGGTAAGGAAGTTTGCGCTACTGCTATTCACAATACAGGGCCTCGAAGTAAGAAGCCGTTTATTGCGCTCAATTGTGCCGCAATACCGAAGGACCTTTTGGAATCTGAGCTATTCGGACACGTGAAGGGCGCGTTCACTGGGGCCACGAATGATCGACTTGGCGCTGCGCGTAGTGCGGATGGCGGTACGCTCTTTCTCGATGAAATTTGCGAGATGGAATTGTCATTGCAGTCAAAATTGTTACGGTTTTTGCAAACTGGAACAATCCAACCCGTAGGAAGTGACCGAGTTATTCCTGTCGATGTGCGCATTGTGTGCGCGACCAACAAAAATCCAGCGGCTGAAGTGAGTGAGGGGAATTTCCGGGAGGATCTGTACTACAGGCTTCATGTCGTTCCGGTTAAGTTGCCACTTTTGCGGGATCGGAATGCAGATATTGTTGAAATAGCGCAAGTGTTTTTGGCTTCTTATTCTGAAGAAGAGGGTAAATCATTTTCTAATTTCTCAAGTGAAGCGGAAGATGTGTTGCTGCGACATGGTTGGCCGGGAAATATTCGGGAGCTGCAAAACGTGGTACGAAGTGCTGTGGTCCTCAATACCGGTGAGCAAATTACACCTGATATGTTGAATTTGAACCAGGTGGATCCATTGCTTTCAGATCTTGGCTCTTGGTCTGCGCAAGGTGGAGGACCTATGAATTCGAGCGGTGCTGTAGGTCAATTGTCTTTGACGCTGGATCTGGAGCAGAGTTTTGCAGAAAATGAGCGGCTTCTCATAGAAGCCGTTATTACACAATGTGATGGTAGCATCCCAAGGGCTGCAAAACTGTTGCAACTTAGCCCTTCAACAATTTATCGAAAACGAGAAGGCTGGGAAGTGCCCGACGCTTAGTGCAGCTTAGTTCAGGCACATATGGACATTCTTTGATCTGCATCTACTTGGTGGTAAATTGTCTCCAGCATTCTTTTGGTTTCATTTGGATTATCGACACTGACTGCCTGACTATCGCTGGCGTCGGCCCATATGGCATCCGCTAGTGGCCGGTCATTGCCTTCCGGGTTCATCTTGTCTCCAAAGAAGACGAACCGGGATGTCGGGTGCCAATTCATCAATCGAGGAAGTGCTTGTGCTTTCGTCCAGCCTCTTGGTGAAATGTCGATTGATATTTGTCCCCCGGCTGCAGCCGAATAATCAGGGAAGAATTTTGCAAGTTTTTGTACAAATGTCTGACGTTCACCATATGCCCGATCCCAGTGGTAGTAGTTCTCGCGACCGTCCTGAGGCACATTTCTGCCAGGAACGCTAACATTGACCATTCCTGTTCGATACTCGAAATGATTGCCAAAACGTCCTGGATATGGGCTGTACTCGACAAATTCCTCGAGTGCCAACACTAAATCCTCATCGAATTCGTGATGCCGTTGGTATACTAGGTCTTTGCCACGCCAAAACTCGGTCCCGGCACATGTAAAGATACCTCGTGCTGCCTGTTGCAGATCTTCCGGTAGTTGTTCGTTGAGCTTTGGTCTGTCGCTCCCGGTTATAAAGTAAACCGGGAACCTTTCACAAAAACCTGCAAAAAACTGTTTGAAGTCATTTGCTATCGGCTGGCGGGCAGGGGTGAGCGTGCCATCAACGTCAAAAAGATAAATCGTTTTCATGGTCATATCCCCTATGCAACTTCGCTGAGTTCTGGTTGAGGTTCACGTCCATAAACATCATCAAGACGCACAATGTCGTCCTCGCCAAAATAGTCACCTAACTGCACTTCGATGAGCTCAACTGGCTTATCAGTAAAGTTTTCAAGACGATGTACTTCACCTTGTGGAATGAAGACATTCTGGCCAGGGCCAAGATCCTGTACGGTTTTGCCAACTGTTACGGTGGCTGTTCCTGAAACAACGATCCAGTGTTCAGAACGATGGAAGTGGTACTGGAGTGACAACTGACCAGAAGGCTTGACAGTTATTCTTTTCACCTGGTGGCTGTCTCCACGGTCCAGGGAGTCAAACCGGCCCCAGGGACGATCTTCTCCGAGATGTGATACCAACTCTTTTCGTTCTCTTGATTCCAACTGTGTCACCAGAGCTTTGACTGATTGCGTCTTGTTGCGCGGAGTTACGAGGACAGCGTCCTTCGTTGCGACAACGACGATGTCCTGAACGTCTGACAGAGCTACAAGTCGATCTGTGGAAACTGCGAGACAGCCAGTTGAGTTGTTAACGACAACATCACCATCCAGAACATTTCCGTTCCAATCCGCTTCGGCGATATCGTGCAAGGCGTCGAATGAACCAAGATCGTTCCAATTTGTCTCAGCCGTAACAACAGATACCCGATCGGTGTATTCCATTACTGAGTGGTCGAATGAAATCTCCGGAGTCTTGGAGTAGGTCTGAGTATGCGGAGAAAAGCTATTGGTATCTTTTGTTCCAGTGCGCACTGACCGGACTACTGTTTCCCAGAGGAGAGGCGCACAGCTTTGGAACTCTTCTATGAAACGGCCGCGCCGCGCCATGAAAATTCCTGCATTCCAGAAATGGCTACCTTCAGCCAACATGGCTTTTGCAGCATCAACAGTTGGTTTTTCAACAAACCGGGAAACTTTACATCCGTTGGATGGATCTTTTGCTTCTGCTTTTATGTAGCCATAACCAGTTTCGGGACCGATTGGTGGCACACCTAGCGTTACAATATCATCTGTTTCAATACAAACCTTTTGAGCCGATCGAATTGCCTTTTGAAATGCGTGATTATCAGCGATGCGATGATCAGATGGAAGAACCAACAGAATGTCGTCTTGGTTACCTCGATCATCAAGCGCGGCTGCCAGAGCTACTGCTGGACCTGTATTGCGACCTTCTGGTTCACAAATGAAACGATCAATTGCAATTCCTGCTTCTGCGGCTTGAATTTCTGCCATCGTGCGGTAGCGGGTTCCAGTAACCAGAATTGGGCTTTCGAAAACCTTGCGGTTCGAAACGCGTTTCAGAGTTATTTGAAACAGGCTTTCTTCCTCAGTCAATCGGCAAAACTGCTTCGGTGCATCCACGCGAGAGATGGGCCACAAGCGTGTGCCGACGCCACCTGAAAGAACAACAGGAATAATTTTATTTGCGGACATATTAGCCTCCAAAGATTTTTGACACGCCTCTGGTGCCGGTACCTTTAGAAGAGCAAGTTGCTTGCCAGTTGAGTCTTTTGGGAGCGTAAAAAAAATAATTAAAATGATATCAGTTAGTTAAAGGTTTTTTTCGAATTTCTTTTTTGGAAGCAAAAAGTGTTAACAAAGCGAAGAATTGTGATCTGCGAATGGAACTCTTTGCAATCTGCAAACATTCCGAACGTCGAAATCCAAAAAATCTCATATTTTCTGAGTATTGGCACAAAAAAACCCGCCTAAGAATAGGCGGGCTTTCATAAGTTTTTTTGGAACTTAGGCTAGAAATTATAGTAAATAAATTCGGTTAAATCATTCAGGCGATATAGTTGCAAAAGTGCGATGCAGCCGCCGACGCAGAGCGCGATATTCCATGAAGATACTGGGCGCCATATCAAGCGCGACCAATTTTGACCGGTTTCCTTCAACTCTCGAAGTGTGCCAATTACTGGATGGTAGTTTTTGACCATCTCAATACTGTTTGGCAGGCAAGTTACGATGACAATCATCAGGCCAAGAAGGAAGCCTGTAAATGGTACATCAGTTATCAAATTGCTGGTTGTCTGAACGATTTGCTGATCTTGCCAAGCGAACAATGCTTGGACAATTGAAATTGCTCCATCAAAAGTTGTCGCCTTGAAGAAAATCCATGCAAACATCACAGCAAACATGGTGATCGCCCAAGACAGTATTGCGGTAATCGGAGCCGGGATTTTCTTGATGAGAGAAACGTCACAGATTGTCGAGCGCCACAGGTGATTTGCCGTGAGATATGCTCCATGCAAACCACCCCAGATAATGAAATTCCAACCAGCGCCGTGCCAAAGACCACCCAAAAGCATGGTTATAATTAAGTTCCCATGCGTGCCCAAAATGCCGCTGCGGTTGCCACCTAGGGGAATGTAAAGATAGTCGCGCAAGAACCTGGAAAGCGTAATATGCCAACGACGCCAAAAATCGCTTATGGAAAGCGCTTTATAAGGCGAGCAGAAATTGATTGGCAGCTTAATACCAAACATTCTCGCCAATCCAAGTGCCATGTCGCAATATCCAGAGAAGTCGAAATAGATCTGGAAAGTATAAGCCATTGTTCCCAACCATGCCGCATTGGTTGGAATGGTTTGGCCCGCATCCGCGGCGGCGAACACTGCATTCGCAACCGGCGCAATTCCATCTGCAAGTACGATTTTTTTGAACAGGCCGATCGTGAAAAGTGTACTGCCTATGGCTAGGTTGAGCCATAATCGATTGCGAAAAACACTCATCTGGAATTGAGGGATTGTATCTTTTTGAAGAACAATTGGCCCTGCAATCAACTGAGGAAAAAAGGTCACAAACAGCACATAGCGCTTAAAGTCGCATTTCTGACTTTTATTCGTCCAGGTATCGAGCAGAAATGAAATTTGCTGGAACGTAAAAAATGATATGGCCAACGGAAGCACAATTCCAAGCGAAGTCATTTCAAAACCGAACGCTGCTGCAAGGTTCTGAAGTGCGAAATCTGCATATTTGAACCACCCAAGCAGAAGTAGATTTCCGGTGATTCCAATGATCAATATTGCTTTGTTTCTATGAGCTAACAGTAGTTTATGTAGCCAATAATTGGATAAAACTGACCCAATCAAAAGGATGACATGCAACGGGCTCCACCATGCGTAAAATGCGATTGAGGCCGCAATCAACCACCAGATGATCGCTGTTTCCAAACGGAAGTGGCGCAGAATGAGAAATCCGATAAGTGTGGGTGGCAGAAACAGATAAATGAATTCAAGAGATGAAAAAACCATTGGAACCTCCTCAATTTTGGGTGACGATTAACGTCGCGCCGGTGGCGGACACTTGGTTGGATTTTGAAAGTTTTTGATTTTTTGTTTCGATCCGGCGTAGCAACTTGATTGCTCCCCTGTGCCCTAGGGCTGCACCGCGTTCTGCAAGCAAAAAGGCTCGTTTTTTATCTGAATGACCCAATCGACCGTCGAAATAAATCTTAGCTAGTTCCGTCATTGAGCCTGGATGACCCGCTTTAACGCCTTTTTTGAAGAACTGGATGGCAGCTTCGGGCAGAAGACCGAACTTGTTTGAAACATGTAGACGGCCAAGGGCGGTTAAAGCAGAGCCATCACCTCTTTCTGCTGCCATGTGAAGCCACTTAATGGCTTCGTCAGAATTTGAGGAGGTGTTCTCTATGGCAAGCAGAAATTGGGCCAAGTCATGCATTCCACCAGTATCCCCGAGAAGCGCTGACCGGCGTAACCAACGCATTGCTAGATTGGGGTCAGCGGCTAACAGTCTGCCATCCCGATACAAGCGCCCCAAAACTTTTGCTGACCCTGCTTTGCCCGCCGCCGCTTCCGCCTCCAGCAAGGGAACAGCATCGGCAATTAGTTTTGCAGCATCAACGGAAGATGCGGCAGTATCCTTTTCGTTAGCTAACAAGTTGGCGAACGATAGTAATGCAGACGCTGAGCCCAGTTCAGCTGCTTTCTTGTACTGTGCTTGCGCGGCCTTGATATCTTTTTTTACGCCAATGCCTCTGGCGTAGTGTTTTCCAAGTTCGGCATAAGCTTTGGCATGTCCCCAATCGGCCGCTTTCTTGAACCATTCAAAAGCAATGCGATTGCAATCAGGTCCGGTAGATTTCTGATAAAGTTTGCCGAGTTCGTATGCGGTGGAGTGCCGTTTCGGAAACTCATGTTGAACAGCTAAAAGCAGTTTCTCACGTGCTTTATCCAAGTCACGAGGTGTGCCCCATCCATTGGAAAGTATGCGCCCGTATTCATAGAGCACTTCTGGATTACCAGCTGATGCGTGTTCTTTAAGAAGCACCGCTGCACTTTCCCATTTCGTTTTTCGCATAAGCTTGCGGGCATCCACCACCGCTTTCATTGCCACAGGGCCGCTGACACTTGATTTTTGCTTTGAAACGTCTGCATCTGAGCTGAAAATTAACGTTGTTGCCACAGCGCAAAACAGCCCTGCTGCTGCAATGCCTCGATGTTGCAGGCGCTTTTGTTTGATGGAGTTATCCATGGGATTGCCCTTTCCAAATTCGGCACGTTGCTGTGTTGTCTGAATGAATTTGATCGCGTTTAGTTTGGGGTCGTTTATTGCCCAGCGATGGGCACGCTAGCTTTGATCTGCGTTTGATAGCTTTTGAGGTGATGTCAGTTGAACCTGACGACAGTGCAATTGAAATCTCACCGACGAGCGCTCGGGCAATTGTTGCATTGAAATGATAGGCGTCTGAAAAATTTGATAAATCTTCAGTTACTGAGTTTGGGAAGTCGAAGTCGAAAACCGGCGCTAGAGCTGCCAGTCTGAGCCGCATTTCCTGATTAATCTTCGCCAAGCCATATTGCTCAATTGTTGCCTGCATCTCAGGAATGGTTGGTGGGATTAAGAAAACAAGTTGCCGCTCCGGATCTGCATTTGCCCAGATTGCGATCTCTGCAATCATGTCGAAATACTTTTCAGAAAACTGGAAGTTCTTCCAATCGGCCTTAGCATTTCGAAGAATTTGCCTGTCGAACTTGGGCGGAAGCTGACGGTAGCCATACGCATACTGCGCTAAGTGTTCTCCCAACCTGTCGCCCCGACCCAATCCAAGATTGATGCCTTTTGAATGTCGAACAACTGGCTGGTAGACTTCGCCATCTTCTGGCAAATCACAACCAAAGCAAATTTCAGGGGTTAAAAGCCTATCGAGAGAGAGTGCACCGGGCTTTCCAAGTTCTGCAGCTTGCGCTGATGTTGACACAAAGTCTGACAAAGTCGCATAAACCGCTGCCAACTTAGGGTTTTGAAGCAGCAAGATCTTGGAGGATGTTTTGGTGACAGACCAGTTCTTGATGTAGTTGAGTTTGCTAGCAGAGACTTTAATTGCCTCTGGAACGCGGTTCATGCCTCCCTTGTGGGCTTCATCAAAGCTGCGGAGTTGAATGCCAACCACAAGTGTTTTGAGGTTTGGATTGCTTTTAATCTTTTGAAAGGTTGAGTGGATTTCCGGAATGGTTCCACCGCCATAAGCAAAATTATATGCTTCCTTGATACCCAACTCATGCCAGTATTTGTCGCGCAGTGCGCGTGCGCGGCTATCTCCCAGAATGACCGTGGAGGTACTCTTTGGAAAGTGTGTGAGTTTCCAAAGTGGATAGTGAGCTTTCTCCGCAAATTCTGCATTTTGTTTATCCAGGTTTGCCTGGCGAAACACTTCGTAAGGATCAACCCAGTAATTTAATATTGAAGGGCCAAGACCCGCAACAAGCGCCACTACGACCCATAGAAGATGGAAGTAGTTTCTGTGTGTTTTTTTGCTTTGCTTCGTCATCATGCAACTCCTTCAAGATCTGCCTCTCAAGAGTTGCAACCAGCGTGCCAAAAATGTGCGTTAGTAAATCGATAACCATTTCAGTTAGTTAGAAATTAATTACAATTTCTAGGGCGGTGCTCTGTTGCGAATTGCAATTTGTATTTCGCAGTTTCAAAAACTGAAAATCGACTGCCATGCGTCGAAAAACTGCGTGTCGCTGGGTACCGATACAAGAGCTGTGTAGTGAAGAGTCCCAAGGAAAAGAAGTGATACAGCTACCCCTGTGCACCATCGTGCCATCCATGTGCGGAACATTTCCAGCAATGCCGACCCATCTGTGCCGGAGGATTGGTTACCTCGGTTTGACCAACGTTGTTTTGACAACCGGAAAATACAATAGACCTTTACGGACGCATTGATCAGCTGGTTGAGATACAGGATCCCAGGATACGACAGTTCCACCTTTCGCGAATACCCATAGAGAAATAAAGACAGTAAAAGCCGGGAAAGGGCAATGAATACTATGTATGATGCAAGGTATTGAAAACCAACAAGAAATGTTGCAGAAATCGCCAATACCGGGCTCACCAGCATAGTCCACATGGACAGACGCTGATCGACCAGACACCACCAGATGAAAAACGGCATCGCTCGGGGGCCAAGTTTTATTGCGCGGCTTCCGTTGCGCAGCATATTGCCAGACCAACGGCGAAAATTTTGAACCATACGGTCCATTCCGCTGCCTTCGATAACTTCAATCGTATACCCTAGGGCATCTGGAACATACCGCATGTGGCTGTTCTTTTTTAGCATGTAGTACCAAGTGCTTTTGTCATCGCCGGATAAAAAACGGAACTTACCCCAAAGCCAGTGCTCCAGGTGATCTGCCTCCAGCAACCTGATGAACTCGAGCTGCTTCAGGTTTTTCGCACGAAAGACCGACATCCGTCCGGTAAGGGTTAGCACGCGACCGGATAATGCGTGGCTTTGCATTGCCAGACGCCTTTGTGAGAACCGCATCCGCAGCCAACTTTCAATCCATTTGGGTCCTATGCAAATGACTTCCTCATCAGTGGTGCAGGCTTGAAGATCTGGGTAAAGTTTGAACAATGGCATACATTTGCTGATTGCGCCTTCCGATAGCACGAAGTCTCCGTCCATAAAGACAACCAGATCGTCATCCATAACGGGAAGGCGACACATTGCGCGCAGCACCAAACCAATAGCGGCTCGTTTTCCTGATACGTTTTGTCGAATGATACGCAGCGTAATATCAACATCGAGCGCTTCGCGTTGGAGGAAGTCAGAAATGATGTCTTCATCAAACCGATCAGATGACCCCAACCAAATTGTTCCTGGTACGCCTGATGAAGTAATTTCTTTCACGATTGATCGCACGACCATCTCGGTAATTTCACGATGTTCCTTATAGGTTGTCATCATGAAGTGCATGTGTCGTGGACGCCAACCTGATGCCCAAATAGCCTGACCTTTCGCCCGCATTTTTGGATAGACAGACTTTTGATAAATCACGGCACGCATTGCATGTGTAAACCACCAACCGTATCGCCATGCACCCAGAGTTCCCAATGTGAACGTGATTGCTTTGGTTTCGGCATCGAACAGTGAATTGGGAATAGACAGCAGCAAGATTCCGCAAACTGCAAGGTACAATGAAATTTGCAAGAGAACGAGTGGTGTCCACTTTGCCCAGCCGGTCGGCCAAACAGTGGGGTCCTCCAACTTTCTGGCTGTATGAAATTTGATTGAGTTAGATGGAGGCATTCTTAATGACCTCTTCCTCATCAGATGAGAACAGTGACCCAAGCATGTGATAGATATCGTTCACCTGGCGACTGGGGAAGATAACAACTGCGGGGAGGCCGGCGCTTACCTGTTCTTCCTGCAAATTAGATGCATGCAGTTGAAGAGAAATAGCAGCGCTTTTTTCCTTTCCATCTTTCCAGGCGTAGTGCGAGCGACCGGAATTGATGAAAGTGGAATTCCGATCAATAGCGGTTACCGTTGCTTCGATGTGTTGACCTAAAGAAGGGAGATACACTTTTGCAACGTCCCTTAGACCAACTTTCAGAATCTGGTCTTGATCGACAAATGCAGTAACTGTTGGAATGGTTTTCTCTTCGATCGTCAGCAGTGGCTCATTTCTGAGGACTGTCGTATGTGCAGCTTGCTGTATGGAGACGATTTTACCATCGTATGGCGAGAGGATAGCTAGTGATTGGTTCAGTTTTTCTAGTTTCTCTAGCTGACTCAGCGTTGTATTGACCAGCGCGGATGCTTCTTCAATTTCTAACGCAAGCATGTCTAGATCAGCGACGAACTCCTTGTGATTGAAGTATCTTCGATCAGACACATTATCCATTGCTGTTGTACGTTCCAATTCCAGTTCGGCTTCCTTCAGGCGGGCCTCCGCTTGTGCCCGTTCCTTGATAGCTAGCCCAAATTTTGATGCGGTAACCAGGCCCTTTTCTTTGAGGCCGGACAGTCTTTCATAAGTGGCATCCGTTGCTTGAAGTGCCTGTGTTAATGCATTCACTTTGGCTTCAGCAATTTGGCGATCTGTTCGGTTGATCACCTGATACAATTTCATGCGAGCGGCTTCGATGCGATAGCGCTCCTGTGCGCGTAGCTGTGCACGTTTAGCAGCATCCAACTGAATGTGCTTTTCCTCAATGTCTGCGAGAAGTTTTGGATTCTCTATTGAGGCAATTCGCTGACCGCGTTTTAGTTGCGTTCCGGCAGCAAATCGTACGGGCCGGATTATGCCATCAATTGGCATCTTAAGCGTGGCCAATGGCGCAGAAATTACGGCTGTGCGAACTTCAAGCCGCATTGTTTTCGAATAGGTCAGTATTGAAAGGTATCCGAAAATTGCTACCCCAACGATGCAATATAGAAGTGACATAGCAATTGTCTTGATTGGCCAACCGCCAACCGCCAACTCTTGGCCGGGTACAATGTCTGGCTTGGTTGATATTGGTGTAACGGGTACATCAATTCTGCAAATGGTGTCATCCACTGTCGCCATTTGCCCACGTACAAGATCATCAATGAAATGGTTCATGAGATCGTGAGCACGTTCACTGAGCTCTTCAAACTCAAAGCCAATCATTCCCTCATTGCTATCGGTATTCTCGACTTTTGCATTGACCTCAAATGAGATGTCAAAACCCTGAAAGGGAAGTTCCAAAGATAGTTGCAACATTTCCCCTTGTTGCGGCAGTGCCTCAGCAAGACCATCTAAGCGCAAACCTCCAAGGCTCCAATTTGTCGCCATTGCTGTTTCACCACTTGGTAGCCGAACACGCATTGGAGCGGTTACTTGGTGGAAGCGCTTGTGATCTGGACGTTCGCGAATAATCTTCATGGACTCATTCCTTGTGACTCCAAGATGAATTGGCAAGTTTTGTGCCAATTGGTAAACGATTGATTTACCATTATTATTTTGTTAACCAAGTTGCTTTCTTGGCGAAATGCAAAGAGTATTTTTTGCAAAATGAAAACTAGCTATTGGCTTTTTTGAGTTCGGTTTCTGTTCAATTTTTTCAACAAACTCAAAGATCAAAGTTTGCAATATGAGAAAAAATTGTTTGCGAGATGCAAACTCCATTCGGAATGCACAAAATAATTTCACACAACGTATTGATTTATAATACTTATTTTTCTGGCATGGTTCTAGCAATGCTTGGTTCATAACAAATGATGGAGTGAACACATGAGCATGCAAACAACATTGAGCACACTTGATGCGCAGCCGGTTTTTGAGGTGGTTCAGAAACAAAAGAAAAGCCTACCAGCCGTCAGTATCGTAGGTCTTGGATATGTTGGCGCAGTATCTACTGCATGCCTGTCAGGCCTAGGCCATCGCGTAGTAGGTGTGGACCTCGATGAAAAAAAGGTTGCGACAATCGCCTCGGGTGAGGCGCCAATTCATGAGAAATACCTTGAAGAATTGTTGTCACGTGGCGTTGCAAGGTATTTGATAACGGCGACTACCGATTTGCATTCAGCCGTTCTGGATACAGATATTACCTTTGTCTCTGTTGGCACGCCTTCGGCTGAAGTCGGAGGTTGTGACATGACTGCTATTAATGCGGTGGCTGCTGAAATTGGTGAAGCTTTGAAAAAGAAACGCGGCTTCCACACAGTGGTTATGAGATGCTCAATTCCACCCGGTACAACATCTGGTGTAATGGTGCCAACAATCGAGAAGATTTCCGGTAAAGTTGCTGGGGAAGACTTTGGAGTATGTTTTAACCCAGAGTTTTTACGTGAGGGAACAGCTGTTGAAGATTTTCACAACCCGCCGAAAACAGTGATCGGCGTCAGCGATGAAAAAACTGCATCAATTGTCAAAACGCTCTACCAACCGGTTGATGAGCAACCCTTGATATCCTCAATTGAGGTTGCTGAGATGGTGAAATACGTCGACAATGTATGGCACGCTACAAAAGTGTGTTTCGCGAACGAAATGGGGCGGATTTGCAAAGGTCTCGAAGTAGATAGCCACAGTGTGATGGACATTTTTGTCCAGGATACCAAACTGAACCTGTCACCATATTATTTAAAACCAGGATTTGCATTTGGTGGCTCCTGCCTTCCTAAAGAAGTTCGTGCCATGGGCCATTTGTCTGATGAACTGGGTGTTTCAACTCCATTGATCAAAAGCCTAGTTTCTTCAAATGAGGACCAAATCGAGGCAGCTATTGATGCTATGCGCAAAAGTGGCGCTAAGCGTATCGGCTTCCTTGGAGCTGCATTCAAGCCAGGAACAGACGACTTGCGCGAGAGCCCAATTCTAAATGTTATGGAAGCTGCACTGTCTGATGGTTTGGAAATTGAGGTATTTGATTCAGCAATACGACCAGGTAATCATTTGGATGCGCAACTGTCTTATCTGCGTCAAACGTGCCCCGAATTGCAACGTACCCTTTTCGATTTCTCGACTATGCTATCCCTAAGTGCTGAGGCCGTCGTGGACGGATGTGATCTCGTAATTGTGTCCCACAGGAACGTGAAGTTTCAAAAATTGCTATCAAAGCAATTGGGAAACAAAAAAGTCATCGATGTTGTGAGGCTTTTCGATGAAGTTCCGACGGGCAGTGACTATTTTGGAATCGGTTGGTGAAATCGTAGTCTGAACAATGACAGAAGTGACCTGACACTGATTTTAAATTTCACAGATGGAGTTCTCTTTCAGTGTTAGGCTCTTTCTCAAGCGCCTAAATTCTTGGGAAAGACGTTTTGTTCAGTTGGTATGGCTTTTCACTGCTTTGAAGAGCTCTGAGGGTAGGTCACCTTACTGTTCCTAAGGGTCAAGAATGCTGCTCGAATTGATTTAGCTATTGTTGTTTTTGGCGTGTTGACGCCCGTATTTGTCTTCCAGACGCACGATATCGTCCTCGGATAAAATGGCTCCGTTTTGCACCTCAATAATCGTTAACGGTCCATCTTGTTTGTTTTCGATACGGTGAACCGCGCCAACCGGAATGAAAGCATGTTCGTGTTTCTTAAGTTCTTTGGTTTCATCGTCAATTCTAATTGTGGCAACCCCTTCGACAACTGTCCAATGTTCCGATCTGTGCTCGTGCTTTTGCAAGGATAAAACCCCGCCGGGATCCACTGATAGCCGTTTCACCTTGTAGTGCTTACCTTCATCCAGAGTTTCAAATCTGCCCCAGGGCCTATCCGATGAGGGATGCTCAATTGCTTCTGAGCGACCTTGAATGTTGAGACGCTCTATCAAAAGTTTGATTTTCGAAGACTCGTCTCGGTGGGTCACCAAAACACTGTCCTTCGTGCTGATCACGACAATATTTTGCACACCAACGAGTGCCGTCAACCGGTCATCTGATTGAACAAAGTTGTTTTGGCCTTCCAGAATCTCGATATCTCCAAAACCAACATTTCCATTGTCGTCCTTTTCATGAGCCTCCCACAATCCATCCCAGGTTCCAATGTCCGACCAATCATGGTCTGCAGGACACACTGCAACGCGATGGCTCTTTTCCAAAACAGCTATATCAATTGGTTGTGCGGGTGCCTGTTGGAAATGCGGAGCGGCCAGCGTAATACGTTTGTTGTTGTAAACCGCATCGGACACAGAAGCTTGTACTGTGTGGTAGATTTCTGGTGCATATTTTCGAAGCTCCGCAAGGAAAGTCTTCGCTTCAAACAGAAAGTTTCCGCTGTTCCAGATAAAACCCTCCCGAATGAGCGAAGGCACACGGTCGATATGTGGTTTTTCTACAAAATGACAGACTTCGAATGATTGCCCATCTGACAGCCGCTCGCCTGGCTTTATGTACCCGAAATTTGGGTTGGCACCGGTCGGATGAATTCCAAAAGTAACAAGATATCCATTTCGAGCTGCCTTCTCAGCGGCCCTTAAAGCCTGCAAAAACCCAAGTTGATCCGAAATTGCGTGATCCGTAGCGAGGACCAGAAGCAAGGATGTCTCAGAGCGTTGAACTGCGTGAAATGCAGCTGCCGCGATCGCCGGGCAGCTGTTTCTACTTACAGGTTCCAGAATGAAATCTGCGTCAACATCCAACTCGAGCGTGGCTTGTGATGCAAATTCAGCGTGGTCCTGATTGCAAACCAAGATAGGGTTTTCAGAAAAGCCTGATCCGCTGCAACGCTGAATTGTTTGTTGCAGAAGGCTGAGCTCTCCGCCAAATTTCAGAAATTGCTTTGGTTTGTCCTGGCGAGAAACGGGCCATAATCTTTTGCCGTTACCGCCACACAGAATGACAGGAGTAAAACTCATAATTTAAAATCAAATTTTTGTACAAAGATAAACTCTGCATCATGAAAACAATTTTGGGTAGATTAATTTTGAAAAATACACGTATAAATATTCTGAAGAATAGGAAAAATTATCGATTTATTTCGTAAGGTATTGAAATTAAATATTTTAGCTCAGTCGCGCCGACAATTGTTGTTGCAATTGCATGGCTTCAGCATTGTAGCGTTGCGCTAAAATAAGATCAGTATCCGCCGTATTATCCAATGCCAATAGTTCTGCAGCGGACAATTTTGCTAGGGCTAGGTCGCGTAAGGATTGCAGTTCTTTTGCTTCCATTCCCAGGTCTGCAAAGTGTTTGGCAGCGGATTCAAAATAGCCAAAAGCCTTGCGAAGCGTTACGATTTTGCCGTCGATTTCTGATTGCTGGGCAAGGCACGTTCCAAGAATGTATCTTGCCTGTCCGCGGGATTGGGTTGTGATCATGGTATCTGGTAAATCTACTATGTCTCGCAACCTGTTAGAAAGAACGTGAAGCTCAGAAGTGTCTGCCATCAGGCTTGCCAGCGCGATGTCTGCTTCCAGACTTTCCAGTGTCAGATCGTAACTGTCTTTCATCTGTCCGTTTTTACGAAGATGAGTGGCGGCCTTTGATAACAAGCCAGCCGCAGATTTTAACAAGCCTGTGCGCTCATGCGCTTCGCCAAACCGTCGCATCATATCTGCTTTCAGGCGGGTTGTATCAGGACTGTGTTCCAGATCGTCTTCTCCCAAAATGTCTGCTTGAAGTGTCTCACTGGCCTGTAGGGCGGTGTGCAATTTTTCGTCATCGCCATGTTCCAAAGCCATATCAAAAAAGAAGCTCATTCGTGCGCGAAGCACATCTCTGCGTCGCGATATACTTCCAGAAAGGTCGGATAATCCTAGTGCGACCTCAAAGATATCTTCAGCAAGGCGTTGACCTGGATCGTCACCCCGTGCGTCCATCAGCTTGTCCAACAGATCATCTGCTTCACCGGGTTGACCGTTCATGCCCAAAAGAACAGCGCGATCTAATGCCAGTGTCGCGAGTTGTTGTTCCGTGCTTTGCTCGGGTGCGGGAATATTGGGTTCATAAACAGTTTTACGCCCGAAAATGCGTTTGAACAGACCATCTGTATTTTCAGAGTTGGGCGCGCTTCCAGGTTCTGAATGGCTGACTTCCTGTAAAAGCCGATGGTTGATCTGAAAGGCTTGCTCAAACTGATTGTTTGCGGCGAGCTTGTATATCTGATCTCGTTTTGAATTTTGAGATGATGAAAGACCTGCTCCAGCGCTCAGGCGCCTCAACAACAGTCCAAACGCTCCCTTTTGGCGTTCTGTTGCATTTGGTCCGTTGCCAGACATGTCGCAGCGCCTCATTTAATAACAACCCCAGCAATTTACGAATCTTTGATTCGCAATATGTTGAAAGGTTAGTTGAGGCGTTGCGGTGCTGCAATAAGCGTTTCTAACGCGTTACTTTGCGGATGTTGGATCTTAATGCCTGCTTACTTGCTCTTAAGTCGAGCCAAGAGAGCTGATGTATCCCAACGGTTACCACCCATCGCTTGAACTTGCGCATAGAATTGGTCGACGAGCGCTGTCACAGGTAGGTTTGCGCCATTGCTACGCGCTTCAGAGAGTACTATGTCCAGATCTTTGCGCATCCAGTCTACGGCAAACCCATGGTCATACTCGCCAGCAAGCATGGTTTTGTAGCGGTTCTCCATCTGCCATGAACCTGCCGCACCTTTGGATATGACTTCGATCACCTTTTCCATGTCGAGACCAGCTTGTTGGCCAAATTGCACACCTTCGGACAAGCCTTGTACGAGGCCAGCGATACAAATCTGATTGACCATTTTAGTAAGTTGACCTGCGCCGGTTGGACCCATCAAACCAACCATTTTTGCATAACAGGATATGATCGGTTCGGCGCGGTCAAAAATGTCCTGATCTCCGCCGACCATAACCGTAAGGGCTCCATTTTCTGCGCCTGCTTGTCCACCAGAAACCGGGGCATCCAAAAAACCAAATCCTTTGGCATCTGCGGCGTTTCTTAGTTCACGCGCAACCTCCGCGGAAGCGGTCGTATTGTCGATGAAAATCGCGCCAGGTTTAATTGTCTGGAACGCGCCCCCTTCACCTGTTGTTACGGAGCGCAGATCATCATCATTACCGACACAGCAGAATATGTAGTCACAATCTTTTGCGGCTTCGGCCGGTTTCGCGGCAGCTTCACCACCAAATTCTGATGCCCACTTTTCCGCTTTGGCTGCCGTGCGATTAAAAACAGCGACGTCGTGACCACCTTTAGATTTGAGGTGCCCCGCCATTGGATAGCCCATAACACCAAGGCCAATGAAAGCTACTTTTGCCATTTTATTCTCCGCAGATGTGATGTGTTGAGCTTTAGTCTAGCGCTTTAGGTGCCGTGTCAAGCGTGCTTCCAGTCGGTCCCACAATCGTCTCAGGCTTTCCACCAAAACCAGATACATAATAGCGGCCCAAATATATGTGGTGTAGTCAAAGCTCTTGGAAAAAGCGCGCCTGGTTTCGCCCATAAGGTCATAGACAGTGATAATGGAAGCGATGGCAGAGCCTTTGATCATGAGTATAATTTCGTTGCCATAGGGGCGCAAAGCCACAATTAGCGCTTGTGGCAGTATGATCCGCCAGAAGACAATGTGGCGAGGCAGCCCCAATGCTTCACCTGCCTCCCATTGTCCCTTTGGCATGTTTTGAATGGCGCCCCGCAGTATTTCGGCTTGATAGGCTGCTGTGTTCATTGAGAAAATCAGGATGGCGCAGTTGAATGCATCTCTGAAAAACCACCACATACCTATATCTTGGAAAAATCCGCGAAATGAACCCGAGCCGTAGTAGACTAGAAAGGTCTGCGCAATCAGAGGCGTGCCGCGGAAGAAGTAAACGTAACCAAATGCCAGGCCGCCGATAACTCTATTTTTTGATAATCGTCCAAAGGCAATGGGCAGAGATAGAGCTGCGCCGATGGAAATTGATAAGCTTACCAGCAGGAGGGTCATGCCTAATCCGCTGAGAAATTTCTTGGTGTATTGTTCGTAGAAGGGTTGAGAGTAGGTGGAAATCAGATACCAGATTATCCAGAATCCAAAAACGATCCACAGCGCCATCAAAAGGTGACCAATAATGCGGCTGTTTGTCCATCTGCGGGCCACTTGTGGAGGCGGGGCCTGAGAGGGAAGTAAATCTGCGTTGACAACACTCACCGGACTTCTCCCTTCCGGGTCCAACGCTCAATATTGCTCAAGCCGAACGAAGAGATGATGGAAAAGACGAGATAAATCAGGCAGGCGGTTCCGAAGAATAGAAATGGTTCTTTCGTGACCCTGGCCGCGATTTGTGTTTGACGCAAAATATCTGAAAGCCCAATCACCGAAACCAGAGCCGTATCCTTCAGCAGTACCAGCCAAAGGTTAGATAGTCCTGGCAGCGCCAAGCGGATCAGTTGTGGAATGATCACGAGGCGCATTGTTTGCGAACGTTGTAGGCCCAAGGCATCTCCGGCTTCATATTGGCCTTGAGGAATGCCCTTGAACGCGGACAGAAATACCTCGCTTGCATAGGATGAGAAAACCACACCCAAAGCGATCATGCCTGCCACAAACGTATTTATTGCGATCTGTGGATCGTCAATAAACAGGCCCTGAACCTCTCGTATGACCAGCGGTAGACCATAGAAAATTATGAAGAGTGTCAGAAGTTCAGGCAGGCCTCGGAAGATTGTTGTGTAGATATTCGCTGCATTGCGGAGCGATGCTTCCTCGCTGTTTTTCCCAAGAGCAACGAAAAAACCTATTGCCAAGCCAAGAGGTAGAGTTGCAATGGCCAGTGACAGTGTCACCCACACTCCGGCCAGAATTTCGTCTCCCCAGCCGTTTGGGCCCAGTGATAAAAGGTCAAACATAAATATGCATTGTGGCTGCCAATATCGTCAGATCATGCGCAAAGAGGTGGCAGAATAATTATTCCACCACCTTTGGTTTTGTTTAAAAGGACAGTTTAGCGCGCTCAGTAAACAGAAAACGCGAAATATTTGTCGTTGATCTCTTTGTACTTGCCATTCGCAATGATCGCCTGGATCGCAGCGTTAAATTTCTCACGCAGCTCATCTTCGCCTTTGCGCAGCGCTATGCCAGCGCCTTCGCCATTGATGACAGGATCAGGAGTCAATGAACCCAGGACCTTGCAGCAGCTGCCTTCAGCAGAATCTACCCACTCAGACAGCACGATGATATCGTCAACAACAGCATCTACTCGGCCATTTTCCAGATCAAGCTTGTACTCGTCCGCAGTTGGATACAGACGAACGTCTGATTCTGGAAATTTAGCTTCGGCGTAGTTGGAGTGAGTTGTCGAAGACTGTGCACCGATGGACTTGCCAGCAAGGTCTGCTGCAGTCACTCCTGCCAATGTCGAGTCTTTTGCAACTGCGACAGCGGGCGGTGTGTTGTAGTATTTCTCGGTGAAATCCACTTTCTGCTTGCGTTCGTCGGTGATGGACATTGACGCAATAATGGCATCAAAATTACCGGCGATCAGCGCAGGGATAATACCGTCCCAATCCTGGGTGACGAATTCACAATCGGCTTTCATTTCTTCGCAAAGTGCTTTCGCGATATCAATGTCAAAACCGACGAGTTGACCATCAGCTGTGAGATTATTGAATGGAGGGTAGGCACCTTCTGTACCAATTTTTAGTTTCATAGTGTGACTTGCGGCTGAAGCCATACCAGCTGTAAAAACAACAACCGATGCCGCTATTGAGAGGTGTTTTAAAAGTTTCATTTGCATTCCTTTGAAGGGCCTGAGCCTTGGCTGCCCTTAAAAATATCTGTAGGGCAATCCTCACACTAAATCGGTGAAATAATATCCCCACTATAAAAAAACCCGAGCATAACTTTGCTTTAGGTGACGTTATAGTCACATCATTTTTTTCTTCTATGCAAGGGCCATCCGAAGCGCTTTGAATGATTTGTCTGAATAAAGATAAAAAATGTATACTTATGTGCTGCAGAGGTTCGCTATTCTATCTTGGTGCAAGTCCCATTTCGGAAAACGGAATGAAATTTACCAATGCACCATGTTGCAGACTGGTCGCGGTTTCCTCAATTTCGATCAGGCCGTCTGCTTCTCTCAACCCTGTAATGAGGCCAGACCCATCTCTTTCGAATTTTGTTACAGATAGATCACCATTTTCATCCGTGCGAAGGATTCCTCTCAGGAACTCTCGTCGGTCAGGTTTCTTTTTCTCAATAGCAAATGCTGCCTTCACAGGAAACCGAACGGGCGCAAGCCAGTTGCTACCTTGAAGGCGCAACAGAATTGGTCGCACATATAGTAAGAAGCATACGAAGGCGGCAACCGGGTTGCCAGGTAGGCCAACAAAGACGCAATTCTCTATCTGGCCCATTGTCATTGGTCTGCCGGGTTTGATTGCCAATTGCCACATATGACGTTTGCCCAATGCCTCAATAGCGGAGATGATATGGTCTTCTTCGCCTCTGCTGGCACCCCCGGAGGTCAGTATGACATCGTGTGTTAACGCCGCCTTCGAGATGGTATTTCGAATAAGGTCCTCGTCATCTCTCAATACGCCAAGATCTGTCACTGCAATGGGCAGGCTTTCGAGCAGCCCTTTCAGCATAAAGGAATTGGAATCAAAGACTTGCCCGGCTTTTGGCTCCACATCTGGGGTAGGGCGCAACAATTCATCGCCCGTTGAAATGAGCGCGACCCGCAGTTTTTTGAATACGTTGAATTTGGAGATGCCGAGGGACGCAATTGCTGCAATGTCCTGCGGTCTCAGACGTTCACCCGGCATAAGGAGCGTTGTTCCTTTCAGAACGTCTTCACCCTCTCTGCGCCGGTTTGCACCGGCTTTCAAACCCGGAGGAATGGCAACGAATGGCCGTCCGTCCTGAACATGCGGTTCACAATCTTCCTGCATCGCAATTGTGTCCAGGCCATCGGGCATTGCTGCACCTGTAAAAATTCGAACAGCCGTTTGGGCAGGTAAGGGAGCTGCACGTGCAATCCCGGCAGCAATGCGATCTGCGACCTCGAACCAACCACCCAGTTCTTCAAAATCTGCGTGTCGGAATGCATAACCATCCACCGCAGCGTTGTCGGTGAGGGGAACATGTCTTGGCGCCTTTACCGGTTCAGCTAAAACACGCCCAACTGTTTCATGCAGCGGTAAGCTTTCGATTCCGGAGATGGTGCTAATACGTTGTTTTATAAGAGCAAGTGCGTCCTCGTGCTTGAGGCGGTCCTTGTCGTGTAAAAAGCAATCGTTTAGAAGTTTTCGTCCTTCACTCATGAGGCGGCGCGGTTCGCAGACGGTTTCCGCTTCGGCAATCCACTGTGCTGGAGCGCGAAGTCTGCAATCTCTTTTATGTTGTTGATATCAAACGTGGGAAGCACCTCACCAATCAGCGGTGTGTCACTGGCGACAGCAACAATATGCGGGTCTTCAGGTGCCAGCGCAGTATCGGAATTTGAAGCAATGCGCCTTGCTTCTATCTTGGGATGAGCTTCACGTTTGTAGCCTTCAACAATCACCAGATCACAGGGCGAAAGTTTTGACAGAACCTCATCGAGACTTGGCTCACGTTCACCTCTCAGCTCGTGCATAAGCGCCCATCGTTTGCCTGATACAAGGGCGACTTCATTCGCACCGGCTTCACGATGCTTGTATGAATCGCGACCCTTCTGATCGATATCAAAATTATGGTGAGCATGCTTCACAGTTGACACCGTAAATCCGCGCGATGTCACTTCGGCGACCAGTTTTTCAACAAGGGTCGTTTTTCCAGAGTTTTTCCAGCCAGTTACACCAAAGACTGGTGTTTTGTCAGGCATTTGCGACCTCGTTTTTATTCATGTAATTCACTGCATGTTCCATATCTTCTGGTGTATTGATGTTGAAGAATGGGTCGATTTCACCAAGGTTTTGAGCGTCAAATTCCACACTAGCCCATGAATACCGTTGCACAAAACGCATGATCTTGCGTTCATCACCATCTGTTAGAAATTGCTCCAGTTCTTTCATTAAAGCAGCTGACCACAGGCCAAATGTTGGCTGCCTATGACCGCCAGAGCCAGCTAAAATTATGTCATGAGTGCCTGCTGCAAGAAACCGCGCCACCAAGTCTTTGGGAAAAAACGGAGTGTCTGCTGCAACACTTGCAACCATCGAGAACTGGTTTTCATGTGCATATTTCATTGCGGTTAAAATACCAGCCAGAGGTCCGGCATATCCTTGGACCGTATCCGGCAAAACCGGCACACCAAGCTCCTCAAAAGCAGTCGGGTCCGCATTGGTGTTGATTACAGATTGATCAACTTGCGAGGCGATGCGATTCAAGGCGTGCTGCGTGAGTGAGACGCCGTTAAACGACATCAATGTCTTGTCGACATTGCCCATACGACGGGATTGGCCACCCGCAAGCACGACACCTAAAGTCTTGTGAGACTGTTTCATTCTTTAGCATCTTTCGAAACTGGACTGTCGAAGGAAATTCTCTCAATGCCTGACAATGCCATAAAACGCGCCCCGCGCGCCCGGCCTATCAATGTCAGGCCAGCGCTTTTTGCCAATTCTACGCCCCATGCCGTAAAGCCCGACCGGGAAACGAGAATTGGGATGCCCATCATCACGCATTTGATGACCATCTCCGATGTTAAGCGGCCGGTTGTATAAAAAATTTTGTCCTCTGGAGAGCAGTCGTTAAGCTGCATCCAGCCAGCAATTTTATCAACGGCGTTGTGGCGGCCGACATCTTCCATATAGACCAACGGTTTGTCCTTGTTGGCTAACACGCAGCCGTGGATTGCTCCCGCCGTCAGATAGAGTGATGGCATTGTGTTGATATCTTTCAGGAGACGTTGCAACGCGCTGGTTGAAAGGCATGCAGTCGAGGAAAGGTCAACATCATCAAAGCTCTCCATGACATCGCCGAAAACAGTTCCTTGTGCACAGCCTGAGGTGCGTACCTTCTTTTTCAGCTTCTCTTCAAAATTGGTTTCTTTTTCGGTGCGCACCACAACAACTCCCAAGTCATCATCATAGTCCACTTTCAAAATTGGGTTGTCCGGTTCCAGCATGTTTTGGTTTTTCAAGTAACCCACCGCAAGCAGCTTGGGATGATCCCCAATCGTCATCATAGTGACGATTTCCTGGCGGTTTAGATAAAGCGTCAGCGCGCGTTCTGTCACAACGCGTGTCTCAACTTTTGCACCTGTCTGGTCGAGGCCGACTACAGGTGCTGACAGTCGCTCATCCTGCGGATTTGGGGATAGGATTAACTCGCTCATCAGGCGCTATCGCTTTTTCGGGTCAGTTCATTCCAATGTTTTATATAGAGGCCAAAAAGGCTTGCGTGAAGGGCTGTCCAACAATGCAAATTGTTGTTGTTATTGGGCCGATGCCAAATCTGGGTATCGCATTCAGGACTGATTGATGCCTAAGCTGGACTTTGAATCACTCAGATATGAGAGGCACGCTTGGTACAAACAACTATCGCAGGCATTAGTGAGGAAGCACGTGAGCGGCGTGCCACGCTTGAAAAGGAAATTGTGGACCTCGACAAATCATTGCTTGAGGAGCGCCGCGAATGGAATGACTATGCGGTTAAACTGCCGTTGGCAGCGGGCACCAAAGAGCAAGAGGAAACTATTGCGGGTGTTCGGTGTTCTTGGCTGATTCCAGATAGTTGTTCCAGTAATGACGTGCTGTTGTTTGCCCATGGTGGCGGTTTGGTAACGGGTTCCATCGTTACGCATCGAGCCTTCGCTTCCGAAATTGCAAATTTCACAATGCGAAAGGTGCTGCTGGTGGAATACGGTCTAATTCCGGAAAATTCTTGCGAGGTGCCACGTGATGATTTTGTGGCGGTCTTCAAAAACCTCCTGAAGGCAAGAAGATTGCTACCTGAACAAACAGCATTTTGTGGAGATAGCAATGGGGCAGGGGTTGGCTTGGCGGCATTAATTCATTTGCGCGATGAAAATTTACCTCTTCCTGCTTGTTTCGTAAGTCTTTCCGGCGCTTTCGATGCCAGCTTGTCCGGTGAAAGTATGAGGGATGACACTGTTCATGATCCGGTACTTTCGCTTGAAGTTTTGCAGCACTGGCAAAAGATTTTTAGTGGGCACACCGAATTGGACGCGCCGGAGATTTCTCCCTTGTTCGGCAATCTCCAGGGCTTGCCGCCAAGCCTGTTGTTCGCGGGCAGTTGCGAAGTTTGGCTGAGCGACTCCGTTCGGTTAGAGAGGCGGTTAGAGCAATTCGGCAATTCGGCAAAGTTGAACATTTTTGAAGGTATGTGGCACGTTTGGATGACACAAACAGACTTGCCAGAAAGTCAAAACGCGCTGACGGAGATCAACGCGTATTTGGACCTACATCTCTCGCCCTGAGTCTATAAATCTCCAACTATTTTGGTGTTTGCTCGTCGCTTAGCTATACCCTTGCGCACCAAAGAGAGACACAGTTTCTATCCTTGGGGTATTCTTTCAACCGCTTTTGCACTTCCAATTGCCGCTATAATCGCACCCAGGAAGTAGATAGCTAAGCCAAGGAAAGTGGCATCCGAGTAAGCGATCCTGTCATCCACAATCTGCATCAAAAATATGATAAGCGGCGATACTGCTGCAATTGATCCAATAGGTCAGGGAGGAGACCAGTGATACCGCTTTTTGAACCGCGTAGACAATATCGCCAAGTGGGGCAGCTTCCTTGGCGTCAATACCCAGCAGAAACCCGACTAAGGTCAGGACAAGATAAAGCGGAAACCGCAATCCGAATTGCGCAATTGGCTGAAGTCCGCACCCATCAAGGCGCTGGCTGTAGAGCAGCATCAATGCAATCCGAACCCCGGCGAGCGTGGACAAAAATACTCCAACTATCGCGATTTGGATGCCACCCCGTACGAAGCCGGACCACCCCACTAATGTAAAACTTGCCAGCAATACCATTCCTGCAATCAGGACTGCATAACCGAATGCTTCCAGTTTGTTGCGCGAAATTTGCCCTTTAGCAAAGCCAAAGCGGGCCGCGACAATGGTTGTGATTGGCATCGCGCCAGAAAAAAAGCGTGAAGGCGACGGCAGGTTCTACCAGTTGTATCGCCAAGTAGGCCACCCAACCACCGGCTGCGGATAGGTTCAATCCTCATAAGGACACCGGATTAGCTTATGCGATCTGGATTTGTTCCGGACGGAGCAATCATGTCCAAAGGATGCAGCCGATGGACGATAGTCCAAAAACAAGGCCGCCAATCATGAAGCTGTCAAGAATTTGCAGTAAACCGCCAAAGAATACGGCTTGCGCAGAATCCAAAATAACAAAAGTCAGACACCAAAAAATGCCGATGATTCCAACGGATGTTTTAGCCATTTGCCACCGCCTTACTTAAGATGGTGATTTAGATGCATTCTTGAGTAAAATAGGTCAGCATTGCTGACATTAAAATCATTTTCCTTGAGTTTACAAGCCGGTCGATGTCTTTGCTCAATCACGGAAGCACAGTCACCAAGCCTGTGTTGCCTGATCGTTATTTACCGATTGTACTATTTAAATGCTGGGTGGACAGATTTAGAACGCCACGCTTACTGCAGCAGCGCCTTGAATGTTGCTTTGCTCATTGCCAAACGTTGCGGAGGTAGAAAGATCGAGATTGATCAGCTCACTCATGGCTATGCTGGTGTCTGCACCGGCGAATATGGCAAGGCTGTCCTCGTAAAAATCTGCAACATCCTGGGTGGCGCCAACCAATGTGATGGTGGCATCACCGCCCAGTGAAGCGCGCGCAAGGACACCACCACGAGCTGTCAAGACGCCGTGCATGGCCGGGCCAAATTGCAGGCGTCTTGATGCGGCCAGTTCCAGCCGAGCTTCGCCAATGGCAATCATGCGGTTGTCGACGGTTGCATTGGCATCGGTTGACGGGCCTGTTTCGGTATAGCTTCCAAACCACTCCGCCGCATAGCGCAGTTTGGCGGAGGGGGCGAACATCCAGTTGGAGGGGCCAGTGATTTGCGTTCCAATGGCAACTTCGGGGCTGATCCAGAAGCTGGCCCCTGCATCGCCAATTGCATAGCTTTCACCCAGGGCCGCCAGGTTGTCGTTCACAAAGCGTTTTGTCTCATTGTCGGTGCCAATTCCGGCACTCAGGCTAAGATCAACGAACAGGTTGCGATAGCTCCGGCGGCCATAGCCAGCGGCAAAGAAGCCGGAGCTGTTGCCTTTGAAGGAATTGGACCAGCGGCTGGCTGCCTCTGAGCTGCCATCAATGTAACCGGCCATTACGCCGAAGCGTGTGTCCTTGTCACGATTGGCATCATAACCGATGGCAAAGCCGCCAAGGGTGATATCCCGGTCAAGCGTGGCCGCACCGCCTGCGTACTCGCTGTGGCTCGCCATGACCTGCACCCAGACGCCCGACTTGTCGAAGGGACCGGTGCCCATCTCAGAGCCATAGCCGTCCGGCTTGCCGCGCTGTACGCCATTGATCACCAGCTCAGCAGCTTCCAGCCGCCGCTGTATGGTGGCGGAAATGAGGGTGGTTCTATCGGTTAGCGTTTCCACAGATGCGGCCAGGATGGATGGATCAAATGTCGCGATTTGTTTGGTGGTACTGTTGTAGAACCATGGCACTGTGCCACCAATTGTCGGGTCGCCAGCGGCCATCGCTCCGGTGCTGAAATCCCATAGGATGGAATGGGATGATCCGGTTGTAATGTTGACTATCGCATCGGTGCCGATATCAATCTCACCTCCGATAAAAGAAGGCGCTATCAGGTTGAGCGTGTTGTTTGAAACGTTGAGCACAATGGAGGCTGATTGCACGGCAACGACTTTGCCTGAATTTGTAACTGTGCTGTCGAGGGTAACGTCAATCGCTCTAGCGTTCGTGCCTGCAGTGAAGACAAGTCCGCTGTTTATAACTGTGTTGGGAAAAGATGATGCATCTATGCCTCGTGAAGAATTGCCGTAAGTTCGAATTGAACCGCTATTGGTGAAGGTGTTGCGTGCACCGCCTTCCATCCCATCTGAACTGGATCCAAAGGTCGTGATTGAACCGCTATTAAAGATCTGGCTGTCATCAAGCATGTCAATCCCTTCCGCTCCGCTACCGAAGGTTTGGATGATGCCTGAGTTAATCGCTGTGCTGAAACTGCGGATTTGTATAGCAGTGCTGAACTGGCCTTGAGTAATGATCGTGCCATTGTTTATCGCAGTACTGCGGTCATCGACTTCGATACCTTCACCTTCGCGGCCTAATGTGCGAATTGAACCAGAATTGACAACGTAATTGTCATCATCGACGACGATCCCATCGGCGAACCTTTCCGTTGTTACAATGGTCCCGCTATTTGTGATGGTGTTGAAATTGGTCGCGCTGATGCCGTCGCTTCCCTCTCCTGTCGTTGAGATAGTCCCGGCATTACTGATTATGTTGTTATCCACTGCCAAAACACCTTCACTGTCATCACCACTAGTGATGATTGAGCCGTCGTTAGCAATGGTGTTGCCTGAACCCGTCGCTTCCACGCCATAGGTGTTGTTTGGTGTTGTTGTTATTGAACCATTTGGGGAAATCGTAAGGCTATCATTGCCATTTAATATATTTGCAGGAGATCCGTTTGTGACGATTGTCGGCGTTTCAACTGTGAATTCAACTGCCAAGCTGTGGCTAGATGCAGACAGAACACCGAACAGCGCGACACTGGAAAACAGCCATCTAGAATGGTTGGGCCTGCAAAGTGTTTGCCGCAAATTGTGGCTTTGAATTCCATCAAAATTTGCATTATCGCAACGAAAGTTCATAATCAAAAAACCTAAATTAACGCGTTTATGGCCGCAATTTGCCGTTCAGAGACTTTTTCTTGCCAAACGGTACGGGCTATACAGGATGCGAACCTTGTTCATTGGATCAATTCAATGCTACCTAGACTCATGCTAAAATTAACCTCTTTGGGCTATTATCTAGTTTATCGAGATAAACTTCAAGTGAGAATATTGTTTGTCTGAAAATGTGCCTATCGAGGGAAAATCTGGTGGAAAAATTTCGGCAATCCAGGATTTGCAACCGCGTGATTTAGTAAACGCAGTGCGGACCTTGTATCGTGCGACTGGTCGTTTTGATGAAGCCATTGCAGAAAAGTTGCAGGTGGATTTGTCTGCGTTGCGTGCAATCAACGTTATGGAGAATGGCAGCGTCAGTCCGAAATATATTCTTGAGCAGCTTGGCCTGAAAAGTGCTTCTGTGACGGCGCTTCTTGATCGCTTGGAAAAAGCGGGACACATAACCCGCACGGTCTCGGCGCATGATCGGCGCAGTTGGGACATTACACTCACCAAAGATGCCGCTGGGGCAACCGAGGCACTATATAACGTACTTGGGGCGACGATTGCTGAGGTGTTCGCTGGGCGAAGCGCTAAAGAATTGGAAATTGCAATTCAGGCAATCAACGATCTTGTGACGTCATTGGATACAGCCGCAGATAAAATTTCTTAAAGCGTTTCGTCTGCGATTGGGACCAAAATGACCTTTTTTCGCGCGGACAGTGCGAACCCCAACTTGCCGGCTTTCACATTCAGTGCAGCGTTGCCAAACAACTCCCTGCGCCAGCCTTTAAGGGCTGCAACATCAGCCGCATCACTTTCAGCAATTTTTTCCAGATCATCTACATTCGCGATGATCTTGGATGCGACTCCGTGTTCTTCGCAAACAAGTTTCAGTAGCACTTTAAGTAGTTCCACAACGGCACTGGAGCCTTCTGGACGGCGTGGCGGACGAGGGACTTTCGGGAGTTCGTCCTTTGGGATAGCTTTTGCGCGCTTTACGGCTTCGATCAATGGCTCTGCAAATTTTGACCGATCAAACCCTTTCGGCAGTGCGCGCATACGTCCCAATGCTTGGGTGTTTTCAGGTTGTTGGGACGCAATTTCATAAATCGCGTCGTCCTTTATAATACGGCCACGCGGCTGATTTCTCGCTTTGGCCTCTGCTTCTCTCCAGGATGCAACTTCCTTGGTGACCGCAAGTTCGATAGGCTTCCGGGCACGCATTTTGAGACGCTTCCAGGCATCCTGCGGCTCGACGATGTAAGTTCCACGGCTTTCCAGAATCCGCATTTCCTCGGTTAGCCATTCAGATCGGTTTGCTTTGTCAAGGCTTGCACTCAGTGACTTGTAGATATCCCGCAAGTAAGTCACGTCCGCCAGCGCATAAGATTGCTGCTTTTCTGTCAGCGGACGGCGGCTCCAGTCGGTGAAACGCGATGATTTATCAATTTGAACGTTGCAAATGCGCTGAACCAGATTGTCGTAGGATATGCTGTCGCCATAGCCACACACCATGGCTGCAACCTGTGTATCGAAAAGCGGTTTGGGAATAATCTCTCCCAGCTTTAAAATTATTTCCAGATCCTGTCGCGCTGAGTGGAAAACCTTGACCACATTCTCGTCTGCCATCAGCTTAAAAAATGGAGCAAGGTCCAGTCCTTCGGCTTGCGGATCTATCAGCACTGCTTCGTCGTCGCTCGCCACCTGAATGAGGCAAAGTATTGGCCAGTATGTGCTTTCTCGCAGAAACTCTGTGTCCACAGTAACGAATGGGTGTTTTGCAAGTCGTTCGCAAAGTTCAGCAAGCGATTGTGTGTCAGTCAGTGTCGTAATTTGGGACAAGTTTTAAGCCTTGGTTTTCACGTATGAGCCTGGAGCGTCTTCAATGATTGGAATGCCATTGTCACCGGGTTGACGTGCTGGCACCTGGGTGCTGCTGTTTTCTTCAATCCATGAATGCCAATGAGGCCACCAGGAGCCGGGATGCTCTTCAGCTTTCGCAACCCAATCCTCGAATTTTCCCTTGGGAGCGTGACCAGTCCAGTATTGGTATTTATTTTTATGGGGAGGGTTCACGACACCGGCAATGTGGCCGGAGCCGGACATCACATATTGTACGGGTCCCCCAAAACAGGAAGACCCAGTGAAGACTGACAGGGCAGGGGCAATATGATCTTCTTTGGTGGCAAGATTGTAGATAGGGATTTTGACTTTGCTCAAATCAAGACGTTCATCGCCGACAATCATATTGCCTTTGGACAAGTTGTTTTCCAGATAGCAATTGCGCATGTAAAATGAGTGATTGGCAGCCGGCATGCGTGTGGAATCTGAGTTCCAATAAAGCAAATCAAACGGGAAAGGTTCTTTGCCACGCATGTAGTTATTTACAAAGTAAGGCCAGACCAGATCGTTTGATCGCAGCATATTGAAGGCAGTCGACATTTTCGACCCCTCAAGATAGCCGCGCTTTTTCATGTGCTTTTCAAGGGTGCTGATCTGGTCTTCATCAACGAAGATTTTTAGCTCGCCTGCGTGCGTAAAATCGACTTGAGTTGTAAATAGGGTCGCCGTCGCGATGCGTGTGTCTTTCTTCGCTGCCATATAAGCCAATGTGACGGACAGAAGCGTACCGCCGACGCAATAGCCAATGGCATTGACCTTCTTTTCACCCGTAGCATTTTCAATCTGGGTGAGGGCCTCTAGGATGCCCTCTTTCATATAGTGCTCAAAGCTCTTTTCGGCTTGTTTTTCATCCGGGTTGACCCATGAAATTACAAAAACTGTATGGCCGCGCTCGACAGCCCAGCGTATGAATGATTTTTCAGGATTCAGGTCTAAGACGTAAAACTTGTTTATCCACGGTGGTACTATAAGGAGCGGTCGTTTCAACACTTTTGCTGTGACCGGGGTGTATTGAATGAGCTGGCAAACTTCGTTTTGGAAAATTACCTTGCCAGGCGTCACAGCCATGTTTTCACCAACCTTGAATTTCTTCGGGTCGGATTGACGCATTTTTAATTCGCCATCTCCAGCAATCATATCCTCGGCTAGCATGCGCATGCCTCGTACCAGATTTTCGCCGTCGCTCTGGACGGTCTCCTTGAGCAATTCCGGATTGGTCAGAAGAAAGTTGGAAGGCGAGGCAGCATTGGAGAGTTGTTTGACGTAAAAGTCAGCTTTTTGCTTCATATGCGGATCCAGATCGTCCGCATTCTCAACCATTTCTTGCGCCCAGTTGCTGGTAATAAGATAGAATTGTTTGAGGAAATCAAAAAACTGGTTTTGGTTCCATTCTTCGTCAGTGAAGCGTTTGTCGCCCTTCGGAGTTTCGACAGCGGGGGTGGATTCCTGCCCCTGCATACGTTGCAGAGAAGAGCTCCAAAGGCTCATATAGTTGTTCCAGAGCTTTGTTTGGGCATTCATGGCGCGCTCTGGATCGGACATCCAGTACTCGCCAACCTTTGATAGCGTCTTTACGACTTCGGCAATCTCATCATTAACATCCTGGCCGTCACGTCTTCCTTCTTCACGGGGCTTTATGTACGCCGCCAAAGCACGCCCCGCTTCTTCGGCTGCGCGCGCGAGATTGTTTGCAAAGTTTTCTGGATTTTGGACAATATACTCAAGCAAGCTATTGTCTTTGATCGGGTCTTTCGGTGTGTCCGTCATAGTCCCTAGACTGTACGCGTTTGTTTCTTTTACAGTCTATGTAACATTCGCCTGATGCAAGCGAAAGCGCGCGGGATGCATAATAGCTATGATATTTCCGCGGTTTTAGGGGAAATTCGTCTTTTCACGGCCATAGTAACGTGAAACAAAGCGCAAACTCAAAACTTTAAGCACCATCAGAAAGCGAGATAAATCGATGGAAGAGTTCCACAAGGTCAAGCGCCTGCCAGTTTATGTGTTCGAGCATGTCAACAAGATCAAGGCAAAAGCGCGAGCGGGTGGGGCGGACATCATAGATTTAGGGATGGGCAATCCGGACCTTCCGACACCGCAACATATTGTCGATAAGTTGGTGGAAACAGTAGCGAATCCCAAGACACATCGCTATTCAGCTTCCAGAGGGATTACTGGATTGCGCAAGGCGCAGGCCGGCTACTATGAGCGCCGCTTTGGCGTAAAACTGAACCCGGATACTCAAATTGTCGCAACATTGGGCTCAAAAGAGGGCTTTGCGAATATGGCGCAGGCCATAACTGCACCGGGTGATGTGATTCTGGTGCCGAATCCTACATATCCGATTCACGCATTTGGTTTCATCATGTCTGGCGGTGTTATCCGCTCTATTCCGGCTGAACCTGGCCCGGAGTTTTTTCACTCTGCTGAACGCGCGATCCGTCACTCCATACCAAAGCCATTGGCGCTCATATTGAATTATCCGTCGAACCCAACCGCATATTTGGCAAATTTGGATTTTTACAAAGACGTCGTTGCATTTGCAAAAAAACATGGCCTGCTGGTTTTGTCGGATTTGGCTTATTCGGAGATATTTTTCGATGAAACGCCGCCGCCCTCTATTCTTGAGGTTGAAGGGGCCATGGATATCGCTGTCGAGTTCACGAGTATGTCGAAAACATTTTCGATGCCGGGTTGGCGTATGGGCTTTGCCGTT
Source organism: Hyphomicrobiales bacterium (assembly GCA_039986835.1). Classification (GTDB taxonomy): domain Bacteria; phylum Pseudomonadota; class Alphaproteobacteria; order Rhizobiales. The sequence goes on from JBDWQA010000012.1 coordinate 123,395, forward strand.
GGAAATGAACGTTTGATTGCGGCGTTGGCACGCGTCAAATCGTATTTGGATTATGGCGCATTCACTCCAATTCAGGTGGCTGCAGCGGCTGCCCTCAATGGTAGCGAAGATTGCATCGATGAAGCACGACAAATCTACAAGGGTCGACGAGATGTGATGGTTGATTCCTTTGCAAGGGCGGGCTGGAATGTTCCATCTCCCGGAGCAACCATGTTTGCATGGGCCCCGCTGCCGGATGGTTTCAAGCATATGGGATCTTTTGAATTCTCAAAACTGCTGATTGAAGAAGCAGATGTTGCAGTTGCTCCTGGAGTGGGTTTTGGTGAACATGGCGATCAGCATGTACGCATTGCTTTGGTGGAAAACGAGCAACGGATTCGCCAGGCCGCGCGAAACTTGCGTCGCTTCCTTGCATCCGCCCCGCAATCTATGCCAAACGTCATGCCAATCAGCGCATAGGCGCTGATCCTACCAGATAGCGATTTCGGAAAGAACTTCGATGACGGATGCGTTACGGCTTGGCGTTGCCGGTCTTGGAACTGTTGGCTGTGCTTTGATCCAACTTTTGGATCGACAAAAAGAACTCTTGGAACGCCGTTGTGGGCGCCCGATCATTGTAACTGCGATCAGCGCTCGAACGCGTAACAAAGATCGCGGACTCTCAATTGATGCTCTGGACTGGCATGACAACGCTGTTTCTCTGGCAACCTCAGAGAACATCGATGTTTTTGTTGAGTTAATTGGTGGCGACAGCGGCCCTGCTGAAGATGCGGTTCGCGCAGCACTTGCAGCTGGCAAACATGTTGTCACTGCGAACAAGGCGTTGTTGGCAAAACATGGTCTAGACCTTGCACGACTGGCAGAAGACAACGGTGTCTGCTTGAACTATGAAGCAGCCGTTGCGGGCGGTATTCCTATTATCAAGGCAATGCGTGAAAGCCTTGCTGGAAATCAGGTCAAGCGTGTTTCCGGAATTTTGAATGGTACTTGCAACTACATTCTGACACGTATGGAACGTGAAAGTATGTCTTTTGCAGCTTGCCTGGAGGATGCACAGCAACTCGGCTACGCGGAAGCCGATCCGACATTTGATGTCGAGGGCTTTGATACTGCTCACAAGTTGGCGATTTTGACTAGCCTGGCTTTCGGAACTGAAATAAATTGTGACGAGATTTACGTCGAAGGTATTTCGTCCATAACACCCGAAGACATCGATGCTGCCAAGGAGTTGGGATATCGTATCAAGCTGCTTGGGGTTGCCCAGCGCACAGATACAGGTATCGAACAACGTGTGCACCCAACCATGGTGCCTCTGTCTAGTTCTTTGGCACAAGTTTCCAGTGTAACCAATGCGGTCTCGGTTAATGCTGACGCAGTGGGCTCTATTGCGATGTCCGGGCCGGGGGCTGGGGGCGACGCAACCGCATCAGCTGTGCTTGGCGATGTAGCAGATATCGGCCGTTGTATTCGCGTTCTGCCACTGGGTGTGAGCGTTACAGACCTTCAACCCTATGTTCGTGCACGTATGCGCGCCCATGCCGGTGGTTATTATATTCGCTTGACGGTGAACGACAGACTTGGTGCGTTTGCATCCATTGCCGGGCGCATGGCCGAAGCGGGAATTTCTCTAGCAAGTATTGTTCAGAAAAGCGGCGATGGTCAGCCAGATGTTTCTAATGGGCCTGCCACAAAAACTGTTTTGCTGATTACTCATGAGACAACGGAAAGCGCTATTCGGGAAGCGCTTGTTCACATTCGATCCGACGGACACATTGTCGGCGATCCACAATTGATCAGGTTGGAACAGGCCTGATCACCACCCTAGGGACAAAAGCTGTAAACAGCATTTGGGATAAAATGAGCACCACCGTTACAGATGATACAGTCTTAGACCGCATCCTGACCTTGGAGTTGGCACGTGTCACAGAGCGCGCTGCAGTCGCAGCCGCCAGGCTGCGGGGGCGCGGTGATGAAAAGGCAGCAGATCAGGTTGCCGTTGACGCGATGCGCCAGGAGCTGAATGCACTACCTATTGATGGCACAGTCGTTATCGGAGAAGGTGAGCGCGATGAAGCGCCAATGCTGTATATTGGCGAGCGTGTCGGTCGCGGAAATGGTGGGTCTAAAGTAGATATCGCACTTGATCCCCTTGAAGGCACAACAATATGTGCAAAGAATTTGCCGAATGCGTTGGCAGTTGTTGCAATTGCCAAGGAAGGCAACCTTCTGAACGCGCCCGACGTTTACATGGAAAAAATTGCAATTGGGCCGGGCTATGAGGCCGGCATCATTGATCTAGATTTATCTCCTGTTGAGAATATTGGACGCCTTGCGGAAGCTAAAGGTGTGCCTGTAAGCGGTGTAACAGCCTGTATTCTGGATAGGCCACGCCACGCGCAGATGATTGAAGATGTACGGGCAACGGGTGCTGCTATCCGTCTGATTGGAGACGGCGATGTGGCTGGTGTTATTCACACAACTGAGCCTGAAGAAACTGGTATTGATATCTATTTGGGTGTTGGTGGTGCTCCGGAGGGGGTTTTGGCCGCTGCTGCATTGAGATGTATGGGTGGCCAGATGCAGGGGCGTCTGGTGATAAAAAATGATGAGCAACGGAATCGCGCGATCAAAATGGGTGTGACTGATGTCACCAAGAAATTTGATATGTCAGAAATGGCGAAGGGCGATGTGTTGTTTGCTGCAACTGGCGTAACCGATGGCAACATGTTGGCAGGTGTTAAGTTCAACAAACACAATATAACGACTCATACAGTTGTTATGAGGTCTTCCAGTTCCACTGTACGCTGGATCAAAGCGTCACATAAACAGTCTGGAAAATTCTAGAAACGAGGCTTTGCTTGGAGCTGCGAAAATTTCTCGGCGTTGAAAATTCACTGACCGAGCGTGTCTGGGTCGAAAGCCTGGACACGAAAGCGCAGGCAATCGCGACCGCCATCTCACAGCGCCATCAGCTGCCCGAACTGGTGGGCCGTGTGCTGGCTGCGCGAGGTGTTGAGATTGACGAAGCGGCCAGCTTTCTCGCACCGTCATTGCGTGACTTGATGCCGGATCCCAAATCGTTGACGGATATGGACAAGGCGGCATCACGCCTGGTCAAGGCAATTGTTGACGGTGAGCAAATAGCAATTTTTGGGGACTATGACGTTGATGGAGCAACCAGCTCGGCATTGCTGTATCGCTTCCTGAACCACTTTGGGGTGCAGGCAGACATATACATTCCGGATCGTATTTTTGAAGGATATGGGCCAAACGGGCCCGCCATTGATCGGCTGATTGATAATGGTGCGCAGCTTATTGTCACCGTGGATTGTGGCTCTACAAGTTTTCAGGCCCTGGAACACGCTGCAAATCGCAATTGCGATGTGGTGATTTTGGATCACCACCAAGTCGGTGAAGAATTGCCAATCTCTGTAGCACTGGTCAATCCAAACCGGCAGGATGACCTATCCGGACAGGGACACTTGGCAGCAGTGGGAGTTGTCTTTCTCACTTTGGTGGCAACTCTTGCTGAATTGAAGACTTCCAATCATCCCAACGCTGCAAATTGCAATTTGCTCGCTTGGCTAGATCTTGTAGCTTTGGGCACGGTATGTGATGTGGTTCCACTGAAGGGCCTTAATCGCGCTTACATCACAAAGGGTCTCGTAGCGATCCGGCATGGCCAGAACCCCGGTCTAAATGCGCTCATGAAAACCGCGCGGTTGAATGCACCGGCCAACGCTTATCATTTGGGATTCCTGATTGGCCCGCGTATAAATGCTGGCGGCCGCATCGGCGATGCCTCATTGGGGGCTCGTTTGCTGACTATACAAGACCCGATTGACGCTGAAAAAATTGCTGTTCAGCTGGACGACCTAAACAAGCAGCGCCAGGCCATTGAAACGGATATGCTGACCGTTGCTGTAGCGGAAGCTGAGCGCGATATAGGCTTTGGCGAAGGACCGCCCGTTCTCATTACAGGCCAGAACGACTGGCATCCAGGCATTGTTGGGCTGTTAGCAGCTCGCTTGAAGGAAAGATTCCACCGTCCAGCCTTTGCCATTTCTTACGACGCAAACGGACTCGGTACCGGATCAGCGCGTTCGGTTCCTGGCGTCGATGTTGGAGCGGCAGTGCGCGGTGCCGTAGACGCAGGTATTTTGGTAAAGGGTGGCGGTCATGCCATGGCTGCAGGAATAACTATTGAGCGAACTCAACTTGGTCGATTTCGCGAATATTTGGAAGAGCACCTCACAAGTGCGGTGGATAGTGCACGAGCGCAAAATCGCCTGAAAATTGATGGTGCAATTACTGCCAATGCTGCGACATTGGAGTTTATGGAATTGATCGAGCGAGCAGGGCCCTATGGCTCCGCCCACACGCAACCAGTGTTTGCTTTGCCAGCACATTTCATTGGCCCTGCAAAGATTGTTGGCACGGGGCATGTTCGTGCAAGTGTGTCCTCCGGTCATGGTCAAAGGCTTAACGCCATTGCTTTTCGTGCTGCTGATGGACCCATCGGTCAGGCTATGCTGAAAGACCGAGACGGAACTTATCATTTGGCCGGGACGTTTTCATTGGATCACTGGGGAGGCAGACCTAGTGTACAATTTCGCGTCTTAGATCTAGCGCGTCCCAATGCCAGAAATTGAACAATTTTGAGGTTTATTAACTCTCTTGTGCCGATGATGAACGGTCTGAAGGATTGAACGATGTTTTTTCTTGTTATGCGAGTACAACGTCTTTAGGTGTATCAAAAGTTTTAAATGTTCTGAGAGTTCAATGCTGGCTTCCCAAAAATTTTTTTCGTGTTTTGCCATTGCATCGTCGCTGTTGCTGCCAACGGCAACTCTGGTCCAAGCGCAAAACGCTCCTGTGGTTACAGAGCTTATCAAGACGAGGGTAGAACTAAAAAGTGCTTTCCTCGCTAAGCAAGTTGATAGCCATTTGAAGCAAAATGATTTGGCATTGATGGCCGTCGGCGATTTCCTTGCAGCCAATCCAGAAGTATCACCAGCAATTGCGCACGCGCGATTGAAACGCTATCAAAAAGCTGCTGCCGGGCTACGCTCAATTCTTGCAATTGGAGCGGATGGAAAATTGAAACATGACAGTTACAATTTGCCTGCGCCGGACTTCAACTTGGGCGACCGCATCTATGTGCGCGAAGCGGTGCGTCAAGGCACAGGTGATTTGCGTATCAACGCAGCTGTGAAAGGACGGCAAAGTGGCCTGCCTTTTATTCCTATCACACGTGGAACCTTTGATGTTGAAGGTAACGCCACCGGAGTGGTGGTGGGTATTATGGGCCCGGAAACATTACTACCCGAAGATAGCAACTGCGCACTATGTGTGTCAGCAGTTTTGACTGATAAATTTGATGTTTTGGTCAGTCGACCATCCGGGCTTCAGCTTCCAAAGAACCTTCTAGACGGAATTGCAAATTCATTTTCAAAAGACGGTTTGGAATTGATAGATATTAATGGTGGCAAGCAACTCGTTTCGTGGTCAAAAAATGAATATGCAAGTGTCGTAACAATTGCAGCCGAATTGCTACCCGCAAACGACTAAAGCGTATTTTTGCGAAAAACTCTCTTTAGTTGCGTTTGGTGTTTTCGATCAGGTATTTGAACGCAGCTAGAGAATCTCTTTCTGAGAATTCCTCAATCGGCTTGCCCACAGCGTTTTCCACAGCTTTTGCAGTAGCTGCTGGATCCAAGTTTTGGCTCTCTGCAGCTAGCACCACCATCAAATTAATCTCTGCTTCATAAGAGGGCGCACTAAACCTTTGGTAGAGATAAGTCCCTGCGATTCCAGCTAAAATACCTGCTGCAAGAAATACCAATGAAAACACTACCGTACGGCGTCGGTCCTGCTCTGGATCCGACTTATGCTGCTTGAGCCGCTCTTGTAGTTCAAAATCTAACATTTAATGCCCGCCTAAAGCGATAATTGCTTGGTAAAACTACCATAGCGTTAATTTACGAGTCGTTTGAACTTCTATCTTTGAGAGTAGGTGAGCTAATGACAACCATTCAAGTTATTCCCGCAAAAAAGAAAGATTTACCTGAGATTGCAAAAATCCATGCCGCTTGTTGGAAGGACTCTTATGCCTTTCTACCTCCAGAAATTCTGAAAAACCGTAGTGAAAATTATCGAATGAATCAATGGAAACGATGGATGAAATCTCCCGGTGAGGCAGAATGTCTCTTCATGATACGGCACGAAGAGGAAGGCATCGGTTTTTGCTTTGCAAAACCAAATAACGACCCTGAAGCACCAGAAAATGCAGGCGAGCTTCACGCAGGCTATTTGCTCCCTGAATGGCGTGGCTCCGCTGCCGGCCCAAAGCTTATGTTGACCATGGCCCAATATTTGGAATCAAATGGCAAAGCACCACTTGTATTGTGGGCATTTCGACAAAATCCAATGCGGATTTGGTATGCTCAACTTGGCTGGAAAAAGTTCATTGAACGCAATCGTGTGATTGATGGTTTGGCAATTCCTGAATTTGGATATGTGAGCCCACCACTAGATCAACTCTATACGCGTTTGAACGCTATGATTGCGAACTGCGACGCGCGCGGCGCTGAGCTTCAAAAGAGACGATTTTATCAATCGGAGCGTCGTCCACATCTTGCAGGTAGTGACAAAGCTCAAGGAACAAGTCAGCAAATTCCTTAGGTCCGTTTTCCAGCACACGCTTGTCCTTCACAATATGAAAGGCGACGTTGTAGATAACTTTTGAAGAAATACCATCGACACCGACACCAGAATGGGGAAGTTCCAAATACTCACGTATTATAGCTTCCTCATGAGCGGCGAGCTTGCGTTTGCCGGAGAGAATCTTGCTGACAACTGAAACATCACGGCCCAGCGCCTTTGCGAGGCCTAGTCTCGTCTTGTCTGGCTTGTCCAGACCATCAAAAATCCATGTAAGATCCATTAAACCACAATGTCGAAAATGACAACTCCTACAACTAGTAGTGTGTGTATATATATTTGTGCGAATTTCGCAAGACGATCATAGGGGCAATGTTGCAGAAAGCAAATTTATAGGTTGCCAGTTCGGTGGTTTATCTAATGCCCAATCCAAAAGCTGTCAGCTTTGGTGGCTCCAAGCAAAACCGTCCGTTTTAAACAAAAAAAGCACCGGACAATGCCGGTGCTTTTTTTGGAATATGCGTGCCACAATTAAATGGCACGCCCTACGGGACTCGAACCCGTGTTTCCGCCGTGAAAGGGCGGCGTCCTAGACCGCTAGACGAAGGGCGCTTCGGGAGTGGCTTATAGAGAGGATTCTTGGGGTCGGCAACCCTCTTATTGGAGCATTATGAGTTTTTTTAAATAACTCGCTGAAAGCTCGATAAATCCATCTGTTTGTTTCGGCTCCATAAGCGAATTACCCGAGAGTTTCGTCTACCAGTGCCCTGTGTTTCCCATAGATGCCCAAGGTTCTTGCGCCGGCAAAGCGTCACCTTCTTGCAGCAACTCTATTGAAATATTGTCTGGTGACCGCACAAAAGCCATATGCCCGTCACGTGGCGGGCGGTTAATTGTCACGCCCATATCCTGCAAATGCTGGCAAAGCGCATAAATATCTTTGACCCGATAGGCGAGATGGCCGAAATTTCGACCCTCGTCGTATTTCTCAGGGTCCCAATTGTATGTCAGTTCAACTTGCGCTTCTTCATCACCGGGCGCGGACAGAAAGATCAGCGTGAACCTTCCATTCTCATTTTCAATCCTGCGATTTTCGACAAGACCAAGTCCCTTACAATAAAATTCCAGAGACTTTTCCACATCCACGACGCGGACCATTGTATGCAGGTATTTCATATTCGACTCCTTATTGTTGTGAGGTGGCGGCATTAAAAGGACTTTCCGCCATAAATGTAAACCGGCGAGTCATCATGTCGCACACGCAGGCATTCTGTCTGTAATTTGAAGCGGTTAATTCCCAACTACAAGTGGAACCGGCGCGACAATGTTAAAGAAAATTTCACAATCAACAGCAAGCCGCTTGAAGAACAAGCATCGACCGGTGTTTAATTAAAACAGAATCAGATGCTGACGGAAGGTACAACTAAGACTGCGGATGCTTGACGTTATTGCATAAGTATAAATGACATGGCATCAAAGTAGGCAGCTAAGTAAAGTTGATTCTACTTCCACCTACAGCGGTGGTGGCGAATACGATATAGGGCCTTGATGTCTCGCTAAGGTTGCAATGCGATTGTGGTGATGATGTGGCTGAGATAGGGTATGAGAGGACAGAACATATGGGTGCCAAGCAACCTACGAACGCCGGTTCTGTGCAATCAAATATGATCGGCTCTGAGAGAACCAATTCGGGATCTTCAGTTGAAATATCAACGTCTGATCTACCGGTTGATATCCGGGTGGTTGCGGGCGCGATTAAATGGTTCGACGTGTCCAAAGGTTACGGGTTCATCATTCCAGATGATGGCGGCAAAGATGTGCTTCTTCATGTCACCACTTTGCGCCGCGATGGTTTCTTGACCGCACTAGAAGGCGCGCGCGTCGTCTGCGAGGTCACAAATCAGAGCAAAGGACTTCAAGCTTTCCGTGTTTTGTCAATGGATGACAGCACTGCATTGCAGCCAACCACTTCCGAGCCTGCACGTACGCACACGCAAGTGCAGCCGGAAAGTGAAATGATTCTGGTGACGGTGAAATGGTTCAACCGAACCAAAGGATTTGGTTTTGTGACCGAAAGCGAAGATGCGCCTGATATTTTTATTCATATGGAAACACTGCGACAGTTCGGTCTGACCGAGTTGCGTCCGGGACAAAAGGTTCTTGTGCGTTATGGAAAAGGTCCAAAAGGGCTTATGTGTGCGGAAGTGCGCCCGAGCGAGGGACCAGGGCAGCCTATATCTCACTAACTAGGCGGGATGTGCACATACAAAGAGTAGTTTTTGTTTGGGGATGCATTCTCCGCTTGGGCATTTAGGCACTCAGATTTCTGACTTAATTCTGTTACCTAGTTGATCCGTTGAATCGACGTTTCGATTTGACGCGTGCCTTAGTCAGCATTGGTCTCAAAAATGATTTACCAAATTTCAGCCTACCGTACAGATTTCAGCATTGGTGCTGCCATCAAGTCTATTGGGCTTGTTGTAGCTATGCTTGTGTCTTTGACAATTTTAAATTCTGCATACGCGCAACAGCCGCAATTTATTGCGCCGCATCCGGTTTTTCTGACAATTGAGTCGGGTAAGTCTGAAAAAAAGTTTATCGTCGAGATAGCTGATGAAGATAGTGAACGTCAGGTTGGCTTGATGTTCCGAGAGGATTTGCCGCCAGGGCAGGGCATGTTATTTGACTTTGGTGTTGAGCGCCTTGTCACGATGTGGATGCGCAATACGCCGCTTTCGCTGGATATGGTATTTGTAAACCGTGCGGGTAAAGTCGTTCGTGTGGAGGAAGGCACAACTCCTTTTTCAACGGATATAGTCTCATCCGGAGAGCCTGTATTGTATGTTTTGGAACTGAATGCCGGTGAGGCTCAGGCTGCTGGAATCCGCCGGGGAGACATTGTCCGACATCCTTTGATTTCAAAAAATAATCTCCAATCCCAATAGAATTTCATTTTTCCGCAAATGCGGTCTTGTCGGGGCCAATTAGTCCGTGTAAGAGACGCTTCTCTGATGGTCTGAACAGATCGTCATAAGAGGGTCCGGGGTATAGCTCAGCCTGGTAGAGCACTGGTTTTGGGAACCAGGGGTCGAGAGTTCGAATCTTTCTGCCCCGACCACTCTTTTAAACGTTTCAAACGCAAAATTTGACTAGTAATATAGCAATTGCTTCTTGCAACCAGGGTGCTGCTGACTGTATTTAAAGACACGAAAAATGTCATTGAGTTGAAAATCAGCATGGTCGCTCGCATTTACCAGCCAACAAAAAATCCAATGCAATCCGGTCGCGGCAAGGCTGGCACTTGGTTACTTGAGTATTTGCGTGAAACACCTCGCAAGATCGAACCGCTCATGGGCTACACTTCCTCTGGAGATATGAAGCAGCAGATCAAACTGTCTTTTGATTCTAAAGAAGATGCTGTTACATATGCGGAGCGCAACGGGATTGCCTACCAGCTGGTCTCTCAAAAACTGCGCAAGGTCAGAGCAACCTCTTATTCCGATAATTTCAAATACAATCGCAAGCAGGCTTGGACGCACTAGCGTTAATTCTTCATGGCCCCGTAGCTCAGCTGGATAGAGCAGCGGACTTCTAATCCGCAGGTCATAGGTTCGAATCCTATCGGGGTCACCAAAACTTGGGTGGAATTGCAAAATGCCTTCCGATTCTCCTGACTTTTACAATGATCTGGAACTCAGCCTTGTCCAGGCCTTTGGATTGTTGTCTGACGCGGTTGGAAATCGACAATCTCCTTGTCATACGCCTGTGATTTCTTCAATTTTAAAAAATGAAGATGGCGATCTGACACCAAGCGCGCGTGTGGTTGTGCTTAGGGCTTTTAATTCCAAGACCCGCACGTTTCGGTTTCATACCGATACTCGCTCAGACAAAATACAACACCTCGCAGACCTACCAAGTGTATGCGCGGTTTTTTACGATCCTACCGAGAAAATTCAATTGCGGTTGACGGGTATCAGTCGCGTCGACAGCAGCGGACCACTTGCTGATAAGGCTTGGGAGGAGACACGCCCGTTCAGTCGAGAGTGTTACCGGATTGAACCAGGTCCTGGCGCGCAAATAGAAGCAGGCTCTGCATATATAGAGCGGCCGCTACTAAAGGAGTTTGATCCTGGAAGACAGCATTTTGGTACCGTTGAAATTCGCTTCGACATGCTGGAATGGCTCTATCTTTCTGCTCTCGGTCATCGTCGCGCTAGATATGTCTGGGATCAACAAAGTATGCTGACATCTGACTGGTTGGTCCCTTAACATTTGCTAAGTTGCTTTGTCTTTTGTTCTTTTTCGGGCAGATGCGACATGACCTATGACAAATGACTAGTCGTTTTGACATTCTTTTACGTCTCTCGGAGCATCTATCATTTTTTGTGATGGAAATATGACGGATTCTGATCTGACCCCTTGACGCACGCGTCAATTTGACGTTCGATACCTGTGTCGATGGAGATTAAATGTGTTGGCTAATAGGCTTAAGCTCCTGGGAGGGATCTAAATTTTGCCCACAAACGGTCTGACCAACGACACCAATCAGACTTGATATGACTTGCGTCGTGCTGTTTCGGCAGACGCTTTGTCGTATCTACAATTCACAAACCTTTTGAAGGTAACAAAAAGGCTGTAAAATGAAAAAAACACTTCTGCCACTTGCTCTTGGCGTGGCAATGGGCGTTTCCGCCACGGCGTCTTTCGCCGCATCTCACGGTTCATCAACTCTCGCTGAAATTCAAGCCAAAGGCTTTGTTCAGTGCGGTGTGAGCCAAGGTCTTCCTGGTTTCTCAAACCCAGACAGCAGCGGCGCATGGTCCGGTCTTGATGTTGATGTTTGCCGCGCAATCGCAGCCGCGATCTTTGGCGACGGTGACGCTGTCAAGTTCACTCCATTATCCGCTAAAGAGCGTTTCACGGCTCTTCAGTCAGGTGAAGTGGATATTCTGTCCCGTAACACGACATGGACAATGACACGCGACGCCAGCTTGGGCCTGAACTTCTCAACCGTTACTTACTATGACGGTCAGGGTTTTATGGTTCGCAGTGACATGGAAATTGGTTCAGCACTTGAGCTGAGCGGGGCTTCTGTCTGCACGAACACAGGTACCACAACTGAATTGAACGTGACTGACTACTTCCGTGCAAATAACATGGAATTTGAAATCGTTGCATTTGAAAAAGCGGACGAAGTTGTTGCTGCTTACGACGCTGGCCGTTGCGAAGTTTACACAACTGATGCGTCTGGCCTTTATGCTCAGCGTTTGAAATTGGAAGATCCCGGCGCGCACACTGTTCTGCCAGAAATCATTTCCAAAGAGCCACTTGGACCAGTTGTTCGTCAGGGTGATGATGGTTGGTTAAACCTTACTAAATGGGTAGTATTCGCATTGGTGAATGCTGAAGAGCTTGGTGTTACCAGCGCAAATGTTGGCGATATGATGGATTCGAAAAACCCTTCAGTTGCTCGCTTGATGGGTACAGCCGGCGGTTATGGCGAAATGATCGGTCTCGAAAATGACTTCGCTGTGAAAGCCATTAAAGCTGTTGGAAACTACGGTGAAATTTTCGACCGTAACGTGGGCCCAGATACACCACTTGGCATTGCTCGCGGCGTTAATGCGCTGTGGTCAAATGGTGGTTTGATGTACGCTCCGCCACTTCGTTAAGTGCACTTACATCCGGCCGGAAATCTCAGGATCTCCGGCCGGAACTTCATTTCGCGAGAAACGTAAGACAAAGAAACCGCGAAACGACTTTAGGCAAACACTCAACACCTATCCAAATTTATATAAAATAACAGGGTAGTGTTGTGCCAAACTAGGCAAGGGGCTCATGGCAGTTCAGGATGCAATCGCGGGGCCACCGCGTACCAGCCTAAGCTTGAACGATCCAAAAGTGAGGGGCATGATTTTTCAAGCCCTACTCGTCGGATTGGTCGCTTGGGTATTTTACTCCGTTATTCAAAACACCGGCGCAAACCTTCAACGGCAGGGGCTGCCGTTCGGTTTCGATGTTCTTTCAGAACCGTCCGGATTTTCAATCAATCAGACCCTTATAGAATATGATGAAACCTCGTCTTACGGACGGGTTTACTGGGTTGGTCTGCTCAACACATTGCTGTTAGCTGGGGTTGGCATCATATTCGCAACCGCAGTTGGTTTTCTGGTGGGTATTGCCCGTCTTTCCAACAATTGGGTGATTGCAAAGGTTTCCTACGTTTACGTTGAAGCTATCCGCAACATTCCTTTGCTGCTTCAGATTTTCATCTGGTATTTTGGCGTGCTTCGACTTTTGCCCGGAAAACGAGACTCAGCTGATTTGGGCATTTTCGGGTTTTTGAATGTTGCTGGGCTTTATTTGCCAAAGCCAATCTATGGCGAAACGGCTTGGATGATTTTGGCTGCTTTTATCATCGGTATTATCGGGTCGATACTGGTTTCCAGCTGGGCGAAAAGACGTCAGTTGGCAACTGGACAACAATTTCCGATGTTTTGGACAGCTGTCGGGTTGATTATTGGCTTGCCTATTATCGCTTACATTATTGGTGGACTTCCTATTTCCTTCGAATATCCGACACAAGGTAACTTTGGCCCTCGTGGCGGGTTGCGTGTGTTCCCTGAATTCATGGCGCTTTTGTTTGCATTGGTCATGTATACCGCTGCCTTCATCGCGGAGATCGTGCGTGCAGGAATTCTCGCGGTCAGTCATGGTCAGACGGAAGCCGCAAATGCGTTGGGGTTGCGAAATGGCCCGACACTTCGTTTGGTCGTCGTGCCACAAGCGATGCGTGTGATCATTCCACCATTGACCAGTCAATATCTCAACATCACCAAGAACTCTTCCTTGGCGGTTGCCATCGCGTACCCGGATCTTGTGTCCGTCTTTACAGGAACGGCTTTGAACCAAACGGGTCGAGCAGTTGAGTTTGTACTGATCACTATGTTGACCTACCTCACCATCAGTCTGGCGACATCGCTCTTCATGAACTGGTATAACAATCGTATGTCATTGGTGGAGCGTTGAGCATGTCAGATACGACTTCAAACAACGGCATTGGTTTCGTGCGCGATCAAATGCTTACCGAACAGGCGCCTCCTGCAGGTACCCGCGGTGTCCAAAAATGGGTTTGGGACAATATTCTCAGCTCCATGACCAACTTCTCGTCCATTGGCGCGGGAATTGTTTCCAGCTTGATGATCATTTTGACGATCGGTTCTGCTTGGTTGGCATATCAAGCTATTTCATTTGTGGTGTCATTTGGTTTCCTCGAAGCTGTATGGACCGGTGAAAATCGCGAAGCTTGTGCAACGATTAAACAGGGCGGCGTACGTCCCGATGAGGCCTTTGGCGCTTGTTGGGCATATGTTGATGCGTATTTCAGTACGTTTATCTACGGGCGCTATCCTGAAGTGGAACGTTGGAGAGTTGACTGGTCCGCGATCATTTTCTTTGGCGGTCTCATTCCACTGTTAATGCCGACGGTTCCGTTTAAGCGCGAAAATCTGATTTATATGACGGTTTTTGCACCACTGGCGGTTCTGATTTTGTTGACCGGTGGCAATTTTGACTTTGGCGCGTTTCTGCCATTCGTTGGAACAAACTTCTGGGTCGATTTTGTGGTCCTGTCAGCGGCTATAGCTGGCGGCTGCGCTTACTGGGCCCATATGACAGCCGGTAATCCCAAGAAAAGCGCAATCTCTGTATTGATTGTAATGGCAGCTATCGGAGCTTTGATTTTCTTGATGACTATCGACTTCGGTCTATCCCATGTGGAAACGGAAGTCTGGGGCGGTCTTCTGGTGACGCTCGTGATTGCTATTACTGGCATCGCGGCTTCCTTGCCCTTGGGCATTGCGTTGGCTCTTGGCCGTCGTTCAGAAATGCCGATTGTCCGCATGGTCTGCATCATCTTTATTGAGTTCTGGCGTGGTGTGCCACTTATCACGGTGCTTTTCATGTCCTCAGTGATGTTGCCATTGTTTTTGCCGGAAGGCGTGACCTTTGACAAGCTGTTGCGTGCCTTGATTGGCGTTGGACTTTTCTCTGCCGCCTATATGGCAGAGGTGGTTCGCGGTGGTCTTCAGGCGATTCCCAAGGGGCAATATGAAGGTGCAATGGCGCTAGGTCTGACTTTTTGGCAGATGATCAACAAGATCATTATGCCGCAGGCGCTGAAGCTGGTGATACCTGGCATTGTGAACACATTCATTGGCCTGTTTAAGGACACTACGCTTGTGTTGATTATCGGATTATTTGATTTCCTCGGAATGATTCAGTCCAGCTTCACGGACGCAACTTGGTCAACACCTGTCCAATCACTCACTGGTTATCTATTTGCCGCGCTCGTTTATTGGATCTTTTGCTTTGCAATGTCCCGATACTCGATCTTCATGGAAAACCGGTTGAACACCGGCCACAAACGTTAAGAATAAAGGATTAGTTCCATGACCGCAGAAAATGCAGTTAAGGCAGAGGAACGCGAAACAGACCGTTCCAAAATGACCGTATCCGAGACGGATGTGGCTATTGAAATCAATGCAATGAACAAATGGTATGGTGACTTTCACGTTTTGAAAGACATCAATTTAAAAGTCATGCGTGGAGAGCGGATCGTGGTTGCCGGACCTTCTGGTTCTGGCAAGTCCACCATGATCCGTTGCATCAATCGGCTCGAAGAACATCAACGGGGAGATATCATCGTTGATGGTATTGAACTGACAAATGATCTCAAGAAGATTGATGAAATTCGCCGTGAAGTTGGCATGGTGTTTCAGCACTTCAATTTGTTCCCGCATTTGACAATTCTTGAGAATTGTACGCTTGCCCCTATTTGGGTTCGCAAAATGCCAAAGAAAGAAGCTGAAGAAATTGCGATGCACTACTTGGAGCGTGTCAAAATTCCAGAGCAGGCATTGAAATATCCTGGTCAGCTGTCAGGTGGTCAACAGCAACGTGTGGCGATCGCGCGCTCCTTGTGCATGAGCCCTCGCATTATGCTGTTTGATGAGCCAACCTCGGCGCTAGATCCGGAGATGATCAAGGAAGTCCTAGACACTATGGTTGGTCTTGCTGAAGAAGGCATGACAATGATCTGCGTGACTCACGAGATGGGATTCGCACGTCAGGTAGCTAACCGCGTGATCTTTATGGATGCCGGTCAGATTGTTGAGCAGAACGCACCAGATGAGTTCTTTGACAATCCGCAGCACGAGCGGACAAAACTGTTCCTCAGTCAAATTCTACACTAAGCAACAAACAGCTAATATAAAAAGGCCCGCATCAAGCGGGCTTTTTTATTGATTAAAATCTCTTGGGACGCTTTTAAAAACCTATGTCTCGATGAGATGTTTAGTTTCAGAAAGGGCACCCCATTCAGCCCACGAACCATCGTAAACTTGATTGTCTGTGTGGCCCAGCTCGTCCAGGCCGAGGGTTAGAATTGCGGCCGTCACGCCGGATCCACAACTTGTTGTCACCGGTTTTGTAAGGCTGATTCCAGAGTTTTCAAAGACGCTGCGTAAGTCTTCAACGGAATTGAGTTTTCCATCTTTGCCCAATAGTTTTTGAAATGGCAGATTGAAAGAGCCCTTTATGTGTCCACCTTTAAGGCCGGCACGGGGCTCTGGAGCTTGGCCTGCGAATCTATCTGCACTGCGTGCATCCAGAATTTGCGAGTTGGTGTCGCTCACACTTGTCGAAACATCTTTCCAGCTTGCGACACGCGTTCCGTCCAGACAGGCTTGATACACAGTTGGTTCAATTTGTGTCGTCTCAGCTGTGACCTTTCCGCCGTTTGCCTTCCAGGCAGGTAGGCCGCCATTCAAAATGGAAACTTGCTGATGACCGAAGACCTTGAACATCCACCAAATGCGCGCAGCAGACATCAATCCGATACCGTCATAGACGACGACATGGTGTTTATTGGAGATGCCGAGCTTGCTCATTGAACCCGCAAAGGTTTTGTCGTCTGGCATCATATGCGGCAGGTCAGATGACGTATCGGAAATGGCATCCAAATCGAAGAAGACAGCACCTGGGATATGCAGAGCTTGAAATTCAGCCAAAGGGTCCCGTTTTTGTTGCGGTAAGTACCAAGACCCATCGACAGGTTTTACTTCCGGGGCATCTATATGCGCAGATAGCCAATCCGCTGACACCATATTTTTAAATTTACTCATGTGGCGGCCTCATCCGCCAACCGAACTCTGACACGACGGTTCTGCTTACCTTTCTTTTCAACTTTATAGACTTCAAGCAAACCGATTTCGCCGGTCTGCCTCACATGGGTGCCTCCACAAGGTTGCAAGTCTACACTGTCTGCTTCTCCAATTGAGACAAGCCGAACTTTGCCTGTTCCCATCGGTGGTTTGACGGACATTGTGCGGATCAAATCAGGGTTTGCTTCCAGCTCTGAATCGTCAATCCAGCGATCAGTGATGGGATGATCTTTAGCGACCAATGCATTTAACGTTTTGGTCAAAGCTTCCTTGTCGAGATTTTCTGGCATGTCAAAATCCAAACGGCTCTCGGTCTCGCCAATCTGACCCCCTGTGACAGGAAAAGGGATGGACGCACACAGCAAATGCATCGCAGAATGCATGCGCATAAGTTTAAGCCTACGCTCCCAATTCAGTTTTGTGATTGCTGTTTCGCCAACTGTTGGCAAATTATCTGATGAAGCTGGGACAAGAATAATTTCGTCTTTGCTCTGTCCACACACTGTTGTTGCGATTGCAATCTCGGAGCCGTCAGCCAGAGTCAACGTGCCGGTATCACCTGGTTGGCCACCACTGGTTCCGTAAAAAATTGTCTGATCAAGGACGATCCCACCACGTTCATTGATCTCAACCACATTGCATTTGGTTTCTGTGAGATATGCGTCTTCAAGGAATAACTTTGCGACAGAGTGACTCATGCGGGTACATCTTCAAACGGTGGCTTAATGCTGCTCTTACTTTCGAGCCAAGCAGGTACAGGCAGATCTTTGGACCTAAGGAAATCAGGATTGAACACTTTGGATTGATAGCGATTGCCGTAGTCGCAAAGAATGGTGACGATGGTGTGCCCAGGGCCCATTTTGCGAGCCAGTTGAACCGCGCCTTCGACATTTATGCCTGATGAGCCACCCAGAACCAGACCTTCATGCTCCAGCAAATGAAACACATGATTTAAGGCATCCGTGTCTGAAATCTGAAATGCCGCGTCTATTGGTGCATCCACCAGATTTGCGGTTTCGCGGCCCTGTCCAATCCCTTCTGTTATGGAAGAGCCATTTGAGCCAAACTCGCCCTGTGTGTAGAACTTGAACAAAGCAGAGCCGTGAGGGTCTGAAAGAGCTATTTGTATGTCAGAGTTTTTGGCCTTGAGCGCCATGCCGACACCCGCCAACGTGCCACCAGAACCGACAGCACAAACGAAACCGTCTACTTTTCCATTTGTCTGCTGCCAGATTTCCGGCCCGGTCGTTTCAATATGGGCCTGCCGATTAGCAACATTGTCAAACTGGTTTGCCCAGACCGCACCATTAGGATCAGTTTTCGCAATCTGTTCTGCCAACCGTCCGGAGAGTTTGACGTAATTGTTCGGGTTTTTATACGGAACTGCCGGGACTTCAATTAGTTCGGCGCCCATCAAACGCAATGTGTCTTTTTTTTCCTGAGACTGTGTTTCAGGAATAACAATGACCGATTTGAATTCCATGGCATTTGCAACCATGGACAGGCCAATGCCTGTGTTTCCAGCTGTTCCTTCCACAACGGTGCCACCTGGTTTCAGCTTTCCTTGAGCCACTGCGTCTTTAATAATGTAAAGAGCTGCGCGGTCTTTCACAGATTGGCCCGGATTCAAAAACTCTGCCTTGCCTAGAATTTCACATCCGGTTTCCTCAGAAACTTTGTTGAGGCGGATGAGAGGGGTATTGCCGATAGCTTCCAGGACGTTTTTGTACACGGATTTTCTCTTTGATGGTTGGTTTCTATCTATATCGCGTTTTTAGGCTGCCGTCACAATGGCGAGATTGGGAAGGCTGTTTCTTTTTTTGTTCAATACGTGGAAACAAATATCGAAATTTCTGGAATTCGCCATCAAACTGAAACTAAGAAATCGACTGGCGATATGCTTGACCCCAAGTGCAAACGCTATAGTTTATCGAAATATCATGAATGTGGTGATCTGGATCTGTCGTTCTGGCGTAACTACAACAATAGAAAATAGATGCGTCTTGTTGACTTGCGGAAATGCAGGTCACGGCTGCATGCATGATGAGGATGATAGAGACATGTTACAGCAAACGGATGCCATCGACGGACTGATGGCCGAGTTTGTCGCTGGGACTCTGCCAGCACCCTTACGGGTGATGATGGCATCTCATCTAGACATGAACAAGTCGAACAAGGAGTGGGTTGCAAACCTTGAAGCAATGGCTGGGCTGGAATTGATGAACATCGAACCAGTTGCATTGTCAGACCCGAACAGCATGCTGGATAACATATTCTCTTCTGATGCAGAGCCGGCGGTTGAAATGCACGCTTTGACGGAGGATGGCACGCCTTCATCCCTTAAAGATTTCATCGGAACGAATGTTTCCAACATCCCATGGAAGAAAAACAGATTTGTCGGGTTCGAGGAAGTTCAGCTCGGGGAATTTGATGGGTGCAAAGCGTCCTTGTTCAGGCTGCAAGCTGGGCAGGGTGTCCCGCACCACACACACCACGGAACTGAGATGACATTGGTTCTAAAGGGTGGGTTCAGCGATGGCACCGGCCACTATGTTAAGGGCGAAATCGTGATTGCTGACGGAACCGTTGATCACCGTCCCATAGCTGATGATGATGGTGAGTGTATCTGCTTTGCCGTAACCGATGCTCCACTGCGCCTGACGGGTCCGTTGGGTCGGTTTATAGCGCCGTTCATACGCGTCTAGGGTTTCCTAACCAATCAAATTTTTGACCCAGTCTTCAGGGTAAAGAGGAAGCATGTCTGTTTACATAGCAAAGCCCGCCGACGGTATTGCATGGATTACTGGAGCCAGCTCCGGCCTCGGATACAAAGCGGCAACCTTGCTGGCTCAGCTAGGTTGGACTGTAGCTGCAACAGCTCGCAACCTGGGCGAGTTGAAAAAGCTAGAAGAAGAGTGTGCAGATTACTCCGGAAACGTAGTTGCCGTGGCAGGAGATGTCACCGACCAAGCGCAAATGGTGGATATTTGTGAGAAGCTTGTGTCAGATCACGGACATATCGCTTTAGTCGTTTTGAATGCTGGTGTCTATTTGCCTCTCCGTGCAAATGAACTGAAACTGGAAGATTTTGACAAGACATTCTCTGTGAATTTGAATGGTGTTACTAACTGTCTGGTTCCTGTTTTGGAGCATATGGGAGCAAGCGGGCGAGGGCAGGTGGCCATTACCTCCTCTGTGGCGGGTTATGGTGGGCTGCCAACATCAGCCGCATATGGCGCTACAAAGGCGGCTCTCACGAACATGGCAGCCAGTCTTAAGTTTGATCTTGATCTGATGAACATCCACATCCAGATTGTGCATCCGGGATTTGTTGATACGCCTGCTACAGAATCTAATCCATTCCCTATGCCGTTTCTGATGGATGTAGACGATGCCGCAAAACGTTTGGTTAAAGGACTTAAATCGAAATCGTTTGAGATCACTTTCCCAAAGCGTTTCACCTATTGGCTTAAAGCAATCAATCTGCTGCCCTATCCAGTCTATTTCTGGATAATAAAGCGCGCCACTGGTTGGAATGACAAAAACTTTTAAGCGGATTCAATTTTCCGCCTGAGATCCCTTTGACGTGCTTCATCCAACGGGAAATTCCACATAAGGCCAATTGCCAATAGTTTTAGTGCCACTGGTAAGCCACCATAGAGTATACTCAGAGTCCAAATTGCTGTGCCATCATTGGTGGATTGGGCATTGAACCCTGCGAGCGATAACACTGGAAATGCTATGCCAACTCCCAGCGCCAGCGCAGCTTTCGTCGCCAAACCCCAAAATGCGAAATAGAATCCGCTGCGTTGCTCGCCGCTTTCCGCTGTGTCGATATCTATGACATCGGCCTGTATTGATGCTGGAAGCGTTAGATCTGCTCCAAGTGTCAGTCCCGTTAGAACGCAAATGACGCCAAACCACCATAAATCGCCCTCGCCAAGAAGTAGGACAGTGAGGAATACCGGTAATGCCAAAATCATCGCGATACACCAGGTGCGGTGTTTGCCCCAATGATCTGATAGTTTGAGCCAAATGGGAACGCCAACAATGCCGCAAAGAAAATACAGGAAAAGAAGCGGTCCTTGTGCTGAACTGGCAGCCAGCACGTTTCCGACAAACAACAGAAATAAAGTAGCCGGAAGGCCGTTTGCCAATCCGTTGATGAAAAATGCCAGAAGTAATCTAACAAACTCGCGGTTCTGACGCAAGAATACTAAACCGTCTCGAAATCCTAATTGTTGCCTGGAGTGTTCGAGAGGCTCTGGAACCTTCCAGACTGTCAAAGCTGCAGATAACGGTAGAACAATGCAGACGAACACGGCCAGCGCGACGAGGCCTGATGCTTCAACTTCCTGAGATTCTGACAACAATAGCGGCAAAGTGATCGCGATAAGCGTACCCAGCACCACAAGGCCTTCTCGCACGGCGCTTAAACGGGATCTGGTTCGATAGTCGCCACTTAGCTCAGCACCCCAGGCGGTGTAAGGCAGTTGTACCACACTCCATCCTATCGACAGGAACAAACCCCAAAAGGCCAGATAAAGGATGGAAGGCGTATCGCCCGGCACAAAGACCATCCAGGTCCCAAGCATGGTTACGGGTATGCCTGCCAAAAACCAGCTTCGTCTTCGACCGTATGTTGGTCTGACGCGATCGCTGAGAAAACCTATGACGGGATCGTTTAAGGCATCAAACAAGCGAATGATAGATAAGACAATTCCAACAGCAGCAAGATTGAGCCCAAGAGTTTCAGTGTAAAACGTTGGGATAAAAATGAAAAATGGCAAGGTCAACACAGAGATCGCTATCGCCGGTAGCCCATAAATAGCTATCTGTAGGGAGCTTAGCTTTGCAACGCTTTTCACCGACTACTTGCGAGCAAATACAAGTTGGCGGACGTCGATGTTCTCTGACCTGAAACCAGCTTCACAGTAATGCAGATAGTAGCGCCACAAGTGCATAAATCGCTGGTCAAATCCAAGTGGCTTGATGGTCGGCCATGCTTCATCAAATCTCTCGCGCCACAGTTTTAGTGTTTTTGCATAATCTTGCCCAAAAATACGTTCTGAAACCAGTTGCAGATCTACCTGATTGCCCAATTTGCGTAAGGCCTCTGGCGAAGGTAACATGCCACCTGGGAATATGTAGCGCCGAATAAAATCAATATCAGATCGGTAGGAGTGAAAAAAACGATCCTGTATTGTGATAATCTGAAGGCCCGCAGTTCCATTTGGCTTCAGGCAGTTTTTCATGCGGTCAAAAAATACCGGCCAATACTCTTCGCCGACTGCCTCAAACATTTCGATTGATGCAATGCGATCATATTGACCGCGCTCATCTCGGTAGTCCTGAAATTTAATGTCGACTTTCTCTGACAGGCCAGCCTTGAAAACTCGTTCTTTTGCAAAGTCGAATTGTTCCTGAGAAATTGTCAAAGCGGTCACGTGGCAACCGATTTCTTTTGCCGCAAACTCAGCGAAACCGCCCCATCCGCACCCAATTTCAAGCACATTGTCAGATGACTGAAACCCTGTTTTTTCAGCTAGATGGCGATATTTTTGAGTTTGTGCGTCGCTCAGGTCTTCATTGCCATTTTCAAATAATGCAGATGAGTAAGTCATTGTCCGGTCTAGCCACTGGGTGTAAAAAGCGTTTCCCAGATCGTAGTGTGCGGAAATGTTTTTCTTCGAACCGCGTCTTGTGTTTCGGGTGAACCAATTACGCATTTTCGTAAGCATTTTCAAACCTGTACGGTTTTCAATTGCTTCCTTAATTAAACCCTGGTTCAGGCAGAACAACTCCAAAAACGTGGTAACATCAGAGCTGGTCCACTCTTCGGCCATGAAGCCTTCTGCGACACCTAAATCTCCGCGTTTGAATAGCCTTGTTGCGAAATTGATATCATGGATAGAGATGTCAGCGTTTGGACCTGGTTGTGATCCTTCAATTTTGAATACCTGTTGGTCCGGCAAGGTAACAACTAAAGAGCCTACCTCCAACCTAGCACCGAAGCGCATAGCTGCGCGTATAATGCGCGGTAGCTTTTGAGTGACTTCCCGAACGTTGTCTAGCGTAACGGAAATAGCGGGCTGATCGACTGTCGTTGTACTCATTTGACCGTATCATCACGTTGCATTTGCATGGAAAAGTCTAGCATCAAGGCCATAAAAATCTCAAGATTGGTGAATCATGCAAGAAAATTCGGTGTCTCAGAACGACGCAGGCGCATCTGTCGCGTCTGGTTTGTCAGAGTAAGAAACCGACTCGGGACGGGCAGGGCGCATATGAAACTGCGCCCCTTTTTTCCACAGTTTAAGTGCTTCCCAATGGATTCCACCAACAATTTTTAGAGTCTGAAATGGAACTTGAAAAAACGCTTTGAGTAGGGTTGAGGTGCTCAATGCAGACCTTGTGCCGCTGAATGTCGCGGACAATAGAGGTCCCTCATCATCGTGCTCAAGTATGCGTAGGGTTAAACCTTCGGCTGGAGGCGTCATACGGAAATGGTAACGCATTTTCATATCAATGAATGGCGAAACGTAGAAAAGCTTATCTCGTTCCTGGCGAATGCGCCCGTGGCTCATTTCGCCTTTCCGTATTGGTGCAACATAAGTGTGGCGCTCGCCAAACGTATTTCTGACCTCATATACCAACGCGCTCAGCTGATCTTGATCATCGTAGCAATAGTACACAGACAAAGGATTGAAGACCCATCCCAGGATACGAGGATAGCAAAGCAACTCAATGCGAGTTGGTTTTTCGTGGTCAGCATGCCTCAAAAGCTCGTCGATGTAGGCTCGCAAGCTGCTGCCATCTGCTGCGCCGTGATCCTTGTCGTAAAAACTGAACAGGTTAAATCGGTTGTGAGAAAACAGAGCGCTTTTGGTGGCAGATGCTAAATCATCAAGATCCAATAGAAACGAGTACACGCGATAGCTGAACCGATGGCCCATAGGTTTCAGCCTGGCATGCATAACAGTCCCTTTATAGATTGCGCTCTCACCCATGACTTATTCGGCGGCTTCCACGAAGGCACGTTGGTCATTCGCAGCAACCGGTTTCCAAGGAACAACACCGCCCAATTTCTCTGCAACATAAAGGCCGGAGGAAAGTCCGTCTTCATGAAATCCAAAACCAGTCCATGCACCACAGAACCAGGTCCGGTTAACGCCCTGAATCTTGTCTAGTTCCTTTTGCGCAGCCAAAGCGGCACTATCATACTGGGGATGATCGTATTCAAAAACGTCAAAAGTCAGATTTTCAGCAGGTGGCCGCACTGGGTTGAGACTTACAAATACTGGTTTGTCTTCTCTGATACCCTGCAGCTTGTTCATCCAATAAGTAACAGAAACATCGGGTTGAGCCGGATTTGCTTCGCTGAGATAATTCCAGGCAGCCCAAGCACTCTTCCGTTTTGGCATAAGTGAGGGATCGCGGTGTAGGAACACTGCATTAGGCTTGTAGCGAACTCGAGATAAGATGCTCCGTTCATCGTCGGATGGACTGTTCAGCGCTTTTAAGGTCTGGTCACTGTGACCTGCCATAATCACTTGATCGTAAAACTGAACCTCACCGGTAACATCTGTTATAGCTACGCCATTGGACTGACGTTCAACGGAGACAACCTCACAATTCAACTTGATGCGACTCTCAAGTGGCGCGAGCAATTTTTCCACATAAGTTCTGCTGCCACCCTTCACTGTGCGCCATCTGGGGCGTTCAAAGTGCAACAGTCTATGATTGTTGAAAAAGTTGGCGAAGCTCTCAACTGGGAAGGCAAGCATTTCAGCGGCTGGTGTGGACCAAATAGCCGAGCCCATTGGAACGAGATACTCGTTTCTGAAACGTTTTGAAAAGCCACGTTTGTCCAGATAGGAACCAAGAGACAGGCCCGACAGTTTGTTCGCTGCCAGATCACCCAAGCATTGGCGATTGAAACGAAAAATTTCCTTCAGCATCCATAGAAAACTTGGGGAGAAAAGATTTCTCTTCTGCGCAAAGATTCCCCGCGGAATGCTGCCGCTCCATTCCGAGCCGCCGCGTTTGCTGAATGAAAAACTCATATCACTTGCGGCGGTTTCCACATCCAGATGATCAAATAGGGCAGTCAAGTTCGGATAGTTCAGCCCGTTGTACACGATGAAGCCGGTGTCGACGCTAATCGTCTCTCCATCATAGTCAATATCCACGGTGGCACTATGCCCGCCCATCCGGTTTCGACGCTCATAAAGTGTTACTTCATGCTTTTGATGAAGTGCCCAGGCTGCGGAATTCCCAGAGATACCAGAGCCGATAATGGCAATTTTCATAAGTTTAGGTCCAATCATTCCGCTTTTTGCCTTAAGCGGTTTCTTTTGTTTCTGCGAAGGCCGAAAGTGCTTTCTTTCTAGCTGTGGCGTGGTCAACGATAGGCTTGGGATAGGTTTTGCCTAATTCGACACCGGCGCTTTGCAATACGCATTCTGGTGCTTCCCAAGGAGAGTTCAAGTGTTTGTTGGGCAAGTCTTTGAGTTCCGGAACAAATTTCCGCACATAATCTCCAGACTTGTCGAACTTATCGCCCTGCGTCATCGGATTGAAAACTCTAAAATAAGGAGCGGCATCCGCGCCCGAGCCTGCAATCCATTGCCAACTGGCCGCATTGCTTGCTGGGTCTGCGTCCACCAGCGTATCCCAGAACCATTTTTCACCGTGACGCCAGTCCAAAAGCAAGTGCTTTACAAGAAACGAACCAACAATCATGCGCACTCTGTTGTGCATCCATCCCGTTTGCCATAGCTGGCGCATTCCCGCATCGACAATGGGATAGCCTGTTTGGCCTGTTTGCCATTTGCGTAACAAAGCGTCGTTTTTCTGCCATGGAAAGGCATCAAACCTTGCTTGGAAATTTTCGCTCGCAAGCTGCGGATTAAAATACAAAAGTTGATATGAAAATTCGCGCCATAGAATTTCCGACAGAAAGGTCTCAAGATCCCCAGATGGGGCATCTACATCTGGCGCCGTCGCTGCGGACCAGATTTGGTACGGACTTATTTCTCCGAATGCCAAATGAGGCGAGAGCTGAGATGTTCCGTCCAGAGCGGGCATATTGCGGTTTACTGTGTATCCATCAATGCCACCTTCGTGCAGAAATCGAACCAGTTTTTCAACGGCACCGGTTTCACCTGGTTCCCAGCTTTGCGCGATCGGCTTAGCCCAATTTGGCTCGGTGGGTGTGAGTTTCCATGTATCCAGAGTTTCAGATTTTGTTGTCTTGGCACTTGTAATTTTATCCGGCGCCGCCAACGGCCCTCGTGCCACGCCTTTTGCCAAACATGCACGTTTATAAGGAGTATAGACCTTGTAAAAACCACCGGAGTTCTTTTCGATTTCCCAAGGTTCGAAAAGCACATTTGCCTTGAAACTTGAAACATCTACACTTTGAGCTCTCAAGCTAAGCTTTAGGTTTTTGTCGGTTCCCATACCGTCTGCATCATATCTGCGGTTCCAAAAAACATGATCAGCTGAAGTTTCGGAAATAATGCAATCGAGTATATGGCCTGCAGCCCCGCTGCGTAGCACGAGTGTTCCCCCAATTTCAGCTAGGGATTTCTCCAGTGACGACAAACTCTGGTGCAGCCACCATTCCGATGCGCCTCCACGTTTGCGCTCGCTTTCTTCCAAAATATAGATGCAAATAATGGGATTGCCGCGCATTACGGCTGCAGTCAGAGCTGGATTATCTTTTACGCGCAAGTCGGATCGGAACCAGACAATGCTTGGGTGCGAGGTGTCGTCAACTTGACGGTTGTCTTGCTTGACGTTTTCCGGTGTTTTCGTATTGACCGCTTCTGTGTCGGCTTTTGTAGAATTTGACATAAATTTTCTTGTCCGAGTTACTACAACAGACTACGCCGCAGTATAGTCATCGGATCATGAAAAGTTGAAATATTTCTTGTGGTTAGGCTTCCTTGTCGAATGCTGCGACTAATTTGCGCGCAATTTCTCCGATTTCTTGTGCGTTGCGGCCGGGCTTGTAAAGGGTTCCACCAATTCCAAATCCGTGAATTCCTTTGGCTCGGTATGGCGCAAATGATGTTTCGTCCACGCCTCCAACGGCAGCTAGATGGGTATCCTGTGGCAGAACTGCCTTGATACCGGAAATTCCAGAGGGTCCCAAGGAATCAGCTGGGAAGAATTTCAAAACGTGAGCACCTGCATCCAAGGCGTTAAATGCATCTGTTGCTGTAAATACGCCTGGCATTGAAAACATATTGCGTTTTCGGGTTTGCCGGATGACATCCGTATTGGTGTTTGGCGATACAACGATTTGTGATCCAATATCGGCTAACCGATCCACATTTTCGGTTGTCAGGACTGTGCCTGCACCAACAAGTGCACGTCCACCAGAAAGTTTCACCAGCTTCTTGATGCTGTTGAATGGATCAGGTGAATTCAAGGGCACTTCGATTAAAGTAATTCCAGCCTCTATCAGAGTATCTGTGATAGCTTCCACCTCGTGTGGCTGAACGCCTCTTAAAATCGCAACAATGCTGCGATGTTTGGCGAATTCATCAAACCAATTCATCTAATTTTCCTTTTGATTCAGGCGGTTGCGAGTTGCCTTTGGTGGGCGAGATACCAAAGACCGGATGTACTCGCCTCAAGGCCGAACAGAGTTTGTGGTTTCAAGCCCGCCATTTCGCAGGCTTTGGTGTATAAAGGCGTCAAACCTCTACCGCCGATGATGCACGCGTCCTTTGTACCATCCATCCAGCCGGCGGACTTTGCGGCGGCAAATTCAGCGCCGATCATAAGACCTGAAAGTCTTGCTGCACTGTCATCTTTTAGCACGCCATTCAACACATCCTGCGTTCTGATCTGGAACAAACCAGCGACAAGTGGAACTGTGCCCGTCATCGCATCTTCAATACCGCTTAGAAAAGCCGGATTATCGGCCGGGATGTCTGCCTCATGGGCAGAAACTGAATGCCGCAGAATGGATGCTGTCGCGAGTAGCGAATATAGCTCGCCAGTCAAAAATGTCTGAAAGCGCAGCACCTTACCGTTCTGCACGGACACCCATTTACAATGTGTGCCGGGCATGATTACCAAACCCTCAAAAGTTGGCTGCCTCGCGAGCAGGCCCGCAATTTGCGTCTCTTCGCCGCGCATAATATCTGCGTTGCCACGTTCATCTTTAAAGAGCATTCCGGGGATCACTCGAATGAGCCTTCCCGATGATGTTGTAATCTGAGTAATTTCCGACGCCAGTTCTGAAAGAGCTGCCGGGCAGGAGAAATAGGGCGCTTCTCGCCAACCTTGACGAGAGCCGGCCATGCCGCAAATCCAAACAGGGAGATCCGGCCAGCCTTGCACCAGGCGATCAAAAACGGGCTCGAATTCAGTGGATTTAAGACCGCCAGCGCCCTCGGGAGCGCGTCTGGTATCCAGCTCCTTGCCATTTGCGTCCAATAGAGTCGCGCGACAATTTGTAGTCCCCCAGTCAATGGCGATCATGTCGGCCGCGTTGAGGCTTGAAACTGTCACGTCATCTCCACTTTGTTGAGTGATAGGTACACACCCATTTGTGCGTAAAATACAGGAAGCTGCAAGCCAACTTGCATTAGAACGGAGCCTTGGAGTGTCAGCTCACCGCTGCCGAGAGTGTTGTTGAACCCCCGGTTTGCTTTACTCAGAACATCATCTGGATCATCCATGACGATACGATAGTGGACGTCTGGATCCAGTCCTGGAAAACGGAGCAACGCGGGCACGGTAGAACGCGGACGGTCAATCTGAACGAGGGAAGCACGTGCCTGAGAGAGATCTTTGGAGACGGCGGCAAACCCAACAAGCGAAGGGTCTATATTTTGCAGGCGATAAAAATGCCCTGTATGCCAAATGTGACGGTCGTTCTTGTAGCGTTTCACGGCGTGCTGGAAGTCCGGAAACTCCTTACCTGCGGCGCCGCCAAGATCAAGTTCGAGACCAAGATGGCCAACGCCTGCAACCAGCCCCCTGAAACCAGGTAGGAAACCGCGTCCAGAGGTGTGGCTCCAAGCCGGCCCAATATGCGCTCCCATGACTTCCGGAGGGAAGAAATATGAGAATCCGTTTTGGATGCGTGCCCGTTCGACCGGGTCATTTGAATCTGATGTCCAAAAGCGATGGGTTCGCTTCAGGATTTCCATGTCGATCCGGCCTCCTCCAGATGCACAACTTTCTATCTCCACATTTGGAAAAGCGAATCGAATTCTATCAATCAGTGCATATAGAGCCAGCGTCTGCCTGTGCGCTGCCGCGCGACCTTCTCTGTTGCCGGGCATAACCAAATCCCGGTTCATGTCCCATTTGAGATACCCAATGTCATGGTCAGACAGCAGCTTGCTGAGGCAATCAAACAGATAGTTGGTAACATCGTCATTAGTTAGATCAAGAACGAGCTGATTTCGACTTAACGGGTTTGGATAGTCTGCCAGTCCTAACACCCAGTCTGGATGGGTGCGATACAAATCGGAATCCGGGTTCACCATTTCTGGCTCGACCCAAAGCCCAAACTCCAATCCCTTGCCCGTCACATAATCGATAAGCGGGTCTAAGCCGTCGGGATACTTCTCTTTGTCAGCAAACCAGTCACCCAAACCTGCTCTGTCACTGTCGCGACTTTTGAACCAGCCGTCATCTAACACAAACCGTTCTGCGCCGACATCAGCAGCGAGATCCGCAAGAGATGTCAAATGATCCCAGTTATGATCGAAATAGAGCGCTTCCCAGGTGTTGATGGTTACAGGGCGCGGACGCTTGGGATCAGGGAATTTTATGATTTTGCTTCTGATTTCCTCGTGAAAGGAATGGGTTAGGGCAGACAAACCTTTGCTGGAAGCCGTAATGTAGAGTTCAGGTGTTTTCAGGCTTTTGCCTGGTACCAACAGCAACTCTCCGGCAAAGTGCAGTGCACCCATTTGCAATTGCATTTCACCGCTTGGCAGACGTTCCAGAACCATACGATGGTTGCCGCTCCAGCCAAGGTGTGCAGCGAGGCATGGGCCTGTTTCCTCGTCGGTATTTTCACCAAGTAATACAATTCCAGGAAAACCTTCGTGTGACGTTCGTCCGCGACGGTTTTCGCGTTTTGTAAGACCAACCGGAACTTGCATGCGTTCAAGTGCAAATTCAGCGCACCAGCGCCCATGGAAGGACAAATATTCCGTCAAACGAGATGGGACAGGTAGAACTGGTGCTGCAAACCAATCCACAAGCAGGGGACGATCGCTTGAGTTGATGAGTTTGTTTTGAAACGTCACCACATCGGTGTCTGGGTTCAAGACACAAGACAACCGCAAGTCCAAGCCTCTGAATGGATCGCGACAAAAAAATGAAATACTTGTTTCGGTCGTTTCATAGCGGGTAAAGGCGAAACGCCCGGCCCAAGCAGTTGGCGCGTCTTCGGCGCGGTGTGCAATAAGGCCGGGGTGTCCCATAAACCCTCTGGAAAATTCGGGTAACAGACTTATCGGCGCCGTTTCATCCAAAGTGGCTTGCGGGCGAGGGCGGATCAATGAAGCTGCAAAAGCTTCAAGATCCAAATCCGCCGGCAAAGATGAGCCAAAGTGGATTATGACTGGGACACCGTCTGTCCAGTGAAACACAATTGTTGTGCTTTCACTGTCCAGACGTGCGGTGCCTGTAGTCACGTTTGTGGAAACCGATGCATCCATATAGTTAGCCCTTTGTGGCACCAAGAGTTAGGCCAGCAATGAAGTGTTTCTGCATCAGGAAGAACATCGCAACAGGTGGAACGGCCGCTAGTAGAGATGCTGCTGAAATCAGATGCCATTGCTGCACAAATTCACCGTTTAATGAACGAATGCCAACCGTGATGGGTAGGCGGGCATCATCCTGCAACATAACTGTCGCCCAAAAGAAATCGTTCCAGATAAAAGTGAAAATGAGCACAGCCAGTGCTGCCACGGCAGGTTTAACCAAAGGCAGAACCAGATGCCAGAAAATACGGAATTCACCGACACCTTCAATGCGTGCTGATTCAATCAACTCACGCGGCAGCGCCTTAATAAAATTACGCATAAACAATGTACAAAAACCTGTCTGGAACGCAGCGTGGAACATCACCAAGCCGGGAACGGTGTTGTAGATTTCCAGTTTGTTAGACAAATCGATCACAGGCAACATGAGGATTTGAAACGGCACGAAATTGCCAGCCACAAACAGGAAGAACATCGGCAAGGCTACTTTAAACCGGTAGATCGCCAGCGCATATCCAGTGAGGCAGGCCAAGGTGATGGACACTGCAACTGTTGGCAATGTGATGACCATTGTGTTGAAGAAATACTGCCAGGCGTCGGTTTGTGCGAACACTTGAGAGTAGTTTTCGAACATGGCGAATTCACTTGGAACACCAAACACATTGCCAGTGTTAATATCCGACAGTGGTCTGATAGACGTCATAAAGATCGCCAGGAGCGGCAGGAGCCAAACGAAAAGCGCAACTGGAAGTGCTAGTTTGTACCCAAGTTGAATGCCGCCGGATGATTTTTCAATAGGAGCGGGAAACATCAGTTGCCCTCCTTCTCGTCTTGATACATCCGCCACAGGAAGTAACTGATGTAGATGAGCATTATCGCAAACAGAACCGTCGCAATTGCGGAGCCGTAGCCATAGCGGCCGACTCCTTCACCGACAGCCTGATCAAACATGTAGTAGGCCAGAACATTGGTGGAACCGAATGGTCCACCCTGTGTCATGGTGGCGACCATGTCGAACGAGCGTAGAGCCCCGATCACTGTCACAACCACAGCAATAAATGTAGCGGGCTTTAACTGAGGCAGAATAATATGCCACAGCATTTTCCAACCTTTCGCATTATCAAGGCGACCAGCCTCGATCTGATCTGGTGATACATTGTTGAGACCGGTGAGATAAAGGATCATGCAATAGGCGATTTGTGGCCAAAGGCCTGCGGCGATAATGCCGTATGTAGCGTATTTGGGATCGCCCAGAATTGATGGTGGATCAATGGTGCATTTCGTCGTCACATTGCCCATGATATTTGTTGTCTGTTCGCAGAAGAAGAAACCCCATGCTTCGCTCAATAATCCGAATTCAGGATTGTAAGCCCATGTGAAAATAAGGCCGACAACAACCTGAGAAATCACGAAAGGGAAGAAGAAAAGGGACTTGTATAGTCGGATACCGCGCACGGTCTGATTCAAGAACAAGGCAATCCCAAGACCCGCCGGAACTGCCAACATATATAGAACCAACCACAAAATATTGTTCCACAGCGATGTGTAGAAATTGGGGTCATCCAGCAACAGAACATAGTTGCGCAATCCAACCCATTCTCCGGTCCAGATGCCGTTGATGTCATACAGCCCGTCCCACTTTGTAAACGAGTAGGAAATTGACTGGAAAATCGGGATTATGACGTAAACGAGAAAGAATGCTACGCCGACAAACAGGAAAATCCATGGTGCGTATGTCAACTTGTTGCGCTTGTAGAGCGACGTGTTGGTGAACGCTATAAAGGCTGCGCCCAAAGCGATAATCATACATGCAAAACGCGCGAAGAAGCTTGGCACGCGCGCGTCGACGCGCTTTTCAATACCGAGATTGTCAACCATCCAGCTTACATCGAATGTAAACATACCAATCAATGCAACAACTAGAACGACTGATGACAACGCAACGGTATTTGTGGCGGTCTGATATTTATCTATACGCAGGCTCGCTGTGCTCGCCATTGTCTTTTCCTCCCCGACAACGGTCTCTATTTGACAGTTTCAACTTTGAGAGACCGGCTTTAATTCCCGGTGACGCATTGATGCGCGGCCGGTATAAGCGCAAACATCGGCTGCAAAATTGCAGCCGATGTTAAGAGTGATTGTCTTAGTAGACTTCAGCTTGGACCTTATCGAGATTTTCCAAAATCTCATCCAGTGAATCTGGCTCCAGCATGAACTTCTGGAAACCTTCCATGCCAGCTTTCGCCATGGCAGCAGGTGCATCACGATCGAAGAACTGTGCAAGGCCAGCAGCTGTTGACACTGTCTCAAAACCTTCAACGATGAACTTGTCGTCTTCATTGATTGCAGCTGCAGAGTTTGGCGGCAACTGACCGATGGTTTTGTTCCACTGTGACTGAGTTTCAGCTTTAGCTACGAAAGACAGGAAGAGACGTGCGTCTTCTTTGTTTTTCGCATTCGCAGGAATGAAGAGCGCATCTGCTGGTGCTTCTTCGGCACGTGCCAGGCCAGGTGTAATTTCCGGGAATTGGAAGAAGTCGATCTGATCATCTGTCAGGCCAGCATTCTTGTATCCGTCCACAGAGAAGTTGCCCATGACGTACATGGCAGCATCGCCATTTGCGAATGGTGCAATAGCTTCCTGCCAGGACATTGTCGCGTGGTTGTTTACGAACGAACAACGCTCAAGCATTGTTTTCCAATTCGCAAAAGTCGCACGAATACGGTCATCTGTGTATTTGATTTCGCCAGCAGTCAGAGCGTTATGCACATCGTAGCCGTTTGTACGCAGATTCAGGTAGTCGAACACGCCAGCAGCAGTCCAAAGGAATTTGGTGCCGATAGTAAATGGCGTCACACCATTTTCTTTCATTACATCGCATGCACCAAGCATTTCGTCCCAGTTTGTCGGCTCTGCCAGACCTAACTTGTCGAAAATGTCTTTCCGGTAATAAACGCCCCATTGGTAGTAGGAGTACGGAACGCCCCACTGTTTGCCGTCTCGAGACATGGTCGGCTTGATTGCAGCGAAGTTGGAAGCAAGGTTTTCGTCAGATGCCCATAGATCTGAAATGTCTGTGAAAAGACCGGCATCAACAAATGGAGCCATGCGATTGCCTGGATACCATGACGTTACATCAGGCGCATCATTGGTCAGGAAGTTGCGAATAGCTGTCTTGTGTGCTTCGCGATCGGTGTTGTTAACGATGACGTTGATGTCTGGATTGGCGGCTTTAAAAGCCTCAACAGCATCTTCGAAGCCCTTTTTCGGGCCGGGGTTCAAGTCATCAAAGTTGATGACAAGGTCACGCGCGGTTGCGAGTGACGTTGTAAGCGCAAGCGCGCCGGCAAGGCTCGCAAGCTTAGCGATGGATTTCAACATGAAAGTCCTCCCAAGAGTTTCATTTCCCCGCCAATTTGACGGGATGGTGTGTAAGAGCGGGCGCTGATTCCTCTTTGCTTCACTCTCAAAATTGAATGCAGGCTAATGCTGCATCCGATTATTCATTCGTTCAATTTCCTCTGTTTTTCCCAGTGTTTGCAACGCAATTACGGAATTTTGCACACCGAAGAGTGCAATGGAGGAAGTCAAACTATAACAAGTAAAAGTTCTGTTATTTGGAACGGTGTTTGACTATTTAGAATTATTTCGCTATTCCTGCCATTCTGTCAAGCTAAAAACCGATAACAATAATCAGCTTGTACAGTGTGAAAGTGGCGCATTCGCTGGTTCTTGCGGGTTGGCTTCTACTGCTTGAAGTAATGTCGGAATCATTGCTTTGGGTTTTATTCTCGTTGGGAGGCGAGGCTTATATGGCTGGCATACAGGCCACTCAGAAATCTGGTTTGGAATTTGGTGTTGATCAAAACGCTGAAACAAATTCGTCCAAATCACCTCAAACTCTCTCCAGCGGCACAGGCACGCTCGGCAAAGCGCTTGATGTCGTCACTGCAATCGCAAATTCCAAACAGCCTCTTCGCTTCACTGATTTGCTAAATCAGGTAGACCAGCCGCGCGGTACGCTTCATCGCAATATTTCGAATTTACTGGAAGAAGGGCTCATCGCGATGAACCCTGAAACCCATATATATTCGCTCGGCCCCAGATTGCTTCAGTTAGCGTCCCAAGCTTGGAGCGACAACGATCTACGCGGCATAGCGCAACCTCATATGCGTGCATTGAATGAAATGGCTAGAGAAACAGTGCACCTGGCTGTTTTGCAGGGGGATCAGGTTGTTTATCTGGACAAGTTTGAAGCGCATCAAAGTCTTCGCATGCATTCTCAAATAGGCCGCTCCGCTCCGGTTTATTGTACTGGCGTAGGTAAAGCTATTTTATCCGGTTTGTCTGATGACGCTTTCGAAGACCTTGCTAAATCTCTGAATTTCAAAAGCTTTACACAGCGTACAATTACGAATGTGGACGATTTGCGTAAGGATCGCGCGGCCTCAATTGCAAGGGGTTATGCCATTGATGCTGAGGAACATGAGGCCGGCATTCGTTGCGCAGCGGCGCCGATCAAAGATCAGTCTGGTGCTCTCTTGGGCGGTGTCTCTGTTACCGCTCCAGCATATCGCATCAGCGATGAGATTTACGAGTTATGGACCCGTTGGGTTCAGAAAACAGCGGCCGATATCGGATTGGACGCAGACATCAAAATGGGACCCCGTAGATAGGGGAATTGGAGGAAATTATGGCTGGTCTTGAGTTGCGAGGCATCGAAAAGGCATTTGGTGACGTCAAGGTTATTCATGGTGTTGATCTGGATATCGATGATGGCGAGTTTGTTGTGTTTGTTGGCCCATCCGGTTGCGGTAAATCAACACTTCTGCGTCTGGTTTCGGGCCTTGAAGATACAACTGGTGGTGTCCTTAAAATCGGCGAACGCGATGTAACCACGGTTGAGCCTGCGGAACGCGGCGTTGCCATGGTGTTTCAGTCATACGCGCTCTATCCGCATATGACTGTTGAAGAAAATATGGGCTTTGGTCTGAAAATGACGGGGCACAGCAAAGAAGAGGTTGATGAGCGGGTTTCTAAAGCGGCGACCATTTTGAAACTCGACCACATGCTGGATCGCAAGCCAAAGGCAATGTCAGGTGGTCAACGGCAGCGAGTAGCGATAGGGCGTGCCATTGTGCGCGAGCCAGAAGTGTTCCTGTTTGATGAACCACTTTCAAATCTTGACGCTGAATTGCGCGTTGAAATGCGTTTGGAGATCGCCAAACTCCATCAGGATCTTGGCAACACAATGATTTATGTGACCCACGATCAGACGGAAGCGATGACACTGGCTGACAAAATTGTTGTGCTGCGTGCTGGTAACATCGAGCAGGTTGGATCTCCAATTCACCTCTATACCGACCCAGACAATTTGTTTGTTGCTGGTTTCATTGGTTCACCACGCATGAATTTCTTCGAAGTGCAGGTAGATTCGGTATCTGGCAAAAATGTTGTTGTGACCGGTGGCCCATTTGGCTCTCAAAAGGTCACCGTAACGGCTCGTGACAATATGCCCAAGGCGGGTGATACGGTTCACTTCGGTGTGCGTCCGGAACATTTCGTGTCAGTAGCCGAATCCGGTGCGACAATTGAGGGCAAGGTGAACGTTGTGGAGCAACTCGGTGGTGCGTCATTCCTTTACATCGATATCGGCCGTGATGAGCCGCTGACAGTGGAGCAAAAAGGCATCACTCAAGAAAAACAGGGGCATAACGCAAAAATTGGTGTTGATCCTTCAACCTGCATGTTGTTCGACAAAAACGAGCGCCGAATCTAGCATGAGATAACCTGAATCACTCTTAACGAATGTTCAGGTCAACATAATCGGGTGGCGCGGATTCCATATTTTCCGGAGTGAGCAAATGCACAATAGTGCCACCAACAGTGCCCCAAGACGTCCACAATTGGGCGTTTGTTACTATCCTGAACACTGGCCCGAGCAAGAATGGGCCGATCATGCCAAACAGATGGCGGAGATCGGCCTGAGTTACGTTCGCATTGGCGAGTTTGCATGGTCTCGGCTTGAACCTAATCCCGGACAATACGAGTTTGACTGGCTGCGGCGCTCACTTGACGTTTTACATGCCGCTGGCCTGAAAGTTGTTCTGGGTACTCCCACCGCAACGCCGCCTAAATGGCTCGTCGATAAAATGCCAGATATGTTGGCTATTGATGAAAGCGGTCAGGTGCGCGGATTTGGATCACGTCGTCATTATGACTTCAGCCACCAAGGTTACCTGATTGAATGTAAACGCATTGTCACAGCGCTGGCGAAGGCGTTCGGTGAACATCCTGCTGTAGCTTTGTGGCAAACAGACAATGAATTTGGGTGTCACGATACAACTTACTCTTATTCTCATGCAGGGCCAAATGGCGTTGGGTCATCTGCTGCGGTGATCGGATTCCAGAACTGGTTGAGAGAGCGCTATGGGTCCATTGACGCGTTGAACACCGCTTGGGGCAATGTGTTTTGGTCCATGGAGTATCGCGATTTT
The DNA here is from genome assembly GCA_039986835.1 of Hyphomicrobiales bacterium. Taxonomy (GTDB): domain Bacteria; phylum Pseudomonadota; class Alphaproteobacteria; order Rhizobiales. The sequence continues at coordinate 160,527 of JBDWQA010000012.1, forward strand.
GACGAAATCGATCTGCCAAATCTCACTGTTACCGAAGCCAATCCATCGCATCACCTGGCGTTTCGCCGATACTCATCTGATCAGGTTGTTACCTTCAACAAGGCTCAGGTGGATATCATTCGTCAATACAGTCCCGGCCGTGATGTTGTTCACAATTTTATGGGCATGTTTGTTGAATTTGACCATTTTGATGTGGGTGCCGACCTTGATATCTCGTCCTGGGATTCCTATCCGCTCGGCTTTTTGGAGCGCAGAACAGATCTCAGCGATGAGCACAAAAACTCATATGTCAGGCAGGGTGATCCGGACTTTCAAGCGTTTCATCACGATTTGTACAGAGCCACGAGCCATGGTCGATGGTGGGTTATGGAGCAGCAACCGGGACCGGTGAACTGGGCTGACTGGAACCCGGCGCCACTGCCTGGCATGGTGCGCTTGTGGACTTGGGAAGCAATAGCCCATGGCGCAGAAGTTGTTTCCTACTTCCGCTGGCGTCAGGCACCCTTTGCACAAGAACAAATGCATGCTGGTTTGAACAAGCCAGATGGGACACCGGATATTGCGGCTGTGGAAGCCGGGCAAGTTGCTCAAGAACTGTCAGAGCTCAATCTGCAGGTCAACACAGATAAGGCTGATGTGGCACTAGTGTTTGACTATGCAAGTATATGGATGACCCAAATCCAGCCACAGGGCAGGGACTTTGACCCGATAGCTATTGCATTTGCATTCTATTCTGCAGCACGAAAGCTGGGACTTTCCCTGGACATTGTTGCCACTGGTGCTGACCTATCTGGGTACAAAGTAATACTGGTTCCTAATTTAATACACGTATCAGACAACGCGGTGGCTGCATTCCAGTCGGCAGATGCCGAGATTGTCTTTGGCCCACGTAGTGGCTCGAAGACTCATGATTTGACCATACCTGCACAATTGGGACCTGGTCCACTTGCAGATTTGATGCCTATTCAAGTGGAACGTGTAGAAAGCCTTCGCCCTGGAATATGTGAGGCCATGGCTGGATTTGCCTTCACCAAATGGCGCGAAGATTTGAAACTGATGTCCCAGCCGGATGAGATGCGTGATGGCGAATATGATTCCCCTATGTCAGTTCGTTACGGGCGATTTGAATATGTAGCCGGTTGGCCCGATGAGGCATTGCTGGAAGATATTTTACGCAAGGCGACAAGCCGCGCAGGGATAGCAACAAGACAAATGCCAGAGGGCGTTCGTGTCCGCAGAGCAGGTCGTCACAATGTTTATGTAAATTATGGGGCATCTGCGCAGGATTTGTCTGCAAATCTTGAAGAGGAAAAATTGGTGCTTGGCGAGAGCGCTGTGCTGTCATCAGCTGGCGTACTTATAACCGAAATTAGATAGCGCTTAAAACAAATAACCCGCCGTGCGAAACGCATCGGCGGGTTGAAATGGCTCCCCGAGCCGGACTCGAACCAGCGACAGGGTGATTAACAGTCACCTGCTCTACCAACTGAGCTATCGGGGATCAGTGTGGAGCGTCTATACAAAAGGTTTGATGGCTTGCCAAGAGGCGATTGCGCTGAAACGAAAATTTCTGCGTTATTGTTGGCAGAGGTCTTATTTTTCTTAGGTTTCCTGCTTAACTGTGTAGTTGGATTAAAAGCTATTGGACGCTTTAGAAACATGGCGACTATCAAATTCGCAGGCAGGTCGTTCAACTTGCCCCGTTCGCAAATTTCGCGTGTCAGTCTAGGAGCCCTATTTGTTGTTGGTGGTCTATTGGGGTTCTTGCCAATCGTTGGCTTTTGGATGATTCCAGTAGGCTTGTTGATCCTGTCATATGATATTCCGGTTATTCGCAGGAGAACGCGGGAATTTTCTGTTTGGTGGGGCAGGCGCAATCAGGAAAAAACCAAATAGTTTTGTTGATTCCGAGCTTGCCAAGTTGGTCTGAAACCGCTTATGTGGCCCGACGTTGGTTCTGAGGTCTTGCGGACGTGAGATCTTGGATGAAATGGGAACACGGAATTGGGTGATCTAAATCAGAGCCCGGTAACCGAGACTGCCCCCGCAACTGTGAACGGCGAGCCTTGTTTCAAGCACCACTGGAGAATTCCGGGAAGGTGAAGCAGGAGGCGACAACCCGTAAGTCAGGAGACCAGCCAGCGTTTCAACCCCTTTTTACACCTGTCGGTGGGACAGGTTGGAGAAACAAAATGGCTACAAGTACTTTTCAACTTCGATTCGTTCTGTTCGTCACTTTTAGATGACCGACTGGACATCTTGCCTTGTGCTTGGCGGAGCGCGCTCCGGCAAAAGTACATATGCCGAAAGCCAGGCATTTCATACAGGTGGATCGTTGATTTATATCGCGACTTCCGAGGCATTTGACGAGGAAATGAAAGACCGTATTGCGTTGCATCGCGAACGGCGCGGTGCCTCTTGGCAATTGTCAGAAGAACCACTGGAACTCATCAAAGTCATCCAGACATATAATTCGCCCGGGAATACGATCTTGGTGGATTGCCTGACACTTTGGCTGTCAAACCTCATGCATGCAGAGCGAGATATTGATCGTGAGGTTCAGGGCCTTGCGGAGATAGTGCCAACGCTTTCAGCAAAAGTGCTGTTTGTTTCCAATGAAGTTGGTCTGGGTATCGTGCCCGAAAACACTCTGGCACGGCGGTTCCGCGACCATCAGGGACGACTTAATCAATCAATCGCAGCTGCAGTAGACCAAGTGGATTTCATCGCCGCTGGATTGCCGCTGACTTTAAAGTCTTAGAAGGAATACGCTATGAGCATCGGACAGAAGATTCCTGCCACGATCATCACAGGTTTTCTGGGTGCAGGTAAAACCACACTCATTCGCCATCTGTTACAAAATGCTGATGGGCGAAAAATTGCTCTTATTATCAACGAATTCGGCGATATGGGCTTTGATGCTGATTTGCTGAAAGGGTGCAACACGGAAGCTTGTGGTGCAGACGACATTGTCGAGCTTACCAACGGATGTATTTGCTGCACCGTGGCTGATGATTTTCTGCCTACAATGGAAGCATTGCTTTCACGTGATGAAAAACCGGATCACATAATCATTGAAACGTCCGGCTTGGCATTGCCTCAACCTCTGGTTCGTGCGTTTTCATGGCCGAGTGTGAAGTCACAGGTCACCGTTGATGGCGTTATCACAGTGGTTGATGCTGCTGCATTGGCAGATGGTAAAATGGTTCATGACGAGCACGCCCTGCATGAACAGCGGATTGCCGATGACGCCTTGGACCATGAAAGCCCAATTGAGGAGCTGTTTGAAGATCAATTGAAATGCGCAGACCTCGTAGTGCTTTCCAAAGCCGACTTAGTTGATGCTGAAGGTTTGGCGAAAGCGAAGCATATTGCCGAGCACGACACCCGCAAAGGCGTTCAATTCATCGAAGCTGCAGGCGGTGCTGTATCGCCGTCCGTGTTACTTGGTCTCACAGCTGGTGCAGAAGACGACATGGATACGCGCAAAAGTCACCATGACGATCATGATCACGAACATGATCACGATGACTTTCAGACATTTGTAGTTGAAAATGTTGTTCAGTCTAGCGTTCCAGCGGCCAAAGCAGCTGTGCTGTCTGCAATGAATAGTCATGGCGTACTGCGGATTAAAGGAGCCCTTTCCATAGAGGGCAAGGCTGCTCCGTTGGCCGTACAGGCGGTGGGGCCGCGTGTTGAAACCTGGTTTGCGAAGGCGAGCGGCGGTGTTCCCAAACTTGTTGTGATTGGTGAGAAGGACTTTGATGAAAGCACAATTCGCTCGGTACTTTCGGAAGGGTCCGTTCTGGAACAGGCCAGCTAAAGCGTGCATATTCTTCAAGCTCAGACGCGACGTATCGATGATGGTGAAGAAGCCGTAGACCTTGGTCAATCGCCGGGAGACATCGTTATTTTGACAGCTGCGGACACCGAGATTTCGGGATTTGCCGCCGCGCGGGCTCAGCTTGATGATACTTTTCCGAGTGTTCGCATTGCCAATCTCATGGCGCTTTCGCATCCATACTCTGTTGATTTATATGTTGAAACGACGCTTGCTTCTGCAAAGTTGGTTGTGGTGCGTCTCCTTGGTGGGCGTGGATATTGGTCATATGGCCTGGAGCGGTTGAAGGAGTTGGCAAATGCAAATGGCACTAAGCTGCTCATCGTGCCGGGTGATGCAAATTGGGATGCAGACCTTGAAGCAACGACGAATGTGGGGGGACAGGCTGCCCAGACATTCTGGCGCTATTGTCTGGAAGGTGGAAATGAGAATCTTCGCAATGCTTTGATGCATCTTGCCGGCTTGATTGATGAAGGGGAACTACCTGATCCACCCCGGCCCTTGCCAAAAGCGGGATTGTACTGGCCCGGCTTAAGCAATCCCAGCCTTGCTCAGGTCAAAGAAACCTGGGCTGGACACAAAGTGGCAGCCCTGGTTTTTTACCGTTCCACTGTACAAGCCAATGCAACGGCCCCAATTGATGCAATTGTTGCTGAATTGTCAAATCGCGGTGTCTGCGCGTTGCCAATTTATGTGTCCAGTTTGAAAGATACCGAATCCGTCGCTGTTTTGAATACTATTTTGGGGGATCAGAAGCCGGATATTGTTCTGAATGGAACCGCGTTTGCCGTTTCAAAAGCCGGTATGCGTCATAGCCAGACACCATTGGATGTGGCAGGACGCATAGTTATGCAATTTATAATGTCTGGGACCTCCCAGGAAGGCTGGTCAGAAAGTGATCGTGGCTTGTCCATGAAAGACCTGACAATGCATGTTGTCTTGCCGGAGATTGACGGCAGGGTCCTGACGCAGGTTGTTTCCTTTAAGGAGGAGGGCGATCTTGATCCGTTGACTGAGTGTCGGCCTGTTAGGTTTGTCCCGATTAAAAACCGCATACAAAGATTGGCAGAGCAGGCCGCATCCTGGGCAAAATTGGCAACATCAAAAAACTCCACAAAGAATATTGCTGTCATTCTCTCCAACTATCCAAATAAGGACGGCCGTATGGCCAACGGAGTGGGGCTGGACACGCCGGCGAGTGCAGTCAACTTGCTCAATGCGCTTGCTGACGATGGTTACGTTGTTGATGGCGTGCCAAGTGACAGCAAGTCTTTGATGGACATGCTGATGGCAGGTCCTACTAACGCATTTGATGAAAACCGCCTGCTGAATGCTAAAAATACATTGAGTGCAGTGAATTATCTGAATTCTTTCAGGGAATTACCAGGTGTGCTTCAAAGTCAGATTCAGGAACGCTGGGGAGCATATTCGGATGACCCGGCGTTTATTGATGGATCTTTTCGGTTGCCGATCCATCGTTTTGGAAACGTTGTTCTGGGTGTTCAACCTGCGCGCGGCTACAACATTGATCCTAAAGACACCTATCATGATCCATCGCTTGTGCCTCCGCACAATTATTTGGCGTTTTATATATGGGTGCGTAAGAATTTTGGTGCTGATGCGTTGGTGCATCTGGGAAAGCACGGCAATCTGGAATGGTTGCCTGGAAAAGCGTTAGCGCTTTCGGAAACGTGTTGGCCAGACGCGATTTTGCAAGGCTTACCAGTTATTTACCCGTTCATCGTTAATGACCCAGGCGAGGGTAGCCAGGCTAAGCGGCGCAGCTCGGCGGTTATTGTTGATCATTTGATGCCGGCAATGACACGTGCAGAAACCTATGGACCATTATCTGAAATCGAAGCATTGATTGATGAGTATTTTCTGGCTCAGGGCGTTGATCCAAAACGTGTAAAGGCCCTTGAAGAGCGCATTTTTGAGGCGATAGAGCGGCATAATCTTGCAGAGGAGCTTGGCCTTGCTCCTGAACTTGGTCGGCAGGAAGCGTTGCAGCGTCTTGATGGCTACATATGCGAGCTGAAGGAAATGCAGATCCGAGATGGGTTACACATACTTGGCCAGTCACCAGCAGATGAGCAGCGTTCTGATACTCTGACTGCCTTGGCGCGTGTGCCGGGTACACTGGGTCAATCATTGCATCGTGCACTGGCGATTGATCTTGGATTGGAAGACTTTGATCCCTTGTCTTGCGATTTGGCTTTGGCATGGAGCGGTTGCTATCCGGCGGCCCTACAGGTGGTATCTGCAAGCAACTGGCGAACTAACGGCGATACGGTTGAGCGGTTGGAATTGTTGGCAAAACGCATTGTTTCTGGAGACGGCTCATGCCCGCATGAGTGGCTGGAGACAAGTGCAGTTTTGGAAAAGTTACTGACTAATATCGCTCCAACTCTCGATGCGAGTGGGCCTAACGAAATTGCCGCTTGTTTGAACGCATTGCGGGGTGGGTTTGTTGAGCCTGGCCCATCTGGTGCGCCTACGCGTGGACGGCTAGACTGCCTGCCGACGGGACGCAACTTTTATTCTGTGGATGTGCGTGCAGTTCCAACTCCGACTGCATGGGATTTGGGACGACGATCCGCAGATCTGGTGGCTGAGCGTTATTTTCAGGATGAAGGCGAATGGCCGCAGGCGCTGGCGATGACGGCTTGGGGCACGTCCAACATGCGTACCGGAGGTGATGATATTGCGCAGGCCATGGCCCTGATAGGCGCGCGGCCAGTTTGGGAAGAATTGTCTGGTCGTGTAACGGGGTTTCAGGTCATTCCACTATCGGAACTGAAAAGGCCTCGGATAGACGTCACGCTTCGTATCTCTGGTTTTTTCCGCGATGCGTTTCCTCATCAGATCGATTTGTTCGACAGCGCAGTGCGCGGTATCGGCGTTTTAGACGAACCCTCAGATGCAAATCCCATTGCTAGCCGTATGAAAAGTGAAACGGCCAAACTGCTTGCCGATGGTGTACCTGAAGGTGAGGCACACAAGCGGGCAGGTTTCCGCATATTTGGTTCCATGCCCGGCGCTTATGGTGCCGGACTGCAGACGTTGATTGATGAACGAATCTGGGAACAACGGTCTGATTTTTCTGAAAGTTTTCTAACTTGGGGCGGATTTGCCTATGGGGGCGGCACGGAAGGTGCAGGTGCCCGTGATCTGCTTGAAACTAGACTAGGCCAGACACAGCTTGTGCTGCAAAACCAGGACAATCGCGAACATGATATATTGGACAGTGATGACTATTACCAATTCCAGGGAGGCTTAACAGCTGCTGTTGCCACACTTTCTGGAGCTGAACCCAAAATCTATCATGGCGATCACTCGCGGCCGGAATCTCCAAAGATTCGTACACTAGAAGAAGAACTCGCGCGTGTTGTACGTGGGCGGGCTGCGAACCCGAAATGGATCGCTGGCGTTATGCGGCACGGCTATAAGGGGGCGTTCGAAATGGCTGCAACTCTTGACTATCTGTTTGCATATGCCGCGACCACACAAGCCGTGAAAAGTCATCAGTTTGATTTGCTGTATGATGCTTATTTCGACGATGATGATGTTCGTGAATTCATAGAAGAGCACAATCCGGCTGCATTGAAAGAAATGGCAGATAGATTTTTAGAAGCGATTGACAGAGAGCTTTGGCTGCCGCGCCGAAACAGCATTTTTGCAGATTTGAAGAACCTCAAAGGGGAGACCGTCACATGAGCAAAAAAGAAGATATGACGGAAGAAGAGCTCAACGCCCGTCACGCCGAAAAAATGAAGAAAAAGAAGGCAGCTCGCGACAAGATAATTGCGACCAAAACCATCGAAAAAGGCCTCGTCATAGTTCATACGGGCAAGGGTAAAGGCAAATCCACAGCGGCATTCGGTCTGGTGTTTCGTTCACTGGGGCACGGCCACAAGATCGGCATTGTGCAATTTGTTAAAGGTAAATGGGAGACCGGGGAGCGAACTGTGTTGGAGCGCTTTCCAGAGCTAGTTTCACATCACACTATGGGCGAGGGCTTTACTTGGGAGACTCAGGATCGTCAGCGCGACATTACAGCGGCACATCAGGCATGGGATAAGGCCAAGGAGCTCATCATGGATGATGAGCACAAATTGGTGCTGCTGGACGAGCTGAACATAGTGCTGCGCTACGACTACATCAACGTTGAGGAAGTCGTGGAATTCCTAAAGCAGAAGCCATATGACAAACACGTTGTCATCACAGGCCGGAATGCCAAGGAGCCACTAATAGATTTTGCTGATCTGGTGACTGAAATGACTATGATCAAGCATCCTTTCCGTTCAGGTGTAAAAGCGCAAATTGGCATCGAGTTTTAAGATTTCATGGTGCGCAAGCCAGCACTCATGTTGCAGGGAACGGGTTCCAATGTGGGGAAGTCCATCTTGGTGGCTGGTCTGGCTCGCGCTTTTCATAAACGAGGCCTTCGCGTCGCACCTTTCAAATCTCAAAACATGTCGAATAACGCCGGTGTTGCTGAAGGTGGTGAGATTGGCCGAGCTCAAATGTTGCAGGCACGTGCAGCGAGGCTTGTGCCCAGCGTTCATATGAACCCTGTTTTATTAAAGCCAGAGAGCGATACAGGGGCACAAATTATCGTGCAGGGAAAGCGCTTTGGCACAATGCGTGCTCGCGAGTATGGTACCAAAAAACACGAACTCCTTCCTAAGGTGTTGGAGAGCTTTCAAGAGCTCGAAGACCATTTTGATCTAATTTTGATAGAGGGTGCAGGAAGCCCAGCGGAAATCAATTTGCGCCAAGGAGACATTGCCAATATGGGCTTTGCCGAAGCTGCGGATGTTCCTGTTATTCTTGCAGGAGATATTGATCGTGGCGGCGTTATTGCCAGTGTTGTCGGCACACATGCGGTGTTGCCGCCTGATGAACAAAGCCGAATTAAAGGCTTTTTGATCAACAAGTTTCGCGGCGACGTTTCGCTGTTTGATGACGGTGTTCTGGAAATTTCTAAGCGAACAGGGTGGGCTGCTCTTGGGGTCGCTCCATTCTTTTCGGATGCGTGTAAACTTCCTGCTGAGGATGTTTTGGATATGCCTGCAAATCCTCCGAAAAACGGAACCTTCCACATCGCTGTTCCGCGACTCCAACGCATAGCGAATTTTGATGATCTGGACCCGTTGTCTGCAGAACCTGATGTGTCAGTTGAGCTGGTGCCCTCAGGACGCCCTCTACCTTCAGAGGCGGATTTGATTCTCATTCCCGGTTCAAAATCGACGATTGCTGATCTTGCCCATTTACGCGAGGAAGGTTGGGACATCGATATCCTTGCCCATCACCGCCAAGGTAAACCCGTTCTTGGGCTCTGTGGCGGATATCAAATGTTAGGTAATACAGTTTCGGATCCGAGTGGCGTTGAGGGACGCGCCCAGTCCGTTCAAGGGCTCGGTCTATTGAATGTTGATACTGTGCTGGGCAACAAGAAAGCCACCCGACCTGCGCAAGGTATCCATTGCGCCAGTGGGCTGACCGTTAGCGGCTATGAAATTCATCTTGGAAAGACAATAGGGCCTGACTGTGGGCATCCCTACTTGAAGGTTGGTGACCGGGATGAAGGCGCGCGGTCATCAAATGGTTTGGTGTCTGGCACCTATATGCACGGAATTTTCAGCTCTGATCAGTTTCGCAAACATTTTCTGTCCAGTCTTGGCGTCTCTGTATCTGATGTGAACTACGAGCAGGGTGTCGATGACACTCTTGATCAATTAGCAGAGCATCTGGAAGTACATTTGGATCTGGATGGGATTTTGAAGATCGCTCAGGCGAGGGCGGCGTAAAGTCCAAGATAGATCAGCCACTGGAGCGCAAGCACCGCTATTGTGAGGTTTAGTATCCGGCGAATGTCGCGTTTGCCTGCGTCTTTTCTACCGCTGGCATTGAAGAATGGTGCATCAACTTTCTGATTTCCGTATTGCCTTGGACCAGCCAGCGCGATGCCAAGCGCGTATGCGCTGGCTGCTTCTGGCCAACCTGCATTTGGCGAATGATGCCAGCCAGCTTCCCTTAGCATTCCGCCCAATGAGCGAAATACCGAACCGCCTACAATGGGCGCGCACAGCGCAAACAGAACTCCAGTGATGCGGGCAGGAATAAGATTCAATAGATCGTCCAGGCGAGCAGCAGACCAGCCAAAAGCATGGTAGCGCTCATTCTTGTGTCCGATCATTGAGTCTGCCGTGTTGATTGCTTTGTATACTACCAGGCCAGGAAACCCAGCAACTGCAAACCAGAATGCAGGTGCCACAACCCCGTCTGATAAGTTCTCAGCACAAGATTCTATTGTCGCTCGGGAAATGCCGGACTTATTCAATTGTTGTGGGTCCCGGCCGACTATCATTGCAACAGTCTGTCTTGCAGTTTCAATATTGGGATCTTTCAAAGCATCAGCCACGCGCTTTACATGGCTATATAGACTTTTCTGGGCCAGTAGGATGGCTACGAACAAGATAGCTGCTGCTGCGCCATAAAGTGATTGCTCTGACACCCAGCGCAGCCCAATACCGCCTGAGATGCCTAACACGACTAAAAGCAGTGTAACGAAAAGGCCTAGCAGAAAGTTCAGGGCATTGTTGCGCTTCAGGTTTAAAACCCTGTCAAAAAGCCCCACGAGTTTTCCAATCCAAACAACTGGATGTGGAAGCCTGCGCCAAATCCAATCTGGATCACCAAGAATTGCATCCAGCAACAAGGCAACAAGCAAGCTAGCAAGGGTGCCGGAAAGAAACAGAGTATAGTCAAGTAACATGTTTACGGCGTCTCACGTTCTGACTCGTAAAAATCGTAGAATCCTTGCGCCAAACGGCTGAAATCTTTGATGCTTCCCGGTACTCCGAAGCGAATCCAATCAGGTTGATCAAGGAAAATGCGTGTCCAGATTTTTTGACGTGCCAAAAAATTGTGAAGACGCTTTGCCTGTTGATGCTGGTATAGCAAAAACAGATTTGTTCGTCCCAAAACCGTGTCTGGCCGTTTCAGAAAACCATATAATTGGTTCATGCGGCCTTGAAGATGGTCTCGCATCAGGCCTTGCCATTTATGATCATCAAGCGCTTGCTTGCCAATTTGCAGAGCCGGCCCGCTAACACTCCAATCGCCAAACCTTGCATTCAATTGTCGTATCAAATTTGGCGGGCCAACTGCAAACCCAAGCCGGAGACCCGCAAGGCCAAAAAATTTGCCAAAGGAGCGCAACACCAGAATTGGAAGGTCAGGGGAAAGGTGAGGGATTACGCTTAGTTCTGGCGTGCAATCCATAAAAGCTTCGTCGATCACCAGAATGCACCCAGGATTCAATTTTTTAGCGAAACTGATCAATTTGTCAGCGTTGATGAAGTTTCCTGTTGGGTTGTTGGGATTAACAAGGACCAGATGCTTGTGAGTTGGCCATGGCTCATTCGACGAAATGGACGTGGGAACACTATTCCAATGTGACCATGAAGCACTGTGGCTCGAATAGGTTGGTCCTATGATATTCGCGGAGCCCACTATTATATTTGGCAACTGCCAGATAAGTGCTTCCGTGCCCGGACCAGCCATGACTTCAATTTTCTTGGGGATATCATAGGCCACACGTGCCGCTAGCAGCAGCGCTTCCAAATCCCGCTTCAGCGGAAGTGTCTGCCAGTCGGTGTTAGATAGAGTTGGTATTGGATAGGGGGTCGGATTGATGCCTGTGGACAAATCAAGCCAGCTGTCTTTGTCCGATCCGTTAATATAGGGAGGCTCGCCGCCATGCTGCATGTTTGCTGGCCCATTCCGTTGCGCTGTCGCGACAGCCAGATCTTGCAAAATGCTGGAGGCCTCGCCCGGAATCGAACCGGGGTTCACGGATTTGCAATCCGCTGCGTAACCACTCCGCCACGAGGCCCATGTTTGGTGGATTTTCTATGCCCTACAACGGGTTAATGCAACATTGATTTTCAAAATATTTGTGCATTCTAATGGCCACCTGGTTAGCCATTCTGACGAACTTTCTCTTTATGTTCATCTCAAGCGTTGTTTGGGCGCTTTCTAGTCACCGCCTCAAACTGCTCTTGGGAGACTTTTATGTAGTCTTGGCGCGCTGATTTTGTTTCATGAACTGACAGCTGATTTTTGCTCTTTTGTCAGTTCAGCATCTTCCGTACATTGAAACCACCTGGCACGTCTGCAGTCTTTTTATCTAAGTTTCAACAACTAGTTTGGGTAGGGGGCGGAGGAAAAATCTAGAAAGCCAAACGAAAGCGAATTCAGTCCAAGGACACTGAAGCCCAAGATTGGCAATGCTCAGCCGGTCGTATTGCTACCGACGCAACGCCCTACGCAACGCCCGTCCAGCAGCATAGGCGCTGTCCTTCTCGTTTGCGATCTTTTTCGCTTCATCAACAGCACCACGAGCAACCTTACGCGCCATTTCGCGGGCTTCTGGATCAGATGCGGCCTTTTGGACAACGTAGTGTGCAATTTTGCGGAGCAGGATGGACATGATTGTAGTCTAACTCATTTAGCAAGAGTGGCAAGGTTGCCAAGTTATCGATTAGGCTGCGTACTCGAAAAAATGAAAGAGCAAAGCCTATTGAATCCGGCCCATATTGAGAATGGATATGGCCCTAAAGTCCTACTTTGTAAATATCAATCGTTCAGCGACCCATGGAAAGACGATCCGTTCTAAACGGTCAGGTACAAATTCGCGGTGATCACCTGAATAGACATCCAAAATGTGCGGCACGCGTTCTTCGCCGAGGATCTGCGAGAAAGCCATTGTGCCTGCAGGTATGTGCAAGAACTGATCGTCAAGGCCAACCCCCATTCCAAGCCCGCGAAGATTACGAAGCGCTGCGCGTCGGTCTCGAACTTGCCGGATAGGGAACTCATCGACATACGCGTCGAAAGTTTCGTCTTGGAGAACGATCTCGCCCTTCACGATTTCAAATGGGAAGTTCCCATAGATCGGGCCTGCGCTGGTATCGGGGCTAAATGCCGTGACAATGCCTAGAAAAGCAATGGGGTAGAAGTCGTTGTTATCTATCAATTTTTGGATGTCATGTGGACCTTTGATTTGGGACGCTCGTTTCCATGCGTCATTCCCCAGACTAAGGTCCTCTATTGGTGCCAGGCAACACGGACTCAGTGCCCAAACGACTGAAAAGATCCCAGGTCGACTCATGGCTAAGTTAATTGCGCCGTAGCCACCCATAGAATGGCCTACGACCGCTCGACTTTCTGGACTTCGTAGCGTGCGCCATTTCTGGTCGGTATATTTGATAAGATCGTCCGCAATATAATCTGCCCAGTTTCCACTAACTGGCGAGTTACGGTAGTAACCTCCTCCATATTGGTTTCCCCCGTTTGGCATCACCACGATCAATTCGGGCAACTCTCCATTCAAGGTCATCCTATCGAGCATTGCTGGGAGGTCGAAATTTTCGAGCCAAACTCCATAGTCATCAAAAATTCCATGAAGAAGGTAAATCACTGGAAATCGACGTTCTGGTTGTGTGTAGTAACTGGGAGGAAGGTAGACTGCGGCACTTTGAACGTTTGGCGTGCTGAGTAGATTGCCTTCAAGAGACGGCGCGGGCACATTGGCTTGGACAATACGATCCTCTCTGTGCGTGTCCGCATTTGCCATCTGATGACCGGAAAACACTATTAAAAGAGAAGCAAGAAAAAATTTGCCGATAAATGAGGTTGCCACCAGCCTGTTCTCCAAATGAATGTAATTAACATTTAGGTGTGCGTCGTTTTGACACAAGTTTTCTGAAATAGGTCATATCATTTAAACGACAGCGCAACAGGTATGGAGGGACTTACCACTCGTCTGTTCCCAGAAAGATGCTCGGGCTTTAGGGCTGATCATTCAATGTTGGATTGATTGACGAGAGAGGTTTTTGTCCCAGCTGAAAGTCTGATGTGGTTTGATGCCAGCAAACCAGCATAGGTTTCACTACAATTGTGGTATTGCCTGCATTCCGGTCTTGCGCCCGATTGTTCACACCGCTATGCAGATAACATTAGGAATATAGCGATCAGCAACTAGCCAAGAGAACCTGACCATGACTGATTTTGCGGGATTGCGTAGCAATATGGTGGAGCACCAGCTGCGTACCAATGACGTTACATCACACGATGTGTTGGACCGGTTTGGTGAATTGTCTCGTGAAACGTTTGTTCTCGGGCCGCAAAAGCCATTTGCTTACACGGATAGTGATATTCTGTCGTGGAGAAGCGACCTTGGCGAAGAGCGGTACTTGATGGAAGCAGCTCCGTTTGCCCGTCTGGTTCAAGCCGCTCTCATCCGTCCAACCGATTTGGTTTTGGATATTGGTTGTGGGACTGGATACTCTGCTGCAATGCTCGCTGGTTTTTGCGAATCTGTCGTTGCCATTGAAAGCGCTTCTGAACTGGTTGAAATCGCAACCGCAAATCTTATCGATATGCAGATCGACAACGCGGTCGTACTCGAGAGTCCTTTGCAACACGGCTATGCTAAGGAAGGTCCATATGATCTGATCGTGATTGATGGCGCGGTTGATCACGTGCCGGAGAAGCTTTTTGAACAATTGCGTGATGATGGCCGCCTTTTGACATTTATTGGGCGGGGCAACGCGGGTGATCTTGCGATATTCCGGAAGACCAGCACGGGAACAACATCTGTACCTGTTATGAACGCCAGTGTGCCGCCACTGCCGGGATTTCAGCTCGAAGAAAGTTTTATATTCTAGAGCTATTCTCGTTTTTTCAATACTGGGAAGAGGGTAGCTGCGGTCATTCGCATTAAGCTCTTGTTAACCCAAGCCCTTCCATTTCATTTTTTGACAAACACCTGACACAGTCCTGACATAGGCTGACAATCTGTTGCATTACTGCAAGTTTGAAAAAGACCTGTGGGAAAAACAACAATGTAGTGTTGGCGAATTGATCTGAAACCGTTAATAAAATGTAAACTGTTTAGTTCAGGCAGTCGACTCGATTGGCTGCTTTCGTTGTTCTGGAAAGGGTTGTCTGTGAGTAAGTGGCTTCGCACTATCGCGTCTGGTCTTGTTTCCTTGTCCGTTGTCGGCAGTTTTGCTTCGGTAACTACGACCTCAGCTTCAGCCGAAACTCTACTTCAGGCTTTGGCTGCCGCATATGCGAATAACCCGGAACTCAATGCTGCCCGTGCGGCTACGCGTGCCGTCGATGAAGGTGTGCCTCAAGCGCTTTCAAGCTATCGCCCGCAAGTCAGTGCACGTGGATCGGTCACTCAGACTTGGACAGATACAGATTTTAGAGGTGGTGGTGGGACTGATACAGACGGTGCCAGCGCAACGCTAGGATTGAATGTCACACAAGATCTGTTTCGTGGATTTCGTACGGCAAATGGCACAAAACAGGCCGAAGCCGCTGTGTTGGCAAGCCGGGCCAGCCTGCTGAACACCGAGCAAAACATTTTGTTCAGTGCAGCTGAATCTTTTATGAATGTCGTTCGAGACCGCGCATTGGTAGAGCTTCGCTCTCAAAACGTCTCGTTTTTACGCCAGCAGGGAACAGCTACCCGTGATCGCTTTGAAGTTGGAGAGACAACCCGAACCGACGTCGCACAATCCGATGCGCGGGTTAGCCTAGCTGTTTCTCAATTCAACCTGGCTCAGGCGACACTAAATTCCAGCGAGGCTATTTATCAACAAATCGTCGGTAATAAGCCTGGTCGACTGAACCAGAATTATTCTCCGAATGGTCTTATTCCAAGCAATTTAGATGCTGCATTAACAGTGGCATTAACTGACCATCCAGGAATTCTGGCCGCTATCTACAATGCGGATTCGGCTGCCTATAATACCAAGGTTATTGAAGGTGAATTGCTACCGACCGTCACGCTGGAAGGCGATGTGTCGCGGACTTTCAGTTTTCAGGGCAACACGCAGACAACCGATAGCGCCTCACTCACTGGGCGGGTCAGTATTCCAATTTATCAAGGTGGCGGCGTATCGTCGCGGGTGCGTCAGTCGAAAGAGATTGCAGGACAGCGTCAGATTGAGTTGGATTTGACGCGCCAGCAAGTGCGCGCATCAGTAATTTCCGCCTGGGGCCAGCTTACTGCGTCCAGAGCCGTTATTATTGCTGCGGAAGCTCAACGCAATGCAAGTCAGATAGCTTTGAGCGGCGTGATTGAAGAGCAGCGGGTTGGTCAACGCACCACACTTGATACCTTGAATGCGCAGCAAGAACTGCAGGATGCTCGCGTTAATTTGATTTCAGCGCGCCGAGACCAGGTGGTTGCTGCATTCGCATTAGCATCTGCCATTGGCAGGCTTAATGCTCAACGTTTAGGGCTTGGTGGTCAGATATACCAGCCAGAAGAGCATTATGAAAAAGTGCGTGATAAGTGGTTTGGGCTCCGCACCCCAGATGGCCGTTAACCATTTTCCTTACAATTTTAAGGAAATACTGGATTAAATCTTAACGGCACTGCTAAATCATATTTCGTTAACCACGGTAACCAACAGCTTTATAGGGTAGGGCACTCCCATTATCAAACCTGTGAGATATACTGAGGTCTAGCGAATCGGCGGCTCTGCATTTGTGTGGTCCGCCAATGGTATTGGTTCGCTGATAGTCGGGAATAAAACATGTCGAACTCCGCCGCCGCGCAAGAACCGTCGATGGAAGAAATTCTTGCTTCTATCCGTCGGATCATCACGGATGAGCAGGGAGACAGTTCTGCAGATGCTGCACCCGAACAGGTTTCTGAGGCCAGCAAAACGGTTGAACCCGTTCCTGTCGCCTCCGAAAAGGAGGACGATACAGTGAGTGGTGGCGAACCAATGTCAGCCGAAGATCTGGATGCACTATTTGCATCGGATGAGCCGGCCGCTGAAGAACCTCAGAACGAAACTGTTTCAGAAGACGATCTGGATGCTTTATTTGGCTCTGGCGCTGCAGAGGTGGAGCCGGAACCTGAACCCGAACCTGAACCTGAACCTGAAGTTGCTCCCGCCGCCGAAGAGGAGGTTATGGAGCTGACCGAAGCCGAGATGGAACCGGATGAAGACGATGATCTGGACATCGTCGAGGGTATGGACATCATGTTTGCCGAGGAAATGCCGGAGGAGAAATCTCCGGTAGCGGATGCGGCAGAACCTGAATTGGCTCCGGAACCTGCACCTCAGTTGGCGGCGTCAGATATTGATGTTGATGAGATGGAAGCTTTGGTTAGCGATCATGCCGCAAGCTCTGTATCAAATGCCTTTGCAAACCTGTCGGGTATGGTTGTCTCAAGCCAGGCCAAATCAATGGAAGATCTCATGAAGGAGATGCTTCGTCCGATGTTACAGTCATGGCTTGATCAAAATTTACCGCCATTAGTGGAAAAAATGGTGGCAGCAGAGATACGCAGACTATCTGGCAAATAGCCTGCATTAACCCGTCGGCGCTTTCAATCTGCCATCTTGCCAGTCTAGGAGCGGGTAAAAGCCGCGCCTATGGTTTATACATCGACATAGTGCTCCATCGGAATTCAGCTGATGAGAATCTTTTTGTAGTTGAGATTTCTCATAATTGAGATATTATCTCTTATATGGAAATTTTGCACACGCACACCGAATTGGACTTGGCAGGCAGGCTGAAACAGCTTCGCAAGTCTCGAAACTGGTCGCTGGATGAATTGGCGGCTAAAAGTGACGTGAGTAGAGCCACGCTTTCGCGCATTGAGAAAGATGATGTCAGCCCAACTGCTCATGTATTAGGGAAACTTTGCGCAGCATATGGCATGACGCTTTCCCGTCTTATTGCATTGGCTGAAGTGGACTTTGTTCCTATTCTGAAGCGAGCAGACCAATCTGTTTGGGTTGACGCGGCGTCTGGTTTTCATCGTCGATCTGTTTCCCCGCCTTCAAATTCGCTCGCCGGTGAGGTTCTTGAATGCACCCTTTCTCCGGAATGTTTTATTGAATATCCGTCTCCGCCAACGTCAGGGCTCGAGCATCACCTTATTCTCTTGGAAGGTGAGCTTGATGTTGAGATTGAGGGCATTCGACACGCGCTGCAAGTTGGTGATTGTCTACGTTACAAGCTTTACGGGTGCAGCAGTTTTCGTACTCATCGGGATATTGGCGCGCGCTACAATCTTGTTGTTATTTGAACATGGCGGACACAATGGGCATAAAAATCAACACTTTAAACCTTCAAGACGTTGACCGGGAATTGCATCACCTTGCTGATCTTCTGCATGCCTGTGTTCATCACGGTGCAAGTGTTAGTTTTGTCTTGCCGTTTAGTATTCAGGATAGTTTTGATTTTTGGAGAAATATAATTCGTGCGGGCATTGTATCAAACACACGTGTTTTAATTGTTGCGCGGGTCGGCAGCAGGATTGCAGGGACAGTTCAACTGGATTGCGACACCCCGCCCAACCAAGTGCATCGCGCTGATGTATCGAAACTGCTGGTGCACCCTGATTTTCGCAGGCGCGGAGTTGCCAGAGCCTTGATGGCCGAATTGGAAGTACAGGCAATACACAAGCAAAGATGGCTACTAACGCTTGATACACGTAGCGGTGACAATGCAGAACCGCTTTACATGTCTATTGGATATCAAACAGCAGGCAGCATTCCTTGCTTCGCGAAAGACCCTCATTCAGATAAGTTCGACGGCACTACATATATGTTCAAGAAGCTACGTAGCTAGACGCTCTTCTCGTTTTGGACCAGTTTTCTAACTTTTTCGGCTTTTTCGAAATGATCAAGTCTGTGAGTTTGGATCCACCAGGTCGCCGCTTCCATCAACAGTTCCGGATCAACATTTTTATTTGCAAAAAATGCATAAAATGACAATCCGACCTTTGGACCTTTCGCCTGTATTTTTTGAGTGCAAACCTGAATTATCTTATGCCTGAGTTTTTCATTCATTTGATGATCCATAAAACGCGGAATATTCAGGAATTTTAGCAACCGGATTGCACGCAAGTGTCAGCATTCAGGTTTCTGTACATAAAATTGGTATATTCCCGACTGAGAAGTATCAAAATCTATAGTTTGAGCTTCGCAGTGCGCGCTTCCGGTTGACACATTTTCGATCACAGCATACCCCACAGCATATATAAGCCTTTTGAACATCCGAGAATTTCATGCTTGAGAAAACTTACCTGCCGAATGAGGTCGAGCCACGCATTTATGCGGGCTGGGAAGACACAAATGCCTTTGCTGCCGGGGCGGGCGCAAAGGAGGGCGAGGACAGTTTTTGCATTGTAATTCCGCCACCCAATGTGACGGGTTCGCTTCACATGGGGCATGCGCTCAACAATACCCTTCAGGACATTCTGGTTCGCTGGAACAGGATGTTGGGGCAAAATGTTTTGTGGCAACCGGGTATGGATCATGCCGGTATCGCGACCCAAATGGTTGTGGAGCGTCAGTTGATGGAAAGTCAGCAACCTGGCCGACGTGACATGGGGCGGGAAAAGTTTGTCGAGCGCGTGTGGGAATGGAAAGGCGAATCCGGCGGGACGATTCTGGGTCAGCTGAAGCGCCTTGGTGCATCATGTGACTGGTCTCGCGAACGCTTCACAATGGATGAAGGGCTGTCAAAAGCTGTTCTGGAAGTCTTTGTCCGCCTGTATGAAGAAGGGTTGATATACAAGGACAAGCGCCTTGTTAACTGGGACCCTAAACTGTTGACAGCCATTTCGGACCTGGAAGTTGAGCAGCGTGAGTTAAACGGCCATTTGTGGCACTTCAAATATCCCATCATTGGCGAAGATGGTAGATTTATCGTTGTTGCGACAACACGCCCTGAAACGATGCTGGGTGACACCGGCGTAGCGGTTCATCCGGACGATGAACGTTACAAAGACCTGATCGGAAAAATGGTTGAGCTGCCGTTAGTCGGTCGTCACATCCCGATTGTTGCCGATGAATACGCAGATCCCGACGCTGGATCTGGCGCTGTTAAAATCACACCAGCTCATGATTTCAACGATTTTGAAGTTGGAAAACGCAATGATCTACCGGCGATCAATGTCATGGCCGTTGATGCGACAATTGCGCTTGATGGCAATGAGGATTTTGCAGCGGGTGTTCCAGAGGCAAATACCGATCGAATGAACTCTGCTATTTCCAGCTACCACGGGTTAGACCGATTTGTTGCGCGAAAACGTATCGTTGCGGATCTTGATGCTCTAGGTTTGTTGGATAAGATTGAAGATCATGTTCATGCCGTACCGCATGGTGATCGCGGTGGTGTTCCTATTGAGCCATTCTTGACAGACCAGTGGTATGTCGATGCGAAGACACTGGCAAAGCCTGCTATTGCTGCTGTTCGCGAAGGGCGTACCGAGTTTGTACCGAAGAATTGGGACAAGACTTACTACGATTGGATGGAGAATATCCAACCTTGGTGCGTTTCGCGCCAACTTTGGTGGGGACACCAGATCCCGGCTTGGTATGGTCCAGACGGCCAAGTATTTGTTGCTAAATCCGAGGCAGAAGCCGCAGAAAAAGCCTTGGCTCACTATGGTGAAGCGCAAGAACTGATACGAGATGAAGACGTGCTCGACACGTGGTTTTCATCTGCGCTTTGGCCATTTTCTACACTTGGCTGGCCCGACAAAACACCAGAGCTGGATACGTATTACCAAACCGACGTTTTGATCACTGGATTTGATATCATTTTCTTCTGGGTTGCCAGAATGATGATGATGGGTCTTCACTTCATGGATGAAGAGCCTTTCCATACAGTGTACATCCACGCGTTGGTGCGTGATGAGAGTGGCGCAAAGATGTCAAAATCCAAGGGCAACGTTATTGATCCGTTGGATTTGATTGACGAATTTGGTGCTGACGCACTGCGTTTCACATTGTGTGCTATGGCGGCTGCCGGTCGTGATATCAAACTGGCTACCAGCCGTGTTGCCGGTTATCGGAATTTTGCAACCAAGCTTTGGAATGTTGCCCGATTTGCTGAAATGAACGAGTGCGCAATACCTGCGGATTTTTCGCCAATTGATGTGAAAAATTCCTTGAACCGCTGGATTATCACAGAAGCTGGGAAAACCATTTCAGATGTAAATGCAGCGCTGAAGAGCTACCGTTTCAACGATGCCGCCAGCGCCTTGTATCAATTCGTCTGGCATAAGTTTGCTGATTGGTTTATCGAATTGTCAAAACCTGCGTTGATGGGTGAGGATGGTGCTGACAAGGATGAGGCGAGGGCGGTTGTGGCCTGGACTCGTGATGAAATCCTGAAAATGCTTCATCCGTTTATGCCGTTCATCACTGAGGAATTGTGGGATGTCACCGGCGAAGGAAACCGACCTTCCAAACTAATCGCCGCGGAGTGGCCTATCCCCGTGCTGGAGGACATGAAAGCTGCAGGTGACATCAATTGGCTAATTGAAATGATTTCTTCCATACGTTCTGTGCGCACAGAAATGAACGTGCCAGCAGGTGCCAAGGCAGACATCGTAATTGTTGATGCCAATGAAGAAACGCGACGCAAGACAAAAAACAATCTGTCCGCGCTTATGCGAATGGCACGGTTGAGCGATGTCAGCTTTGCAGATGCAACTCCAACTGGAAGCGCCCAGATTGTTTTAGGTGAAGCTGTTGTTTGCATGCCTTTAAAAGGCGTTATCGACGTTGATGCGGAAAAGCAGCGGCTGCTCAAAGACATTGGCAAAGTGGAGCAAGATATTGCTAAGATAAACGGCAAGCTAAACAACGAAAAATTTGTTGCGCGCGCGCCTGAAGATGTGGTTGCGCAAGAACGTGAAAGACTTGAAGAGGCTTCAGATAAGCGAAATATGCTTAACGCAGCTTTGGAAAGACTTGCCTCTGCTGAATAGGCCGAACCCTGCACAACACTATGATGCCACAGTTTTACAGCTCGAACGTAGTTCGGGCTGTTTTACTTTGTGGCGACTGCCGCTAACCACGTTTTGTGACGTTTTGGCAACAGCCATAGACCCCTAACTACGTTAGAAGAGTTCCAGAAACAACTGCCCCCATGCTGCCACAAACTGTGTGTCTCAACTCACCAGTTGAAATCCACGTTCGTTACGGTAACTGGTTAGTCATTGCAGAATGCTTGTCTGCTCTGGTTGGTTATCTAAAGAAACAAGATGTGAAAGCATATTGTAGTCAGGCACATATTTGGGGCGCAACAGGGAAGTAAGGTCTGAAGCATGGACGCAAACGCAATAGACAAATCCAAACTGCCAAGCCGGCACGTGACCGAGGGCCCAGCCCGTGCGCCACACCGGTCTTACTACTATGCGATGGGTTTGTCTGATACAGAAATTCACCAGCCATTTGTTGGTGTTGCGACCTGTTGGAATGAAGCCGCTCCCTGCAATATTTCTCTTATGCGTCAGGCTCAAGTCGTTAAAAAGGGCGTTGCAGCTGGAAACGGCACACCGCGTGAGTTTACGACCATTACAGTGACAGATGGCATCGCCATGGGTCACCAGGGCATGAAAGCGTCTTTGGTGTCCCGCGATGTCATTGCTGATTCTGTGGAATTGACAATGCGCGGCCACTGCTACGATGCGATCGTTGGTCTGGCTGGTTGTGATAAATCTTTGCCAGGGATGATGATGGCTATGGTGCGGTTGAACGTGCCTTCAGTTTTCATCTATGGCGGCTCTATTCTACCAGGCACATTCCGGGGGCGCCAAGTTACCGTTCAGGATGTTTTTGAGGCTGTTGGTCAGCATTCCGTTGGCAATATGTCAGATGCTGATCTTACCGAGCTGGAGCAGGTTGCGTGCCCTTCAGCTGGCGCGTGCGGCGCTCAATTTACAGCTAATACAATGGCCACGGTTTCAGAGGCTGTTGGTCTCGCACTTCCATATTCGGCAGGTGCTCCCGCACCGTATGAGCTTCGAGATCGGTTTTGTTTCGCCGCTGGTGAGAAAATCATGGAATTGATCCGCGACAACATTCGTCCGCGCGACATTGTGACCCGCAAAGCATTGGAAAATGCAGCAACAGTTGTGGCGGCCTCGGGTGGCTCTACAAATGCAGCTCTGCATCTGCCTGCAATCGCGCATGAATGTGGAATTAAATTTGACCTATTCGATGTGGCCGAAATTTTCAAACGGACGCCGTACATCGCTGATTTGAAGCCAGGCGGCAAATATGTTGCCAAAGATATGTTTGAAGCTGGTGGCATTCCTCTGTTGATGAAAACTCTGTTGGATCAGGGTTTCCTGCATGGTGATTGTCTGACAGTGACTGGCCGTACGATTGCCGAAAATATGGAAAAAGTAAGCTGGAATGAAGCGCAGGATGTTGTGCGCCCAGCTGATGATCCTATCACTGTAACCGGTGGCGTAGTTGGTCTCAAAGGTAACCTGGCGCCAGAGGGTGCTATCGTGAAAGTGGCTGGTATGGTGAACCAGAAATTTACTGGTCCGGCACGCTGTTTTGATTCCGAAGAGCTCTGCTTTGAAGCCGTTCAGAGTAAGTCTTATGAAGAAGGCGAAGTATTGGTCATTCGCTATGAAGGGCCGAAAGGTGGTCCGGGCATGCGCGAAATGCTGGCAACTACATCTCTACTTTATGGTCAGGGTATGGGTGACAAAGTTGCCTTGATTACCGACGGTCGGTTCTCCGGCGCTACACGCGGCTTTTGTATTGGTCATGTTGGGCCAGAAGCTGCAATCGGTGGCCCGATTGGCTTGTTGCAAGATGGCGACATCATCGAGATTGACGCTGTTGACGGTATTTTGAACGTCAAGTTGAGCGACGAAGAGTTAGCCAAGCGCAAAGAAAGCTGGGAGCCTCGGGAAACCGACTCCACCAGTGGTGCGATTTGGAAATACGCACAGACAGTAGGCCCTGCACGTCAGGGCGCGGTGACACATCCGGGTGGGCAAGCAGAGAAGAAGACCTATGCGGATATTTAAAGCCTTTTCCAGAGTTTGTTTCATTCCAGTATTGGCGCTGGCTTGCTTGGTTGCGAGTCCATCTTTGGCGTTTGATGGAGCGAAACCGCTTACACAGGAAACGGCCTCTCCAATGGAAGCTTTTCGGTTCGGTTTCAAAGCCTATCGGGAAGGTGATAAGGAGACAGCGGTTGATGCGTTGCAGTTTGCTGCCAGTAAGGGCAGCGCAATGGCACAATGGAAGCTTGGACGCATGTATGCGCTTGGCGATGGAGTTGAAGCCAGCCCGTTGAGGGCATTTGAATATTTTCGCGACATCGCAAATGCTCACGCAGATGACAGTCCAAACAGCCCGGAAGCCCCATTTGTAGCCAATGCATTTGTGGAGCTTGGTGGTTTTTTCAAACGCGGTATAAAAGACACCTATGTCGGGAAAAACCCATATCAGGCGCGTCAGATTTATGCCTATGCTGCGTCATATTTTGGCGATCCCAATGCTCAATATCTGCTTGCTAAGATGTATCTTGAAGGCGAGGGCGGCGAAAAGAATCCACGTCAAGCCGGACGCTGGCTTAAGCTTGCTGCCGAAAAAGGACACGTTCTGGCGCAAGCAGAATTGGGACAAATGCTGTTTCACAGTGAACGGTTTCTGCAGAAGCGTACTCGCGGCCTGAAGTGGCTGACAATTGCACTTCGTCGCGCAACTGAGGTTGATGCGGAGTATGTGCGATTACTGCACGAAAGCGCATTTTCTCTCGCATCAGCGCGCGAACGCAAGGGCGCATTACGCCAGTCGAACAAATGGTTGGACAAAAATCCTCCCTTGGAAGTTGAAGATACAAAACCAGCTATCGTGAATGTGGCTGAGCCGGACATTCTGGAACCAGCTACAAATGCTGCAGCTGTTGTGGTTACGCCTCTGGAGCCCTTGCTCCCAGTAAATGCGGAAGCAGATGTAGTGGCTACAGAGTTGGAAAAAATCCAATAGCGATGCGTTTTCACGCTCGCCTCTGTCTCGTTCTATGCGATCACCGTTAACCGGCAGCTTAGATTGCTGACTGTTTCGGACTCAGTTAAATTTTCCGTATGATATTAAGTTGGATATTTTATCCAGAGACATCCAGGCGTCGTAGGTTTAACGCCGACATGCTTTTAGGAAGGTTCGATTTTTAATACCGATGATTGCTGATAAGGGGTGAACAACTGGCCAGCATTTGATGGCGTTGAAAGTGCATAAGGACATTGCTCGCCGAGCATTTTCCAACTGGTATTGTTTAGCGCCATTTCGCACCGCGCCATTTGGCGGTTCTCACCTTTTCCCATACATATGAGAGAGCCGGTGCTGTAATATTGGCCACCGGCACGGCACTGGCAATCTTCACCAGCTAATGCGATTCCTGCTGAAGACAGGCTCAGCAAAGTTGCCGTGAAAACTGTGGTCGCAATCTGTCTCATATGAAAAACGTATCATTAAAACAAAAAAATGCAAATTTGCCCGCAAAGCTGCCATTTATTCTGTGTTTCAAAATTGTAAGAATGGGAAGGTTATGTCGGTAGCAAGAGCCTGTTATGCGCGTAACCGTACCCAAACAGGGACGTGATCAGAAGGCTTTTCCCAAGCACGCACATGTTTGTCTACTTGGCATTCTTCCAACGCGTCCGCAACTCCAGGCGACAGCATCAGATGGTCAATCCTTATGCCATTGTTTTTCTGCCACGCACCTGCCTGATAGTCCCAAAACGTGAAGACCTGCTCATGATTCGTTGCTCGAAGCGCATCTGTGAGACCCAAGTTGCTTAGTTCGAAAAAGGCATTGCGGCTTTCAGGTCTGAACAACGCGTCACCTTCCCAGGCGCTTGGTTTGTAGCAATCGACAGGCTGAGGAATAACATTGTAGTCCCCGGCTAAAATGAAATCTTCTTCTCTCTCCAAGTGGGTTTCTGCCCATTTCTGCAATCTCTTCATCCAGCAAAGCTTGTAGGGAAACTTTTCTGTTTCGACAGGATTACCGTTTGGGAGATAAAGTGACGCGACCCGTATCATTCTGTCACCAACGGGAACCAACGCCGAAATGAAGCGAGCCTGTTCGTCAGAATCATCGCCTGGCAGTCCGCGTTGAACGTCTTCAAGTGGAACCTTTGAGAATAATGCCACACCATTGAAGCCCTTTTGGCCATGGGTATGCACTTCATATCCAAGTTCTTCGAATACTTCCCTTGGAAAGTTCTCATCTACGGATTTGATTTCCTGCAGAGCTGCAATATCTGGCTGGGATTCGTTCAACCATGATTTGACGGTCTCAAGCCGGGCTTTGACGCCGTTGATGTTCCATGTTGCAATTTTCATATGTGATCAGATTGAAAATGATGTGCCGCAACCGCACGAAGCTGTCGCGTTTGGATTGTTAATTTGAAACGCCTGTCCCATCAAATCATCTACGAAATCAATCTCGGAACCTTCCAGAAAGGGTAGCGAAATCGGGTCGATCAGTATTGTGGCGCCGGCGCGCTTAAGAACCAGGTCATCTTCTTCAGAGCTGTCTACCAAATCGTATTTGTAGGAAAAACCGGAGCAGCCCCCGCCATCCACACTTATGCGCAGGGCATTGTTCTTAGTCTCTCCATCGATGATTTTCGCGACTCTTTTGGCCGCGCGCTCAGTCACCTTAACTGCAGTATTCATTTCAACAGCGATTTCCGACATCTTGATCCACCTTTTGGCAGTACATCTGTTATATATCCAACAGGTAGGCGCGCACGAACAGCAAGTCAAATGACCTTGAACGCCACATTTTGAAAAAATGGTAATTCTACCTATGAAAACAGACGATCTTGATGTGGCAAGTTTAGGGTTCGGCTTTGCGGGCAGGGCGGAATATGCAGTTGATCCGAACAACACGCGCGGCCGACTGTTTATTGAACAGGAAAGCCCAACACGGACTGCTTTTCAACGAGACAGAGATAGAATCATCCACTCCAATGCCTTTCGTCGGCTAAAGCACAAGACACAGGTGTTTATCTCTGATGAGGGGGATCATTATCGCACACGTTTGACCCATTCTATTGAAGTTGCGCAAATTGCGCGCGCCATTGCCAGAGCATTTCGTCTGGACGAGGATCTAACTGAAGCGCTCGCTTTAGCCCATGATTTTGGCCACACACCTTTTGGACATGCAGGCGAACGCGCGCTGGATAGCGCTATGAACATGTTTGGTGGATTTGATCACAATTTGCAGAGCTTACGAGTGGTCGCAAAAATGGAGCGGCGTTATCCAAGGTTTGACGGCTTGAATTTGAGTTGGGAAACTCTGGAGGGGTTGGCGAAACACAACGGCCCAGTTGACGGAGTCTTGGCAGTAAGTATTAAAAATATGCTGCCATCCATGGATTTGCAGCTGGATGGTTTTGCTAGCCTTGAAGCGCAAGCCGCTGCTATTGCAGACGATATTGCATATGATACGCACGACATTGACGACGGTCTGAGATCAGGGCTTTTGGAATTGGGTGACTTGAGCGAAGTTCCGCTGCTGAAAGACATTCTTGATGGTATAGCGGCGGAGTATCCCGATCTTGACTCAGAGCGAACCCGCCACGAAATGACCCGACGACTGATTACCCGCATGGTCGAAGACGTTATTGTAGAAACACAGAAGAATCTCGCTCGGACTGTTCCAAAATCCGTTGAAGACGTGCGTTCAGCTGGCGAAACACTGCTTTGCTTTTCTGATGAATTTTCTACTTCTGAGAAAGAGCTAAAATCATTCTTGTTCAAAAAGCTCTATCGGCATCCCCAGCTTATGGAGCGAATGGGCTCCGCTGCAAACATTGTGAGCGAATTGTTTGAATTTTACTTCGCCAAAACACAGGAAATGCCTGAAATATGGCAGCAGCAATTTGCGGGAAATTTACGCCAGTTGGATGAACCCAAACGGGCGCGCGCCATCGCGGATTATATCGCGGGGATGACCGATACGTTCGCTTCGCAGGAACACAAGCGCTTGCTGACGCCATGAAAGCCCTCAATTCATTGCTATGTTTGACCGGGCTTTGAAAAACCTATACCTCCAGCCCACATCTGAAGCGCCACGCTGATGCTTTGCATCAACTGGCTCTCATCTTACCAAAAGACAGACAATCATGAATGTATATGCTGATTTTGCCGCCAAACTGCGGCCATTGATAGAGAATTCCAATCTCCTGGAAGGCGTTGATCCGAACGCTCTTGCTGCGTTACCGCTTGATCGCATTGTGGTAGAACCACCCCGCGACGCCAGTCATGGAGATTTGGCAATAAACGCGGCAATGGTTTTGGCAAAACCGCTTAAACAAAAGCCGCGCGATATTGCCGAAGCAATTTCATCGCTGTTGGAAGCTCAGAAAGAAACGTTGGATATTCGGTCGGTGGCAATTGCTGGTCCAGGGTTTATCAATGTCACGCTCAACTCCTCCGTCTGGCAATCTATTGTCAAAGATATCCTTGGTGATGGGGCTGTCTTTGGGAAACCGGATATTGGCAAAGGCGAGAAGATCAACGTTGAATATGTATCCGCCAATCCCACCGGCCCCATGCATGTGGGACATTGCAGAGGCGCTGTATTCGGCGACGCGTTGGCGAGCCTTCTCGAGTTTTCCGGATTTGATGTTACAAGAGAATACTACATCAATGATGCGGGAGCCCAGGTTGATGTGTTGGCAAAGTCCGCTTTCTTGCGTTACCGGGAAGCTCTGGGGCAGGACATTGGTGATATTCCAGAAGGGCTTTATCCCGGTGAATATCTTGTACCGGTTGGTCAAAAACTAAAAGAGAGCCACGGTGATACGCTTCTAAGCATGGATGAAGCAGATTGGCTTCCGATTGTGAAGGAAAGCACCATTCTGGCCATGATGGACCTTATCCGAGCGGACCTGGAGAATCTTGGAGTCACGCATGATGTGTTTTTCTCAGAACGTTCGTTGACCATCGACAACAATGATCGTGTGGCTGAAATGTTGGAGGATCTGAAGGAGAGGGACCTGATATATCTCGGGACGCTACCGCCACCGAAGGGCAAACTGCCGGACGATTGGGAAGATCGGGAGCAAACTTTGTTCAGGTCAAGTCAGTTTGGAGATGATGTTGATCGGGCGCTTTTGAAATCTGACGGCAGTTATACTTACTTTGCTTCGGATATTGCGTATCACTATGACAAATATAAGCGCGGATTTAACCGCATGGTGGATGTTCTTGGTGCGGACCATCAAGGATATTTGAAGCGGATGACGGCTGCCGTGCGCGCTATTTCCAATGAAACTGCGTCGCTTGATATCCGTTTTTGCCAGCTAGTGAACCTGTTTCGCGACGGAAAACCCGTGAAAATGTCGAAACGCTCAGGAAATTTGGTGACGCTTGCAGAGGTGGTTGAAGAGGTGGGGCGTGATGTCACTCGCTTCATGATGCTGTATCGAAAAAACGAAGCAATGTTGGACTTTGATTTTACAAAAGTGCTTGAACAGTCAAAAGATAACCCGGTATTTTATGTACAGTATGCGCATGCAAGAACACATTCAACTTTCAAGCAAGGTATTGATACATTTGATGAAAGCCTAGTTGAAAATCTTGGCAATGTAGATATTGCGCTACTCGATGATCCGAGCGAAATTTTGTTGATGCGCAAGCTGGCGGAGTACCCTCGTATTCTGGAGGCTGCTGCTAAATCTTACGAGCCTCATCGTATTGCATTTTATCTAAATGATTTAGCTAGTGCCTTTCATGGGCACTGGAATAAAGGCAAAGATTTGCCCCAATTACGATTTATTAAGGCTGATAATCAAAAATTGACTAGAGCTCGCTTAGCTCTTGTTTTGGCTGTGCAAATTGTTCTGCGCTCCGGTCTTGGTTTGCTGGGAGTGGAAGCGCGGAAAGAATTGCGCTAGCATATAAACAGGTTTTTTAGCATTGGGCCCTATAGTTTACTGCTAAAGAACTTGGTTAACGAAAGAGACGTCTTGTTATGTCCGAGTATGAGTATGACAAAAACAAGCCGGGTGGCACGGTAGATACCGTGGACAGAGATGCACCCGGAGTGATGACAGCTGATCCTATACAGCGTGGAGGCGCCTCTGCGTCTGACGAAAATTGGGAGAGCGATGATTGGTCTATGCGATCTTCATCGGTGGATGAAGATGATCCACTTATCAAGCTCGCCCGTTTAATGGAGCAGAATGAGCGCAATTTTGAAGTTGCCGCTCAGCGCTCAAGTGAGCAGATTGCTGAGCCAGTCTATCAAACGCCACCACCTGCACCGCAAGCTCAACCTCAGGCGCCTGCGCAGGATGAGTGGTCGCAGGAATATACGCCAGCGCCGCAGTCTCCACAAGCACCGCCAATGCCCATTGAAGGTAATGAGCCGTCGGTTTCTCCTTTGGCTCGCAGTTTGCGAGAGCCGCTTCAGCCTGCAGTAGAGCCGAGCTATGTGCCGGCACCTGCAGCTCCCGAACCTGTTATGCCATCAAGTGATTTGGGGCAAGCAGCAGTCGCACCTCAGCCGATTTCTGTCGACGTGCCTACGCAGGCTGCTTTCGAAGCGCCACAGCGCACTAGCCCGATAACTTCTTTGGCAGATGAAGAGCAGCATGATCCATTTGCGCCGGGTGGGTCCTCTAAGCCGCTCCCTGAGCGTGATTTCGACGTATCACGCATGCCGCGTGCCATTCGCCCGGCAGTGACTCCTGATCACTCAGATTTGGGTGGTTTGCACGGGCAGGCCAGCCCTGATTTGGCTGCCGCCGAACTGCCGTCCTCCGAAGCAAATTTTCAAACAACTGCTGTTAAAGTCCCAGAACCGGTTTCTGAACCTATTGTTGACCATGTCCAATACGCTGCAGAACCTGCGATTTCCGCTCCCACAGTTGAACCTGCGCCGACAGCTAGTGGATCTGATGCCCTGACTGCTGAGCTCACACGTTATGTTGACGCTGTTGGCGACGTTCAAGGCAATTCAGATGCTTCATTGCAGCAAGCTGCAACATTGCAACCTGAGCCAGCGCCGGTTCAGTCGGCTCCGCAAATGCCACCAGTTCCGCCACAGACTCCAGAGGCCGTTGTTAAGCCTGCTTCAGAATTGAGTATGGAACCTATGGCAAAACCCGACTTTTCATACTTACGTGAAGTCGAAGACTTGAGGGTTCCTGCTGCAAATGCTCCTGTAGAGACCCCCGCTGAAGTTGCGCCAACTCCAGAGACCCCTGAAGAAGTATATCAAGTTCAGGACGCGGATATTCTTTACGAAGAGTATGAAGATGACAATGGATCGAGCCTTTTTGCCAGCCGTGGCATGATGGTCGCCGCCGGTGTCGTAGCATTCGTTGTGCTTGGCGGTGCCGCTTTACTTGCGTATCAGGCCATATTCTCAGGTGATGACAGTGGCCCACCTCCTTTGGTGATGGCTGATAAGAGCCCTGTCCGCATCATGCCTGACGGACAAGCAGCAGATACTGACGGTTCATCTGACATTGGTAGTCTGTCCGAACCTGGGACTGCTGCCGATGGACAACTTGTGCCGCGCGCGGAAGAGCCGGTCACAAATTTAAATCCCAATATTGATCAAGGACGCTCGGTTCGCGTTGTTGATAGTCAGGGCGTTTCACCGACGTCAGATCCGTTGGGCCCACGCCCTGTTCGCACCTTTGTCGTGCGTCCAGATGGTAGCATTGTCAGCAATTCCTCAACCGGCACAGCAGCTCCTGCCAGTAGTGGTGGAATTCAGCCGCGTGTTGTTACAACGCAGCCAATTACAGGCACTGGGGCGCCAGCGCCCGCTACAAATACAATCGATTCTGCCTCTGGTATTGCAGTGCCTAGGCCTCGGCCAAATGCAGGAGGAACCCAGGTGTCTTCAGCCCAAACTGCGGCTGGAACATCAACTGTTG
This sequence comes from Hyphomicrobiales bacterium, assembly GCA_039986835.1. Lineage (GTDB taxonomy): Bacteria > Pseudomonadota > Alphaproteobacteria > Rhizobiales. The sequence continues at coordinate 192,155 of JBDWQA010000012.1, forward strand.
GTGGGCGTGCCGCGCTGCCAGTAGCGCCTCGTGTGAGTGTGGGAACAAATTCACCTGCATTTAACCCAGATGCGCCAACAGTTCAGCCATCAAATCGTGTTCCTGCTGGAAATGTTATTCCGCAGACAACACAACAGGCCGTGCAACCAACTGCACCGGCAGCTGCGACACCTGCAAGATCTGGTGATTTTGTTGTGCAAGTATCGTCACAGCGTTCTGAGGATGCGGCCCGTTCTGCCTATGCCGGCTTACAACGCCGTTTTCCTTCTGTTCTAGGAAATCAGGCACCGGATATTGCCAGAGCTGATCTTGGCTCTCGTGGTGTGTTTTATCGCGTCAGGGTCGGGCCCATGGAAACGCGGCAGGCAGCTTCGAATCTATGCCAAAGCCTTAAAAATGCCGGTGGCGATTGTATTGTGGCACGCCGATAGGTCTCGCATTAGGTCTTCTGCCGGGGAATCTTTCACTCCGGCAGAACCGCGGCTGTCTTGACCTTATTCAAACAGCGCACTAACCACGTTCTATGACAATTTCTGCTTTTATCAGTGGCTGCGAAGGCCTGTTCCTTAATGAGGATGAAAAACGGTTTCTGAAGGATGCGAATCCTTGGGGCTTTATTTTGTTTGGTCGTAATGTTGACACGCCCGAACAGGTGGAGGCGCTTGTTGCCTCTTTTAGAGAATGTGTTGGGCGCTCAGAGGCGCCGGTTCTCATCGATCAGGAAGGTGGGCGTGTTCAGCGCTTGCGCCCGCCACATTGGCCATTTTATCCGCCCGGTGCCGTATTTGGGACGCTTGAGAGTGAATTTCCAGGTGAGGGGAAGAGGGCTGCATTTTTGGGCGGAAGACTGCTTGCGTACGATCTTTTATCGCTCGGGATCAATGTGGATTGTCTGCCTGTTTTGGACGTCCCGGTTCCGAATACAACAAAAGCAATTGGTGATCGCGCTTACAGTCCAGACCCGGTAACGGTTTCGCAATTGGGAGGAGCGGCTGCAGATGGTGCTTTGGCTGGCGGCGTGCTGCCAGTCATCAAGCATCTTCCGGGTCATGGGCGGGCGTTAGTTGATAGCCATTTGGATTTACCTAGAGTTTCCGCTAGCGAAAACGATCTTGCATTGCATGATTTTGCGGCTTTTAAACCGCTCAAGAACTATCCAATGGGTATGACCGCCCATGTTGTTTATGAGTCTATCGACAGCACGCAACCGGCAACGCTGTCCCGTAAAGTGATCCAGACGATTATCCGGGAGCAAATTGGATTTACTGGTCTTTTGATGTCTGATGATGTCTCAATGGGAGCGCTTCAATCACCCATGGGTGAACGGACAGCGGCGGCAATTTCAGCTGGTTGCGATATAGTGTTGCACTGTAATGGGGTTATGGAAGAAATGCTTGCTGTTGCGGCGAATGTTCCATCTCTGGCCGGTGAGGCTGAAAAGAGAGCAAAGCACGCGTTGTCTTGTTGCGTTGCACCGGGTGAGTTTGATTCAATTGCTGCGCGTATAGAATTTGATGCTTTTATGACAAAAGCGGGCTGGGGGGCATAAGCTTTGTCCAACAATTCGCCCGCTGACTCTGCCGAAAGGCCAGGTACTGAGGATCCGCTCACACAGGCGTTGCTTTGGGAAAATCAAAAGGAACGTCTTTCCGATGCAGGTGAGGCAGAGCCATCTTTGATGGTGGATGTCGATGGTTTTGAGGGCCCACTCGATTTACTATTGGCATTGGCAAGGTCGCAAAAGGTCGATCTGGCAAAAATTTCCATATTGGCTCTGGCAGAGCAATATCTCTCCTTCATACAAGAAGCGCGGAGGATGAGACTGGAGCTGGCTGCAGACTATTTGGTTATGGCTGCATGGTTGGCTTATTTAAAGTCTCGCCTTTTATTGCCGGACATTAAAGATGATGAAGATGAACTGACTGGCGAGGAGTTGGCCGCGGCGCTTGCTTTCAGACTGCGCAGGTTGGAAGCTATGCGAGATGCTGCTGCACGTTTGATGGCAAGGCCCCGCCTTGGACAAGAGGTATTTGCGCGCGGTGATCCGGAGCATGTGGTTACAATTCGCCACAGCACATATGCGGCGAACCTGTATGATTTGCTGACAGCCTACGCCAGCCAGCGTCAACGTAACTCGGTCACTTCTGTTCAGGTCAAGAAACGGGCAGTCTGGTCTTTGCAGGAAGCCAAGGACCTTCTTGTTAGAATGTTAGGGAAGGTATCGGACTGGACACCGATTGATGATTTTCTTGTGCAGTATTTTGCAACGCCTGATCAAAAAGCGACGGTAATGGCCAGTTCCTTTACTGCCAGCTTGGAAATGGTACGAGAAGGGCTGCTTGAATTACGTCAGTCCAACCATTTCGAGCCACTTTATGTCCGTACACCCGAAGCTACCAATAATGAGCCCATTGAATGACTGATGCCGTTTCAGAAAAACTGCATCTTCGCATGTTGGAAGCAATGCTTTTTGCATCCGATAAACCGTTGCAAGAAGCAGATATTTCGGCGCGCCTTCCAGAAACTGCAAACTTGCGACACTTGCTTGTTCAGCTCAGCGAACTTTATGAAGGGCGTGGGGTTGCGCTCAAAAAACTAGCAGATGGATGGGCATTCAGAACGGCTGAAGACTTGGCCTTTTTGCTACAGGCGGAAGCAGAAGAGCAAAGACGCCTCTCCAGAGCAGCTTTGGAGACTCTTGCAATCATCGCGTATCATCAACCAGCAACGCGGGCGGAAATTGAGCAAATACGAGGAGTCTCCACCAGCAAGGGCACATTGGACGTTTTGCTAGAGACCGGTTGGATTCGTCTGCGTGGTAGGCGGCGCACGCCCGGCAGACCAGTTACCTACGGCACCACACCTGACTTTTTGGAGCATTTTAATCTGGAAGCCATTGGTGATTTGCCGGGTCTTGATGAGTTGAAGGGGGCTGGACTGTTGGACAGCGCATTACCGCCAGGTTCACCTATGCCCATGCCGAATGACGATCCCGACCTGGGCGATGAAGAAGACCCTCTTGAAGATGACCTCTTCGCACCCGATGTGGTGTTGGAAGATGACGAGTAACCCGGCCGGATGATATGCCCATGAACCAGACAACTCGGCCGTCGGGTCTTAAGACTGCGCTTTCGTGGGGCCGTCGTGGCACTGCTGGCGCTACAATTGCGCGTCAGATGCGTTTTTCCGGCGTGTCTCATGCTTATGGCATGAATTTAGCGCTCAAAGATATAGATCTGGAAATTGAACCCGGGGAAATTGTTTGCCTTTTGGGACAGTCTGGATCCGGTAAAACGACTTTGTTGCGTATCGCCGCTGGGGTCGAGATCCCGCAATTGGGACACTTCCTTGTTGATGGGCAGGAGTTTGCGGGTCCAAACCGTCAGGTTCCTCCTGAAAGACGCGGAATAGGGCTGATGTTTCAGGATTTTGCCCTCTTTCCACATCTGACGGTTTTAAAAAATGTGATGTTCGGCTTGACCGCCCTATCTGCTGCCAATGCTAAATCCGAAGCAATGCTGGCATTGGAACGTGTTGGATTGGCTCAACACGCAAAACTGTATCCACATCACCTTTCCGGAGGGGAACAACAACGTGTGGCGCTTGCTAGGGCGATTGCACCGCGACCTGGGATTTTGTTGATGGATGAACCATTCTCCGGTCTTGATCAACGGCTTCGCGACAGTGTTCGCGACGAAACAATCGCTATCTTACGTGAAATGCGAGCAACCTGTCTCATGGTAACCCATGATCCGGAGGAGGCCATGCGCGTTGCAGACCGCATTCTGCTTATGAAACACGGACGTATTGTTCAGGACGGAAATGCGCGCGAACTGTACTATGAACCAGTTGATTTGCCGACGGCGCAGTTTTTCTCGGAAGTAAATCTGACTGAAGGTGAGATTATCGACGAGATAGTGATAACGCCGCTCGGTAGTTTCCCTGCAAAGGGCCAGCGCAATGGGGCGGCAGATGTGTGTATTCGCTATCAAGGCATTGAAATTGCTCCAAAGGCTGAAGCGACAGCAACTCAGACCTCAAAACTTGGTCGCGTCTTGCGCCGCCGTTTTCTTGGCGAGGTTGATCTTGTGGATGTCGCAGTTGAGGGAGCTGATGATCCGCTTCATGCACGCATAAGAAACGCAGATTTTCTGAAGCCTGGAACAGAAGTTTTGGTCGACTTTGAGCCGCGAGACATTCTTGTGTTTGAAAAGGAAAGGGCGTGACGCCATATATCTACTAATTGTGGGTGTCCTTTCCTGATTTTGCGGTGTAAAACATCCTTAGAACAAAGATTTAAAGGCACACGCAAATGTACGTGAGCTTTGGGAATTTAGGAGTAAATCATGGGTATTAGCTTTTGGCAGATTGCCATAGTCGTCGTTCTGGTCGTTCTTTTGTTTGGCCGTGGAAAAATTTCCGATCTAATGGGCGACGTTGCTAAAGGTATCAAAAGCTTTAAATCAGGCTTGTCTGATGAGGACGATGGCACCAAGACAATAGATCAGAATGCTGGCGAAACTGCAGCAACTGTTAAGTCCGAAGACAAGCAAGCAAGCTAGTTTTCTCAATCTTGGTGGTGCCGACGCGGTTTTCGTGTTGCGGCCCTTATAAACGAGCCAGCCATTCTCCATGTTTGATCTTGGATGGACTGAACTAGTCGTCATTGCCGTTGTGGCTATTCTTGTGGTGGGTCCAAAGGAACTGCCCGGGATGCTGCGTAGTATTGGCAAAAACGTTGGTAATCTGCGTCGCATGGCGACCGATTTCCAACGCCAAATGAATGACGCGTTAAAAGAAGCTGAGTTGGATGGCCTGAAAGACGGCATCGACAGCGTCAACAGCATTAATCCCGTTAAGCAGATTAAAGACAGCTTAAACCCGATCAAACAAGCGACTGAGGACGTTCAACGAGATATAAATCGTGGGCTACTTAATGCAGGAGAAAGCGGCAGCACACCAGAAGCGGCGGAGCAGGGCGCTGAAACTGCTATGAAGGCAGCCTCCACGAAAACGGCAAGTAAAGCTGCTGCGAGTAAGGGCGCTGCGGCTGAAAAGCCTGCCAGCAAGACTGCTGCAAAAACTCGCGCTAGCGGAAAGTCGACAGCAAACACTGCAAAAGCTCCACGGGCCAAGGCGACTACCTCTAAGGCAGGAACTGCGAAAACAACCGCAGCGAAGGCAGCGCGACCGAAGACTGCGACAAAAACGAAGGCGGCTACCGCAAAGTCTGCGGCTGCCAAAGCGCCTGAAAAAAAGGCACCTGCCAGAAAAACTGCTGCAAAGACAAGAGCTGCAGCAAAGAAGGATACTGACGCGTGAGCGAAGATGACGTCGACAACAGCCGCGCTCCGCTGATTGAGCATCTGATTGAGCTTAGGCAAAGACTTTTCAAGTCAGTCATTGGCCTGACACTGATGTTCATTCTCAGTTTTATCTTTGCGACTGATATATTCAACATCTTGACCGTGCCTTACGAAAAGGCTGCTGGTGATCTAAAAGATATTGAGTTCATTTACACGGCACCACAAGAATACTTTTTCACGCAGCTGAAATTATCGTTCTTTGGAGCACTGTTCCTGTCATTTCCGGTTCTGGCGACTCAGATCTACATGTTCGTCGCTCCCGGTCTGTACAAAAATGAAAAATCTGCGTTCCTACCGTACTTAATTGCCACTCCCATACTGTTCGTGATTGGTGCTTCTCTCGTTTACTACCTGATCATGCCTCTTGCGATGGGTTTCTTCCTGAGCATGGAACAGACCGGGGCGGATGGTAGAGCATCTATCCAGCTGGTTGCGCGCGTAAGTGAGTATCTTGGACTCATTATGACCCTGATTTTTGCTTTTGGTCTCGTGTTTCAGCTGCCTGTTATATTGACATTGCTTGGACGCATTGGCGTTGTAGGCTCTGATGGTCTGAAATCTAAACGCCGTTACGCAGTTGTTGTTGCCTTTGCGATGGCTGCCATCCTGACACCGCCTGATCCGATTAGTCAGATTGGTCTCGCGCTGCCTACTATTATACTATACGAGCTCTCTATTCTCTCCGTACGGTTCATCGAGCGGCGCCGTGCGGAGCAGGAAAAGGCAGATAATGCGGTTGATACTGTGTAAAATTGACGGTACTGCCACGCTCAACTTTCCTGAATAAACAGACATAGTTGGGATATCCCATGCATGACATTCGATGGATTAGAGAGAATCCAGCGGCATTTGATGCCGCAATGAAAGCGCGTTTTGCTGATTACCGGTCAGCCGAACTCATAGCGATTGATGATGAGCGACGTGCGCACGTAACCAAATTGCAAGAAGCACAGGAAAGCCGAAACGCTGCTTCTAAGGAAATTGGGAAGGCAAAAGCTTCAGGTGATGAAGAGGCTGCACAAAAAGCTATTGCTTCCGTTTCCGAGCTGAAAGCGTTTATCCAAAGTGGTGAAGATGTAGAACGCGCGCTTACCGCCAAACTGACGGATAGATTGGCAGAAATTCCAAATATTCCATTGGATGATGTGCCGGTAGGGCCGGGCGAAGATGAAAACGTTCTGCTTCATGACGTCGGTGAAAAGCCACGCATGAACTTCGTGCCCAAAGAGCACTTCGACCTTGGCGAAGCCTTGGGAATGATGGACTTTGCGATAGCTGGCAAATTGTCCGGTTCGCGCTTTGTGGTACTTCGCGCCCAGCTTGCAAAGCTGGAACGCGCTTTGGGCCAGTTCATGCTCGATCTTCATACTACGAAGCATGGCTATTTGGAAGTGATGCCGCCCTTGCTGGTCAAGGATGATGCGCTTTATGGAACTTCACAGTTGCCAAAATTCAAGGAAGACCTCTTTCACACCGATGACGGATTTTGGTTGATACCGACCGCTGAAGTTCCTCTGACCAATCTCGCTCGTGAGAGCATTCTGGAAGCAGGCCAGCTTCCATTGCGGTATTCTGCACTAACGCCGTGTTTTCGCTCAGAGGCTGGCTCTGCCGGGCGTGATACGAGGGGTATGTTGCGACAGCACCAGTTTTCAAAAGTGGAAATGGTCAGCATTACCAACCCAGAAGAATCGTTGGCTGAGTTGGAGCGCATGCTATCCTGTGCTGAAGAAGTGTTGAAACAACTAGGGTTGGCCTATCGTGTTATGACACTTAGCAGTGGGGATATGGGTTTTGGCGCTCGGAAAACCTATGATATTGAGGTGTGGCTGCCTGGCCAAAATATGTATCGCGAAATTTCCAGTTGCTCTGTGTGTGGAGATTTTCAGGCGCGCCGTATGTCAGCCCGTTATCGTACTGGTGAAGGAAAGCAAATCGACTTTGTTCACACATTGAACGGTTCTGGGGTTGCTACCGGACGTGCCTTGATTGCCGTTATGGAAAATTATCAACGTGAAGATGGCGGTATCGATGTTCCAGATGTACTACAGCCATACATGGGTGGAATCACTAAGATTGGCGGCGAATAGCCAATAGCTGAAAGGACTTGGATTTGCGTATTCTGATAACCAACGACGATGGAATAAATGCACCTGGGTTGCAGGTGCTCCGTGATATCGCAGCGCAAATCTCTTCTGACATTTGGGTCGTTGCACCTGAGACAGACCAAAGTGGTCTGTCTCATTCGCTGACATTGAACGACCCGTTACGCCTTCGGAAAGTAGACGATCAGGTCTATGCTCTGAGAGGAACACCAACTGATTGCGTTATTATGGGAGTGCGGGAGGTTCTTCCTAAGGCGCCTGATCTGGTTTTGTCTGGCATTAACTCGGGACAAAATATTTCAGATGATGTGACCTATTCAGGAACAATTGCTGCTGCCATGGAAGGTACCATGCTGCGTGTTCCAAGCATTGCACTGAGCCAATCCTATGACTGGACGTCAGGCAAGGAAATTCCCTGGCAGGTTTCGCGGGATCACAGCGTTGATGTTATCCAAAAGGTTTTGGCCAAGGGTATACCTGCCGGCGTTCTTGTGAATATCAATTTCCCTTGTTGTTCTTCGAACGAGGTGGAGGGCATCAAAATCACCACCCAAGGACCTCTCACGCATGGTCTCTTTCTGGACAAGCGGGATGATGGTTTCGGGAATCCTTATTATTGGCTGACTTATCGCAGACAACCTCAAGCAATTGTGGCAGGTACGGATCTCGAAGCGCTCCAGCAAAACTACATTTCCGTGACGCCGCTTAAAATGAATTTGACAGACGAAAGCGAACTGGGTCGCTATGCGGATATCGCGAGCTAGGAACGCAAATGGCTGGCTTCAACATTGATGATCTGAACAGCCATCACTTGCCGGCCTTCCTTCTCCACTTGCGCGAGATCGGTATTGTGGAACCACGTTTGCTGAAAGCAATCGAGAAAACCGACCGCCGCCATTATATCCCCGATCTCTCAACCGATGAAATGTGGCTGGACAGGGATCACGCCATTGGATTTGGACAGAATGCTGGCAGTCTAAGCATCGTCGCCACAATGTTAAACGCTCTCGCGCCACAGTCGCACCACAAGGTTTTGGACGTTGGATTTGGGTGCGGTTACCAGACAGCATTGCTGGCTCGCCTCAGTAGGCGGGTATATGGCTTGGAACGTGTCCGGCCGCTTACACGTCTTGCAGAGAAAAATCTTTGGAATGATGGGCTGCGCAACGTCACGCTCTTTAGCGATGACGGGCATAAGGGATGGCCCGCGCAGGCTCCGTTCGACGCAATTGTTGTAACGGCAGCATGTGAAGCGGTGCCATCTGCGTTGCTTGATCAACTCAGCGAGGGTGGGCGACTTGTTGCCCCGATTGATGAAGGCCATGGAGAAGAGGCGATTACTCTTTTTCTGAAATCAGATGAAGGCATTACTTCTAAAATTATTGGCCGAGGTGAATTTCCTCCATTGGTGCCCGGAAGAGTAAGCGACGATTAAAATACCCATCGATTGCAATCGCTTGCCATAAATTCGGCTATAAACTTAAACTCACTTAAGCTTTTATAAAGGGTGTCAGGGTTAATACTTTGCCTGTGTTTTGAGTACAGGCGTGAGTATGCCGATGTGTGTTAAAGTAGCGTCTTCGCGAGTTCGGGCCTCTCGCGTTGTTTCTAAGGCCCTTTTCGTATCGCTGTTGACGGGGACGCTTGTCGCCTGCAGCAATGATTTTTCAAGAATTACTGAACAGGACTACACGTCCGCTGTTGCTTCGCAAAGAGCGTTCTTGCGACAGCCAGTGCGTCAACCGATGCCAGCGAAACCTATGCGTAGCGCTGCGCGTGCGCCAGTTGTGCAGCAGCAGTTGAGCCCCGTTCAAGTTGCGCAGACATATCCAGCTGTGCAGCAATATCCTCAGCAACAATTCGCGCCAGTTCAGCAATATCCGCAGGTTCAACAGAACCAGCAAATCGCTGTTAATGCGCCATATCGGCCAACGCCAAGCAATTTGGCTAATGGATCATATCGGCCGGCGGTAGTGGCGGCCGATCCGATTGTGACAGCAGCCGTTGGAAATGGTGAGTCCGGGTGGACCCGTGTTGGTGGCACTACAATTACAGTTGCACCGGGCGAGTCGCTAGGATCAATTTCCCGACGATACGGTGTGCCCGAAAAAGCTATTTTGGATGCAAACGGCTTGTCTGGACCAAATGACATAGTGGCTGGTCGGTATGTTACGATTCCTACCTATGTATACGGAAACGGGCAACGAGCATCGGCACCTGCTGCGCAGCCTCAGTTGCAGCCATTCCCGCAAGTGGCTGCGACCGCCGCAAGACCTGCGGCGGCTCAGCCAGCGCCTGTGCAACCCGTTGCGACGCAGGTTGCTCCGGTTCAACAAGCCGTGGTTCAACCTTCTGTGCGCCAAGTTGTCGCTCAGCCTGCTATTGTCAAACAAGCAACTTTTGCGCCAAGGCCAACGGCTAAACCTGCTGTTCGCAATACACGAACACAAGCTCCAGCTAGATCCGCCGCGCCAACACAACAACCTGCGCAGCGTGCACCTGCAACGGCTGTCTCTGGAGGTTCTTATCGGGTTTCGCAGGGCGATACACTATACAGCATCGCTCGCAAACACGGCGTGAATGTTGGGTCTTTGAGTGCTGCGAACGATCTTGGTCAATCCACCAATATCAAGATTGGGCAAATGCTCGTAATTCCGGGGCAGGGTAACGTGGTTGCTACGACACGTACAGCTGCCCAGAATGCACAGCCGCAGAATCGTGTTGCTGTTGCTGCGCCTGTTGCGCCAGTGCAAAAACAAGCCGAGCCAAAAGCACAACCTGCGGCGTTCACGCCTCAAAAAGCGGAAAAACCAAAACAGGCTCAGCCAAAACAGTCAGGAAACCTGGCGTTCAGATGGCCTGTGAAAGGTCGAGTGATATCCACATTTGGTGATAAAACCAATGGCGAACGCAATGACGGCATCAATCTGGCCGTTCCCGATGGCACTGCTATTAAGGCAGCTGAAGACGGCGTTGTTATTTATTCCGGTAACGAGTTGAAAAGTTACGGCAACCTTGTATTGGTGCGGCACTCGAATGGCTGGGTAACAGCCTATGCTCACAACAAGGCGTTAAATGTGAGCCGAGGCGACAAGGTGCGCCGAGGCCAACAAATTGCAAAAGCCGGAGCAACAGGTTCCGTAAGCTCTCCACAGCTGCGGTTTGAACTTCGCAAGGGATCGACACCTGTCAATCCTTTGGACCATTTGGGTGGCGTTTGACCAGACACCAATATCCGCCCAATTGATGTGGCACTGAGGCTTATAGCTTCAGTGCCACTTTCTTTTTACCGGCAATATCTTGAATGAATTGCCAAGCCGTTCTGCCGGAACGATATCCACGCGTCGTTGCCCATTCCAACGCGGCCGGGCGCCACTCTTCTTCTGGGACTTCTATTTCGAAATGCGAAATATATCCGCGAACCATATCCAGATAGTCATCCTGGTTGCATTTGTGGAAACCGAGCCAGAGGCCAAATCGGTCTGACAGCGATACCTTTTCTTCGACTGCTTCACTTGGGTTTATTGCAGTGGAACGCTCATTTTCGATCATGTCCCTTGGCATCAAATGTCTGCGGTTCGACGTTGCATACAGAAGTAGATTCGCCGGACGACCCTCAATTCCACCGTCAAGAGCGGCCTTGAGTGCCTTGTAAGACGTATCATCAGTGTCAAAAGACAAATCATCGCAGAACAGCAAAAATCTCAAATCCTGTTGCGCCAGCTCACTCATGAGTTCCGGCAACGACTCGATATCTTCTCGGTGTATCTCCACAAATTTCAATTTTTGCTGACTATTTTCCGCTGATGCATTCACATGTGCATGAATAGCCTTCACAACCGAGCTCTTGCCCATGCCACGTGCTCCCCAAAGAAGCGCGTTGTTCGCAGCGTACCCGGCCGCAAACTGTTGCGTGTTTGCAAGTAATATATTACGGACTTGATCAATGCCCTGGAGCAGCGAAATATCGACACGGTTGACGTTCGGAACGGGCTTTAGCGCTGCTGCACGCGCATTCCAAACAAAGGCATCTGCCGCCTGAAAATTAGTTTTTTCAGCAACGGCAGGCGCCATTCTTTCCAAGGCATCCGCAATGCGTAGCAGTGTTGGGTGAAAGTTTTCGGCAGTTGTCTGTGTCATAAATCATCCAAAAGTCTGTTTTTGCGCGGTTTGCGCCTGTTTTCGCTGGCAATTTATGGGTAGATGTCCCATTTGCAAAGCTGTCAAGAAATGTCTCGTGGATCGCCCTTGCAAACCAAAGCGCCGTGAGTATAGTCCGCGAGACTTTTTAGACCATAAAACTATGTTTCACCCGGGGCCCTCGAGGTAGCGGGAACATGAATAGACAGGATTAACTGATGTTTGTTACGCCCGCTTATGCGCAAGCAGCTGCTGGTGGTTCCGGCAATATGCTGGTTTCACTGCTGCCTTTCGTTCTTATTTTCGCAATCATGTATTTTCTCATCATTCGCCCGCAACGTCAGCGGATGAAGAAGCATGAAGAAATGATTGGTGCCGTTCGCCGCGGTGATACGATTGTTACCGCTGGAGGTATGATCGGAAAGGTAACGAAAGTTATCGATGACAAGGAAATACAAGTTGAATTGGCTGAAGGCGTCCGCGTTCGGATCGTGCGCAGCATGGTTTCTGATGTGCGCGCCAAGGGCGAACCTGCAAAAGACGAAGAGTAGTCGGTCCCTTGGGCTGATCCTGCCACTGTTCTACACCAGTTCTGGCAAACCTTACGGGTGACCGAATGCTATATTTTTCGCCGATCAAGATGATTGCTATTGTCCTGACCGTTGTTGTCGGTTTCCTAGCCGCTGTTCCCAATTTGATGTCGACTGAGACGGCTAATCGTTGGCCTGCGTGGATACCTGGAGGACAGCTGGTTCTCGGGCTGGATTTGCAAGGCGGCGCTCATCTGTTGCTTCAAGTTGAGCGCGAGTCGCTCATTGACGTTCGTATGGAAGATTTGCGCAATAGTCTGCGCACTTCTCTGCGAGATGAGCGTATAGGTTACACAGGTCTGACCGTTGATGGTCAAACTGTACAGGCCCGGTTGCGGGACACAACGCAAATTGAAGCTGCGCGAACTGCGTTGCAGGAAATTGTGGAGCCGATTCCTGGTGGCTTGTTGTCGGGCGGTTTGCCGGTAACCGAAGTTACTCTTGATATAGCGTCCAACGGCGTCATTGAGCTGGTTTTAACTGTAGAGGGTGTTGCGCAGCGCGTTAGCTCAGCGGTTGACCAGTCCATTGAAGTTATACGCCGACGGGTAGACGAATTGGGTACAACAGAGCCTAACATCCAGCGACAAGGCGAAGACCGTATTCTGGTTCAGGTGCCAGGCCTTGAAGATCCTCAGCGCTTGAAAGACCTTTTGCAGCAAACTGCGCGTTTGACATTCCGTCTCGTCAGTCAGGAAATGTCCGGTGAGCAAGCCCTCCAGGGGCGCCCCCCGGCTGGAACTGCGGTTTTGTTCTCGTCTGATGATCCACCTATCCCATATGTGATTGAACGCCGAGAAATTGTAAGCGGTGAAGATTTAACTGATGCTCAGCCTGGCTTTGACCAGCGCACAAACGAGCCATTGGTTACGTTCCGCTTCAACACAACAGGTGCTCGCGAATTTGGCCGTGCAACTACTGAAAATGTAGGACGCCCATTTGCAATCATTCTCGATGAAGAAGTTATTTCTGCTCCAGTCATCAGGGAACCTATCCTGGGCGGTAGTGGGCAGATCAGTGGTAACTTCTCTGTAGAGACAGCGAACGATCTGGCGATCCTGCTGCGTGCGGGTGCGCTGCCTGCAGATCTGACTATTGTTGAAGAGCGTACAGTTGGTCCTGGCCTTGGTCAGGATTCGATTGAAGCTGGTGAGATTGCCGGAATCATCGCTGCTGTTGCAGTTCTTGCCTTCATGGTGCTGTCATATGGCTTGTTTGGTGTGTTCGCGAATATCGCACTGACTATAAATATTGTCATGATTATGGGAGTGCTATCAATGTTGCAGGCCACATTGACCCTTCCTGGTATTGCCGGAATTATTCTGACAATTGGTATGGCGGTTGATGCCAACGTGTTGATTTACGAGCGAATTCGCGAAGAAGCACGCGCTGGACGAAATGCAATTGCTTCCATTGATGCTGGATACAAGCGTGCACTTGGCACCATTTTAGATGCTAACATCACCACACTCATTGCAGCTGTCATTCTATTCTCGCTCGGCTCAGGTCCGATCAGAGGATTTGCGGTCACGCTTGCGATTGGGATCGTAACGACTGTGTTTTCAGCCTTTACTGTTAACCGCCTAATTGTGGCCATCTGGGTGCGTCGTAGACGCCCTTCAACTGTGCCGATTTAGAGCGGGGAGACTTACAATGCGCCTTTTGAAACTTGTTCCCGATGATACAAAAATTCAGTTCATGCGGCATCGGAATTGGTCGTTTCCACTTTCGGTACTCCTAATTATTGCGAGTCTCGGCCTATTTTTTGTGAATGGACTTAACCTGGGTATCGACTTTCGTGGCGGTACTCTGATCGAGATCAAAACGACAGATGGCCCCGCCGAAATCGGTGAAATTCGCGATTTGCTTTCGACTCTTAATTTGGGTGATGTGCAAGTCCAGGAATTTGGTGCGCCAGATGATGTGTTAATCCGTATTCAACAACAGGACGGTGGAGAAAAAGCGCAACAGGAAGTCATTGAACTTGTCCGTGGTACGCTCACTTCCGATGTAGAATTCAGGCGTGTTGAGGTTGTTGGTCCAACCGTTTCTGGCGAATTGACTCAAACCGGTATTTTGGCGGTTATTGCGTCACTTGGAGCGGTGCTTATCTATATTTGGTTGCGTTTTGAATGGCAGTTTGCAGTGGGTGCTGTAATCGCCACAATGCATGATGTCATTTTGACCATTGGTATGCTGTCGCTGTTGCAACTAGAGTTTAGTCTGGCCAGCATTGCAGCGGTGCTAACGATCGTTGGATACTCGCTTAACGATACGGTTGTTGTGTATGATCGTGTGCGTGAGAAGCTGCGAAAATACAAGCGGTTACCGATTACAGACTTGCTTGATTTGGCAATCAACAAAACGCTTTCGCGGACGGCGTTGACTTCCATAACAACACTTTTGGCCCTGGGAGCTTTGTATATCTTTGGCGGCGAAGTTATTGCATCGTTCACATTCGCGATGATCTGGGGTGTGGCCATTGGCACATACTCATCGATCTTTATCGCCGCTCCGCTTTTGATATTCCTGAAGTTGCGCAATACGGACGCTTCTAAAGACACGGAAGATAAGGAAACCGCCAGCATTGCGTAAGGCGGGTATTAGTTGGAGATGAGCGAACAGGATAGGGACTCTGATACCTCGACTAAGGAAGCAGTGAATTTGCAACGCGGTCAGGTGGGAACCATTATGCGTGAGGCGCATTTCCCTGGTCGCTCACCAATTGACGCATATGGCAATGGTGGGTTCCGGTTTGCAGAAATGTCTCATCAAGGTGGAATTCTTGCTCTTCCATCCGGGATATATGGTTGGTCTGCTAATACCCCCGCTGATGTTACAATTGATCGAATGAATCAGGTGGTGGCGGAAGCTTCGGATATCGAACTGCTTTTCCTTGGTATGGGAGACACTGGGCAATTTCCAACAAAGGAAACCCGCCTTGCATTAAAAGACGCAGGTGTCCGCTTTGAGATCATGTCAACTGGCGCTGCCATTCGAACATTTAACGTGATTTTGGGGGAGGGCAGAGCTGTTGCTGCCGCTTTGTTGCCGGTCGAGACTGTTCGATGACCGCGGATTCTGGTGGTAACTCGTTTGCTGCTTTAGTCCGTGATGCAGACCCTGCAAGATATTTCGCAAACCAGTTTGCTGCGTCTGACAAACGCGATGATCTTTTTGTGTTGTATGCTTTTGATCTGGAAATCAGAAAGATTCCGCAGACAGTGCGGGAGTCGATGGCAGGTGAAATTCGGCTGCAATGGTGGCGGGAGGTCTTTAATGGTGAGAGAGATGAAGAGGCTGAGGCCAATCCGATGGCACGAGCCAGCCTCTCACTCGTTCGTAAATACCAGATTGATCCGACGGTATTGGGCCGTTACCTGGATGGACGGATTTTCGATTTATACAGTGATCAAATCCAAGATATCCCCGCGCTTGAGGCCTATGCTGGCCAGACAGAGGGAACCATTCTTCAATTGGCTTGTTTGATTCTCGATCGAGATCAGTCGGGCCATGCTGCAGATCTATCAGGGTATTTGTCTTGCGCTTCTTGCCTATGGACACGCGTTGTGCGGCCATTGAACGGCAATGCAAGTGATCAGGCCATTCGTTATCTGCCACCTGGTCTTGTCAAGACGGCAGGATTAGATACCAATCCATTTTTGGACGCAGCGCCACTGACTAATGCGGCAGCAATTTCGATAGCAATTGACTATGCCGAGAGTTATCTGAAAAGGGCAAGGGAAACAGCGGCTGCTGTACCAACTTCGCTAAGGCCAGCCTTTTTGCATATGTCGCAGATTGTTGCATCTCTTGAAGCTGCTGGTAGTACTGCACCCACCGATGTTGTCCCGCGTGATCCCGCCACTTTCCGTCTTATCTGGAGATTGTGGCGGGCGTCGAAAAAATGGCCTTGTTTCTGATTCCGTGTTTAGGCGGCTATCCGGCTGCTGGTTTGTTGTAACCAGCTTTCGAAATCCACAAGAGCACGCGCGCAAATCGCCTGACGCTTTGCAATTGTCTTTTCTTTTCCGCGCAGCCTGCGACCATCGATTTCGGTAATCGGAGATACTGGCGGGAACAGTCCAAAATTTATGTTCATTGGTTGGAAGGAGCGTTTTCCGGGTACTTCGTCACTGGCCAGGTGTCCGCCTGTGATGTGCGACAGCAATGCTCCGAATGCGCTGGTGACAGGTGGCAAATCCTTTTCTTTGCCATGCCACTCTGCCGCGGCAAAGCGACCTGCAAGAAGGCCGATAGAAGCTGATTCCACATATCCTTCGCATCCAGTAATTTGGCCGGCAAAACGCAATCTTGGATCAGCTTTAAGCGATAGGGTTTCGTTCAAGAGAACGGGAGAATTGAGGAAGGTGTTGCGATGAAGTCCCCCTAATCGCGCAAACTCCGCATTCTCGAGACCTGGAATCAGACGGAAAATGTCTTTTTGCACGCCATATTTTAGCTTCGTTTGAAAGCCCACCATATTATACAAAGTGCCCAACGCGTTGTCTTGACGCAGCTGCACTACGGCATAGGCTTTAACTTCCGGATTATGGGAGTTCGTGAGCCCCATTGGCTTCATAGGGCCGTGGCGTGGTGTTTCTCGTCCACGTTCCGCCATCACTTCGATTGGCATACAGCCTTCAAAATAGGGCGTTCCTTCCCATTGCTTGAATTCTGTTTTGTCGCCTTCAAGAAGCGCATCGATAAATGTTTCGTATTGGGCTTTGTCCATGGGGCAATTGATGTAGTCAGCCCCTGTGCCGCCCGGACCAACTTTGTCGTAACGCGATTGGAACCACGCCACAGACATATCTATGCTGTCAAAATAGGCAATTGGAGCAATGGCATCGAAAAAAGCCAACGCTGATGTATCGGTTAGTGATGAGATAGCTTCAGAAAGGGCAGGGGAAGTTAGCGGACCCGTTGCGACAATTACATTGTCCCAATCTGCGGGCGGTAGACCATCGACTTCTTCACGGCTTATCGTTATGAGCGGCTCGCTTTCTAATTTCGCTGTCACAGCATTTGAAAAACCTTCGCGATCCACTGCTAATGCACCACCGGCAGGCACTTGATTTGCATCGCCACAGGACATGATGAGCGAGTTTGCCATGCGCATTTCTGCGTGAAGCAGTCCGACCGCGTTGTTTTGTGCATCGTCCGATCGGAAGGAATTTGAGCATACCAGTTCGGCCAGATGGTCGGTCTTGTGAGCATCGGTGCCACGTACTGGCCGCATTTCATGCAATACCACTGGTACATCGTGTCTTGCCAACTGCCAGGCAGCTTCCGAACCCGCCAGACCGCCGCCAATAATGTGAACAGGTTTCTTGCTCATTTGCTTCTCCAATAAATCAGTGGCGGCTATACCACATTCAATTGCTGTTGCATGTGGCTTTTATCGGGTTTTTGCCGTATCTGACATTAAAAATTGAGGTAGCTACATGCGGCAAATTCCGATTCTCTTGGGTTCATTCCTGCTTTCAGTTGTCTTAGCTGGTTGCATGCAAACCAGCCATGGAGATCCTGCAAGCTGGTATGATAGCCAGGATGCTCGTGCACCAAAGGGCACATCGGCTTATGTGTGCCATGGAACAGGGTGCGCACGTAAGGAACGTGTGGACTTTTCACCATCCGATATGAAACGCCTGCAAACAATTCTGGCTCGGGGAAATTCGTCAGCGTCCAGCGAACGTGCAGCCATGGGCAAGGCCGTCCAGTGGTTTGAAAAGCGTGTTGCTCCGCAAGTTGGATCCGGAAACGATGTTGGCGGCTTTGACATCTCCACTGTTAACAAGCCGGGACAACTTGATTGTATCGATGAGGCCACGAACACCACCAGCCTGTTAAAATTGGCAGCAGATCGGGGATATTTGACCCATCACCGTGTTGGCCGTCCATCTGCACGCGGGTTTTTCTTGGATGGACGTTACCCCCATGCAACCGCGGTTGTTATTCAGACCTCCAATGATGAGGCTTACGCAATAGATTCCTGGACCCGGGACAATGGCGAGCCGCCTGAAATTATGCCTTTGAGCGTTTGGTTTAAACAGCGACCTCAAGGACTGAGCACTAGCTGATTTGTCCACAACATTTGCCGGATAAGTGTCACATTCCTGTTATCCGATGCTGCGATTGGTCCCGTGTTTTTAACACAATTGGGGGCTCTCATGCACCAAATGATTACGGGCGCAGCACTTGCAGCGTTACTCTTAAGTGGAACAACACTTTCCGCCAATGCCGAGACAGCTTTCAACCGAATTGCTAGCTTTCCAGTAAACAAAAATATTCCATCTGATATGGATACAAAGTCGGAGTCATCCTCGGAAATTATAAGTGTTTCTAAGGATGGTAAGACACTGATCTATACAGATAGTCCGCTGGGTGGCATTGGAATGATTGACATTTCTGATCCTGCGGCTCCAAAAGCTTCAGGTTTTCTGTCACTTGATGGTGAGCCGACGTCAGTTTCCGTTGCCGGGGAAATGGCACTGGTTGGTGTCAATACATCTGAAAGCTATGTTGCACCGGGCGGCAATCTTTCAGCTGTCGACATTGCAACCATGTCTGTGACGATGAGCTGTGATCTGGCTGGTCAGCCGGATTCGGTTGGTATCTCGCCCGATGGCTCAATCATTGCCGTTGCTATTGAAAATGAGCGTGATGAAGACTTGAACGATGGTATCATTCCACAATTGCCAGCTGGCAATGTAACGATCTTTTCGCTTAAGGACGGGATTCCTGATTGTGATAGCCGCATTGTCGCAAATTTGAGTGGCTTGGCTGGCGTGGCACCATCCGATCCAGAACCTGAGTTTGTGGATATCAACAACTTGAACGAAATCGTTGTGACCATTCAGGAAAATAACCATCTGGCTGTTCTCAACGGTACAACCGGCGAGGTCATTTCTCATTTCTCTGCTGGTACAGTTGATTTAAATAATGTGGATGTTGATGAAGAGCGAGCATTGACTTTTGACGCCTCCCTGACTGCAGTTTCACGTGAGCCGGATGCGGTGAAATGGCTTGATGACAATCGTTTTGTAACGGCCAACGAAGGTGACTACAAAGGTGGTTCTCGCGGCTTTACTATTTTCAGAAAATCCGGCGAAATTCTGTACGATTCTGGTTTGGATTTCGAGTATCGTGTCGCCATGGCCGGTCACTATCCAGAACGTCGGTCCGGCAACAAAGGCGCGGAGCCTGAAGGTCTTGAAGTTGGCGTATACAATGGTGAAACCTACATCTTCGTCTTGTCAGAACGTGGATCGCTGATCGGAGTTTACAAGGACACTGGTGGTACTCCCGAGTTTGTCCAACTCTTGCCAACTGGCTTGGCGCCTGAGGGTGCTATTGCCATTGAAGATCGTAACTTGCTGGCCATAGCCAACGAGGCGGATCTCATAGAAGATGGCGGCGTTCGGTCACATGTGACTCTTTACGAATTGGGTGATAGCGGCTCCAACTACCCAATGATCCAATCTAAAATGGTTGATGGAAGACCAATTGGTTGGGGGGCGTTGTCTGGCCTTGCGGCAGACACGAGTGAAGCCGGTAAATTGTATGCGGTGAACGATAGTTTTTATGCGTTGCAGCCGAGCATCTTCGTAATCGATGCCAATCAAAAGCCCGCACAGATAACGGATGTCATCCGTGTAACTCGCAATGGTGCACCTGCCCAATTGTTAGACCTGGAAGGCATTGCAAGCGATGGCAAGGGAGGTTTCTGGTTGGCTTCAGAAGGTCGGACTGAGCGTATGATCCCACATGGTCTTTATCATGTGAATGGTAAGGGTGAAATCAAATCCCAAGTGGCGTTTCCTGCCGAACTGCTTGCTGTTGAGCGTCGATTTGGTTCTGAAGGCGTAACTATGATTGGCGACACATTGTGGGTAGCCATTCAGCGTTCATGGAAAGACGATCCAAAGAACACCGTGAAGCTGGTTTCGTACAATACAGACACAAAAGAGTGGGGCGCTGTTCGATATCCAACAGAAGAACCTTCTAGTGGCTGGGTTGGTCTGTCCGAAATTACCGCTCATGGTGACTATGTCTACATTATCGAAAGAGACAATCAGATCGGAAACAACGCAAAGATCAAACGACTTTACCGCGTTGCGCAATCAGATATGAAAGGCGCTAAACTTGGTGGTGAGCTTCCAATGGTTTCCAAGGAGCTTGTTAGGGACTTTTTACCAGATCTGACATCCACGAATGGATATGTGGTTGATAAGATCGAAGGATTTGCAATTGATTCTGCTGGCGTTGGATATGCGGTCACTGACAATGACGGCATTGATGACAGCAATGGCGAAACTTTGTTTTTCTCGACCGGTCAGATGTAGCAATAATATACGGCCATAAAAAAACCCGCCGAGCAATCTGCTCGGCGGGTTTCTTTTTAGCTGAAAGCTAAATTAACGATTGGTTGCGCTGCGTGCTACGCGGCGAATGTCTGACCCTGCAAGGCCGAGATCGTCCAGTTCGCGAATAGACAAACGGGAGAGTTCGTCTACTGTTTTGCGGTACTGGCGCCAGTTGCGGTAAGATTCAGTAAGGGATGAAAACTGCATTGTTGTCTCCGTACGTTTGTGTGTTTGACTGCGCTTTATTGCGTGTTTCTTCGATGATCTTCATTTAGTGTGCGTCGCAGCATTTGTGTAGTGATGTTTCGGAATATGAGCCCTGCAAAAAACGCAATGCTGGGTTAATTTTCCGTTTTATGACAAATGCTTGAATGTAACTCAAAGTCACACATTTGTCATATCAAAGCCCGTTCTAATGAGCTGGGAAACGGTCCTGATGTTTTGGAAAAAACAAGGAAAATGATGCGGTGCAATATGAATTGGGCGTGCGCCAACGGCTTCTTGTTCCGCTGTGGTACACTGTTGGTTGTCAAGCCAACGCTTTGATTCCATTCTCCGCATATAAGGCAGAGTGTGGTTCTGGTTCACCGTTAAGAGAAAATGAGAAGAGGTAGAGCGGAAATCTAGTGCATTTTCCGCTCCTATTGTTATTCGGCAGCTTCCATGGTTTTGGACTTGCTCGGACGCCGCTCCAAAAGTTCCTTCAGAAACTTGCCAGTGTAGGAGCGTTCCTCTTTTACAATGTCTTCCGGTGTTCCTGTGGCCACAATTTCTCCGCCGCCGTCTCCACCTTCAGGTCCTATATCAATAACCCAATCTGCCGTTTTTATAACTTCAAGATTGTGCTCGATGACAGCAACTGAATTACCTTGTTCGACAAGCTCATGCAGTACCTCCAAAAGTTTGGCGACGTCGTGGAAGTGCAATCCTGTGGTCGGTTCATCAAGAATGTACATTGTTCGACCGGTTGAACGTTTGGACAATTCTTTCGCGAGCTTCACCCGTTGTGCCTCACCGCCAGAAAGCGTTGTCGCCTGCTGTCCGACTTTAATGTAGCCCAATCCTACACGCTGCAGAGTAAGCATCTTGTCGCGTACGGCTGGAACAGCGGAGAAGAAACTCGCGCCTTCATCAACCGTCATTTCCAAAACATCGGAAATCGACTTGCCCTTGAATTGTACTTCAAGCGTCTCGCGATTGTACCTCTTGCCTTTACAAACGTCGCAAGTAACGTACACGTCTGGTAAAAAGTGCATTTCAATTTTGATGACGCCGTCGCCCTGACACGCTTCGCAGCGGCCTCCCTTCACGTTGAATGAAAAACGTCCAGGCGCATAACCGCGCACTTTGGCTTCCGGAAGACTGGAAAACCACTCGCGAATAGGTGTAAATGCCCCGGTATACGTCGCTGGGTTTGAGCGTGGTGTACGTCCGATTGGAGATTGGTCAATATCAATTACCTTATCGAGGTGCTCCAAACCGGTGATACTCTTGTGGGGCGAGGGTTGATTTTTTGCGCCATTCAAATGCTTTGCAATTGAGCGATAAATCGTATCGAGAAGGAGCGTGGATTTACCGCCGCCGGATACGCCGCTGATGCAGCAAAATGTGCCAAGAGGAATCGTCGCAGACACGTCCTTGAGATTGTTGCCAGTTGCGCCTTTCACACTAATTTGACGTGTTTTCTTTGGTTTGCGTCGCTTTTCCGGCAGTGGAATTTCCAGGCTGCCAGATAGATATTGCCCGGTAAGGGAGGCCTTTGACTTCATTATGGCTTCGGGTGTGCCTTGAGCGATAATCTGGCCCCCATGAACACCGGCGCCAGGACCCACATCCACCACATGATCAGCGGTCAATATGGCGTCTTCATCATGCTCAACAACGATCACAGTGTTGCCCAGATCGCGCAAATGTCTAAGTGTGGTCAGCAGACGGTCATTGTCGCGTTGGTGTAAGCCAATTGACGGCTCATCAAGCACATACAGGACACCAGTCAAGCCAGATCCAATTTGCGATGCAAGCCGGATGCGCTGGCTTTCTCCGCCTGACAATGTACCAGAATTTCTGGACAGGGTTAGGTAGTCCAACCCAACATCGTTCAGGAAAGTCAAGCGTTCTCGGATTTCTTTCAAAATCCGTCCGGCAATTTCATTTTGTTTATCAGTGAGTTGATCGGGCAGGTCTTCAAACCATGCGACGGCATTGCGTATGGACTGTTCGGTAACTTGCGCAATATGCTTGCCACCAATCTTGACAGCTAACGCTTCCGGTTTCAGGCGGTAGCCATTACAGACTTGGCAATGTGCGGACGACATATATTTCTCGATCTCTTCTCTGGACCAAGACGAATCTGTTTCACGCCAGCGACGTTCCAGATTAGGAATCACACCTTCAAATGGTTTTTTGGTTTTGTACGACCTCAATCCGTCATCATAGGTGAAGGTGATCTCCTTTTTGCCGGTTCCAAAGAGAACCGCTGTCTGCGCATCTGCGGACAGGCTTGACCATTTATCGCGAAGCGCAAACCCGTAAACCTTGCCAATGGCAGCAAGTGTCTGCTGATAGTATGGTGATGTTGAGCGAGACCAGGGTGCAACGGCTCCTTTGGCAATGGACAATTCCTTGTCCGGGATCACCATATCTTCGCTGATACGCTTTTCAGAACCCAAACCATCACAAGTGGGGCAGGCACCGAAAGGGTTGTTGAACGAGAACAGGCGTGGTTCAATTTCGGCAATTGTAAAACCTGATACCGGGCAAGCGAATTTCTCTGAGAAAATTAATCGCTCTGCACCCTCATTCTTCTCAGGTTTATCTGCATACTCGGCAACTGCGATGCCTTCCGCCAGACCAAGCGCGGTTTCCAGGGAGTCGGCCAATCTTGAGGAAATATCGGACCGAACGACAATCCTGTCCACGACAACATCAATATCGTGCTTATATTTTTTATCGAGCGTCGGCGCATCTGCAATCTCGTAATATTCGCCGTCAATTTTGATGCGCAGAAAGCCTTTTTTCTGCAGCTCAGCGAGTTCCTTTCGGTATTCGCCCTTCCGACCTCTCACAATAGGCGCTAGCAGGTACAGTCTTGTACCCTCTGGCAAGGCCATTATTCGATCAACCATTTGGCTTATGGTCTGGCTTTCAATCGGCAGTCCGGTTGCCGGCGAATAGGGGATGCCGACGCGCGCAAACAGCAGGCGCATATAATCATAGATTTCAGTGACTGTACCAACTGTAGAGCGTGGATTTCGAGACGTAGTTTTCTGCTCAATTGAGATGGCCGGAGACAGACCATCGATCTGGTCAACATCTGGTTTCTGCATCATCTCCAGAAATTGCCTTGCATAGGCTGACAGCGATTCAACGTATCGCCGCTGACCTTCGGCATAAATTGTATCAAATGCGAGGGATGACTTTCCGGACCCAGACAATCCGGTCATGACAATCAGTTTGTCTCTGGGCAGATCGATGTCCACGTTTTTCAGATTATGTTCGCGTGCACCCTTCACCGAAATCATCGGTTCTGACTTTGATTTAGTTGCGCGTTTTCTGGACGTTTGCTTTGGAGACATAGGGCGGAGTGACCATTTGAATTGGTGTGCGAGTTACCGGCTAACTGAATAGGGATTAGGAATTGGCCTTTTCGTGGCTGCAATCAAGCCCCAAAATGTAGAATCAGATTGTTCTCTTGCATTTTATTGAACGCTACTGCATATTTGTGATTATTGGAACAAAAAGTGAACATATTGTGTTTTATGACCTGTCCCGGACTAATTAGTTCGTGGCTATCATTACCTTGTGTGGAAAACTGTCAGCATGATGTCATTTGCGTTTGCTCAGGTGCGGTAGAACCCAATTGGTATGTTATAGAACAACTATGAAGGGCGAGCGCCCGCAAAGCTGTTTAATTTGAAAAACCGGCGCAGACCGGCTTTCTTTAAGATTGTAGAGGTTTATTATGGCGGGTAGCGTCAACAAAGTTATTCTGGTCGGTAATCTTGGGGCCGATCCTGAGATCAGACGTCTGAATTCCGGCGATCCGGTGGTTAATCTTCGCATTGCGACAAGTGAATCTTGGCGCGACAAAAATACCGGAGAACGCCGTGAAAAAACGGAATGGCATCAGGTTGTGATTTTTAACGATAACCTTGCAAAGGTCGCAGAAAATTATCTGAAGAAGGGCGCAAAGGTTTACCTGGAAGGGCAGCTTCAAACGCGCCAATGGGAAGATCAATCGGGCCAAAAACGCTACACGACAGAGATTGTTCTGCAAAAGTATCGTGGTGAAATGCAAATGCTTGATTCACGTGGCCAGGGCGGCCAAGACAGCATGGGCGGCGGGCAGAACTATGGCGGTGGTAATAATGACCGTAGCGCTATTGCGAACCAGGGCGGCGGCAATAATTTTGGCCAGTCCAGCCCAATGCAAGGAGGCGGCGGTAATTTCGCCGATGACATGGATGATGAAATTCCGTTCTAAGAGCATTGTTGCCCTCGCAGTTGGTACGCTAGCTGGCTGTGTGTCTTCGCAGTCGGCAATGGCGGGTGAGGCGGACATTGTTGCCGCAACTGCCATTGAGACCGGCGATGGTGTTTGGCGCATTGAAGCCACTGTTCGTCATGCAGACGAGGGCTGGGATCATTACGCCAATAATTTTGAAGTACTCGCT
The DNA here is from genome assembly GCA_039986835.1 of Hyphomicrobiales bacterium. Taxonomy (GTDB): domain Bacteria; phylum Pseudomonadota; class Alphaproteobacteria; order Rhizobiales. The sequence goes on from JBDWQA010000012.1 coordinate 217,398, forward strand.
CCAGATGGTTCTGTTCTCGCGGTGCGCACACTGGCTCACCCCCATGTGAATGAGCAGCCATTCACTCGTTCCCTCGGCGGCGTGGCTATTCCCAATGGGATGGCATACGTGACCATTCGCGCACGCGATTCTGTACATGAATATGGCGGCGCAGAATTTAAGTTGGATTTACCGGGTAACTAAAAGATTTAGGCAATTTATCGATTTAACTGCCGAAGGCAAGAATGCCGTCTGCAACGAACTGAACTGAAAGCGCCGCCAGGATAACGCCCAGAAGCCGTGTCAGGACCATGCGACCCGTATCGCCTAGAAAACGATCTACGCGCTCCGCCAGCGTAAACACAACCATACAGAGCACCATGAGTGCGAGTATGACGCCGATAAGGGCGGCCCGCTCAATTGGTGAGGAGAGTTCTGTCGATAAAAGCACGGTTGCTGAAATAGCGCCGGGCCCAGCGATCAATGGGATTGCAAGTGGAAAGACGGCCAGATGTTTAATCTCATCGTGGCTGACAGCTCTGTCTGTGGTTTCTTGTTTGCGTTCCTGACGTTTCTCATAAACCATTTCAAACGCCAGCCAGAACAGCAGCAAACCGCCAGCAATTCGAAAGGCTGGCATTGTAATGCCGAATAAATCCAGAATGGTCATGCCTGCCACTGCAAACAGTACCAGCAAACCGGTGCCGATGAGAATGCCGCGCATGGCGACTTGTGTGCGCGAGGCCCTGTCCATCCCTGCAGTCAATGCCAAAAACAGTGGCGCCAGGCCAACGGGATCAACTGTTACGAATAAGGTCACAGAGGCGTTTAGAAGTGTATCAAATTCCATAATAATCACCCGTGAAGGCGGCAGTGGTATCTGTCAAGGAAGATTTTCGGTCGGTCAGAGTCGATGAATTTAAAAATGAATAGAAAAAATGTCATATGCATACAATAAGTTATTGTTTTGTATAAATAAAATACCCTCCAAATTCGGTGTATAAATTGGTCATTGGATGGTCGTCCATCTATAATGGTTACTTAATGTAATAAGTGACGATTCGCGCGCTGAAACCCAAGAGCATCAATTTGTCTGATAACGAAAATACACCTGACGGTAATGAACCTGCTGGTGAGTTGCCATCTGATATCCAACCCATCGGTATCGTCGATGAAATGAAGCGTTCCTATCTTGATTACGCGATGAGCGTTATCGTGAGCAGGGCCTTGCCGGACGTGCGTGATGGTTTGAAACCCGTTCATCGCCGTATACTCTATGCGATGCATGGCATGGGGCTGGATTTCAACAAGCCGTACCGTAAGTCTGCAGGTGTGGTTGGTGAAGTGATGGGTAAATATCACCCACATGGGGATAGCGCAATTTACGATGCGCTGGTGCGCATGGCCCAGGATTTTTCCATGCGTCTGCCGTTGGTAGATGGGCAAGGTAACTTTGGCTCGGTCGATGGCGACCCGCCTGCCGCCATGCGTTACACCGAGTGCCGTATGGAAAAAGCTGCGCAGTCTTTGCTCGCTGATATCGAGAAAGACACCGTAGATTTTCAGGAGAACTATGACGGCCGCGAGCAGGAACCCGTGGTTATGCCGTCGCGGTATCCAAATTTGCTTGCCAACGGTGCTGGCGGTATTGCCGTCGGTATGGCGACTAATATACCGCCGCACAATCTGGGTGAAGTGATTGACGCCTGTATCGCTTTAATTGACGACCCCACGATTTCCCTGACTGATATTATGGCCATTATGCCCGGCCCGGATTTCCCGACAGGGGGGATGATACTTGGACGTGCCGGTATCCGATCAGCATTTGAAACAGGACGTGGCAGTGTCATTATGCGTGGCAAGGTCGCCACCGAGATGGTACGCAAAGACCGAGAAGCTCTGGTCATCACTGAAATTCCATTTCAGGTGAACAAGGCATCGATGATTGAAAAGATCGCGGATTTGGTGCGCGAGAAGCGTGTTGAAGGCATTTCTGATATTCGCGATGAATCCGACCGCGATGGCATGCGTGTGGTTGTTGAGCTGAAGCGAGATGCGGTGGCTGATGTGGTTTTGAACCAGATTTACCGTTTCTCTCCTCTGCAAACCTCATTTGGTTGCAACATGGTAGCGCTCAACGGCGGCAAACCTGAACAGATGAATTTAATGGATATGCTACGTGCTTTCGTTGCATTCCGAGAAGTTGTTGTAAGCCGTCGCACAAAATTCCTTTTAAACAAAGCGCGTGATCGTGCCCATGTTCTTGTTGGTCTTGCCATTGCTGTAGCAAATATCGATGAAGTGATTGCGCTTATTCGATCTGCGCCAGATCCGGCAACTGCGCGAGCGCGACTGCTTGAAAAGAGCTGGCCGGCGCGAAATATCGAGCCGCTCATTCGCCTGATCGATGACCCAAGGCACAGGGTGCAGGAAGATGGAACGTATAGGCTTTCGGAAGAGCAGGCGCGTGCCATTCTTGAGCTTCGCTTGCAACGTTTAACAGGGATTGGTCAGGAAGAGATTTCTGATGAATTGAACAAGCTAGGCGAGGAAATCAAAGAATACCTTGAGATTTTGAGCTCCCGTTTGCGGATCATGACCATCATCAAAGATGAGTTGACTGAGGCGCAGGAGCAGTTTGCTACGCCACGACGTACAGAAATTCTGGATGGTGGTGCCGAACTTGAAGATGAGGACCTTATTCAGCGCGAAGACATGGTCATAACGGTGTCTCACAGTGGATATATTAAACGTGTGCCGCTCGTCACTTATCGAGCGCAACGTCGTGGTGGTAAGGGTCGTTCGGGCATGTCCACCAAAGATGAGGATTTTGTAACACGTTTATTTGTGGCCAATACACATACGCCGCTGCTGTTTTTCTCCTCACGAGGCATTGTTTACAAGCTGAAAGCCTGGCGCTTGCCGCTGGGTAGTCCGCAATCACGTGGCAAGGCGCTGGTCAATATTCTACCGCTTCAGCAAGGCGAAACCATTACAACCATCATGCCTTTGCCGGAAGATGAAGAGAGCTGGGCGCAATTGGATGTCATGTTTGCGACGTCTCGCGGTACAGTTCGCCGTAACAAATTATCTGATTTTGTTCAGGTGAACCGCAACGGCAAGATTGCGATGAAGTTGGATGATGGCGATGCTATCGTCGGTGTAGAAACCTGTTCTGCAGATGATGATGTGTTGCTGACGACCTTACGCGGCCAGTGTATCCGCTTCCGGGTGCAGGATGTGCGCGTGTTTACCGGTCGTAACTCGGTCGGTGTTCGCGGCATCAATCTAGCAAATGGTGACACGACCATTTCCATGTCAATTCTACGCCATTTTGAGGCCGATCCGGCAGAGCGCACTGCCTACATAAAAATGAGCCGTGCATTGCGCGGATTGGAAGATGACGCAAACGACTCCGAAACACATGATGAAGAGGCAGAAACTATCGCGGTTGATGGGGATCTGTCTGACGAACGGTTTGCAGCAATGGCGGAGGCCGAGCAGGTCATTCTTGCTATTTCCGAAAATGGATATGGCAAGCGCAGTTCCTCCTTTGAATACCGCGTGTCGGGCCGCGGTGGTAAAGGTATTGCAGCGATGAATATGTCTGACCGAAATGGTGCACTTGCTGCATCTTTCCGTGTAGATGAAGGCGATGAAATCATGCTGGTAACCAATGGTGGTCAGCTAATTCGTTGTCCAATTGAGGGCATTCGCTTGGCCGGTCGATCCACCCAGGGCGTTACGGTATTCAACACCTCGAAGGATGAAATTGTTGTTTCGGTGGAGCGCATTAGTGAAATCGATGGCGGTGATGGTGATGTTGAGGGAGAAGAGGCCGTGGCCCCACAAAATGCTGATATCGCTGACAACAATGATCCAGATATTTCTGGTGCTGAGAATCCGCCGAGCGCTTAGGCGTTCGGTGTGTTTACCGGCTATCCACGATTTGTGCAGCACTGAATAGCTGAATTGGTACCGAGTATCGCTGTATGGATTGTCATCGGTTGGATAGATAAAAACAATCAGTGTTGAAGGCTTAGCTATGACTGGTTCGAATTTGCCGCGCCGATTGTCGCACGACATACCGCCGAACCCCGCAGAAACGTTAAGAACCCTTGCAGAATATGCTGGTGATGTTCCGCCAGACAAGTATATGACGGGCGAATTATTTGATCGGCTGCACGAAAAAGTCGCTAAACTGCTGGGCAAGGAAGCTGCATTGTATCTTCCAAGCGGAAAATTGGCACAAATGGCTGCACTCAAGGTTCTATGCGGAAAAGCAGGTTGCAATAGGGTTGCGATGCATCCCAGGTCCCACTTGGAAGAGCACGAAAAACGCGCTTATCAGGAACTTTGGGGTCTTACAGCCGCTCATTTAGGCGGATATGACTGCTTACCTACACATCACGATTTACGTTCTTTACATGAGCCGCTCGGCGTTGTGACGGTGGAGCTTCCGATCAGGCGTCTGGGGTGCTTGTTACCAAATTGGGACGAACTATCAGAGCTTTGCCACGTCGCGAAGAGAAAAGGTGCATTCCTGCACATGGATGGTGCCCGGCTTTGGGAGAGCCAACCATTCTATAACAAGACCTATGCTGAAATTGCCGCGCTCTTTGATACGATTTACGTTGCTATGGACAAGGGATTGGGTGGGTTGGCTGGTGCTGTCTTAGCTGGTCCTCAATGGGTTATTGATGAGGTTGAAGTTTGGCAGCGGCGAGCAGGTGGGCGTGCCCTTAGAAGTTTCCCTCATATTCTGTCAGCGTTAAAGGCATTGGAAGATCGATTGCCGCGGATGAAGGAATTCCATAATACTGCCAAACAGTTGGCCAGAAGTCTTGATGCCCTTGATGGTGTGCAAATTTCTCCCAAGATTCCGCATACAAACGCATTCTTGGTAAGTTTTATTGGCGATTCTGAAAAGGCAATTGCTGCCCGTAATTCGGTTGCTGATGAATTGGGTATTTGGCTGTTTGACGCGCAAGTAGATTGTGTTGATCAATCCGTTGTCAGATTTGAACTTACGGTCCGAGGCGCTGCATACGATATTGAAATCGGTGAAATTTTGCATGCAATTCAGTATTTTCGCGATCTGGTATTGCACGACTGAACAATGCGCTGTCCAATAGGTTTGTTTACTAATTCGTGTCGATTGGCGACGTCATGTTTTAGGCTTCATAATATTGTCAGTGCTCCATTGACTTAATCCGTTTCAACCGAAGTGACCATGTCTGTTTCAGAAGCATACGACCTTATTTTGCAACCACGCAAAGCTGATTGCCTCATTGGCGCGGAGGAATTGCAACGCGGTTTCTTGGAAGCGCTTAGCCAGGGAAAATTACATCATGCATGGCTTATTGGTGGCCCAGAAAGCTGCGGCAAAGCTACATTTGCTTATCTGGCCGCTAAGTTTTTACTGTCTCATCAAGGACATGCTGCAGCCGTGGCAACTGGCGCGACACGCTTTTCAATAGCGGAAAATAGCCCTGCTGCTGCAAAAATTTCTGCTGGCTCTCATTCTGACTTACTTCTGTTTTCACGCAGATGGGATCAGGAAAACAAGCGTATGACGGCTGGAATCCCAGTCGATGACGTCCGCCGTTTGACCCACTTTTTTGGCTCCACAGCAGGCGAGGGTGGTTGGCGTATTGTCATCGTCGATAAGGTTGATGATATGGCTCCTTCTGCAGCAAATGCTTTGCTGAAATCATTAGAAGAGCCGCCGTCCAATTGTCTGTTCTTTTTATTGTCTGACCATCCCCAACGTTTGCTGCCAACCATCCGGTCGCGTTGTCGCCGGGCACATATGAATGCTCTAGATCATGCGCAAATGTCTGAAGTATTGAACGAACATCTGGATGTGTTTGATGTTGAGGCGTTTGAAGGCATTTCAGAACTTGCCGCAGGTCGGGTGCAATATGCGATCGACCTTCTTCAGCAGGATCACAGCGACTTGCGGCATGATATGCAGGCACGACTGGAAGAGGGGCCAAATGAAACCCGAAATCTTCATGCATTGGCTGATTCATTGTCAGTGCGTGGTCGTGATGCGTTGTTTGACGAGTTTATGGAACGTATGCGTTTGTTCGTTCACAAACGCGCGCTGCTGGCGGCTTCTAGCGGCGGTAAAAACCCGTGGGTTGAGGTTTGGGATGAACTCGGCCGACAACAGGTACAGACAGATACCTTCAATTTGGACAAGAAACAGTTGATCCTGAACCTGTTTGCGCTACTAAACAAAGCGAAAAGCGCAGAGGTCGGTCTGCCAACGTAAATTAGGTTGTTCATGAGTAAAGATACATTCTACATCACCACGGCGATTTCGTATCCAAATGGTGCCCCGCATATTGGCCACGCATATGAACTCATTGCGACCGATGCGATGGCGCGCTTTAAACGCTTGGATGGGTTTGACACATTTTTCCTGACGGGTGTGGATGAGCATGGTCTTAAAATGCTCAAGACCGCACGTGATCTTGGTATCACGACGCAAGAGTTGGCTGACCGGAACACAGCCCGGTTCAGGGAAATGGCCACCGTATTAAATGCGTCAAACGATGATTACATCCGGACGACCCAGCCTCGTCACCATGCGGCCAGCGTGGAAATCTGGAAGCGTATGACAGCTGCTGGAGATATCTACAAAAACACTTATTCTGGCTGGTACTCTATACGTGACGAAGCTTACTATAGTGAAGATGAAGTCACGACCAACGATGACGGTGTTAAAATTGGCGGGCAGGGCACGCCAGTAGAGTGGGTTGAGGAGGATAGCTATTTCTTTAAACTTTCTGCCTATCAGGATCGTCTTCTGGCACACTTTGAAGCACATCCGGAGTTCATAGGTCCAGCTGAGCGTAGAAACGAAATCATCAGCTTTGTGAAATCCGGGCTGCGTGACCTATCGATTTCCCGCACGACATTTGATTGGGGCGTCAAGGTGCCTGACGATCCAGATCATGTCATGTATGTGTGGGTGGATGCGCTGACAAATTATATCACTGCCACCGGATTCCCTGATGATAATGCAGAAAAAGCCCGTTTCTGGCCTGCGGATGTGCACGTTATTGGGAAAGATATTGTGCGGTTTCATGCGGTGTACTGGCCAGCGTTTTTGATGTCAGCGGGCCTGCCATTGCCAAAGAGGATTTATGCCCACGGATTCCTGTTTAATCGCGGCGAAAAGATGTCAAAATCTGTTGGGAATGTAGTCGATCCATTTTCTCTGGTTGAGACATATGGCCTTGATGCACTTCGCTATTTTCTATTGCGTGAAGTTCCGTTCGGCCGCGACGGAAGTTATAGCCATGAGGCGATCGTGGCGCGAATGAATGCAGACTTAGCCAATGATTTGGGTAATTTGGCACAAAGATCACTTTCAATGGTGTTCAAAAACCTTGACGGCGCGCTGAATGAACCAAACCGTTTGACGGAGGCAGATGCTGCGATTCTGGAGCAGGCAAGGGCGCTTCTGCCTTTGTGCCGTGATGCAATGAATGTTCAGGCGCCACATAGCGCGTTGAACTCTATTTGGAGTGTTGTAAGCGAAGCTAACCGTTACTTTGCGGCACAGGAACCATGGGCATTGAAAAAAACGGATCCGGAACGCATGGCGGCTGTGTTGTATGTGACGGCTGAGATCATCCGCCGCGTTGCAATTCTTGTGCAGCCCTTTATGCCAGCGTCTTCTGAAAAATTGTTGGATGCACTTGCTGTTTCTCAGGACGCCAGAGGATTTCAACATCTTGATCCAGGCACTTCATTGGCAAGCGGTACCAAAATTGAAAAGCCCAAGGGCGTATTCCCAAGGTTTGTTGACGAGGCCTCTGAAAGCTAATGCTGATTGACAGTCACTGCCATCTGGATTTTCCAGACTTCGCTGACGAACTAGATGATGTGGTTGGCAGAGCTCGCTCCGCCGGCGTCCAGCGGATCGTCACAATTTGCACCCGTGTTGAAAAATTTGCGCAAGTGCGCGCTGTCGCCGAGCGATTTGATGATGTGTTTTGCTCGGTTGGAACCCACCCACACAATGCTGATGATGAGCTCCATATTACGGTCGATGATCTTGTGGGTCTGGCGGCTCATCCCAAAGTGGTGGCGCTGGGTGAGGCGGGTTTGGACTATCACTATGACAAAAGTTCCAGAGCCGGACAAATGCAGGGCTTTCGAACCCATATTGAGGCAACTCGTATTACCGGCTTGCCACTGGTTATTCATGCTCGTGCTGCAGACGAAGACATGATTGAAGTGCTGGTGGAAGAGACAAAACGGGAGCCATTTCCAGCGGTTTTACACTGCTTTTCATCGGGGGCCAGACTGGCAGAGATTGGTGTTGAACTTGGCTTGTACGTCTCGTTTTCTGGGATCGCTACATTCAAGAATGCGCAAGACATTCGAGACATAGCGAAGGCGGTACCGAAGGATAAGATTTTGGTGGAAACAGATGCTCCGTATTTGGCTCCAGTACCGCACCGCGGCCGCACGAATGAACCGTCATTTGTTGCTGATACTGCACGTTCACTGGCAGAAGCGCTCGGTATGGAATTTGATGATTTGGTGGCTCAAACCGGTCATAACACGTTCAATTTATTCAAAAAATTGCCTCGACCCCTATGAGTATGCGTTTCACAATTCTTGGATGTGGCTCTTCACCAGGGGTCCCAAGGATTGGTGGTGACTGGGGTGCCTGTGATCCCAATAATCAAAAAAACCGGCGCAGAAGATGTTCTATGCTTGTCGAGAAATTTGGCAAGGATGGCGTAACGCGCGTCGTTGTTGATACCGGTCCAGATTTTCGCGAACAATGCCTGTCGGCAGACATAAATTGGGCTGATGCTGTTTTATATACGCACCCTCACGCGGATCATGTGCACGGAATTGATGATTTACGAGCCTTTGTTCTCAACAAACGTCAGCGTGTTCAAATTTATGCGAACAGCTCGACATTGGAACGTCTTTATCAAGGATTTGGATATTGCTTCGAAACGCCAAGCGGTTCGTCGTATCCGCCCATTTTGGAAGCAAATGAAATCGATCATGGGCGTATGATTTCAATTGAAGGTCCCGGAGGGGCAATTGAAATTCTTCCATTCGACCAAGTCCACGGTGATATTACATCGCTTGGCTTTCGCATTGGACATCTTGCATATTCATCAGACATTAGCGCGCTGCCAGATCAATCACGGCAAATGTTGAAAGGATTGTCGCATTGGATTGTTGATGCTCTGCGATACAGGCCACATCCGAGCCATTTCTCACTTGAGGAAGCTCTTGAGGAAATAGAACGTGTTGCACCCGAAACAGCTTATCTGACGCACATGCACGTCGATTTGGATTTCGAGGCCGTCACGCTACAAACACCGCAAAACGTCTTTCCTGCCTTTGATGGCCTCACTATCAAGTTAAAAGTTCCATAATATATATTATGCGAAAAACCTTTATATACAAATATAATGCGACATTTTTGGGCTCTGGTATGCCCTATTTGCACTGCCGTTAGAATTTCTGAAGGAATAGATATATGGAACCCTCGAAAGACATTTCTCGGCTTTTGGAGATTATGGCTCGGCTACGCGATCCTGAAACCGGCTGTCCCTGGGATGTTGAGCAGGATTTTGCATCCATTGCACCTTACACCATTGAGGAAGCCTACGAGGTTGCGGACGCGGTGGAACGTGGTGATATGGTTGATTTGAAGGAAGAGCTTGGCGATTTGCTGCTGCAGCCTGTCTATCACGCGCAAATGGCAGCCGAGGCTGGTCATTTTAAATTTGAAGATGTTGTGCTGGCCGTTACGAAGAAACTGATCCGCAGACATCCGCATGTTTTCGGTGATGAGGAAGCCCGACAAGCCACATCCGCTAAGGGCGCCTGGGAACGGATCAAGGCTGAAGAGAAAGCGGAGAAGGCGCATGAGCGTCAATCGCGGGGCCTGCCCTCACCTCAAAATGGCGTATTAAGCGATGTCCCTGGTGCACTACCCGCACTAACACGAGCCGAAAAACTACAGTCAAAAGCAGCGAGTGTAGGATTTGATTGGCCTGATAGAGCGCCTGTGATCGCTAAAATTGAAGAAGAATGGGCAGAGTTAAGCGAAGAGATCGAAAAGTCTCCCGATGAAACGTCTGCGGAAATTATTGATGAATTTGGTGATTTCCTGTTTTCTGTCGTTAATCTTGCGAGACACCTTGGAATTGATCCGGAGGATGCGCTTCGGGGAACAAATGCGAAATTCGTTCGCAGGTTTGAATATATCGAATCCGAGCTGGCAGAGGAAAATAGAAAAGTAGAAGACGCTTCATTGAACAAAATGGAAAATATTTGGCGAAATGCGAAATGTAAAGTGGGTTAATTACTTTATTTGAATGCCATAATACACACCGAAAAATGATGTTAAGCGGTTTGAGATATTATATCTTATGGTTTTTTCTTCCGACTGTTCTGTTTATATTTTATATAATTGAAAGATTGATAGGCTTTAAAATGTAAAAATATAACAAGCATCCTTAGGGTGGATATTTGGTATGGAATTGTTAGCTATACTTATTGAGCCGGCTTTAAAGAACAATTGGGTATTCTGCTCCTCCGTGTGAGGACAGTATGAAAAATCAATATACACAATTAGTCGCTATCTTGTTGATTTCTCTATTGGGATTTGCGGCCGCTATCAAAATCAGTATTGACCATGCTGTGGAGGCACTCCTTGTTGAGGAAGCACACGATGTCGGGATGGACTGGGCTCACCTGATAGACGAACGTATTCAGACGCTCCTAAGTAATTCTGACAAGGAACAGACCGACCAGCTGCTTAATACAGAAGATGTTGTGACGCTAGCTGAAATAGCGAACGGTATTTTTTCAGTTGGTAATATCTTTCAAATCGATTTCATAAATTCTTCTTGTCATTGTGAAGCGACTTTTGTGCGTCCAATGCCAGGAGCCGGCGGCGAAACCTCCGTACATGGTGGACATAGTTCACATGGGGAACACCAAGGGCACGCTCATCATGAAGAAACTCTTCGTGGTTCGATGGCCGCCCACTCAGAGTATAATCATGCGAGCGAAAACTCAGGTGGGACAGTTTCGATCTCTGAGGGAGGTCATTTTCAGCACGTCTTCAATTCAGCCGCCCCACATATGCCTATGCATTACAATGCAGCCCCAGACGCCACGAAAGTGCGGGAGATTATTAAAAGCGGCATCCATGAAATAGCCATTGTAAATCAGATTGATGGTGACTTTGACATGATAGTGGCCAAGGTCTACCACCCTGTTTTTTGGGGTGGTGAAGTTCGATATGTCTTACGTGTTTTGGTGGACATGACAGAGACTTCGATCGGGTTTACGAAGGTTTTTCAATTAGGTGTTGCTACCTTGTTGTTGTTGTTGTTTCTATCCTTTGCCTACCCGGCTTATAAGTACTTCCGCAGCGCTCGCGCGCACCGTTTGTTGGACGCACATACCCACTTTCTTGCAAACCACGATGTGCTAACGGGTATTTCCAATAGAAATGCCTTCCAGCAACAAGCGCCAAAGCGCATCAACCTTTGCCGCCACGCAAAGCATGAGGGTGTTCTTCTTGTCGTCGATATCAACGGTTTCAAGGAGATCAATGATTTCCATGGGCATCAGGTTGGTGATGAGGTTTTGAAAAAGGTTGCTTCTCTCCTCGAAGGGCTTGTTTCAAAAGATTGTATTGTTGCGCGCTTGGGTGGAGATGAGTTTGGCGTGCTATCTTGCGAGACCCACCTCAAAAATTACGTGGAAAGTGGAGATATCCAACTCCCGAATATGGTTGAATTGGATATTAACGGGTGTCATGAAAAGTTGAATGTCTCCTTCAGCGTTGGTTTTGCACGATACCCCGCTCATGGATTAGACCTTTCTGAACTAATGCGGAATGCGGATTTAGCGCTCTATGCCGCCAAGAAAGATGGCAAAGGAGGTGCACGAGAATACGATCCTACAATGAGTCAGGTTTTCAAAGACCGCCTTAATCTGTTTAAAGAGTTTCGTAAGGGGCTATTGGCCTCTCAAATTGAACCGTATTATCAACCGCTTGTGAATGTTGCCACCGGCCAAGTGGAAGGGTTTGAGGCTCTTGCGCGTTGGAACCATCCCGAAATGGGTGTTTTGAGCGCTGCAGATTTTGCAGAAGTTCTGGATGATCGGGAAATTTGTGGGCTTATTGGGCGGGAAATGTTGGCGAAAGTCACGGCCGATATGGGGCAATGGAAAGCTGCTGGAATTGAATTTGGTAGCGTCGGGCTAAATGTGGACTCTGCCGACCTATTGCGGCCTGCATTCATTCTTGACGTTATTTCTAATCTTGCTAAGCATGAGCTTACCCCCAAAAACTTAGCGATTGAAGTTACCGAAAATACGGTTTTTGGTGCTAACTATGAGTTATTACTCAAAAAATTGAGAGAGTTTCGCGATCTAGGTTGTTATGTAGCGCTGGATGATTTCGGTACAGGTTACTCATCAATAACCCATTTGAAGGAGCTACCTTACACAGCAATCAAGATCGATAAATCCTTTGTCCGAGACATTGTAACCGATAAATTGGATCAATCGATTGTAGAAGCGCTGGTTCACCTAAGTGAAACAATTGGATACCAGTTGGTAGCTGAAGGTGTGGAAACGCGGGCGCAGCTGGACGCGGTTTCAAAATTGGGCTGTCATCTCATTCAAGGCTACTACTACGCCAAGCCGTTGGCTGCGAGTGAAGTTCCGAATACTCTGAATCGAATAAACCAAATGGGCAATTTGGACACTGGTGTCGTACACAAATTTGCATATACCGGATAAAGGTAGCCCTTTTCCCGGTCTAGACGCGCAATTTTTTCAAATTGAAAACAAAGCTATGTTCTGAAATTAAGCAGTCGCCCTGATCACAGGGCGGCTGATTATGTCGGCATTTTGTCATGTAAGGGAATAGTGTCATCCATTGGCGTCGACGGAAATGCACTGTCGTTGAATAAATTGGCTGTAGGTTTCACCACATCTGTCTGATCAACTGTCCCTGCTCTAATTCCAATAACGCCTTGCCTTGCAGAATTTCGTGTGAACATCTGCGAGCCACAGGAGGAACAAAATAGTTTTTGCATGTCAGATCCACGATCGGATTTGTGGTGAAAGACATTGGTTTTGCCTGTGATATCTACGCTGTCTTCTACAACAAACAGCAAGGTTCCGTAAGTCGATCCGGTAACCTTCCTGCAGTCAACACAGTGGCAATTCATGGTCATCTTAATGTCTGCGTTCCCCTTATAAGAGACCGCACCGCATAGGCAAGCACCGCTTAATTGTGTCATCTTTAAATCCTGCTCTCCTTTAACGCTACTGAATTATTCTTGACGCCATTTTGGTATGCCGAATTTACCACGACATGTCTTTACTAGGCTGCTTAACTCGTATTGTGCGATGACGCCAGCTTCCCAGCTATCCTGGTCTGCATTGACCTGTTGGAATGTCCAATCGGCTCTTTCTACGCTCGCGCAAGCAGGTTCCGACACGCCTGCATCCTGGACGCTGAGGGCAATCAAGGCCATAGATGAAGATGTTCGACCCATGTAGAAATAGAGCCACTTTAGATCATCGCCACCATACGTTTTGCTGGAGACGGCTTTTCCCAAAGCGTTGTAGACGGCATTGCATAAACGATAGTCACTTTCTAGACTTTCGGATGTGCTGGACTTTTGCTTTTCTGCACATTGCAACCATAGACCTTGAGCTTGTTCGTAGACCGATACATCTGAGTTGTTTGTATTTGGGGCTGCTTGCTGGTCTATCTCGGCTGTGGCGTATCCCAAAAATGCAAACCCGAGGCTGGCAGCAAGAACTATCGTTGCGCAGCGTTTCAGGGCTTTACCCCCCTGCATTCTGCTTCCAAATGGTTCTTCAAGCCGCCGCACTAGGCTCACCAGTTCTACCGACATGAACATATGATCCAAATCGATTTCGAAACTCCGGACCAATTTTGGGATCGACCCGTACAGACAGTTCTACGGATCCATCGGTCTCATTTTCAACGCGTTTTAAAACTTCTGTGTGCTCATAAAACCAATAAAGGTTTGCAAGTTCGCTTATCGGCAAGTGCAGCTGGTGGACAAAACGTTTTTCAGAAATCCGTTTTTCGATGAAAGCAACCAGTTCGGGGACCCCCTCACCGTTATAGGCCGAGACTGGAATTTCAAGCTGGCCATAATCTTCTCCAGCAACGCGTCTAGGGTCTTCCTCTTCCAAAAGATCGACCTTGTTCCACACCTCAATCACACGCTCTGTGTCATTTGGATCAACTTTCAGGTCCAGCAGAATATCGCGTACATCCTGCGCTTGCGCTTCGCTGTCTTCGTGTGTGATGTCACGCACATGAATAATCAGGTCTGCTTCCACAACCTCTTCCAGTGTTGCTCTGAACGCCGCTACCAGGTCAGGCGGTAGATCTGAGACAAAACCCACCGTATCTGACAGAATTATTGTATCCCCGTGCGGAAGATCGACCGTTCGCAGTGTAGGGTCCAAGGTTGCAAACAAAAGGTCTTTTGCAAAGACATCTGAATTGGTAATTTTATTGAAAAGTGTCGATTTACCGGCGTTGGTGTATCCAACCAGTGCTACAATGGGATGCGGTTTTCTTTTTCTGTTTTTACGATGTAAATCCCGTGTTTTGCGAACCTCTGACAAGGCAGACTCAAGGCTCTTGATCCGTTGCTGTAACATGCGTCTATCGGACTCAATTTGCGTCTCACCCGGACCACCCATAAAGCCCCCGCCGCCACGTTGTCTTTCCAGGTGGGTCCAACTGCGCACCAGTCGCCCTCTTTGATAATTTAGGTGAGCGAGTTCTACTTGGAGCGTACCCTCCTTCGTTTGGGCGCGCTCTCCAAAGATCTCAAGAATAATTCCTGTTCGGTCCAGGACTTTAATTTGCAGAGTCTGTTCCAAATTTCGTTGTTGAATTGGGGTAAGGGCATGGTCCACCACCAGCAACTCAATGTCTTTGCTATGAATGGCCGCACTCAGCTCATCAAGAGTGCCCTGCCCGATCAGTGTCGCAGGTCGATACTTGCGAAGTGGAAAATGATCTGAGAAAACGACTTCCAGCTCGCTGATTGCGTTGGCGAGACCAATAGCTTCCTCAAGGCGCGATGCACCCGTGCGTGGATTCTCTTTCTTGCCGTCACTAATTATGTGCTTTGAAAGCACAGGCACGACGACTGCGCATTTAATTTTTTCGCGTTTGGTTGCAAAAAGGCCTGACTCTTCTTTGCGCGACTTTTCTTTGAAATCACCCAATCTTATTCGTCCTCACTTTCAGGTTCGAATAATTGGATTGGCTGGGCTGGCATGATTGTGGAAATCGCATGCTTATAGACCAGTTGCGAATGCCCATCACGCCGCAATAAGAGGCAAAAATTATCAAACCAGGTCACAATACCTTGCAGCTTTACGCCATTCACGAGGAATATGGTCAAAGTGGTCTTGTTCTTGCGGACATTGTTTAGAAAGGCGTCTTGCAGGTTTTGTGTTCTTTCGGCCATCATTTATCCCTGTGGTCTGGTGGCTCAGTTATCTAATGTGCTATTTCTACTTGGGTATGGAACAGCTTTCTGAGGTTGGTTGCAACACTTCCAGGTGCGGCATTTCCAATCGCCGCGCCGTCAATATTCACTACGGGCATTACAACCGTTGTCGCTGCGGTGATAAATGCTTCTTTAGCCTGCTGCGCCTCTTCAATGGTGAATGCTCTTTCTTCAATCCGAATGTTCTCCCGTTCGGCCAGTTCCAATACAGCCATTCTTGTAATGCCGCGCAAGATACCACTGTCGGCTGATCTGGTGACGATGACACCATCTTTTGTAACGATCCATGCATTTGTAGACGAACCTTCTGTTACAAATCCATTCTCGTCAACAAACCATGCTTCATAGGAACCTTGTTCCTTTGCGGCCTGTTTCGCTAGTACATTTGGCAGAAGTGAGACGCTTTTGATGTCAACACGATCCCAGCGGTTGTCTGGGACGCTGATGACACCAACACCTTTTTCTGCAAGCGCCGCAGATTTGGCGGTTGAGGAACTGCGCGCTGTCACCACAATAGCGGGAGCTGTATCGCTTGTTGGAAAGAAGTGATTTCTTGGGGCTACACCGCGTGTGACCTGAATGTATACGAGCCCGTTTGTTACACGATTTCTGGAGACAACTTCGCGTAAAATAACGCCCATTGGTTTGCGGTCCATTGGGATATCAATACTCAATTCCCTAAGGGATCGTTCCAGCCGATCCATATGTCTAGTTTCATCAACCAGATGGCCCGCTAGTATTTCACAAACTTCGTAGACACCGTCCGCAAATTGGTAGCCTCTATCTTCTATATGGACGGCGGCGTTGCTGTGACGGACATATTGTCCATTAACGTATGCAATTCGCGACATAAAAGGCCCTTAACGCGTGTTCCAATAAGTCATGTTGAATAGCCCGAAAAATACCAAAACTTCAATACGACCAAGTAGCATCGTGACACCCAGAGCAGATTTGGACAAGAGCGCCATTTCGCTAAATTCAGGCCACTGACCCAAATTATTCCAATTTGTATCATATGCGCTTCCCACGCTCGAAAACGCGGACAGTGAGGCGATCAATGAGGCCTCAAATGGGATTCCATCGAGTGATAGAATCGCTGCACATCCCCATACGATCAAAACAGCGACAATCAAAAGACTCCAAATAGCTTTCAGGACACCAATCTCCGCAAGGCTGCCGCCAAAACGGTCTGATTGTATGCTGTGGGGAAACACCAGGCGATTCAGCTCATGATATGACTGTGTGAGCATGGCACCCAACCTATAAAACTTTAAGCCGCCGGCTGTTGAGAATGCTCCGCCACCGATCAGAATGATGCACCCTACGAGAATTGGTGGAATTTTGCCGATATCTCCGTCGCTCCACTCAAACCCGGTAGTGGACACCAACGATGCGGCCAAAAAAATTCCGCTAAGAATTTCACGACCCAAATTGTGTTCTGCATCGGGTGATAGTGTTGCTTGGCTTAACCCAAAACCAAGGACAAAAGCCAATACGGCCACAGCAATGATTATAAGGTAGCTCTCGCGGTGTTCACGCAGCAATTGCCCTCTGCGCGTTATGATCATTCGATGCCACAGAATACTGGTTGCGCCGATAATCATGAAAACGATCAGGATAGGAAATGCAAGTGTTGTCCCAATGTCCGAGACACCGCCGCTTGCTGGCATAAAGCCACCGGTTGAGAGTGCGCCGGAAGCCATACTAAAACTCTCATAGAGCGGCATTCCAGTTAAGAACAGCAAGAGAGCGCACAGAAATGTCAGGCCGATATAGGTTGTTCCGATTTGTACGCAGGTTTTCAAGATACGGCCTCCGCCGCCAATCCCAACTTTTTCGAGCAAAGCAATTTGTCGTTTTGGCAAGCCACCCACGCCCGTTGGGGCCAAAACAATCACCATAGACAGCAGAGTCAGGAATCCACCTAACCACTGCAGTTGGACACGCCAAAAAAGGATAGAGCGTGGCATCTTTTCAATCTCAACAAAGGAAGAGGCATTGTTTGTGGTGATCGCCGAAATTGTTTCAAAGAGCGCCACATCTGATGGCATACCAAGACTGAGCCCCAATGGTAACGCTCCGCTTAGAAGCAGCAAAACCCAGGCTAATAACAGCAGTCCAAATGTCTCAATTCGCTTCAATCCGCGCTCCTTGCCGCGCAACGAAATGAAGATGGCAGACGCTACAAACGCGTATGCAGCAGCTGTCGAACCGAAAATCAAAACTGCCTGAGTCTCATCCAGGTACACCGCAATCAGAAACGGGATGATGAGAGCGGTTGCTACGCTGCCTAAAATGGCTGCTAGCACAATAAGACCTGCTGCCATTTGAAAGTTCCTGCTTAAAAGAAGTCTAGGCTAACGCGGAACATCTGTTCTACTTTACGCACGTAGTCTGCCAATGCAAAAATCACTACGCGGTCATGTGCACGAATTTTGGTGTCACCGTCAGGGCGGATGTATTTCCCATCATGGATCACTGCGCCAATTCGAATGCCTTCCGGCAGATCCAGATCTCTCAACGCTTTGCCAACAAGAGGAGACGTCTCCAGAGCTTCCGCCTCAATGACTTCTGCTTTTCCATCCTGCACCGGGTATACGCCCCTCACCCGACCCCTGCGCACATGCTGAAGAATTTTAGACAGTGTGACAACCCTCGGGTTGATATGCGCGTCGATGCCAAGTGACTGTGTAAATGTGGGATAACTTGTATTGTTCAGCAGGCTCAATGTACGGCGGCATCCCATGCGTTTAGCCATGACGCTAGCAAGCACGTTGACTTCATCATTGTTAGTCAGCGTAACCATTGTATCGACGTCTTGGATTTCTGCTTCCCGCAGAATTTCCTGGTCTAGTGCGTCGCCATGCAGAACAACAGCGCGTTTTAAATCATCAGCGATCGAAATCGCGCGTTCACGGGAACGCTCGATGATTTTAATTTTCGACTTTGAATGGCGTGCTTCCAGGTTTTTCGCCACATAGAGGCCAATATTGCCACCGCCTGCGAGAATAATGCGAGCTGCTTCCTGCTCTTCATGGCCAAAAATGGAGAGGGTTCTCTTCACACGTTTGGTTTGCGTAACGACATATACCTGATCGCCCTGCAACATAGAGTCGCCTGATCGGGGTACAAACAGAGTCCCGTTTCTGTGTATGCCAACCACAACAGCACTCAAGTCAGGAAACAACTCACTCAACTGTCGCAAAGGTGTATCGATGACCGGACAGTCTTCTTCGCAAATGATGCCCAACGTTGTGACTTCTTTATTGGCAAACTCGACCGTATCAAATGCGCCGGGAAGTGCGAGCCGCCGCAAGACCATCTCACCAACTTCAATTTCAGGCGAAATGATCACGTCAATCGGCATGTGGTCGCGCGAAAACAGGTCGGAATAATATGATTGCAGGTAACTTTGAGCGCGAATTCTTGCCACTTTGGTTGGCACGTTGAACAGGGAATGTGCCACCTGACAGGCCACCATGTTCACCTCATCATACAAGGTGACCGCAATGATCATATCTGCTTCGTCGACGCCGGCCTGCGCCAAAATATCCGGATGCGCGCCATGCCCAACGATTCCGCGAACGTCCAAATGGTCCCTGACTGCTTGAATGAGACGTGGAGAATTATCTATGACAGAGACATCGTTTTGCTCTGATGACAGACGTTCTGCTATGCCATAGCCAACCTGGCCTGCACCGCAAATGACAACTTTCATACCTGATTGGCCTTAGATTATGTGTCTGTCGCTTTTGGCTAATTCATACAGCCTTCAGTCCACTAATCCAATACCCTGACCGCAAAGCTATCCAATGCTGAGTGATTTTAGCTTTCTATGTAGTGCAGAGCGTTCCATGCCAACAAATTCTGAAGTCTTGGAGATGTTACCGCCAAAGCGTGCGATTTGGGCTGTTAGGTATTCTCTCTCAAAGACTTCGCGGGCTTCCCGAAGGGGCATAGACATAAGATGTTCGCCCTCCTGGCCGCCGGTGGATGTGGATGGTAGCAGTTCACCAATTTCCTTGGGCAGAAGATCTGCGGACAGCGCCGCGCCTTCATCTTCACGCGTAAGTATCAAAAGTCTTTCCAGATTGTTGCGTAGCTGTCGGATGTTTCCTGGCCAAGGATGAGCCTGCAAGACGGCAAGTGCATCGCTTTCCAGCACCCGTGGCGGTATGCCAACAGAGGCGGCGATCTGCGCGATGAAATGCTCTACCAGCAAAGGGATATCTTCCCGCCGTTCAGACAAGGATGGCACCTTCAGCGGAACAACGGCGAGACGGTGGTAGAGGTCTTCACGAAAACTGCCTGCTGCGATATCTTCTTCCAGATTGCGCGCTGTTGAAGAAAAGATACGCACGTCAACGCTGACTTTTTTTGATCCTCCAACACGCTGAAAACTCTGTTCCACCAACACACGCAGAATCTTGTTTTGTGTTTCACGTGGCATTTCCGCCACTTCATCCAGGTACAAAGTACCGCCATGCGCTTCTTCAAGAGCGCCCACTGTTCGTCCACCGCCATTTTCTGATTCTGTTCCAAACAGAGCGATTTCTGTCATTTCGGGTGTCAGTGTTGCCGCATTCAATGATACAAACGGCCCGTTGCTGCGCGCAGAGTTCTTATGGAGCGTTCGTGCTACCAGCTCCTTGCCGCAGCCTGACGCACCAAGAATCATCACACGGCTATTGGTTGGTGCAATTTTTTCTATGGCGCCACGCAGTTGCATCATTGCTGGGGATGTGCCGATAAGGTCAGCCGCGTCGACGCTTTTTTCGCGCAATTCTGTGACCTCTTTTTTGAGCTTCACATTTTCAAGCGCGCGTTCAGCTATCAGCACTAAACGGTCAGCCTTAAAGGGCTTTTCTATGTAGTCATAGGCACCGCGTTTGATAGCGGAAACCGCAGTTTCTATGTTGCCATGGCCTGAAATGACCACCACGGCAAGGTCTGGGTGCTGCTCCTTGATGACGTCCAGCAGTGCCAGGCCATCCAATCGGCTTCCCTGCAACCAGATGTCCAGAAACACCAGGCTTGGCCTGCGGTCACCGATAGCGGCCAAAGCACTATCGCTGTCGTGAGCCGTACGGACCTCGTAACCCTCATCATCAAGAATACCCGCAACGAGTTCCCGAATATCTGCTTCATCGTCAACAATCAGAATATCAGAGGCCATCTATTTTTCTTCTTTTTCTTGCGTGTCTAGTTCAACAGCGGTTACAGGCAATATTAATCTCACCATAGCGCCCACTGGCTCTTGATCTGGCTCAGCCGGAGCATCGAGCAATTCGATGGATCCGCCATGCTCCTCAAAAATCTTCCTAACTATGGCGAGACCAAGGCCTGTACCTTTTTCTCGCGTCGTCATGTAGGGTTCTAACAATTTGGCCCTGTTTTCCTTTGGAAGGCCTACTCCGTTGTCGATCACCGAGATATGAAATTTTTCGTCTATTCTTGATGCCTCTACAAAAATTGCACCAGTGCGATTCACATCCTCGGGAATTGCGGCAATTCCCTCAGTTGCATTCTTCACAATATTGGTAAGTGCCTGAGATAGAAGACGGTGATCGAATTTGCCAATGAGCGGCTCTTCGGGCAGACTCATTTTGAATTTGATTTCTGGGTGAGCAACTTCCTGCAGGAACACGGCTTCTTTAATGGCATCAGACAAATTTCGTTCTGCCATAACGGGTTGAGGCATTCGGGCAAATGATGAGAATTCATCAACCATTCGGCCAATATCTCCGACCTGACGAATTATAGTGTCCGTGCATTGGTTGAAAACGTCTTTGTCAGTCTCCAATTTGCGCCCGTAACGTCGTTGCAATCTCTCGGCAGAGAGCTGAATGGGGGTCAATGGGTTTTTGATTTCATGAGCAATACGGCGCGCCACATCTGCCCAGGCTGACCGTCGTTGTGCCGCAATCAAATCTGTGATCTCGTCCAGCGTAATCACAAACCGATGATCTGCGTCATCGGATTGCTCCATGGTAATTCGGACATTCAGCGTGCGCTCATCACCTTTGCGTTTCAGGCTAATCTGATCCTGATGCAGCGGGCGTTGATTAGCTAGGGCTGATGAAACAGTGCCGCGCAGTTCGGGGATCGCTTGAGCCACGTTCTGCTCCAGAAGCTTGTTGCGGTCCATATCAAGAATGCGCAGGGCAGATCGATTGACCAGACTTATGGTGCCATCAGATTCAATGCCTACAACACCCGCAGTAACGCCTGCCAAAACCGTTTCATTAAAACGCCTGCGCTCATCCACCTGATCTTTCGCCAGGATCAGGTCATCGCGCTGGCTTTGGAGCTGCTGTGTCATGGTGTTGAAGGTTTGGGACAAGGTGCCAAGATCGCCTTCCCGCTTGCTCCAGGGTACACGTACACTCAAATCACCAGTCGAAATCTCGTTTGCAGCTGTCATCAGGCGGCGTATTGGGGATACCAGCCTATTGGCGAAATTAATGCCGAGCCAAATTGCCGACAGCAACACGATAAGTGCGATGCCTATGTAAAGCAGCCCGAAGGCGATTTGCACGCCAAAACGTGTCTGTTCCAGCTGCTGGTATTCGGCCGCCCTCTCATTGACCAAAAGTACATATTCCAGCACTTCTGGATTGAGTGCGCGTACCAAGTAGAGATAAGTATTATCATTATAGGATGAGAGCTTCATCGCTGCGCCGGCAACGTTTGACAGGCCTCGATTTTGAAGCGCTACTTCATCTTCACCTAGCCCAGCCAGCGCCGAGGGACTTGGTATTGGCAATTTATCGGTCTCAGGACCTGGGCTTCTGGCAACCACATTGGCATTTCCATCTAAAAGTAAAATTGCTGTCAGTCGACGCAAACGCGCTTGTGTCGTAAGATAGGCCTGAACACGTGACTGGTCGAATGTGAGATTTGTCCCTGCCCTGTTGAAATCTGCCGCGATGGAAATTACATCGTTTGCCAACACCCGCGTGTGCTCTTGAACATAAGCCTGCGCTACGGTTCTGGAGGTGTTTACGATTTCCTTCGTGCGGGTATCAAACCACCTGTCCAGTCCACGATCGAGAGTTACACCTGCGACAATAGCAACGAGAATAGCTGGTGCTGCCGCAACCAGACTGAACAATGCAACCACACGCACATGCAGCCGGGATGCAGCTCTGCGTCGACGCCGAGCTATCAGAATGCCGCCGAGTTCCCATATAATTGCACCAGCTAGAACGCTTACCAGCAGGCCATTTACAATCATGGCGATGCGAATGATGTCTTGGTTGGGCTCAATGGACGTAAAACCCATCAAGACAGCGAATGAGATAGATGCCGATATAAGAGCGAGAATGGCGGCGATAAAGCCGATGGGACGCACCAGTCGCGATGACCGGTTAAATTCCTGCGTGGTTTGGCTTGTGGCTATAACAGGCGTTTTGGCCTGCTCTGCATCCGTTGCTGGAGATTGTGTTGTTGCTATGTCCAACTGCGTCATACAGGAAGGTATCTTTGCTTGCTCAAACTGATGTAAATATACAACATTTGTTGCCGAAAGGAAACACCTTCAGTGTGGCTGAATTGTGGTCTCTTAGTCACACAGTGTTACAAGATCAAAGCAGCACCCATTACACAGATTTGATAATTTTAACGTCCAACTCTTTGATTTTCTTCCTTAAAGTGTTTCGGTTGAGGCCAAGTATATCTGCCGCCTTGATTTGGTTTCCACCCGTGTGCGCCAAAGTTGCACTAATGAGAGGCTTCTCCATTCTATGTAGGATGGAATGATACAACTGATCGGGGCCCCGATCAGAATCAGTTTCCGAAAAGGCGGTTTTCACGAGAGATTCCACAAGCAACGACATATCAAGAGGCTGGTTCGTAAAAGGCTCTTCATTCGAGTTAGCATCCACGCGACCAAGTTCATGGTCCACAATATTATGTGTGATGATATCTTGTGGATAAAGCGCCGCTAATCGCCGAACGACATTTTCTAGTTCGCGCACATTGCCGGGCCAATTGTGCTGTTTCATTCGTGTGAGAGCTGCACTGTCTATCTGCTTCATCCCAAGCCCCTCTTTTGCCGCTTGGGCGAAGAAGTGGCGCACGAGATCATCAACATCATCCAATCGATCTCGCAATGGTGGGAGTCGGATTGGAATTACATTCAAACGATAGTAAAGATCTTCTCGGAAACGGCCTTCGCCAATAAGCGCATGAAGACCCTTATTTGTAGCTGCAATAATGCGCACGTCGGTTCTGATAGACTTGCGACCACCAACAGTCATGTATTCGCCCTGTTGCAATACGCGCAACAAGCGGGTTTGGGCATCCATTGGCATGTCACCAATTTCATCCAGAAATAAAGTCCCGCCTTCGGCTTGTTCAAACCGACCGCTTCCACGGCTGTTTGCGCCGGTAAAAGCTCCCTTCTCATAGCCAAATAGCTCAGCTTCGATAAGATCCCTGGGTATGGCTGCCATGTTAATAGCGACAAATGGGCCGCCTTTGCGCTTGCCATAGTCATGCAAGGCACGAGCAACGAGCTCCTTACCGGTTCCGGACTCTCCTTCGATGAGCACTGTCAAATCATTTTGCATCAGGCGTGCGAGAACACGATAGATTTCCTGCATGGCTGATGAACGCCCGACCAACGGGATATCTTCGCCTGCTGGCTGGTGTGCGTCTATTTGAACGCCAGTACTTCGCTCCGACAGCGCTCGTCCAACAATCTCAACCAATTCCCGCAGATCGAAGGGCTTTGGCAAGTAGTCATAAGCGCCACGTTCTGATGCTGTAATTGCTGTCATGAAGGTATTTTGCGCGCTCATTACCAGTATAGGCACGTCAGGACGTACATTCTTGATGCGTGGAAGAAGGTTGAAGGCGTTGTCATCCGGCATAACCACATCAGTGATTATCAAGTCACCTTCGCCCTGACTGGCCCATCGCCAGAGAGTTCCGGCTGTGCCCGTTAAACGCACCTGATATCCTGCACGGGTAAGGGCTTGATCCAATATCGTGCGAATAGCGGCGTCGTCATCGGCGACAAGGATTGTTTCACCGGCCATCAGCATCTTTTCCTTCTTTGGGGATTTTTGTCTCTTTAAAAGCTGGCATCAGAATACGGAAAATTGTCTTGCCCTTGCGACTGTCACAATCAATCACCCCGCCATGGTCTCGTACGATCTTGGCAACAAGAGCCAGGCCAAGCCCGGTACCATTTGTCTTTGTGGTTATGAAGGGGTCGAACAGTAGTGGCAGTAAATCTTCTGGAATTCCTGGTCCATTGTCCTCTACGCTAAATTCCAGCGGTAGGCTCATTCGATCGGTTGTGCCCGGCAAGGAAAGCCGGATTCCTGGCTTGAAAGCTGTCCTTAGTAAAATTTCAGGCTCGGGCTGATCTTTGAGAGATTCAGCGGCGTTTTTTATCAAGTTCAGAAAGACCTGGATGAGCTGATCATGATTTGCATGAACAAACGGCAGCGACGGATCATAACGCTCGGTCACCTTGATGTCACGACCGAAACTGGATAACGAAATCGACTTAACGCGCTCTAGAACAACATGAATATTGACCGGCGCACGCTCAACAGGCCGTTCGTCAGAGAATACTTCCATTCGGTCAACCAACCGAACGATCCTGTCTGTCTCATCGCAAATGAGGCGTGTCAGCGTTCTGTCGTTTTCGTCGGCGCTACTCTCCAGTAATTGTGCTGCGCCGCGAATTCCGAACAATGGATTTTTGATTTCATGAGCTAGCATTGCGGCAAGGCCGGTTACTGTTCGAGCAGCGCCGCGATGTGTCAACTGGCGGTCCAATTTTTCAGTCATGGTGCGCTCTAAAAACATCAGGACGAGCCCATTCACCTCGTCAGAAACGGGCACTGCATTCACGTCTATTCGGCGTTCTTCCAATTTGCCTGGCAGCCCAATTATCACTCTGTACTCAAAGACTGGAACGTTACGATCCAGCGCCTGCTGGGCAACGTCAATCACTGGGCTTGCGATGGGTAAAAGTGATGCAAGTGGTCGGTTGTGGAGCACCGTGGAGCTGGATTGAAAGAATGTTTCAGCCTCTTGATTGAGGCTCTGAATCTTGAGGTCCGTGTCCAGAAACATAATGGGATGTGGTAACGCATTTAGGATGGCGCTTGTTTGTTGAGCATTACCTGGCGTCAACGCGTTTCCCGCGCGCCTTAATAAATCCGCAGTACGGCTCATGCGGCCACCTGCGTATTTTGCAAGTTTGATGCAGCTTCAAGAAACGATTGTTTTAGAGATTTCAGTACGTCTACTGGCTCAACACCAGTCATAATATTTTTGCGGTGCTCTGCGCTCTTTATGCCAGCATCATCCAAGTACCAACCCAAATGCTTGCGCGCGGCACGTACACCCACCTTGGTACCGTAGTGGAACAGTAACGCCTCATAGTGTTCAGCAGCTAGTTCCGCCTTCTCCTCCAAAGTTGGCTCAGGCATTGGAGGTTGATCATCAGGGCATGTTCGACTGGCAACATAGCCTGGGAACCACGGGCGGCCATAGGCGCCACGTCCGATCATTACACCATCAGCGCCTGATTGATTCATGATCTCATCTATCTGTGAGAGTTGTGTCACATCTCCGTTGGCGATGAGCGGCACAGTTATCGCATCTGCGACCTGTTTAATAGCTCGCCAATCCGCTTTGCCTTTGTAGAACTGGCATCTGGTGCGTCCATGTATTGTGATCATTTGCACCCCTGCATTTTCTGCGCGCTCTGCAATTTGCGGTGCGTTGATACTGCTGTCGTCCCAACCTAATCGCATTTTCAAACAGACAGGTAAGGATGTTGCGTTGACGGTAGCTTCAATCAGACGAAGTGCATGATCCGGATCTTGCATTAACGCGGAGCCGGAGTATCCACTGGTTACTTTGCGAGCCGGACAACCCATATTTATGTCGAGGATATCAGCGCCATCGCCCTCAGCGATTCGAGCACCTTCGGCCATCCACTTCTCTTCTCGACCAGCTAACTGCACAACATGAATTCCGATGCCCTCGCCTTCCATACGGCTGGCCATCTCCTTGCTTTTGTTTGCGAGTGCCTCGCAAGCTACCATTTCCGACACCACGAGCCCCACACCATAGCGCCATGCCAGGCGCCGGAACGGAAGATCCGAAACGCCTGACATGGGAGCAAGTAGGATTGGGCGCTCAATTTTATGGCGTCCGATGGAAATGGGTTGTATCATGGCTCAGAGTGCTTTGACTATATTTTAAGCAGTTTATAACACTGCATGGATTTTGGGCAAATGCAATCGATATCGTAGTTAATTGATGCGATTTGTCTGCAAATTTGCCAAACAGGAATGACCACATATGACGACCAATAACCAGCCTTTGGTTGCTGTGCTCATTGTCGGGGCTGGAAGCGGAAGTCGTGCGTCGACTGAAACCGGATTTATTCCCAAACAGTTCTTCCCTTTAGAAGGAGAGACGCTCTTTCAGCGTACAGTCGACGCCTTCGCTGCAGTTGGTGAAATTTCTCATATTCTTTGCGTTGTCCCTGTTGGTGATGAAACCTGGCCAATGCCCTATATGAGAGATAAATTCGACGAAAGCAGGCTTTCTTTCGTGACGGGGGGCTCAACCCGGCAGCGTTCGGTCCTGAATGGTTTGAGGATGCTTGACCAACATAAAGAGGACTGGGAAATCGTTCTGGTGCATGACGCAGCGAGACCCTTTGTCTCGCCCGACTGTATTCGGACAGTGATAGCAGATGCTATGCTGCACGGAGGCAGTATAGCCGCCATTCCGGTGGTTGATAGCCTCAAACATGCGATACCTGGCCCGCAAGGCTCCGGGAAACCATTTGTTTCAAAGTCTGTTCCGCGCGATGGAATTTTTCAAGCGCAAACTCCGCAAGGCTTTGAATTCAATCAACTTTACGACGCGCACGAACGCGCGATCGCAGATGGTGAAGACAACTATTCGGACGATGCTATGGTTTTTGAGGCCTATGTTGGCCCGGTTGCCCTATCTGCCGGCGATCGCAACAATTGGAAAATCACAGAACCCCAGGACTTTAAATTGGCCAGAGAAATGCTCCAGTCACAAGAAACAAGATTTCTAATCCCGGATGTTCGCGTGGGACAGGGCTATGATGTACATGCATTTGAAGCCGGGAGTGAAGTAATTTTGTGTGGCGTCAAGATCGCGCATGACAAATCACTCAAGGGTCACTCAGATGCAGATGTTGGACTGCATGCGCTGACGGACGCCGTTCTTGGAGCATTGTCTGATGGCGATATTGGGTCACATTTCCCGCCTTCAGATCCAAAATGGAAGGCAGCTGCGTCGGATCAGTTCCTTAAACATGCTGTCGATTTGGCAACCCAACGTGGTGCGCATATTACACACCTTGATGTGACTTTGATTTGCGAAACCCCCAAAATTGGCCCTTATCGAGATGATATGAGGCAGAAGATTTCGGATATCACTGGTGTTTCGTTTGATCGAATAAGCGTTAAGGCAACCACCAGTGAGAGACTTGGCTTCACCGGCCGTAAAGAAGGTATCGCCGCTAACGCCGCAGCTACCCTGGTTTTTCCGGCGGAGCAAACCAATGCTTGATGAGCGATTACTTGGGCGCGCAACACAAACTTTGAATCGCTGTTTGGAAGCCAAGCGCATGGTTGCAACAGTGGAGTCGTGCACAGGTGGTCTGATAGCGGCCAGCCTAACCGAAATTTCAGGCTCTTCGGCGGTGGTCGAGGCTGGGTTTGTCACCTATTCAAACGAAGCAAAAACACAACTTGTTGGAGTTCCGAGCGAGTTAATCGTTTCTCACGGTGCAGTCAGTAAACCGGTAGCAATTGCAATGGCAGAAGGTGCACTCACACGCTGTCGGGCGGATATTGCTGTGTCTGTAACTGGCATTGCTGGCCCAGGAGGGGGATCTGCGGAAAAACCGGTTGGAACTGTCCACATGGCATGTGTACTTACAGGAGCTCAAACACAACATGCGCTCAAGCAATATGGTGATTTGAGTCGAGCGGAAATTCGTGTACGCACTGTGTTGGACGCACTATTGCTAGTGGAAAGCTGTCTTCAAGACCCTGCCGCGTAAAGTTCGTCAGCTCTTGTTTCAAAGGCTTCGGCAAACTTTCTGAATGCGCGGTCGAACATGGAGCCCATCAGCATACCCAACGTGCGCGATTTAAATTCGTAGTCGATATCGAAATGCACCGTGGACGATGGGTCTCGATTCTCCTCCAATTTTTCCTGAAATGACCATTTGTTATCGAGATGGGAAAATGGTCCATCAATGTAGGATGCGCGAATGGTGAGATTTTCGGGATCTGTTACAACACGGGTTACGAATGTTTCGTTCACGGGCCCGTATGCCACCGTCATATCCGCGATCATAATTTCTGTTCCGTCATCCTGTATTTCTCTGCCGCGAACCAGCAATCTTTGGCACAGCGGCACGAAAAGAGGATAGTTCTCAACATCTGCAACAAGGAGGAACATCTCCTTTGCGGTATGGGCGACATTTCGGCTCGTAGAGAATGAAGGCAATTTTTTCCAGCCCGTTATGCGGTTGCACCATCAAATTTCGCCGCACGGGCGGCCTGAAGCTGGGCAAAGTCTTCGCCGGCGTGATGCGAAGATCGCGTCAGTGGGCTGGACGATACCATCAGAAAACCTTTGGAATACGCAACGGTTTCATAGGCTTTGAATTCGTCAGGTGTCACGAATTTCTTGATCTCATGGTGCTTGCGTGTGGGTTGCAGATACTGGCCGATGGTAATGAAGTCAACATTTGCTGACCGCAGATCATCCATCAACTGAAGCACTTCGTTTCGCTCTTCTCCCAATCCCACCATGATGCCTGATTTTGTAAACATGGTCGGATCCAGCTCTTTGACCTGCTGCAATAGGCGGATCGAATGGAAATAGCGTGCGCCTGGACGGACCGTTAGATAATTGGATGGCACAGTTTCCAAATTATGGTTGAAAACATCGGGTTTGGCCTCAACAACGATTTCCAAAGCGCCTTCCTTGCGCAGGAAATCCGGTGTCAAAATCTCAATTGTGGTGGCGGGGCTCTGTTCACGGATCGCGTAAATAACCTCGGCAAAATGTTGTGCGCCGCCATCATCCAGATCATCCCTGTCCACCGATGTTATCACAACATGATTGAGTCCGAGCTTGGCCACAGCTTCCGCAACATGAGCAGGTTCCATTGTGTCGAGCGGTTGCGGAATACCAGTGCGCACATTACAGAATGCGCAGGCACGCGTGCACGTGTCGCCCATAATCATCATAGTTGCGTGCTTTTTAGACCAGCATTCCCCAATATTCGGACATCCAGCCTCTTCACAAACTGTGACGAGATTGTTGGCTTTTACAATTTTTTGAGTTTCTTTGTAGACACCCGCATCAACGCCATAACCTGGCGCTTTGACACGTATCCAGTCGGGCTTTTTCAGCACTTCAGTGTCTGGCCGATGTGCTTTTTCAGGGTGGCGCGTTTTGGGCGCAATATCTATCAAAGTGACCATACTATTTCCAATTCAGAGAACAGCCTTGATATAGGCTGACCCCTTTTAAATTCCACTGCAAAGTAGGCAGCTACGATCAGTGTATTAACTATGTATAGCGCGCCCATAAGCATCCAACACACTTTCATGCATCATTTCTGAGAGCGTTGGGTGTGGGAATACAGTGTGCATCAATTCTTCTTCGGTAGTCTCAAGATTCATTGCAACAACATAGCCTTGAATGAGCTCTGTTACTTCCGCGCCGACCATATGAGCACCGAGCAGTTGCCCCGTTTTCTCATCAAATACGGTTTTGATTAGACCCTCCGGCTCGCCAAGCGCAATGGCCTTACCGTTTCCAACGAAAGAGAAACGGCCAACTTTGACCTTATGACCGGCTTCTTTTGCCTTCGCTTCAGTCAAGCCGACAGAAGCGACCTGCGGATTGCAATAGGTACATCCGGGGATCATGCTCTTATCCATGGAATGCGGATTTTTACCGGCAATGGCCTCTACGCAAATGACGCCTTCATGTTCAGCTTTATGCGCAAGCATTGGTGGCCCAGCCACATCGCCGATGGCGTAAATGCCGGGCACATTTGTTTTGCCAAAACCGTCAATCACAACGCAGCCGCGATCTGTATTAACCCCCAGTTTTTCCAGGCCCAGTCCTTCGATATTACCCTGCACACCGACCGCGGAGATCAGTTTATCCGCTGTGATTTCCTGAGTTTTGCCGTCTTTTGTTTCAACGGATGCAGTCACAGAACCTTTGCCCTTGGACACTTTTGTCACCTTGGCTTCGGTAATGATTTTCATGCCTTGCTTTTCTAGGCGTTTGCGAGCGAGTGCGGAAATCTCTGCATCTTCAACCGGCATAATTTGTGGCATTAGTTCGACGACGGTTACATCAGCGCCCATGGTGCGATAGAATGAAGCAAATTCGATGCCAATTGCACCGGACCCCATCACGACCAATGATTTAGGCATGTCTTTAGGGACCATCGCTTCGAAATATGTCCAAATCAGATCGCCATCCGGCTCAATACCCGGCAACGCACGTGGGCGAGCGCCAGTGGAGACGATAATGTTCTTGGCGTTGTAAGTGCCCTCACCCAGCGTTCCTTTGGGCGCTGGGTGTTGCGGTTCCATCGCTTTCTTCTTTGGCGTTGCTACTTTTACCTCACCAGGCTTGGTGATTTCAGCTTCACCCCAAATGACGTCGACCTTGTTCTTTTTCAGCAGGAAACCGACACCACCGTTCAGCTGCTTGGAGACACCGCGCGAACGGTTAACAACCGCACCAATGTCAAAGCCATACTTTTCCGCAATAAGACCATAGTCTTTCGCGTGTTCCATGTAATGGTAAACTTCGGCGGAGCGCAGCAGAGCCTTGGTAGGAATACAGCCCCAATTGAGGCAAATTCCACCCAGATGTTCTCGCTCAACAACGGCTGTTTTTAAGCCCAGTTGAGCTGCCCTGATCGCTGCTACATAGCCACCTGGGCCTCCACCAATTACTATTATATCGTAGTTTGCCACCGGCCATCTCCTTTGTTCAATCAGCCTCAATGAGACTGAAAATTGGGGATGGCGCGATGATCAAATCAGGCGGTCAACATCCCGTAGATTTCGTCCTTGATCCGCATTCTGGTTTTTCGCATGCTTTCCATGTGAAAATCATCTGTCGGTTCAATGTTTGTTTCAGCTCGATGAATGTCCCGGTTGATTTCATGGTACTCGTCGAAAAGCCGCGCAAAGTGGTTGTCATTTGTCTTAAGAGCGTGGATTTTATCAACGTGTTCGGGAAATTCTTCTGCCAGTTCATGCGGTGTGTGGCTCATGGTGCGTCTCCTCGATGTGATCGCTAACCAGACCCTAATTCCGCGCCGTTTTTCGCTCCTTGATATGAATCAATTTTGCTTGTTTGAAGAGGGGGTACCCCCTCTTCTTTATTCTAGACCAGCATGCTCATTGGATTTTCGATGAAACCTTTGAATGCTTGCATCAATTCGGCACCCAATGCGCCATCAACAGCTCTATGATCGGTTGAAAGCGTAACGGACATAATTGTTGCCGGTACAACAGCACCATCTTTGACAACGGCTTGTTGAGTGCCCGCGCCCACCGCCAAAATAGAGCCATGTGGTGGATTTACGATTGCAGCAAAGTCTTTCACACCAAACATGCCAAGATTTGAAACTGCTGATGTTCCGCCTTGATATTCCAGCGGCTGCAATTTGCGATCTTTCGCCCGCTTCGCCAGATCCTTCATCTCATTTGAAATTGTAGATAAAGACTTTTCTTCTGCACGGCGAATAATTGGTGTGATCAATCCACCCGGAATGGAAACCGCCACGCCAATATCTGCATGCTTGTGTTGCAGCATACCGCCTGCACTCCACGAGACATTTGCATCAGGCACGGCACGCAATGCGAGCGCATGGGCTTTGATCACCATGTCATTTACGGAGATTTTGTAAGCTGGCTTGCCGTCGCCGTCCTTTGGGGCCGCCGCATTGAGTTGCGAGCGTAGAGCCAGCAATTCGTCCAGCTGGCAATCAATCGTTAGATAGAAATGCGGTATAGTTTGCTTTGCCTCGGTCAGACGAGCGGCAATTGTCTTACGCATGCCATCATGTGGGATGAGTTCATAGCTATCTTCGTCATACAGCTTAAGAACAGCATCATCAGACATGCCTTCTGGTGCCGCTTTTGGTCCGCTGGCGGGGGCAGCAGATGCTGCGGCTGGTGCAGATTTCGCGCCACTTGCAATGGCATTCTCAACGTCTTTCTTGATAATACGATTATGCGGGCCGGAGCCAACAATCGTTGAAATGTCAAGGCCATTTTCCTTAGCAATTCTGCGTGCCAAAGGCGAAGAGAAGACCTTTGATCCACTTGGCGCTGCTGTTGCCGGAGCGGATGCTGCCGGCGCAGGTGCTGCGGTTGCTTCTGGTGCTGCCTCGGTGGTTGGGGAAGCTGCTGCGGCTTTTGGAGCCGCCGGCGCATCTGAAATAGCAGAAGCATCCTCACCCTCCTCCAAAAGAACAGCAATGAGTGCGTTTACTTTTACGCCTTCCGCGCCTTCTTCAATGAGTATTTTTCCCACAGTCCCTTCGTCAATGGATTCAACTTCCATTGTGGCTTTGTCGGTTTCAATTTCCGCAATAACGTCACCTGAAGAAACGCTATCGCCTTCCTTCACATGCCACTTTGCCAGATTGCCCTCTTCCATGGTCGGAGAGAGTGCCGGCATTAAAATATCAATTGGCATATTATATCTCCAATCAGTCGGTGTAAGTTACGGCCTTGGCTGCCGCGATGACTTCGCCGACATTCGGCAATGCCAGTTTTTCCAAGTTTGCGGCATATGGCATTGGGACGTCTTTCCCACAGATGCGGATAACTGGTGCATCGAGGTAATCGAACGCGTTCTCCATCAGCTGCGCTACGATTTCTGCACCAACACCAGATTGCGGGAAGCCTTCTTCAACGCAGACACAGCGTCCAGTTTTCTTAACCGATGTTATAACAGTGTCTATGTCCATCGGACGGATCGTACGAAGATCTATGACCTCGGCACTGATACCCATCCCTGCCAACTCATCAGCTGCTTTAAGTGCGTAGGTCATGCCGATGCTGAAGGATACGATAGTTACATCACTTCCGGAACGCGCAATGCGAGCCTTGCCGATGGGAACAATGAAATCATCCATATCCGGCACGTCAAACGATTGACCATACAGGATTTCGTTTTCCAAAAAGACGATTGGGTTGGGATCACGAATTGCAGACTTCAGAAGCCCTTTTGCATCCGCCGCCGTATAAGGCATCACAACTTTTAGTCCTGGCACATTGGAGTACCAGGCAGCGTAATCATGGCTGTGTTGGGCGCCAACGCGGGCCGCGGCACCATTTGGACCACGGAATACGATGGGAGCACCCATTTGACCGCCGGACATATATAGCGTCTTAGCAGCGGAGTTAATGATGTGATCAATCGCCTGCATGGCAAAGTTGAAAGTCATGAACTCAACGATTGGTTTAAGTCCAGCCATTGCAGCGCCAACGCCCAAACCGGCAAAACCATGCTCTGTGATGGGAGTGTCAATAACCCGGTCTGCACCAAATTCCTGCAGCAGGCCCTGAGTGATTTTATAGGCACCTTGATATTCGGCAACCTCTTCACCCATGACAAATACATCTCCATCTGAGCGCATTTCCTCCGCCATGGCATCACGCAAAGCTTCGCGGACGGTTGTTGAAACCATATTGGTTCCAGATGGAATTTCCAGATCAGCCGGAGCCTCAGAAACAACGGGTTGAGCTGCTACAGGGTCGGCGGCCGCTGATGGGGCTTGTTGTTGCGCTGGTTCTGCCGCAGCCTTTGGTCCTGCGGCGGACAGATCATCTGCGCTTTCACCATCTTCCAATATAACGGCGATCCGCTCATTCACCTTTACATTCTCGGTGCCAGCCGCAATTAGAATTTTCCCCATCACGCCCTCATCAATGGCTTCAACTTCCATTGTGGCTTTGTCGGTTTCGATCTCAGCAATTACGTCACCAGAGGAAACAGCATCCCCCTCGTTTTTCAACCATTTGGCTAGCGTGCCTTCTTCCATCGTAGGGGAAAGCGCGGGCATCAAAATATCAATAGGCATATGTCTTGCTCCCCTTAAAGGTATACGTCTGTCCAAAGCTCGGAAGCGTCCGGCTCTGGGTTGGTTTGGGCAAAATCAGCTGCTTCGGCGACAATGCCGCGGACTTCTTTGTCGAATTCCTTCAGCTCATCTTCCTTGGCCCAATCTTTTTCCAAAAGACGCTTGCGAACCTGTTCAATAGGATCCTGCTCATTGCGCATTTTCTGCACTTCTTCTTTGGAGCGGTATTTTGCCGGATCCGACATTGAGTGTCCGCGATAGCGATATGTCAGCATTTCAAGGATCATCGGTCCCTTGCCTGAACGACACCATTTAACCGCTTCATCTCCAAGCGCTTTTACGGAACGAACATCCATGCCATCGACTTGTTTTCCGGGTACTCCAAAGCTCTCGCCACGCTTGTAAAAATCTGGCTGTGATGATGAGCGAGCAACTGATGTGCCCATCGCATACCGGTTATTCTCAATGATATAGATGCATGGAAGCTTCCACAGCTCGGCCATGTTCAGGCTCTCGTACACTTGACCTTGGTTTGCAGCGCCATCGCCAAAGTAGGTCAGAGAAACGCGGTCATTTTTTCTATAGTGGTTGGAAAATGCCAGGCCTGTCCCAAGTGACACTTGGCCACCTACTATGCCGTGGCCT
This sequence comes from Hyphomicrobiales bacterium, assembly GCA_039986835.1. Classification (GTDB taxonomy): domain Bacteria; phylum Pseudomonadota; class Alphaproteobacteria; order Rhizobiales. The sequence continues at coordinate 252,786 of JBDWQA010000012.1, forward strand.
CCATAGAAGTTCTTCTCTTTGGAGAACATGTGCATGGAGCCGCCCTTGCCGCGGGAGTAACCGCCGATGCGCCCAGTAAGCTCAGCCATCACGCCTTTGGGGTCCATGCCACAAGCCAACATGTGGCCATGGTCTCGGTAGCCTGTGATTACCTGATCACCGTCTTCAATAGCCATTTGCATGCCAACAACAACAGCTTCCTGGCCAATGTAAAGATGGCAGAAGCCCCCAATCAGACCCATACCGTAAAGCTGCCCTGCTTTTTCTTCAAAGCGACGGATCAAGAGCATATCGCGATATGCTTTCAATTCCTGTTCTTTGGTAAAGTCAGCAATCGCGGGCTTTGCGGCTTTGCTTCTGGTTTTTCGGGCAGTGGCAGTTCCGGCGGCGCGAGATCTTGTAGATTTTGCACCCGCTGACTTTGCGCGCGTTGTTGTTTGCTTAGCAGCAGCCATATGTATGAGCCTCCTCCTCATAGGATTTTAATTGGCTCATACATAACCATTTTACGCAAAGAAATCAAAGTCGAATTTCTTCGCTAAAAACGGTCTAATTTATTGTGTTTTATGAATTATTTTAAATTAACTCGAATTGAGTTAACTGACGAAATTTGGAAAAATCCGTCAAGACTTACTTTGGGAGATGGATAAGCAACTCGTCTGATCTAACGTATCCAAGCAGTTGTCGGGCACGTTCGTCAAGTAAATCTGGATCGATTGTGGCAAGTTTTAGCAGGTTTATCCGTTCGTGCATTTCCTGCCGTGTTGCGGACAAGGCATCACGTTTCAATTTCAACTCGACAATTTGTTCTTGCTGCACTTGCAGGGCGCGATACCCAAATCGACCATTGACGGCGTGGAACGAGAAATACGTAAGTACGAGAACCGTTAATCCGGGTAAAAGCAATCTGCCCAAAAGGCTCTGTTTTTTGTAACGAGTAGACATTGGCAAATACGCGCCTAAACAAACGAGCGGTACGCGGAACTTGAAGCCGCCCTCGGAAAGCAAAATAGATCGTGAGGGTTAAAAAACACTTTCGGGATTCAAGATTTTGGGCACGTTTGAGCTTTTCAAATCAAAAAGCCCGACATGAATGCCGGGCTTTTATAGCTTGTTAAGAGCGTGCTAATTAGCTTTTGAGAATGCCGCGACCAGCAAAACGCGCCTGTGTACCGAGCTGTTCCTCAATCCGAAGAAGCTGATTGTATTTCGCAAGTCTGTCTGATCGAGCGAGCGAGCCTGTTTTGATCTGGCCGCAATTCAGAGCCACCGCAAGGTCTGCAATCGTGCTGTCTTCGGTTTCACCAGAGCGATGGGACATGACGGCAGTGAAAGCGGCCTTGTGTGCCATCTCAACCGCTTCGAGTGTTTCAGTCAGGGTGCCGATCTGGTTCACTTTAACCAAAATGGAATTGGCTGACTTTTCTTCAATGCCGCGCACGAGGCGTTCTGTGTTTGTCACGAAGAGATCATCTCCCACAAGCTGGCACTTATCGCCAACATTTGCAGTTAGAGCGTTCCAGCCAGCCCAATCATCTTCCGCCATGCCGTCTTCGATGGAGATAATTGGATAGCGGGCAACCAGATCGGCCAGGTAATCAGCCATAGCTCCGGACTCAAGCACCTTGCTCTCACCCTTCAAATTATACTTGCCGTTTTCAAAAAACTCTGTCGAAGCACAATCCAGCGCCAGAAAGACATCTTCGCCAGGTTTATAGCCAGCCTCTTCGATGGACTTCATGATGAAGCCCAAAGCATCATCGGTGGAAGCCAGGTTCGGTGCAAAGCCGCCCTCATCGCCTACATTTGTGTTGTGGCCAGCCGCGCTGAGCCCCTTTTTTAATGTGTGGAATATTTCAGCGCCCATACGCAGTGCTTCACGGAAGTTTTCCGCTCCAACTGGCATGATCATAAATTCCTGAACATCGATTGGGTTATCTGCGTGTTCGCCGCCGTTAATAATGTTCATCATTGGGACCGGCAGATCACGTGCATTAGCGCCGCCCACATAGCGATAAAGCGGAAGGCCACTGGCATCTGCTGCTGCCTTTGCACATGCCAGCGATACACCGAGGATGGCGTTTGCACCAAGGCGCGCCTTGTTTGGTGTTCCATCCAGAGCAATCATTGTACGGTCGATATGAATCTGATTTTCGACTTCGAAGCCACCGATTGCGTCAAAGATCTCAGTGTTGACAGCTTCGAGAGCTTTTGTGACGCCTTTGCCGAGATAACGTGAGCCGCCATCGCGCAGTTCAACGGCTTCATGTGCGCCGGTGGAGGCACCTGATGGAACTGCAGCGCGGCCAAGTGATCCGTCTTCCAGCATCACATCAACTTCAACCGTTGGATTGCCACGACTGTCCAAGATTTCGCGTGCAACAATATCGACTATTGCTGTCATATTTTGTCTCCCCTTCAGGATAACGGGTGGATTCATGAATTCAGGGGTGTTGTAGGCAAGTCTTCAATGAATGCCAAGCTCGCCGAACATGGAATTTATGGCAAATTCTCTTAAAATTAAGGTGCATTTCATAAGCTAAATTGCAATGCAGCATTGGGGCGTTATATAAGGGTAAGTGAGAAAGTAGAGTTTTTATGGCACAGACAGACATTCCTGAAGTCCCTTCCCCATCAACTATTTTGGGGCGCGCTGCCAAATTCAGCATTGGTGAGGTGGTCAAGCATCGCATATATGCGTTCCGTGGCGTAATTTTTGATGTGGACCCGGAGTTCTCTAATACCGAAGAATGGTGGGACGCAATTCCAGAAGATGTGCGGCCTATTAAAGATCAGCCATATTACCATCTTTTCGCGGAAAATGAGGAAACCGAGTACGTTGCTTATGTGTCAGAGCAAAACCTGCTGCATGATACAAGCGGCGATCCTGTTCGGCATCCACAGGTAGATGAAGTGTTTGAGCGCCTGCAAGATGGGCGCTACCAACCCTTTGAAGTGTTGAAGCACTAAGATTTGAAAATGACCGAATTGGTCTAATAAAAAAGCGCCTGACCAGCAGGCGCTTTTTTATTGCGTTAAACTAAATTACTTTGAAATCAGTTACCTGTTGCTTTTTGCTGCTGCTCGATCAAACGCTGACGGGCTGCTTCAGCCTTCTGTTGCAGTTCATCACGCAGTTTTTGTTGCTGCGCCTGCAATTCTGCAGGGTCAATCGGGTCGCCATCATAGCTTTTGGTGAAGCCAGATAGAGTCAACTGGAAATTAATTGCCTTTGCCTGCTGGTTCAAAGTTGTAAGCACCAACTCATTTCCGCGTTTCATTTCGGCTACCACAGCGTCATCGATGTTAAGCTCTGCATAGCACGCATTAGGAAAGCAGATGCCGTACTTGATTTCACGTTGTTTGTTTTTGTCCACTTGCAGTCGCAAGCCTGGTTGAATGAGCATCCCTGGCGGAACAGCGATAATCAGACTACGTTTTTCATTTTCGCCAATTTCGCGGATTGCTACTGATGCCAGGAATTGCCCGGTATCCGCACGAATTTCCTGCGTTGTCAGACAAATGTTTTTCTTGGAGTTAGGTTCTTGATTACAAACCTTTACCCAAGCTGCTGCCGCCGGATTTGCATCCTGCGCTATTGCACTTCCTGCAAAGCTGGCAGCGACACATGCTCCAGCAATCATTGCTGCGTTTAAAAATTTCGGTTTCAAAAAGGACATGTTCCCTGCTCTTGGTTCTCTGCGTTGCCAATCTTCTTGGCGGATTTACGGACGTTCGATTAAACTTGTATGCAGTGTTTCGCAAATTTGGCGTCAGGCCGCAAATTGTAATTTTGTCATGTTTCACATATCGGCCAACAATAACGGCGTGCGCAACAAATAAGGCAACATATTGGCCGTGTTTAGCGGGAAACACTAAAGTCTCTCCTGACTCGCCTAGACAAACCTGCTGAGCCACGCTGACCTAGATTGCGTCTTGCTTCTTCTATGCGCCATACTCTTTGGGTATGAAGTATCGCGATTCGAATTGTACTTTTGATATTTTTGGGGATCAGGCGAAATGTTGAATCTTATAGTGAGCTCTACGAAAACAAATCAGCCGCTGTTAGCACTTTTGGTGTGTTTGGCCACTTTGTTGTATTCAGCTCCAAATTCCTCATTCGCGGTCGATCTGGCACAAGATGCTCCCATCGGCCAGCCATATGATGGCGAAGTGGCAAATCCCCCACATGGAATTGCAATGCACGGGCAGCCTCTGTTGCCACCGGACTACAACCATTTTGGGTACGTTAATCCGGATGCGCCCAAAGGCGGCCGCATCACTTATGGTTTTCATGGTGCGTTTGACAGCATGAACCAGTTCATTGTGCGCGGAACAGCACCCAGAGGTTTGTTGGATGCGGTCTTGGGGCAAAATGTTTACGAAGGCCTCATGAAGCGTAATCGCGACGAAGCCTTCACAATGTATGGTTTGATTGCAGATACGATTAAAACCGACGCCGAACGGACGTTTCTGGAGGTGACAATTCATCCAGATGCAAAGTTTTCTGATGGTGAACCCGTTAAAGTCGACGACTTACTTTTCACAATTGATTTGTTTCGCGCCAAGGGGCGCCCTCCCTACAGTCGATGGATGCAGGCCATTGAAAGTGTTGAGCGGATTGGCGAACGTGGAGTCAGGATGAATCTGGGCGAAGGTAAAAATCGTGAGTTACCCTTGTTGCTCGGTATCATCCCAATATTGCCAAAGCATGCGATTGATTTTGATACTTTTGATCAGTCAAGCCTTACTCCCGTATTGGGTTCTGGGCCATACGTAGTTGAGGATGTGACACCTGGAACGCGTGTGTTGCTGAAGCGGAACCCGAATTATTGGGCAAAGGATCTGCCAATCCGGACCGGTTTTGATAATTTTGATGAGATTGTAATCGACTATTATCGCAATGAAAGTTCAAGATTCGAGGCGTTCCGTAAGGGTTTGTTCGATACAAACCCTGAATCCAACCCGGCGCGCTGGTCTGGTGATTACAATTTTCCCGCTGTTAAAAGTGGTGACATTGTTCTTGATACCTATGAGACCGCAACCCCGTCTGGCATGCAGGGTATGATTTTCAATACGCGACAGGAAAAATTCTCTGACAAACGCATTCGCGAAGCCTTTACTTATCTTTTCGATTTTGAGTGGGTTAATGAAAACCTTTATTCGGGCGCCTATAATCGGACTGCGAGTCTGTTCCACAACTCGGAGCTGTCGTCTTTTCAGCGGCCTGCCGATGACGCCGAAAAGCGGCTTCTGAAAAGCAATATTTCCAAAGTTGAACCATCGGTACTGGACGGAACCTATTCTCCGCCAATAAGTGATGGCACCGGCGGTGACAGGAAGAATCTGCGCAAAGCAGTCCAATTGTTTCGCGAGGCTGGCTACACGTTGAAAGACGGGAAAATGGTCGATGCCAAGTCCGGCGAACCCTTTACGTTTGAGTTCATGAGCAAAGCACAGCCTGAGGAACGCCTTGCATTGGCACTGCAACGTAATGTGTCACGTATTGGAGTAGAAATGACCATTCGTACGGTTGATTCAGCGCAATATTGGGAGCGGTGGAAACGCTTTGATTTTGATATGCTAATTCATTTGTATACAGCGTCTCTTTCGCCAGGATCAGAGCAGTATGGACGATGGGGGCAGGTCGCTGCAGAAACCGATGGGAGCTTGAATCTTGCCGGTGCAAGTGACCCCGCGATTGATGATGCGATTGATGCCTTGGTGGCAGCAAGAGACAGAGATGAATTTGTGACAGCCGTGCGTGCTTTTGACAGGCTGGTTGTCTCCGGAACCTACTTCATCCCTTTGTTTCACACACCCGGTCAATGGTTGGCCCGAAGAACGCGTATTGCAGTACCTGAAAAAACCTCTACTTACGGCTATCAACCGGCGACATGGTGGGCTGTGCAATAAGCCGCATCTTGGCGTGATAAACAGTTCTTGAGGGCCTGAGTAATGCAGTCTGTTCGTGTAGATGTAGTTTCCGATGTCATGTGCCCCTGGTGCTACATCGGGAAAAAGCGGCTGGAGTTAGCCAGTAATTTGCTGGATGGTATTGAACTGGACATACACTGGCTCCCATTTCAACTGGATGGAACATTGCCCAAGGTCGGCAAACCTCGTGCGGATTATCTTTCCGAGAAATTTGGCGGAAAAGAGCGCGCGCAGATCGCCTATTCACAAATTGAAGAGACTGGCGCTGCGATGGATATTCCGTTCGCATTCGATTTGATTGAGTATTCTTCAAACACATTGGATGCTCACCGCCTCATTCATTGGGCCGAAGAAGAAGAATTGCAAAACCAGATGGCTGAACGCCTCTTCCAAGCATATTTTCTGGAAGGCCAGAACATTGGTGATGATGATGTGCTTGCCGCTCTTTCGGGGGAAATTGGCATGGACGATGACGAAATCATGGACAAGCTACACACAAACTTGGCGAAAGACATTGTCCGAGGTCAGATTGCTGAAGCTCAGAAAATGGGTATCAGCGGTGTTCCTTGTTTCGTCCTGGGCCAGAAATACGCAGTGATGGGCGCTCAAGAACCTGAAACGCTTGCTGAAGCCATTACCAGAACTGCCGCAGAAGCCGAGGGTTAGGCTGCCTCCGTTTCCTCATCCGCAATTTTAGCTAGTTGTGCGAGAGCGACAGCGGCGCCCTTGAGGCGTTGCAATGGCTGCGGCCAGTCACGAACCAGCACTATCTTCTGATCCGGTCGAATTTTAGCTAGCGTACCCTGTTCTGAAATGTACTGAATGAGGCCGGTCGGGTTCGGGAAAGTACTATTTCGAAGACTGAAAACCATGCCCTTCGGACCTGCATCGACCTTTTCGATATTGCAGCGGCGGCAAAGTTGTTTGACGAAAACCAGCTTCAAAAGGTGGTCGACCTCTTCCGGCAGTGGGCCAAAGCGATCAATCAATTCCGCACCAAAATCGTCTATTTCTTGTGCATTTTCCAGCGCTGATAGGCGTTTATAAAGTGAGAGACGCAATTGCAAGTCGGGCACATAGCTGTCTGGGATCATGACCGCGAGGCCAAGCGTGATTTGCGGTGACCATTGATCTTCCATTTCTACTTCCAGATCGCCCGCTTTAAGGCTGGCAACGGCTTCTTCCAGCATCTGCTGGTACAGCTCAAAGCCGACTTCCTTGATTTGCCCCGATTGTTCTTCGCCCAAAAGATTTCCAGCACCGCGAATGTCCATGTCATGGCTTGCCAATTCGAAGCCCGCACCCAGGCTGTTGAGCGATTGCAGTACACGCAATCGACGATCGGCGGTGGCAGTGAGCTTCATGTTGGTAGGCACCGTGAAAAGAGCATAAGCGCGTGTTTTGGAGCGCCCTACCCGGCCACGCAATTGGTATAATTGAGATAAGCCAAACATGTGAGCGCGATGAATAATCAGCGTATTTGCCGTAGGAATATCAAGGCCGGATTCAACAATCGTAGTGGACAACAACACATCATACTGACCGTCGTAGAAGGCGTTCATTACATCATCCAACTCGCCCGGGGGCATTTGCCCATGAGCAACGACGGTTTTGATTTCGGGAACATGTTGCTCAAGAAACGCCATGCGCTCCGCCAAATCGGACACGCGTGGGCAGACGTAAAAACTCTGACCGCCCCTGAAATGCTCGCGCAACAAGGCCTCCCGGATTGTGACTGGATCCACCGGCGAAACGAAAGTGCGCACGGCTAATCGGTCAACAGGCGGCGTACTGATCAACGACAGTTCGCGCACACCGGTTAGCGCCAATTGCAGCGTTCTTGGAATTGGCGTGGCTGTAAGCGTGAGCACGTGGACATCGGACTTGAGTTCTTTCAGCCGTTCCTTGTGGCGCACTCCGAACTTTTGTTCTTCATCAATGACCAGCAGCCCAAGGTCTCGAAATTTGATTCCTTTGCCAAGTAAGGCATGTGTGCCAACAACGACATCTACGTCTCCGGTTTCCAGGCCTGCTTTGGTTTCATTCAATTCTTTTGTGGGTACCAATCTTGAAGCATGACGTACATTGATTGGAAGTCCTGCAAAGCGCTCAGCAAAAGTTTTGAAATGTTGTCGGGCCAGTAAAGTGGTGGGTACAACAACAGCGACCTGACGACCGCACATGGCTGCAACAAAGGCTGCGCGGAGCGCAACTTCCGTCTTGCCGAAGCCAACATCGCCGCACACCAGCCTGTCCATAGGGCGCCCGGATGATAAATCATCTGATATTGCATCAATTGCAGTTAGTTGATCTTCCGTTTCATCATATGGGAAGCGGGCTGCAAATTCGTCGTAGACACCTTCGTCCAGGCTCAATGGAGAGCTGGTTTTCATCGCACGCGCTGCAGCAACCTTGATCAACTCGTCTGCCATGTCTCTGATGCGTTTTTTAAGGCGGGATTTACGGGCTTGCCACGCGACACCGCCAAGTTTGTCCAGCGATGTTTCGCTACCTTCGGAGCCGTACCGGGTCAGCAATTCTATGTTCTCTACGGGCAGAAACAATTTGTCGCCACCTGAGTAGATCAGTTCCAGGCAATCATGAGGAGCACCGGCAGCCGTTATGGTTTTCAGTCCGGCAAACTGCGCAATACCGTGTTCAACATGGACGACAAAATCGCTCTCATTTAGGCTGGCGGCTTCGGTTAGGACATCGGCGTCTCTGCGCTTACGCTTGCCCTTGCGCACCAGGCGGTCACCCAACACATCTTGCTCGCCAATGAGCGCAAATCCATCAAATGAAAAACCCGTCTCAATCTCTAGTACAGACAGGCCAACAGTGCCGTTCTGCAAACCTTTTGCATCCGTCCAAGAGTTGATAAGGCGCTGTTTGACCAAACCATGATCTTGCAGCACTTGCGCAAGTCGGTCTCGTGCGCCCTCACTCCATGAGGCAATCATGATACGGGTTTTCGCCGTAACCAATTCATCTATGTGGGCAATGAGCGCGTCAAATACGTTTTGATCTGTCGCCGCGCGCTCTGCCGCAAATGTGCGGCTTTGACGTCCGCCCATGAGCACTACTTTACCAGCAGTTTGATCCTGCATGATGTCGAAAGGCGTTATTGATATTGTTTTGCGGGTAGCAAGAAGATTGTTCCAGGCCTGTACATCCAAATATAAAAGATGTGGTTCCGATGGGCGGTAAATTGCACCATCTCCAGTGTGCTCCAGCCGCGTTTGATAATGATCATCAATTTGAGTTGAACGATCATTGAGCGCATCTTCCAGCAAATGGTCCAGAACAACAGGCGCATCGGGGAAAAAATCTAATACTGGGACCAGTTCTCCTTCGAGATAGCCAAGCCAATGTTCCAGACCGGGGTAACGCCTGCCCTCAGATACTGCCTCATAAAGCGGATCATCTTTAGTTATTGTGCCATTGGCCGCGCGATATGCCTGACGAAAGCGCTGAATGCGCCCCTCATCCAAAATTGCCTCGCTTGCGGGGACAAGGCTGATCTCTTTCAAAGGCAAAGTGGTACGTTGTGTTTCGGGATCAAACTGCCGAATGGTTTCCAACGTGTCTCCGAAAAAATCCAAACGTATCGGCTCTTCTTCTCCGGGAGCAAAAAGATCTACAATGCCACCACGTACAGCATATTCACTGGTTTCACGAACGGTCGGAACACGTAGGAAACCGTTGTTTTCCAACCATTCAATCAAGTTGTTCATGGAAACAGTGTTGCCTGGTTTTCCAACCCAGACCCGTTTGGGAATGACGCTCGGTGGTAACGATTTTTGAAGACCGGCATTGGCGGTCATCAGGATCACACGCTGAGTATTTTTGCCAGGATTTGTTTGCAGTTGTGCCAAGGCGGTCATGCGCTGAGCGCTGACATGCGGTGTAGGTGATACCCGGTCGTACGGGAGACAATCCCAAGCAGGAACGAAGACTACTTCTGCACTTGGTACAAAAAAGCTGAGGGCCTGTCGCACCAATTCCGCTCGGCGGCTGTCGCGTGCCACATAACACCAATCCACGATTGATGGATTGTACGTCAGCATCTCGGCCAGTAAATAGCCCTCCGCACCGTCTGCAACGCTGCTTAGCGTTACTTTTTCACCAGTTTGGAACAGGTTTTTCAGTTTCAGCCGCATGGACATATAAGTGCTATCTGGCAGAGCCGATTAGAGATTTCTCATTTCGCCGCTTTTGGCATTTTGATAGGCGGACCATCTGCGGAAGAGCGGGGTATCGTAATTTCCTGGCACTGGCAATGTTCCTGTCACCCATTTGTAGATATCCCAATCAGGCGCCTGCATCAGCGCATCTAAATCGTTCATCTCGCTTTCGGTGAAAGTGTGCACTTCCTTTTCGACAAAACCACCAAGCAAGATATCCATTTCCCTGGTTCCGCGATGCGTTGCGCGAAAAATTGCCTGTCTTTTGCGCGCGCTAAGCGCTGAGTAATCGTGATGCGGCGTATCTGTCATAATCGACCTCAATTGTGTTCGCGTTGCTATAGCCAAGCAGATGCGTTTTGTCAGCCCAACGGAGTAATTTGGTGCTTTCTGTGAAGAATTGAAGTGGCATCTTGCGGCCCAACCTAAAACACGGCATCAAAGCCTCATGCGTCCGGCCATACTAACACCACTTTACCAGTCTGCCCGTATTCTGCCCAAGATCGGGCCGAAACTGGCAATTGTGCTGGGTAAACTTACGCGCGGTGCGGAAGCCGACGAGGCTCGCATCATCGATTTACTGTTTCACCGGCCATACAGCATGATTGATCGCAGACGCCAACCAGGTGTCGCAAATGCGGTTGATGGTGAGATCGCTACAATAGAACTGCATATTGATGCGCATGTACCGCCGCCTCGCGGTAACAAACGTGTGCCTTATCGTATTACTGGCCATGATGACACCGGTGAAATGGACCTGGTCTTCTTCCATGCCCACACGTCATATCTTGAAAAAGCTCTTCCAATTGGCGAGGAACGCTATGTGAGTGGAACGGTGGAATGGTTTCGGAACATTCCTCAGATGGTGCACCCCGACCATGTTGTGACAGCGCAAGATTTTGCCAACATGCCTTTGGTGGAGCCGGTTTATCCAATGACGGCCGGCCTGTCGCGCAAGGTTTTTGCAAATGCCGTGAACGAGGCCGTAAAACTGGTTCCGGATGTTCCTGAATGGCAAGACAAGAGCATCTTGACGCAGAATAAGTGGCTGAATTTCAAGGACTCCTTGACAGCGTTACATGCCCCCAAGGACATGGACGATCTGGCGGCTGAGAGCATTCAGAGAAGTAGGTTAGCTTATGATGAATTGCTGGCAACGCAACTCGCATTGGCAATTACACGCCAGAAAATGAAAAAACAAAAGGGAATTTCACGTTCCTTTGACGGTGAATTGGCCAAATGCATAAGGGCTTCCTTGCCGTTTTCACTGACAAACTCCCAGCAGCAATCCATTGCTCAGATTGAAGAAGATTTGCGCAAGCCAGAGCGCATGCTGCGCCTGTTACAAGGGGATGTCGGGTCCGGCAAAACTCTGGTTGGGTTGGTGGCCATGGCAGATGTGGTGGAATCGAGAGCGCAAGCCGGTTTTATGGCGCCTACTGAATTGCTCGCGCGTCAGCATTTCCAGACAATGAAGCCATTGTGTGATGCCGCTGGGCTCAACATTGCCATTTTAACAGGTAAAGATAAGCAGTCCCATCGCAAGCTGGTTCTTGCGGGATTGGAGTCGGGGGAGATCGACATTTTAGTTGGGACCCATGCCTTGTTTCAGGAAAGTGTGGCATTCGCCGATTTGGGCCTGATTGTGGTGGACGAACAACATCGTTTTGGCGTGCATCAGCGTTTGGCTCTTTCGTCGAAAGGTGCTGCGGTAGATGTGTTAGTCATGACAGCAACGCCTATTCCGAGGACATTGGTACTGACCTATTTCGGCGATATGGATGTCTCAAAACTTACAGAAAAACCAGCTGGTCGGCAGTCAATTGATACGCGCTCCATCTCGCAGGACCGAATGGATGATGTGATATCAGGGCTGCAACGCGCTTTGAGCGAGGGGAAAAAAGCGTACTGGGTCTGTCCTCTTGTTGAAGAGGCTGAAGTTTTAAACCTGACATCTGCAGAAGAACGATTTCATACATTAAAGGCTGAATTTGGCAATCAGATAGGCCTTGTTCATGGGCGTATGACGCCGACCGAAAAAGATGTTGCGATGATGGCATTCAAATCTGGTGAAACCCGTATTCTGGTGGCCACCACTGTTATCGAAGTGGGCGTTGATGTGCCTGATGCCACAATCATGGTCATTGAGCACGCCGAACGTTTTGGCCTATCGCAACTCCATCAGCTACGCGGGCGTGTCGGACGTGGTTCTGAAAAATCCTCCTGTCTTTTGCTATTCAAAGGGCCTCTTGGCGAGACCGCGAAAGCACGCTTGAATATTCTGCGCGAAACCGAAGACGGATTTCGCATTGCAGAGGAAGATTTGCGTTTGCGAGGTGAAGGTGAAGTGCTTGGGACCAGGCAAAGTGGCGCACCGACCTTTCGTGTTGCCGATGTGCAGTTTCATGCAGAATTGCTTGAGATGGCCCGCAAGGAATCCAGACTGATCCTGCAACGTGATCCTGATATGCAAACTGAACGCGGAGCTTCGCTGCGTGTGCTGCTGTATCTGTTTGGTCTGGATGAAGCTATACGGTTTTTGAAGGCTGGCTAGCCAGATTTAACAGTGTTTACTCTGCCGGCTCGCTTTTACGCGCTGCGCGCTCCAGCATATCCTTGGCAACATCGCCATCGTCGCCCATGACACTTGCGACATTGTCTGGACCTGCAACAACGTCAGCTTGTTTGGTGTCGGGGTTAACCAAACCAGCAGATATCACCAATTTTGCGGCTTGTTCAACCGACATATCCAATGGAATGAGGTCTCTACTAGGTACAAATAGCAGGAATCCAGATGTCGGGTTTGGCGTGGTGGGCAGGAAGATCGAGACCATATCGTCGTCGACTACATCTCCTAGCTTTACTCTCACCTCGCCCTTTGTGTCTGTTGAGATGAAAACAATCGCCCACAAGCCTCTTCGTGGATACTCCAACAATGCTGCTTGTTGAAAGGACTTTGAGCTGTCGGATAGAACCGTTTCGAATATCTGCTTCAGACCCTGATACAGGTTTCTGACCAAGGGCATTCTGCCGAGTAGCGTCTCACCATATCGAATTATGGTTTTGCCAACAATTCCAGCTGTAAAAAAACCAAGTAAGGTGATGGAAAGAAACGCAAAAAGCAGCCCACCCCCAGGCACAGAGAATGGTAAATAAGTGTCGGGATTATAAACTGCAGGGATCAGTGGTTTGACCCATCCGTCGATCCATTGAATGAAGGTCCAAGTCAAATAAATTGTAATGCTGACCGGGGCCGCGATAACCAGACCTGTCAGAAAATAGTTGCGCAGGCGCAAGCCCATACTGAGCCGTCCGCGCGCAGGTTTTTCTGATTTTGGTTTCCTAAGGGCCATTCTGCTCCATCAAAACAACGGGGGTTCGTTTATTCCGCTGATTGATGGAACATAATCTGCAATTGTGAAAGCGCAATGGCAAGTACGCCAATCTGTTGTGATAAATGTGTTATTTCATTCAACTGTGACAGATTTGGCGAGATTTCTGGGTTGATCTACATCCGTGCCCATAAATACGGCGGTATGATACGCCAATAGTTGAATGGGGATTGAATATATCAACGGGGCGACATCCGGGTGGACATCCGGAAGGACGATGGTTTTCCTCGTGTCAACTTCTGCCTTCGCGGCACCAGCCTGATTGGTAATCAAGATTATCTGACCGCCACGTGCTGCCACTTCTTGCATATTTGAGACAGTTTTTTCAAAGACAACATCATGCGGAGCGATCACGACTACCGGCATTTCTTCGTCAACAAGTGCAATCGGGCCGTGTTTCAACTCGCCAGCCGCATATCCCTCAGCATGAATATAGGAAATCTCTTTAAGCTTGAGAGCGCCTTCCTGCGCCAAGGGGAAATTGGTTCCTCTTCCAAGGTATAGCGCGTGGCTGGCTTTCGAAAGATCGCGCGCCAGACCCTCAATTTCGTCTTCCTGAGCAAGAGCCATTGAAGTGAGCCTTGGCGCTGCGGACAGAGCCGCGACAATTTCTCTTTCTGCCCTTTCGTTGAGCACACCCCGTTCCACCCCTGCGCGCACTGCCAATGATGCCAAAACTGACAACTGACAAGTAAAAGCTTTCGTGGATGCCACACCAATTTCGGGCCCAGCCAATGTAGGAAAAATTACATCGGATTCCCGCGCGATTGTGCTTTCGGCAACATTTACGATGCTGGCAATTTTCTGTCCATTTTTCTTGCAGTAACGAAGCGATGCCAAAGTGTCTGCAGTCTCCCCCGATTGTGAAATGAAGAGAGAAAGGCCTTTGTCATCTAACGGTGCTTCGCGATAGCGAAACTCTGAGGCGACGTCGATGTCGACAGGCAGCCTTGCCAGTTTTTCGAACCAGTATTTACCGATCAACCCGGCAAAATAAGCTGTGCCGCAGGCTGTAATGCTAATACGACTTAGATCTTTGAAATTAAAAGGCAACTCCGGTTTATGACTTGCTTTGCTATTCGCAAAATCGAGATAGTGGCTGAGGGTGTGGCTTATCACTTCAGGTTGCTCGTAAATTTCTTTGAGCATGAAGTGACGGTAGTTGCCTTTATCGACCATAATCGAGCTGGCGCTGGAACGCTGCATGGGGCGCTCTACCGGGGCACCTTGTTCGTCGAAAATGTCCAGCGATGTGCGGGATACAACGGCCCAGTCTCCATCATCAAGATAGGTAATTCGATCCGTAAATGGCGACAGTGCAATTGCGTCAGAGCCGATATACATTTCGCCGTCGCCATGTCCAACAGCGATTGGGCTGCCGCGTCTTGCGGCAACTAACAGGTCTTCATCAATTTTGAAAAGAACAGCTAGAGCAAACGCGCCCTCTAATTTGTTCAAGGAGTTATGGACTGCTGTTTTGGGATCTGCACCCTCTTTCAATTCTTGCGAAATCAGATGTGCGATCACTTCACTATCTGTTTCCGATTCAAATACTGCGCCTTTTTCACTCAAATCTTCACGAAGTTCGCTGAAATTCTCAATAATCCCATTGTGAACGACGGATACATCCGTTGTTGCATGCGGATGGGCATTACGAACAGATGGCACTCCATGTGTCGCCCAGCGCGTATGGCCGATACCAACCAGACCATCCAGAGGCGTATCTTCCAAATGTTGTTCAAGATTGACCAACTTGCCTTCTGCTCTTCGGCGATCAAGCACCCCGGAGCTGATTGTTGCGATTCCCGCAGAATCATAGCCCCGATACTCTAGTCGTTTCAGCGCATCCACAAGAAGTGGGGCCACTGGTTTGGTGCCCAAAATTCCGACAATACCACACATGTTTGAAATCGCTCCCCAACGAACGGTTCGATAGTTGCTGATCGATCTGTCGATCATGAAATGTCATGTGCCAAAAACAGATGCGACTGCCAAATCAAGACATATGTCGAAATATTGCCAATCGAGGCCGGAAGTCGACCTTTTCAATCCTGTAAATCAGCGCCAGTCTTTCTTGCGAGAAATACGCTAAAAACGGGTTAAAGCATGTCAAATGATGGCCAACACGGTTCGGCGAAGGAAGGTAACACGACCCAAAGTGTTGCTGAGCGCCGAATTCGCCGTGGGCGTAGAAGTCAGCGGGAGAGTCCGGGCTCTGCACAAAAACCCTTCCGTCAGCCTCGATTGCGCTACAAACCAATTGACGCGGTCAGCGCTGATGAACTGGAAGCGATACATAACGCCTCTCTGGACGTTTTGCAGGAAATTGGCGTTGACGTCATTCATGACCAGGCCAAGTTGCTATTCAAAAATGCAGGCGCAGAAGTGGATCCCGATTCTGATCGCGTGCGGTTTCCCAAAGGGCTGATTGATGAAGCGATACAATCTTGCCCTTCCAGTTTTCGTCTACACGCAAGAAACCCGGCACACGATATCTTGGTGGGCGATGACTATCTATTTTTTACACAGGTAGCCAGTGCTCCCAATGCAACTGATCTTGATCGTGGGCGACGCCCAGGAAACCATGAAGACTATAGGAACCTCCTGAAATTGGGTCAGAGTTTCAACATTATTCATGCGAATGGCGGTTATCCTGTTGAACCCGTGGATATTCACGCCTCCGTACGGCATCTCACCTGCCTATCGGATGTTGTGAAGCTAACTGACAAAGCATTTCATATGTATTCGCTTGGCAAAGAACGTAATCGCGATGGCTTGGAGATTGTTCGTATCGCCCGCGGCATCAGCAATGAGCAACTAGATCTGGAATGCTCATCGATGACTATTATCAACTCGTCTTCACCCTTGCGTTTGGATACGCCGATGATGCAGGGCATTATTGAAATGTCGAGCCGCAATCAAATGGTAGTCATGACGCCGTTTACCCTCGCCGGAGCAATGGCTCCGGTGACAATTGCGGGTGCGCTGGTTCAGCAAAACGCAGAGGCATTGGCTGGTATCACGCTTACGCAATTGGTGCGTAAAGGCGCTCCTGTTGTCTACGGCGGGTTTACTTCAAATGTTGACATGAAATCTGGCGCGCCCGCTTTTGGTACGCCTGAGTATATGAAAGCGGCACATGTTGGCGGGCAATTAGCGCGGCGATATAATGTTCCATACAGAACATCTAATGTGTGTGCTGCCAACTATCCGGATGCGCAAGCTGCTTACGAATCTGTTTTCTCTCTTTGGGGCGCAGTTATGGGTGGCGGCAATATGATTAAACATGCGGCCGGTTGGCTCGAAGGAGGTCTCAGCACATCCTTCGAGAAATTCATTATTGATGTAGATTTATTGCAGATGGTTTCAGAGTTTCTTGATCCTGTGGTGGTCGATCAGGAGAGTTTGGGCTTGGAAGCACTGCGTGATGTCGGTCCGGGTGGGCACTTTTTTGGCACGCCGCACACGCAATCGCGCTATCGGGACGCATTTTATGCGCCGATCGTATCTGACTGGCGAAATTTTGAAGCTTGGCAAGAAGCTGGCAGCCCGACGGCAGAACAAAAAGCAAATGGTCTTTGGAAAGATACGCTAAATCGGTATGAGCGCCCTGCCCTTGACTTGGCCATTGAGGAAGAGTTGGACGCGTTTGTCGCCAAACGTATTGAAGAAGGCGGTGCGCCTACGGACTTCTAGTTCGAAGCCTAAGGAGAATTAGAATATGAAAACTGCTACGCAGGTCGTGGTCATAGGTGGTGGTGTCGTTGGTTGTAGCGTTCTGTACCACCTAACAAAAGCTGGATGGAAAGACGTTGTGCTTTTGGAGCGCGATGAATTGACATCAGGTTCTACATGGCATGCCGCAGGTGGTTTCCATACCCTGAATGGTGACCCCAATGTCGCGAAGTTACAGACATACACTATTGAATTATATGACGAACTTGAGAAAATCTCCGGACAATCCTGCGGGCTTCACCTAACTGGCGGCCTTCAACTGGCCGATACTAATGAGCGAATGGATTTTCTAAAACTAGCTCACGCAAAGGGAAGGTATCTTGGAATGGAAACCGAGATCATTTCCGCCAGTGAAGCAAAGAAGCTCTTGCCGCTGATTGATGAAAGTAAATTTGTGGGTGCCTTATGGGACCCGATTGAAGGTCACCTTGATCCGTCTGGGACAACACATGCCTATGCAAAGGCTGCAAGAATGCAAGGCGCGGAGATTGAGCGGTTTTGCAAAGTTGAAGAGTTGCATCAAAGGTCAGACGGATCGTGGAGTGTGATCACCAACAAAGGGACCATTCATGCAGAGCATGTCGTGAATGCAGGTGGTTTGTGGGCACGGGAAATTGGAAGAATGGTGGGGTTAGAACTGCCAGTCTTGGCCATGGAGCACATGTATTTGCTCACCGAAGATATGCCAGAAGTCAAAACCATCAATGAGGAAACTGGCAAAGAAGTCATCCATGCGATTGACTTCAAAGGGGAAATTTATCTGAGGCAGGAGCGAGGCGGCATGCTCATGGGCACTTATGAGCAAAGCTGCAAGCCTTGGTCTCCCAAGCAGACGCCATGGGATTTTGGGCATGAGTTGCTTGATCCCGATGTGGATCGAATTGCGCCGTCGCTCGAGATTGGCTTTGATCATTTCCCGGCTTTCAAGAATGCTGGAATCAAACAGGTTATCAATGGTCCCTTCACCTTCGCACCCGATGGCAATCCGCTGGTGGGGCCTGTTCAGGGATTGAATAACTTTTGGTGCGCATGCGCTGTCATGGCTGGCTTTAGCCAGGGTGGTGGTGTCGGCCTCGCCTTGTCGAACTGGATGGTGAATGGTGATCCTGGCTTTGATGTGTGGGGAATGGACGTAGCTCGCTTCGGGAAATGGGCAACGCGTGGTTATACAAACAAGAAAGTTCGGGAAAATTATCAACGACGCTTCCGGATAAGGTTCCCAAACGAAGAACTTCCGGCCTGTCGGCCAACCCAGACGACGCCAATTTATGATCTGCAGCTGCGTGCGGGTGCCGTTATGGGAGATTCTTGGGGATTGGAGACACCGCTTTGGTATGCCCAACAGGGAGAGGAACCAGAGGATATCGTTTCATTTCGGCGATCAAATGATTTTGAGCCGATCAAACGCGAATGTAAGGCAGTCCGCCGGTCAGTTGGAATCACAGAGATTTCCAATTTTGCAAAGTATGAAATTTCAGGATCCGGTGCAGAGGCTTGGCTTTCCCATTTAATGGCAAACAAGATGCCGCGCCTGGGACGGTTGATCTTGACACCTATGTTAAATGAACAGGGTAAAATCATCGGTGACTTCACAATTGCGAAGGCCAGTGATGATCGCTTTTTGATGTTTGGTTCAAGTCAGGCGCAGATTTATCATACCCGCTGGTTCGAGCAGCATTTGCCCACCGATGGTTCTGTTACCGTTAAAAACCTGGACCTTGGTCTGGTTGGCCTCTCAATTGCAGGTCCGAATGCGCGAAAGGTTCTTGAAAAACTGACCGATGAAGATGTTTCTAACGATACCTTCAAGTTCATGGATTTTCGTGAGATGGAATTGGCCAGTGTTCCAGTCAAGATCAACAGGGTAAGTTATACTGGTGACCTGGGTTACGAAATCTGGGTGGCTCCAGAGTACCAGCGACGGATGTATCTTGCGTTGCTGGATGCAGGTGAAGCGTTTGATATGCAGCATTTTGGCATGCGAGCCTTGCTGTGTCTGAGACTTGAGAAAAATTTTGGCACTTGGTTTCGGGAATTCAGACCTATTTACGGCCCCTTTGAAGCAGGGCTGGACCGGTTTGTAGCGTTGTCAAAGGGTGATTTTATTGGCCGCGAGGCGGCTCAGCTTGAAAAGAACAACGGTCCAAAACTGGAACGCCTCTGTTTCATTGTAAGTGCAAACGATGCCGACGTTATGGGTGATGAACCTATTTGGAAAGACGGTGAAGTTATTGGCTGGATTACATCAGGTGGCTACGCGCACAATTTCAACTGTTCAATTGCACAAGGTTATGTACCGGCTGAACATGCGCAAGAGTGCGCTAACGGTACGTTTGAAATCGAGATTTTAGGTGAAATGTGCCCTGCCCGAGTTTTGCAAGAACCGTTGTTTGATCCAAAAGCTGTTCGGATGCGGTCATAAAGAAATCTTTATGTCTTTAATTCTTTGATTGACATTTCGACCTCATAGCGCGATTGCAAGGAAAACATTCAATGGATTGGCGTCATGACAGCTTCAACACTTGCAGACTTGCTGAATACCAAACCTGTTCTTTTGGCGGATGGTGCGACCGGTACCAACTTTTTTGACTTGGGGCTTGGACCTGGTGATCCTCCGGAATTTTGGAACCTGGATGAACCGGAAAAAGTGATATCGCTGCACCAGTCTTTTGTAGATGCCGGCTCCGATATCATCCTTACCAACACTTTCGGGTCCAACGCTCCACGTCTAAAATTGCATCAGGCGCAAGATCGCGTGTTTGAATACAATGCAGAAGGTGCAAAGCTGGCGCGCGCTGTTGCTGACAAGGCGGATAGGCCGGTTGTTGTAGCGGGATCAGTTGGGCCCACCGGAGAGTTGTTTGCACCGCTAGGAGCATTGACCCATGATGACGCAGTGAAGGCGTTTGTTGATCAAATGGAAGGGTTAAAGGCTGGTGGTGCAAGCGTAGCTTGGATTGAAACCATGTCTGCTAAGGAAGAGATGCAAGCCGCAGCAGAAGCGGCAAGTATTGTTGGCCTGCCCTATGTGGTGACTGCGAGTTTCGATACCGCTGGTATGACAATGATGGGGCTTCCCCCATCGGATATGCCGCATTTGCTGGATGATCTCGAGCATAAACCCTCAGCTGTCGGGGCAAACTGCGGAGTTGGCGCATCTGATTTGCTGATGTCTGTGCTGTCCATGTCGGAGCAACCCGGCGATGCGGTTATTGTTGCCAAGGCCAATTGCGGCATTCCACAGATCAAAGGCGATCAAGTTGAATATACTGGCACGCCTGATCTTATGGCTGACTATATTCGTTTGGCGGTTGATGCGGGCGCGCGCATCATTGGCGGATGTTGCGGGACATCGCCAACGCACTTAGCGGCGATGCGCAAAGCACTGGATGCCCATCAAAAGCGATCACGTCCGGACGAAGCTCTCATTGTTGAAACAATTGGAGCAATCCTAAATCCGGTTTCAACCGCTGGTGACAAGCCAGAACGTCGGAGCCGTCGCAGGAGCAAATAGTTTTGGCGGGCAATCGAAGAGCCGACTGCTTGGCAGCCGGTTCCTCAATATCTTTCTATTTAGGTCAACTTCCGTCTTTCAACCCAAACGACTCCCGCATCGCTTCGCTTCTCACCTTCATTGATTTAGCCATTGGGTCTTTTTTAGGGTCTTTGGAAGTGAAAGCGTCTTCCATGCTTTCCTTCTTGCCAGTAATAAATGCGTTCAGCGCCTCTTCTATGTCAGGATCTAGCGGCGGCGCTTCATAGTCCTGAAGCATTTTTTTCCAAAGTGCGTTGGCGCGTTGCTCCGCTGTGCGCTCTCCATCCGCTTGCCATTGTTCAAAGGAATTATTGTCGGCTATTGTCGAGCGGTAAAATGCAGTTTCAAAGTTCTCCTGAGTGTGCTGACAGCCCAAATAGTGGCTACCCGGCCCTACTTCTCGAATAGCGCTCAACGCTTGTCCTGCTTCCGATAAATCAATGCCTTCCGCAAAGCGCTGCATCATTGCAAGCTGATCGCAATCCATCACAAATTTTTCGTAAGATGATGCCAGGCCGCCTTCCAGCCATCCTGCCGCATGCAGAGTAAAGTTTACGCCCCCCATCAAAGTTGGCATCAATGTTTGAGCGCTCTCATATGCCGCTTGCGCGTCACATACTTTGGAGCCACACAAAGAGCCGCCGGACCGAAATGGGATGCCGAGCTGCCTAGCAAGCTGCCCGGCGCCATAAAGCACCAGTGACGGTTCTGGTGTTCCAAAGGTCGGTGCGCCGGACTGCATGGAGATAGAGCTTGCAAATGTGCCAAACACAACAGGCGCGCCGGGGCGACAAAGTTGTGAAAATGCTGCGCCTGCCAACACTTCCGCCAGAATTTGTGCGAGCGTTCCGGCAACGGTCACCGGCGACATGGCACCTGCCAGGATAAATGGCGAGACGACACAAGCCTGTCCAGCTCTGGCATAAACTTTCAAGGCACCCAACATGGTGGAGTCAAACACCATCGGTGAATTCGCATTGATGAGGTTAATCAGCACGCAGTTATTATCGACAAACTCATCGCCGAAGAGGATTTTGGCCATAGCCACCGAATCTTCTGCGCGTTCTGGTGCGGTCACAGACCCCATAAATGGCTTGTCGGAGTACTTAATGTGCGCCATGACCATATCCAGATGGCGTTTATTAACAGGCACATCTACCGGTTCGCATACAGTGCCACCTGAATGATGGATGGCAGGAGCCATATAGGCCAGCTTTACGAAATTATGGAAGTCTTCGATGGTAGCGTATCTACGGCCACCATCTAGGTCGCGCACGAACGGTGGCCCATAGACCGGCGCAAATACTGTGTTTTTGCCCCCGATTTGAACCGAACGTTCGGGATTGCGGGCGTGCTGTGTAAACTCGCTTGGAGCTGTTTCCAGCAGTTTGCGACACAGGCCTTTTGGAAATCTAACGCGTTCACCTTGAATATCAGCACCTGCTTCGCGCCACATTTGCAAGGCTTCCGCGTCTTCGCGAAACTCAATGCCGATTTCCTGCAGAATTGTATCAGCATTCGCTTCGATAAGCGCCAGGCCTTCTTCATCTAATATTTCCGTGGTGGAAATCTTGCGTAAAATCGCAGGTAATTGAGGCTCTTTGCGGTTTGCACGCAACGCCCTGCGGCCATCCATACCGCCACTTCTGCGACGCCGTGGTTTGGATGAGGTTTCTTCGCCGTTCTGTTGAATTTCGCTCATGGTGAAATGCCTTAAAAGTCGTGCTATCTTGAAAGATGGCTCAAAGCTTATAGTTTCCGCGTTCTTTTTGCGTCATCCAGCATATGCTTTCGCGACAGACTGTCCCGTCGTTTTTGTCATGTTGCAAGTCGTTTCCAGCAGCACGGAACTTTAAACATTTGCGGAATACTCTTGCAATTATAAGCGCTGTGTCGCAGACGAATGCTCTGGCGCTAAATTTGTAATGTGTCGATTGGCGATAGTCTGAGGTGTTTTATGTCCGATGATGATGAAATCATTCTTTCCGAGTTGAATGACGACGAGCTCGTTCTTCAAATGCATGACGACCTTTATGACGGTCTGAAAGAAGAGATTGCCGAAGGAGTCACCATTCTTTTGGAGCGGAATTGGACGCCGTACGATGTTTTGACGAAATCTCTCGTGGAAGGTATGCGGATCGTCGGTATTGACTTCCGTGACGGTATTCTCTTTGTGCCCGAAGTTTTATTGGCTGCAAATGCCATGAAGGAAGGAATGGGGATACTGCGTCCCCTGCTCGCCGAAACCGGTGCGCCAAAAGTTGGCAAAATGGTTATTGGTACCGTAAAGGGCGATATTCATGATATCGGCAAAAACCTTGTTGGTATGATGATGGAAGGTGCTGGCTTTGATGTTATCGACCTTGGTATCAACAATCCGGTCGAAGACTACCTCGCGGCTATTGAAGAGCACAAACCAGATATTCTGGGCATGTCAGCTCTCCTCACAACGACTATGCCCTACATGAAGGTTGTTATTGATACCATGAAAGAGATGGGTATTCGTGACGATCATATCGTGTTGGTGGGTGGCGCCCCTTTGAACGAGGAGTTCGGCAGCGCGATTGGCGCGGACGCCTATTGCCGCGATGCAGCAGTTGCCGTTGAGACGGCGAAAGAGTGGATGGCACGCAAGCATAACCAACTGGCAAGCGCGTAAACGTATCGGGAGTTTTGAATCTCCCGACAGGGAGTATTCGATGAATTTACCTGACGACGAAATTCTGACTGATATTGGTTTGGTGAATGACACTGGCGCCCAAAATGCGCCAGGGTCTGTTTTGCTAATCGGGTGTGGTGCCCTTGCCCGCGAGATATTGGCGGTAAAGTCAGCCAATTCCTGGGACCACATGACGTTGCGGTGCTTGCCGGCAAAACTCCATCTCTATCCAGAACAAATCACGCCAGCAGTGCGTGACGCTATTCGCAAAGGTAGGAATGATGGATTTGAAACTATCTACATTCTTTATGCTGATTGTGGCACGGGCGGGCATCTGGATGCGCTGTGCAAAGAAGAAGGTGTCGAACGTATAGCTGGACCTCATTGCTACTCCTTTTTCGATGGCAATGAAGCATTTGCGCTAAGAGCGGATGATGAGATGTGCGCTTTTTATCTGACAGATTTTCTGGTCAAGCAATTTGACGCATTTGTCTGGAAACCTATGGGTTTGGACCGCCATCCTGAGCTGCGCGACATGTATTTCGGGAACTATGAAAAACTGATCTATCTCGCCCAGACCAAAGATTCAAAGCTGGATGACAAAGCCAAAGAATGCGCAGATCGCTTGGGGCTGACCTTCGAACGGCGCGCAACTGGCTATGGTGATTTATCGCGGGCTATGGAATTGCTTGCAGATATCTGAATTGGTCCCTAAATCGCAATGTCAGTCGCATTCCCACTAAGTGATGTCGCTGGCGATGCATCGTAAATTGGCCATGGGCCACATTCTGATATCAGGAGCAAGAAATGGCGCAAAAGACTGTCGTCTACTGGAAAGATATTCCAACCCAGATAATCGTGAAAGCTGGCCGTAAGGCCGCCAAGCGGGAACTGCCGGAATA
Organism: Hyphomicrobiales bacterium; assembly: GCA_039986835.1. Taxonomy (GTDB): domain Bacteria; phylum Pseudomonadota; class Alphaproteobacteria; order Rhizobiales. The sequence goes on from JBDWQA010000012.1 coordinate 277,130, forward strand.
TTTTATTCAGTCCGTTGATCAATGCGCTATGCGGCTTGGAGCCAAGGACAGTGATGCCTATCTGGAAGAGTGGCGTCGCGGAGCGCCAGAAGACGTATCTGGTGACTTGGAACAGGAAGCGGATCTGGCACTGGAGGCCATGATTGCAGCCTATCCAAAGTCGCGGCTCAAGGCGTTGATTGATGCTGGAGGCGTTGACCATGGAGATACAGGCACTTAGGCGACCTTTGGCCGCTACAATCGAAGCTTCCCCAAAGCAGGTCATAATGACCGAAGATTTGGGGACGTTGTTTCCAAAAGGCACCCGGGTTTACCTTACTGATGTGGGGATTGATCCGCTCGATACGATTGTGGCGGCTGCGGTGCGGTTAAAGAGCTTCGGCTATGTGCCCGTACCTCATATACCTGCGCGACGTATCGAAACCCTGCCAATGCTCGAAACGCGTATCGCTCGGTTGCGAAATGAAGCGGAAATTGAAGATGTTCTGCTTATCGCAGGCGAGGCTGAGCGGCAGATGGGTCCCTACTCTTCATCACTTGAAATCCTCCAGACAGATGTTTTGAGCCGTAACGGAATTGGACGCATTGGTGTCGCAGGTCATCCAGAGGGCAGTCCGGTGATGTCTCATGATGTTGCGATTGCCAGCCTCAAAGCAAAATCTGACTTTTCATGCCAAACTGATGCAGACATGTATGTTGTTACGCAGTTTGGATTTGATGTTGCGCGATTTATTGTATGGGCTGATGCGTTGCCGAGCCATGGTATCTTCCTCCCAGTTCACTTGGGAATGGCCGGACCGGCGAAGATGACAACGCTGATTAAGTATGCAGCAATTTGCGGTGTTGGTGCTTCTATGAGCTTTTTGAAGACGCGTGGGTCTGCATTGGCATCTCTCGCAATGGGTTACGACCCAGAGCCCATAATGGCGGATTTGCAGGCATATATTTCTACAAATCCGCACTCGAAGATTTGTTCGGCGCATATTTTTCCCTTTGGGGGATTGAAAAAATCCGCGAATTGGCTTGACGAACGTGGTACTTGGGACATAAAGAAATCTTTATATCTTGATGCAAACGTGGTCTGATCTTCAAACCACTCTTAACATAGTTGGAAGTACCTCATGACCCAGACTATTGTCGCGTCTGAAACACGCACGGCCATTATTGGCTTTGATCAGCCCTTTTGCGTGATCGGTGAGCGTATCAATCCAACAGGCCGCAAGAAGTTGGCGGCAGAAATGCTGGATGGAAATTTCGAAACCGTCAAGAAAGATGCGTTGGCACAAGTTGCCGCCGGTGCAACTATGCTGGATGTAAATGCCGGTGTTACTAGCATTGATCCTAACCAAAGTGAGCCGCCGCTGTTGGCCGCGACTGTTGAGCTGGTTCAATCCCTTGTTGATGTACCGCTGTGCATAGATTCCTCTGTTCCTGCGGCTTTGGCAGCTGGGTTGGCGGTTTGCAAAGGCCGTCCGCTGGTAAATTCTGTAACAGGTGAGGAAGATCGTCTAGAAGTGGTTTTGCCGCTTTGCAAAAAGTACGATGTGCCAGTGATAGCCATCTCCAATGATGAAACGGGTATTTCGGAAGATCCTGATGTGCGGTTTGCAGTGGCCAAGAAAATTGTCGAACATGCACAGGACTATGGAATCAAACCGCATGATATTGTTGTTGATCCCCTCGTTATGCCAATTGGCGCAATGGGAACCGCGGGACTGCAGGTTTTTTCACTGGTACGTCGTTTGCGCGAAGAGTTGAAGGTTAACACCAGCTGCGGCGCTTCAAACGTGTCTTTTGGGCTGCCCCACCGCCATGGCATCAATGCGGCATTCCTGCCGATGGCAATTGCATCCGGTATGACTTCTGCAATCATGAACCCCTGTCGGCCAGCCGAAATGGAAGCTATTCATGCTGCAAATGTCCTGATGGGAACAGATCAGAACTGCCAGAACTGGATTACAACCTATCGAGATCATGTCGCTGGAAATACTGTAGCGCCGGCGCCTGCTGCTGAAGCTGGATCTGGCGGCCGTCGTCGTGGTGGGCGGGATGCTCGTCGTGCCCGGTCTTCAACTTAGGAATGTCTGCTGCTTTGACCGACGCGCTAGCATCTTCGCAAGATGACCAACCTGAAAATGCAAAAGATGCACTTGTGCTTTTTATGCCGTCGGGTCGGCGTGGAAACTTTGCAGTTGGCACACCGGTTTTAGATGCTGCCCGGTCGCTTGGCGTTTACATAGAGTCCGTGTGTGGCGGGCGTGGTATTTGCGGACGATGCCAGGTGGAAGTCGCTGAAGGTTATTTCGCCAAGCATGGTATCACCAGTTCCGCTGATCATCTGGCGGCTTTTACAGACACGGAAGCGCGCTACCGCGCCAAACGGTCTCTGGCAGATGATCGCCGCCTCTCCTGCTCTGCCAAAGTAACCGGCGACATTGTCATTGATATTCCGCAAGATGTTCAGATGCAGCGTCAAGTGGTTCGCAAACGAGCAGAGAACAAACGTATTGATCGAGACCCTGCGATACGCTTGCATTTTGTACAAGTTCAAGAACCCGATATGGAAATGCCGCTAGGCGATTTGGATAGGCTGCTTGAAGCGTTGAAAACAGATTGGCAACTTGAAAATGTTCAAGTTGAAACATGGCTTAACCCGAAGGTGCAGGCAATCTTGCGCAAGGGAAAATGGGAAGCAACGGCCGCAATTCATACAAAGAATGGAGTCCCAACGCTTATCGGTTTATGGCCCGGTTTTCATGACAAATTCTATGGCCTAGCGTTTGATATTGGATCCACCACAATTGCCTGTCATTTGTCCGATATGATGAGTGGGAGAACCATTGCTTCCTCTGGCACGTCCAACCCGCAAATCCGTTTTGGCGAAGACCTTATGTCACGGGTCTCCTATGTGATGATGAACCCGGGCGGCGAGGAACAGCTTACCAAATCTGTGCGGGATGCTGTCGGTTCCCTAATAAGTAAGGTTTGTTCTGAGGCTGGTATTCAGTCCGATGAAATTCTTGATGCCGTCTTCGTGGGCAATCCAGTGATGCATCATTTGTTTTTGGGAATAGATCCGACAGAACTTGGCGGTGCGCCTTTTGCACTTGCCGTATCTGGCTCACTAGATTTCCCCGCACGTGATCTTGGCCTTGATTTGCATCCGGGCGCACGTACTTATGTTCTGCCCTGTATTGCTGGCCATGTTGGTGCGGATGCCGCAGCGGCAACATTAGCTGAAGCGCCGCACAAGGAAGATGGTTACACCCTTCTTGTTGATGTGGGCACCAACGCCGAGATTGTGCTTGGTAACAAGCATCGCGTTGTGGCCGCTTCTTCTCCAACTGGGCCTGCGTTCGAAGGCGCTGAGATCTCGTGCGGACAACGCGCCGCACCTGGGGCCATTGAGCGCGTGCGCATTGATCCTGAAACGTTGGAGTCTAGGATCAAGGTTGTCGGCGTTGACGAATGGTCGGATGATCCCGCTTTCGCGGAACAGGTCGAAGCTGTTGGGGTCACTGGTGTATGTGGATCAGGTATTATTGAAGTTCTTGGGGAGATGTTTCTCGCCGGGCTGATAGACGAAGATGGCGTTATTCAAGGATCAAAAGCTGCGAACTCCGCTCGTGTGATTCAGGATGGCCGAACATTCAGCTACATCCTTTGGAGCGGCGCAGTTGAGTTGAAAATCACCCAAACAGACATTCGGTCTATCCAACTTGCAAAGGCCGCGTTGTACGCCGGTGTAAAACTGTTGATGGACAAGCTCGAAATTTCGGAGGTCAAAAAAATAAAGCTAGCGGGCGCATTTGGCAGTTACATCGATCCCAAATATGCCATTCTGATTGGCCTCATTCCTGACTGTGATCTGACTAAAGTAGCTGGCGTAGGTAATGCTGCGGGTACCGGGGCGCGCATGGCATTGCTTAACAAAGGGCATAGGTTGGAAATCGAAACGCTGGTGACCCAGATTGAGAAAATTGAGACAGCTCTGGAGCCAAAGTTTCAAGAGCATTTTGTGAATGCTATGGCTTTTCCAAACAAGGTAGACTTGTTTCCAAACCTGTCCCTCGAAGTTCAGTTGCCCGCAAAATCAGAACCATCAGCCAGTGACGCTGATGTCGGTGGGCGTCGCAGGCGTCGTAACCGGCGCAGTTAGGAAACGGATTGCGTTTCCAACAAGTTGCCGGATAGTTGCCGAAACTCATTGATGAGCTCTTTTGCTGCTACAGCACCCGCCTTGCCCAAATTTTCTTGCTGGCTCAAAGCAACCTGATAAGTCCAAAGGGGCGGCAGGCCGGTCTCCTCAGGCGTGAGTTCCACCAACGGCGCTTCAACCAGACTTGCAGGGAAAGGAGCCACCGCCATATCCGCTAAAAGTGCAGCGCGTTGCCCTGTACTGTGCGCGCTTACAAATGCTGAACGATAAGGAATTTGTGCGCGTTCCAAAGCTTGCACCGCACCTCCCCGCCATGAACAGCCCTGCTCCCACATCGATAGCGGCAGCGGTCGTTGAGTATAGGAACACCCGCCTTTCAAACCAGCCCATACAAGCTGCTCTTCCAAAACGACCTTGCTGCCCTTTGGCAAATCAATGCCATTGCCGCATGTCGTCAAGGCAAGATCCAATTCCTTTCTATGAAAGCGCTTCATTAAATTGACGCTGAGATCAATTACGACGTCCAAACGTACACCCGGATAGCATTCAGAGAAACGCCTTAGAACATTGGGTAAAAGTCTTGCGCCATAGTCGTCGGGTGCGCCGATACTGACCACACCTTCGATCTCAGGCTGTCTGAATTTCAGTATTGCCTCTCGATTTAAAGCAAGCAATTTGCGCGCATAAACAAGAAGTTCCTCTCCATCAGATGTTAGTGAAACCTCTCGAGACGTTCGGAATAGTACTTTAGTTTCAAGCGCTTCCTCCAGTTTCTTGATTTGCATTGAAATTGCCGATGGCGTTCTGAAGACGGCTTCAGCAGCTCGCGTTAAATTACCTGTTTCCGCAACCGCAATAAAACTCTTAAGCTGTTCGGGGTCGAGTAAAGGTAGACGTGTCTGATTTGCTGTTGCGATTGACATAGCGATCCATCATTCAGGTTTTCGAATAGATAGATTAAGTTCTTTTTGTTTTTCTTACAATGGATGAAATGCGATATTTGGTGCAGTTAGTTTGGAAACAGGAGTAACGGAAATGCAAATTGAAGCTACCCATGATCTGTGCTGCCAGCCTGATTTACTTAGGCCCAAGTGGAAAAACTCATTCACAGATTTGCTTGGAATTGTCTTTGCGTGGTCAAGAGCTCCGAAACGAAATGGCATCGTTAAACCCCTCCCCGGGTTGGATGCCAGAATGATGGCGGACATTGGTCTTGGTAAAATTGGATCAGAATTCACCGATCCAGCAATGCGTGACGAGGTAATTCGTCATGAATTTGCAAAGCTGGAAAAAGTGGATTTTCTTGGTCGTTAAATAACGAGTTTCTCTCCACTGATTGGCATCTCCTCCGGGATTCCGAACAGTCTTGCAGAACGAGTGATTAAGCACCATAGATAGTCTGCCATTGAGGCCCGGACAATCAAGCGAAATGCTTCTGGTTGTCCGGTCCCTGTATTTAGCTGCCATAAATATGCATTGGCGTGGCCGAACAATGAGCCCTTGACGTCACCAACCTTGAATGCACGCGCATGCATATCAAGCGTCGTCAAATTCATCAGAGTTTCACGAGCTTGGTGGCCGGAAATATCGATACTGGTATAGTAGTCTGTGACATTCACCAGTTGATGAACAAGGCCTGTCAATCCCATATCGAGACCAATTTTTAACTCTCGCTCACCATCTTTTTCGGTGATGAACATCCATTCGTCGGGCCCCAGCCACAAGGTAGAGATATGACCGTTTTTTGACGTAACCGCCGTACACGGGTTTGAAGGCAGTGAAGCGCCTTTGGTCGTGGCTGTTACAGGTTTGTTGCCAACCTTTTGATCCATGCGCAAGATCAGTTTTCCAAGGTGAGGGGATTCCTGCAAAGTCAAACCGTCCGGTCCTGATTTGGCCGTGCGGTGTGACAGCGGGCTTAGTCTTTCGATTTGGGGCGATGTCACCTTAGATAGTACCATCTGTCCGCTCCTGGATGAAGTCTACACCGACAATTTTAACTGCAAGCGCTTTGTCACCTTTTCTGGAGGCGTAGAGCGTCTGCCCCATTCTTGTGTGTCCGCTTTCAACCAGTGCCATGGCGATCGAGCGTCCCAGGTTGGGGCTGAAATAGCTTGATGTCACATGGCCGAGCATAGGCACGGGCGTTGAAGTTTCATCTTCGGTGGCAATAATCTGTGTGCCCTCCATCAAAACTTTTCCCGGATCGAGAGTTGCCAAACCTACTAGTTGCTTGCGGTCTTGCCGCGAAGTATCAGAACGGGTGAGTGAGCGGCGGCCAACAAAATCACCGTCTTTCTTCACAATCCAATTCATCCCAAGATCAATGGGTGTCGCAGTGCCGTCTGTATCCTGACCCACAATGACAAAGCCTTTTTCTGCGCGAAGCAGATGCATAGTTTCTGTTCCATAAGGGGTGATATCAAACGCTCCCCCTTCTCTCTGGCTAAGCGCGAATATCTTCTTCCAAAGCCATAGGCCATAGGAAGCGTCTATATTGATTTCGTAGGACAATTCCCCGGTGAAGGAGATGCGGTAGACTCGGACCGGAATGCCATCAATTCGCCCATCTCTCCAATCCATGAATTTAAAGGTCGCAGGGTCAGGATCGAAATTATCCAACAATTCAGACACCAGCTTGTCGCATCCAGGTCCACAAATAGATGCGACAGATGTCTGTTCCGTCGTGGTGGTGAGGTAAACCTTCAGTTCTGGCCATTCTGTTTGGAGATAATCCTCCAAATGACTAAGTACGTTTGCGGCGCCGCCTGTGGTTGTTGTCATATGGAAATGATCATCCGCAATGCATGCGGTAACGCCATCATCCATGACCATGCCATCTTCGTTCAGCATCAGGCCGTAGCGGCATTTCCCCGGCGCAAGCTTACTCCACGCATTTGTGTAGATGCGGTTCAGGAATTTACGCGCATCTGGACCACGAACGTCAATTTTGCCTAGTGTGGAGGCATCCAGAATGCCAATGCCTGTGCGAGCGGCTTTGGACTCGCGTTGGACGGCCTGTTCAAAGCTCTCGCCCTTTTGCAAAAAAGCTCTTGGGCGTAGCCAGTCCCCAACAGGCTCAAAGATCACCCCTTTCTGAGCCATGTGCCAGGGATGCATGGCGGTTGTTCGACGCGGCATAAAGTGCTCGCCGACATGTTGACCTGCCAGTGCGCCCATTGTGACAGGTTTGTAGGGCTGCCTGAACGTGGTTACGCCGACTTCCGGGACCGATTTGTCCATTTGATCCGCGATAAATGCGAAAGCATTGAGGTTTGCAATCTTGCCCTGGTCTGTACCCATACCGGTTGTTGTGTAGCGTTTGATATGCTCGACTGAGCTGAGGCCCTCCTGTATTGCGACCTTGATGTCTTTGGTCGTCACATCGTCCTGAAGATCGATAAAGGCACGAACCTTCTTTGGTGTTTTGGGAGACGGTATCTGAGCAATGATTTTCAGATCAGTCTGCATCAACATATTGTGTTTGGCTTTTGCCGTTTTCCCAGCGCGTTTTTTAAAACCGGTTGCTGCTGCTGCTTCAACGCCGGCTAAGTGGCCTTCATCAATACCCACCTGCAAATCAAACGTGCCATTGGCTGCCCCGACGGAGCGTTCATTCTGCCATGATTTTCCCGGACGGAATGCTTGCAGGCTGTCATCGTACCGCAACTTGCCTCGCGACTGGGAAAACAGTGCGACATTAGGTGCCCAGCCAGCCGAGTTTGCTATTAGATCACAGGTGATCCAATTCGTCGCTGAGGCAATGTTTCCATGTTCATCCAGACGTCGAATATCTGCTGCGGTGACCCGCTTTGATCCTTCCGTTGCCACAATTGCAGAGCCTGCATATATCGTTATGCCGCGTCTGGCTGCATTTTCCAGAACATGGCCTGACAAGTCACGCCGGAGGTCGATAATTCCAGCAACTTCAGCGCCTGCATCGTGTAAATCAAATGCTGTCGCCCAAGCGCTGTCGTTGTTGGCAAATACAAGAGCGCGGCGTCCGCATAAAACGCCATATCTGTGTAGATATGTTCTGACTGCTCCCGCCAGCATAATGCCTGGTCGGTCGTTTCCATCAAAGACGATCGGTCGTTCTAAACTACCTGTCGCCAGTACTACTTGCTTTGCCCGAACGCGCCAAATTCTCTGTCTTGGCTGCAAGGGTTGTCTGTCTTCAGCACTCAGATGATCGGAGACTTTCTCCCAAAGGCCGACAAAGTTATCGCCATAATATCCAAACGCGGTTGTTCGCGTAAGCAAAATGACGTTGGGGTTCTCTTCCAAGCTGGCGCGTAATTGATCTATCGCGGTATCGATCTTGTTGCCGCCAATTGAAATCGACCCATCTGGTTCAGATAACAATGCACCACCAAGCTGGTTTGTTTCTTCTGCCAAAACAACTCGGGCGCCAGCATCCGCAGCAGCTTTCGCTGCGGCCATACCTGACGGTCCGCCACCAATTACCAGAACATCTGCGTGTCTGTTGGTGGAATCATAGCGATCCTTATCAGCTCCTTTGGGTGCTATCCCCAAACCAGCCGCTTTGCGGATAATGGGTTCAAAATTCATCCACGAAAGAGGTGGTCCCATGAAGGTTTTGTAGTAAAAACCAGCAGGAAAGAAATCTGAAAATGTGTCGTTCAAAATACCTATGTCGAGGGATAAACTCGGCCAGCAATTTTGGGCCTTTGCCACTAGCCCATTGTAGATTTCTTGTTCGGTCACGCGTGTGTTCGGGTCAGTTTGCAACGCATCATGGCCAATTTGGACAATGCCCGCTGGGTCTTCTGATCCAGCCGCCACAATGCCGCGTGGACGGTGATACTTGAAACTGCGTGCAACCATGTGTTGACCATTTGCCAACAAGGCCGAAGCCAGTGTATCGCCTTCAAATCCAGATAATTTCTTTCCATCAAAGGAAAACTCAACCGATATACTACGGTCAATTCGGCCGCCCGAGACAGTGCGCAAAGATTTTGATAGATCAACCACTACTCGCCCTCATCAGGTTTCATGATTTTCACTGCATCGTTTCCTGAGCCAATGGGAGCTTCACCACTGGGAGTGTCTGGTTCCAAGGTGTCAACATCTGGCGGCGTCTCTCCCATTTTGTAGACACCCAGTTGCTCGTCAGTGGCCGTATTGCGCAATACGTTGAACCACTGGCGACAGCCAGCAGAATGGTTCCAGCGTTCGGCATAGCGGCCTTTGGGGTTCTGACGCATGAAGACAAACTGCGCCCACTCTTCGTCCGTTAGCTCCTTTGAACCGTCCGGTCGCTGTATGTGCGCTTCACCACCGCAGGAAAACTCTGACATATCTCGTTCGCCACACCAGGGGCACTGAATAATGAACATCAAAAACTCCTAGTGCGCCACAGCTGCAGCGCCATGCTCAGCCACAAGATTGCCAGTCACAAATCGCTCCAATGCAAATGGGGCCGCGATTTCATTTGGTGTGTCGTTTGCCACAAGGTCTGCGAAAGCATGGCCGGAACCCGGAGTTGCTTTCCAACCGCCGGTGCCCCAACCCGCGTTCATGTAAAATCCCTTGACCTTCGTTTTGGAAATAATGGGGCTCGCATCTGGCGACACGTCCACAATTCCTCCCCATTGGCGCATCATCCGCAAGCGAGAGAAAATTGGGAAAAGCTCCATAAGTGATGCCATTTGGTGTTCGATGATGTCGAAGCTGCCACGCTGCGTATAAGAGACATATGGATCAATGCCAGCACCAATGACTAGCTCACCCTTGTCAGATTGGCTGACATAAACGTGCACTGCATTGGACATAATCACGCACGGAATGAGTGGCTTCAACGGCTCCGACACAAGGGCTTGAAGCGGATGACTTTCAATTGGCAATCGAATATCCACCATATCCGCAATCACAGTCGAATGGCCTGCGGCGACGGATGCAACCTTGGGCGTTTTAATGCTGCCCTTGGTAGTCTCGATGCTTACGATTTCACCATTGGAGGTATTGATGCCGGTAACTTCGCACTGCTGAATGATATCCACGCCCATTGAATCGGCAGCGCGTGCCAGGCCCCAGACTACCGCGTCGTGCCGATTAACGCCGCCAGATCTTTGAAGCGTTGCGCCGATAACAGGATAGCGCATGTTTTCATCAATGCTGATGGGCGGGCAGAAGTTTTTTACCTGTTTGGCATCCAGCCACTCAGAATCTACTCCATTCAGCCGATTGGCCTCCACCCGACGCTTTAGCGTGCGTGCCTCGCCTTCATCATGGGCGAGATTTAGAACGCCGCGATGGCTCATCATGATGTTATAGTTCAGTTCTCGCCCCAAATTCGTCCAAAGGCGAAGAGCGTGGTTGTAAATAGCGGCGCTGGCATCATAGAGATAGTTGGATCGGACAATAGTTGTATTACGACCCGAATTGCCGCCGCCAATCCAGCCTTTTTCGATCACAGCGATATTCGTCATGCCATGCTCTTTGGCAAGGTAGTATGCGGTCGCCAATCCGTGGCCGCCGCCGCCAATAATAACTGCGTCATAGCTCGATTTTAGGTCTGGCTCGCGCCACTGGGACTGCCAGCCAGTATGACCGCGAACACCTTCGCGAATGAGGCTAAAGAGGTTATATTTGGATGACATATGGCGCGGAGCCTTCCAATTAGATCAATGCCAACAAAGCTTGGTACTGCAACCTATTGGTTTTCACGTCCGCGATCTATCGTCAAGACGATAAGCTATATGTCTTTCTGCGACATATCGTGCGAAAGGCCTGGCTCAATCTGGAAGAAAGAGCCAGACGCATTCAGCTTTTAGAACAAGCCTTCGATATGTCCTTCATCATTCAGGAAAATTTTCTCTGATGACGGTACACGTGGGAGGCCCGGCATTGTCATAATGGCGCCTGTGACGACAACGATGAAACCTGCTCCGGCAGACAGCCTGACTTCACGGATTGGCACCACATGGCCTGTTGGCGCGCCACGTAAGTTGGGATCGGTAGAAAAGGAGTACTGCGTTTTTGCCATGCAAACCGGCAAATCGCCATACCCTTTGGCTTCCCAATCTCTCAATTGATCGCGAACTGATTTGTCCGCAATCACTTCTTCAGCCCTATAGATGCGCTTTGCAATGGTTTCGATTTTTTCGAACAGGGGCATGTCATCTGAGTAAAGTGGTGCAAATTGCGAAGCACCGCTTTCAGCCAGTTCCACGACCTTGTTTGCAAGCTCTTCAACGCCCGCAGAACCATGTGCCCAGTGCTTACACAAGATTGCTTCCGCACCCATGCTTTTCACATAGTCTTGAATGGCTGCAACTTCTGCGTCTGTATCTGTTACGAAATGATTGATCGCGATCACTGCAGGAACGCCAAACTGCTTCACGTTTTCAATGTGACGCCCCAGATTTGCGCAGCCTTTGGAAACTGCATCTACATTTTCCTGTCCCAATTCGTCCTTGGAGACGCCGCCATTCATTTTCAAGGCGCGAACGGTTGCGACGATCACTGCCGCTGATGGTGTCAGACCCGCCTTGCGGCATTTGATGTTGAAGAATTTTTCCGCACCAAGATCAGCGCCAAACCCTGCTTCCGTAACAACGTAGTCAGCAACCTTGAGCGCAGTTGTTGTTGCTACCACCGAGTTGCAGCCGTGAGCGATGTTTGCAAAAGGTCCGCCGTGGACGAATGCGGGGTTGTTTTCCAGAGTCTGAACGATGTTTGGCTGCATTGCGTCCTTTAAGAGAACTGCCATTGCGCCGTCTGCCTTGATATCGCGTGCGTAAACCGCTGTTTTGTCTCGGCGATAACCTACAATGATATCTCCTAAGCGTTTCTCCAGATCTTTTAGATCGGTCGCAAGGCAAAGGATTGCCATTACTTCGGACGCAACGGTGATATCAAATCCAGCTTCACGTGGGAAGCCATTTGCGACACCACCAAGCGAGCACACGATTTGGCGCAACGCGCGATCATTCATATCCATCACACGGCGCCATGCAATGCGGCGTTGATCGATTTCCAGGGCATTGCCCCAATAGATGTGATTGTCGATCATTGCTGATAGCAGGTTGTGCGCTGACGTGATCGCATGGAAATCACCCGTGAAATGCAGGTTCATGTCTTCCATTGGGACGACTTGTGCGTAGCCACCACCAGCAGCGCCACCTTTGACCCCAAAGCATGGACCAAGCGATGCTTCGCGGATACAAATGGCGGCTTTTTTGCCAATGCGGTTCAGGCCATCCCCCAAGCCAACGGTTGTTGTGGTTTTACCCTCGCCCGCCGGTGTTGGGTTTATTGCCGTTACAAGAATTAGTTTCCCGTCTTTTTTACCCTTAACTGACTGAATGAAATCAGCAGATACCTTTGCTTTGTCATGCCCATATGGCAACAAATGTTCGGTAGGAATGCCTAGTTTTGCGCCAATTTCCTGAATTGGCTGCTTTGTGGCTGCTCTTGCAATTTCAATATCGGACTTAGGTGCACTCATTGTCATTTCCGTTTACTGGGTTGCTGCTGGTCTAAACTGTAAATGAAATTTCGACCCTGAATTTCACTTTTTTGCTATTTTGTTGACTAAGCTTAGCTTTCGCCTTAACCCGAAAATGCCTTAAATGCGACATGGGCTGGTATGAAATACAAAATATTTCTTTGGTGCCAGATTTATGGGAGTGCTTAATTTTTGAAACATTTTGTGTTTCTGGCTCTACCAAATTTTTCAATGATTGCGTTCACCACCGCAATTGAGCCACTTCGTATTGCTAATCGGTTTGTGGAATGCGCGCCTTACACTTGGAAAATCGTGTCGGTAGATGGTAACCCGGTTCGCGCAAGCAACAATCTAGAGATCAGTGTCGACGGATCCCTGGATGAGGTCGCAAATCTTGTGAATTTGCAAGACCGCCCGGACATGGTCGTAATTTGCTCTGGGCTTGATGTTGAATGTTTGGAAATCAAACACACAAAAGCGATGATCCGAAAGTTGTTTCGGACGGGTTCCAACATCGCAGGACTATGCACCGCGGCTTGGGTTCTTGCTGATGCAGGACTCCTGGAAGGCAAGAAATGTGCGATTCATTGGGAAAACATGCCTGGTTTTATAGAGAAATTTCCCAATTCTGAAGTTCACGCAGACCTGTTTGAGGTTGATGGCAAGATTTACACGTGTGCAGGTGGTACGGCGGCACTGGACATGATGCTTTACATCATCTCCCAAGCGCATGAAGAGAGCGTCATAAACCGCATCTGCGAGCAATGTCTGACAGACCGCGTCCGCAGCGCTACGGACCGGCAACGATTGCCTCTACGTGCTCGGCTTGGTGTGCAAAACTCTAAGCTTTTGAGTATTATCGAAATGATGGAAGCTAATATTTCTGAGCCCTTGGCGTTGACAGAAATCGCAGATGAGGCACATCTATCGCGCAGGCAAATTGAACGTTTATTCCGACAAAATTTGGGACGCTCCCCGGCAAGATATTATTCTGAGCTTAGGTTAGATCGCGCCAAACATCTTTTACTGCAGTCCAATTTGCCCATTGTGGACGTCGCAATTGCCAGTGGCTTTGTATCTGCTTCTCATTTCTCAAAATGCTACCGTGATCAGTTTGGCAAATCTCCCCAGGTGGAACGCAGAGAAAAGGAGCATTCTCAACGCACAGTGAGCGTTGGTATCGCTCCTGGTCTGCTCGTAGAAGAAAGTCCTCCTGCATCTGCCTGAATACTGGACAGAGCCTGGCCAAATTGGCATAGTCCGGCCAAATCGACAGGTGATTTGGTCACCGCACCGCATTGATGGACTGTCAAAGGATTTTGACGCATGAAAGATTTCTTCCTCCGCATTTTTACATGGTGGAATGGCCGTACAATTGGCACGAGCTTTTACCTCTGGCGTAAGGGTGAAAAAGTTGGTGAGGATGACGCGGGAAACGTATACTACCGCGCAGAGAATGATACCCGGCGCATGGTGCTTTATAATGGTGAAGCTGATGCATCGCGCATTCCGTCTGGATGGCACGCATGGATGCATCACCGCACAGATGTGACGCCGGTTGATGAAGCTTACGAGCCGAAAGAGTGGCAACTACCGCACAAGCCAAACATGACCGGAAGTGCATTGGCTTATCGCCCGCCAGGATCGATTATGACAGCGGAAACGCGCCCGAAAGTTACGGGTGACTACGAGCCTTGGACTCCGTAGTTGCGATTGCCAGATACGACATTGATTATCGATCCTAACGACGAGCTTCGACGCATATGACGATGGCAAATTTTGAACGCCACATTAAGGTCTACTTGATTGGTATTGCTGTACTTTTGGGGTTTTCAGCCGTATCGACACCTGCTTTTTCGGAGCGTATCGCTAATCCGGTAGCTGTCTTTTCCGGACTGGATAAGATTACAGGCCGCATCATTTCATTTGATGTTTATGTGGATGAAACCGTTCAATTTGGCGCGCTGCAGGTAACGCCAAGGGTTTGCTATTCACGTCCGCCAACCGAGCCGCCCAATACAACAGCATTTGTTGAAGTGGATGAAGTTACATTGCACAATGAGATTAGACGCCTGTTCGGTGGTTGGATGTTCGCTTCCAGTCCTGGCCTGAAAGGCGTCGAACATGCGGTTTATGATGTTTGGCTAACTGGTTGCAAACTTGAAACCCAAGTCGCACCTCCCGCCACCTCTGGGTAGTCACTTGTCTGTATCATCAAGTTTGAAAAAGTCCCCTTCAGCCTGAAGGGCAGGTTCCAGCAATTCCTGATAGTCCGCTCTTGGAACTTCATGTGCACCAAACTTTTTCAAATGGTCGGTAACAAATTGCGTGTCCAAAAGCACAAACCCGCCGGCGTTGAGGCGCGTTACCAGATGGGCAAGCGCTACTTTTGAGGCGTCTGGCATGCGCGAGAACATGCTTTCTCCGAAAAAAGCTCCTCCAATATGAACGCCATAGAGGCCACCCATTAGTGCCCCATCTTTCCAGCATTCAACAGTGTGGCAAAAGCCCATTTTGAAGAGCGCGCCGTACAAATCCCGAATTGGCTGATTGATCCAAGTGTCTTTTCGATCGCTTGTCAGTTCTGCACACCCGGAGATAACACCATGGAAATCGGTATTGATACGGAGTTCGAAAACCTGCTTGCGGATCGTCTTTGCTAGGCTTTTGGGTATGTGAAAATCATCCAGAGGAATAACTCCACGATGGTCTGGCTCAATCCAATACAGCGTTGGATCGTCCGCCGATTCTGCCATTGGAAACAAACCGCAGGCATAAGCTTTTAACAGGACCTGCGGCGTGATTTTTATTTGTTCTGAGTCATATTCACTCATGCAACAACGCCGATAAAACCTTTCTTGGCCAACGACTTGTCATAAGTTTTGGCCCTACATGTCTAAATGTTTTTCCAGCCAATGAATATCATACATGCCATTGGCGATATCAGGATTGTCTACCAATTCTTCAAACAATGGAATGGTCGTTTTGATGCCATCTACAACGAATTCACCAAGGGCGCGGCGCAGGCGCATCATACACTCGACACGGCTACGGCCATGCACAATTAGCTTCCCGATGAGGCTGTCGTAGTGAGGTGGAACCATGTAACCCTGATAAACACCGGAATCAACACGCGTACCGAGCCCTCCCGGTGGGTGGTAATAGGTAATGCGCCCAGGTGAAGGCGCAAAATTCGTAGGATCTTCAGCATTGATACGGCATTCGATTGCGTGTCCTGAAAATTCTACGTCTTTTTGCTCAAGGCCAAGTTTTCCACCTGCTGCAATTCGAATCTGCTCGTGAACAAGGTCAATCCCGGTAATTGCCTCCGTAACCGGATGCTCTACCTGCAGACGCGTGTTCATTTCGATGAAGTAGAATTCGCCATTTTCATAGAGGAATTCAATGGTCCCGACACCTGAGTAACCTAGATCTGCCATCGCTTTTGCGACGACATTGCCAATTCGGTTCCTCTGTTCATCATTTAGCGCAGGAGATGGTGCTTCTTCCCAAACTTTCTGGTGTCGGCGTTGTAAGGAACAATCGCGTTCGCCTAAATGGATTGCGTTGCCCTGCCCGTCGCCCAGTATCTGAATTTCTATATGGCGTGGCTTACCGAGATATTTCTCTAGGTAGATGGCGTCATCACCAAAATTATTTTTAGCTTCTGAACGTGCTGTCTGAAGCGCATTTCTCAAATCGGATGCTGTTTCAGCCAGCTTCATGCCCTTGCCGCCGCCGCCGGCAGCAGCCTTGACAAGAATTGGAAAACCGATTTCTTCCGCAATCTTCGCGGCTTCATCATCGTCAGTAACGCCGCCATCTGAGCCCGGCACAACTGGTATGCCAAGCTTCTTAACGGTGTCTTTAGCAGCAATTTTATCGCCCATGACGCGGATGTGTTCCGCCTTGGGGCCAATAAATGTTATGTCGTGCGCTTCAAGAATTTCTGCAAAACGCGCGTTTTCCGATAAAAACCCGTAACCTGGATGAACGGCCTCTGCGCCGGTGATCTCACATGCTGCGAGAATTTCTGGAATATTTAGATAGCTTTGAGCGGCTGGAGCAGGACCAATGCAAACGCTCTCATCCGCAAGGCGGACATGCATTGCATCTTGGTCCGCGGTTGAATGCACCGCGACTGTCTTGATACCGAGTTCCTTCGCGGCGCGAAGAATACGCAAGGCGATTTCTCCGCGGTTTGCAATCAGGATTTTGTTGAACATGAAACGCGCCTATTCGATGGTCAGAAGTGGCTCGCCATATTCGACCGGCTGGCCGCTTTCGACGAAAATTTCCGTAATCTTGCCGGCCTTGTCAGCTGCGATCTGGTTCATGTGCTTCATGGCTTCGACAATCATGACTGTCTGGCCTGCTGAAACAGAATCGCCCACTTGGACAAATGGGGATGCGCCTGGCTCTGGCGAGAGGTACGCTGTCCCAACCATTGGCGATTTAACGGAATGTCCAGAAGGTGCTGGTGCGGTTGCTGGTTCTGCTGTCGGCGCGGGCGCGAGCGGCGCTGCAACGGCTGGCGCTGCAGAAACAGCCGGAGCCGTTACTGAAACCATTGCATTTCGCGCAACACGAATATGCATGTCGCCCTGCTCTACTTCAATTTCAGTCAGGTCAGTTTCATTCAGGATAACAGCCAGTTGGCGAATGAGTTCCTTGTCGATTTTATGCTCTTTAGACATGCTGCCTCTTTAGTGACTGCCCTGGAATCGGGCCTCAAATTTCATCCAGTATATCATTCATCGCTTGAATCGCGAGCAAATAGCCTTTCGCCCCCAGTCCAAAAATCATGCCGCTGGATACGGGCGATACGTAGGAATGATGTCGGAACTCTTCTCGTTTGAAAAGATTGCTTAAATGTATTTCAATTGTCGGGATTTCGGTACCTAGAATAACGTCTTGCAATGCAACAGATGTATGGGTCAGAGCGGCCGGATTGATGACAAGCCCAACCTTTCCCTCCAATGCACCTGCTTCCTGTATCCAATCTACGAGCGTTCCTTCGTGATTAGATTGGCGGAACTGTAGGCCGACTCCCAGTTTGTCAGTCAGTTGCTCGCAGTCGCCTTGAATGTCATCCAGAGTTTTGAAGCCATAGACCTCTGGTTGTCGCTTGCCCAGCAGATTAAGGTTGGGACCGTTAAGAACGTAAATGAGTTTTTGCGACATGGATGACAACGCGATGACAGCGAAAAGATGACGTCTTATAAGGAGTTGTGAGGCGGAATGGAACCCATAGTCGCATCATCTTTTAAACTGCAGCGTTTCTTTGTCAAATTGCACATCCTACCGTCTAAACAGAAGCAAAATGACGTAGTCGGTTCACCTTTCAACTGCATTGTTGTCTGTGGTGATCTTAAATTCGCTGAGAAGTTTTTTTTGGGGGGGGGTATGCAACATGTTTTTCAAACCATGCCGCTGAGCGGCATGGTTTGTTTCACATAAAGGTACTAGCGGCTACAGTAGGCAGGGCGTGGTTTGAACAAGTTGAATTGACACTCATTCGTCACTGCACCAGTAACCGCACCTGCCGCCGCGCCAACTGCCGCGCCGCCGGCAACAGAGCCGCCGGTAATGGCAGCAAGGCCCGCACCTGCAGCAGCACCTGAGGCGCCGCCTGTAAGTGCACGTTCGCCTGGTGTGGAACCACAACCGGCAAGGGAAAGACCTGCCGCCAGAACTAGACTCAGGCCCGCGTATCGACCCAATTTTGATTTCTTCGTTGCTGAGAACATAAATTATTCCTTTGATGAAGCCTCGACACAATAAGCAATTAACGCCCCCTCTTGCAAATGGTTGCGCAAATTTTCCATCGCACCACAAAATGGCGAAAAGCAGGGAGGCATAAATGACAGTGGAAAAAAGTTTTGCCTTTTAAGAAACCTTACGCGCAGACACCAAGAATCCATTGGGAATATCACTTTTCCTGCGCTGAAAGTGTCTTAGTCATTTGCCCGGTATTCCATCCGATTTAGGTCAATAGCCTTCTTCTTTAGGAGCGGATACGTAGAAACGAGCAGCGCCTTACATCTTCAGGGGTAAAGCCTTGTTCTTTCCCAGTTTAATAGGTTCTCATCATTGCGTGAAAACACAATTCGGTCATGTAACCTGAAATTCTGGTCCTGCCAGAATTCAATACTGCTTGGTTTCACGCGATAGCCAGACCAATGCGGCGGCCGAGGTATGGGTTTGTCTTCAAATTTTTGGGTGTAGTCGTCAACTGCAGCTTCAAGCTTTGCCCGGTTTTCCAAAGGTCGAGACTGTTGGCTTGCCCAGGCTCCTATGCGGCTGCCTTCTGATCTGCTGTTAAAATATGTATCGGCTTCTTGGTCGGTCACTGCTTCCACCGGTCCACGAACACGTACCTGTCTGCGTAAGCTCTTCCAATGGAAACATAATGCTGCTTTGCCGTTTTCAGAAAGTTCTTTACCCTTTTTGCTTTCAAAATTGGTGTAAAATACAAAGCCTCGTTCATCAAATCCCTTAAGCAGTAGTATGCGGACATTTGGTAGGCCATTTGGATCCACTGTTGCCACCGACATGGCATTCGGATCATTTAGCTCGCTGCTGCTGGCTTCTTCCATCCACGTTTGAAACAACTCAAACGGAGCCCTCGCCGTTGGCTCGATTTGGGTGAAGTCATCGCTCGTTAACTTTGTTTCGTTAAGATGCGTCTCAATGGACATAATCAATAATCCGGTGAATGAATGATGAACTTTATTCAGACCAGATATAGGGCTTCAAGCACCGCTCGCCAATTGCGAAACCATGTTGTGATGGGAATAATTTTGGCGTTCACGGCTGGTTGTGCCGTTTCGCCGGACTTCCTGGGAAACAGTTCAGATGAGATAATCACCGGGTCCATATCAAGTTCTCCGAAACCAAATGGTGTCGAGATATCTGACTGGCGCAAACTTGGATCTGTCTTGAATGAGGCCGCTGAACAAGATGTGGTGGGTTCTCCTGTTCCTTGGGAAAACTCCGAAACTGGATCTTCCGGCAGCCTTATGGCGTTTGCAGCACCAAGCGATGATCGCGGGCGGTGTAAGAATTTTGCGGCGACCTTGCAGAATATAGATGGAATTCATCGCTACAAGGGCGAAGCATGTTCTTTCAGCGATAACTGGAAGATTAATCGCTTTGAATTGGTAGATAAAAGCTGATTTCTTTCAGCTCTCTGCCGAAATTTTGCATTTAGTTCAGAGCAATTGAATTAGCTCATTCTCTACTTATATCCAATTCGTCGTTAGATGTGGTTTCAGTAACTTATGGCAGAATGCTGTCATATATCGCTGGAATGGTTTAACCGATGCCGAGTTTAACAAAATGATTCTGGAATAATTTGATGTCAGATCCCTATAAGACTCTGGGGGTGACGAAGGGTGCGACCGGTGCTGAGATAAAGTCTGCATTCCGCAAACTTGCCAAGAAAAACCACCCTGATCAGAACCCGAACGACCCGAATGCCAAAGAGCGTTTTTCGAAGATCAACAATGCATATGATGTGCTTGGGGATTCAGAAAAGCGCGGGCAATTTGATCGTGGAGAAATCGATGCTGCCGGAAACCCGGTTCATCCAGGTTTCGCTGGCGGTGCCAGTGGCGCCGGTGGTTTTGGTGGATTTGGTCGTGGTGGCCATCAACAAGGTGGTGGATTTTCCAGTCAAGGTTTTGGTGCGGAAGACATTCTCAAAGAAATGTTTGGCGGACGTGGCGCGGGCGGTTTCGGGCAACAAGCGCGTGGTGGTTTTGGCCAACAAGGCGGTGCCGGTGCAGGACGGGGTAATGTGCCCAAGGGTGAAGATGTTGAGGGTAAAGTTGCCGTTACTCTTGAGGATGTGGTTGCCGGGCGAAAGGTTTCTGTAAAACTGAAAGATGGCAGAACTCTTGCCGTTTCCTTGCCGAAAGGCGTGAAAGACGGACAGACGATCCGCTTGAAAGGTCAAGGCTCTGCCAGCCCTTATGGCGGCGCCTCAGGTGACGCCAAAATCGATGTGAAATTTGTCGTCCATCCTCTTTTCAAAGTAGATGGAAATAATCTGAGATACGACGCTCCAATTCACCTACATGAAGCTTTTCTGGGCACAAAGGTGAAAATACCAACTCTGTCTGGGCGCATTAATCTGACTGTTCCACCAAAGAGCAATTCGGGCACCACCATGCGTGTGCCAGGAAAAGGGCTTCCGGGTAAATCCAAAGCCGGCGATCTTCTGGTGACATTCCAGATCCATTTCCCGGACAAAGCTGAACCTGAACTTGAAGCGCTTATGACCAAATGGGCGTCTGAAGGCCGACCACCTTTAGAAATAAAGTAATGGGAACCTCGCAGCATTGCTGATATTGGGATGAAAATGGGCATACTACGTGCCTAAATTCGAATAGACCCATGCAATCAGTGTTTTTGTAAATGCCGCCAGCCAAAGAAACCTTGCTCGATACGCTTTTGCCTGCGGGTCACGCGGCCTTGAAACAGGCGTCAGCCGTTTTGAATGATGGTGGGTTAGTCGGGATTCCGACCGAAACCGTCTATGGTTTGGCGGCAGATGCAACGAATGGCGCAGCAGTTGCTTCGATATACGCGGCAAAGGGCAGACCGCAGTTCAATCCATTGATCAGTCATGTGGACGGTATCGAGATGGCATCCCGATTTGGCATTTTGGATGCGAGAGCTGAGGAAATGGTGCGCCTTTTTTGGCCCGGCAGCCTCACTATGGTGGTTCCCAGGCAATTCGATAGCAAGGTGAATGAGTTGGTAACGGCTGGGTTGGACACAATTGCAATCCGTTGCCCGGACAATCATTTTACACGCTCACTAATTGAGATAATAAACCGGCCTGTTGCTGCTCCCAGTGCAAACCCCTCGGGCAGGCTAAGCCCAACAAGTGCGGTAGCTGTTCGAGAGGCATTCACCTCAGATGTTCTTCCATTGGTCGTTGACGATGGCCACTGCCCCATGGGGCTGGAATCAACAATTGTTGCCTGCCTGCCGGACAAGCCGCTGACAATCTTGCGCCCAGGCGCAGTAACGCTTGATGATTTACAGGCTGTATTTGGTAAGGATGAAGTTCAGGTCCATGAAGCTGATTTCAAAGACCAGGCAAAACCGGCTGCGCCTGGAATGTTGCTCTCTCATTATGCTCCTAAGGCCAAGCTGACCTTGTATCAAGCAGGTCGCGATGCGCCGGGAGCAGGCGATGCGGTTTTGACATTTGGTGGAGGATCATTGTCTGCCGGCGGCCAGAATTCTCCCTTGGGAACGCTTGATCTCAGCCCAGAAGGAGATTTGAATGAAGCCGCGTCCAACTTGTTTTCAATGTTGCGGGAACTGGATGCGCTATCCCCAGAAACGATTTATGTGATTCCACCTCCGTGCACGGGTCTTGGGGTTGCGATATACGATCGCTTGCAGCGCGCTGCTGCCCCGCGTATCAATACATAAGCCTTCCGTGAATCATGAGCGCATAATTTGCCAACGTTTCTATATCAACATGATAGTTTTCTGAACCATCGCACTCCGGTGGGGCATCCAGAAAGGCCTGACCGGATTCGAGCGCTCAAAGATGTGTTGGAAGACCCTCATTTTGACGCTTTGAAAAAACTCGAAGCGCCCATGGGAGACGTGCAAACGGTTCTTCATGCGCATCCGGAAACTTATTTGAATATGGTCAGGGATGCCATTCCTGACGAAGGCATTACACGAATTGACAATGATACAGTTGCTTCGCCAGGTTCCTGGGAAGCGGCATTACGTGGAATTGGGGCGGCAAATGCAGCGGTGGATGCAGTTATGGCGGGCGACGCATGCAATGCATTCTGCGCAATCAGACCACCGGGTCATCATGCCGAGAAATCAACCGCGATGGGCTTCTGCCTTTTCAACAATGTAGTTGTTGGATCCCGCTACGCACAGCAGGCGCATGATGCAGAGCGTGTAGTGGTGATCGATTTTGATGTGCATCATGGCAACGGCAGTCAGGATATTTTGTGGGACGATCCCTCAGTCCTTTACTGTTCAACACACCAAATGCCACTTTATCCTGGCTCTGGGGAGCTTTCCGAGACCGGAGAACATGGAAACATTGTAAATGCTCCCCTGTCTCCAGGCGACGGCAGTGATCAGTTTCGCAGCGCCATGGAAGAGCGAATTCTGCCTGCAATAGATGACTTTAAGCCCGACCTTGTTATGATTTCAGCTGGCTTTGATGCTCACTATCGAGACCCTCTCGCCCAAATCAATTTAAAGGCTGAGGATTTTGCATGGATTACCGGTAAACTTCTGGATGCTGCGGACAAACATGCTGACGGACGGGTCGTGTCACTTCTTGAAGGTGGATACGATCTAATGGGCTTGGCCGAATCAGCCGCCTCCCATATCAATGAACTTATGAAAGCTAGCGCATAGGATTGGCAATGAGTGAGAACGCACCAGACATTAGCACCATGAGTTTTGAGGTTGCTCTTGCCGAGTTGGAAACCATCGTTGCGCGTTTGGAACGCGGGGACGTTCCATTAGAAGAATCGATTTCTATTTATGAACGCGGTGAGGCCCTGAAGGCACGTTGTGATGTGCTTCTCAAATCGGCCGAAGAAAAGGTTGAGAAAATTCGGACCAATGCCGATGGTCAAGCAATTGGAGCCGAGCCGTTGGATTGATTGTTCGGCCTTTCTTGACAATGAATTCACAGCGTTAACACTTCCAGTGCAGTGAGTTTTCTACTACCTCTGTTGAAATCAACGAGGAACTGTAAATGAGCTGGCACCCATCCGACGACCCAAAACCGGGCGATAAATTCGCCTGTGATGCGATTGAGACCATTATTGTTCCAAGAGCACGCGATCTCGGCGGTTTTGAAGTGCGTCGTGCTCTTCCTTCAGCAAAAAAACAGATGATCGGGCCTTTCATCTTTTTTGATCAAATGGGACCGGCAGAGTTCATAACCAACGAAGGTATTGATGTACGCCCTCACCCGCATATCGGCCTTTCTACCGTTACCTATTTGTTTGAAGGTGAAATTTATCATCGCGATAGCTTGGGCACAGAACTGCCAATAGCGCCGGGTGAAGTTAACTGGATGACCGCAGGTAAGGGAATCGTGCACTCTGAGAGGACCTCCGAAGAAAATCGGAAAATCGGCCAAAACCTGTTCGGCATTCAGACATGGGTTGCCATGCCGAAGAAATACGAAGAAGTCGATCCGCGCTTCGAACATCAATCTGCTAATGCACTGCCCGTTTTGGCGGACAATGGTGCAAGTGTTCGCGTGATCGTCGGGGACATGTATGGCCAAAAATCCCCAGTGAAAACCTACTCCGATATGTTTTATGCGACTGTTGATCTGCTTCCTGGTGCCGTCGTTCCTTTGGATGCTGAGCACGAGGAGCGCGGTATCTATGTTGTTTCTGGAGAAATAGACATTTCGGGCGACACATTTCAGGCTGGACAGCTGCTGGTATTCAAACCAGGCGATCGTCTTTCTGCACGTGGTGTTTCACACGCTCGCTTGATGTTGCTTGGTGGCGAACCAATGGACGGCCCAAGACATATTTGGTGGAATTTCGTCTCATCCAGCAAAGAACGTATTGAACAGGCAAAGGAAGACTGGCGTCGCGCTCGTTTTGACATTGTTCCCGGGGATGAAGAAGAGTTTATCCCCTTGCCTGAATAGGTCGAAACAGACATATAGCGAGGAGCAAGACTTATATGCCGGATTGATGCCGGCTAAATAATGAGGTGAGCCTTTGACCAAACGGCCCGACACTCCGCTCCTGGATACTGTTAGCAATCCTGATGACCTCAAAAGAATTGCTGAAAGTGATCTTCAGCAGTTGGCAGATGAGTTGAGAGCTGAGTTGATTGATGCGGTTTCAACGACCGGCGGCCACCTAGGTGCGGGCTTGGGTGTGGTCGAACTGACGATTGCGTTGCACTATCTCTTCAATACACCTGATGATCGCGTAATTTGGGACGTGGGTCACCAGTGTTATCCCCATAAGATACTGACAGGGCGCCGTAATCTCATTCGCACCATTCGTCAGGGTGGCGGAATTTCCGGTTTCACAAAACGACAGGAAAGTATCTACGATCCTTTCGGTGCGGCGCATTCCTCAACCTCGATTTCTGCTGGCTTAGGTATGGCAGCTGCAAGGGATTTGAGCGGTAGAGATAACAAGATTATTTCGGTCATAGGGGATGGGTCCATGTCTGCCGGGATGGCCTATGAAGCCATGAATAATGCGGGCGCCATTGATGCCAGACAAATTGTAATTTTGAACGACAATGATATGTCAATTGCCCCACCAGTGGGAGCAATGAGTGCCTATCTTGCTCGGTTGGTTTCGGGCAGGACATATATTGGCATGCGCGAAGCAGCCAAGGCATTAGCCAGCCGTTTGCCCAAGTTCATTCAACGCAACGCCCGCAAGACAGAAGAATTTACGCGCGGATTTTTTACTGGCGGGACATTGTTTGAAGAGCTTGGATTTTTCTATGTAGGCCCAGTTGATGGGCACAATTTTGATCATCTTCTGCCCGTTCTCAAAAACATTCGAGATGCCGAGAAAGGTCCCATTTTACTTCATGTTGTAACGAAAAAGGGCAAAGGTTATCCGCCTGCTGAAGCATCAGATGACAAGTATCATGGTGTGGCAAAATTCAATGTTGTGACTGGTGAACAAGCCAAGTCCATTCCGAATGCGCCATCTTATACGAAGGTGTTCGGAAGCAGCCTTGTGGATGAAGGGCAGCGAGATGAAAAGATCGTCGGAATAACGGCCGCCATGCCATCCGGGACTGGTATCGATATGTTCGGTGAGGCCTTCCCGGAACGGACATTTGATGTGGGTATCGCTGAGCAACATGCTGTGACTTTTGCTGCCGGAATGGCATCCGATGGTTACAAGCCGTTTGTCGCCATTTATTCCACATTTCTGCAACGCGCTTACGATCAGGTTGTGCATGATGTATCAATTCAACAGCTGCCTGTGCGCTTTCCTATAGACCGCGCTGGTCTGGTTGGTGCCGATGGGCCAACTCATGCTGGTTCATTTGATATTGCCTATCTGTCCTGCTTGCCAAAATTTGTAGTCATGGCGGCCGGCGATGAAGCGGAGTTGCGCCACATGGTGGCAACTGCTGTGGCATATGATGATGGGCCCATTTCCTTTAGGTATCCGCGCGGTGAAGGTCTGGGAGTAGAATTGCCGGATCGCGGTGAAATTCTGCAGATTGGTAAAGGTCGAGTAGTTCAGGAAGGATCCAAGATTGCCATTCTGTCTTTTGGTGGTCGTCTGGGAGATAGCATCAAGGCAGCTGACAAACTTGATGCGATGGGGCTGACCACAACTGTTGCTGATGCACGCTTTGCGAAACCTCTAGATACAGAACTTATCGCTCAACTGGCCAGAAACCATGAGGTTCTGATTACGGTTGAAGAAGGTTCCGTAGGCGGTTTTGGAAGCCATGTGGCTAATTTCTTATCTCTGAGCGGACTATTGGATGGCTCCATAAGGTTCCGCCCGATGACTTTGCCTGACACCTACATTGACCATGATAAACCGGATGCAATGTATATTGCAGCGGGGCTTGATGCAGATGCGATTGTAGAGCAGGCAAAAAATGCACTTGGTTTGCAGAAAAGCGAACTTATACGTCGCGCCTGATATAGTCTGGCGCAAATATTTCAAATAATGAGCGAAGATACCTGGTTGGCAAGGAGTTGATCTCCTTGCTTTATTTCCACTTTCAAACAGGGTGTAATCGCCATGTTGAAGGCACTGACATCTATAAGCTCTCTCCTGTTAGCCGTTGGTATGCTTTTATTCGGGCATGGCCTTCAAAGCGCGCTCGTACCTCTTCGTGCGGAGGTTGAGGGATTTTCAACGTTAGCTATCGGCTTCACAATATCCGCATACTTTGCCGGGTTTGTTGTGGGGTGCCTCGCGGGGCCTTACATTATTTTGCGTGCTGGACACATACGTGCATACGCGGCCATGGTGTCGCTCGCATCTGCAGTGGCATTACTACACCCTCTTATTGTCGAAGAGGCAGCATGGGCATTGTTTCGCTTTGCAACCGGCTTTTGCATTGCCAGCTTCTATATTGTTATTGAGAGCTGGTTGAACGAGCGAGCGACAAATGAGATGCGCGGGTTCATCATGTCCACATATGTGGTGATTACCCTTTTGGGGATCATGGCTGGCCAGTTTGCGACCGCGTTTGGTTCGATTGAAGGTTATACTCTTTTTATAGTTACCTCGATCGTGGTGTCAGTGGCAGTTATTCCCGTCACTCTCACAACATCTGCTCAGCCAGCTCCAATTACTTTGGTAAGGTTTAGACCGCGACAGCTATACAGCACCTCGCCTGCAGCGTTTGTATCGTCAATGCTGATTGGCATTTCAGCAGGGTCAACCTGGATGCTTGCACCTTTATTTGCAACAGCGCGTGGATTTGACTCAGGCTTTGCAGCATTTTTTGCTGCGGTGATGATTGGTGGTGGAGCACTCGCTCAGTGGCCTTTCGGACGTATATCTGACAAATTCGACCGACGGCTGGTGGTCGCTTTGCTTGGCGTGGGGTCGGCAATTTCGTGTGCTGTTTTGGGTGTTGTTCAGGGTAATTCAAACTGGGTATTTCTTGGGCTGGTCTTTTTGGTTGGTGTGTTCACCCATTCTACCTATGCCATCGCAGTTGCGCACGCTTTCGATAATTGCGATCCCGACAATTACGTGGAAACCTCTTCCGGACTTTTGCTTTCATTTGGGATTGGTTCGACAATTGGTCCGATTGTGGCATCTTTCTTAATGGATATTGCAAATCCCGGAGCGCTGTTCATTTTCGTGGCGATTGTTCAAGTCGGAATGGTGATCTATCTTGGCTGGCGTATGACCGCTAACAAAGCGGTTTCGCAGCCTGAAAGAGAGGACTTCGACTGGGCCTCTACCGCACCGGTAATGGCGATGGCGAACGAGGAAGCATCGGATCTGAATACCGACGTCCTAATTCCCGATACGATTGCAGAAGCTCAAGACTTTGAAGATGCCAACGTAGCTGTGAGGCTCTGTGATTTCGGATATGACTTTGAAGAAGAGGCTGAAGCTGATCCGACCGTTGAATTTTTACCTGAGGAGCGTATATCTGGCTTGGATGTTGGGCGGTAATAGACAAACTTAAGCCATGGTTGTTATTCACACGATAACAAGCTGATTTAGAAATACTTTTTGCGTATTGGAATACCTGTTTCGATGAAAAATATAAGATATATTGCTTGGGGCCTTATTGTTATTTTGTTGGGCGCGGTTGGGTATGTAACGCTTAACCCTGCACGGGAAACAGGTACCAATTCATTCGTTGGTGCTGCCGATATTGGCGGACCATTCACATTGGTGGACCACAATGGAAAAACTGTTGATCAAACCGTTTTCGACGCGAAACCTTACGCAATATTTTTCGGGTTTACACATTGCCCGGAGATTTGCCCCACCTCGCTTTATGAAATGGCCGGTTGGATTGAAAAATTGGGTCCCGAAGCCAATGATCTCGGCTACGCTTTTGTAAGTGTCGATCCAACACGCGATACACCGGATGTTATCAAAGACTACGTGGAAGCGTTTTCTGACAAGATTACTGGCCTTACGGGTAGCGAGGAACAAGTAGCGGATATCGTGCAGTCTTATCGAGTTTACGCCCGCAAAGTTCCTTTGGAAGACGATGACTACACGATGGATCACACAGCGAGTGTCTTTCTCATGAAATCAGATGGTACCTTTCATGGCACAATTGCGTATGGCGAAGACCCGGACGTTGCACTTAAGAAACTACAGAACCTTGCAGAGACTGCTTCTTGATTCGGCAACGACTTGATCTTGCCATTGTAGAGCGCGGTCTTTTGCCCAGCCGCGCGCGCGCGCGCGATGCCATTCGGCGCGGCAGTGTTCGTGTGAATGGGACAACTACAAAAAAGGCATCATTGGGTGTCTCATCTGATGATATCATTGCCCTTTCTGATCCAGCGAGCGCGTACGTGTCGCGTGCTGCATTAAAGCTCAAGCATGGGCTTGTACATTTTGGTTTTTCAGCCCGTGATCATTCTTGTGTGGACATTGGGGCTAGTACTGGCGGCTTTACACAGGTTCTATTGGAAGATGGAGCCAAGCAAGTCTTCGCTTTTGATGTCGGTCATGGCCAATTGCATGACATTTTACAATCAGATAGTCGCATTGTCAGTCGCGAAGGACTTAATGCGCGGGACCTAGAAGAAGTTGATCTGCCGTTCCACATTGATTTTCTGGTCAGCGATGTGAGTTTCATTTCATTGACGCTTGCACTACCGGCTGCTTTGCGTTTGGCAAAACCGAAATCGCCAGCAATTTTCCTTATAAAGCCGCAATTTGAGGTAGGAAAAGGTCAACTGGGTAAAGGTGGAATTGTTTCTGACCACGCTGAAGCACTTGCCAGCGCAGAAAAAATCGCCCATTGGCTGCGTAGCGAATGTGGCTGCGACGTCCATGGCATAACTCCTTCCCCAATTTCTGGTGGTGATGGCAATCAGGAATTTTTAGTTGGGTTGCACACTAGCGGTTGAAATCAAGGTTCTGGCGAAATGATTAAAACTCTTACGATCGACCATCTTGGCCGGGAGGGCGATGGCGTCGCGAGGACTGAGAGCGGCCCGGTATTTGTGCCCTATTCTCTTCCTGGTGAGACTGTTCGCGCTTTCGTGGAACATGATCGCGGCGAGCTTTTAGAAGTTCAGGAAAAGAGTCCAGATCGCGCTGAACCATCTTGCAAACATTTTGGGACTTGTGGTGGCTGCTCGCTTCAGCACATGAAAGCTGATGCTTACCTGGCGTGGAAACGCCAGCAAGTGGATATGATCCTTCAGAAACATGGGATAGAGTTTGAAGTACCTGATGTAATTGCAGTCCCAGAGAAATCTCGGCGCCGCGCAGCCTTTTCCTTCAAAGCGGCTCGCAATGGCGTTCATCTTGGTTTTCACGCAAAGCGGTCTTCCGAGATAGTCTCGCCTGAAGAATGTCCTGTCTTGCATCCTCATTTGGAAAAGCAGCTTGTTGGCAGAAGTGTCAGCAAGAAAGCGCAAAGTGGTTTTGCCAGATTGGCCAGCCTTATTGTGCGAGCAAAACGCGAAGAGCGCTTGGTTGCAACAGTGGGCAAGAATGGAATCAGCGTTGAAATGACAGGCAGGGAACCTGGATCAAACCACTTTCTTGTTGAGGACATGTGGGATGCTACCTCTGGCTTTTGGAAGGTTGAGATGGATGGTGCTTTACTAAGCATCGACAATGGCGACGATGTTATCGAAAGCGGTGTGTTTGAATTATTCGCCCCGCCCGGTGCATTTCTGCAGGCATCTTATGAAGCGGAGACGGCGTTGGCTCAGATCGCGGTTTCGTTTCTAAAAGACTGCAAGGCCTGCGCAGATCTGTTCTGCGGGATCGGGACCTTCACCCTGCCCCTTGCGAAATTTGCCACGGTTTTTGCCGTTGAATCTGAACAGGCAGCGCTGAATGCACTCAAGAAAACCGCGTCAAAGACAAGAAAAATCAAAAATATCAGAACTTTACGCCGTGATCTCTTCAAACATCCGATATCACATATGGAGTTGAAGAAGATTGACGGAGTACTATTCGATCCTCCACGAGCGGGAGCGAGCGCGCAATGCCATCAGATTGTAAAGTCAGGAGTTAGCCGTGTTTCCGCAGTTTCGTGTAATCCGGTGAGTTTTGCGAGAGACGCACGCATTTTGATTGATGGTGGGTTCAAGATGACAAACCTTCAGCCGGTGGACCAGTTTTTATGGTCTCACCATATCGAACTTGCAGCCACGTTTGAGCGGTGATCGTTTCTAACTTCGGTTTTGCATAACCGCGAAATAGAAGCCGTCGGTGTTAGTGGAAGCAGGTGTCAAGGTAATCGACATCATGTCGGCAGACCAAGGCTGGGGCTTATCAAATCCGAACACATCCTGCCAAACCTCACCTGCGGACACCAATTCGAATGCCGGGTTTTCGTTCAGAAAACTTGCAACGGAATCTTCGTTCTCGGCGGCCAATACACTGCAGGTCATGTAAATGAGAAATCCGTTTTGTGCCACAAATGGTGCGGCTTCCTCAAGTACGACCTGCTGTTCGTTTTGTCTGGCCTGCAATTGCTTGTCGGTTAAACGCCATTTTGCATCCGGCTTCCTGCGCCAGGTGCCTGATCCGGTACATGGGGCATCAACCACAACGCGGTCGCACTTTCCAAGCAGGGTGGCCAACCGGCCATCTTCAGGTTTGAGAACAATTGTCTGATCTGCACCTGCCCGGTCAAGTCTTTCAAATATTCCGGATTGCCTGTTCCTGTCCACATCATAAGCGTAGAGTTTTCCGCTGTTCTGCATGGATGCCGCAAGTGCCAGCGTCTTTCCCCCTGCGCCAGCACAAAAGTCCAGCACTGTCTCTCCAGGTTGTGCGAAGATAAGTTCAGAAGCAATTTGGCTTGCTTCATCCTGTATTTCAATGCGACCACGCTGGTAAGATTCTTCAACCTGCACATTTGGATGACGCCTTGCGCCCTCAGAAGGAGGAATACGCAACCCGTGAGATGCTATTGCTGTCGCCTCTGCGTCTAGGTTTTCAAGCTCTTTCAATTCTTTCGTTCGATCTGATTTCAGAGTGTTGACGCGTAGATCCAAAGGTGGACGTCCTGAGAGGCCTTGTGCTTCGGTAATCCATTCATCGTCAAAGTTGGCCTGAAAATGAGGCACCAACCATTTTGGTAGATCGGCTTTTATCCAATCGGGTGCATCCTCAAGGTTTCTTGCATCCGCGGCTTCACGCTTTTCTTTAGGGGGCAATTCCGGGGCAAATTTGTCTCCTACCAATGCGGCTTCCAATTCTGCCCAAGGCTGGTTCCAACGATATACGACGGTGCCAATTACCAAGGATGATGCTTTATCGCTGTCCATCAACCAACGTGTTGAGGCGCGCCAGCGCAAAGAATCATATGCCAAATTTCCGATCACTGCCCGGTCGCCAGAACCGGCAAAGCGATGGGAAAGCCCCCAGTCTTTCAAGGCTTCCGCAATTGGTCGGCGGCGATTTTGCACGTCTTCCATGACTTCAATTGCGGCCTGAATGCGCCCACCAAGTCTCATGTTGTAATCTGCCTGTATAATTGGTGCCCTACGAGCAAGATCCACATGGCTACCACTGTGAACAGCGAAGATGAAAACGCTTTGATACGCGGTCCAAGTTCGTTATTTCCGATGTGAATACTTGCATGCCATGCACGAAAGGCTACAAATATGACTGCAAGCATCGCGAAGACAATCGACGTTAAGCCTGCTGCAATCGATAAGATGCAGGCGGCAAAAAACAATGTGGGTGCTTCAAACTGATTTTTGACAGCGGCTTCGTTTTGAACCACTGAATCTGGCCAACTTTCCTGACCCAGTACAACACGTTTTATATCAACTTTTGTCCTGCCATCTGTTGATCTGGCATATGCCACTCTCAACCGCAGCAAGCGGGCGTAAAGCCCGAAGGTTAGCAGGACTTGTCCAAGCATCGCCAGCATTATAATGGTCTGTTGCATCATGAAACTGGATCAGACCCCGCCAGCATAGTTGGGGCTTTCGCGCGTAATGGTAACGTTATGCGCGTGGCTTTCTGCAAGGCCAGCGTTTGTTATCCGCACAAAACGGGCTTTTTTATTAAATTCATGAAGGTTAGCTGCTCCCACGTAGCCCATTGCTGCACGCAGACCACCTGACAATTGGTGCAATACTGTGGAGGTAGGCCCCTTGTGTGGCACCTGTCCTTCAATACCTTCCGGGACTAGCTTCAATGCATCCCTGACTTCGGCCTGGAAATAACGGTCGGCAGAGCCGCGCGCCATGGCGCCAACGGAACCCATACCTCGATAGGCCTTGTAGCTTCGCCCTTGATAAAGATATACCTCACCGGGGCTTTCATCTGTTCCAGCTAGCAGTGAACCCACCATGGCGCAGGAAGCGCCAGCCGCTAGTGCCTTGGCGAGATCTCCGGAAAATTTGATGCCACCATCGGCAATGACCGGAACATCATGCTTGTTAGCCTCATCGACGCAATCCATGATGGCTGTCAGTTGTGGTACGCCCACACCCGCGACGATGCGGGTTGTGCAGATGGAACCGGGGCCAATGCCCACCTTTATTGCATCAGCTCCGGCATCGATAAGCGCTTTAGTTGCTTCCGATGTTGCGACGTTGCCCGCAATTATCTGAACGCCGTTTGAGAGCTTTTTGACATGTCTGACGGTTTGCAACACACGTTCTGAGTGTCCATGAGCTGTATCAACGACAATGAGGTCAACACCTGCAGCAGCAAGGGCTTCTGCGCGTGCCAAGCCATCTTTGCCTGTGCTGGTGGCGGCTGCCACGCGAAGGCGGCCATGATCGTCTTTCGTGGCGTGTGGGTTTAGCTGAGACTTCTCGATATCTTTTACGGTGATTAAACCGATGCAGAGACCATTGTCATCAACAACCAGAAGCTTTTCGAGGCGATGTTGGTGCAACAGACGCTTGGCATCCTCCTGGCTTGCACTTTCTTTCACGGTGATGAGGTTTTCGTGCGTCATTAGCTCACGCACTTTCTGGTCTTGCATTGTTGCAAAACGAACATCTCTATTGGTCAAAATGCCTACCAGTTTCCCAGTGAAGAACCCACCAGTGCCACCATTTTCCACAACAGGAATACCTGAGATACCATGATCAGCCATGAGCAACAGCGCATCTGCCAACGTTGCTTCAGGGCCGATCACCACTGGGTTCACTACCATGCCGGATTCAAACTTTTTTACCTGGCGAACGGCTTCCGCCTGTTCAGGAATAGTGAGATTACGATGAACCACGCCAATTCCACCGGCTTGTGCCATTGCAATTGCCATATTCCCTTCGGTGACCGTGTCCATTGCCGACGACAGGATTGGCAAATTTACTGAAATGCTTTTCGTAATCCTGCTTTGTAGCTGTACTTCTGCTGGCAAAACTTCTGAATGCCCTGGCTGCAGCAGAACATCGTCAAAAGTAAGTGCTTCGCGGCTATGCGCGGGTTCGACGATGATGGCCATGCCAACTCCTAAATATGAAATTTGAATCGCTTGTGAGTTGGCAATGCCAGATATCACGCATCAGCTATGTTGCAAATGCGAAATATCAGTTTATCGCATTTCTGCATCTCCGCTGGCTGCACGCCCCCGGAAATCACGGGCAACGAGGTACGTCTCCGCAGAGTCTTTGCGGCTTGCTGGCGGCTTATAATGCCCGACCAGTTTGAAGTCGCGCTTCAACTCATTTAACAAGGTATGCTCTGTCCCACCTTGAAACACTTTGGCAATAAAAGTACCGCTTGGGTTTAGTACTTCGCGTGCGAATTCTGCGGCAACTTCACACAACTGAATAATACGCATGTGATCTGTTTGTTTGTGGCCTGTAGTAGGTGCTGCCATATCAGACAGGACAATATCTGCATTGTGACCACCCAGCGCTTCGCGCAACTGCTCAGGTGCGTCATCGTCTAGAAAGTCTTTTTCCAGTAAAGTCACGCCCGGCATAGGCTCCATAGACAAATAGTCAATTCCAACGACGCGAATGTCGCCGATATGACTTCCAACTTTCTCTGCCGCCACCTGTGACCATCCGCCAGGAGCGGCGCCGAGGTCTACAATCCTCTGTCCCTTTTTCAGGAGTTTGTACTTTTCGTCGATTTCCAACAGCTTATACGCGGCACGGGATCGCAATCCGTCAATCCGAGAGCGTTGGACATAGGGATCATTTAAGTGACGTTGAAGCCATCTAGTTGAGGAGATTTTTCTGCCACGTGCCGATTTGACGCGTACAGACATACCTCGATATCCACTTGTGCCACGTCCGCTTCCTGAACCTCGTGATTTACTGCTCATCTGGCCCATTACCCTGTTGTTTTGGTGCGCCCTGTTTAGTGCCCGATTTTGGCCGTTTACGCCTCCAAGGTGTGGAGCGGTTCCTTGGTTTTGAACGTCCGTGGCCATCTTTGCCCATCAATTCAACCAAAATTCCTTCTCTAAGCCCCCGGTCGGCCACGCGCAATTGATCGCATTGGAATTCCTGACGGATTGCCTCAAATATCGCGCAGCCCGGAAGCACAAGATCTGCCCGGTCTGGCCCGATACAGGGGTGCTTCACTCGGTCATCGTAGCTTAAATTAAGCAATTTATCTATCATGCGCGCAGCTTCGTCATTGCTCATCCACATGCCATCAACGCGGCGCCGGTCGTATCTGCGCAAGCCCAAATGTACGCCAGCAAGCGTGGTAACGGTTCCTGACGTGCCAAGCAAATGATGGCGGCCTCTCGACAAGGCCTGTCGGAGTTCCTTTTGTTTCGGGAATCGCGTCAGCATATCCCGTACTTCATTGACCATGTTTTCAAAGCTCTGATGGGAAACATTTTTGCCATCGTGACGTTCTGAAAGGGTTACAACACCCACCGGCAGAGAGTCCCACGCCCGCAAAGTTCCCCCGAGGCGATTACGTTTGCGTCGCCCCCTGCGGTCCATCCAGACAATTTCGGATGAGCCGCCACCGATATCAAACAGCACAACACCGTCAGAACGTGGTTCCACCAGAGATGAGCAACCCGCCATTGCGAGCCGTGCTTCTGTTTCTCGGTCTATGATTTCGAGCTCAAGACCAATTTCGTCAGTTACTCTTTGTAAAAACTCGGCGCCATTTTCCGCTGAGCGGCAGGCTTCGGTTGCGATAAGGCGAACCTTTTCAACCTTGTGATACTTCAGTTTGTTCCAACAAATACGAAGCGCCGAAATGGCGCGATCGGAAGCGTCATCGCCTAACCTGTTGTTTGACGAAATACCTTCACCCAATCGCACAATGCGTGAGAATGAATCGACTATGCGGAAGCCTTGGTCCTTCGGCTCTGCAATCAATAATCGACAATTGTTTGTTCCAAGGTCCAGCGCCGCGTATTTAACAACCTGTCTGGAACCTGTTGATCTTAAATTGCTCGCATGGTGGTTGTTTTGTTGGCCTTTACTTGCGGAACTGCGCTTGCCAGACTCTTTGCTGGCTTTGGTTGAGTTGAACCCTGCCGGATCTCTTTTGAGATTGGCACGATTTTTATCATCAGCATTTGTTTGCGTTCTATTGGTTTCAATAGGCGCATCATCCAACATCGGAACAAAACTAATTTGATCCAATGAACCGATGGGTGGTTCAACAGCGGCCCCATCCACCTCGATGGAGCCATCCTTACCATCTACCGACTTCGCAGATCCCTGCTGCTGATCAGTTTCATTGCTAGCGGCATTATCACCTGTCAATGAAACGCCGCGCACAATGGCTTCGCTCTGCGTGGATGAGCCTGGCTCGCCAGAAACCCCATCCTTATCTATCACTATACTTTCCTCGTGCCCTACGCTGACGGGTTGTCAGTGGCACCTTTACGTTACGCTCAGTGTATGCACTGAGGAGAAATTCCGCAAGCACGAGGATTGTTTGCGAAGATAAAAAAGTTCGTTGGCTAGCTGGCCGCTGATGCGATATCGATGACCGCTCGGCCTTTAACCTGGCCTTTCAAGATGGCTGGCCCAAGCTTTGGCAGATCAGACATGCTGAATTCTTCGATCATTGGCTCCAACCTCTCCAAGGGAAGTTCGGTGGATAGACGATTCCAAGCAATAACTCTACGTTCATAAGGGCATGCAACGGAATCTATACCTAATAGATTAACGCTTCTCAGCAAAAATGGAACCACGGTGAAAGACGGTATCGCCGCGCCACCCGCAAGCCCGATTGCTGCTACTGAGCCTCCATATTTCATTTGTTTTAGGACGCGTCCCAGTATCTCACCACCTACGGCATCCACGCATCCATTCCAACGCTCTGATTCCAAAGGGCGTTTGCTTTCTTCCAATAGTTCTTCTCGTGGTATGATGGTATCTGCGCCCAGGCCTTTCAGGTAGTCAGCAGTTTCCGGCCGGCCCGTTACCGCAGCAACGCTGTAGCCGAGATGGCTCAATATGGAGACCGCAACTGAACCGACACCACCGGCGGCACCGGTGACGAGAACCTCTCCTTTTTCTGGTATTAGGCCGTGCTCTTCCAGTGACATGACGGCCAGCATACTTGTGAAACCGGCCGTGCCGATAGCCATTGCGTGACGCGCGGTCATACCGTCTGGCATAGGCACTAGCCAATCAGCATTAACGCTGGCTTTCGTAGCATAGCCACCCCACCAAGCTTCACCAACGCGCCAACCTGTTTGAATTACAGCATCGCCAGTTTTATAACGAGCATCCGTTGATGAAGACACGGTTCCAGCAAAATCAATCCCAGGTATGTGAGGAAAGTTGCGCACAAGGCCACCCTTTCCCGTTATGCAAAGGCCGTCCTTGTAGTTCAGTGTTGAATGGGAAACATCAA
Organism: Hyphomicrobiales bacterium; assembly: GCA_039986835.1. Taxonomy (GTDB): domain Bacteria; phylum Pseudomonadota; class Alphaproteobacteria; order Rhizobiales. The sequence continues at coordinate 314,235 of JBDWQA010000012.1, forward strand.
CAGTTACATTTCCGTCTGGCAACTTGGAGTCTTCCAAAGAAGCGATTGATTGGGAAACTACGCCTTCTGCGTCTTTGTCAACGATCAGTGCTTTGAAACTCATTTGGTTGTCTCCGGTAAAATTCAGTTTTGCATTTGGAGCAGTTTCACCAGATGATGAAAACCCTCCATTCGTTTAATATGTCTAGGCGCTGCCTATCAAAATACCTGATGCAAATACTAGAGCGCCGCCGAGGACAACCTGAAATGCAGCTCTGAAAAATGGTGTATCCATGAATTTATTCTGGATCCAAGCAATTGCCCACAACTCTATGAACACGATTATGAATGCCACGCTGGTGGCGGTCCAGAAATCTGTAATTAGATACGGCAAAGCGTGGCCCAGCCCGCCAACCGTGGTCATAACGCCAGATGCAATGCCGCGTTTGATTGGGGATCCACGGCCCGATATTTGGCCATCATCTGATGCGGCTTCTGTGAAGCCCATAGAAATCCCTGCGCCGATAGAAGCGGCCAGACCCACCAGAAAGGTGGTCCATGTGTCTTGGGTCGCAAAAGCCGTTGCAAAAATTGGCGCGAGTGTGGAAACAGAACCGTCCATCAAACCAGCCAACCCGGGTTGAACCCACGTCAGCACAAATTTGCGATGCGAGTCGTCGTTTTCTTGCTTCAAGGAATCTGGATCGAGATGTTCTCGTTGTAGACTTTCAGCTTGTTCGACGTGGCCAGATTCTGCAGCTGCCAGATCGCCCAGCAATTTGCGTGTATCCGCGTCTTTTGTTCTCTGCGCTGCTCTGGTGTAAAAATCTCGCGCTGTGTCTTCCATATTCGCGATTTCGTCGCGGATACGTTCAATACCAAGATTTTCCATCAGCCAGACGGGTTTTCTGGCGTAGTAGCCTGCTACGTGCTCACGCCTTATGAGAGGAATTTCTGCGCCAAACCGCTGTTTGTGAAGATCAATCAGGCGCTGTCTATGGACGTTCTCCTCTTCGGCCATTCCATCCAAAACAGCGGCGCTGCTTGGGAATTCAGCTCTGACATGTTTGGCAAAAGCTTGATAGATTCGCGCGTCATCTTCTTCAGCTGAAATGGCCAATGCTAAGATTTCCTGTTCAGATAAATCTGAGAATTTGCGGGCATTTGATAGACGGCTGAGCATTGTTCACTTCCTACACGATCACAACATAGGCCTGTATTCTTGCCCCAAATCGGTAGTGCTGGCTTTGACTACGGTCAATAAATTTTGTGCCTTTGTCTTCTGAATTCGTAACTGTCAGCTTTTCCAAGGTGGCGAGCGGCGTTCAAAGAATGCGGAAATACCGAGTTTCGCTTCTTCAGTTTCCCATCTATCAGCAAGAGCTGAAGCGGTGATGTCTGCAACTTTTTCGGGTGGCAGTTGCTCTATTTCGAGACATAAGGATTTCGCCGCTGCAACGGCTCCGGGAGCACAACTGATTAACGATTTTATCTCTGAGGCAATTGCTTGGTCCAAATCTTCTGATTGGCAAGTTTTGCTTACCAGACCGGATCTGATAGCGAATTCGGTATTAAATAACTTTCCGTTGAAAAACACTTGACGTGCAAATCCTTCGCCCATGCGTTTGACCACAAATGGACCAACGGTTGCGGGTATCAGTCCCAGTTTTGTTTCTGTGAGGCAGAATTGTGCCCCTGTAACTGCGATCGAGGTGTCACAGACAGAAATCAACCCAATTCCTCCCCCGAAAGCTGCACCCTGTATCCTCCCAATGAGCGGTTTTGGCAGGGTGTTCAAAGAGTGCAACATAGTAGCGAGCGCTTTGCTTTCCGCCATCTTCCCCGCACGATCTTTGGTTGCCTGATCCTGCATCCACTCAAGATCACCACCTGCGCAAAAATTCTTGCCGTTGGCGGCCAGGATGACAGCACGAATTGCATTTTGGGAAGCAAGCCAATTCGCAGCATCATTCAATTCAGCAATCATTTGCGCGTTCATTGCGTTGTGCTTGTCTGGTCTATTAAGCGTCAGCGTCGCGACTTGCCGCTCATCTACACAGAGCTCTATTGTATTGTAGGCTTTCATTTTGTTTATCAGCGGGTAGAAAAACCGCCAATCTCCTTGTGCAAAAAGGTTTCGGCGGTTCTTAGTCGGTCTATGTCGATGCCGGTGCTCCAACCAGCTTTCTCAAGCATTTCCACTAAGGACATGGTCGATACATTGCCCTTTGCACCTGGCGCGTAAGGACAGCCCCCTAGCCCTCCAACAGCGCTGTCAAAGGTACGTAGACCGTATCGGAGACTGGCCTCCACATTTAGAAGCGCCTGATTGCCTGTATCGTGAAAATGCCCAGCTAATTTGGCCGCAGGAATATGCCTCAGGAGGTGATCAAGCACGTTTGAAATCTGATCAGGTTTGGCAATGCCGATTGTGTCGCCCAAAGAAACCTCGTAGCAACCAAGCCTAAGCAATTCATGCGTAACACGTTCCACTGTATTAGGTGAGATGCCGCCCTCGTAGGGGCAACCTACGATGCAGGATACATATCCGCGTATTGTCTTTCCTGCCGTCAATGCGGCCTTAGCAACGGCCTTAAATCGTTCGATGCTTTCTTGAATTGAGCAATTTATATTCTTTTGGCTAAATGTCTCAGATGCCGAGGCGAAAATTGCAACTTCGTCGGCTCCTGCAGCCATGGCTGCTTCCAGACCCTTTAGATTTGGTGTGAGCGCTGCATACGTAACGCCTGAGATCCGATTGATCTGCGTTAGAACCTGTGTGGCATCCTCCATCTGCGGAACCCATTTGGGCGATACAAAACTAGTCGTTTCGATGTATTTGAAACCGGCCGTAGATAGCAGATTTATCAATTTTATTTTCTGTTCTGTCGGAACCAAGTCTGGCTCGTTCTGTAACCCATCCCGAGGGCCAACCTCGTAAATCCGGACTTGCTTCATGATAGGTTTTCGTCTCGTGCTCTTTGACGTAAAACCCGGCGCATGATTTTCCCTGTTGTGGTAGTGGGAATTTCGTTCAGGAACTCAATTTCCCGCGGATATTCATATGCTGCCAATCGTGATTTTACATGGCTCTTTATTTCCTCAGCTAATTGAGGGGCTGGATCAAATTTTTGATGTAGAACTATGTATGCCTTAACTATTTCCGTTCTGGTCAAGTCTGGTTTGCCGACCACGGCGGCCATATGCACGGCTTCATGGCGTAACAGACAATCCTCGATTTCTCCCGGGCCAATTCGATAGCCTGATGAAGTTATTACGTCATCATCCCTACCAATAAAGCGTACCCAGTTGTCACCCTCTTCAACACCAGTGTCTCCCGTTAACAGCCAGCCGTCGATAAATTTCTCTTCACTTGCCGCAGGATTATTCCAGTATTCAAGAAACATAACTGGGTCTGGGCGCATAACTGCGATCATCCCCTGTTCGCCGATTTCGCACCGAGTTCCGTCTTCACGAATTACCGCCACATTATGCCCTGGAACCTTGCGTCCCATAATACCCGGCTGCGGCTCCATTATTGAAGCACAGGAAGAAATGATGAGGTTACATTCAGTTTGCCCGTAAAATTCATTTATGGTGACACCCAAAGTTGCCCTGCCCCAGTCCAACAACTCTGCTCCGAGAGTTTCGCCTCCGCTACCAACCGTTCTTAGCTGCAGCGGGTGTGTTTTTGGATTGTGCTTTGCGCCACGCATCAACTTTAATGCGGTCGGAGGTAGGAATGCATTGGTAACGTTATGTTTGGATAGAAGATCGTAGGCGGCTTCCGCTGTGAATTTATCAAAACGTTTTGTTATCACGGGGACGCCGTGGTGAAGCGCAGGCAGCAAGACATCCAATAATCCACCAATCCACGCCCAGTCTGCTGGTGTCCAGATGACATCATCAGGTTGCGGAAAGAAGTCATGGCTCATTTCCATTCCAGGCAAATGCCCCAGAAGCACTCTATGGGCGTGCAAAGCCCCCTTTGGCGAGCCTGTTGTGCCCGAAGTGTAAATAATGAGCGCCGGATCATCCGCCGATGTATTTACCGGTGTGAACTCGTGAGATTGGCTGATGATTTCGCCGTGAAAATCCCTCGTCTGTAGATTGTGATGTGCACCATCCACGGTAAAAATAATGAGCTGAGATTGTGCCTCGATGCTCATGAGCCTCAGTTTTTCGGCGCCCTGTTTATTTGTGATGATGATCTTGATCCCGGCATCGACAATGCGGTGCTCGAGCGCCTCAGGTCCAAACAGGACGAAAAGTGGTACTGCGATAGATGCCAGTTTATAAATCGCCACATGTACAGCTGCAGTTTCCAGGCTTTGCGGCAACAAAACCCCGACACGGTCACCTTTATGAATATTTATTGATTTCAGTAGGTTGGCGGTTTTATTTGATACGTTCTTGAGCTCCGCAAAGCTTACGTGTCGGGCATCATTTCTATCGTCAACAATGACAAGCGCTGTTTTGTGCGGCGTATGCTCTGCCCATTTATCACAAACGTCGACTCCAATGTTGTATTGTTCAGGAAGATGCCATTCAAAGTTTTGGCATAGGTGCTCGTATGTATCAGCTTTCAGTAGCATTATTTCGCCTTCCCCATAGGGCGCGTGTCGTCTTCTACTTCGATAAGTATGTCGCCTTCGGATACCTGCGAACCGCCACCGCAATGGATGCTTGATACTATGCAATCTCTAGGCGCAGACAGGCTGAGTTCCATTTTCATGGCTTCCAAGACCAACAATGTGTCTCCACAATTTACCTGTTGTCCCGGCTTGATTGCCACCAGCTTGACGGTACCCGTCATCGGAGCAACGATCGCATTTCCACCGTTGGACGCTTGGGCTACCGATTGTAGTGTGTCCACACTGTCAAAGGCCCATATTCGCCCTTGGTGTTGCACAGAAATGCTCCGTTTGTATTGTTCTTCGTATTGAATGACATCTGCCGAAACCCGTTGACCATTTGAAAATCCGGATAAGTGCGTATTGAGCTGTCTCAGGTCTTGGAGTTCAACTTCAGTTCCTGACAATCGAACGTGGTTTTGACCCAGAATTGTAATCCGAGGCTCCAGGATTTCTTTTTGATACACCAATCTGATGGAGTGATCTGCTGATCCCCACAGACGCCACCCGAGCAATGGGTCGTTTAATTTGAGATTGAGCGCGCAAACAGCTGCTATCAGAAGGACGTATTCTGGGAGGTCCGGTAATTCTGTCAGCGCATTAAAATCCCGCTCAATGAGATTTGTGTCGACTGCACCGTGTTTGAAGCCGTCGTGCTCTGTTAAGGCGGTCAGAAAAGCCAGATTGCTTACAAGTCCTGCGACATGTGTCTCTTGGAGTGCACGGTTCAGTTTGCTAAGCGCACTTGTTCTGTTAGCGCCATGCGTGATGACCTTCGCGATCATTGGATCGTAATATGAACTGATATCCGATCCCGATTGAACTCCTGTATCAATTCGTGCATCACCAAATTTCAGATGATGCAGATGACCTGTTGCAGGAATGAAATTTCGCGAGGGATCTTCTGCATATAATCTGGCTTCAAATGCATGACCGTCAATTTTTAGCTCATTTTGCTGAACTGGCACCGACTCACCGGAAGCTACACGCAATTGCCATTCTACCAGATCATGGCCAATGATAGCTTCCGTAACTGGATGCTCGACTTGCAGGCGTGTGTTCATTTCCATGAACCAGAAACCGTCTTCGCGCAATGGTCCGCTGCCATCCACAATAAATTCGATGGTACCTGCACCACTATAGTCAATAGCCTTCGCCGCTTTTACTGCGGCGTTGGTCATCGCACGACGTACATCATCGGTCATGCCAGGTGCCGGGGCTTCTTCGATTACCTTTTGGTGGCGTCTTTGAATAGAGCAGTCTCTTTCAAACAGATGGAGTGCGTTGCCGTGATTATCGCCAAATATCTGGACCTCGATATGACGTGGTGCGGAGATGTACTTTTCAATCAATATGTGGGCATCGCCAAAGCTGGCGAGACCTTCCCGTTGCGCACCCTCCAAACACATCTGGAAATCTGAAGGTTGATCAACTTTTCTCATTCCCTTTCCGCCGCCGCCAGCTCTGGCTTTTATAAGAATGGGATATCCAATGATATCCGCTTGCCTGGCTAGAAAGGTCGGGTCCTGATTGTCACCATGGTAGCCCGGAACCACGGGAACCTTTGCATCTTCCATCAAGGATTTTGCGGCGTCCTTGAGGCCCATTTTACGAATGGCACTTGCAGATGGACCAATGAAGACAAGACCATCTGCTTCAACGGCTTCCACAAAATCCGCATTCTCCGATAAAAATCCGTAGCCGGGATGGATGGCCTGGGCCCCAGAAATTAATGCAGATTCAATAATCCGTTCACTGTTCAGATAGCTTTCTGAAACTGGTGATGGACCGATGTGAAAGGCTTCATCCGCCATGTGCACATGAAGTGCATTTTTATCGATCTCCGAATAAACGGCCACAGTTTTGATGCCCATTCTACGAGCGGTGCGTATAATACGGCAGGCTATTTCTCCGCGATTGGCAATGAGTATCTTGGAGAACATTGCCTACATCCTAAACACGCCGAAGCGTGTCTCCTCTATAGGTGCGTTTAGGCAAGCTTTCAGACTAAGTGCGACGATCTCGCGTGTTTTCCTTGGATCAATTATGCCATCATCCCAAAGCCTGGCTGAGGCATAAAATGGATGGCTCTGTTCTTCGAACTGCTCAAGCATTGGTTGTTTAAATGCGGCCTCATCTTCTTTACTCCACGCACCGCCTTTCACTTCAATAGCGCTGCGCCTGACGCTTGCCATGACCCCCGCTGCTTGCGCACCTCCCATCACTGAGATCCGTGCATTGGGCCACATCCATAAAAACCTTGGGGAGAAAGCGCGGCCACACATGCCGTAGTTGCCGGCACCATATGAGCCGCCAATGATAATTGTTACTTTGGGAACAGATGCAGAGGATACCGCGGCAACTAATTTTGCACCGTCTTTTGCTATACCGCCTGCCTCGTATTTTTGCCCCACCATGAACCCGGTAATGTTTTGTAAAAACAGCAACGGGATTTTTCGTTTGCAGCACAATTGAATGAAATGAGCGCCTTTTTGTGAGCTTTCTGAAAAAAGGACGCCATTGTTAGCAATTATGCCGACCGGCAGACCATCAATATGGGCTAAGCCACAGATCAATGTCGTTCCAAAACGAGCTTTGAATTCTTCGAATTCTGAGCCGTCAACGATTCGCGCAATGATCTCTCTCACGTCGTATGGTGTCTTTGCTTCCGCTGGCACAACGCCCATCAGACTATCTGAATCCAACAGTGGTTTTGATGCGGACTTTTGTTTGAGGTTAGCCACTTCTGTTGGACCAAGGTTGCTCACGATTTCGCGTGCCAGTGCCAAAGCGTGCATATCATCATCTGCAAGATAGTCAGCAACTCCAGACAACCGTGTGTGAGTATCTCCGCCACCCAGTGTTTCGGCGTCAATAATTTCGCCCGTTGCTTCCTTTACCAAAGGAGGCCCAGCTAGAAATATGGTGCCTTGTTCTCTTACTATGATTGTCTGATCGGACATTGCGGGAACATAAGCGCCACCGGCGGTACAAGACCCCATGACAACGGCGATCTGTGCAATGCCCTTTGCGCTCATTCGGGCCTGATTGAAGAAGATACGACCAAAATGATCTCTGTCAGGAAAAACTTCATCCTGATTTGGCAGGTTCGCACCGCCACTATCGACCAGATAAAGGCACGGCAGATGGTTTTCTTCTGCAATCTCTTGTGCCCGCAAGTGCTTTTTTACGGTTAGTGGAAAATATGTACCACCTTTAACCGTTGCGTCATTGCAGACCACCATACAGTCTCGGCCCTCGATTTGCCCTATACCTGCTATGACACCTGCTGCCGGTAAATCGTCGTCGTACACACCCTTTGCTGCAAAAAGACCCACTTCCATGAATGGTGAGCCAGGGTCCAAAAGTTGTGAGACGCGATCTCGTGGGAGCAACTTACCACGCTTCATATGTCTTAAACGAGCGGCGTCTGTGCCACCCCTCATGATACGCGTTGCTTCTGTCGCGACCATATTCAACTGCGACTGCATGGCAGCCTTGTTGGTGTTGAATGTGTCGCTGCCGACCACAATTTTTGATGCGATTACACCCATATCAAGCAGTCTCTTTAAACAATTCGCGACCTATGAGCATGCGTCGGATCTCACTGGTGCCTGCACCAATTTCATAGAGCTTGGCGTCGCGTAGTAACCGCCCGGTCGGGTATTCATTTGTGTAGCCATTGCCGCCGAGGCATTGAATGGCATCAAGGGCGATTTGTGTTGCTTTTTCGGCGGCATACAAAATACAGCCAGCAGCGTCTTTGCGTGAAGTCTCACCACGATCACAATTTGAAGCGACCGCATACACATAAGCTCTGCATGCATTCATGGTCGTGTACATATCGGCCAACTTGCCTTGCATCAGTTGAAAAGTACCGATTGGCTTGCCGAATTGTTCTCGTTCATGAACATATGGCACAACAATATCCATAGCGGCGGCCATTATGCCGACAGGGCCTGCCGCGAGCACAACTCTCTCAAAATCCAGCCCGGACATGAGGACATTGACGCCCTTACCGTCTTCGCCGAGAACATTTTCGGTGGGCACTTCGACGTCTTGAAAGACAAGTTCGCAGGTGTTGGACCCGCGCATTCCCAGCTTGTCGAGCTTTTGAGCGGTGGAGAAACCAGCCATGCCCTTTTCAATGATGAACGCTGTGATGCCCTTTGGTCCTGCAGCCATATCAGTCTTGGCGTACACCACCAGAGTTGTTGCATCGGGGCCATTTGTCGTCCACATTTTGTTTCCGTTCAAAATGTAACGATCATTTCGCTTTTCAGCGCGTAGTTTCATTGAAACGACATCAGAGCCGGAACTTGGCTCCGACATGGCCAAGGCACCCACATGTTCACCAGAAATCAGTGATGGCAAATATCTTGCTTTTTGCTCTGGTGTGCCATTCCGGTTGATCTGGTTGATGCATAGATTTGAATGTGCACCATACGATAAGCCAACAGAAGCGGATGCTCTGCTGATCTCCTCGATTGCCACGCAATGGGCAAGATATCCCATTTCTACGCCGCCCTGATCTTCAGGAACCGTTATCCCGTGTAGACCGAGTGCTCCCATTTTTTCCCATAAGTCCATCGGGAATTCGTTCGTTTGATCAATGGAGGCCGCGCGAGGAGCGATTTCTTCCTGAGCAAAACGATGCACTGTTTCACGCAATGCCCCAAGCTCGTCGCTCAAACCGAAATTCATTGACTTGTCAAACATTTAAAACTCCCCTGGGTCGTAAGCAGTCAGCAACCGGAGCTTCTCAGCACCATCGCCACATACATATCTTCAATTTTTTCTTGAGACAGACGACCTCCGGACCGAAACCAAGTGTTTACGCCGGTCAACATGGATAGAATGGCCATTGCCGCAACGTGGGCGTCTTCCAGGACGAATACCTTGCGACTGATCCCTTCATCAAGGATTGCCTTTAAGACCTGTTCATATCGTTTTCTAAGAGCCTCAATCTCCTGAAAGCCTTCCGGCTCCAGAGAGCGAAGTTCCATGTAGGATATGAACACTTCGTCGGGCCGTGTGATGTGATAGCTAATATGAAAGCGTACGAACTGCTCGAGCGCCTGCTCAGGCGCACCATTGATAATTTCTTGCGTGTTCCAAGTTTCCAGCAGCCCCTGCATATGGGAGCGCATTAGATCAACAAGAATGTTTTGTTTCGTTGGGTGGTACTGATAAAGCGCGCCGGGCTGAACACCAACAGCATCTGCAATCATGCGCATTGAGACAGCGGAAAAACCATGGCTTGCAAATAAAGCCAGACTTTGCTGCCGAATAGCTTTTGCGGTGAGAGTGCCACTTGATCCAGATTTGCGGGCCAAAATACATCCATTAATTAAATGATCGTTCAATTAATTAATTGCAGACAATTACGCATTGGTCAAGTTTGTAAATTCTGGCTCTTTTCGGCTGGCTCGCGATCCGCTTGGAGCTTGGATTAGCGCATAAATCCAAAACAGACACAGCTTTTGCCGCTCATGACTTTATGGTCCTCGCAAGGTTGACCGCATGTGATCGACGATTGCATCAGCGCAAATTCTATTACGTTCAATATCCGCATAATCTTCATGCAAAACACTCCAGAAAGTCCGGGTGAAGCTTATCTCATTGGGAAGTACACGTTTTAAATTTGAATGTCGTGAGGCCATGAAATCATGCACAATTCCAACACCTGCTCCATTTAACACGGCTTCCAATTGGACATGAACGCTGGTGCTCGTGAGATGGGGGCGAAATGCTGGGTCAACCAGCGGTATATAGTCGAGCTGTTTGTCGAATATCAGCTCCGGCACGTATGCTATTCCGCGCAATTTCTGCAAATCTGAGACTTTTTCAACAGTTGGATTTCGAGCAAGATAGTCTTCTGTTGCATAAAGATGGAGTTTGTAGTCCGAGATTTTTTGAATGCGCACCCTGCCCGTTTCCGGCCGCGAAACCGTAATCACAAAATCTGCTTCACGTTTGGAGAGCGAGAATTTTCTTGGCAATGCGATTAGCTGTATTTCCAACCGGGGATGTTCTTCGCAAAGTTTGTGAGCGGCTTGCACCACAATATAGGCTGCGACACCTTCCGGTACGCCGATACGAACTGTGCCTGAAATGACTGCATCTTGCCCCGTTACAGTGCTTTCAGCCTGTATTGTTGCTGCCTCCATATGCTCAGCATTGGAAACCAATTGTTGTCCTTCTTCTGTCAACGCGTATCCGCTTGGCGATCTCTCAAAAAGTCTGGTTCCGAGGTGTTTTTCCAAGGCTCCAATGCGTCTGGAAACTGTCGCATGGTCGACCCCCAAGGTTTTCCCTGCGGCACTTAATCTCCCGGTGCGAGCGACCGCGAGAAAATATCTGAAATCATCCCAGTTCATTTTTCACCCAACAAAAGATGTTTATTGTGCATTTTTGCACAATCGATTGCCTGTTTGTCCATCTTTTAAACTGCACTCGGCGTGGATTATCCTCCGTGCAAAAGTTCAGGGGAATAATTATGCGTAAGATTGGTCACTTCGTTGATGGTGAAAATATTGCGGGTACAAGCGGGCGTGAGGCAGATGTTTACTTGCCAATGACTGGCCAGGTGCAGGCTAACGTTGCGCTGGCAAGCGTTGCAGAGGTCAATATGGCCGTCGCAAATGCTAAAGCGGCCCAACCTGGATGGGCAGCGGTTAACCCACAAAGACGCGCGCGTGTCATGATGAAGTTTCTGGAGCTTGTTCATCGGGATTATGATGAACTTGCCGAATTGCTGGCAAGGGAGCACGGTAAAACTGTTCCAGATGCGCGGGGAGATATTCAACGTGGCCTTGAGGTGGTAGAATTTTGCACCGGTATTCCGCATCTTTTGAAAGGTGAATTTACCGAAGGCGCAGGCCCTGGAATCGACTTGCATTCTGTCCGCCAACCTCTTGGTGTTGTTGCGGGAATTACCCCATTTAATTTCCCTGCCATGATTCCTTTGTGGAAGGCTGCACCCGCTATTTCCTGCGGGAATGCCTTCATTTTGAAACCGTCAGAAAGGGATCCAAGCGTGCCAATGCGGCTTGCGGAACTGTTCCTCGAGGCTGGACTGCCGAAAGGCATCTTCAATGTCGTGAATGGTGATAAGGAAGCAGTTGACGCCTTATTGGACCATCAGGACATTGAAGCTATTGGTTTTGTGGGATCCACAAGTATCGCGCAATACATTTACAGCCGTGGATGCGCGAATGAAAAGCGGGTTCAGTGCTTTGGCGGTGCGAAAAACCACATGATCATAATGCCTGATGCGGATTTGGACCAAGCCGTAGATGCGTTAATTGGGGCTGGTTATGGCTCTGCTGGCGAACGTTGTATGGCGATTTCAGTTGCCGTTCCGGTTGGAGACAACACAGCTGATAAATTGATGGAAAAGCTGGTACCCCGCGTAGAGAGCCTAAAAATTGGACCTTCGACCGACCCCAATGCTGACTACGGTCCTCTGGTGACTGCTGAAGCATTGAAACGCGTTCAATCCTATGTTGATCTTGGCGTTGCGGAAGGCGCAACATTGGCCGTAGATGGCCGCGGCTTTAAGCTGCAAGGGTATGAAGACGGCTACTATATGGGTGGTTGCCTGTTCGACAACGTGACGAAAGAAATGCGGATTTACAAAGAAGAGATTTTTGGTCCGGTTTTGTCCGTAGTTCGCGCAAAAACTTATGAAGAGGCACTGGATCTGCCGTCCAGCCACGAATACGGAAACGGCGTTGCAATTTATACGCGCGACGGAGATACAGCGCGTGACTTCACGGCGCGAGTTCAAGTCGGAATGGTGGGAGTGAATGTGCCAATTCCAGTGCCTCTTGCCTACCACACATTCGGCGGTTGGAAGCGATCTTCTTTTGGCGACCTGAACCAACATGGCCCCGACTCAATTCGGTTCTACACAAAGACCAAAACAATTACGTCGCGCTGGCCATCCGGAATAAAAGAAGGTGCAGATTTCAGCATTCCAACTATGGATTAACGATCGGGTGTTCGGGAGCAACCGCAATGGATTTTTCGTTAAATGAAGAACAGTCTGCCATTTTTGAAATGGCGCGGTCATTTTCCAATGAACATATAGCGCCCAAGGCTATCGAATGGGATCAAACGCGGCATTTTCCGGTAGATGTTATCAGGAAAACCGCTGAGCTTGGTATGGCTGGTATTTATGTGCGTGAGGAATATGGTGGGTCCGGCCTTAGTCGTTTGGACGCAACGCTGATCTTTGAAGCGCTGTCGCACGGCTGTCCGACAGTTGCAGCATTTCTGTCTATTCACAATATGTGCGCCTGGATGATTGATCGTTTTGGCGATGAGGAACAACAATCTCACTGGTTACCAAGGCTATGCTCAATGGAAAAAATTGCAAGCTATTGCCTGACGGAACCTGGATCTGGCTCGGATGCAGCTGCGCTACGCACGAAGGCGGATGCTGATGATGGCGCCTTTGTCGTAAATGGATCAAAAGCCTTTATTTCTGGTGCAGGACTTTCGGACCTTTACATTGTAATGGCTCGCACCGGTGATGATGGCCCGAACGGCATTTCCACATTGCTCGTACAAGATGGAACGCCCGGATTGTCCTTCGGAGCCAATGAGAAAAAGATGGGCTGGAATGCACAACCAACAGCTCAGGTTCAGCTCGACAATTGTAAAATTCCGGCTGCCTGCCTCTTGGGTGCTGAGGGTTCTGGTTTCAAATATGCTATGATGGGATTGGATGGCGGACGCTTAAACATTGCAGCCTGCGCGCTTGGTGCAGCTCAAAGCGCTCTGGAGAAGGCAGCATCCTACATGCACGAACGAGAGGCATTTGGTAAACCGATAGCCAGCTTTCAGGCGTTGCAGTTTAAACTTTCTGATATGGAAACAGAATTACAGGCGGCGCGCGTGTTTTTACGTCAAGCGGCTTGGAAACTGGATAGAAACGCGTCTGATGCGACGAAGTACTGCGCAATGGCCAAAAGGCTGGTCACTGATACCAGTTTTAAAGTGGCCAATGAGGCACTACAAATACATGGTGGCTATGGATATTTGGCAGACTATGGGCTGGAGAAAATTGTCCGAGATCTACGGGTTCATCAAATCCTTGAGGGGACGAACGAAATTATGCGGGTGATTATTGCTCGTAAGTTATTGGATGAAACACACCCATGACGGAAGATCTTCTAGTCTGGCAGGATGGTCGTATTGGACGATTGAAGCTAAACCGTCCCAAGGCATTGAACGCTTTGACATCTGCGATGGCTCTTGGCATCCGGGATGCGCTGCATGACTGGCGCGACGATGACAGTATTTCAGCAGTTGTTATCGAAGGTGAAGGTAATCGAGCATTTTGTGCAGGCGGTGATATTCTGCACCTATACAATATCGGTCGGGATACACCGCAAATCGGCGTTGATTTCTGGCGCGAAGAGTACCGCCTGAATGCAATGATCGCGCGGTATCCCAAGCCGTATATATCGATTATGGACGGTGTAACGATGGGCGGCGGGGTTGGTGTTTCAGCACACGCGCGTTATCGCATTGTGACTGAACGGGCAATGGTTGCGATGCCTGAAGCTAGTATTGGCTTCCTGCCAGACGTTGGTGGCAGCTTTCTTCTGTCCCGCGCGCCTGGGCACTCCGGCCTTTATCTAGGCATGACAGGCGCAAGGATGGGTGCAGCGGACGCAATCTTCGCTGGCTTTGCCGATAGCTTCGTGCCCTCTTCTCGTCTTGGCACAATGCTGGATATGATGCGAGATGGTGAAGATGTGGATGTGTGCATCGATGTGCATTCAGATGCGGCACCAGATGGATGCCTTGAGCAACAACAACATTTGATTTCCAAGGCCTTTGATCAGCCCAGCGCTGCAGATTGTGCAAGGTGTTTGGAAAAGTTGTCCAATGACGGAAATGAATGGGCGAGCAAAACCCTTACGTTTCTTAGAAAAAACGCCCCATTGTCTGTTGCCTCCACTTTCTACGCAATTCGGGAAGCTTCATGCCTTGATACATTGGAAGAATGCTTGGCGCTGGAGTATCGATTTGCTGCCGGGGTGCTATACAGATCCGATTTTTATGAAGGCGTTCGTGCGGTTGTTCTCGACAAAGGATACAAGCCAAATTGGCGACCTGCTCGACTGGAAGATGTCACAAAGCAAATGGTGGCATCGGCCTTTGCTTCTCTGGGTGACTTTGAATGGTCATTTTCTTAGGTTTTAATGGGGGGATCAGATGTCAAAAGTAGGTTTCGTGGGCCTGGGTAATATGGGAGCTCCCATGGCTATAAACCTCATGCAGGCTGGGCATGAACTGATATGTTTTGATGTTATGTCAGACGCTACGGTGAGCGCACAAAAGGCGGGCCTAACAATTGCGGCGAATATTGTTGATGTTGCAAATGAGACCGATATCGTCGTGCTTATGTTGCCGAATGGGGCTATCGTTTCCGATGTAGCACGGAAAATACTTCCTCATTTGGCAGCCGGCGGCCTTTTGATCGATTGTTCCACAATCGACGTCACTGCAGCTCGCGATCTGCATGTTTTGACCGAGCAAACAGGCGTACTTTGTCTCGATGCGCCTGTGTCTGGCGGGGTTGGTGGTGCAGCCGCAGGAACACTCACGTTTATGGTAGGCGGATCAGAAGCAGCTTTCGAAATTGGTGCGTCATTGTTTGAGATTATGGGGCAGAAGGCCGTTCACTGCGGGGCTGGCGGTGCGGGTCAAGCTGCCAAAATATGTAACAACATGCTGCTGGGAATCTCGATGATCGGGACATGTGAAGCCTTTTCCCTAGCCGAAAAACTCGGTCTGTCACAGTCAGCTTTGTTTGACGTTGTCTCTACTTCATCAGGTTCGTGCTGGTCAGTAAACACCTATTGCCCCGTTCCAGGCGTTGGCCCCCAAAGTCCATCAGATAACAACTATGCGCCCGGATTTGCTGCTGCATTGATGTTGAAGGATTTAAGATTGGCAATGGAAGCAGCGCACAGCAGCGTATCGCAGACGCCTTTGGGGGAACACGCTCATCAATTGTATCAAAAAATGGTCAGTGATGGTATGGGCGGCAAAGACTTCTCGGCCATGATTGAATTTCTTGCAAACTCGAAAGATCCCTAAAATGAGCGATACTGTCCTTCTTGAAATCCATGAGCGGGTTGCGGTTCTTACCTTGAACCGTCCGCAAGCTCTGAACGCCCTCAACGAAGAATTGCTTCTAACGCTTAAAGAGCATTTTCAAACTCTGGCGGGTAATCCAGATGTTGGGTGCATTGTCGTCACCGGCTCGGAAAAAGCGTTTGCCGCCGGTGCTGATATCAAGGAGATGTCAGACAAATCTTACATCGAAATGCTAATGAGCGACTTTTTTGGGCGCTATAACACTATGGCTACAATCCAAATTCCCACAATTGCTGCGGTGAGTGGGTTTGCTCTTGGCGGCGGCTGTGAATTGGCCATGATGTGCGATATGATTTTTGCTAGCGACACTGCAAAGTTTGGCCAACCTGAAATCAAGTTGGGTGTTATTCCTGGCATGGGCGGTTCACAGCGCATGACCCGCGCTGTTGGGAAAGCAAAAGCCATGGACATGATCCTTACAGGTCGGATGATGGATGCGGAAGAAGCCGAGCGTTGCGGTCTGGTTGCTCGTATTGTTCCTGCAGCAAACCTTCTGGATGAAGCCATGAAAGCGGCTCATACAATTGCTGGATACTCTCGCCCTTCCGTGGCAATCGCCAAGGAAGCCGTCAATCGTTCTTTCGAAACGACATTGGCTGAAGGTTTGCACTACGAGCAACGCGTCTTCTACGGACTTTTTGCGACTGAAGATCAAAAGGAAGGCATGTCCGCATTTGCAGAAAAGCGATCCCCTGACTTCAAACATAGATAGGTCTGTGGGCTGATGAGCATTAAAATGTCTGATCCGATTGTCATTGTTGGTTCCGCGCGCACGCCCATGGGTGCAATGCAGGGCGAGTTATCTGCTATGTCCGCTAGCGCTTTGGGAGGTGCTGCAATATCCGCCGCTTTATACCGCTCATCTGTTTCTCCTCGGATTGTTGATGAGTTGCTGATGGGTTGTGTGTTGCCTGCGGGGCAAGGTCAGGCACCGGCTCGACAGGCAGGGTTTGCTGGTGGTCTAGGCAAAAACGTACCTGCGACTACAATAAACAAGATGTGCGGCTCAGGGATGAAAGCTGTCATGATGGCTCACGATCAGTTGCGAGCTGGTAATGGGTCGGTTGTGATTGCCGGTGGTATGGAAAGCATGACAAATGCGCCATATCTTTTGCCCAACATGCGGGCTGGTGCGCGTCTGGGGCATTCAGAGGTTAGAGACCACATGTTCCTGGATGGCCTGGAAGATGCCTACGATAAAGGTCGGTTAATGGGGTCTTTTGCGGAGGAATGTGCAGAGAAATATCAATTTACCCGTGTGGCGCAGGATGAATATGCCCTCACCTCCCTGGCACGTGCTAAGAGGGCGCAAGACACTGGATCTTTCAATGAAGAAATTATTTCGGTTAGTGTAAAGGGTAGGAAATCAGAAATTGTTGTAAATTCTGATGAAGGTCCACGTACCGCGCGGCCTGACAAAATTCCAAGTTTGCGCCCTGCTTTCAAAGAAAATGGAACTGTTACGGCTGCAAATGCCTCCTCAATTTCCGATGGCGCCGCCGCATTGGTTTTGATGCGGGAAAGTGATGCATCGGCGCAAGGATTGGCTGTAAAAGCCAGGATTCTTGGCCATGCTAACCATGCCCATGAGCCCAATTGGTTTACGACCGCGCCGGTACCCGCCATGCAAAAACTGATGAAGAAAATTGGTTGGTTAGTGTCGGATGTGGATCTGTGGGAAGTAAACGAAGCATTCGCTGTTGTGCCCATGGCGGCCATGTCTGACATTGGAATGGACCACAGCCAACTGAACGTAAATGGCGGCGCCTGTGCCTTGGGGCACCCGATCGGCGCTTCCGGCGCTCGAATTTTAGTCACGCTGCTTCATGCAATGGAACGCGATGACAAAACCACCGGAATCGCATCTTTATGTATTGGCGGCGGTGAAGGCACAGCAATTGCTATTGAGCGCGTCTAAATTCGCTCATTTTTACAGCTACTTATTCTGGTGGACGCGCAAGTAATCGCGCGTCCATTTGCATGTGAAACTTATACCTTGCTTCTGATCCGCTCGTTTTTTGGATCCCAAAGTGGTTGGTCTTCCTGGACCGTGGCGGTGTAACGGTCGCCATACATTTCAACTTCGATTTTCATGCCAGGCACAGCAAGATCGGCCCTCAACATGCCCAACGCGATAGAGCGATCAATGCGATGACCCCAACCACCGGACGTCGTTTCGCCCACAACCTCGTCATTGTGCCAAATGCTGGACATATGCGGCGCATCATATTTTCCGGCATCTACCAGTAATGTGACGAATTTCTTTTTGACGCCGGCGTCACGCTCTTTTTCCATGGCTGCCTTGCCTACGAAGTTCGGCTTTTCCCACTTAACAAAACGGCTCATGCCACCTTCCAAAATGGAGTAGTCGGTGGATAGCTCGCCTTTCCAAGTGCGGTAGCCCTTTTCCAAGCGCAGAGAGTCCAGAGCGAACATGCCAAATGGTTTTAAACCGTGGTTTTTACCTGCAGCGATAAGCGCATCGTATACGGTTGGCGTGTCTTCAATTTGCGTGTGCACTTCCCAGCCAAGCTCACCAGCGAATGATACGCGTATAATCTGGCAGTAACGCCCGGCAATCTGTGTCGTCTGATGTGTGAGCCATGGAAGCTGTAGATCTGCATCGCATATATCAGCCAAAATCTGGCGTGAGTTTGGTCCTGTTAGTATGTGACATGAGAACTTACGAGTGACGTCTTCAATTTCAATCTTGGTGTCTGACGGCAGGCTCTTTTTCAGCCATTCAAAATCATGCCATTGAGCTGGGGCAGCCGTGATTAAGAAGAAAAAGTCTTCTTCAAGGCTCATGACGGACATTTCTGTCACAATGCGACCGGCGTCGTCTGCGAAGTAGCCAAGGCCAATTCGGCCAGGCTTCGGGACTATTCCCGTAATTTGGTTTGCTAGCCATTCCCGGGCACCCTCACCCTTTACGCGATAGCGGGAAAACCCTGGCAGATCGAGAATGCCTGCGGCGTCACGAACAGCCAGACATTCTTCGCGAACACGTGCGAACCATGGTCCTTCTCGGTCCCAGCGTTCTGTACTCTCAACGGATGTTTCATCACCTTCCGACGCATACCAGTTAGCTCGTTCCCAACCGTTGTAAACGCCGAATTGAGCGCCCATACTTGCGACTTTATCATGAACTGGTGATAGCTTTTTATTCCTGCCGGCTGGCCATTCCTTATGAGGGTAATGCATCGCATATTCGTTGCCGTAGACTTCCACGCCTTTAGCGATGCAATAATCTTCATCGACAAAGTCGGTAAAACGGCGTGGATCAACAGACCACATGTCCCACTCTGTCTGACCTTCTGTAATCCACTCAGTAAGGACTTTACCTGCGCCCCCTGCTTGGCAAATGCCAAATGTAAATACGCAAGCTTCAAACGCGTTTGGTACTCCAGGCATTGGCCCGATCAGCGGGAACCCATCTGGAGTATAAGGAATTGGGCCGTTTATCACTTTTGAAAGACCTGCAGTTTGTAGCAGTGGCACCCTTTCAGCCGCGTCGTTCAAATACCATTCAAGACGATCTAGATCATCCGGGAAGAGTTGAAATGAGAAGTCTTCCGGCATTGGATCGTCGGCGGAAATCCAGTGCGCCTTGCAGTTGCTCTCATAGGGACCAAGGTTCATTCCATATTTTTCCTGACGCAGATAATATGAACTGTCTACATCGCGTAGAAGCGGAAGTTTGGCGCCAGCCTCCTTGGACCATGCTTCGATCTCTGGAATGTCATCGAACAAGAGATACTGATGGCTCATCACCATCATTGGCAATTCGCGGCCGAACATCTTACCAACTTCGCGTGCGTAGTAACCGGCCGCGTTTACGACATACTCGCAACGAACCTCACCCTGCTCTGTTTCGACAATCCACTCGTCATTGTCCCTGTGTACACCTGTCGCCGGACAGAAACGAACAATTTTCTGCCCCATATCCCGGGCACCCTTTGCAAACGCTTGTGTAAGCTGTGCCGGATCAATATCGCCATCCATTGGATCGTACAGACCACCTTTAAGGTCGTGAGTTTCTATGAATGGATATTGGGATTTGATATCTTCGACAGTCATCATGTCGATATCCATTCCTTGATACCTTCCCATTGATGCAACATGCTTGAATTCGTCAATGCGCTCGTCGCTGTGCCCAAGTCGTATGGCGCCAGACACGTGGTAGTTCATTGGATATTCGACTTCTTTCGCAAGGCGACGGTACAATTCCGTTGAATATCGCTGCATGTTCATGACTGACCATGAGGATGAGAAAGTCGGGATATTGCCGGCCGCATGCCATGTTGATCCTGCTGTAAGTTCGTTTTTCTCGAGCAGAACACAGTCTGTCCAGCCAGCTTTTGCAAGATGATAAAGTGTTGAAACGCCAACGACACCACCCCCGATAATGACGACTCTTGCACTGCTGGGTAGTTCGGCCATGGTTGCTCTCCGGCTGGATGTAATTTCGGTAATTTTTGCGGGGATTTTCATCGGATACAATTCCCCATCAGTGGTTTTATTAATCGAAGAAATCGATTAGCCTGTCGTTCACTTGTTTTTCACCTTCCTGAGGCAGCGTTTTGGACATCCAACTTCTTGATACGTTCATTGATCTGATGGAAACCAAGAGCTTCAATAAAACTGCAGATAGGCTTGGCGTCACACAGTCTACGGTTTCACATCGGGTGCGTTCTCTGGAAAGTCTTCTTGGTAAGAGGTTATTCAACCGAAGCCGAGCTGGAACGCTGCCGACAATCGCTGGAACGCGGTTTCTAGACCACGCACGAACACTTAGTCAGGAATGGCGCGAAGCAGTCCGGCATGTTGAAACATCACGAGCGTTTGACAAGGTCATGCGATTGGGCTTGCAACACGATGTTGCGGGAGAACTCTCAGGGCCCGCAGTTAAGCAAATGCGAGTAAAAATTCCTCAGGTCTCAGTCTACCTGCAAGTTAACCATACCAAGGAGATTATACGAAGTCTTTTATCTGGCGAATTGGATATTGGCATGGTTTTCACGCCTCAACATCAGCCCGATTTACATTTTGAGCCGCTGGGAAGTTTGAAATATCAGATGGTGAGCAATCATGTCTCCGCATTTGAGCATGTTGTCGCTGAGGACTACATTTTGCCTAACCTATCACCTCATTTCAATGAAAAGCATCGCACTGATTTGCCAAAATTGGTAGATACGCCTTTGACATGTGGTACATCAAGTGCCGTGGAAAACTTGCTGGGATCGATCTCAGCAACGTCTTATGTGGCCGGATTTAGGGCTGAGAAGATGATTGCAGAAAGCCAGTTTTGCCTGGTCGCGGATGCTCCTGTTTTTGAACAACCGGTATATGCTGCGGTCCACGTGCGAAACCGTCACGTTCATTCTCACCTGCAAATCATAAATATATTCAATTCGTTGTTGCCTGGGGTCTAACACACCCCAGGCAACAATAGCTTTGAGTTTACCCCTTGCCTTTCCAAGGAATAAGAATGCGCTCCATGAAGCGCATAAACATCTCAATCACGTAGCCAATGATACCAATAATAATAATGCCTATAACGACCGTATCAGTTTGAAGAAAATTTTTGGCGATCATAATCATGGAGCCGACACCTTTGTCAGCCGCTACCAGTTCTGCCGCAACAACAGTACCCCAGCAAACACCCATCGATGTGCGTAAGCCTGTGAAGATTTCAGGAAGTGCATTTGGCAGGATGACGTGACGCAGGATTTGCAGTTTAGAGGCTCCTAACGAATAGGCAGCGTGAACTTTTGAAATCCGTACACTTGAAACGCCGGACCTTGCCGCGATCGTCATGATGAAAAGAGATGCCAGGAACAGCAGGGAGATCTTTGCAGTTTCATCAATTCCAAACCAAAGAATAATCAATGGGATCAGCGCCAATGGTGGAATTGGACGCATAAACTCAACGATGGGATCAAATAGGCCGCGCGCAACTGAGGACAAACCCATGGAAAACCCAAGGGGAATGCCGATCAATGCACCGGATACCACTCCCGCCAACACGCGATATACGCTTATCCCAATGTGTTCCCACAATGGGACGTTTCGGAAGCCTTCGTCCAATAACTTTATGACTCTGTCACCAGTTCCACCGATTGTTGGCCAAAAGAAAGGTTTTACCCATCCAAATGTCGATGAAAGGACCCAAAGACCCAAGAGAATGACAACAATAAGAATTGAATAGAAACGGCCGGAATTGACCGCACTGGCGTCGCCAAACTTTACAGTTTTTTGCCGAGTGAAGGAGTTGTCGACAAGGCCTAACCAAATGGCGAGGCTAGAAGGTGTTTTCTGTTCGCTCATTTTGTGTCCTATCCTGTTCCGTCACCGCCGCCCATGATTTCTTCTTCCATATTCCAGATCATGGAGAGTACTTCTTCACGGGTGGCAACAAATTCAGGTGAAGCTTTTACATCACGTGCTTCCATCGTGAGCGCTTGTTCTGGGAACGGAAGGCTGTAGTCTTTCACAATCCGGCCAGGTCTTGGCGCCATAACAATCAAGCGTTCTCCTAAGAACAAAGCTTCCTCAACAGAGTGAGTGATGAGGATGATCGTTTTTCCAGTCTCTTTCCAGAGTTTGAGGATGAGACCTTGCATTTTCTCACGCGTTAATGCGTCCAGCGCGCCGAGCGGCTCATCCATTAAAATGACATCAGGATCGTTTGCAAGGCAGCGGGCTAAAGCCACACGCTGTTGCATACCACCTGACAGCTGATACACGGGTTTTTCACCAAAGCCCGCAAGACCAACAATATTTAGAAGCTCTTCGCATCTTTTGGCAGATGCGTCCTTTGGCTTTCCAGCCATATTGGGGCCAAATTGAATGTTTTCATTTACGGTCAGCCACTCAAACAGTGCGCCTTGCTGAAAGACCATGCCACGTTCAGCACCGGGGCCCTTAACTGCATGATTATTCAATCGCACTTCGCCACTGGTGGGCGATAGGAAACCAGCGACAATATTTAGAAGTGTCGTTTTCCCGCAACCGGATGGTCCCAAGACCGAAACGATTTGGCCTTGTTTGATGTCTAGCGAAACATCGTTCAAAGCATGAACAGCGCCGCCATCCGGTAATGTA
This sequence comes from Hyphomicrobiales bacterium, assembly GCA_039986835.1. Taxonomy (GTDB): domain Bacteria; phylum Pseudomonadota; class Alphaproteobacteria; order Rhizobiales. The sequence goes on from JBDWQA010000012.1 coordinate 337,136, forward strand.
AATACCATGGAAATGCTGTCGATTATAATACCGGTCACAAGTACCCCCTTTTTTAACTTGTACAAAAAAGGCGGCAGATTTCTCTGCCGCCTGTTTCGAGCTTACTTAAGGAAACTTGCATCAACGAACTTGGAATAGTCATCCAGTGCAGCATCCATGCCGCCTGCTGCTACCATGACGTCAGCGACGCCTTTGGTTGCCGCCTGAACACCGCCACCGAGCCAGTTTTCACCCTTTTGGTCTGCTGCGCTTGGGAAGCCGAAGTTTTTCATGGTTGCAACAGTTGCGTCCATGTCCATGCCCGCAGCCTTGGAAACGGTTGCATATGCACTTTCCGGGTTCGCTTTATAGGCCGCATTGGCAGTTTCTGTTACTTCCAGGAATTTTGTGACGAGTTCTGGATGATCTTTTGCAAAGTCATCTGTCACGGAAATGATATCAAATGTGTTGATACCAATTGCTTCCTGCTCAGCACCTGTCATCAAAGGTTTGCCAACAGTCTTCATGCGGTCAAGAGAACCACCAAATGCACAACCCATTGTTACGTCACCGCGAACAAGAGCCACAGCGGCATCAGCCGGGTTCATCTGAACCAATGTCACCTTGTCAACGTCAACTTTCAGGTGCTCAAGGGTTTTTAGCAGTTTGTAGTGAGTTACGTTGCCAATTGGAGTAGCAACCTTCTTGCCTTCTAATTCTTTGGCGTTTGCTTGTGTAATGCCGGAATCATCACGAATAATGCAAAGATCGTTCTCAGCATAGGTTACAGCTGCACCAACGAGCTTTAGCGGAGCGCCGTTTGATACCCCAACTACGAATGGAACAAAGCCCTGGCTGTAAGCAATCTGAACGTCGCCAGATACCATTGCCTGGGTCATTTCATTGCCATTGCCAAATGCACGCCATTCGACTTCAACACCCATAGCTTCGTCATAGGTTTTCTCAACTTGTGCAACCTGATTGGCTGTCGGCCACTCCAAGAAGTAAGCTACTGTTACCTTGTCAAGCGCCTGCGCACCGGACATGCCAAGCGTCGCTGCCATTGACACGCCAGTCGCGAGTGCTACTGCAAGTTTCTTAAATGTCATATTCATTCCCCTGTGTTGGCCGAAAAATTCGGCAAAACGAAACTAAATTTCCAGGATTCTCCCAATCCTTTGTCAAGTTCGTTAATTCGACTGCAATAGCTTAAGCCATTGCGTACGGATTTCTACCTGTTGTTGAGTTAAAGGCAGGAAATTACCGCAGAACTCGAATTTAAACGAGCATGAACATCAGCACACACCGGAATGAGAAAACCGCATAGCGCCAGTGGTATTGCTGACATGGTGCCAGATGCAAAAAAAGCTCAATTTAATGAGAAAACCTGTATCAAAACCGAATAAAAATACAAAATTTCCATCTACTTAACGGCATATCTACAGACGGCTGGCAACATCAGCCAGCTTAACAATACCGGGCTCGATGCGCTCATTGGGAATCGATGAGAACCCGAGTCTAAAAAACTGCTTTGGACCGTCTGGGTCTGCAAAGTGCACATTTCCAGGTTCAATTACCACACCTTCCTCAAGGGCTTTAGCGGCAAGGTGCCTGGCGTCCATGCCATCAGGTCCTTTTACCCAGAACGACGTACCTCCAAAGCCTGGAGTTTGAAACCAGCCGGGAAAATGATTTTCGAGGGATACTCCAAGTGTCTTCCATCTTTCTGAGTATGCCCTGTGAAGCCTTCCAATTAGAGCATCATGGCGCCCCAAGGAAAGAAATAGGGCTACAATGCGCTGATTGTTACCCGGTGGGTGGCGCAGCATAAGACGTCTCAACGCTCTGACTTCGGCAATCAAGTCAGCTGAGCCAACCAGATACCCCATTCTGAGTCCCGGCATGATGGATTTGGAAAGGCTGCCGATGTAAAGCACCCTGCCCGAGGCATCCAGTGATTTCAGAGCTGGTGTTGGCTCTCCGATGTAATTTGTCTCAAATTCATAATCATCTTCAATTATCAACGCATCATTGCTGTCCGCCCATTTCAAAAGTTCACGCCGCCTTGCCATGGACATCGTTACATTTGTCGGAAATTGGTGGCTCGGTGTAACAAAAACAAGATCAGAGCCATCCAGTGGCGGGATTTGGATGCCCTCATTGTCCACTGGAACGGGACGGACATCCTCGGACATTAGGGTGAAGATGTTTCGCATATCCGGATAGCCGGGATCTTCGATTGAAACTGATGTCTTAGACTTGACCAACAGGCTGGCCAGCAAATAGAGCGCGTTTTGTGCGCCAAGGGTCACCAAAATTTCGTCTGGTGCAGCCATTATTCCACGACGTGTCAGAATTCGTTGTCGTATTTGCTCTACAAGACGAGGGTCATCCTCGTTGAATCGATCGTCTGTCCATGCGTCTAACCACTTTCGGTTCATAGCTTGCCGTGTGCAATCGCGCCAAGCAGTAATGGGGAATAATGCCGGGTCGGACTGTCCGTATATGAATGGATACGGATAGTCATGCCAGTTTTTGGGCTTCGTAATATTCGCCTGTTCTGTAGGGTGTAGGCGTAGCTTTTGCGACCAGTCGATAGGGTTTTCCACCTCAACCTTGGCCGGAAAATCAGATGTATTGGAAGCAACTATGCCTGCCTGAATTTCTTCAGAGACGTAGAAGCCAGACCTTTCCCTTGCAGTCAGATATCCATCAGCTGCAAGCGCCTGATAAGCCAACATGACTGTGTTGCGGGATACTTTAAGCCTCTTTGCCATGGCTCGGGTCGATGGGATGGGCGACAGAGCTGGAAGCTGACCCGATAGCATGGCGGTCACTAACATTTCCCTGATTTGCGCCTGAAGCGTCGTCGCTTCCATGCGTTCAACGTGAAATAAGCTATCGCGCATCAGTTGGCTCCTGCTGTTCTACAGCCTGTGTAATAGACGTTGAATTCATTGGTAAATCTGGATGTGGCTCCATATTCAACTCGATCTGGACCTACTATGAGACCAATTTCACCGACATGATCAAGTCTTAAGTTTGGAACAGCACTGCCAATGGTGGCTCTGAGATCACTCAGCTTCGGTGCGGTTTGGAGGAAATGATCATGAACATTGTTGCAAAACCCCTCGAAAAATTTGTGACCAATTCGCTTGAACAACACTGGATGCCGTTCTCTTCGAACAAGGAGTTCAAGAACGCACCGCGCATTATTACAAAAAGCGAAGGCATGTATCTTTGGAACCAGAATGGTGAACGTCTTATTGACGGGTCTTCCGGTCTCTTCAATGTTGCCTGTGGTCATGGCCGTAAGGAAATTGCAGACGCAGTCTACGCGCAAATGCTGCAAAACGACTACACTGCACCCTTCCAGCTTGGTCAACCAACCTCTTTTGCATTTGCTGCGAAATTGGCCAAAATCATGCCTGAACCCTTTAACCATGTGTTCTTTACAAACTCCGGATCTGAGTCCATCGATACGGCTTTGAAGATGGTGATGGCATATCACCGGGCACGTGGTGAGTCTCAACGTATCCGCTTTGTTTCGCGCGAACGTGCCTATCATGGCGTCAATATTGGCGGCGTGTCCCTTTCCGGTATGGTCCGAAACAGGGAGACATTCCCGGTCGTCATGCCAAACATTGTAATGCTGCGACACACTTGGGAAGAAGATCAGCTTTACACCCGTGGGCAACCTGAAACCGGCGCAGAGCTTGCCAATGATCTTCAGCGCCATTGCGAAACTTATGGTGGCTCTACGATTGCTGCAGTTTTTGTTGAGCCAATCGCTGGCTCGACTGGAACCCTCGTTCCGCCGAAGGGCTATCTGGAGCGCTTGCGCCAAATCTGTGACCAACACGGCATCTTGCTGGTATTTGATGAGGTCATCACCGCTTTTGGGCGACTGGGTAAAGCGTTTGCTGCTGATGCTTTCGGCGTTATGCCGGACATTATCACCATGGCGAAAGCCCTGACCAATGGTGCCATCCCGATGGGTGCGGTTTCCGCAACGGATGAGATTTATGACACGATTCTTAATGCCGCTCCGGAAAACGCGATTGAGTTCTTCCATGGTTACACATACTCGGCTCACCCTGCTGCGTGCGCTGCGGGCCTTGCGACCCTTCAGATTTATGAAGATGAGGGCCTTTTCGAACGCGCTGCCGAAATGTCCGACTACTTCTTGGATGGCATTTGGTCCTTGAAGGGCCTGCCGATAATCAAAGACTTGCGGGGATACGGTATGATGGCTGGGATCGAGGTATATCCGGAGGAAGGAAAGCCAGGTATTCGCGGGAACAACATGCAGAAAGAATTGTTCTGGAAGGGTTGCCATTGCAAATGGACTGGTGACACTGCCATTGTTGCCCCTTCTCTGATTGCTGAGAAAAGTCATATCGACCAGATTATCGAAGCCTTCCGAAATACACTGAAGGATATGTGAGTTCACGCTAACTTCCTCCATTGACCTGAATTGAAACGGGCTGCCCAGCGGTCCGTTTTTTCATTTGTAATAATATTATTGCATGATTGTCAAAAAAATGAAAATATATTGTATTATTTCATTTTGATGATGCGAGAGCAACGCGTGACAGACCAAACCTTGTCAAATCGAGAAAAGAAGAGCGGCGAAGCGGCCAGTGCTCTTCCAACAACCCCAATCCAAACGGGCTTTGCCGATGGTGCCGGCATTGTGGGAGATGATATTCGGGCTCTCCGCAAACATCGAAATTTGACACTGGCCAATCTTGCAGATGCTCTTGGGCGCTCAATAGGCTGGCTCAGTCAAGTAGAACGCGGGCAGAACGATCCGTCTGTTCAGGATTTGCGAAAGATCGCGCAATTCTTTGAAGTCCCCATCAGTTTCTTTTTCCGCAACAATGATGCCCCACAGTCCGAACGTGGCCTTATTGTGCGTGCCGAACATCGTACAGCGCTTGGTTCTAGAGAGAGTGGGTTGCTTGAGGAGCTTTTGTCGCCCGACATTTCAGGTGACTTCGAAATGCTGCGATCCAGTTTCGCTCCCGGCGCCAAAAGTGAAGATATTGCGGCACGCCCCACGCAAGAAGGTGGTTTCATTGTCTCAGGTCAATTGAACGTCTGGATTGATGGAAATCAATATGTCTTGAAACAAGGTGACAGCTTCCAATTCCAGAATGTCAGTTATCGCTGGCACAACATGGGCGATGAACCAGCTGTGGTCATTTGGGTCATTTCACCGCCAATTTACTAGATTTCGCATTAGGAGAATAATGTGGCTGAATTACCTGAAAAAGCCCGTGTCGTTATTATTGGCGGCGGAGTATCTGGTTGCTCCGTAGCTTACCATTTGGCCAAACTCGGTTGGACTGACATCGTCCTTCTGGAGCGAAAACAGCTGACATCTGGCACTACCTGGCATGCGGCAGGCCTTATTGCACAGCTACGTGCCACACAGAACATGACACGGTTGGCCAAATACAGTCAGGAACTTTATGGCACGCTGGAAGACGAAACTGGTCTTGCAACAGGCTTCAGACGCTGCGGCTCCATTACGGTTGCCTTAACGCATGAACGTCGCGAAGAATTACTGCGTGGTGCCTCAATGGCCCGCGCATTTGGCGTAGATATCGAGGAAATCAGCCCTTCTGAAGTGAAAGAGCGCTATCCGCATTTAGAGACTGAAGATGTGGTGAGCGGTGTTTATCTGGATAAGGATGGACAAGGTGATCCGGCCAATATTACCCATGCTTTGGCGAAAGGCGCGCGGCAACGTGGCGCTAAGATTTTTGAAAATGTCAAAGTCACAGATATCAAAACAGTCAACGAAACCGTTTCAGGAGTGATGACTGAAGTAGATGGAATAGAGCGGTTTATTGAGTGCGATCACGTTGTGAACTGTGCTGGCATGTGGGCGCGCGATGTGGGGGCTCTAGCCGGTGTTCCCGTTCCTCTACATGCTTGTGAGCACTTCTACATCGTCACTGAAAATGTGCCCAATTTGCCCCAATTGCCGGTTTTGCGCGTCCCGGATGAGTACGCGTACTACAAGGAAGACGCCGGAAAAATCCTCCTTGGGGCATTTGAACCGGTTGCTAAACCTTGGGGCATGGGCGGTATTCCAGATGATTTCTGTTTTGATCAATTGCCAGAAGATTTCGATCACTTCGAACCGATTTTAGAGCAAGCAATCAATCGGTTACCGCTTTTGGCTGAGACAGGGATTCATACGTTCTTCAACGGCCCGGAGAGTTTTACACCAGACGATCGATACTATCTTGGCGAAGCGCCACAAGTGAAGAACTTTTGGGTAGCCTGTGGGTATAATTCGGTGGGTATTCAGTCCTCCGGCGGCGCCGGTATGGCACTGGCACAATGGATGAATGATGGCGAGCCGCCGTTTGATCTTTGGGATGTTGATGTGCGCCGCGTGCAACCTTTCCAAGCCAACCGCTCTTATCTTTATAACCGCTCCAAGGAAACGCTGGGCTTGCTCTATGCCGATCATTTTCCCTACCGTCAGGTGGAAACAGCACGCGGCGTAAGGCGGTCTCCCTTGCACGCGCATTTGAAAGAGCGCGGTGCGGTGTTCGGCGAATTTGCGGGTTGGGAACGGCCGAACTGGTTTGCCCGAAAAGATCAGGAGCCAGAGTATAAATATTCCTGGAAGCGTCAAAACTGGTTTGAAAACCAGAAAGAGGAACATTTAGCCGTTCGCAACAATGTTGGCCTGTTCGACATGAGTTCTTTCGGCAAAATTCGCATTGAGGGTGCAGATGCCCTGCCCTTCATGAACCATGTCTGCGGCAATCAGATGGACGTGGAACCGGGCAAGATTGTTTACACGCAGATGCTCAACAGTCGCGGCGGCATTGAGAGCGATCTTACGATCACAAGGCTTTCGGAAACAGCTTTCCTCGCAATTGTTCCGGCGGCGACCTTGCAACGTGACATCACATGGATGAAACGCCATGTTGGAGATTGGCATGCGGTCGTAACAGATATGACGGCGAGTGAGTCTGTGCTGGTGTTAATGGGTCCAAACGCGAGAAGTGTTCTCAACGCCTGTTCTCCGAATGACTTTTCGAATGAACATCATCCCTTTGGCCAGATGCGTGACATCGAAATCGGTATGGGTTTGGCTCGGGCGCACCGAGTAACTTATGTCGGTGAGCTTGGGTGGGAGATCTATGTTTCCAGTGATATGGCCGGTCACGTGTTTGAAACTTTGGAGGCTGCTGGCGAAGAGTTCAATTTAAAACAATGCGGTTTGCACACACTGGACTCATGCCGGATTGAAAAGGCATTCCGCCACTTCGGTCACGACATTACAGATGAAGATCATGTGCTTGAAGCGGGGCTTGGATTTGCTGTTAAAACCGCTAAACCGGATTTCATTGGGCGCGAGGCAGTTCTGAAGAAGAAAGAAGATGGCCTGTCCCGCCGCCTAGTTCAGTTCAAGCTGAAAGATCCAGATCCAATGCTCTATCACAATGAAGCCCTGGTTCGTGATGGCAAGATTGTTTCTTGGCTTACATCCGGTAATTACGGCCATCACCTGGGGGCTTCTATCGGTATCGGCTACGTGCCATCTGCTGGAGAGACAGCGGCGGAGATGCTGGAGTCGAAATTTGAGATTGAAGTGGCTGGAGAACGCTTTGAAGCCGAAGCATCACTTAAGCCAATGTATGATCCGAAGTCAGAGCGCGTAAAAGCCTAGTCCTAATATTCTAAACAAGGAGCTGAGACAATTCCTCAGCTCCTTCCCTGAGATCCTGTAGATAGGTGTAAGCCTGTTGGAGGTTCAGCCTTTGGGTTGGTGCGTGAAAGGATAAGGTGGATACCAGTCTGCCATGCACATCGATAATTGGTACGGCTAACGCAATCATTCCTTCCATGAACTCTTCATTGTCCTGTGCAAAACCCTGCTCCCGCGTTTTACGAATTTCTGCATTCAATTCCGTTTTGTCGGTAATTGTGCCGGGTGTTTGTTGCTCAAATTTTACTGAGCCAATGTAGCGTTCCAGATGTGCTTTCTTGAGCTTACTCAGATACATTTTACCACTTGCCGTGCAGTAGAATGGCACATTAGTGCCAATCGGCAGCTGAATGCGCAACGGCCACTTTGTCTCCACACGATCAATGTAAATCATCGCGTCTCTGTCGGGAACGGAGATGTTGCAGGTCTCGCCTATTTTTTCTGCAAGTGCATTTAATATGCTCAGGCGCGCTGTGCGTACTCGCAATGAAGAGAGCACGCCTGTCGACATCTTTCTAAGTCGACGGCCTGGCGCATACGACCGGCCGTCGATTTCTCTTTGAAGAAAACCTTCTGCTTCTAACGTCGCAAAAAGTCTGTGTATGGTTGGCTTGGGCAATCCAAGTTTCTGGTTGATTTCGGTTGGCGTCATCGGAACTCCCGACTTCGCCAACTCTTCCAGAACAAACAGCAATCGCAGATTTGTCGGTATCGTCTCGTTCTGCTCAAGCATATGTGTCAAACCGTTCTAAGTGCTATCCTCACTTATTTGGCAATAATATTGTGGAGAGTTCTGGCACGAGTGCCACAATAAACCACACCGTTATCAGTGCCACGAGGTAAGGAACCGTATACCGCAGCAATCTGAAATATGGAACACCTGTTACGCCACTGGCGACATAGAGGTTGAGACCATATGGAGGTGTAACAAAGCCGATAGACGCTCCGACAAGGAATATGACGGCAAACTGAATGGGATCAACACCAACCGAAGCAGCAATAGGGGCGAGGATTGGTGCCAAGATAATTGTCACTGGAAGCGACTCAAGAACCATACCTGTCACAAACACTATTGCCATTGATGTGAACAAGACAGGATAATAACCACCCATGGACGTCACAAACTCTGAAATCGTATCCTGTGCACCGAGTTGCGATAGAATCTGTTGCATTACGATTGAAATCGCGATGAGGGGCGCCAGAATTCCGGTAATCTGAGCAGATCGCATTGTAATTGATGGGAGTTCAATCGGGCTAAAGCCCTGAACAACCAGCATTTCACCATAACTTTTCTCTGCGACATCTCGGCCTTCGGGTTTGTTCATCATTTTATGAATTGGCAAACATAGAAAGCCGACAATCACACAGAATCCTACGGTCACGCCTGCGGCTTCAGTTGCAGAGAATTTACCGCTGTAAATACCATACAAAACCAGTCCAATTGCGAAGAAACCAAGCCAAGCACCCAAAGCTGTTTTTGTCACACGGGAAATGCTGAGTGGGATTAAAATTCCCCACTTATTGGCGAAGCAAACGATGAAGCAAGCGATCATCATACCAAGAACCATCAAAGCTCCCGGAATGATTCCAGCTACGAACAAGTCAGATACTGTCAGGTTCAGCAAGAAACCATAGACAATAAAGATAATGGATGGCGGGATGATAATACCCACTGTACCACCTGCAGCTGCTGTTGCAGCAGAGAAACGTTCATCATATCCACCCTTCACCATTTCCGGGTGAAGCATGGAGCCGATTGTTGCAGTGGTCGCGGAGTTGGAGCCAGAGATCGCTGCGAAAAGACCGCAAGCTCCCAAGGAGGCCATTGCAAGTCCGCCACGAATCCAGCCCAGGCAGGCATATGCGTAGTCGGACAGCCTTCGAGCAATACCCGATCTGTTGATAAGATCTCCGGTTAGGATGAAGAGCGGCATCGCAATCAGCGCGAAACCATCGGTAAATACATCGGACAGCTGCGAACCCATATTCAGCAACGGTAAGTCAATCAGGAACGACATCCCAATAACCCAGTAGCCAATTACCAGAAAAACTGGCACGCCAAGTCCAAACAAAATTGTGACTGATACGGATATCAGAATAACCCAGGTTGAAAGATCCATGCTATTCGCCTCCGATAACAGCTTGACTGATTAAGGTCGAGCCAGACTTATAATTACGATAATCTGTCAGCCAGTTTTCAAGCGCTCGAGCGGTAAGCAGCGCAAAGCTCAAAGGCAGGACAATCAGGAACCACCACTGCATGGTGTCGTTTGTTCCCGGTACAATTGAGAAATTCGATGCTGAGTTAGCAGTTACGCGGATGCCGGTAACGAAAACGATCCAGGAAAACACAATCCATAGAACCGCATCCAATGTGAGGCAGAACATCTGCATATTGCGGCCCATATTGCTGCGGAATTCTGAAAATGCCAAATGCGTGCGCAACTTCACGTTATAGCCGCACCCGAACCAAGCCATAATGAGGAAAAGCCATGCTGGTATCGTTGATGACCAGGATGGTTGGCCGTCCAAGAAAAAACGCTGAATAACCCCGGCAAAAATAATACCACCCATCAGCAGATAGGTGGTGACCATGACTGTAGGCTCCAAATATCGTTCAATCGGGGGCACCACTCGATAAAGTATCAAAATGGCCGTTCCCAAAACCAGCAGGACAACAAGTCCGAGGGGCCAAATGCCCATATTGTTTGATAATGCGTTGGACATTTCCCAGGCATCGTTAGATAAAATAGCCGAGATTACCTCGCCCATTCCGCCAAACCAATTGGTCATCGACGTTCTCTCCCCTCTATGTAAAGCTGTCTGATCTTGCGCCAGTACTTCGCTTCCCGACCTTTTGCCGGAGCCTAAAAGCCCGGGCGAGAGCCTCGCCCGGGAAAAAGCCTAGAACAAACTTAAGCTGAACGCCACCAGCGACGTGGCTCAACATTTTCAGGCAGCGTATCAACAGGAATTTCCCGCGCTACGTCATAGATTTCCTGATAAGTATCTTGTCCACCAGACCAATTATTCAGACGCTCACGCCATTGAGCCCAAGGCTCTGGGTTGAATTCTGGAGAACACATTTCTTCAGCCATTTTAATCTGATCTTCAGCCAAGAATGCTGGGCGAACATCATTTTCAGCGAAGATTGTGCCTGGAAGTACTGGATCAGAGTAACCGACAGTCTTAACAAGAGCAGCTTCGTTTGCAGCTTGCACATGTACTTGAGCCAAATATGCAGATTCCATAATGGCATCCTGCAAATGTGGTTCCATTGCATCAAATACCTTTGTCGAGATGGATGTATGCTCAGTACCGCAGAAGAATTTCAAATCTACAGACTGGGAAACAACCGGAGACATATTGGCGTAAGCAACAGCAGATGCCCATGTTTCCGCACCATCAATAAGACCCTGTTTCAGGCCATCGAGAGTTTCTTCCCAAGCGACGGGAACAGGGTTCAAATTCAACAGGTTCATGGCGATACGGCCAAGCTGAGTGCCTGTCACACGATTTTTGGTGCCAAACAGCTCTTCCAACTTAGTTACAGTTGGCTTGTCAGCGAAGTTTTGACCCAATTGAATGCCGCGCAATTCGGCATGGCTGAACAGGAATTTTAGCCCGTGGCGTTTTTCCAAAGGATCACGAAGAAGCTTCTGTGACGCTGGGCTGTACAGGAAGTGATATTGTGCAGCGCGACTTGGGAACATGTAAGCATAGTCGAGCACGTTCAGATACGGTGCACCGCCTGCAGAGTTCTGTGTGGAAGCAGCATACATGTCTACAACACCAAGCTGTGTTTTCTCAACGCATGATGTCTGTCCACAAATCTGGTTGTCGCCGATAAACTCAACGCGAATTTCGCCTTCGGTACGTTCTTCCAGATCACGAGCAAATTCCAGGCAACCCGCACGTTCGATGAGAAGGTTACGAGCGTTAAAGCCTGCCGCGCCAAACTTGAGCGTGTGCTTTGCTTCTTTTTTATAGCGTTTTGTATAAGTTGATTCTGCAGCTTGAGCGAGAGATGCGAGGGTAACACCACCGCCCAATGCGCCGGCTGCCAGAAGCGTTGTTGTCAGGCCATACTGGCCAGACAATTTAAAAAGGTCGCGGCGAGAAATGGCACTAAGTGCATTTGAAACTTTCATGAGTTCCTCCCAGAAACTTCAATAATTAAGACTTGCAGTCTCAAAAATACATATTATTGTGCGAGACGCAAGTCAGAAAGCGATCTGACGTCCATGATTAATGCGCTTCAATAAACGAATGCGCAGGGAGGAGTTTCAGTTATGGAACTATTGGAGGCAGATTATGTCGTTATTGGCGCGGGTTCCGCCGGTTGCGTCGTTGCCAATCGTTTGAGCGCTGATCCTACTGTAAAGGTTATCCTTTTGGAGGCCGGAGGTCGCGATTGGAATCCTTGGATACACATACCTGTTGGTTATTTTAAGACCATGCATAATCCCAGTGTAGATTGGTGCTATTCAACGGAACCTGACCCCGGGATTAATGGAAGAAAACTTGACTGGCCACGCGGCAAAGTATTGGGCGGCTCTTCGTCGCTTAACGGACTTTTGTATGTGCGTGGCCAAGCGCAGGACTACGATAGGTGGCGTCAGATGGGAAATTCTGGCTGGGGCTGGGATGAAATTCTTCCACTTTTTAAGCGTGCTGAGAATCAGGAACGCGGTGCCGATGACTATCATGGTGTCGGTGGCCCACTGAACGTATCCAATATGCGGTTGAAGCGACCGATCTGCGACGCGTGGGTCGCTGCGGCGCAGAATGAAGGATTCGAATTTAATGATGACTACAATGGTGAGAAGCAAGAAGGTGTCGGATACTTCCAGTTGACCACGCGAAATGGTAGGCGCTGTAGTGCTGCAGTTGGCTATCTCAACCCAGTTAGGAGCCGCCCAAACCTCCAAATCATTACGCATGCGCATGTCCAGCGTTTGGAGATGGAAGGCAAACGCGTCACTAGTGTCGTCTATAAAGATAAAAAAAATAATGAAAAGACAGTTACCGCCCACAGCGAGGTCATCGTCTCTTCAGGTGCTATTGGTTCTCCACAGCTTTTGATGCTTTCAGGAATTGGTGAAGCCGCGCAACTTCAGGAAAATGGTATCGACGTTGTGGCTAATCTGCCAGGTGTTGGTAAAAATCTTCAAGATCACCTGCAAGCGCGTCTGGTTTACAAATGCAATGAACCGACATTAAACGACGAAGTGCGCAGTCTTTTTGATCAGGCCAGAATTGGTCTGAAATATGTTTTGTTCAGAGCTGGACCCATGACTATGGCAGCCAGCCTTGCTACCGGCTTTTTGAAGACGCGGCCAGAGCTGGAAACGCCTGATATTCAATTTCATATTCAGCCATGGTCCGCTGACAGTCCGGGTGAAGGCGTGCATCCATTTTCTGCATTTACGATGTCTGTATGCCAACTACGTCCGGAAAGCCGGGGAGAAATAAGACTTAAAAAGGGAGATCCAGCAGGTTATCCGACAATTCATCCGAACTATCTCGCTACAGAGACAGATCGGAAGACCATTCTTGACGGTGTGAAAATCGCACGTGCAATTGCTAGGCAAAAACCACTTGCCAGCAAGATCGCGAGTTCACATTCACCCAAAGGGGATGTTGAGACTGACGAAGAATTGTTGGAGTGGGTAAAGAACACGGCAACAACAATTTATCACCCGACTGGGACTTGTAAGATGGGTTCAGACGACATGGCCGTCGTTGATGAGCGGCTGCGGGTGCACGGTATTGAAGGTTTGAGAGTAGCTGATTGCTCAATCATGCCGGAAATCGTCTCGGGCAACACAAATGCTCCGGCGATTATGATTGGTGAGAAAGTAAGTGATTTGATTTTGGAAGACAGGAAAGCCGCGATGAACGCCTCTCCTGACATTTCAAGTGAACGAAAAATAGCTGCACACGGTTAGTGTGGCTGGGGGTTTGTGAAAGGACACTGCCATGAAAATGACCACTGAAGAGGCATTTGTAAAAGTACTGCAAATGCACGGTATTGAACACGCTTTCGGCATTATTGGTTCGGCCATGATGCCTATTTCAGATCTGTTTCCGCGTGCGGGCATTAAGTTCTGGGATTGCGCACATGAAACCAATGCTGGCATGTCCGCTGATGGTTACACCCGCGCCACCGGCAAGATGAGCATGGCCATCGCTCAGAATGGCCCTGGGATCACAAATTTCGTGACACCTGTAAAAACAGCGTACTGGAACCACACACCATTGCTTTTGGTGACACCTCAGGCGGCCAATAAGACCATTGGCCAGGGTGGATTTCAGGAAATTGAACAGATGAAACTGTTTGAAGATATGGTCTGCTATCAAGAAGAAGTTCGCGACCCTTCTCGCATGGCTGAAGTCCTAAACCGCGTGATCGAAAAAGCCTGGCGTGGCTCCGGCCCTGCTCAAATCAATATTCCACGTGATTACTGGACCCAGGTTATCGACATTGAATTGCCACAGATCGTTCGTCTGGAACGTCCATCAGGTGGTCGCGACGCCATTGCTGACGCTGCAAAGTTGCTATCTGAAGCAAAGAACCCGGTGATCTTGAACGGAGCTGGCGTTATTCTTGCTGGAGGAATTCCTGCCTCCGCCGCTCTTGCTGAGCGCTTGAGTGCACCGGTTTGTTGTGGTTATCAGCACAATGACGCCTTCCCCGGCAGCCATCCTTTGTCGGTTGGTCCACTGGGTTACAATGGCTCCAAAGCAGCTATGGAACTTATCTCCAAGGCTGATGTGGTTCTGGCACTCGGCACACGGCTCAACCCATTCTCCACCTTGCCGGGATACGGCATTGACTACTGGCCAAAAGACGCCAAGATCATACAGGTGGATATGAATTCTGATCGTATTGGTCTTACCAAAAAGGTTACCGTTGGTATTCAGGGTGATGCGAAGCTTGTTGCGGAGCAACTTCTTGAGCAGCTTGCACCCGAGGCTGGCGAAGATGGCCGCAAGGAGCGCGAAGCGAATATTCACCAGGTTAAATCTGCTTGGCTGCAACAGTTAAGTTCAATGGATCATGAAGATGATGATCCAGGCACAAACTGGAACGAACGTGCGCGTGATCGTGAGCCTGAGCGGATGTCACCACGTATGGCGTGGCGAGCAATCCAGTCAGCACTTCCGAAGGAAGCAATTATCTCTTCAGATATCGGAAATAACTGCGCCATTGGCAACGCTTATCCAACATTTGAAAAAGGTCGCAAGTACCTGGCACCTGGTCTCTTTGGTCCATGTGGCTATGGTTTCCCTGCAATCCTAGGCGCTAAAATCGGTTGCCCGGATGTGCCCGTTGTCGGTTTCGCTGGTGACGGTGCATTCGGTATCTCAATGAATGAGATGACCGCGTGTGGCCGCAATGACTGGCCGCCAATCACCATGATCATCTTCCGCAATTATCAGTGGGGTGCTGAAAAGCGTAACACCACATTGTGGTTTGAAGATAATTTTGTTGGTACTGAGCTCAATCTTGGGGTTGAATATGCGAAAATTGCTGAAGGTTGTGGCCTTAAAGGCGTTCAGGTAACTGGCATGGAACAGTTGACGGATGCTCTTAACACGGCTGTCAAAGAGCAAATGGAAGACAATGTGACAACTTTCATCGAAGTTGTTCTGAACCAAGAGCTTGGTGAGCCATTCCGTCGTGATGCTATGAAGAAACCAGTCGGTGTGGCTGGCATCAATATCGAAGATATGCGTCCACAGACTGGCGTATAACATTCGGCGTCGCTAAGGATACGTGATGTATCTTATAATGGCCAACGCCTCTGACAAAAGGAGGCGTTGGCCAAATTTTTGTGTAAAACAAAAACCGCCATCAAATGATATACGAGGAACTTATGGAAAACCCGCTTGATCGAATAATCGCGTCAGCAAAAGAAAATCCTCGTCATATTGTGATGGCCGAAGGAATTGATCCGCGGATCAATGCAGGATCGCAACAGGCTGTTGAAAGCGGTGTTGCGAAGGTGACTTTGGTTGGCGACCCCAAAGTCATAACGAAAATGCCTGAATATTCTGAGGTTATGGAGATTGCGAATCCTGATGACTCAGAGCTGACTGCAGCATTTGGAAAACAATTTTTTGAATTGCGTAAGCATAAAGGCATTACCGAAGATGATGCTCAAAAGGCTGTTCTGAACCCGCTGGTGTTTGCGGCCATGATGGTGCGCGAAGGAGATGCGGACGGAACTGTGGCTGGTGCTATTAACACCACAGCCAATACAGTTCGTGCGGCACTGCAAGTCATCGGAAAAGCACCGGATGCCGATATGGTATCGAGCTTCTTTCTGATGGTACTGGACAAGCCGCATCATGAGAAAAAAGGCACCTTTGTGTTCGCCGATGCGGGGCTTACGATAGGTCCAGATGCTAAGCAGCTGGCATCCATTGCGATGGCCTCAGCGGATTCTTATACCCGCCTTGTTGGAAACGAGGCGCGCGTAGCTATGTTGAGTTTTTCGACTGCCGGAAGTGCGAAACATGAACGGGTGACTCAAGTCGTCGAAGCGACTGATATGGTTCGCAATAAACGACCGGAACTCATCATTTCTGGAGAAATGCAATTTGATGCCGCCTTTGTCCCATCAGTAGCTGCGTCTAAGGCGCCGGATGCAGTGATCAAAGGCGATGCAAACATACTGGTGTTCCCAAGCCTCGAAGCAGCAAATATTGGCTACAAAATTGCTCAACGGATTGGAGGTGCTTTGGCGATTGGTCCAATTCTGCAGGGCCTGTCCAAGCCAGCGAATGATCTGTCCCGTGGCTGCAATGCCGAGGATGTCTACAATCTCATTGCTGTAACGTCTGCGCAGGTTTCGGGCTGACTGTTAAAGCCTAACTGGATACTCATGCGTGCCCTTGATGGAGCGCAGGATAAAGCTTGTGTGCATGCTGGACACACCTGGCAGTTTTGCCAGGTAATTGCGATGAATCTGATCGTAATCGGCCACGTCCCTCGCCGCGATGCGCACCAGATAATCGGCTTCCCCGGTGGTTAAATGACATTCGAGAATGTCTTCATACCGCATTATTGCTTTCTCGAATGCGTCAAGCGCCTCCTGGCTTTGGGATGTGAGTGCGATTTCAACAAACACCATGATTTTCAAACCGAGTTTGGTACGATCAATCTTTGCAACGTAGCCTTCGATAAGCCCGGTCTCTTCCATCAATTTTACTCGGCGATGGCATGCTGACGCCGATAGCCCGATCTCGGATGCCAATTCCGCAATTGGTTTGGATGAGTCTTTCTGGAGTTGCTTTAAAATTTGAGCATCTAACCTATCCATAGAAATTTTCTCATATATTCTATTATTTATTCGAATATTATCGCACTAAAATTGTAAATTGTCATGATTTTTCGCGAATTTTTTCATGCGGTTCATGCGAGCATTCATTCAAGTCCAGGCGGGGAAGTTCTCCTGGAAATCGTTGCTTTGCATTTGGGAGATGATGATGCGCGTTGGCACACCTAAAGAAATCAAAAATCATGAATACCGTGTTGGTTTAACACCGGAAAGCGTTACCGAACTTGTAGCTCATGGGCACGACGTTCTGGTAGAAACATCTGCTGGCTCTGGCATTGGAGCATTGGATCAGGATTATATCGATGCTGGCGCAAAAATCGTTGCGACGGCAGCGGAAATTTTTGAGCAGTGCGACATGGTGGTTAAAGTTAAAGAACCACAAGCTGGCGAGCGTGCACAGCTTCGCAAAGGTCAAATTCTCTACACATATCTCCATCTTGCGCCAGACCCCGATCAGACACGTGATCTGGTAAACTCAGGTGCTGTCTGTATTGCCTATGAAACTGTTACAGACCGCAATGGTGGGTTGCCGCTTCTTAAGCCTATGAGCCAAGTTGCCGGTCGCATGTCGATACAGGCAGGCGCAACCGCGCTTGAAAAAGCCCATGGCGGCTGTGGCATCCTACTGGGCGGTGTTCCTGGTGTTGCTCCTGCAAATGTGTTGGTCATCGGCGGCGGCGTTGTAGGCTTCAACGCAGCCCAGATGGCTGTGGGTATGGGTGCTGATGTAACCATTTTGGATCGCTCACCGGAGGCGCTTGAGCGTTTGGATGGTCATTTTGGTTCTAAAGCAAAGACGCTGTATTCAAATCGTGCAAACCTGGCCGCAAGTGTTGCAGAGGCTGACCTTGTCGTTGGTGCTGTCCTTGTGCCAGGCGCGGCTGCTCCAAAATTGGTCACGCGCGAAATGCTCGGCACAATGAAACCCGGCGCGGTTCTGGTGGATGTAGCAATCGATCAGGGTGGCTGTTTCGAAACATCCAAGGCCACAACGCATGCTGAACCGACCTATGTTGTTGATGACATCGTGCATTATTGTGTTGCCAACATGCCGGGTGGCGTGGCGCGCACTTCAACCTATGCGTTGAACAATACCACTTTGCCCCATGCAGTGCGGATCGCAGATCATGGCTGGAAGGCGGCGTTGTCCAAAGACGTACACCTCAGAAACGGCCTGAATGTGTGCGAAGGCAACGTGACCTGTGAGCCAGTCGCAGTTGATTTGGGCTATGACTACGTTCCTGCAGAAGATCTTCTTAAGTAGCGATATCTTGGGTGCGCGTTTTGGGGCAAATCCCCAGCTAAATGCGCACCCAACTCGCTCTTTGCATACTGGATCGCACGCACGCATCGATGAAAGCTAATCCTGCGACGCCGTCGATGGTGCCTGGCGCCAACGCCTCGCTGTCTGATTGGACTTTTGAGTCGGCCCTACGTATCAGTTCTGCTGCTTCACGATAAATCGTTGCAAAACCTTCCAGATAGCCTTCGGGATGACCCGCCGGTATTCGGGTCACACGATCCGCTGCTGCTCCCGCATTCGTTGATCCTCGAGTAACCTTTCTGGTAGAGTTATCTTGCTCATGAACCCAAAGCGTATTGGGTTCCTCCTGAGACCACTCTAACCCTCCCTTGCTGCCAAAGACTCGCAGCTGCAGAGCGTTTTCCTTGCCAATTGCTACTTGGCTGGACCAAAGCATACCTCGCGCGCCACCTTTGTATCGCAGCAAGATATGCGCGTTGTCATCCAGCTGTCTCCCGGGAACAAAGCTCGTTAGATCAGCCATTAGTTCTTCGGTGTGTAGTCCGGTCACGAATTGTGCGAGGTGGTAGGCATGAGTGCCGATGTCACCTATAGAGCCCCCTGCTCCAGCGCGTGCTGGATCCGTTCTCCATTCTGCCTGCTTGTTGTCTTCCCGCTCGCTGAGCCAGCCTTGCGGATATTCGGCTTGCACAACACGGATATCTCCAATCGCGCCTTCGGTAACCATTTCTCTGGCTTTACGCACCATTGGATAGCCAGAGTAATTGTGAGTTAGCACAAAGACCCTGCTGGAGCGTTGAACCATCTCATGAAGCCTTTGGGCTTCAACCAGTGTCAAGGTCATTGGCTTGTCGCAAATCACATGAAAACCGGCGTTGAGGAACGTCTCTGCGACTTTGAAATGCATGTGGTTTGGCGTCACAATTGCCACTACATCAATGCCGTCGTTTCGTGCATTTTCCTGACGGGCCATGTCTTCGAAGTTCGTATATATACGGTCTGGCGATAGGCCCAATGCTTGCCCGGAAGAAATTGCTTTCTCTGGTGTGGATGACAATGCACCAGCGACCAATTCATACTCATCATCCAGCCGAGCCGCCATCCTGTGAACGGCGCCGATGAACGCATCCTGGCCACCGCCAACCATTCCCAGTTTGATGCGAGGGCGTTTCGCTGCGGTCATTAGTTCAGACCCAGCAATCTGCGGTTACTGGCTCTGTCCGAACCTGATCCCGCAAAATCATCAAAGGCTTTGTCTGTTACTCGAATGATATGATCCTCAATAAATTTCGCACCTTCCGCCGCGCCATCTTCAGGGTGTTTTAGCGCGCATTCCCATTCCAGCACGGCCCATCGGTCATAACCGTGTGCGGCAAGCTTTGAGAAGACAGCCGAAAAATCTACCTGACCGTCGCCAAGCGAGCGGAAGCGCCCTGCTCTTTCAACCCAGCTTGAGTAGCCCGAATAAACGCCCTGACGAGGCGATGGATTGAACTCCGCGTCCTTGGCGTGGAACGCCCCAATACGTTCGTGATAGACATCAATAAAGCCGAGATAGTCCATACATTGCAGCAGGAAATGACTGGGATCGTAGTTGATCATGCAGCGTTTGTGGTTTCCAACTTGCTCCAGAAAACGTTCAAAAGTTGTTCCGTCAAACACATCTTCGCTTGGATGGATTTCGTAGCACAAGTCAACGCCGGCTCCATCATAAGCATCCAGAATAGGACGCCAGCGTTTCCCCAGTTCTGCAAAGGCCTCCTCTACCAGTCCTTCCGGTCGCTGCGGGTACGGATACACAAATGGCCATGCAAGCGCGCCCGTAAACGAAACGCTCGCATCTAGCCGCATTCGTTGGCTCACACGCGCAGCCTTTGTAACCTGGTCTGTCGCCCATGCTTGCCGAGCATTTGGATTGCCGCGGACGGCTTCAGGCGCAAAAGCGTCGAACATTTCATCATATGTGGGGTGCACGGCAACCAATTGGCCCTGCAAATGGGTCGAAAGTTCGGTGATCTCAATGCCAGCGTCGCGGCACATGCCCAGTACTTCATCACAATAGTCGTAGCTATCCGCGGCTTTGTCCAGATCAAACAAACGCTTGTCGAAAGTTGGTATCTGGATGCCCTTATAACCAAGCGATGCTGCCCAGCTTATGATGCTTTGAAGTGAATTAAACGGCGCTTGGTCTCCTGCGAATTGAGCAAGAAAAATGCCGGGGCCTTTCATCGTTTTCATATGATTACCTTAGAGCCGCAATTACGGCGTCAACACTGGTGACGGTCGCAACATTTGTCATGGCATATTCTATCGAAGCGCGGTGCCAGTCTGCATTCATTGTAGAACAGGCATCTTCTGGCAGGATGATTTTGTAACCTTTGTCAGCGCCAGTTCGCGCAGTGTGCTCAACGCTCATATTAGTCCATGCACCGGTATTGATAATCGTGTCCCGTCCAGCACCCTTGATATAGTTTTCCAGACGCCCACTTTCCCATGCGCTCATGGTCATTTTCTCTACCACCAAATCTCCGGGTTTCTTCTCAAGACCCGGTGCTGGTTGCCCGCCCCAAGTACCACGCACTAGCGCGTTGTGGTCCATCAGACCTTCCATAAGAGGCGAATTGCGTGCCATTGCGGGGTGTCCTGGTTCGCATACAAGCCATACGTGAATGACCAGCACGCCTGCAGCTCTACAAGCATCGGCCAACCGGGCAGAGTTGGCCAACACATTTTGCTCGCGTGCGTGTTGTGGCGAGCCGGTTTCGGCAAAGGCCCCACCATCCATCATGACATCATTTTGCATATCCTGAATGATCAGCACTGACTTCTTGGGATCAATATTCAACCCAGTGAGACTCGTCTGATTGGCAGTATTTGCTTGTGGTGCGGACGTGGTCATAGTGCTTGTGTTTCCAGACGGATGATTGGGATTCATAAAGGGCTCATTTCGGGACCTGACTTTCGTTTTCACCGAGTACACAGATGTACTTGAGGTCATGAACAGCGTGTCCCAATTGTCGCCACCCCAATGTAAATTCGCGACCATCTCCGGGGCTGAAACTTTACCCAGCAGAATGCCATGGAAGGAGTAGACCCATATGCCCCCAGGCGCCGTTACCCAGACATTGCCTTCGATATCTGCTTTCATACCATCCGGCAGGCCGGGTTTCAGGCTGTCGCGGATGCCGGATGCAAAGATGCGTGCATTGGTAAGCTGCCCGTCTTGAGCGACGTCAAACATGCGAATGTTTGCCTGGTCCGTATCGTTTACCCACATCCAGCGTTCACAGGGTGAAAAGCACAGGCCGTTGGGCTGACTGAACATATAGCGATCGGACACCAATGTTGGTTCACTGCCCGGCACATGGTCTGGGCGCAGCATGTAAACGCCCTGAAAACCCTGTTGGGTTTGCCTTGGAACACCATAGTGTTCCATCCGTCCATAAGTTGGATCGGTGAAGTAGATCGTTCCATCTGATTTTACACAGATATCATTTGGAGAATTGAGCTCGCGGCCCTCAAAGTGAGTGCAAAGAACTTCCCTAGTACCATCGGGACGAAAGCGAACGACTGAACTGGTAGAATGTTCGCATACAAGCAAGTTCAAATCGGCATCATATGTCATGCCATTTGCTTTGTTTGAAGGCCGCATCACTTCTTCGATGCGGCCATCCGGGGTCCATTTGCGGCGTACATCGCCAGGCATGTCGGAGAACAGAAGATGCTTTTCAACTGGATGCCAAATTGGCCCTTCGGTGAAAACAAATCCGGTACCAAGCTGCGACACAGGCGCATACTCGTCGATGAGCTTGTGAAACTGTTGGTCGATTGCAGTGTGGCTCATTTGTGCCTCCGAATGCCTGGTCGTTAAGCCGGGAACCAGTCCCGATTTGGGACTGTTTCTGTCAATGGGCCTGGAACCGTCATACCCAGGCGACCAACAACTTTCTGGCGCTCAATTTTGGCGGGACGATCATGCACAGGCAGCAGGAATTTGTAATTGTTCAAAAGGCGTTTGATTGCGCCCTTCTCTTCTCGCTTGGAGCCAGAATGATTACCGGTCACACGCGGCTCCATGTCATTGTTGGTATAGACATGATTTACGATCTGATCGTTGAAATCATAGATGACATCGCCACAAATGCAGGCGAGGCCTTCAGCCGTTTCAACAATTACATTCATTGAACCTTCTGTGTGTGCGCCGGCAGCTTCACACCACACTCCAGGAATAATCTCTTCCGCCTGAGTTATTTCCAAATCCAGGAACCGCATTGCATCCGGCTCATAGATGCGGTCAACCAAGTGCTTGATGTCCGGTTTTGGATATTGTGGATACATGATACCGGAAACGGAGAATTCCATTTCCTTACGGTTGATCACTACCGTTGTGTTCATGGAGAACAAATCATCCTTACCAGCATGATCAATATGCAAGTGGGTGTGCAGCACGTAACGCACGTCACCCATTTTTACACCATGATTTGCGAGCTGATTTTCTATCATATTATCATGAAACTGAAGACCTCTCATGCCGAGAGATTCCATGATGGCGTTATCACGATAGCCAGTATCAACAACAATCGGGTATTCCCCGCCCAAAATCAAAAATCCATAGACCGGAACACGCCTTACGCGTCCGCATTCATGCCCAAGAACAAGAAATGAGGTTTCAAGTTCGATGTCGCCATAGTCGAGGACGTGGATTGTCAGTGCCATGGTGTTACTCCCTTTTTAGTTCGTTTGGGCAAAGGCCCGTGTTTCAAAATCTGATTAGAGTTTGTAGACACGCTCAGCCGTGTCTTTAAAAATTGCTTTTTGTTGGTTCTTTGGAAGGGTTGAAGCTGCGGATTGAAACGCCGCAAATAAGTCGGCGTAAGAAGTCCACAGCTTTTCGATAGGAAAATTGGATCCGTACATGCATCGCTTTGCACCGAAGATTTTCACGGTTTCCTTGACCATGATTTCGATGAATTCAGGATCATTTCGGTGAATGAATGTCCCAAATGCAGACAGCTTTGACACAACATTTTTGCATTTTGACAAGCGTTTCATGCCTTTGCGCCAGGCGTCCCAGCCCCCTTCGCTACTGTCTTCCAGCATACCCGCATGTTGTAGAATGAAAGTTACGTCAGGGCACGCATTCGCCAGTTCCACGGCTGCATCCATTTGGCCGGAAAACACTTGTAGATCAAAGGACCATCCATATTCCGCAAGATAAGCTACGTTTCTTTGTAGAACTGGTTCTTTTGGCATATCTGGGTTTGAGGCAAAGCGATAAAGCGGGTTCTCATGCCAATGTAACTGTTGCCTGATACCGCGCATGGCTGGATATTTCTTTAGGCGATCCAACTGTGGACGCACATCTTCCACAGTGAAATCTGCGTAGCCAACGATACCGTGAGGCCAGCCTGTTGCATCTGAAACAGATTGAACCCATGCGACCTCATCTTCAAACCAATTGGGTGCCCAGTTGGCTTGGACGTAGACGGATTTGGTAATTCCCAGCCCTTTAAGGTCATCAAGATATTCGTCGATGAGATAGTCACGCTTGATTGCGCCATAAGGTCCAAAGATACGCGGTTGCTCTGGTCCCAGAAGCCAGGGCAAGTCCTTTTGCAGCCAAATGTGGTGGTGTGCATCGATCATGCGGCCCTCGCAAGGTTGAGAATGTGGTTGCAGATGGATTGCGTGCGGCTGCCATCGGACACACTATGGAGGTAGGGCCTGACAGCGACCAAAGCTTCAGTTTTTGGTTCATAATCTGCCGCACTTGCCAGTGGTGTCAGCCAGTCGGTGCGCCATGCCAACCTCGATAAGCGCCAAACTGCGTCAATCATTGCATTGGGGCTCCCACGCTCTAAACCGTCCGACAAAACCACTACTGAAGCACCTCGCACGAAGCCGGCGAAGCGAGGGACGGATAGGAAAGCTTGAAGCGCATCTCCAATGCGCGTTCCGCCATCAAAATCTGCCACTAAACGACTAGTGCGCGCGAGTGCCTCATCGCGGTTTTTGAGCTTTAATGCTGGCGTAATTCGGGTTAATCTTGTGCCGAATGTAAAAGCTTCAAAGCGGTCGGAAATTTGCGCCAATGTGTGTGCAAAGCGAATTGTGGACTCCGTTTGATCTTTCATGGAGCCTGACACATCAATCAGCAGCAGAATTCTGCGCTGCCTCGTTTTTCGCTTTAATTGAGAGAGCGTAAAAATTTCACCATCTCTGCGCACGGCATCACGAAGTGTCTTTCTCATATTGAGCGCGTCGCCGCGACGAGATGGTGTGCGTCTGTATGATTTTCTCCTTGGCAATCTGGCAGGTGCTCTGCGTGCAAAATTAGCGAGTGCAGCATCCTCCCCCAGATCGATAAATCCTCTCTGGCTGAGGTTTTCTGTGTTCGCGGCCTCGGCGCCTGCTTCATTTGTCTCTTCGCTTTCAGGAACTTCAGATTCGCCTTCATCTGGTTCGAACGCATCAACGTCATCGTCATCCTCATCAGATGTGGCGGACGCGGCCACTGTTTGCCCCATGAAAAAGGCACGAAATAATGCGTCGAACTCGACTTGGCGTTCCCTTGGAATGGCAAGCATTGCCAAAGCGGCACGCCTTATATCGCTCATGTCTTTTGGACCCAGAAGACCAATGCTTTCGATGAAGCTGCTGGTTTGCTCGGGCGCAATTGCGAAGCCGTGTGCACGTAGCAATCCAGAAAACTGCACAAATGGAACGATTGGCTGGGGAAGCGTCATGCGGCCTCCGAAGGAAGGACTGATGCCAAACGGGTTTCCATGTAGTTCAAGTCATCATGATCTTTGAGCGCAACACCAATTGCTTTTCTGAAAGCTTCCGGCCATGGACTGCCCTGATTATGAAGCAATGTAACGGCTTCCGCCCATTCTACCGTCTCTGCTACACCGGGTGGCTTGGCTAACGGCTCTGCACGCAATTTTGTAACGGCTGCGACAACTGCATCTGCTGTTGCGCGCGCTACCGAGCTTGCACGCGTCATAACGATGTCTGCTTCCAGCTGGGCATCAGGATAATCAATCCAGTGATAAACACAGCGGCGGCGCAAAGCCTCGTGCAAATCGCGGGTCCTGTTTGATGTAAGGACAACAACAGGTGGACGGTTGGCGCGCACGGTTCCTGTTTCTGGAATAGAAATTTGAAAATCGGACAAGAATTCCAAAAGGAATGCTTCAAATTCGTGGTCAGATCGGTCGATCTCATCAATCAACAGGACTGTGTCTTCGGGAGATTGCAACGCTTCAAGCATTGGGCGCGCTAGTAGAAAATCATCACCATATATGTTGACGAATCCATCTCCAGCTTGACGAATGGCCAACATTTGGCGCGGATAGTTCCATTCGTATAGAGCCGCGGCTGCATCTATGCCTTCAAAGCACTGAAGGCGGATAACATTTCGCCCAAGAACAGAGCCAAGCGCTTTGGCCGCTTCTGTTTTACCAACACCGGGCGCGCCTTCCAAAAGCAAAGGTTTGCCCAATGCCAGTGCCAAATATGCCGCCGTCGATAGCCCGTCATCCGCCAGATATTGTGCGCCGACTAAAGCAGAACGCAGATTATCCGGTGTGTCTATGCCAACAATGGAAGGACGAACTGCCACGGTTTATCTGGCTCCCTGTGGTCGTGCACCACCGTTAGCCTGAATGCCGCGCAATACTTTTTCAGGCGTAATTGGCAACGTGTCACACCGTACGCCAACAGCATTGTAAATTGCATTGGCCACACCGGGCAGCAATGGATTAGCGCACATTTCGCCCGGTCCCTTGCCACCGAAAGGCGCATCTTCTGCGGGGCGTTCCAAAATGGCCAAATTGTGCGGAACCACCTCGCCCGGTCCTGGCATCAAATATGTGTTGAAGTCTTCTGGTCCATGAGAGCGGTTTGGATAGTATGGTTCTGTTGTTTCATAAAGCGCATGTGATATTCCCATCCATGCACCGCCAATGAGTTGTTGCTCGACCATTTTGGGGTTGAGCGCCCGGCCAACTTCGTAAGCAGAATTGACTTCGTTGACCGTGACTTCGCCAGTCTCATCGTCTACCTCCAGGTCAATAATCACTGCAGCATGCGCAAAGCATGAAACAGGTGTCATTTCGCCGGTGTTTGGGTCGACGTCGGAAGTTGGAATGAGAAAAATTCCACGACCTGACAGTGTGCGCCCTTGTTTGAACTGTGCTGCGATTGCGGTTTCAGCAACAGTTATTGATCTGCCAGTGGCACCCTTCACGTGGATATTACCATCGCCATCTGTGTCCAAATCGCTCGGGTTTACTTCCAGCTCATCCGCAGCAGCTTCCAACATTGCCGTGCGCGCTTCAGCTGCCGCTCTAATGACGGCATTGCCGACTCGGTGAGTGCCGCGAGAGGCAAAAGAACCCATATCGTGTGGGCCGGTATCACTGTCGGCAGTATCCACATACACATCTGCTACTGGCACGCCGAGTGTTTCAGCAGCGATTTGCCGTGTGACAGATTTCATGCCCTGACCAAGGTCAATGGCACTCAAGGTCACCATGAACTTCCCATCCGGGGTGGAATGAACAAGTGCCTGACTAGGGTCGCCTCCTAAATTCATACCAATTGGGTAGTTGATGCATGCAAATCCGCGCCCTTTATGAACGGCCATATCAGCGCCTCCTTGTGCCAGAAATGAAACGGGACACACCGGGGCGTTTGATGCCCTGCTGAAACGGTTCGCTTGGCTTGTAAGGTTCCGGTTGTGCAGGCGGTGTTGGTTGTATAGCAGGTGGCGGCACGGGCTCGTGATTGGGTGTCTGCGCAACAGGAGCTGGCGGTGTTGGTGCGGTGTATGCTGGTGCTGGTGGCCTTGGTGTTCGAGGTGCACTTGGAGTGGCACCATCCATCGACCTTTTATGCCCGGTTCTGGAAGGATCGATATTCATGTCATCACGCTGCGGCGGCACGGCAACAATGGGAGTCCCAACAGTGCCTGCTGCGACGTTTCCTTTCGATGTTGCTCCCTCGCCCGGTGTGGTTGGTATCTTGTTACGGCGACGATCACCGATCTTACCAACATCATCTGTGGTGGTTTGCGGGATGTTGGCACGCTCTTGCCCACCCCCTTGGAGACTTGATTGAGCTGCGGCATCCGCGCTGATAGGCCAGCGCGCCTTACCAGCTGCAACCTGGCAGCACTCTATGAGAGCCGTATTCTTGGCCAAGCGACGATGCGCTTTCATATCGCCGTCGCGATAGGCGTTCATAATTCTAAGCTCAATCGGGTTCATCCCGACTTTTTCTGCAACCTTATCCATATGGCATTCGATTGAGAAATCGACACCAGTAATACCAAAACCTCGCATAGCGGTCGCTGGGGTGCGGTTTGTATAGACGCAATACACATTCGAAGCGACATTAGGGATGGTGTATGGCCCCGGAAGATGTCCGGTAGCCTTTATGATCGCGTAAGAACTGAGGCGTGTGTAAGCGCCGCAATCAAAAAATCCAGTGAATTGACGCGCCACAATCCGCCCGTCATTCATGACACCGTCTTTGATGTACCAGCGCTCGCCACCGCGGGGTGCACCGACTTGCATTTCCTCAGCTCTGTCAAACTGATATTTTACAGGTGCACCAGTTAGTTTTGAGCCGAGCACTGCCAATGGCTCATGTAGACTGTCGACCTTGCCGCCAAATCCACCACCAACGGTTCCGCCGATGAAGTGCAGCTTCGACGATGGCATATCGAGCAATTTTGCAGTGGTTCCCAGAGAGAAAAACAGAGCCTGCGTAGACGTGTAGCAAACAAATCTGTCGTTTGTTTCCGGCGCTGCGATGGCACCGCAGGTCTCTGTTGGTGCCTGTTCAATCGGGGACATCTGGTAGCGTCCCTCGACGATGTGATCTGCTTCTGCAAACCCAGCGTCCACATCACCAAAACGCAGCTTTTGGTGATCGTATAATTCATGATAGTCGAAGGTGTTGTTCGGGTATGTTTCGCTTACAACAGGTGCGTTTGGCTCCAGCGCCTCTTCCACATCAAGAACGTGCGGCAAAACTTCATAGTCTACGCGTACCGCAGCCACTGCATCTCGCGCCTGACGTTCTGTTTCAGCCACGATTGCGACCACTGCTTCACCGACATAGGCGACCTTTTTGCCTTGCAGGAGCGCTTCGTCATCTTTGCCGAAATTGATCAACGCCAGGAGCGTGTTGATGTTATTCGGTACGTCTTCTGGACGAATGACACGGCGTACACCGGGCATGCCTTCAGCAGCAGATGTATCGATTGATCGTATGCGCGCATGATGGTGCGGCGAGCGCACGCAACGCATATGTAGAAGACCGTCAAACAGATGATCATCGTAATATGGTGATCGCCCTGTAACATGACCCAAAATATCTTGGCGGATAGTGGGTTGGCCAATCTCCTTGAGACTATCCTCCCGCTCGTCTGCGAAAAGGTCTTTTCGGAATTCGATGGATGACATCAGGCAACCCTCCCGCGCATCTGGTTGGCGGCGGTCAGAATGGCATCGATAATGGGCTCATATCCGGTACAGCGACAAATATTGCCGGAAATCGCCTCAATCACTTCGTCACGACTTGGATTGGGGTTTTTTGCCAGCAATGACTTTGCCGCCATCAACATGCCAGGCGTGCAATAGCCACATTGTGCGCCAAAGTTTTCCATGAATACTTTTTGAAGGACGTGGAGGTCTGGTCCATTTGCCAAGCCTCCGGTTGTTTCCAACGAACGGCCTTCAACTGTTTCTGCAAGGGTGAGGCAGCTCAGGTGTGGCTCACCATCTATCAAGACCGTGCAAGTTCCACAGGTTCCCTGCCCGCAACCCCATTTGGGCGACAGATCGCCAACTCCTCGCCGCAACGTATCTAGGAGGTTTTCGCCGCCATTCACAAAGACAGCGGTTTCCGACCCATTGAGGGTGAATCTTACAGGTACCTTAGCCATTATCTTTTACCCTCACCCAGAAGGACACGGCGCAGATGCACTGGCGCGACCTCGGTTCGATACCAGGCAGATGCCAATGCATCATCCTGAGGGCTAAGCCCTTGTGTTGTTGATTGAACTGCACGGTCTACGCTTGAAGCGTCTAGCGAAACGCCTTCCAATGCCATTTCGGACGCTTTTGCACGTAGTGGAGTCGGTCCCATTGCACCGAAAGCAATTCGAGCGTTGGCGATGCGCCCACCCTGTCTTGGCAACCAAGTAGCGATGGACATAACCGAGACGCCCTTGGGCTTTACACGGCTCACCTTGAGAAAACGGAAGTCATCTCCCATAGGACGTTGAATGGAGACTGAGGCTACAAGACCCCGTTGCGCATCGCGCCCCGCAAGGAATTGTTCCATTGGATGTTCAGCGCCATCCGACATCTTTACGATTGCATCCAGAGCGAGCAATGCAGTAGTGAAATCGCCGTAAGGGTTAGCTGCAAAAAGGTTTCCCCCTACGGTCGCCATGTTTCGAACAGCTGGACCGCCCACGGCCCGCGCCACTGGCGCAAGGAAAGATAAATCTGATGTAGCTATGACATCAGCCATTGTTGCGCCCGCGCCAATATGGATGCGGCCAGACTCAGTTCGAATGTGCTTAATCGTGTCATCGCGAACACGCACGATCCGATTGAAGCTCTGGTCTCCGTAATTCACGCCGCGCATCACTAATGTTCCACCGCCCAGGAAGCGGCTTTCCGGTGTCATGCTACTGGCGGCTTGCGCCAGGCTTTCAAAAGTTTCGACTGTCAGCATTATAAAGCTCCAAGTCCCATATGCGCGCGAATTGCTTCAAATCCGGCCGTGTAAATGTTGTCGCCCACCAGCTTCTCCATGCTGTCTTCCTCGCCGGCTCTGGTATCGAATTTGCTTTCCCATTCCCAAAACGTGTGATCGCCATCTGTGATCGGGAAAAGGCGGACATGGGCGACGTAATTGAAAAGTGGTATTGGCGTGTCCAGAAGGCAGTAGCTGAACGTTTGCTCGATATCTGACAGGGTCAAAAGTTGCTCTCTCAGCTCTGACCCATCTTCCAGCCTGAAACGTCTAACGCAGCCAACTTGATCGCTCATGGAGTTGCGCTCGACACTGCTGCTTGCAACAGCTGGGTGCCAGTGATCATGCCCATTGAAGTCGCGCAGAACTTCCCAGACCGCATCTGTAGATGCTGGTAGAACTGTGCTGCGTAAGACCTTGACCATAATGATAAAACCTTACGCCCTAGCGACCCAGTTGATCGCCAAAGTGGCGTTTCAAAGCATCGAAACCGCCCTGAAACACATTTGTTCCAACACCGCTCACGAGATCTGCTTCCTTATCTGCATCGCACGAAAACTCAGCAGACCATTCTGCGAAACAGCGATCGCCATCCGTTACTGGTGTTAGCCTCAATGTTGAAATGTAATCCGTGAGTGGCATTGGGCTTTCCAGAATTGAGTAGGTGTAGAACATGTCGTAGTCCGACAGACCCAATAACTGCTCGCGTAATCCATCGCCGTTTTGCAGATGAAAGTTGCGAATACACCCTACCTTGT
The DNA here is from genome assembly GCA_039986835.1 of Hyphomicrobiales bacterium. GTDB lineage: Bacteria > Pseudomonadota > Alphaproteobacteria > Rhizobiales. The sequence goes on from JBDWQA010000012.1 coordinate 368,006, forward strand.
CTGAAGGCAGCGCATCCTCAATTCGGCTGTCACGAATGCGTGGGTGCCATTTGGGCAAACCGTTAAAATCGCGAACGCGCTCCCAAACCTTGGCGGCAGGCGCATTGATGATGGAAGAAATGTAAACCCGAGCCATTACTTCGTGTCTCCGGATTTGGCATCTTTACCGTCATCTTTTGCTTTCTTACCTTTGGCGATTTCGTTTTGCATACGGCTCATATCCGATGCTTCTCGAATGAGACCGCCTTGTTTGGTCAGGTTCGCACCATCAATGCCAATGTCAGAAAGAAGGTTGTCGATCATTGGCGCTTGCACTCGGTAACGCAGCGCAGAGTTAATGACTTCGTCTGTCGGGCTGCCGCCACTGCCTCCATTGCCACTACCATCGCCATCTGAGCCGCCCCAGCCAACGCCATTACTGCCGCTACCACCAAGCTGCATGATCTTGATGTCATTGATCTTTTCAAGCGGTTTGACAGAAGCTGAAACAATGCCTTCGACGTGCTCAAGCATTTTGCGTTTGAAGAGCGAATGACGGGCTTCATCGGTAAGCACATTCTCTGCTTCGTTGATGAGTTTTTGTGCTTCGGCTTCAACCGCTGCACGGATGCTTTCTGCCTCTGCCGCGATGCGGGTTTCTTCCGCCTGCTTCTCTGCCATTACAACATCAACTGTTTTCCGACGTGTCGCCTCTTCAGTTTCTTTGACAGTCTTAGTTTTTTCTGCTGCTTCAGTTGCCTGTGCTTTGGCATGCTCTGCCTCTGCAGCGGCGGCGCTCTCATCAAGGGACTTCTTGTAGAGATCGATTGCTTTGTCCATCAAAGCCTGTTCGACAGCTTTTTCGCGCTCTATTTCAAGGCGACGACGTTCTGTCTGATGTCCAATACGTGCATCATCCAAACCGCGTTCAGATGCAATTTTCGCGCGCTCCACTTCCTCTTGTGAGGCGATTTCTGCTTCGCGCAGGACTTGAACCCGAGCAATCTCGATTTGCTCCAGTACTTTTTTACGCTCTAGCTTCTTGGCATCAAGCTCTTGCTCGGCCAGGATCTTTTCAGCATCGATTGTTTTTGCCTTGGCTACATTTGCGGCCTCAATAGCCTCATCTGCAGCAATTTGCGCGGCGTCCAAAGCCTTGTTACGCGCAATTTCGAGGTTGCGAATGCCTTCATCGCGCGCAATTTTTTCTGAAGTCGTTTCGCGCTCCTTCTCAATACGCAATTGTTCGACCAACCGACGGGAGGAAATCTCTGCACTTTCGATCGCCTCATTTTTCTCAATTTCACGAGAGCGAATTTCGGCCTCTTTCTCAATTTCAGCAGCGCGGGTTTTACCTTCCTCGGAGATGCGTTTCGCATTGACGATTTCCTGAGCTGCAATATTGGCTGTATCAACAGTTTTGCTGCGTGCGATTTCGCGTTCGCGAAGGTCTTGCTCGTAGGCAATCCGTTCGGCTGCAACTTTTTTCTCTTTTGCTATCCGCGCAGCTTCCAACGCTTCAGCTTTTGCAATTTCTGCAGCTTCGACTGCTTTGTTGCGCGCAACATCACGTTCTGTGGTTTTCTCTTCGCTCTCAATGCGTTGCAGTGAAAGCTTAGCCTCCTGCGCAATGCGCGCTGCCTCCACAGCCTCACGCGATGCCACTTCGGCTTCATCCAAGGCCTGGTTACGCGAAATTTCCAGTTCTCTCGTCGCTTTTTCAAACGCTATGCGCTCTGCAGCAGTTGCTTTCTCCTGAGCAATTCGGCGGGCTTCTGTTGCTTCCTTGGCTGCGATTTCAGCAGCATCAAGCGCCGTCTTGCGTGAGACTTCTCGCTCTTCAGTTTCTTCCCGCGCAGCTATGCGATCAAATGATAGTTGCTTCTCTTGGGCAATGCGCGCTTTTTCAACCGCTTCCCGTGCAGCGATTTCAGCTTCATCCACGGCGCGGTTTCTCTCAATCTCTAAACCACGAATACGCTCTTCCTGAGCAATTCGTGTTTTGTCAGTGCTCTCGCGTGAGGCGATTGAGGCTTCCTCAATGATCCTTTGGCGCTCAATATCGAGTGCACGAGTGGCTTGCTCGGATGTAATTCTGTCCGCTGCCAAAGCCTTTTCCCGCGCTATGCGCGCTGCTTCGGTGGCTTGTTGAGACGCAATCTCCGCCTCTTCCAGAACTTTCTGGCGCTCAATTTCAAGTTCTCTGGTCTCGCGATCAGACTTGATGCGCTCGGCATTTACTGTCGTTTCTTGCGCAATGCGCAGCTTTTCGGATGCTTCTCTGGACGCAATTTCGGCCTGTTGAACAGCCAGATTTCTGGCAATTTCTTTTTCCTTAGTCCCTTGTTCGAGTGCAATTCTGGCTTCCGTTACGGTCTTTTCCTGTGAAATCCGCGCTTTCTCGATCATCTCTTTTGCAAGGATTTCAGCTTCATCCACTGAGCGTTGGCGTTCAATGTCCTTTGCCTGTGTTTCTTGGTCTTTGGCGATACGCGCTTCTGTTATCGCCTTTTCCTGAGAAATACGTGCCTTCTCAATCGCTTCTTTTGCCGAGATGTCCGCTTCGTCGGTTTGCTGTTGATTTTTTATCCGCTCTTCCGATAGGACGCGCTCCTGAGAAATACGCGCCTTTTCAATCACTTCGCGTGTCACAATTTCAGCTTCGTCTAAGGTTTTCTGGCGTTCAATTTCTTTCTGACGAACCTTTTGTTCAGAGTTGATACGCGCCTCAGCGATCTGTTGATCATTCAAAATGCGAGAAGTTTCAATTGCCTCTCGGGAGAGTATTGATGCCTGCTCTGCCTCTTTCTCGCGCTCTGAACGCTCTCTGGTCAATTCTGCACGTTGTTGTGCACGGCGGAATTCCACCTCTCGCTCCTGATCCAGACGTGCTTCTTCACTTTCCTTTTCGATCAGCAGCGCTTGTTTTTCTGCTTCCAGATTACGCGTGCGAATTTTGATCATTGCATCTTGTTCAATGTCGTTGCGTAGCTTGCGGCGTTCCTCGATAGATTTGATAACAGTTGTAAGACCTTCTGCATCGAACCTGTTGGAAGGATTAAAGAATTCAATATCTGCCTGATCAATGTCTGTGATCGCCAGGCTTTCCAGTTCAAGGCCGTTTTTATCCAAACCGGACTGTGCAGCTTCCAAGACCCGAGCCACATAGGTGTTCCGGTTTTCGAGTAATTCTTCACTCGTCATTTCAGCCGCTGTTGTACGCAATGCCGAGACGAATTTACCCGAAAGCAGAGAATGAAGTTTTTCCGGTTCCAGAGTGCGGCGGCCAAGAGTTGCGGCAGCTAGACTTACAGATGTCCTGTCCTGTTGGACGCGTACATAGAACTCAGCCTCCACATCAACGCGGATGCGATCTTTTGTTATGAGCGCATCTTCGCGGGTGCGTGCCACTTCCAGCTGAAGCGTATTCATATTGACCGGCGTTATGTCATGCACAATTGGCCAAACAAACGCACCACCGTCGATCACGACGCGTTCGCCGAGAAAACCAGTTCTCACGAATGCAATTTCCTTGGTCGAACGGCGGTAAAGCCAATTCATGACCCAATAAAGGATGAAGATAACGATGACTGCTAAAATTAGCCAAAGGATCAATTGTCCAATAAGTTGCCCGGTCATGGGATGCTCCCTTGTCGCCGCTTAAGGGCGGCTGATTTGTTTGAATTTCTTGGTTTGCTCTGTCAGAGCGATCTCGGTAGGCAGGCGTTCCATTGAAGACGCGCCGTAGAAGCCGTGACAGTTTTTGGTGTGTTTCAAGACGAATTCAGCATCGTCAGGCATTGCCACCGGTCCACCATGCACCAGTATGATCGCATCGGGATTGACTGCCAAAGCCGCCGCGGCCCACTCATCTACTATTGCGGGACACTGCTCCAGAGTAAGCGAAGTCTCGGCGCCAATCGCGCCACCTGTTGTCAGGCCAAGGTGGCAAACGATAATATCAGCACCCGCTTTGGCCATGGCTGTCGCATCCTCAGTTGAGAACACATATGGCGTGGTCAGAAGGCCCTTCTGATGAGCCATTGCAATCATGTCCACTTCGAGTGAGTAGGACATTCCGGTTTCTTCAAGGTTGGCTCTAAAATCGCCATCGATCAGGCCAACAGTTGGGAAATTCTGTACGCCAGAGAATCCTGTGGCTTTTACCTCATCTAGAAACTTATCCATGAGACGGAATGGGTCAGATGCACACACGCCGGCCAAAACCGGTGTGTCTTTGACAACCGGAAGCACTTCTCCGGCCATTTCCATGACGACAGCATTTGCATCGCCATATGGCATCAAACCTGCGAGGCTGCCGCGCCCTGCCATTCGATACCGTCCCGAATTATATATAACAATCAGATCGATACCGCCGGCTTCTTCACATTTTGCTGAAAGCCCAGTTCCTGCACCACCGCCAATAATGGACTCGCCTTTGGCGATCATGGCGCGGTAGCGGCTCATCAGTGTTTTGCGATCAAACATACGTTATTCTCCTGAGGCTTTTCTGGGACGCACGGAATGGAAACTGCGGAATGTCTGAACGACAAGCTCCGCAAACTCCGGGTCATTTATGTTGTGTGGAACGCGAACCAATTGTCGTGTGGAAGTCTGTCTGACAGTGCTTTCCAACGCATCGAACAAGGCTGCATCAGCTTGTGGATCATGAAAAGCCATTCCGGGTGCGTCCAAAAGCGAAACACCGGCTTCAGGAAGGAAGAAGCGGACTGGACCCGTCATTAAATTAAGGCGCTCACCAATCCATTGCCCCATCAGGCGGTTTTCTTCAGGCGTTGTTCGCATCAGGGTTATTTGCGGATTATGTTCGTAAAGATTCCGATTTCGGTATTTTTCCGGAACTGTGTCTGGTGCCGCGAAATTGACCATATCCAGAGCGCCACATGATCCGATGTACGGAAGTCCTGCTCGAATTGAGGCGCCAAACCGATCATCATCGGCGGGGAATACGCCACCTGCAATCATGTCGCAAATTTCAGTGGTCGTAAGATCTAGGATTGCCGACAGCATGCCGCTGTCCATGAGCTTTTCCATCGATCTGCCACCAACGCCCGTCGCATGAAATACCAGACAATCAAAATCATCTTCGAGCTGGGCTGTTACCTGCTGAATACACGGCGTGGTCACACCAAACATTGTGAGGCCGATGGCTGGTTTGGTCTTCCCTGCTGGATTTTCCGGCAGCCTGTTTTTTACCATTCCAGCAAGCGCCTGCGCGCCATTGGACAGAACTTCCTGTGTGATGGAGTTAAGGCCCTGAACATCTGCCACCGAGTGCAGCATCATGATATCTGCCGGCCCCACATATTGTCCAACATTCCCGCTGGCCACAGTAGATATTAAAACCTTTGGGACTCCAACAGGTAAGGTCCGCATGGCGGGTGCTACCAGCGCCGTCCCACCCGATCCGCCTGCAGAAATGATGCCTGCAACGTTCGTTTGTTGTGCCATCCAGCGCTCGAACGCCTCTGTCATTCCTGCGACAGCCGAGCCACGGTCACCTGTGAATACGCCTGAAACTCCGCGTGGATGAAAGGCTGCAACAGTGTGTGGTGGTACTTCGGCTCCAGATGGTTTCCCGGAGGTAGATAGATCAACCAGTTGAACTTTTAGCCCCTGAGATTTGATCAAGTCTCGGATGTATTTTAGCTCTTCGCCTTTGGTGTCCAATGTTCCAGCAACAACAACCGTTGTTGCAGCAGTTCGTGAGCTCATTCTTAGTGGCTGGATACTGCTCTGACCTGCAGCTCTCGTCTCCGTCTGAGTTCTTGCTGATCCTTCGATCAAGCGTACAGAAACCGGCTGTGACCATCTGGTGGGAGTTTGTGGGTTTGATATGTATATTTTGGTTGGTCCTGCGGGACCTTTTTCCATTGGCGTGCTTTGCGATGCCTCTCCTGCATCTGGTGTTTCGTCATGTGCGTGTCGCCCGACACCCAGCAGAGCCTGCTGCAGATCGCGATCTCCAGCCAAAAGACCGGCGTCCATTACGCGATTGATTTTGCCATTGACCATAATGGCAACTTGTTCTGAAACAGAGCATGCTACTCCGATATTTTGTTCAATAACCAGAACATCTACGTCGCCTTCCTTACCAAGCTGGATGAGCATGTCAGCAACCTGATTGACAATCACGGGTGCCAAGCCCTCGGTTGGCTCGTCCATAACCAGTAGCTTCGGATTCAGAAGAAGCGCACGACCAATTGCCAGCATTTGCTGTTCACCGCCGGAAAGCTGACCACCGCCGTTGTTTTTGCGTTCGGCCAGCCTTGGAAAAGTTGAGTAGATACGTTCAACCGTCCAAGCACCGCCCTTTCGAGCGACAAGTTTCAAGTGTTCATCAACTGACAGAGACCGCCACAAACGCCTGCCCTGAGGGACATAACCAATGCCAAGTCTTGCTATCTGTGCCGGTGTAAGGCCAGCAAGGGATTGCCCGTTAAAACTGATGGAACCTGCAGCCATGGGCTCAAGTCCCATGATCGTCTTGCATAGGGTTGTTTTCCCCATGCCATTTCGTCCAACGACAGACAGGACGCCATGCCCCAAAGTAAGATCAACGCCCTGAAGTGCATGAGATTGGCCATAGAAGACGTTCAGATCTCTGACTTGGAGGATTGGGCCGGTCCGATCAGCCATCATCACCCCCCAGATAAAGGGCCTGCACTTCTGGATCTTCTTCGATTTCGGCCGGTTTTCCTTCTTTGAAAATCTGTCCGTTGTGCATCATGGTCACAGATTCCGCTACGCGAAGCGCAACATCCATATCATGTTCAATAATGATGTAACCCATATGAGATGGCAGTCCGGTCAAAATTTCTACCAGTTCAGTACGTTCTGTTGGTGAAAGGCCTGCAGCAGGTTCATCGAACAGGATAAAGCGCGGCGCACCAGAAAGTGCCATGGCGATTTCCAACTGGCGTTGTTGACCGTAGGACAAGACGGAAACTGGGGTGTCCTTGTCGTCATCCAGATGTACAACGCGCACCAAATCTTCAGCGCTTGCCATCAACGCTTCATTTCTCTTCGGCCGTATGAAAGAAAATCTGCCACGAGATACACCGCAACAGGCGAGATACACGTTATCCAGCACAGTTAATCCGGAAAACAGCAGCGAAATCTGGTAGGTCCTACGCAATCCACGCCGAATGCGCTCATGAGCCGGGAATTCGGAGACATCTTCACCAAAGAAACGAATAGAACCGCTGCTGGGCAGAAAATCACCGGTAATACAGTTAAAAAGTGTGGTCTTTCCAGCACCATTTGACCCCAGCACTGCGCGACGTTCTCCTGGCCGGACAGTGATGTTGATATCCGACAATGCTGCCAGGGCACCGAATAGTTTCGACACGCCGCGCAATTCTAGTGCGTTTGCCGTGCCTGTAGCACTCAACCTTTCTGAAACAGATGCTGGAGCATTCATAATTTCTGCTCCGTATCATTCAACAGCCGGTCTTTGTTGCGGCCATCTTTCCAGCGATCCCAAAGTCCCAGTATTCCATCTGGCGACCAGAACACGATTGCCAGAAAGCTGATGCCAATCAGGAGTTGGAAACGCTCGCCACCAAGGCCTAACGCAACAAGGATATCGATTGAAAAGGTCTTCAAAAGGACATAGATAAACGCACCAATGAACGGCCCAATCGGATGTCTCATTCCGCCAATGACAGCAATAATCAAGATATCGATGACAGGTCCAATTCCGGCAGTCCCCGGGGAGATTTGGGCCGATTGCCATGTCAGCAAAATGCCACCAATTCCTGCAATAAGTGAGGCGAATGCGTAGGCAGCAACGCGGTGTGCGTTGACGTTGAAACCAAGCGCAGCCATCCGGCGCGGATTGTCTCTCACGCCTTGTAGAGCAAGACCGAATGGGGCCCGGGATAAGTATAGGACGGCTAGGTATGAGACGATCGCCCAGAACAAAGACATGTAGTAGAATGCAGTTCCACCCCGCCAGTCCACACCGAACAGTTTTGGTGGCAATACGCCATTGAATCCGGAGAAGCCGTTGAAGATAGTGTAGTTTTGCCGTGCGAAATAGAAAAATGCCGACGCAATCGCCAGCGTAATCATGATCGTGTAGATGCCTTCTGTGCGCACGGAAAGCCAGCCGACGGCAGATCCAAACAAAACGGCAATGACCAATGCAATGGGTATAGCGACATACCAGGGCCAGCCCTGGCTAATTTCAGTAATGGCACTGTCGCCTAGAATGGCTACCATGTAACCAGCGACACCAGCAATCGTCATTTGGACGATACTCACCATGCCGCCATAACCGGCCAAAAACATTAGACTAAGGGCAATCATACCCAAGATAAATGACCAACCAAAAATCTGAAATAGGGTAAATTCACTGGTAAACGCAGGCATAATAACAAGCAGTATTGCTACGACCCAATATTGAACGGGCACTTTCTCAGCCCAGCCAACTTGTCTTCCCGCTTGGCTGGGCGTTTCCGAATTTTCGACCACAGCCATAGCTTATGCCCTCCCCAACAGACCCTGAGGGCGGAATGCGAGGACGATGACCATGATCAAAAATGTCAGAACAACGGCATAAGTTGGAAAGTAAACAGATCCAAATTGCTCTGCCATGCCGATGAGAAGCGCACCGATAGCTGCACCAGGAATGGAGCCCATACCTCCCACAATAACGACAACTAAGGATGCGAGAAGAAAGCGTATGTCTTCCCCTGGAGCAATTGACTGGAACGTGCCGCCTACAACCCCCGCGACGCCTGCTAGTCCCGCTCCGAAGGCGAACACGCCAATGAATACGAACTGAATGCGCGCACCAGTAGCGGACAGCATGTCGCGATCATCGACACCTGCACGAATGAGCATGCCAATTCGCGTTTTGTTGAGAAGCACCCACATACCAATACCAATGGCCACGGAGGCAGCAAAAATAACGATACGAACGATTGGGTATTTTAGATAGATGAGATCGCCAGAGGAGCGTTTTACACCTGTTACAAGGAAAGTCTCCATTGGGCCGCTCAGCCAGTTCGGTGGCGTGATATTGAAGAAGTCACCACCAAATACCCATAGCATCAGATCAGCTAGAACAATTGAAATGCCAATAGTTACAAGGGTTTGTCGGAGGTCCTGTCCCTCCATTTTTTGGAATACAAATATTTGTAGCAAAACCCCAAAGCAGCCCACAACCACGAAAGCTACCGGAAATGCTAGAAGCCAGTAACCGGTGCTGTCGGCAACGATAAATCCGATATAGCCACCCAAAAGGTAAAGTGAACCATGGGCCATGTTTACGTTTCGCATCAGCCCGAATATTAGGGTAAATCCGCTGGCGACAAGGAAATATAGACCACCCAAAGTGACCCCGTTAAACAGCGCATTGAGAAAAATTTTCTTACGGCCAATGGTATCTATCAACCAAGCTGGCCACACAGCGAAAATCATCCAAAGCAACACTGCTGCTGCTATGACAATAACTCCACTCCACACTGGGTGCCGATTTGCGAATTGTCTCATCGCTATCGACCGCCAACCGGACAAATCTGTTTTATTGCCCAGCTAAGAAACATAGGGCGCGCTTCCTCCAAGTGATTGCCGGACGCGATTTTTTATCTGAACGTCTGGCAGCTTGATCCATTTGCAGATCACTGTTCTTGCAGAAAAAGTTAGAGCGCTTTACCTCAATTTGGCATACCTGAAAGTCTTCTGGGGTGGCCTATCATAGGGAAAACGACTGTTAGATCATGTGTGCAACACGGCGATAGTCGCTCGGCGGGATGCCTACATTTGAGGTAAAGAATCTGGTGAAACTTGCTTGTGATGAAAACCCAAGGTCATAACCGATATCCGTCACCGATTTATCAGTTGTCATAAGATCTTCGATAGCCTGCTCGGACCGCAGCGTATTTAGGTAGATGTTGGGTGTAATTCCCATCTGTTTCTTAAACAGTTTGAAAAAATGTGGCCGCGACAGGCCTGCCTGACGGGCAAGCCATTCGATCTCTACATCATCGGTGAACATTTCCTGCATCAAACGTAACGAGCGACGTACCCGATAGTCGGTGAACTTGGTTCGCATGCATACAAGAGGTGACCGGTCATTCACCCCGTGCCAAGACTGGTCAAAACATTGGCGTGTCGTTTCATAAAGAAAGCCATCAAACAGGTCCGAGCTTTCTTCTTCCAAAAGAAGTGAAGTCAAACGATTGACCCACTTGGAAACGGCTGGCGTAATCTCAACTTGCGGGTTCCCAAAACTTAGAGCAAATTCAGCTGATTGGCTGGTTTCCAAAAACCACATGGGCTTTATGTAAAGCACCAAACACAGACAAGCGCCTGAATTGTTTTCAATATTAAAGCTGTGTGGTTCCCAGGGCCCAACCGCGACGGCAGATTTTTCATTAGCTGGAAATACACCGTCTCCCACACTCACTGTCGCTTTTGCGCCACTGAGATAGAAAATCAAATGACCTTCACGATGCGCGTGCGTTATTATTGGTTTGTCCAATTGATATAACGCCGCACGTCCAAATGCACCGTGGTGCACGGAAATAGCTTCGCTCATTTTTTTCCTCCCCAGGCAAACCGCGCCACCTCTTTGGGCTTTCGGCGGGTCTGTATTTTGAGCTACGATCTCAATAACAGCGTTACCAGGCAAATTTGGCAAGACTGAAGGGTCAAGAAAAAGACTTTCAGTTACGAATTGAGCTTTTAGAAATTCCTGGACATCACTTGTTCACGGTGCAGTGTATGCGGTTTTCACGGTGGTGAAGAACTCCTTGGCGTAGCTCCCCTGCTCTCTGGAACCGTAGCTGGACCCTTTCGTACCACCAAACGGGACATGATAATCCACGCCGGCCGTGGGCAAATTGACCATTACCATCCCTGCCTGTGCATGACGCTTAAAATGAGAAGCATGCTTTAGGCTGGTGGTTGCAATACCGGATGACAGGCCAAATTCTGTATCATTCGCAACATACAGAGCTTCCTCGTAGTCTTTTACCCGAATAACAGATGCAACCGGGCCGAAGACTTCCTCACGGTTAATCCGCATATCGTTCTGGGTGTCGGTTATTAGCGCTGGTTGGAAGTAGTAGCCCCGTTTCGCCCTCGAAACCGCCTCCCCTCCAATGCGAACATTGCCGCCTTGTGACCTGGCTATGGCGACATAGTTCAAATCCTGTTGAAGCTGGCTCTCATCGACCACAGGTCCAATTTGGGTGCCCATTTTAAGAGCATCATCAACGACAAGGTTTCGAGTGCGCTCGATAATAGCTTCGACAAAACGGTTGTGGATGCCTTCTGTCACGACAATTCTTGAAGATGCAGTGCATCTTTGGCCTGTCGAATAAAATGCGCCATTTACAACGCATTCGACAGCCACTTCCAAGTCTGCATCGTCCAACACGACAAAGGGATTTTTCCCGCCCATTTCCAATTGAACTTTTCGCTTATGGCGCATACAGGCTTCGCCAACCCGCTCTCCGGTGCCAACTGAACCTGTGAATGAGATGGCCTCGACCTTTGGGTTCTCCAACAGCTCCTGCCCAACCACAGATCCTGGGCCCATAACAAGGTTAAATACGCCTGCTGGAATCCCTGCTCTATGCAGCACATCTGCCAAAACCCATGAGCATCCGGGCACAAGCTCTGCCGGTTTCATGACCACCGTGTTTCCATAACAAATAGCAGGAGCTATTTTCCAGGCAGGAATTGCAATCGGGAAATTCCAAGGCGCAATGATTCCAACAACGCCAACGGGTTCGCGTGTGATATCCACGTCAACACCCGGTCGAACAGATGGAACTTTGTCGCCGGTCAGTCTCAATGCTTCACCAGCGAAGAAGTCAAATATCTGAGATGCCCGATTTGCTTCAGCAATTCCTTCTGGGAGCGTTTTGCCTTCCTCCCGGCTCAGAAGACGACCAATCTCTTCTTTTCTTGCAAAAAGTTCATCGCCAACTTTCTTTAAAATATCATGGCGTTGTTGGGGTGTGCTCACTGCCCATTGAGGTGCGGTCTGGTATGCCGCTTCAATTGCGTTTTGGGCGTCTGAAACGCCGCCCTGCGCATAAACTTCCACTATGTCAGAAGTATCAGAAGGATTGATATTTTCCGTGCCGTGCGGTGTTGTTATCCATTCACCATTTATAAGGAGCGGTTTCATTGGATTGCCTTCTAAATGCGTTCAGTGAACGGATTGCATGATAGAAAGAAGATCGTTCGTGTCCGCCACTCGTGGGTTTGTGACACTTGCCAAATCATGAGCTGCAAGCGGAGCAGCTGCGCTGATTTGGTTCATATTCAAACCCATTTCTGACAGTTTCTCTGGTAACGGCAAATCTTCCAAAAATGCCTTCAGACCATCTGCCAAGCTTTGCTTTGGTGCAATTTCCAAAAGATGGCGAATTGTTTGATACTTCTCTTTAGCTGTATCCGCATTAAATCTTAAAACTGCCGGCAAGACCAAGCGGCTTAATGCACCTGGGTCTATGGACTTTCCTAAAACAGTTTCAAGAGCCGTGTTAATGGCATTTGTAGCGCCCAGCCCTTTTTGTAGGGCCAGGGCTCCGTTAAGGCTGGCTGCCATCATTTCCCGTCGAGACTCGATACTGTCAGTCTTCAACACACGGTGCAAATGATGAACCGCACGTGACAGACCATCGAGAGCAATACCATCGGCAGGTGGATTGTATCCGCGAGACAGATAAGCCTCAATACACCTGGCAATTGCATCTGCTCCTGCGCTTGCTGTTAGTTGCGCACTTGCGCCTATTGTAATTGTCGGGTCGCAAATCGTAACGGTTGGGATGAGCTTCTTGCACATTAGCAGCTCACGCTCACCAGATGACATTAGAACAGATGTATGCGCACTAACCGCTGCGCCAAATCCAGAAATGTTCGGGACTGCATAAAGATCGGGAAGCGTATTTGCAATTCGGCGCGATCCGCCTTGTGTATGCGAAAATGTAGAGAGCGATTGCTCATCATGCTCAATAGAAATTCTTGCAGCCTTCGCCAGATCAATTGCGTTACCTGAACCAAGAGCAATGAGCACGTCACAATTGTTGGTTCTGTAAAATTTCGCTAAATTTTTTGCCGCTTCCTCTGTGGGAAATGAAGGCACTTCCGAGAATACTTCAATAGAAGTTCTAACTGGAAAGCTGGCGAATAAACGCTCGGAAATTTGATCGTCCAATGTTTCCGATGTGGTGACAACCAGTGGTCGCTTCTTCTTATTTGCCTTTATTTCGGACCACAACGCTTCCTCTAAAACGCCATCAGCGAAATGAATACGGGTTACATATGTAATGAGAGTCATTTCGGAGACTGCCAGCGATAAAATTTTGAAACTGGTCTACAGCCCGGGCGGAAGGTCGCCCGGGCCAGGAGGGATGCCCTATTACTTAATAGGACGCTTTGCAGGCTGGAACATCGCGGCTTGGTAGGCCAATTTTGGCAAATGCGTCCGCGTCAATACCCAAAGTCTGGTTCACGTTTTCTTTGATGGAAACCAGTTTGGTAGCTAGTGTCCCATCGTCCAACTGAACAACCTCTGACACGAAGTTAGCGCCAACCGCCTGACGGTTTCCGTCAAGTGTGATCTTGCCGTTTGGAGCGTCAAGTTCCAAGGAAGCGAGACACTGGCGGAATGCAGCGTGACCATCGGACAGATCGCCATTCACATCATTCAGACATGTCAATGCAGCAGTTGTTGCATTGTAGTAACCAGTGGCCAGAAGTGACGGGCTTGGGAAGCGATCTTCAGGTGCAAATGCATCCTGATAGGCTTTTACATAACCCTGCCATTTTGGATCATCCCAAGTATCAGCTTGCGGACCGGAGGATGGAGTGCCGATGAGAGCGTCTTTGGCGGAACCCTTTGAGTTCAATACTGTACCATCAACCATGATACTGCCACCAATGAGGTTCGCATCACCACCAGCTTGCTGGTATTGGTTCAAGAAGTTTACCGCGTCACCGCCACCAAGGCCTAGATAAATCGCATCCACATCATCTGGAAGCGCTGCAATGATAGATCCAAAGTCTTTTGTGCCAAGTGGGACCCAGAAGCGCTCTGTGATCTCACCGCCAGCGGCGCAGAATTCTGTAGTGAAACCGAAGACCTGAGTGTAGATGAAGGAGTAATCCTCACCCACAGTAGCTACGCTTTTGTAGCCCTTCTCATTGTAAACATAGTCGCCAAGGCCAGCCGACCATTGTGCTCCATCTGTATTGAAACGGAAGAAGTTCTCAGAAGGCGTTACATAGGTTGTTTCTTGAGCGCCAGAAATCCCGTTGATGAAAGTGGCTTGTGGCTGTGTTTTGGAATAGTCGCGAATAGCAATACCTTCAGAACCGGAAAGCGGCCCAATGACCAACTCAACACCATCCTGCTCAACAAGTTTACGAGCTCCACGCACAGCGCTATCTGGTGAAGCGTCAGTAGATTGAATAACAAGCTCAATCTCTTTACCGCCTGCCATGCTTTTGAACTGGCCCATTGCGGTTTTCAAGCCGCGCACGCCATCTTCACCCAATACAGTGTAGGTACCTTCCAAGGTTGCTAGTACACCGATTTTCATCTTTTCGGCTTGCGCCGCGCTAGCTGCCATGACCGCCGCGATAGAAATCGTTGATAACAGTTTGAGTTTCATGCGTTCCTCCCAAGAACTGCGTTATTGTTTTGATCGCAGATTGACCGCAATCGACCAAGAGAGGTTGCTTTAGAATGTTGCTTTTTCTGATCCCGGAGCGTCTACCCGGCGTAACACACAGTCTTTTTTTGATGCATTATGTGGCATCTTGAACAGACTAGTTATCCCGCGGGATTACATTTCGTTCTGACTACGCTTTGACACGTTCCATTTTCGGATCGTACAAAGGTTCCAAATGAACGTTTGCCTTTACCCGTTCTGTGGCGACTTCCAATTCATAGTTGCCATCTAAGATGAAGGTTTCATCCACGCCATCCTTGTTACGCACATAGCCATACCCAATTGGTTTTCCTGTTGTGTGTCCAAATCCACCACTTGTCAGCCAGCCAACACGTTGACCATTGCGATAAATGGTCTCGCGGCCAAGCAGAATGACCTCGGGATCATCGACTGTAAAACAGGCCAGCATCTTGGCGACGCCTTCCGTTCTTTGCTTTTGAGCTGCCTCGCGCCCTTTGAAGTCAATGTTTTTCTTCAGCTTTACTGCCCAACCCAGACCAGATTCAAAGGGTGTATGGTCGGGCCCGATATCTGAGCCCCAAGCGCGATAACCTTTTTCAAGGCGCAAGCTCTCGATCGCGCGATACCCCGCCAATTCCAAACCGTGTTTCTGGCCAGCATTCAACAAAGCCGTATAAACCTGTGTTGCATACTCTACGGGTAGGTGAAGCTCCCAACCCAATTCACCGACATATGTGACGCGAAGTGCGCGCACCGGACAACCAGCAATACCGATGGTTTTGATCTTGCCAAATTTGAAAGTTTCATTGGACACGTCATCCCTGGTAACTTCCTGCAGGACTTTCCGGGCGTTGGGCCCCATCAGCGACAGAACGGAGTACGCGGATGTTACATCAACAAGCTGGGCTTTGAGACCCTCGGGTATGTTCCGCTCAATCCAATCGAAATCATGTGTTGCAAAACCTGTGCCGGTGACAATGTAATATTCATCATGTTTCAAGCGCGCGACAGTCAGATCGCATTCTATACCGCCGTTATCATTTAGCATCTGAGTATAAATCAACGATCCAACTGGTTTTGCTACATCATTTGCTGCGATCCAGCCGAGAGCTGCTTCCGCATCAGGTCCCTTTAGGATGAACTTGGAAAACGAGGTCTGGTCAAACAGAGTGACAGCTTCACGTGTGGCTTTGTGTTCCTTGCCAACAGCTTCAAACCAGTTTTGCTTGCCGAAGCTATACTCATCTTCTGGCTTTTCACCCGCCGCGAGATCCGCAAACCAGTTTGGCCGTTCCCAGCCGAGCTTTTCGCCAAAACATGCACCGGCATCTTTTAGAAGTTCGTATAGCGGCGACTTTCGACATGGGCGCCCGCTAGAATGTTCCTCGCCCGGCCAAGCCATTGTATAGTGCTTTCCGTAAGCCTCCAGTGTTCTGGTGCGCACCCAATCAGTGTCAAAATGCGGTCTACCAAAGCGGCGAATGTCAACGGGCCATAAATCATAGGGTGGCTCACCTTTGTGCACCCATTCAGCCAGCGCCATGCCAGCACCACCGCCTGCAGCGATTCCGTATGCGTTGAACCCTGCCCCCACAAAGAAGTTTTTCAACTCTGGAGCTTCACCCAGAATAAAATTGCCATCTGGTGTGAAGCTCTCAGGCCCATTTACGAGGTCCTTAATACCAACATTTTCAAATGCGGGTACACGCCCAAGGGAAAGCTCCATCAGTTGTTCGAAGTGGTCGTAATTTGAATCCAACAATGTGTAATGAAAGCCAGATGGGATACCATTCTGTGCCCAGGGGATCGGGTTTTGCTCATACCCCCCCATCACCAGTCCGCCGACCTCTTCCTTGTAATATGTCAACCGATCCGGATCGCGCAAAGTTGGCAAATTGGCTGGCACGCCCTCTATCGGCTCTGTAACCATATATTGGTGTTCTACCGACACCAGCGGCACATTCACACCAACGGAAGCTGCCAACGTTCGGCTCCACTGCCCCGCGCAGCAAATAACTACTTCGCACTCGATGCGGCCTTGGTCGGTAATGACCGCCTTAACTTTTCCGTTCTCTGTTTCGATTGACAGTAGTTTGGTGTCTTCAAAAATGCTGGCACCCGCCATGCGCGCACCTTTGGCCAGAGACTGTGTGATATCAGATGGATTGGCCTGTCCGTCTGTTGGCAAGAATGCTGCGCCGACAACATCATCGATGGTCATTAGCGGCCAAAGCTCCAACGCTTCTTTTGCCGTCAATAATTGCATATCCAATCCGAAGGAGTGCGCGGTCGTTGCTTGGCGTTTAACTTCGGTCCAACGTTCTTCGTTACAGGCAAGGCGTAAGCCGCCATTCATCTTCCAGCCTGTCGCCTGTCCTGTCTCTTCTTCCAATGTGTTGTAAAGATCGACCGAATACCCCAGAAGCTGAGTGATGTTGGCGCTACTGCGCAATTGTCCAACGAGACCGGCAGCATGAAATGTTGTGCCTGATGTTAGCTGTTTGCGCTCAAGTAGCACTGTGTCTGTCCAGCCAAGTTTGGCAAGGTGGTATGCTGTTGAACAGCCTACAATTCCGCCACCAATGATCACTGCTTTTGCTGTGTTCGGGAAGTCACTCATTCTATTGCGTCCTTAAGACTGTAAGAAATTGCTGTAGGCATTTCGAAAGTTTTCCAGGTTCTCCTGGGTATAGGATTCGTAGTCGAACTGAATATCTGAATAGATTTCAGAGACCATGCTCCACATGGCTTCACGCAGGAGCGATGCACATTTCATCGCTGAATATCTGTGTAAAAGCGCGTCGTTTATTGATCGTTCAAAATAGTTTTCCAACAACCAGACCTCTTGGTCATGAGACAGGTCATTGTTAGAAGCGAGTCCACCTAAATCAAACAAAGGAGAGTTAAATCCGGCATAGTCCCAGTCGATCAGCCAGAGCCTTTCCCCGGTATCAAGAAAATTGGCAGGCAGAAGATCATTGTGGCCGAAGACAATCTCTGTTGGACTGGATACAGCTTCAAGCGCTTCATTCGCTTTCAGCAAGTCTTGTAGTATCTTTTTGTGAGCACTTTCACTGTCGTTTAAAGTGGCCGCATAGTCTCGCACAACGTGAAACACCCAGAACGTCAATACAGCACCGCGCAGGTGTTTTGGAATGTCTTGATGACATGACTTAATAAGCGGAAGAATTCGCTCCAGCATGGGTTGGGCACGTACATTTTTCGCCCCCAATGTTTTGCTTTCAACAAAATCCAACACCAGTACGCCGGATTCATGATGCCGCACCGCTGGCGAAATGCCAGCTGCATGGGCCGCTTTGCTTGCCGCAAGCTCATTGAAACGCATCACTTGGTGAACCGGGATATCTTCGCCAAGACGCGCAACGTATTTCTTTCCGGCGTCATCGACTAGATAATTCACATTGGTAATACCGCCGCTTAATTCGGTGGCAGTTATCGGTCCACTCCAAAAGTCCAGATTGATCAGCTTTTCCAAATTTATGGTCATATTTTCACCTAAGCGAGGCCAAAACGCTTGCGCATATTTTGCGCGCTCGCCGCAATAAGGCGGTCTGCAATAATCGCTATGAACGCAATTGCGAGACCCGCTACAACGCCTCGGCCGATATCCGCCTTTGTCAAAGCAATATAGACCTCCTGTCCCAGGTCCCGTGTTCCAACCAAAGCGGTAATAACGAGCATTGAAAGGGCGAGCATGATTGTTTGATTAATGCCGAGCATAATCTCAGGCAGTGCCAGTGGTGCTCTAATGCGCCACAAAAGTTGGCGTTTGGTGCAGCCTGAAACAATCCCGGCTTCTACCAATTGAGGATCCACTGTCTTGATGCCATGTGCCGCATATCTTACCGCCGGAGCAAGCGCATAGAGCACAACCGCAATCATCGCGGAGAAATCTCCAACCCTGAACAGCATCACCACTGGTATGAGATAGACGAAGCTTGGCAAAGTTTGAAGCGTGTCTATAAACACTCCAACAAATCTGTCAGTTTTCTCGTTGAGCGCAGAGAACATACCTATCGGCACGCCGATTAACGTAGCAATTATAACTGAAACGCCGCACAGATAGACTGTTGTCATTGCCTTTGGCCATAAGCCGTTTGTGACAATGAAGATTGTCAGTGCGCCACAGAGCACGCTCAGTCGCCAGCCACCCAAGTGCCAACCGGCAAGGATTGCTAGCCCAATGCCCCATGCCCACGGAATGCCGGCCAGGAAGCGCTTCACCGGAAGCATGAAGTAAGTCAGCATAAAGGTTTTTACGGCTTCCAAATCATCAAAGAAGTTGACATTGATGGTTTCCACCAATTCGGCCCAGAACACACCGGTGGTAATTTGCCAAGGTTCCGGATAGCTTTGAACTGGCGCATACATGTAACCAACAAGCATGCATGTGATTGCGATGCCGATAACAACAAAGGTTCTAGGGAACCGTTTGAATGCGTTTTCCGGAACTTGTATTTTCGGCTCGATAACGCGCTGCTGCGCAAAAGCCTGACTTAGTCGGTCAAGGGCGATAGCGAGTACCACAATCGCAATTCCCGCTTCCAGACCAGCGCCAATGTCCAACCGTCTCAGTGATGCAAGCACATCAAAGCCAAGCCCACCCGCGCCAATCATGGAGGCAATAATCACCATGTTGAGTGACAACATGATCACTTGATTGACGCCGACCATGATGTCGGGTTTCGCAGTTGGCACCAGCACCTTCCACATGAGTTGCCGCTGGGTGCAGCCCGTCATCACTCCAAAATCTTGAATTTCGTCTGGAACCGATCTGAGCGCCAAAGTCGTGACGCGAACCATGGGTGGCATAGCGTAGATTATTGTTGCAACTAGAGCTGATACCGGTCCAAAGCCGAACAAGAACAGGATGGGAACCAGATAAGCAAACACAGGTATTGTCTGCATCAAATCGAGAATGGGTTTCAATACTCGATCAATAATTGGCCATTGATATGCGGCGACGCCTAACAGCAAACCTCCTACTACACCAAACGGTACTGCAATGATGATCGATGCCAGCGTTACCATAGCGCTGTCCCATTGGCCGAATACGGCCAGATAGGTGAATGCCAACCCTACAAGTAGCGCCAGCGTCCAATCGCGCGCGTAGTGCCCAATGGCCACAACAACTGCAATTACTGCGAGCCAACTCAGGGGTGGCAGGATTTGAACAGCGTCGGAACCCTGCCCCTGAATGAAGCCAGACGATAAAACTGAAAGCACTAACTGATAGGGCTGCTCAATGAGCCAGGCAATTCCACGCGTTAGTTCGCGGAAAGTGAAAAGGCCAAAGTCCGCTTCTTCGACGAGCCACTTCATGCCAGCAGTAATGTCATTTTTGAGCGATATCCGCCATGCCGCCGGGTACTTCGTGATCCATTTCGCCTCAAGAAGCTTAGCCAGATCACGGCTAAAAGTTGACAGGAGCCAGGTCGTAATAAACAGAGCCAGCCAAAGACCGGTCCGGGATGTTAATTGACGTGACAAAGCTGCCCTCACCGGGAAACCTCACGGCCAATGAGAACATCGATGATAGCTTTTGGTGTCAGTGAACCGACAGGTGTATCATCTTGGTCAACCACGCAAATCGTCTTTCCGCCCGTAACAACTGCATCGGCAATTTCTTCGATTCGGGAATTGGAATAAACGTTGTGATCGCTCTCAACTTTCTCAGACGACATGATTGAAGAAACCGTCAAAACCTTTGCTCGAGGGATATGGCGGGTAAACTCTTCTACGTAGCTAGTGGCAGGATTGAGGACTAACTCTTCGGGAGTTGCTACCTGAATAATCTCGCCATCTTTCATAATAGCAATGCGATCAGCCAGTCGAATGGCTTCATCGAAGTCATGGGTGATGAATACGATTGTTTTGTGCAGCATGGATTGCAGGCGCAAAAACTCATCCTGCATCTCGCGTCTGATCAACGGGTCCAATGCGGAGAACGGTTCATCTAAAAACCACAGTTCTGGTTCTACTGCCAAAGACCGCGCAATGCCCACGCGTTGTTGCTGTCCACCGGAAAGTTCGCGTGGATAATTTAGCTCGCGCCCTGCCAACCCAACAAGTTCTATAACTTTTTGCGCTTTTTCTTCACGTTCCTCTTTTGGCATACCCTGGACATCCAGTGGAAATGCAACATTGTCCAAAACGGTTAGGTGTGGGAGCAATGCGAAGTGTTGAAACACCATGCCGAGCTTGTGACGGCGGATTTCGATCATTTCCTTGGCAGATACCTTGCGCAGATCGACACCTTCAAAAATCAGTTCTCCGGCGGTGGGCTCGACAAGGCGGGAAAGACACCGCACAAGCGTTGATTTGCCTGACCCAGAAAGCCCCATAATGACGAATATTTCGCCATCATAGACATCTATATTCGCATCGCGGACAGCGCCAACCAGCCCTGCATTTTCTATTTCTTGAAAGGAAGGGGAAGCGGTGGAGTTGGACAAGAAGTCACCTGCTCCATGTCCAAAGAGCTTCCATACATGTCGGCAGGACAGTTTGACCGACTTTTCCATAAAACACTCCCTACGCGGCAAGCGTAGTTTTCATAGGGAAGCTAGTTTAGTTGATGAAGTGCTGGACCTGTTCTAAGCACAGGCCCAGCATAATTGGTGTCTTTAGCGGGTTACTTAATCCACTCTTGCCAGCGGCCTTCATTGGAAGCCATCCATGCAGCAACAACATCTTCCAGCTTTTCGCCGTCAAGATCGACTTTGGCAACCATGTCGCCCATTTCCTTATTGTTGATGTTGAAAGAACCAATGATTGCATGTGCGCCTGGCCACTTGTCTTTAACGCCAGTCCAAGCCACTTTCCAGATTGGGCCACGTGGCTTGCCACAGTCATAAGCCATATCAGGATTGCTGCCCCAGGACGGATCGCTGTAACACTCGGATGTGTAGGCAGGGAAGTCGACGAACTCACCTTCAAACTTTGTGGGAGCCCAATGAGGTGCATAGACCCAAAGAACAATTGGAGCTTTACGCTGATAAGCTGACTCCAATTCAGCGAAGAGAGCTGCATCTGTACCCGCGTGTACGACTTCGAAGTCCATTTCCAGAGCCTCAACACGCTCGTCGTCAAAACCGCCCCAGGTAACCGGACCACCAAGATAACGGCCATTTGGTGCAGTTTCTGCTGTGGAGAATGCCTCAGCACATTCATTCAGGGCTTCCCAACTTGGCAGGCCGGGGCATTTTTCTTTCATGTAGGATGGATACCACCATTCTTCGATGGCCTGCATACCTGTTTCGCCCATGTTTTCGACGTTGCCTGTTCCAGTCGCTTCGTCCATGGCTTCGCGACCGGTTGTTTCCCAAATCTCCATTGCTACGTGAAGATCGCCTGTTTTCAGGCCAGCAAATTGTGCGATGTAGTCGGCTTGAACATAATCAATGTTATATCCTGCCTTTTTAAGTACTTCGCCCATGATGTTGGTTGTGAGGAGCTGACCGGTCCAATCGTGCAAGGTTAGTTTGATTGGGTCACTCGACTCTACTTCTGCAAATGCTGGCGCTGCAACAAGCGTAGCCGCTCCAACAAGGCCGCATATCAATGACTTTTTCATTCACGTCTCCAAGCAGATTGTTCTTTAAGTTGTTCATTTGTTAATTCACGTTAACGAGCTTTGGATAATTCCCTACATCCGTCAACAAAAAAACCACAAAATTTGTTGCTTTTTGCTGTTTTTTGTTGTTTTGCGTGTGGCTTTGAGGCTTATCATTGTATCCAAACGACCGAAAGTTGCAGTAAACGCAACAGCAAGTGGAGGACCCATATGGCAAAGCTGAATATTTCGGATGGTAGCCTTCAACATATAAATCATAGAGAGCGAGAAATCCTTGAAGTGTTGCGGTTGAGTGGTGGCTCCTGCAGAATCCAGGTTCTGGCTGATCGGCTGCATGTGTCCGAAGAGACCATTCGGCGTAATGTGAAGACTTTGGCTGGCAGCGGCGCCGTTCGCAAGGTGCACGGCGGCGTCCACTTGGTGGATGGTCATATTGAGCAACCATTTAACACCAGGCTCAGCGAAAACATGATCGAGAAACGCGCCATTGCCGCCCGTGTCGCCGAAATCATTCACTCTGGGGATACCTTGTTTCTTGATATCGGCTCCACCACGGCGCACATAGCAACAGCGCTTCAAAATCATCGCGATCTCTTTATTGTAACCAACTCAATGTCCGTTGCTCAGCCATTGGCTACAAGAAATGACAATCGCGTATTCTTGGCGGGCGGTGAGCTAAGGGCCCATGATGGCGGCGCTTTTGGTAAGGAAGCTTTGGACTATGTGCGTCAATTCAACGTTCAATATGCCGTTCTTTCTGTTGCGGCGATAAACGCTAGCGCGGGTTTTATGCTCCACGACATTGAGGAGGCAGAATTTTCACGAGAGATTTCCTCGCGCGCAAAAATACGCATTGTTGCCGCCGATAGCGCCAAGTTCAACAATAGCGCGCCCATTGTTCTTTCTCATCCATCAGAATTTGATATTTTGGTGACGGATAAACAACCTCCCGAAAATATTTGCCAAATGCTTGAAGAAAATGAAGTTGAATTGATCGTGACGGGCGCTTTCGACAGCCAAGATCAGTCAAATTACGAGGCTGCAGAGTGAAAAACTATCTTGAAGCCGCGCTTGAAATTACAGAGCAGGCATCCAGCATTCCCCGTTCGTATTTTCGGATGAATGTATCAATTGATGAAAAACAGGATGAAAGTCCGGTCACAATCGCTGACCGCGAAACTGAGGCGTTTATTCGCAAACGTCTCGCGGAAGAGTTTCCAGACCATGGAATTTTTGGCGAGGAATTTGGTCGATCGGCCGCAAAGAGCGACTACGAATGGATAATTGACCCGATTGACGGGACGCGTTCATTCATTACCGGCAATCCGCTTTACGGCATGTTGTTGGCCCTCTTGAAGAATGGAAAGCCAGAGCTTGGCATTGTGCGCATGCCTGAACTAAATGAGGTCTATGTAGGTGCCAATGGTGCTGCAATACGTAACGGAGATGAACCGGTACATGTTTCCGGCATTACTCAAATTGCTGAGGCTGCCCTCTACATTAATGAGGGTGATAAGATGCAAGGACAGTATCCGGTGCTTTTCAAAAATCTTTGTGCAGCTGGAAAAACCAAACGTCTGGCCTATGATTGCTATCCTCATATGCTACTGGCAGCAGGTCATATCGATGCTGTGGTCGATTTTGACCTCCAGCCGTATGACTATCTGCCGCTAGTATCCGTAATTGAAGGGGCTGGTGGCGTGATGACGGACTGGCAAGGCAACGCGTTAAATCTAGAGTCTGACGGCAAGGTTGTTTGTGCGGCGACAACTGCATTGCACCAGGAACTACTCGGTCTTATTAATCAGACTTAGCTTTGCCGAACCGCATCTAGATGTTGGTGGAATTCAGGACTGTTCATAAGCTTCTTGCAGCGCTCGAACCGGTTCACTGCATATTGCCAGAAGTCCTCTGCGGGGTTCTTATCTGCATGCTGTATCAGCCCCCACAATGTCCATAGAAGGTCACACATAGCTTTATAGATGACCATTCTGCCAAAATCCGCTCTCGTTGGATTCCCGTCGAAATAGGCATTCATCATTTCTGTGTCTTGCACCGCGGTGAAGCCTGATTCAACCGACAAATCCCCAAGGTCCCACATTGGGTCATTCATGCCTGAATATTCCCAATCAACAATCCACATCCGCTTGCCATCATCCAGAAAATTCTCGCAAAGTGGATCGCAATGGCACGGCGCCAGGGCTATTTCAATTTCTGAAAGAACTGCCTTAACAGGCTGGGCAGACTTAACAATCTCTGCATACCCTTCTGGCAAGTTAGTGTCCTTTCCATCCAGCACATTCAAATAATCATCAATCATTGAGAATAGCTCGAAGCGAAAATCAAAAGATTGTCCAGATTGATGCAATTGTTTAAAGGCTTTCGCTGCGCGCGCCGGAGAGCCGGTGGTTGTTGCAAAAAGTTCAGGCGTCATGGTCTGAATGTCTTCAATGCATTCACTGATCATTATGCCAGAATTTGCGTCAGCCCATAAGATGTTTGCTGACACGCCTGCCTTCGCCGCAGCTGTCGCGTTATTCAACTCAACCGCACGATCAATATAATCTTCAGTTCCTTTTCCGGGAATGCGGACGATAATATTCTGTTTTGGGAGCTGAACCTTGAATACCAGATTTGTCATGCCGCCAAGGCGTGTGACTTTATCAGCGCTTACATCGATGTTGCGGAATTCAGGCACTTGCCGAAGCGCGTTTTCTACTGCGTTGATGTGATCTGTCATTTGCCTCTTCCCTGCTACGCTTTCAAGCGTTCATTCCTGGCATCATATAGGATGCCATCTACTTTCTGAATTGGATAGCGTTTGGTCATCGCTTCCAATGTGAAATCAGTTTGGTTCCACAGCTCCTTTGGTAGATAACCTAGGATTATGGTCTTGCGAACAGTTGTTCCAAAGCCAACACTCGAGGCTAATGACACCACGTCCGTTCCGGAAAGAATGGTCTCTCCCCCAAACAAAGGTAACTCCTCATCGGACGTGAAGCAGCACAGTTTTTTTGCAACGCCCTTTGTTTTTTGCCGCTCCAAAACGGATCGTCCAATAAAACCGCCCTTGGACTTGAGGTGCACACGCCCGGCTAAGCCAGCCTCCACCGGCGTGTAATCCGGCGTTATGTCGGCGCTCCAATACAGGTACCCTTTTTCCATTCGTAACGTATCGATGGCGCGATATCCCACATCCCGAATGCCGAATGGTTTCCCAATTTCCCACAATCGGTCGTACACGTGTTGTGCAAATTCTGTTGGCACATGAAGTTCCCAACCAAGTTCGCCAACATAGCCTATACGCGCGGCCCTTACAGGTGCTGCACCGATCGTGACATTTTGCATTGTCGCAAATGGAAAGGCACTATTAGTAACGTCGTTTTCACAGGCTGCCTTCAAGACATCACGCGACTTAGGACCACAAATATTTATGACGGCCCAGCCCGATGTGACTTCCATTAGTGTTACAGAGCCGTCAGCAGGCAGATTTCGTCTGATCCAGTCGGAGTCATGAACACCAAATCCCGCACCGGTTATGATGTAGAACTGATTCTCCGCGAGCCGCGTGATTGTAACATCAGCTTCAATTCCACCATTTTCGTTACACAATTGTGTATAGATCACAGAACCAATTGGCTTATCCATGTTGGAAACTGCGATGTTCTGAATTGCATTCAAAGCGCCCTGCCCGATCAACTCGAATTTGGAAAAGCTGCTTTGATCCACAAGCGCGACGCCATTTCTGACAGCTTTGTGTTCTTCAGCCACATAAGGTTTCCAGCCCGGGTTCAAAAACGCTAGTTGATCCTTTTGTGGCACGCCCTTTGGCGCGAACCATAAGGCCCGCTCCCAGCCGTTCTTGGAGCCATAGACGGCTCCCTTTGCTTTCAATTTTTCGTAGAGCGGGCTTTTTCGAATATTTCGCGAAACGTCACTCTCCTGTCCTGGATAACGCATCTTGTAGTGATGCGCATAGTGCTCTATTGCGCGTGGATACATATAATGACGCGTGCCCTGATGCGGTCCAAACCGCCTCGCGTCCAACGGCCATAAATCCAGACTGGGCCGTCCCTCGACCAGCCACTCTGCAATCATTTCGCCAGCACCGCCACCTGCTGCGATCCCATATAGAAAACCTGTCGCTAACATCAGGTTTTTAGTATCTGGCGCGGGCCCCAGAACAAAATCACCATCGGCCGAATATGGGATTGGACCGTTGATAACCTGACGAATTCCAACCTTATTCACAATTGGCGTAACTTCCGCTGCGTGTGCCGCAAGTGGTTCAAATCGGTCCAGGTTTTCCGGCAGCAATTGTCTTACAAACTCCCCTGGGATTCCATTTTCGCCAAACGGCGGTGTATCCTCCTCGTAGCCGCCAATAACAAGCCGTCCACCTGCGTCTGGTTTGTAGTAAACCAACCTGTCCGGATCTCTTAAGGTCGGTAGCCCATCTGGGAAATCGGGGATGGGTTCTGTCACAATGTATTGGTGCTCAACAGCACAGGCCGGGATTTTTAGTCCAATCTTGTCACCAAGCTCACGGCTCCACATTCCGCTGGCAATGGTTACGGTTTCGGCTTCATAGATGCCTTCTGATGTATGAACCTTGGTGACGCGACCGTTCTTAACCTCAAAATCTTCCACTTTGACGCCTTGGCGCAGTTTTGCACCATGTATCCGAGCTCCCGCAGCGATGGACTGGCACAAGCTGGCTGGATCCACATGTCCATCTGTGGGAATGAATGCTGCTCCTTCCAATCCGTCTGTTTCGATGTAGGGAAAGAGCGCCTTTGCCTCTGATGGAGAGATGATATTCATCTCCAAACCAAAGCTTTTTGCCATGGTTGCCAGTCTCTGCGCTTCAAGCATCCTGTCATGAGAAGCCGCGAGCCGTAAGCTGCCAACTTTTTTCCAGTCGCATGCAAGACCTGTTTCGGCTTCTAAACGGTCATAAAGCATGACCGAACGTTGCAGCATGCGTGTTGTGTTGCGACTGGAACGTAGCTGTCCAACCAAACCAGCGGCATGCCAGGTAGCGCCTTCCGTTAAGTTGGCTTTTTCTAACAAAACCACATCTGTCTCGCCAGATTTGGCAAGGTGATATGCAATCGAGCACCCAATTATTCCACCACCAATGATGAGGTGTTTTGCTGAGTGTTGTTCTCTTGCTTTTTCTGTCATGACACTGTCCAAATTGATCGCATTCTCGAAACTATCATTCTTAAATCAACATATTTCAATGATTTTATTGTTTTTTGTTGATTTTGACATGTAGTGTCATGTGGAGGGGAAGTGCTATGTCCAAATATGAACAGGATATCCGGAATGCTGTCAGCCTGCGCGGTTCTATTGGCGTTGGTGAGCTTGCGGAGCTTTTGAATGTGTCTGATCAGACTATTCGTCGGATTGTGAAGCCATTGGTCGATCGTGGCGAAGTGGAAAAGGTGCATGGCGCTATTGTCAGCACGAAATCAATTGCGGACCCTCCATTTCTGGCACGCATGAACCGGCAGAAAGCTGCAAAAATTGCTATTGCGGCCAGGATAGCTCAGTTGGTGCAACCTGGTGACTCGATTGCAATTGATACGGGTTCCACGTCGGCCTTTGTTGCGCAAGCGCTCCGTCAACATCATGATCTGACCGTGGTAACAAATGCCGCCTTTATCGCCAGTACCTTGGCTATGATGCCAGGAAACCGGGTTTACATGGCTGGATCTGAGCTGCGGGACCACGACGGCGCTGCGTTTGACAAAGCCGCGTTTGACACAATCGGATCACACCACACAGACTGGGCTGTTCTATCTGCATCTTCCGTGCATCCACGACGTGGTTTTCTGGTGCAAGAGCAGTGTGAGGTGGATATGTGTGGTGCGATGATGCAGATTTCCGACAATAGAATTTGGGCGGTGGACGCGTCAAAATTCACCGACAAGCACCTTGCGCTTGCCTTGCCTGCGGCCATGAGAGGAGACCTGCTTATTACCACTGCCTCTCCCGGAGCTGCGTATGATAGCATGCTCGCACAGTTAGATATTCAAATGGTGGTTGATTATTAGGGATTATGCCAGTTGGCAAAACGGATGATTGCATGATTTCCCTCGTTCTTGCCTTGAATTCCGCAAAAAGCAATGATATCTCCCACGCAACAGAAGACCAGTTTCGCGTCTGATGGGGAATAGGTTAACGGTAGACCCGCGGACTCTGACTCCGCTAGTCCTGGTTCGAATCCAGGTTCCCCAGCCAAATTCAATTGTACATTCTAACACCGGTTTACTTCGCTTTTGCGGATTGTCATGTTTATGTGTTCGCGAGACAAATTTGTATATTTTGTTGTTTAAAATGATTTTGTAGCTATTTTTCAGATTGTTAAATTATGTCTTTCAAACCTTTTTCTATTCTGTTATTTACCGCTTTTTTCTTGGCCTCTTGTCAAGAAACTGAAAAACCCAATCAACTTATGGCGGATACGCTTGAAGCGATGCTTGTGGAAGACCCGACCACAATTGCCTCAAAAGGCGATTTTGACACAGAGCAATTCATCGCTACACCGGTCAACTATGAGTTCCCTCGAAAGGCGCTCATTCGATTTCTCGATGCACGTGAGAAAAATTCTGATGGTATTTTAAAACCAAGTACGGAGTTTCTGTTGTCCGAAGTGGGAGAGGACAAAGTTCAGATATATGTTAAGTTGAGGCTCTTGTCGCAAATTCCACTTTTTTTGCCTCAGGTCATGGTGCGCGAACTGAGGGATACTGATCCCAAGGCCGCCGAGTCGCTCAACAACAAAAACTCAGTAAACTTCCCTGCACAACGCGTAGCGCGGCAATGCTATGTGCTTATTGAAGACGATGGCACATTCTATAATTTTGATGACAGTGTTTCTAGGTTCAACAACAAGTTGCTTTCTAAATGCCGAGAAGATATTCAGAAAATTGTAGAGACGTTCAATAAAGAGCATCCCATTCTTGAGCTATTGAACCAGTAACAGCAAACCATGCATCAGCGTTGGTGTTTTAACCGAACGCCAAATTGCTTGCGGCATCGTTTCCAAATGTCGGCGCTGAGTGTCTTAATATCTTTTGTAGCGTCAAACACAAAGATACGGCCTGGTGCGCTGTGTGCCAATTTCAAAAAAACTTTGCGACGTCCCTCGTGAATGTGTTCGCCTTCCTTTTCAAATCTATCCTTTTGGGCGTCGGAGGCGCGTGATGCCGCTCTCTTCAGGCCAGTCTTTGCAGGCAGGTCCAACAGGATCGTCAAATCGGGCTTACAGTCACCAACAGCTATCTTTTCCAGGACGTTGATGGTTTCTGAATCCAAATCCATCCCCTGATAAACTCGGGTTGAATCCATAAAGCGATCACATAACACCCATGTACCGCGTTTGAGTGCCGGTTCAATCACTTGTTCGACATGATCTAAACGGGCTGCTGCAAAAAGCATGGCCTCGGCCTTGGCACCTTTGCCTTCTGCCTGCCCACTTAGCAGATATTCCCGGATTGCTTCGGCATTTGAAGACCCTCCTGGTTCCCTTGTCTCCACCACTTCAATGTCAGAATCCCGCAGAAACTCGGCTAAAATCTTGATCTGGGTTGATTTACCGCTGCCTTCACCACCCTCAAAGGTAATGAATTTTCCACGTATGGCCATGTTAAAGCCATCCGAATAGAAATTCGCCGACGCCATCAATCGCACGGCTCAGAACACCGCCCGGCTCAACGCTTTCAACTGCATAGAGTGGCGCAGTTACGACTAGGCGATTGCCTGAGAAAATGTGTAACTCAGCCAATTCATCACCTTCCTTTACGGGTAGTGAAATGGGCCCCCGGTATACGATGCGACCTTCAAGGGCCTCTTTGCTTTGCTTGGGCATCAATGCCACTACCGGCTCGTTGACCTTAACCCCAATTCTCCCGATTGAGCTGCCATAGATGCGCACGCCGCCAATAGTTGTGTCTTTTGTGAAAACTTCTACAACGTCGAAAGCAGTAAAACCCCATTCCAAAAGCCGGCGACCATCCAGTGCCCTGTCAGATTCCTTCCTCAACCCCATGAGCACAGCAATGAGGCGTCGTCCATCTTGAATGGCGGAGCCGACAAGCCCGTAACCAGCTTCTTCGCTAAAGCCGGTTTTCATTCCATCGGCTCCTATTGGCGCTGATAACAATGGATTGCGGTTGGACTGTCGAATTCCGTTCCATTTGAATTCGCGTTCCGCAAATATCTTGTAAAGCTCGGGATGCTCTTCGATGATGTATTGTGCGATTTTTGCCAGATCACGTGGAGACACGCGTTGATCAGGGTGAGGCAATCCATTTGGGTTTGCAAAATTGGAATCCTGCAATTTCAATTTTTTGCCGAAATCATTCATGCGCTTGGCGAATGCTTCCACATCACCGGACAGCCCTTCGGCAAGAATAATTGCAGAATCATTTCCAGATTGAATGATCATTCCGCGCAGCAGGTCTTCGACACTTATGTTCGATCCCAGCTCTGCAAACATGGTGGAGCCGCGTGCCGGAGCGCCACCTGTCCGCCATGCATATTCGGAAACCTTGAACTCGGTCTCCAGTGATATTTCACCGCTTCTAATTGCATCGAAAACGATTGCGGAAGTCATTGTTTTCGTCAATGACGCGGGTGGTGCTGCTCTCTCTGCATCCTTTTGAAACAGAATACTTCCTGTCTCCATGTCTATCAGTATGGCTTGCTCAGCACGGCTTTGATAAAGCTGTGCGGATGCAGGCAACACTGACAAGGCTACGAGAACAACCGAAGCCAAATATGTGGTGAGTTTGAAAAAGTGTCGCAACATGAGCGCAAGATGCCCTGACAGACTTATCAAGACAAGTAGGAGTTGCTGCTTAGTATAAAAAATAAACAGTTTTTAGCGGCGAGCGCCTACTCAGTTGTTGCCGGTGATCGCAGGTGGCGCATACATGGAGACGTAACCTGATCCTACGGGCGGAACATCATCCCCCCAAATCAGCATTGGCGCGCCATTTTGCTTTTCACTTTCGCGAAATGCGACATGGGCATTCGTGGTGCCCGGGTTGCTTGGTTGCTGTGCTACACGCTGTTGTTTATGAAGCGGCCGCCCATTTTGTTGCATGGATGCTGCAAGAAATTCAGCATCACCACCCTCGAGCGGCGCACGTCCTATATATTTCACATGAACTTTGGCCGTGCCTGCGGACTTGAAATCCAATGCAACTGCGGTTCTTTTGGAAAGATCGATCAGACGGTTGTGTGCAAATGGGCCGCGATCATTGACCCTAACAATGACAGACCGTTTGTTTGCAAGATTTGTAACGCGAACGTAACTTGGCAACGGCAGCGTTGTGTGCGCCGCGCTGAATGAATTCATATTGTAGAGTTCACCATTGGCCGTTTTTCTGCCGTGGAAAGCATCCCCATACCAAGATGCAACACCGGTTTTCTCATACTTTCTAACTTCGCGCGGTTTATACCATTTGCCCGCGATTTTGTAGGGCTTTCCAATCTGGTAACGCCCGCCGCCCGAAGGTATGTGGGCGGCTTTGGTAAGGCGTGGACTTGCTGCTACACCATATTTAGGATCAATTTTACCGCTTGAAGAGCCACCGCCACAAGCCGCCAAACCAAAGGTCAAGACGCACATGCTCAGAACCATCAGAATTCTGTTTGTTTGAATATTAAAGTTCCTACGCATGACTGCAGGTACGCCTTTGAAAAACACTGTTCATTTAATGCACAAAAAACTGAGCAAATGCGAGCGAACGTTACAATTGGTCTAAAATTTTTACGAATTCCTGTATTGCTGGTTAATACTTTATGATAGCGTCTAATCTGCTTCGCGATTAATTTGCAATGCGGGCTTTGCCAGATCGACCATCATCTCGCTTCCAGTACAACTTATTCTGACCTGTCTCAAATAGCTGAAAACATGCTACTTTTCCCTTGTACCAAGAATGCCATTGCTGGCATAGTTGATCGTTTTGCACCCACCATCGACCCGACTCTTTGGGTGCCATGTACTTTCCAAGGCCAAGGGCTGATCCGTCGCCGATGACCACGCCATTTTTCCGATAACGCAACGGGAATTCTCCTCCCAGCGGAGCTCTTAGAAAAATGCGCTTTCCAGCTATCTTGGATTTTATTTCCTGACCAGATAGCCCCTGCCCGGCCTCAGCCGAGGGGGCTGCAAAAGTGAACGCAGCTGTTGTTGCGA
The DNA here is from genome assembly GCA_039986835.1 of Hyphomicrobiales bacterium. Classification (GTDB taxonomy): domain Bacteria; phylum Pseudomonadota; class Alphaproteobacteria; order Rhizobiales. Next base: position 400,482 of record JBDWQA010000012.1, read on the forward strand.
CTGAGGCAGCAAGCAGAGTTGAGAACTTTTTTCGGTACACGTGTATCTCCTAAGTTATGGTCGCGTTGAAGTGTCTACGAAGCCATTTCGACAACAGATTGGAATTTCTCGAAGTTTGTTCAATTTCTTGAACACTAATCCTTGCATTTCGTCTTGGATTGAGAGATACGGCTGTGTACCGCGAATAAAGTTGCTGGATGGGTGGCCGAGCGGTTTAAGGCACCGGTCTTGAAAACCGGCGTGCGTGAAAGCGTACCGTGGGTTCGAATCCCACCCCATCCGCCATTTCTTCCAGCATACCTGCCCTTCGTAGCTAGCGTTCCCCTAGGTAGCGCAGACGCGATATCTCGGCTCTTTTCAAAATGCTTGTGACTTTGACCTGCATCAAATCATTCTGCAGGAATTGGACCATTCTATCTGTCTGATCGTACTTCCCTATTATTTGGTCGGAGGCATACCATGTCCAAACTTCTTGTTGTTCAAGGCCATCCTGATGCTGAGAATGCGCATTATTGTCACGCAATCGCTGAAGCGTATATCTCCGGCGCGGTTGCTGGTGGTCATGATATAAGGCAGATAAATATTGGTGAGTTGAATGTTCCATTCCTGAGATCACAGGCAGAATCCGACTCACCCGATCCCGCTCAATTTGTGACAAACGGGCAAAATGAAATTGAATGGGCGGAGCATATTGTTTTCGTGTATCCGCTATGGCTAGGAACAATGCCAGCGCTTTTAAAAGCATGGTTGGAGCAGGTTCTACGATCTAACTTTGCGTTTAAAGTTGAAGGTAAGGGTTGGAAATCGCACCTTTGGGGGCGCTCCGCCCATATCGTTATCACAATGGGCATGCCTTCGATTGCTTTTCGTTGGTTTTTCCTCGCACACAGCTTAAAGAGTTTCGAGCGAAACATTTTAAAGTTTTGCGGCATCAAGCCGGTACGTCACACACTGATTGGCTCGATTTCAACCATGGACGATCGCGCCAGAAAGAAATGGCTTTTGAGATTGGAAAAACTTGGACGACAGGCCCGCTAACGTAACACGTACGTATATAGCTAGCGGATTGTAATGTCTGGCAATTGGACACCGGTCTCGCGCAGTAAGATGGAAGTAATTCTTCGATAGAGTTTCCTGGCTAGACTGGACGGCTCGGTTTTCATTTTTATGAACCCTCTTAGCTCCCTGGCAGGTAAAACATCGTAGATATCTTGGCTCTCAACGCGAAAGTTCGTGAGATATATACCCCGTTCCGGGATTAGGTGACCCTGGTCATCGACGCGAACCGCTATTGGTCCATCATGAATAGAGGCAAGGATAGGGTGAACTAAGACATCTTGGCCAGTTGGAGCAATGTTTTCTAAAGTGACAACAAAGTCCAACTCAGGAGATCCAGCAATCATCAACTGACCTCGCGCGCCAATTGGAAGACGCCCGATTTCAGCTTCGTCGAAAAACGCTTTAACCGAGTGCCCAGTGCTTGCAACCACTGTAACAAGCGAGGCATTACCGTTTATCCAGCGACCGGGTCTGTGATCTACAACCACATTTGTGACAACGCCATCTACCTCAGATATGAGCTCCAGTGCACGTACACGATCAAAATAGCCGGTTCGTTCTGCTTGAGCCTGTAGCAATTGTTCCAACTGAACTTCCTGACTTTCCCGATAAGCATCGTTTGTGATTTGTCTTTGCAGAAACAACTCTAGTGATTTCACCCGTACCGATGTTTTTTCGATGAGTGCGTTTAGTTCAGGAGATTCAAGTTCAACTAAAACGTCATTTTTTGCTATCAAATCGCCAACCTGTGCATTCACCGATTTAATCTGGGCGGCCTCGGGTGCGAACAATTCCAATGTCTCACCCGGTGAGACGATTGCTGGGGCCGTGTAGCTGGTTCGAAACGGTACAAACAAAACACCAATTGCCAGCAAGATGGCAAAAGCGGATCGAACTCTGAACCCAGTTTTCCCATGCTCCGCTGCAAAATCAGATGCCCTTGTCGCCAAACTCAGAACAGGTTTTGCGATGAAAACCGACAAGATGAATACTAAAGCAGGAATTGAGACGACTTTCGGAAAAAGAAAGAAAGTCGTTGCCGCAATCGCCAAGTATAAGAACAGGCGATACATAATCATGACAATGAAATATACGCCCAACCAAAACCGCCCCCTGCGGGATGTTGTTGGTTCCGAGTCAGGCGCAACATGACCTGTCCAAAACTTTAAAAGAGTGTTTTGTCCCAGCGCTGTCGCACGTGTTGACATGTTTTCAACGCCAAGCATTTCCGACAAGATGAAATACCCATCAAATCGTACCAGCGGGTTGAGATTTACCAAAAGACTCATGATCCAAACTGTGGAGGCAAGCACAAAACATGCGCTGCGTAATGGTCCGTCATCTAGAAGAGACCAAGCGAGTAATGCAAATGTGGCAAACGCTATTTCCGCCAACATTCCAGCCGCAGCGATAATAATGCGCTCCCTGCGCTTTGGTATTAGCCAAGTTTCTGAGGTTTCTGTGAAAAGCACGGGGAAAAACACAAGAAACGCAATGCCCATTGACGGGACGCGAACTCCGTAACGCTTCGAGGCATATGCGTGCGCGAGCTCGTGTAGCGCTTTAGACATGACAAGCGCGCATGCTGTTGCAACGAGCCCTTCAAATGAGAACAGGAATGAAAATGTTGATGCAAACTCGGCCCACTGGCGGGAGACAAGAAACAGCGACAGAAGTAGTACTATGCAAATGAGAACAAAAAAAGCCTTCGAAAAGAAAGGCGCGACATATGAATAGGTCGCATTCAAGAATTGTTGTGGTCTGAAAAGCGGGAACTTTGGAAACAGAATTTTTGAGGTCAGTATAGCAGATGAATTCAGGTTGATGACGCTTTGTCTGATGTTGTTTATTTCTGCCAAATTGCGCCAGTCTGCGCGCAACATTCCGTGTTTCATGAGAATTGAAGAGAAATTCTCCACATCGTCTGTGCTGACATTAAGGCTGGTGCTATTGCTGATTTGTGAGGCTATTTTTACTGGGTTCAAATACCTCCAGCGGGTCAGAATTTCGTGTTCACGCCAACCCAGCTTTATATATTTCGCTCCAATTGGATCATGCAGTACCCAGTTTGGGGATCCGTCGTCATCTCTGGGCGCTGGTTTAAGAACGAGGTCAGACCGCAGCACTGGTAAGGTCTTTGTGTCGGATTGGCCCGGTCGCCTTTTAATACGGAAATTTTGAAGGCTTGCGTCCGACATTAAAAGCCTAAAGTCCTTCGAATGGTTGCGGCTGGCTTTCTGAACAAGGCATAATAAAGAGGAACCTTATCAGAAAAAATTTTTGCTGTGCCGGTAAAGCCCAGCCGCGGTGGAGTTTCGGCTTCAGAAAACCTTGCCTCCGCACGAAAAGCTAGTGTTTGGTCTGGCTGGACCGAAGATGTATAGGCTACGCGTTCCAGAACAGCCTTGATGGGCTTGTTCGGTGACACGCTGGAGAAGAACTCAATCTTTGCTCCCTCCTCCACCACAACCGCATCTTCGACTGGAATAAGAATTTCCAAAAGCGCTTCGGTTGGTTTCGCAACAATAAGAATTCTTTCACCTGTGCGAACCGGTCTGCCGGTCCATTCGTTCTGATCCGCCAAAATTGCGACACCATCGATCGGTGCACGAAGCTCTACTCTTGAAAGCCTTTCTTGCGCCAGATCTCGTTCGGCTTCTCTTTCCCTCAGTTGCGCCAGCAGCAAACTTATCTGAGCCTTCGCGTCATCTTCAAAGAAAGCCTTCTGTGTCGCCCTTCTCAAATCCGCCGCAAGAACTGCTGCACGTCGGTTGGCGACTTCAAAGGCCGCTTGAAGTTCATTTGTTTCCATGCGAGCAACTACTTCGCCGCGTGTAACCGCCTGATTGGGCGGCACCAAAATATTCCGAATAACTCCATCTAGTGGTGCTGAAATTATCGCTGGGTTTGAAGGTGCGCTCTTTGCTGGCGCCAGTACAGACAGTTCGATTGGGATGAACATGGCGAAAGCAACGGCTGCCAAACCTAAAAGCTGCACCCATCTGTTTCCAATTGGCCGCAGGATGTTTGGCAGACCGGATTTTTGACTTCTTATGTGAAAGGACAACACAAACGCCGCAGCGTTTGCTACTCTTTCCAAAATCCTTGTTTCTGCGTCGTCGAGCGTTCGACGTAGCAGTACAAGTATCCCGCCATAAAGTCTGTTGTCCGTGCCCAAAAGGGGCACCCAAGCCAGATGAGCGGGGATGTTTGTGGAAAACTCCGCCGCTAAGTCTGCCGATAAATGTTCAGGTAGTATTTCTTTAGGCACACGTTGGTCTGGTTGGGTTTTTGCCATTCGTTTAAAAACATTGGCAAACCATCTGGTCTGTATTGAATCATGATCAATGCTTACTCCGCCGGATACCGCGCTTACTTTTCCCGAATGCGCATACCAAACCAAAGCGTGTTCATTTTCGACGATCTTGTGCAACGAGTTTACAAGTATAAAGCCCAACTCAGACACATCGGCTGAAGCTCTTAGATCCGCTTCAATCTGCACCAACGCCGATAGGCGCTTCAAGGCTCTCTCTTGTGGCTTGACTATCATTTTATACCATCAAAAAACGCGTTTCCGCTCATTCCAACAAGAATTTTGGAGGTGTTTCCTATGATGCGACCGCGCAACTCAATTGATTGGCTGATATTTTCGATCCGCGCTCCAATTGAAATTATCTCTGCTTCGAAAGGGCCATCAATCTCATCTAGTTGAAATTGGAACTTTGTTCCAGAGGCCAGTTTTGCAACCCAGGATGAAGGCACACTCACACGGATCTCGATATCCTTGTCACTCAATATGCTGATTAGAGGAGTGCCGGGTGTAACTGTTTCGAAAGCATTTGCCTGCCGTCTGACAACGCGCCCATCAAAAGGCGCGAATATTTTACACTGCCTCACTTGCTCTTTCATCACAATCACATCTGCACTGGTACGTTTTGTATCAGCCTGTGCAAGAATGACATCTAACCGGCTAACTGAACCGAGATCAGCCAAACGTTCTTTAACCTTGAACGTGTCTTGAGCGGCTTCATTAAGAGCCTGCGCACGGGTGAGCTCTGCATCATATGCGGCACAGTCAAACTCTATGAGTGTTTCGCCCTTTGCAAAACTCTCCCCATCATTCGGCCCTATGCTGGCAATTGTGGCGTTCAATCTGCTGGAAAGTGTTGCCTGTTGATTGGCAACGATCAGGACGCGCAATGGCAACTCAAATGTGTCTGTGGAGGCGTACTTTTGATCCTGTTGTGCGAATGCTGAATTGCTAGCTATGAGGAACTGCAAATAGAATGCCCAGGCACACAGTGCAATCACAGGCACTCCTGTCTTTTGCGCGGCACGCTTCATGTTTAATGAGCTCCCGTTTTGCCGGAGACTTTTAATTCGGTTATAGGCGCCTTCCAGATGTTTAGTTTTGAGGTAAGTGCCTTTGTGAGCGTCGCCACATCCATATTTTTTACATTCTCTGGAAATCTGTGACTTCCAAGAGAGTTTAGGACCCGACCATATGCATTTTGCACATCCGCGTATGCTGCATAGTAGCGCACCAATGATATAACACGGTTGGATTCAGCCTCTAGGACTTCAATTTCCGCGGCCGCCAATGCTTCGCCTTGATTTTTCAGAATATCGCTGATCCGACTGTTAACACGTTGTGTTCTACCGGAAACCTTAAAGATGTCAGTCGCCAACGCCAAGCGTTGCAAGGAGAGGTGCAGCTGTGCCAATACCGCCATACTCAACGCCTGACGGCGGACATCCGCAAGTTCGGCATTCGCCTTTGCCAACCGAATGGCTCTTGGTGCGCGAACAAGATCCATCAGGTTTTTACTGATAGACGCCGACGCCTGTGACCACCCATTGTCAACAAGAAACGAATTTGAATCAAACGAAGTCGCAGCATTCAAATCTATGCCCGGAAGCAGGTTCAATTTGGCAATTACTGCATCCACCTCAGATACTCTGCCATTGTAATCCTCTTCCCGAAGCTCTGGCCTGTTGAGCAGTGCTGCGCGTTGCAATTCGGCAATATCAGCTCGTATTCTTGGTACTAAAAGTCGGTGCCCTGCAGGACCTTTTACTTTGTACGCAGCGCCAGGTGGCAGATTGATTAGAGCTGCAAGCTGCGCTTTCGCCAGTGCCAAACGGCGACGTACTTCGACCAAATCCGACATCAACTGCAATAAGGTACGTTGAAAACGAAGTTCTTTCAAAGGTTGCCCCAACCCCGATGAAATAGCCTTGTCAGAGTTTCGTGTGGCTGCGTTGATCCGATTGATCATAGCGTTGACTTGAGGCAGAACTCGCTCTGCCGCGACAGCACGCCAATAGGCATCGCGGATATCCATGACAATGTTTTGGACGACCTTGACGCGACGTTCGTCTGCGATCAATACCTTGTCCGCACTCTGTTTCGCGCGATAGTAGCTCACTCCGAAATCCAGGATGTTCCAGGAGAAGCCTAAGCTAGCTGTGTTTCTCTCTCTATCTTCGGATGTTGAGGCACCAGTTGCGCGGTTCTGATTTGCAAGATTATAACTGGTTGAAGCACGGTACTCATTACGTCCGCTATAGCCAGCATTCGCAACAAAGTCCGGTAACATATCCAGCGTTGCAGAGCGCAGGGATCGTCTTGAAATGCTATGTTCAAATTCCTTGAGTCGCTTATCCACATTGTATTTGAGTCCCCTTGCAACGGCTTCATAGATGTCTATTGCGCCGGTAACAGGCTCCTGATTTGCATAAAGACTTGCCAGATCAGACGAAACCCGCGAAGCGCGATCTGCATTGGTGAGTGGGTCAGGCAATACAATACAACCTGCGAGCACCGAAGCTAAGCAAGCGACAACCGCCAACGATCGGAAGGCGCAAAAATGCTTTAGATTTGACCCCACCGCGTCTTTGCTACTCATCGTCTGACTGGCTCGGGGCGCCTAGATCATCGAGCAATTGATTGACGTTTCGGTCAAATTCATCGGCTGATAGATCGATTTGGTCTCTCTGAGCCTTTTCATCCGCGTCTTGGCTCGTTTCAGGCACGTCTGAAGCGGTCTTGTCGAGGTTCTGATCTGATTTATTTTCTGCTGGTTCAGAGCTCTGTGCCGATTGTTCATATGCTTCCAGATTGTCTGCAAGGCCGGTTGGAGTAAATACATTTGCTTGAAAATCGCGGGCTTCCTGGTCAAGAGAAAGCTGTGCTCTGATTGGAGGTCCATCATCATCTGGGTTCAAGGACTTGGCTAAATCGTCCTTCCGGCCTTCAACGACTGCTCGCATGGGCTCCACATCATTGTTAACGCGGAACTCCCCTATAGCCGATGCAACTGTCAATTTAGGCGGAGGGAAACTGATAGCGCTTAAACCCTCAGAGGAGCCAAGATTGTCTAGCAAATCAAATGTCAGTCCGGTTGGATCTGCGTCTGAAATGTTAAATTCGCTATTTGTGTTTTCATGAACTTCAATATTTACACCGCTGCTTGCCATTTGTGCGGCGCCTAGACCAGTGTTCCCGTTGTCATTTACGTTTACCCACAATCCATCCGTGCCGGTAAACCCAAAGTTTGACTGGTAACTAAGTGTTGATAATGCAGCGTTCAGCGTTGCCTTTGTGCCACTAATTGTTATCGAGTCGCTTGAGGCACTGCGAAATGTAACCACAATGCCAGATGTGTTTAAGTCCAGTGATCCGTTAGAAACGGACAGTCCAACTGTCATCAGTCCACCAGCGTCATCAACATCTGAAATGATGACACCTGGTATCAAGGTTTTTACATTTTCCGTGGCATCCTGAACACCTGGAAGCGTAAGGCTCGGTGGATCGTTTGCTGGTGAAACATTTATGATGGTATTGGTGACTGCAATGGCGGCGGCGTCATCTGACGAAACCACGAGCGTATCGCTACCGTTGAAATCCTGATCTGTCGTGTAAACCAACGTTGCAAGATTGTCGTTTATGTCGGCGTGCGTACCACTCATGACAATGGTGTCAGTTCCATTTCCAGAAACAACGATCCCGGAGAAATCCGTAAGTGTCAGGGTGCCATTGTTGACACTTAATACTGTAATGAGAACGTCAAAATCTGCGTCATTGACCGAGATTTGCTCAGCACCGAGGAACGCATAAGGCACATCTTCCACCACAGTTACTGATGCTGGAGCGGTATTGGTTGGTGCTGCAAGCAGATTTGAGTATCCCACATCGCCATCAGTGCCGAAGATTGCAGACACATCTATCTGCCCGACCGAGACTTCTAGTTCCCAGTCGCCTCCCTGGGCTTCGTCCCCTGTCCAGTCGTTGGAAGCTGCGATGTCCGCTCCGGTCATTTTCGAAAGGGCTTCGATAAAACTATTTCCGACGTCACCTTCGGCCACATTGCATCCATAGATGAGGATATCGCCGCCATCGGCAATCGCATCTCCAATAATGGAAAGCTCAGCGCTGTAGTTCGACAGGTCTGCGCGGTTCACCAGTGAGTTCCCAAGGGCCAAAGCACCGGCCTTGCCGTGAGAAATGATGTGAACAGATTCAACGTCCGTCCTACCCGCCAGAGCGTCAGAAATCTGTCCAATTCCATCTTCATTTGCGTTAAGTAGGAAAAATTCCAGATTGGGGTCATCCTGCCCCAGAAAACCTGAAAGGTCTGAAACGGCGGCGTCTACAAAGACGATCGTTTTGCTGTGCACTGCCGATGTAAAATCAAGGGCATCTGACAAAATCGCGGAGACTGCCGGATCAATGACATCCGGACCATCCTCGTTGCTGTCTTTACCCAGATCATCAAACGCATCAGCACCCACATCAAATCCGGTGACACCCACAGCGGCATCAAACAACAGGCGAGCTTCTAATTCAACAAGCTGGTGTTTGGTGGCAAAAAGGTGGTGAGTGTTTGCAGCTGTGTCCACATAATTGTTTTGAGTTGCTGCATTCGACAAATGTACATCATGAGTTTGTGCCGCACTGATGGCTAACAATCGCTTTAAATAATGAATGCGTTCAAATCGGTTCATTTGTATATGCAAAACTAAATATGGAAAACAGACACTGTTATAGTTCACATACGGGCGGGGCGCCAGATTAAATCGAAGCTCCAAGGTATCTTAACACTGGGTAAAATATGTATACAACGGATGTAACAACCCTAACCAATTCTGCGAATGATTAAAATGCAATTTAAAGTAAAAGTGAAATCAAAACACCCTCAAAGCGCTAGTTATTACATGGTTGAGATGAGTTGTATTAAATATCATTGTTATTTTTGACAATTTCTATTGCCATTTTACAACATTGAATAAATACCGCTTCTCTCACCTTGTCTGGTTGGGCATAAGCGGTGACAAATTAGGATGTGTTTTTTTCATCGCATTGCAGCTATACCACGCGCTCGTTCGTATACCGGATTTTTTGAATGATATATTTTCACTTCGAAGCAGACCATGAGGACATTCGCAAACATGCTGATGATCACGTCTTCATTCGTCTTCTTGCGTTCTGGGAATTATGGCGCGTGCGCGATGGAGAATTGCCGCAACTCACCAGCGAGCGGCGCGCCTCTCTGAGGTGGTGTCGTTCAAATCTATCCGAAATTTCATTGGAAGCAGATAATGAATGGCTCTATGAGGCCTTTGGCGCTCAGATTGTACAAGGTGCCGGCTTTGATTTGTCTGGCATGAGAGTAAGTGATCTGCCGGACGATGTTGCCGCATTGACCCATGCCCATCTGCATCGCTCTTTTACTTCTCAAAAACCGCTTTATGTAACGTTGCGAACCAGCGCGACGCGGACAAAAACGACTTGGGAACAAATTTTACTTCCATTTACATCTGACGCCGGAAAGTTCTGCGTATTGAGTTATAGCCTGCCAGTTTCTCAAAGATATCAACTAATAAACGGCATTTTGGATTCTACCACCGACGGAATTCTCACCTTGTCTGCGGTCCGCAATGAACAAGGACAGTTGGCCGATTTTATCATTGAGGATGCAAATGAAGCCGCAATCCTTCTTTTTGGGGGCGTGACCAGCGATGTCGTAAACGCTCAATTGGCGAAAGATTTTAGAGAAATCTACAATTCAAATTTTTTCCGAATAGCTCAGCATACTACTGAAACCGGACAGCCGGTCCGCGCTGAAGTTTCCTTCACGATCAATGGGCACCACAGGTGGCTCAGGGTTGCAGCTGCGAAATCTGGTGATGGCGCGGTGGTAACATTTACAGATGTTACCGATGAAAGGAAACGGCAGGCAATTATCAAAGGCCGGCTAGCTGACCTTTCAAAACGAAATGCATTGGCAACCGCCATTTATGAGGTTGCACCAACTATGCTGTGCACTATGAATGATGAAGGTGTAATTATTGAGGCGAACAGGGCATGGCTTCAAAGTCTTGGACTTAGCAAAAGCCAAACAATAGGTTTACCGCTCGTATCGCTGTTCAACCAGAAAAACTATCTTGGAAGTGGCGCCAGCGTTGTTCAAGATATTATCGCAGAAGGTAGCCTGTCAGCACATCCGGTGGAACTCATCAGACGAGACGGCACGGTGCTGCAAGGTGCACTGTCAGCCAACACCGTTTCTGAAGCACTTGATGGCATGTGGCAGGCTGTTGTCAGTTTGGAACTAAACCGAAATGATGGCACTGAGACGGCTTTTTCTACTTCGTTAAGTGATGAACATATTGACGCGGATCCTTCGCAAAGCTTGATGAGCACTGAAGAGATTTTTCTACCGGACTACAAAGCACGCCGCCTGAAAGTTAAATAATTGACGGGCGTCCTATAACCGTACGATGTCCGATGCCTGCTTCCAGAAGGCTCTGTGCGACATCCGCTCTCGCATTGGCACCTTTACGCCGTATGAATTCTGTTTCGCGGCCGGTGAGTAATGTAAGAGAAATCAGTTCGATATCTCCCATCGGCCCATCTACATAGACAGTATCAAAGTCTGCTTTCGGACCGCCCAGTAAAACACAAGCATTGCCATCACTTGTCAAATGAGATGCTGGCAGATCGCTTTCTGGTATTTCCATGGAGACCAAGCCAAAATCATCCAACAGGTCCTCAACGCCGCCGCGCGCCACAGTGTTGTATGCGACCGTCATCAAAATTTCCACCGCGATGTTCCGTGAAAAATCCGATAGGGGGCGCTCGGCGATGTCGATGAAATACTCAACACCGAAACCTTGATTTCCCTTATTCAAATCATCGAATGGATCAGACAATCCGTCGGTTGCCAATACTGTCGACTCTTCTCGTTCCAGAGTCAGAAATGCAAGCCGATCAGAGGGCCAAGCCGGAACGTTTTTGTAAATTGGGTTCACCTGCGGTGAGATCAGATCAGGTGCCAAATCCCCGTGTTCTGTCCAGAATGTCCAGCGCGCTCTGATGCTTTCAGTAAGCACGCCATCAAAAGCTTCTTCAGCGGCAATGTCTGTTATGTCGTCTGCGTCTCGCACCCGTCTTGGTCTGTTGCGTGCTTTCATTGACGGCTCCGCCGGGGCGTCAGCCCGTCGGCCCATCATTCGCTTCCATAGACTCATTCAAGGCACCCCAGCAAAAGCAGATAGTTTGTAGTCTAACCCGATTCCTAAGATGTTTCTTACCAAATGTCACGATGACACTGAAGGCCAGAACGTATGAAAGCCGGCCTCAGAGGCCGGCTTTCACAACTAAGACAACTGCCTAGGCATTTGTGCGGGGGAATTATTGCGGCAGATCACCGTCAACGCCTTTGATATAAAAGTTCATACCAAGGAGCGTCCCATCGTCAACGATCTCGCCCTCTCCCACCAATTGAGACCCATCTTGTTTAAAGATCGGGCCGGTAAATGGATGGAAAGAACCATCCTTGATTGAAGCTTCAGTTGCGGCTGCAGCTGTTGCAATATCATCTGGCAGGTTTGTGTAATCCGCCATAATAACCATTTTATCGTCCAGGCCGCCCCAAGTGTCAGTTGATTTCCACGTGCCATCCATAACAGCCTGAACCCGGCTGATGTAATAGGAGTTCCAATCATCAATGATTGAAGTCATCTGAGCTTTCGGTGCGAACTTGATCATATCTGATGCCTGCCCAAAGCCTTTAATGTTGCGTTCTTCGGCGACCTGCAGTGGGGCAGGAGAATCTGTGTGTTGAGTGATGATATCAACGCCTTGATCGATCAAGGCTTTAGCAGCATCTGCTTCCTTACCTGGATCGAACCATGAATTGACCCAAACAACTTTCACCTTGAAATCCGGATTGACCGATTGAGCGCCAAGAAGGAAAGAGTTGATGCCGCGAACCACTTCTGGAATCGGGAGTGAGCCTACATAGCCTGCTGTACCCGTTTCTGATATCTTGGCCGCGATTTGGCCTATAATATATCGACCTTCATAAAAGCGAGACGAATAGGTAGAAACATTGTCGGCGCGCTTGTAACCAGTTGCATGTTCGAACATTACATCTGGGTATTTCTTTGCAACCTTGATAGTCGGGTTCATATATCCAAAAGAGGTTGTGAAAATTAGGTTGTAACCATCTCTGGCGAGACGTTCGATCGCACGTTCGGCGTCTGGTCCTTCAGAGACATTTTCCACATAGGTCGTCTCAACCTTGTCGCCAAACTCTGCTTCGATAGCCAAACGACCTTGATTGTGCTGATAAGACCATCCGTGATCACCAATTGGCCCCACATAAATGAAGCCAACTTTTGTCTTGCCATGGTTGGCAGCATAGGCAGAACCTGAAACTGCCATCGCAGCCATCGCGATTGCTCCGACCGCGGTTTTTAGAATGTTTCTCATTTGAAATTCCTTAAGTTGAAATTAGATGGCTTTAGTCATGTCAAACGTCAGGCACAAATGGCTTGCCCAAACAGGCAGGAGAATTCTTTTTCACCAATGTGCGGTTTCTGGAAATCAACACAAGAACAAATATTGTGGCCAAATAGGGCAAACTTGAGAGGAGTTGAGGTGGCATTTTGATACCTGCCGCCTGCGCATGTAATTGTAAAATAAGAACAGCGCCAAACAAATAAGCGCCGGCAATCAGGCGCCCCGGCATCCAGGTCGCAAAAACCACTAATACAACGGCGATCCATCCACGCCCTGCTGTCATGCCTTCTGTCCATTGCGGCGTATAAACTAGTGAAAGATATGCACCAGCGAGCCCTGCACAAGCACCACCAAAGATCACAGCCAAGTATCGGACTTTACGAACGGATACACCTAGTGCGTGGGCAGACCCATGATTGTCGCCGACGGCGCGTAGTGAAAGACCAGCCCGAGATTTGAATAGAAACCACCAAACAAAGAGTGTGAGTAGAATGGACCCATAAACGATGACGTCTTGTGAAAAAAATATGGACCCTACATACGGTAGATCAGACAAGCCTTCCACATTGATTGGGGGAAGTTTTATGCCGGGTTGGCCGATATATGCCTCGCCGATCATGCCCGATAGGCCTAACCCCAATATGGTTAGTGCTAATCCGGTAGCAACTTGGTTCGTCACCATGGAAATGGTCAGAAACGCAAAAGGCAGCGCGAACATCGCTCCAACAACAATTCCGGCAAGTGCCCCCCAATATGGCGAACCGGTTGATAAGGCTACAGCGAAAGCCGCAACAGCACCCATTATCATCATACCTTCAACACCAAGGTTAAGAACGCCTGCACGTTCTGCCACCAACTCGCCGCATGCGGCCAGCAACAGCGGTGTCGAGGCAGTTATTACCGTTAGGATGATTGCTTCGTAAATTCCCATCAGGCTGCTTCCCGCGCCGCGCCAACACGTCGTACTTGGTAGTGGATGAATGTATCACAGGCGAGCACGTAGAAAAGCAGAAGCCCCTGAAAGACTCTCGCAATCTTGTCTGTAACGCCTAAAGAAACTTGAGCGGCCTCACCTCCAAGATATGAAAGCGCTAATACAAAACCAGCAACTACTATGCCAATTGGGTTCAGACGGCCAAGAAATGCAACGATGATCGCAGTGAAGCCGTATCCCGGTGAAATCGTGGGTCTAAGCTGACCAATAGGTCCAGCAACTTCAATAATTCCAGCCAACCCAGCCAACCCGCCAGAGATCGCAAATGCAAAAAAGATCATTTTCTTTTGACTAATGCCAGCAAAAGCGGCGGCGCGAGTGGATTGACCGACCACCTGAATTTTGAAACCTGTCAGCGTGCGCGCAAGATAGAACGCAGCCACCAAGGCAATCACAATCGCTATTGGGAAGCCAATATGCATTCGGCTGCCCTCAAAAATGAGCGGAGTTATCGCGTCACTGTCAAAAAGGCGGCTTTCCGGGAAATTGAAACCTTCCGGATCACGCCAAGGACCTCTTACCAGCCAGTCCAACAACAACTGAATCACATAAACCAGCAGTAGGCTGGTAAGAATTTCATTTGCGCCAAATTTCACTTTTAGAAGCGCCGGAATAAGTCCAAACACGGCACCACCAATAATACCGGCTGCAATCATGGTGGGAAATACCAGCGGGCCTTCCCAGCCGTGCATCATGATCGGAAAGTAGGAACCAGCCAGCGCACCGGCAATGAACTGACCTTCCGCTCCAATGTTCCAGATATTCGCACGATAGCAAATTGACAGACCAATTCCGATAAGGATCAAAGGTGTCGCTTTTACAACCAGCTCCTGCAGGGACCAAGCGCTTTGCAACGGCTCCAAAAAGTAAACTGTAAGACCTTTAACCGGGTCAATCCCGAGGCTTGCGAAGATTGCCGCGCCGGTTATCAACATAAGCGCGATAGCCAGCAACGGTGACAAAACCGTCATCCATACAGAGTGCTCTTCTCGGCGTTGGAGTTTAAACTGCATACAAGACCTCTGGACTTTCAGGTTCTGATGCCGAACCCTGCAAGAGTGCCTTTTCCAACTTCATACCACCCATCAGCAAGCCGACCTGCTCGCGCGTGATTTCATCCACTGCGTGGACATCAGACAAAGCGCCCTGCGAGATGACGGCAATTCGATCGGCAATTTCAAAAATCTCATCAAGGTCCTGGCTGATCACAACAATTGATGTGCCTCTGCGCGACAGATCTATCAGCTTTTGGCGGATGAGACTGGCGGCGCCTGCATCAACCCCCCATGTGGGTTGAGAAATGACCAAAAGCTTGGGACTACGTTTGACCTCGCGGCCTACAACAAATTTCTGTAAATTACCGCCGGAAAGAGCCCCTGCTTCCACATCCGCATGCGCCATACGTACATCAAATGCTTCGGCAATAACGCCTTCTAGTCTGGCAAGAGCCATACGCTTAATAATTCCACGGCGTGTTGTGCCATCACCAGGATTGTTCCAGGAAAGCAATATGTTCTTGCTGAGCCGCATATCCGCCAGCGCGGCATGACCATTGCGTTCTTCGGGAACAAATGCCGCGCCCCTCCGGCGACGTTCTGTAATTCCGGCGGTGGCGCAAGGCCACCCGTCGAATACAATTGAACCAACGTCAGCTGCTGTTGTTTCTCCAGACAGGGCTGCAAACAATTCGCTTTGTCCGTTCCCTGCGATTCCGGCAATGCACAGGATTTCACCCTGCGCCACATCAAATGCCACATCTTTCAAGTCAGTCCCCGTCGCAATCTGCGAAGGAAGATTCAAGGACCGAACCGTGAGACGTTTTTTAAGATGCTCTCGATCCTGCAATTCGCGCCTGACATCTGCTACTTCATTGCCGACCATCAGAGCCGCTAGTGATTTTGCTGTCTCTTTGGTCGGATCACACTGCGATATCAGCTTGCCTTGGCGCAAGATTGTTGCGCGGTGGCAAAGGCGTTTCACTTCATCCAACCTGTGGCTAATATAGAGAATACTTCTCCCCTCACCGGCAAGTTTTTCCAGAACGATGAAAAGCTCATCTGCCTCTTGTGGTGTCAGGACGGATGTTGGTTCATCCATAATAATCAACGCAGGGTCTTGTAAAAGGCAACGGATTATTTCCACCCGTTGCCGTTCACCAACCGATAAGTCCGCAATCGTAGCTGCGGGATCAAGAGGCAGGCCATATTCTGCAGAAACAGTTTTGATGCGCTGTTTCAAATCCTTGCTCTGTTCAGGGGGCAAAGCCAGCAGAATGTTTTCTTCCACCGATAGCGCTTCAAATAACGAGAAATGCTGAAACACCATGCCGATACCCAAACCTCTGGCCATCGCAGGGCTTTTGATATTTACGACGTTATTCTTCCACAGCAGCGTACCTTCATCCGGTCGAAGGCTTCCGTAGAGCATTTTAACAAAGGTTGACTTACCAGCGCCATTTTCGCCCAGCAGCGCATGAATTTCGCCAGATGCAATGGATAAATGAACAGCATCATTGGCAACAAGAGCACCAAAACGTTTGGTAATGCCTTTGGCTTCAAGCAAAAGTGAGCTGGCTTCTGAGTTCTCAGATGTCAAAGATATTTTCCCCAATTGCGTGAAGACATATTAGGACGTGTTGCGCCGCAAAAAACAAGATTAGTTTTCCACAAGCATGCTTTTTTCCATCAGTAATTGCGCCGTAACAGACGCCGCGATGACGCTTGGCTCCTTTCCTATGATGCCTGGAATGCCAATTGGACAGTGGAAACTGGATGCAAGTTTGGCGCTCATGCCCGCTTGCTGCAAACGCGATACAAACCGCGCACGTTTCGTCTCGCTCCCAATTACACCTACAAATGGAAAACCTCGCTTTAACGCTGTTTCCAGCAACGACAAGTCAAGTGCATGACTGTGCGTAAGGATAATTATCAACGTGTTATCAACAAGATGCGCCATCATATCTTCTGGACGTTGGGGTGCATTCATCGAAACGTTTTTGGGGCAAGTTTCCGGAAAAACGTCTGTTCTTGTGTCCACCCATGTGATGCGTGTTGGTGCCAAAGCCAGTGCGAGTATCAGTGCTTTTCCAACATGACCTGCACCAAAAATGGCGACGGGAATTTGTTCAACTCCAAAAAATTCGTCTGTTGAATGAGAGTGGAGTTCCCGCTTTACTTGATTTTCGAGGATTTTGCTTTTTACAGAAAAAAGCCCGTTTGCCTCGGCTTCAGCTAATTCCTTGGCCTCTTCAAGCCGTTCAGGGCTCCATTTTTCAAAGGTCAGGACAACATGTCCTCCGCAGCATTGCCCCAGATTTGGGCCAAGAGGAATCTTCTGCTTGTCGAGCTGACCGGGACTTTTCAGAAAACCAGCTGCATGTTGTAGAGCTTCCCATTCCAACGCGCCGCCGCCAATGGTTCCGTGAAAACCGCCATCAGGCAAAACAACGAGGCCGGCTCCTGCTTCACGGGGTACAGAGCCGCGTGCTTCCTTCACGAGTACCAGGGCGACCTGCTGTCCTTGCAAAAGGTAGTTGTGCAGTGGTTGCCACAAGTTCATTACCTAGTGATTGCCCTTTATAGATTGAACTGCTTTCAAAATCGCTTCCGGTGTGGCTGGCGCGTTCAAAATTGGTGCGCGGCCAGGATTGATACTGGCAATCGCGTGATAGATGGCACTGAAGACTGAAACAGCTAACATAAGTGGCGGTTCACCTACAGCCTTTGATCTGTAAATTGTGTCTTCCCGGTTTCCATCACTTTCATAGAGGTTCGTCTTGAAGTGTTCCGGGATGTCAGACGCGCATGGAATTTTATAGGTGGAAGGTGCATGTGTGCGCAGGCGGCCGCAATCATCCCAAACTAATTCTTCCGTCGTTAGCCAACCCATGCCCTGCACAAAGCCTCCTTCGATCTGGCCAATGTCAACTGCTGGATTTATGGATTTACCCACATCGTGCAAAATATCAATTGCTGTTACTTTCATTTCGCCTGTCAATGTATCCACTAATACTTCCGAGCAAGCGGCTCCATAGGCAAAATAAAAGAATGGCCGGCCTTCCGCTTTGTCTCTGTTCCATTCCACCTTTGGTGTTCGATAAAATCCGGATGCAGACAAAGAAATGCGCTCCAAGTGCATTTCATTTGCAAGCTCTGAAAATCCGATTGAATAATCTCCAGCGCTGACACGGTTTTCGGCAAATTTTACATCTGCAGGCAATGTGTTGTTGCGCTTCGCAACAAAATCCCGCATCCGATTCTTAATCTGGTCCACAGCGACCTTTACTGCCATACCATTTAGATCTGAACCAGCCGATGCAGCTGTTGGCCCTGTGTTTGGAACCTTATCTGTTGTTGTTGCTGAGATCTTGACACTATCAAGGTCGATGCCAAACTCTTCGGCAACCACTTGTGCTACTTTGATGTAAAGACCCTGCCCCATCTCGGTTCCGGCGTGGTTTAAATAAACAGAACCATCTGTATAAACGTGGACCAAGGCACCTGCCTGGTTGAGATGGTTGAGCGTGAAGGAAATGCCGAACTTAACCGGCGTCAAAGCAATACCTTTTTTGAGAAAGCGACTTTCTTGATTGTAGCCGTCTATGTCAGTTTTTCGTGCGCGGTATTCGCTGCTAGTTTCGAGTTGTTCGACGAGATCTAGTATAATGTTGTCTTCGACAACCATACCAAAAGGCGTGACATTCCTCTCGGAATGTTCGTAGAAATTGGCCTTACGTACATCGAGAGGGTCAATTCCGGTCTGAATTGAAATTTCGTCCATCATGCGTTCGGCAAACAGCAAGCCTTGAGGTCCGCCGAATCCGCGAAATGCAGTATTTGAAACAGTATGTGTTCTCATCCTTCGGGAATGAATGCAAACTTCCGGATAGTAGTAGGCATTGTCGGCGTGAAACATGGTCCGGTCGTTTACACCAAGTGACAGATCAGCCGAATGTCCACAACGGGACGCAAAACTTGTATCAACGGATGTTAGGCGACCTCGCTCGTCATAACCTGCGGAAAATGAAACGGAATAATCGTGCCGTTTGCCAGTCATCATCATGTCGTCGTCGCGATCAAGGCGCACTTTGCATGCTTTTCCAGTGACTTGAGATGCCAATGCCGCCAGCGCCCCCCATTGCGAGGCCTGACTTTCCTTCCCGCCAAAGCCGCCACCCATACGTCTTGTTTCAACAGTTACAGAGTGTTGTGGCACGCCAAGTACATGTGAGACTACGTGCTGAACTTCGGTCGGGTGCTGAGTGGATGACAACACGCGCATGTCGCCATCTTCACCAGGAATAGCCATCGCAACCTGGCCCTCGAGATAAAAATGTTCCTGCCCGCCGATCTCAATAGTTGACTCCAGTCTATGCACAGACGCCTCGATTGCTGCCTGTGGCTCCCCTCTCAGGAATTGATAGTCTTCCAAGACTTCCGAGTTGGCAGCAATCGCGTCTTGTGCAGACACCAAAAGCCCATCAGATTCCTCACATTTGATGTCTGCCAGTCTTGCTGCGTGGCGCGCTGCTAGTCTGGTTTCAGCGACGACAGCAAATAGCGCTTGCCCGTGAAAGGTAATTTTCTTTTCTGCAAATACCGGATCATCGCCTGCGCCAGTTGGGCTTGTATCGTTGCTGCCTTGAATGTCTTTAGCGGATAACACCGCTACTACTCCGGGATAGGAAAGAACCTTTTCCAAACTGATAGAGATTATTTTGCCAAATGCTATCGGCGATAGACCCGGCACCACATGCAGCGTACCATGAGGTTCCGGCAGATCATCGATATATTTTGCCAAGCCGCTTACGTGCTTTGTGCCGCTGTCATGGGGTATAGGGTGTCGGACAACGGTGGTTTGATTTAGCGCTTTTTTCGGGTGTTGAATATTCATTCTGTTTGCCCCAGATCACTAGTACGATGCGCGGTAACTCGGGTGACCAGGGTATCCACCCCTGATAACTCAACCAGTGCCTTTCGAAGCGTATTTTGTGCCGTCAGCCCACGATAGTTAGAGCTCGCACGCATATCTGTCATAGGACTGAAATCAGTATCAAGGGCTGCGATCGCGGTTTCCCAACTGCTCTCATCCTTTAACGTTGCGCCAATCAATTCCTTTTCTGTGCATTTTGCGCGCTGCGGTGTGCCGGCCATGCCACCATATACAATGCGCGCTTCGGAAATTTCGTCGTCCGACACAGTGAATTTAAACGCTGCCATGACGGCTGAAATGTCTTGATCGAAACGCTTCGAAATTTTCATGCTGCGAAAGCGCTCGTTTGTTTTTAGTGTCGGAACGTTGATGGCCGTAACAAGCTCACCGGATTGTCGATCCTGCTTTCCGTATTCAATAAAAAACTCCTCCAGCGGAATGGTGCGAGATGCACCGGCTTTTTGAAGCTCAAGAGTTGCGCCCAAAGCGATGAGGATCGGCGGAGTATCTCCAATTGGTGATCCATTTGCTATATTTCCGCCAATGGTACCGCTAGCGCGGACCTGACGTGATCCTATGCGTGAGATAACTGATGCGATGTCTGAATCTATCTCAGACATCACTGAGAACGCAGTTTCATAAGTTGCCCCAGCACCTAGCCTGATCATGCCATTTGTTTGCAAAATGGTATCGAATGCCTTTATGCGCCCCAGATGCAGGATTTTCGTCAGCTTATCTAGGCGCTTTGTAACCCACAGTCCCACATCTGTTGCGCCGGCAACAGGTGTTGCATCTGGATGTTTGGCATAAAGCTGCAAGGCTTCTTCGAGTGTTGCAGGGGCCGCAAAGAAGCTGTTTTCATCACCAATGAATAATGAACCCGAACAGTCGAAACCATCCACTTTTTGTACGTCTTTTTCTGGTGAGTTATTTGGAAAGCAACTTTCCATTGCTGCATCGACAATGGGTCTGTAGCCGGTGCACCGACACAGGTTGCCCGCGAGCCAGGTATTTACAGTTTCGCGTGTTGGCGGATCTTTCCGATCCAGGCTCAAGCAATACAAGGACATCACAATTCCAGGTGTGCAAAATCCACATTGTGACCCATGATGTTTCACCATTGCATCCTGTACCGGATGAGTTGCTCCAGCCCCATTGGAAAGACTGTCTACGGTCACAACATGTGCACCATGCACCATCCCGAGCAACTGAATGCATGCATTTACAGGGCGATAGACCAGTTCGCCTCTCTCATGTGTGCCAAGAGCAACAGTGCAAGCGCCACAATCTCCTTCGTTGCAGCCTTCTTTGGTGCCTTTGAGCTGTTTCTGCTCCCGGATGAAATCCAACAAGGTTGCGGTTGGGTCTAGTGTCGCAAGTTCGATCAGCTCATCATTCAACCGAAAGCGCAGCAAATTGTGCATATCAACTCCCGCGATACGTTGAATAACCAAACGGTGACAACAGCAATGGAATATGGTGGTGCGGCCGGTCGATACTGTAACGAAACCGGATTGATATGACGTCAAAAAACGGTGGTTCGCCCGGCTTTCCGGTTAAATAATCGCCGGCGAAAAAACGCAATTCATAGAAACCGTTTTGAGCTTCCTGCTCCGATAACAAAGGCTTATCTGTGCGACCGTCGGCGTTTGTAACGCGTTCGGCCAATTGAGTTTGCCCATCTGAAGACCAAAGTTCAATTTCCAATCCCGCTGCTGGCAACCCTGTTGCAGTGTCCAGAACATGTGTTGTTAACCCGGCCATGTCAGCCTTTCGCATTGTTACCTTGTTTCAGGCAATGTATCAGGCAATTCGGACTTGAAAAGTGATTTCACAGCCAAACAAAAAAACGTCGCGATACTCTAAACAACCAGGACGCTGGCACCTGTGGTTTTCCGCCCTTCCAGCGCTTCATGCGCCTTTCTTGCATCTGCAAGTGCGAATTCCTGATTCACCGGAATTTTTACCTGACCTGATGAGACAACATTGAAAAGATCATTTGCACTGCGCTCCAGATCATCCCGTTGGGCAATATAATTAAAAAGGGTCGGCCGGGTTGCAAACAAAGATCCCTTTTGGGCCAAATCTGCCAGGTTGAAATTTGTAATCGGACCAGAAGACTGTCCAAAGGATACCCACATGCCCAACTGTTTCAAGCAGTCGAGAGATCCGGGGTACGTATCCTGTCCAACAGAATCGTAGACAACATCGACACCCTCGCCGCTTGTTATCTCATTCACGCGGGTTACAAAGTCTTCTTCCAAGTAGTTTATGGTATGATGGGCTCCATGCGCCTTTGCCAGTTCGGCTTTTTCCGCGGAGCCAACAGTTCCGATAACGGTCGCACCAAGTGCTTTGGCCCATTGGCAGGCTATCAAGCCAACGCCGCCCGATGCTGCGTGAAACAATATGGTTTGGCCCTCACCTACCTTAAAAGTCCGGCACAACAGATATTGCGCAGTCATGCCTTTCAACATCATGGCGGCGGCTGTGTTATCCGCAATTTCATCTGGGAGCTTCACAAGTCTATCTGCAGGCAGGATACGTTTTTCAGAGTAAGATCCCAGCGGCCCCACATAGGCTACACGGTCTCCTGGCTTGACGTGAGTGACGCCTTCACCCACAGCCTCGACCACGCCAGCTCCCTCATTCCCTGGAATAAACGGCATTCCATTTGGAGACGGGTAGAGACCAGACCTGAAATATACATCTATGAAGTTGATCCCAATTGCTCCGTGGTGCACCAGAGCGTCACCGCTTTGGGGTGATGCGACGTCTACAGTCTCCAATTTCAAGACTTCTGGGCCACCCGTTTCCCGGATAACAATTGCATTCGTCATATATGGGTCCAACCTATGCTCGCGGCTTTAATGCTGGAGCTAGTATATACCCGAGGATACAAAATGGTAGCAGTGTCAAAAGTCCATTTTGCAGGCCAATCCATTTTGAGACAAAACCAATCAATGGTGGGCCGATAACGAAAGCTGTGAACGCAACAAGAAAAACACTAGCGACATTTACGGCCGCTGGCCGATCTTCACGTTCGGCTGCGGCTGAAACCGCCAGAGGAAACGCCATGGAAGCGCCAAAGCCAACGAGACCCCAAGCAACAATGGAGCCAATGGGCGTGTCACTTAGGCCTAAAATGAACAGCCCGATGCAAGCAATAACAGTGGTAATGCGTGCAAGCAAAACAGGTCCAATTGCCATTCTGAAGTAATCACCCATGAAGCGGCCAATTGCCATTGGCAAGGTGAATGCGAAATAGGCCGCGCCAATGAAAGTTGCGTTGGCTCCCACCACTTCTTTCATGTAGATGCCGCTCCAGTCGAATGCCGCACCTTCCGACATTTGCAACCCAACGGAAAAAACAGCCAACCCCAACATTGCTTTTGTTGGCAACGCGAAAGTAGGACTGCTTTCACTGGAAGGCGCGGGCACAGGAATTGGCGCGCGCAGTTGAATAACCAGTAAACCCGCCAGACCAAATAAAGGCGACATGATAATGACCTGTTGGAATGGGCTCAAGCCCAATATTGCGCACAAGGCGCCAAGCCCTGTTCCTGCTAGCGCGCCAAGGCTCCAGAATCCATGACACGAACTCATGATCGGACGCCCTATCCACTTTTCAACTCGGTCAGCATCCACATTCATGCCGATTTCGATCAGCGCCAACGACAGCCCAACCAACAGCAATGCAAAGAATAAACTTAACATCGACCATGCCAACGTGGGAAGAATTAGCGCTAAGGCGACCAATGACAGGCCAAGCCTCGAGGCATTTTTTGTTCCCAGTCGATCAACCAACCCACCGGCCAAGAGCAATGATATAAGTGTGCCCATGGGCAAACCCAACAAACTCACACCCAATTGGGCATGGTCCAAAGACAGCGTTTCCTTAAAATCGGGAAAGCGAGGGAATATGGATGTCAAAACAGTCGCCTCACAAAAGAACAAGGCTCTGATATTCCATGCGGCGGACATTTTCGGGGCGGGTGATGCTATGGTGGTCATAAGTCAGCCTTAGACTAACATTTTATGCGTTTGAAGTTCTTTGTTGATGGCATAACAACAAAAAAGGCATTCGACATGATTAGAGTGACAGGTTGCGGAAACAAGGCTGGTAAATTGAATACGTTGGCGCTAGCCCTAAATATAGCTTTGTACTTTGTGCATGGGAAAGTCGCTTGGCTCGCCAAAAATTTGTGGGCGAGACAATTCTGCGTTCCAAGATGTGGTGACTAATGAGTGATACAAATCCGACTTTGAATGCAATAATTGTTGGCGGTGGTCCTGTGGGCTGGCTATCAGCGCTGGCACTTGCTCAAAATGGTATCAATACGACCCTTTTAGCAAAACGAGAATCATTGAATGATCTAAGGACCGTTGCTCTTATGCAGGGCTCGTTGGCTTTCTTGAAAAACATTGGGATCGATGCAGCGTCGATAAAAGATGTGGCTGCATTAGAGACAATGCGTTTAATTGACGGCACAAAACGGCTAGTGCGTGCACCTGAAGTTAGCTTTAGTGCCAGTGAGATTGGCCATAGTTATTTCGCACTCAATGTGCCGGTTATTGGACTTGTTAAACGGATTCAGGAAAGTCTTCTAAACCATCTTAATTTCACACATATTGAACATCTCGCTTCTGACATTTCTTTAAGTAAGGGGGTTGAGATTTTCACTGATGCCAACAAATTATTGAGCGCTGATATCCTGGTCGGTGCCGATGGTCGAGGGTCAAAAGTCCGTGATAGCGCCAATATTTCAGTCAAGAAATGGGAATATCCCCAAACGGCGTTCATCACACAGTTTAGCCACAGCAAATCACATATGAATATTTCAACCGAGTTTCACACAGAAACTGGGCCATTCACTCTCGTGCCGTTGTCTGGGAATCGTTCAGCTGTTGTTTGCGTTGTGAAGCCCGAAACCGCAGACAAATTGATGGCGATGAACGAAGTGGAACTAATCCACGAATTGGAAACAAGAAGCAGCCATCTCCTTGGAAAGATAAGTGATACCGGTGCAAAACAAACTTTTCCAATGTCCTCCCAGATTTCAAACAAGATGGCTGTTGGCTGCACCTTTCTGGTTGGTGAAAGCGGGCATGCGTTTCCACCCATTGGCGCTCAGGGTCTAAATCTCGGAATCAGGGATGTTGAAGAATTGGCCAGCCAGTTGAGGCATAAAACTCGCTCCGACATTGAGAGAACTTCCAACGCCTACAATCACGCTCGGCGGTTAGATGTCACGACACGCACCGTGGGAGTTGATTTGTTAAACAGGTCGCTTCTCACTGACTTCCTGCCGGTGCAGAGCCTACGTGGCTTGGGGCTGTTTGCCACGAAGTCAATCACCCATCTAAGAAAAGCAATGATGCGTGAAGGACTTGGAGCCTACTCCTCTTAAAAAGCCTGTCTGGCTAAATCAAAGATTTTAGATAAAGGAATATTATGTCAGCCCCCCTGCTTGTTTTTGATCTGGATGGGACATTGCTAGAAACCGCGCCGGATTTGGTTGGAAGCTTGAATTCAGTATTGGAAAAGGAAGGTTTGAAGAGCATCCCAATTCAAACGGCCCGGACCTATATCGGTCAAGGCGCGCGAATGATGATTGAGCTAGGTTTCAAGGCAAACCAATTGTCAATCAGCCACGAGGAAATTGAGGCTCTTGTGCCAGGTTTTCTTGAAATTTACGAAGCTCGGATTTCACTGAAGACCCACGCTTTCCCAAATTTGTTGGAGGTATTGGATGAACTTTCAGAGGGTGGTTGGCAGTTTGCGGTTTGTACCAATAAAATGGAACGTTTGGCGCGTATTCTTCTGGAAGACTTAAATCTGACCGACCGCTTTGTAGCTATTACCGGTGGAGATACGTTTGAAAACAAGAAGCCTCACCCGGACCACATACTCAAGACCATCGCACTTACAGATTCACTGCCCGAACGAAGTATTATGGTTGGAGATAGCGCTAGCGATATCAATGCGGCAAAGGCCGCGGACGTTCCGGTCATCGCGGTGGATTTCGGGTATACACCTGTGCATGTCAGCGAACTAAACCCAGATATAGTGATATCTAGTTTTAACGAACTTCATTCTGCTATTGAGGTTGTGAGGCCAGGCTTGTTGTCGAATTGATGTGAACGCAATACGTGCTCTACTGGTTTGAATATCCGGTAGGATTGCGCCTTTGCCAATTCCAGGCATCGTCGCACATGTCATTCAAATCTCGTTCCGCTTTAAAGTCCAAAAGCTCAGCAGCTTTTGTCGGATCTGCAAAACTTGTTGCCACATCTCCAGGCCGCCGAGCGACGATGTCATATGGAACAGCTTTTCCGGAAGAATTCTCGAATGCGCTAATGACTTCAAGAACGCTGTTGCCTTTACCGGTTCCAAGATTCACTGCAAAAACCCCATCAGTTTCCAGTGATGCTTTCACGGCAGCAACATGTCCTTCGGCCAAATCCATAACGTGAATATAGTCGCGAATGCCTGTTCCATCCACGGTATCGTAATCGTTTCCAAAAACCTGTAATTTTTCTCGCCGACCAACTGCCACCTGGGACACATAGGGTAATAGATTATCAGGAACTCCTTGAGGGTCCTCGCCGATTTCGCCGCTCTTGTGTGCACCTACGGGATTGAAATATCTTAATATTCCAATACTCCAAGCTGCGTCCGAAGCAGCCAAGTCCATTAGGATTTGTTCCACCATTGCCTTGGAGTGGCCATATGGATTGGTTGGCTGAATTGTAGATGTCTCAGGAATTGGGGTTTGCTTGGCATTGCCATACACAGTGGCAGAGGAAGAGAAAATGACGCGTTTAAGGTTTGCGTCAGCTAGTGTTTGCAAAAGGTTGAGACTACCAGCCACATTTTCTCGATATGTTTCCAGCGGTTCTGAAACAGACCTCCCCACCGCCTTTACACCGGCAAAATGGATTGCTGCATCGCAATCATGCTCGTCCAATATCTTTTTTAGGGCGTCTGTATCCGCTATATCACACTGGAAAAATTCTGGGCGATACCCGGTAATAGCTTCGATGCGTGAGAGTACGAGACGATGGCTGTTTTTCAAATTATCAACAATTATTGGTGCAAAACCTGCCTCGATAAGTGCGACACATGTGTGAGATCCAATATAGCCTGCGCCACCGGCGACAAGTATTTTTGGCAATTTTGAACTCATTGGGATTAGGCAACCTCATTTTTGGTAGGCCCATCAGCAGGAGCCAACTCTTCGTGAACCAGTTTTTTGGGCGATGCCATGACTTGTTTGTACAAATTCAACGTGTTTTTCGCCATATAATCAACGCTGTGTCTGGCCAAAATGTGGTCACGTCCAGCATCTCCAAATCTTTGTCGAATGGCTGGATCCGCCAACAACATAATGGCGTCCGTGGCCTGGACTATGTTGCCCAGCGAATAGAGTAAGCCGTTTTCTCCATCGGTGACGACATCATGATTTCCAACAACATCAGACGCCATGATTGGCAAACCTTCGGACATTGCCTCCAAAAGCGCCAAGGGCATACCTTCCCAGATAGAAGTGGATACTAGCACATCGCTCTCTCGAAAGTATTTTCTGACATCTGGCACTGCGCCAGTCATTGTAATTCTATCAGTTAGACCATGTTCGGCAATTTTACGTTCAAAATCTGCTTTACCCTCACCGTGGCCAAGCACCGTGAGATGAAAACCGCCAGCAAGCTTGCGTTTTTCAAGTTCAATGACGATTTCAGCAAGTTCTCCAGAGTTTTTCTGCCCATCAAAGCGCGAAACAGCTACCAGTCGCAGTGGTTGACCAGCAGTGTGGGCGTGGTGCCTAGGCAGCCCCATGGTGACCCCGTTTTCAATGACGACTAATTTTTCGCCTTTTGTGACGTGGTGGGACTCGATTTCATCTCTCTCGCCATTAGAGACGCATATCACTGCGTTTGTGACTTTGCTTAAAAGAAAGTCAAGCCAGACATCTGAATTCAAAAACCAGAAAAATGAGCCACTCATAGGTGGCATACCGTGTGATGTATAAATGATTTTCTTTCCAGCCGGAAAGCCAACCATGCGTGCGTACACGCCGCCACCCTTGCCATGGGCATGCATAACATCGATCTTGCGTCTTTTTACTTCTTTATACAGTTTCCAAAGTGCAGACACACTCAGTTTGCGATGTGGAATTTCAATAACGTGATCTTGACCTAACAAAGCCACGAAGCGTTGATAGTAAGGGCGATCAGTGGGGCATGCGACATGAAACTCGACTTGATCCTTCAAGGCGGTCATCAATTGGTATGCATGTTCCGGCGCGCCGCCGGTATCAACGCGGGCATGTGAAAACATTACGCGCAGTGGTGGCTCTAAACTGGCCATGAGACTTCCCCAAATAGTTCACGTAGTTATACGACCTCGCCTTCTAAGATTTTCTTAAAAAAATCATTGTCATAACTACCAATTGCAAACTTATATTTGTCTACCAAATTGAAGCGGACAAAGACTTGAGCAGGCCCTAGTTTGGAAATGTGAAGGGAAAATGAAGCAGGCCAATCGCGTGCGGCTGCTTACATCGTATGCCCCCTCTCAGAGATTTTCCAAGCCAAGAATACAGGCGTACGTGTTTTTGAGAGGAAGAAGCTTAGGTTCCCCAGCGAATTCAATTCGGTGCACAGGGAATCCTTGGTGTGGCTTAACTCATCAAAATCTTAATTTTAGGCCGGCCGCCAGTGAGGGATGGAAGGTTGTGGGTGACAGGATTGCATCACCCGTTACAAAACCAGTGACCCCTGTGTCATTTGTGAAAGACACTCCCAATCCAAGAATCGCGGAGGCCGGGCTTTCTTCTGGTGAGCGAATTTGGAAAGGTGTTTGTGTCGTTGGTGCGGTTGGAGTTCCACCTCCCTCGAACACAAAAGTTGCCTCTTGATAATGGTCTGACCATTGATGCAGCCACTCACCCTTGATTTGGAATGTCCGCATCCAGCCATTGTCCAGCTGCTTTTCACGGCTTGCGCGCAAACCAAGCGACGTTTGAATGGAGCGATAAACTTCACCATTATTTTGAAGGTTGATGTCACCTGCTCCGGTTTCCCGGAAGCCATCGGTGTGAAGCTCGGCCCAACGCGCCGTTGCAGATGGACGGATCAACCAGCCATTGTCTGCTAGATGCATGTATCCAAGCTCGCCGCGTAGAGCCCAATAAAATGCGTCATATTCGGCACGTGCTGTCCGATCTATTGAGTTATCCGGGAATAGAATATGGCGTTCTGTGTCCCACATTTGGTGTGCAACGGATCCTACCAACATCGCCTGCCAGGCTTCTTTGGTATATGAGCCATATAGAGATGCGGATATACTATCGACCGTGATCGAAGAGCCTCGGCGCTCACTTACATTGATCCAGTCTCGACCAATACCCACCGCAATACCCATACGGGTGTTCTCAGATGTCTTGGTATCTGCTCCCACCATCATGCCAGCACCATGGCGGAACGCATCTGCGGCATTGCCGTCACCAGAAACAAAGCGGAAATCACCGAGCATTCGACCCCAGACGGTTGTCTTTTTGGGCTCTTCCAGAGGTGCTCCCCAACCATCCGGATATTGCTCTGGGTTTTCCGTCATATCAATTGAACGAGGCAGCTTTTCCAAACCGGCCTCTTCGCGTTCCAAGGCTGCGGCAACTTCTTCAGGGCGCTTCCATGTGGCAAGCCACTGTGACGCTCGAACGCCGGAAATGGCTGGGCCATCCTGCATCCAACTCGCTGCTACACGGGTCGCAATGGAACCGGTCAAAGCCATAGACCGTTCCAGCAGCATACCCGCCGCGCTGACATGTGCCTCGCCAGACATGGTGTCGAGCGTTGGGCATTTCAGCTCATCGGGAAGGTTGTCAAAGTTCTGCACGACGTCCCCGGTGGAATCCAAGGTTACAGACCCACCGAGTGTAGAGTTTTGGTTGAAGGTCAGATCACATAGAGGACCTTGAAAGCGCAATACAACATTGTTCCCATCGCCAAACCGGCTGATCCCATTGGTCTCAACAGTGACTGAGTTAAAACCAAGGTTATGAATGACAGTACCAAAACCACCCGTCGTATCCGTATCTAGAATGGCCGTCATCGTCTCATCTTCAACAAGGTCCGTCGTTCCCTCATTATCGATAATCAACCATTCATCGCCGGTGTTATATGTACCCGGTTGAAAGAAAACCTCAAGAATTGCGGTTGATGTGATGACAACCTGCGTATCGCTTGTGGTGGCGTTGGTCGTACCGGGCAAGTGTGTAGTGTAAAGTGGGTCGTTGGCTGGACGATCACGTACAACAATCGTATCGCTGGCGCTTCCAGGACCTGCATCGACTTCAAGTGTGCCACCATCGCCAATTGTGTAGTCACCCTGCACTGTCATGGAAGCGATATCACCCGGATTGTTACCAGCATTGTGCCGGCCGCCGGTCAGAATGTTGGTATCGGCCATTGTGCCAGTGCCGCTCAAGAGCGGGCTTTCCGCGCAATTATTGTTCTGCGTTCCACCGCTCTGGGCAATATTTGTCGTAGAATAAAGAATACGCGCATTGTTTTGGACGTTAAAGGCACCTTCATAAACGTCCGTCGCATCGCCATAAGGCATGACCAGCGCTGCGTTTCCATCAACACCATATTGCATGGTGCCGCAACCAAATTTGTCCAAGCCGCCAGCTCGGCCAATTTCCCTTGCGTCATCTATCGTATCGTCATAACGCACGGTGAACCCGTCTGCCACATTAAGGAGCGCCCGATTGTCATCGAGAAAGTACGCCTGTCCACGTGCTTGGCCGCTTCCGCCCGTGCCAGCTCCGGGTCCTGCCCCGCTTCCGCCGGAGCCGCCGGTAACATCATTCGTTAGATAACCACTATTGTCAGTATAAGTAAGATTCAACTGCCCGCCTTGGCGGACAAAGACAGCCCCACCTGCTCCAAGACCTCCGCCGCCGCCTGCAGAACCTCCAGCCTCCCCTGTGGGAAGGGTGCGTGTTTCATCCGCTTCACCACCCTCTCCGGCCCCGAACCCAGCCGTGCCAGCGGTGCCATCGAGATATGCTGCGGTGGTTGGATTAGGGCTTGTGTTAAGTGTACCAATAATGGTGGAACCGGCGCCACCTCCGCCGCCGCCAAATCCGCCATTGCCGGCAGATGTTGCACTGCCGGTATTCGCACCATTGTCACTGCCTGCGACGCCACCTCCCCCTCCACCATAACCGCCATTACCAGCATTCCCGTAGGAGGCTCCACCGCCGCCCCCAAAATCTCCGCCTGTTCCACCCGTGCCTTGGGTTGAGATTGTTGTATCAGTGCTACCTGCGCCACCACCACCTGCGCCGTAGCCACCGTTCCCTCCATCGCCTCCTTTACCACCAGCCGTATCTGCAGTGGTAATGGGAGGATTTTTCGCGTCGTCGCCTCGACCACCACCTCCACCTCCCGCTCCGAGGCCTCCATCACCGCCATTGCCAGCCTGCCCGCCGATGGTGGAAACAAAATTTGTTGGAGTACTACCTAAGTCCTCCGCATTACTACCTGCCCCGCCGCCGCCGCCGCCTGAATGGACATCACCATCACCGCCGTCACCTCCATTGTGAGGTCCAGTCAGAACCAATGGAAAAAATTGACAAAAGGGTAAGGTCGTATTTGTTGTTGTGCGCGAGTTACTCCCCGCACCACCGCCCCCAGCACCTTGATTTGATGTTCCATTTTGGCCGTTTGATCCACTTCCCGAAACCGTGGAATTTACGCAGCCACCTGGAGAGGCGCCACCAGTCGCTATACCATTGGATCCGTCACCACCTTGACCAGAGAATGGTGCTGCTCCGCCAGGCGTACCATTAGAGTTGCTTGGAACAGGAGCTGCATCATCATTAACCCCTTCACCGCCTCCTCCGCCGCCACCGCCTAGATTTCCAAAGGTTGTGGAATTGAAGAAACCTTCTCTCCTGGTATATGTATACCCGCCATCAGCGCCATCTCCCTCAAGTCCGCCGCCGCCGCCTCCGCCGCGGTATCCATCACCTCCATCACCAAAGATCCCACCGCCGCCACCGCCACCGCCTGTCTGATCGACAGTTGGGTCCAATACTCCGGTCCCAAGCGGTGTCGCCACGGTATCTGCCGAGTCTGCTCCCTGGCCGTATAGACCACCACCTCCGCCGCCGCCGTGATACCCACTGCCGCCAGAGCCACCCATTCCACCGCCGCCGCCGCCGCCAGCAATGGTTCCGCCGGTGGCGCCAGCAATGCGGGTCGATCCGTCGCCTCCGTTTCCACCATTGGCTTCGTTATCAGCGAAATGAATGTTGGTTCCGTTGACCACAGTATTGTTGCCGTTCACGAATAAAGCTCCGCCGGCGCCCATGCCGCCGCCGCCTCCAGAGCCATTTTGGTTTGCTGATGCACCTCCATTGCCGCCGGTCGCATTTCCCCCCTCGAGGGTCAGGTCGCTCAAGTTGACTTCTCCAGCATCTACAAAAAAGATGCGGTTGGTGTTGCTACCATCAATCGTAGCGCCGTTGCCCACAATGTTGGTGATCGCGTTGGGGTTATTGAAATTGATCAACGGCATGTTACCCGTAATATCGACCTGACTGACAAAATTATTGTCAATCTCGATTGTGCCGCCGCCATTTGCATTGGCTGAGTTTATAGCGGCGCTCAAAGTGCCTGGATCTCCTGTGCCATCATCTATGCTTGTTATAACACAGAAGTTTCCAGGGCCCGGCGTGCAAGCTTGCGCCGCACCACCCAAGCCAAACAACATACAAATACCGAAAGTCGAGACCGCGGTTGTGGTGAGATATCGCGCTCTGCTTGAAGGGATACAGTTTTTAAAGGACTGTTCGTTTTGTTCTAATTTCAATTTGGAAAATTGAGAAAGGACGGAAAACTGCGACATAAAAACAACCAAGACTTAAATCAATGGCTGAATGAGTCACGCGTTGTTAACCATGGCAAGGGTCTGAGGTTGGATTGCGTGACGGAATTCATTCACGTTTCGTCAATCGTGATGCAAATGCGGCAAATCGCGCTATTTAACATTGTTATTTTTATCAATCCATGTCGCTTGAATGGCGTATATCACCCTAACTCTCTGAGTTGGATGCATTATTTCGAATCAAGCTCCTGAAACAAGCTAAAAAGGAAATGATCAGGGGATGGCGAAACAGAGACAGAACTGTGAACGCTTCGTGTCGGTGTAGCTCAAAAAACCTTGATTGGGCGAACGGGATGGGCATTATTGCACCGTGAAGTGCATCGATTCACGTTTGCACCCCGAAATTTGGAGCATGGCAATGTTGCTGAAACGACTTTTCCTTGCATTCGCACTGGTTTTGACATCCAGCGCGTTTGTTTCCTTTGGCGGCGGCGCCGAAGCTAGACAGGTTTTTGACCCGTCTTCACGCACTTGGCGCGAAATTGGACCTAGTGCCCGTTATGGCAAGTCCAAAATCAAGCGTAAGATGGTACGCTACGAGACACGCCACAAAGCCGGTACGATTGTGGTGAATACAAAAGAGCGTCGCCTGTATCATGTACAAGGTAATGGCAAAGCAATGCGTTATGGCATTGGTGTCGGGCGCGAGGGTTTTCAATGGTCAGGTACACATCGCGTATCTCGCAAAGCTGAGTGGCCAGGCTGGACACCTCCTCCCGCTATGCGCAAGCGCCAACCAGGCCTTCCTGCCTATATGCCAGGCGGCATCAACAATCCTCTTGGAGCGCGCGCGCTTTACATTGGCAGCACGATTTATCGTATTCATGGTTCCAATGAGCCATGGTCCATTGGAAGCGCGGTTTCATCCGGCTGTATACGTATGACAAATAAGGATGTTGAGCATCTTTATGAGCGCGTACGTGTTGGAGCGAAGGTTGTTGTTGTTCGCTAAGGGCGCTTAATGGCAAACTGAACACAGCTTAAATATTTAAACCGGCCCTTTGTGGCCGGTTTTTTTCATGCGGAACGGCTCATACCCTTGGCTTCCAATTCATCCAGATAGGCCTGCCAGAGGTCGGTCTGATTTTCTGCCATCTCTCCAAAGTAACTCCAGGAGAAAATTCCGGTGTTGTGCATGTCGTCAAACGTTATGCGAACAGCATAGTTCCCGACTGGTTCGATTTTCATGATCTCTACGTTTTGCTTACCAGCAACAGTTTGCTTTTGGTCTTTGGAATGCCCTTGGACTTCTGCACTGGGAGAATGAACCCGCAAAAATTCCGCACTGAATTCAGCAGGTTTGTCGCTGATATAGACCAGCTTCAGTTTGCGTTTGTCGGGACTGACACGAATTTCTGATGGCCAACTTTGTTCTTCAGACATGGTTTAGTCCCTTCCTTTGTGCACTTTTATCCGGACATAGTGATCCTAATCCTTGAATCAATTATGCTTTGAGTTCACATATAACAACATACAAAATATTCCACCGATACCGACACCAGGAACATGAGGCCGCAAATGACACAGGCGAACACGCAACGCCCGGAGACTGCACCAATGATTGATCCATTTGGCAGACATGTTTCCTACCTGCGTGTCTCGGTGACTGATCGATGCGATTTTAGATGCGTTTATTGCATGGCTGAAGATATGACCTTCCTGCCGAAGCAAGAAGTTTTGTCCCTTGAAGAACTTGATCGGCTTTGCTCGGCATTCATCAATAAGGGGGTCAAAAAACTTCGACTGACAGGCGGCGAGCCATTGGTTCGCAAAAATATAATGCAATTGTTCCGCTCCCTGTCGAGACATCTTGATAGCGGCCAGTTGGAAGAATTGACCGTGACAACGAACGGCTCACAGCTTGCAAGACACGCCACAGAATTGGTTGATTGCGGAGTCAAACGGATCAATGTGTCAATTGATACTCTAGACCATGACAAGTTCAAGGCCATCACCCGCTGGGGAGATTTAGGCCGTGTTATGGAAGGTCTTGCTGCCGCCCAAAAGGCTGGATTAGCCATTAAGATAAATGCCGTCGCGCTCAAAGATGTGAATGAGCATGAGATTGAAGAGATGATGCGTTGGTCGCACGGCGAAGGGATGGATCTGACACTTATTGAAACGATGCCATTGGGTGAAATTTCTGAAGATCGGACCGATCAATATCTTCCATTGTCACTTGTGAAGCAGCGCATCGAGGAGTCATTTTCGTTGACTGACATTCCCTATAAAACCGGCGGTCCAGCGCGTTATGTTGAAGTAAAAGAGACTGGTGGCCGTTTGGGCTTCATCACACCTCTCACTCATAATTTTTGCGAAAGCTGCAATCGGGTCCGTGTTACCTGCACTGGTACGCTTTTCATGTGTCTGGGGCAAGATGATGCTGCAGATTTGCGTGCGCCTTTGCGTGCATCTGAAAGTGATGATATTTTGAACGCAGCAATTGACGAAGCGATTGGACGCAAACCAAAAGGTCACGACTTTGTTATTGAACGACAGAATGCAAAGCCATCCGTCGCCCGCCATATGAGCATGACAGGTGGATAGGTCTGCAGCATAAGCTACAACTGCCTACCTGATAGATAATCTGCTTCCACTACACTTTTGACGCCTTCACCATTTGATTTCGGCTGATTTCTAGTCATGACAACTGAATCTGTAACACAACACGCGTCGCTGAGCGCCAGACCACCTTTGGCTGTACTTGTTCTAATGTCCATGCTTGGTCCGCTGGCGATGAATATCTTCTTGCCGTCGATGCTGGGCATTCAGCGATACTTTGAGACCGACTTTGCGTCGGTTCAACTCGGTCTTTCATTGTTTCTGGCCTCTCTGGCTTTGGCGCAATTGGTCCTCGGGACATTGTCGGATAGGTTTGGCCGCCGTCCCGTTTTGCTTGCGGGTTTGTGCCTATTTATTGTGGGCACATTTGCATGTATTTTTGCGCCAAACATTCACGCCTTTTTGGCGGGGCGTGTAGTGCAAGGTTTCGGAGGTTCTGCGGGGCTCATCCTGAGCCGTGCAATCGTGCGCGATCTTTATGACCGCGATGAAGCTGCAAGTATGATCGGCTACGTTACCATGGGTATGGCAGTGGCACCCATGATTGGGCCTGCGATCGCTGGATATCTGGACAGGTATTTGGGATGGCAAAGCAGTTTTTACCTTCTGGCCTGCTTTGGTTTTATCGTGCTGATTACATCCTATCGGAAAGTTACGGAAACCAATGTGACACCAACTGATTCAATCGATGTTTCAAATGTTTACCGGTCCTACCGGACTTTAATGAGCATCCGTCTGTTTTGGCTTTATACCGGCGTTGCCGGCTTCGCATCTGGTATGTTTTTTTCCTTTCTGGGTGGCGCGCCGTTTGTCAGTGAAAAGGTTCTGGGATTAACGCCGGATAGATACGGTCTATTTTTTATTTTGGTTGCGCTTGGCTACAGCACCGGCAACTTTCTATCGGGCCGATATGCCGCCCGGCTTGGCGTCTTCAAAATGATCATGCTTGGTAACTTGCTTGGGCTCGTATCTGTTGCAGCAATGATTGGATGGTTTTTGGTAGGCGATGCGATGCCGCTGAAACTATTCGGACCAATGTTCTTTCTCAGCATTGCGAACGGTCTCGTGCTGCCCAGCTCCATGGCCGGGACGGTAAGTGTAAGGCCTGAACTTGCTGGGTCAGCAGCCGGGCTCTCCGGCAGTTTTCAAATGTTGTTTGGAGCAACATTGAGTTACTTTGTCGGTATTATTCTTCCAATGTCCGTTATTCCAACCGCCTGGCCGCTCATCATTGCAATGACGGTTTCTCTTATCTTGGCATTTATGGTTGGCAGTTATCTATGGACGTTCAGAACAAAAGCCTAGGTGGCATCGTCACCGATATGGACTTGTTGTCGGGCGTGGGCCAGCAAAACCTGTTTGTGGCGCTCTCGTGCCCGCTCGTGTTCTGCGTCAGTGCGGGTGTGTTTGCAGTGGTGGCAATGAACACCTGCGCTATATTCCGGGCGTTCTTCGTCTTTTGGCGACAGGGGCATTCTGCAGCCAAAGCATACTGAATGCGGACCTTCTTTTAGTCCATGGGTGACAGAAACGCGTTGATCAAACACAAAACAATCTCCCTCCCATAAACTGTTGTTCTTTGGAACTTCTTCCAGGTATTTCAATATTCCGCCTTGCAGATGGTAAACGTCTTCATAACCCTGTTGCTTCATGTAAGCAGTTGCTTTCTCGCAGCGAATTCCTCCAGTGCAGAACATAGCTATTTTGGGTTTCTTGAGGGTATCTTTGTTTTTGTTGACCCAGGCTGGAAACTCACGAAATGATTTCGTTTTTGGATCAACGGCTCCTTTGAAAGTACCAATCCCCACTTCATAGTCATTTCTTGTATCAACCAACACCGTATCGGGGTCGGATATGAGTTCGTTCCATTGCTCCGGCGCGACGTAGGTTCCAACCGTCTGCAACGGGTCAATCCCATCCACACCCATGGTGACAATTTCTTTCTTCATCCGCACTTTCATGCGGTAGAATGGCATCTCAGATGCCCAGCTTTCCTTGTGGTCCAACTCGCAAAACTCTGGAATAGCCCTTATCTCACCCAGCATTTTTCGAACAGCTTCAGGTCTTCCCGCTATGGTGCCATTGATCCCTTCTGTCGCAAGCAACAGGGACCCTTTAATTCGATGCTTTTCACAAATCTGTTTTATTGGCTCTTGCAATGAAGCCGGGTCCGCAACAGGTGTGAATCGATAGAGAGCTGCGACAAGGAATTCTTTATTTTCAGGATGTTGGGGCATCTTTTTCGTCATCTGATTCAAATATTATTTGAGGGGCTGGATTAGCTTCTTCTGCTTTGCCACCATTCAATCGCTGCCAAACGGTTTCAGCCATTCGTTTGTATAGCTTGGCATGTACGCCATCTGGCTCGCTCACGACAACAGGTTTGCCTGCGTCTGATTGTTCGCGAATGGTCATATGGAGTGGAACCGCTCCGAGAAAACGCACGCCAAGCTTTGTAGCTTCTTTTTCTGCGCCGCCATGGCCGAAAATATCTGACCTGTGGCCGCATTTGGGGCACATGTGGTAGCTCATATTTTCCACAATGCCGAGGATGGGTACACTGGTTTTCTTGAACATGTTCAGTCCCTTGCGGGCGTCAATCAAAGCCAGATCTTGCGGTGTGGAAACAATAACTGCGCCAGCAAGAGGTACTTGCTGAGCCATTGTCAGCTGTGCATCGCCTGTGCCCGGTGGCATATCAACAACCATTACATCCAATTCGCCCCAAGCAACTTCGCGCATCATTTGGTTCAGTGCGGAGATCACCATGGGTCCGCGCCAAATCATTGGAGTCTCTTCGTCCACCAAAAAACCAATGGACATTACTTTTAGGCCGAATCCCTCCATGGGTTGAAGAATTTTTCCATCTGAATCTGTTGGTTTTGGTTTGCCGGTGATACCCAGCAAGCGCGGCATGGACGGTCCATAAATGTCGGCATCCAAAATTCCGACCTTTAAGCCCAATTCTTTCAAACCTAGCGCCAGGTTTACTGACGTCGTAGATTTACCAACTCCCCCTTTTCCTGAGGCAACGGCAATGACCGTCTTCACACCAGGTATTCCCGGTTTTGTTCCCGTTGTTGGTGCAGATGGCTCCGCCGAAGCTGGCGGTGTTGCAGGTGCTGCTGTTGCAGGAGTTGCATCATTTTTCGCTGGCATTTCGGCTGA
The DNA here is from genome assembly GCA_039986835.1 of Hyphomicrobiales bacterium. Classification (GTDB taxonomy): domain Bacteria; phylum Pseudomonadota; class Alphaproteobacteria; order Rhizobiales. The sequence continues at coordinate 438,966 of JBDWQA010000012.1, forward strand.
CCGAGGTGCCGCAGTCTCAAGGCTTTGATTACCGATTTTTTCCGCAGTTAATGCGACCAGAACACTTTTAACCCCTTCAATATCACTGACAACTTTTTCGGCTGCTTGCCGCAACGGTTCCAGTTCCTTAGCTCGCGCCGAAGGTACAGTTATTGAAAATATAACTTTCTCTTCGCCGATAAAAATGTCTGAAACCAGCCCAAGGGAAACGATGTCACCCTCTAGGTCAGGTCCTTTTACGCGGCTAAGCTGTTCTAAAATATGTTCTTTTGAAACTGCCATAGTCTTGCTTCGTCTTTTTGAAATTTGTGCTGCACACAAGGATTTGTGGTCTTATGCGGCGAACACAACGGGCGGTCAACAAAGCTTTGACTTAGGCGTCTAAATGTCTCCATTGTCTACGCCGGTTTATGTTGTCATCGTATGGTCGCATCTCGCATCTAAATCGACAAAAATACAGAGCTTTAAATGGGGATTTCATGTCAAAAATATTGAATTCGAATGTATCACGGCGCGCACTTCTGGTCGGATCAGGTTCCGCATTGGCCTTAACGGCATTACATCCATTTTCAGTGTTTGCCTCAGCAAATCAGGCACACTTGCGCATTATGGAGACTACAGACTTACACGTCCATGTTTATCCATATGACTACTATGGAGATCGCCCCAGCGACAGTGTGGGGCTTGCGCGAACGGCGACCATCATCCGAGACATCCGCAGCGAAGCCTCAAACAGCATGCTGATCGACAACGGTGATTTTCTTCAAGGAAATCCCATGGGTGACTACATTGCTTATGAGCGCGGCATGTCTGAGGGCGATGTCCACCCAGTTATCAAAGCCATGAATGTTTTGGGATTTGATGCAACGACGCTGGGCAATCATGAATTCAACTATGGCCTGGATTTTCTATCTGCCGTATTGGCCGGATCAAGTTTCCCAATTGTCTGTGCAAATATCGCCATGGGTGAATTGGGGGCCAGCCCAAAAGATGACAAACGCCTTCCTAATGTAAAACCCTATGTAATCTTGGACCGGAAAATTACAGATGGCTCCGGCAATGAACACCCAATCAAAGTTGGCTTGATTGGCTTTGTCCCGCCGCAGATCCTCAATTGGGATCGGCGTTGGCTGGAAGGCAATGTATCTGCGCGGGACATTGTGGAGACCGCGAAAGCATATATTCCTGAGATGAAAGAAGCGGGCGCAGACGTAGTAGTCGCTCTGTCTCACTCTGGTATTGAAGCGGGCGCCGCCTCTGAGTTTCAGGAGAATGCCACGCTTCATCTGGCTGGTGTCGATGGTATTGATGCTATTTTGGCGGGCCATCATCACCTGGTGTTCCCCGGCCCCAAATATGAAGGGCTTGCTGGAGCAGATGTTTCCAAAGGTACTTTACAGGGTACGCCAACCGTTATGGGCGGTTTCTGGGGCTCTCACATGGGGCTAATAGATTTGCTGTTGGAACGCAGCGGTGATGAATGGAAAGTCGTTGCCCATGAGTGTGAGGCACGACCAATCTCTGAGAGAATTGAACGCAAAACAACTCCGCTTGTGGAGAGCCAGCAAGACATATTGGACGCCGTTGCGAAAGAGCATGAGGAAACACTTGCTTATGTTCGCCGCGCGGTTGGTAAGACAGCAGCACCGCTCCATTCCTATTTCTCGCTTGTTGCGGACGATCCGTCCGTGCAAATCGTGTCACAGGCACAGATTTGGTACATCACTCAAATGATGGCCGGAACAGAATGGGAAGGCTTACCAGTCTTGTCTGCTGCTGCGCCATTTAAAGCCGGCGGTCGTGGTGGCCCGGAATACTACACTGATGTTGCGGTTGGTGATGTGGCCATTAAAAATGTCTCGGACCTGTATCTGTATCCAAACACAGTCCGCGCCGTTGCAATTACGGGCGCGCAGGTAAAGGAATGGCTAGAACGTTCGGTCGGTATTTTCAATCAGATCAAACCTGGTATGGCCGATCAGCAGCTTATCAATGCATCATTCCCATCATACAATTTTGATGTAATTGATGGCGTCACCTATTCGGTCGATCTTACGCAACCCTCCAAATACGGTCCAAAAGGCGAATTGCTGGACGAAAATGCAAGCCGGATTACAGACCTGCAATTCGACGGCGCGCCTATCGATCCCGAGCAGAAATTTGTGGTCGCGACCAACAATTACAGAGCTGGAGGCGGCGGTAACTTCCCCGGAATTTCCGACGATGTTGTCATTTTTGTCGGCCCAGATACAAACCGCGATGTCATCGTGCGGTACATTGTGGATAAGGGCACAATCAACCCGAAAGCTGACAGTAACTGGTCGTTCAAACCTGTTGACGGCGCCAGCGTTGTCTTCGAAACGGGCCCTGCTGGACAGGCCCATATTGATAGCGTAACCGCGGTAAACATTGAACCAGCGGGAGATGGCGTAGACGGTTTTGCGAAATACAGGATTCAATTCTGATTTTACCAAGCTTGAACATATGTCTTGAACCAAGTGTCGCCACGCGTTGGACCTCCAGCCTGTGGCGCTAACATATAACTCTTGAAAAGTCTTCTGTCTTATATAAGACTGTACGCATTCGAATAATGTTTCAGTTTTTTGGGAGGACTACATGAAGAATACGTTCTATGCGGCACTGGCGGCTGCCACACTTTTGGCGACCCCGCTTGTGGCGGCGGACTATCCAAGTAAATCAGTGGATTATGTCATTCCGTTTGGACCGGGTGGCGAATCTGATGTTACCGCTCGTTTCCAACAATCCTATTTCAAAGACAAATTTGGACAGGATTTGGTCGTCTCTTACAAGCCAGGTGGCGGTGGCGCGGTTGGCTGGTCTCAACTGAACAGTATGGCTGGTGATGGCCATACAATTATGGGCATTAATTTGCCGCACATTATCATTAAGCCAGAACAAGGTGATGTTGGCTTCAAGACTGACGATGTGACAGCGATCTATATGTTCCACTACACGCCAGATGCCATCGTAGTAAACGCAGACAGTGATTTCAAAACACTGCAGGATCTAATTGACTATGCAAAGGCGAATCCAAAGAAAACGACATTCTCTGGTTCGGGCAAAGGCACCGCAAACCATTTGGCCCAAGTTATCTTTGACGAAAAGGCCGGCATCGAAACAACCTATGTATCCTTCAAAGGCACTGGTGCTGCAGTTACGGCATTGCTGGGTAAGCAAGTCGTTGCTGAATGGGGTTACACCACTGTCGGTGCCAAGCAAGGCGACAAGGTTCGTATGCTAGCGGTTGCTATGGAAGAGCGGCATCCTGCTTTCCCTGATGTACCGACATTCAGGGAACTTGGGTTTGATATGGTGTCCGGTGCCTATCGCGGTATTGCCGTTCCTAGCTCCACACCTGAAGATGTCCGTATGAAGTTGTCTGACATGATCAAGGAAATCAATTCAGATCCAGCATTCCAAAAACAGATGCTTGATGGTGGATTTGCATTATCTGACGTCGGCTATGGTGCGGACATGGATGCGTTCATTTCAGAGAAATCTGTCGAATATATTGCGGCTGCAAAGAATGCAGGCGTGATCGAGTAATCGACCAGCGTGGTGTGGGCTCTCCCACACCACGCACTCAACTCCATACTTCAACCTACGACTTAATTTGCCGCAAATTCCAGCGAGTGTATTGCCATGTTTGAATACCTGATTTCGGCATTCTCGCCGTTCAACATTTTTCTGGCTTTGCTGGGCGTGGCAGCGGGAACAATCATTGGTTCTATTCCAGGGCTCACAGCAACAATGGCCGTTGCAGTCCTTGTCCCAATCACTTTTTCAATGCAGCCTGACTCAGCGCTTATCCTAATGGGCGCTATTTATACAGGAGCGATATACGGCGGCGCATACGCCGCGATCTTGCTCAATACGCCCGGCACACCTTCTGCCATTGCGACGACTTTTGACGGTTATCCCATGGCAAAGCGTGGCGATGGTGATCTAGCGATTTCCGTCGCATGCCTTTCCAGTGTGTTTGGTGGTCTTGTTGGCGCGTTGGCGCTTCTGTTTCTTGCGCCTCCCCTAGCCGATGCTGCCCTCGCCTTTGGGCCAGTGGAATATTTTTGGTTGGCGATCTTTGGCTTGTCTTTAATAGCTGCGCTTTCAGATGGAGATTTCTTCAAGGGAATAATTGCTGCTTGTTTCGGCCTTCTTCTGGCAATGATCGGAATTTCAGAAACCAGCGCGGAGGTGCGCTTTACGTTTGGTTCCAATACGTTACTGGGCGGCATTGAAGTTGTTTCAGCTCTTATTGGACTCTACTGTATTCCAGTTCTGATCGACCTCGTGGCGACGCCAGACAGGCATCTAAACCCAGCTGAAACGCAACGCGGTTTCAGGCTCTTCGAAGCTATTGCCACGATGTTGAAAAACAAGTGGAACGTCGTACGAAGTTCGGTCATTGGCACATTTGTTGGCGCCCTGCCCGGTGCTGGTGGATCTATTGCCGGCCTGGTTGCCTATTCTGAGGCGCGCCGTTCGTCCAAGAAATCTGATGACTTTGGCAAGGGCGAACCCGGCGGCGTGATCGCAACAGAATCTGCCAACAACGCGACAGTTGGTGGTGGCTTCATCCCAACGCTGGTACTAGGCATTCCCGGAACCCCACCGGATGCTGTTATTCTGGGTGCACTGCTTGTTCAAGGGGTTCGGACCGGACCAACTCTATTCTCTGATGGCGCTGACATTGTCTACACCTTCATATTTGGCCTTCTGCTGGCAACCATTTTGATGTTGCCAGTTGGGCTCCTGATTGGCCGGTTTGCCTATGGTGCGATTGTTCGAGCGCCGAAATCAGCACTGGTCCCTATAGTTGCGTTCATGACTGTGATTGGCGCTTTCGCGATACGAAACAGCGTTTCAGACATCATGATTATGGTTGTTCTGGGTGTTGTCGGATGGGTTGCTTCCAAACGCGGCTTTTCAGTTTCTCCGATCGTATTGGGCCTTATACTCGGTCGAATTGCAGAACAAGGCTTTGTGCAAAGCTGGACCATCGGAGATGCATTGGATGATCTTTGGGGGCAATTCTTTGGACGGCCATTGTCGCTTGTAATCATTGGCATGACACTTGTCACTTTCCTCTATCCGTTCTTGCCAAAAATCAAACAGATGTTGACCAAATCGGGGCGAGAGAACCGCGTCCGACCTGTCAGGGCATCTGGAGGCGCCGTTATCCGGGATTTAGTCTCCTTTGGAGTATTTGGACTGGTCGCCGCGATCGCTTTATTTCAAGTTGGTAGTTTGAACGCCGAAGCGGCTGTGTTTCCACGCACAATTGCTCTTGGAATGCTCGTGTTCCTGGTGTTGGCAGCAATTAAACTTCTTATCACGCGCGAGGTGAATGAAACATCGACACATGGCTCCGTTGCGCGCCGTATATCTGTCCCAGTTGTTATGCTGGCTGCCGTCGTGCTGGTCCCAATACTTGGATTTGGACTGTCGGGAGTGCTGATGGGTTTGGCGCTTATCGCCACTGCTCAATATGAACGCCTGAAAGCTGTTCCCATGAGTATTTTGGCTGTTAGCGTCGTTGCAGTAATTTTGCTATTTACATTCGGCTTCCGCAATCTGCTAAGCGTGCCGCTTCCTGGTGGGATATTTGGATAGGATTTTATAAAACACCCGGCCATGCGGGACATCGCCGGGTGTTTCTAGCTGCAAATTCAGCTTTCGGGGAACACAGAACTTACAACCATATGTGTGTTTTGGAGGTCGTTTCGATCAATCACACATGGGAAATTGTTTCGTGAATTCATCTTTGGGATAGGCCTCACCCAAATTGACATCCAGCACTAACGGGACGAACTCCTTGGTTTCAGACGTTCTAAGGAAAGTAGAGAGTTTGATTTCGCCGCGTTTCAAATCCACCTTTCGGCATACCGCTGTAGTAACTGTCATTTGGCCTTTCCGTTTGCCTTCATCACCCGCTCCAGCCTGGATTTTCCGGAAGCGATTTAGCCTTTTGATGTCAGTTCTCGCGATGCGGTAGACTAGAATTTTCTGATCAGCCTTGCGATGTTTTGCTAACACGGTGTTTGTTGTGTTGCTGGATGTCTGCTCCAACTTAAACCTCTCATACAGTTTGGGCAGCTTGTCTGTCCTTCTCAAAGACATTGTCATCGTGACTCCCTCATCCCGTACCTTCACTGCATTGGGAATTTGCACCGCGACCTGAAGCTTCTCGACGTCTGTTGTCTCAATATCCACTTTGCTGAGCTTGTACATGCTTGAAACCGGCACGTGGCCACACCCACCCAGGGTGAATGCGGTAATTGCCAAAAATACAAAGAACAGGAATACCAGTAGTGGAAATTGCCTAGTTGCCGTGTTCATGATGCTGCCCCTAAAATCGGCGCAGGATACCGGCACGCAATGTGCCTGCGCCAATAACTACGTCGCGGTTTGTACCGTTGAAGTTTTCATCATCTTTACCAAACCCGTATCCAGTGGCATCCAGACGGGTTGACCATTTTTCGTTGATGGCAAATTCAGCACCAACACCCAAAGCGATGCCTGCACGAATGTCATCATCGCCATTGCCTTGCGGGCTTAAATCAATATCCGTAACTGCCAGGCCGGCAGTTCCATAAATGAAAACACGTTGCCAAGCATAACCAGCACGAATCTGAAGGCTGGAAATGAAGTTGCCCGTTGTTTCTGTGTTGCCGAGTATAGCGTCAGTTTTGTTCAGCTCGATATCACCGACCGCAACATCCAATTCTGTGCCGATTAACCAACCGCCGCTAAAGGGGCGAAAATTATAGCCGACAAAACCACCGAACATGAAAGAGCCATCATCGCTCTCAAAGTCGCTGTTTCCCGCACCTCTCTCAACACCAGTTGCTGCCCCCATCGATCCCAAGCTGACACCTGCATATGCGCCGGTCCAATGATCCCGTGACATGGCAGGCTTTGAACCCAGATATGATTTACCGCCATAGTTTAAGTCTGCAGCCATTCCAGGCGTTGAAATTGCCAAAGCGAACGCGGCAAACGTTACGTGGTGAGCGAGACGGATGGTTTTAGGTTGCATCGTGTACTCCTGTATGAAAAAAGAAACACAGCCTATTGCTGTTCGAGAATTTATTATTGTAAAACGATAATTAATTCAACCCGTATTTATAGGAAAATTCAATGTCGTCCTCAATTCATACTCCACCTGATTCCACTAAAAGCCTCCTGCGCTGGGCTCAAGTTGCCACTTTGAGTGGCTTGGCCATGTTTGTGCTTGCATTTGGATACTTCACATATGCATCGCTCACCGATCCCACATTCTTTGATGTGCAATTGGTTGACCTCTTTGAAGATCCAAACATCACAGGACCATTTACAAATTTGGAGCGGTTCACTGCAGTGGTATTGATGCTTATTGAAGACAGCACCGGTATTTTGGCGCTCTGGGCTTCGTTTCGGCTTTTTACAGAATACAGGCGCGGAAACATCTTCACCCTGACGGCAGCCGCCAGATTGCGCTTTATCGGATGGATGGTGGTGCTGTTGACGCCAATAGATATGGTTGTGGAGACGTTTGGAACTGCGCTCTATACCCATTGGGCCCAGCCAGGCAAGGTAAATATCTCCATCTCATTTGAAGACGTACACGTCTTTGCATTGGTATTTGGACTCGTTATTGTGGTGGTTGGCCACGTTATGTACCAGGCCATTGCCATCTCTGATGAAAACAGCGCGTTTGTATGATTGTCTTGAAAACAATTTTGGACCTGTACTCACCGAGGAGAGGTAGCTGATATGGCAATTGTCGTTACACTGGATGTGATGCTGGCTAAACGGAAAATACGGTCTAAGCAACTCGCTGAAAGCGTTGGAATTACAGAGCAAAATGTTTCATTGCTAAAGTCTGGCAAGGTCAAGGGAGTTCGCTTTGAAACGCTAGAACGCATTTGTGAGACGCTGGACTGCCAGCCAGGCGATATCTTAATCTATGAACCGGATGCGGAGTAAAGCAGAAATCGCATCATTTCACTTCAGTCGCAATCAAACGACTTCAACAAGGTGTTCCATATCGTTCAATTTGGCCAGCTGGCGAAGCCGGTTTGACAGACGGTCTCCGGCCAAATCCTTCAGGTCATCTGGCAAGGTGAGAACCAGACAAGAATCACGACGCGTGATAGATACATTTTCAATAACACCGGGCATTCCTGCAGACACCAACATTGCGACACGGATGGTGATTGCCAATGCGCGCGCACGTAATTCGTTACGCTCCTCCGCCAATGTTTTGAGCTGAGGGCTTAATTCATCATCGCCAGTTCCGGAGTGGCGATAAAAGCTCGTAAGCGCCAAATAAGCGCGACCTGGATGGTCGATGCCAATAAATGCAGCGTGTGCGACAATATTCAGGCTCTGCTCTCCACGGTAATCTGGATGAGCGCGCCATCCGATGTCTGACAAGAGGCACGCTGCCACACGCAAGCGCGATTCATCCGCCGTCTCATCCAGACCCAAAGCGTCGAATACGACTTCAGACCAGGAGCAAAGTTCGTGTGCATATTCTGGAGAGCGGGCGCGAAGTACAGCCAATTCCTCAGAAGCGGACAATAATGGATCTCTGCTTTGTTCTGCAGCCTCTAACATCTGATAAAGATGCCCTTCACGCACACCAATGGCTGAAAATGCTACATGAGATGCCTCTGAAAGACGCAAGGTTTGCGCGAGCAAAATTGCGCCATATGGCAAAAGCGGACGTCTGGCGCGCGATACGTGCGAAATTCCGGATAGGGATGACACATCCGATTTGATGAGGTCCCCGCAAAACGCTATCATATCTTTTGCTGCGACGCGGAAGTCATGCATCACACGTAGTGGATAATTTGAGTGGTGCATATACAGTCGGCCAATGGCGCGCCATGTGCCGCCAACAGCATAAAATGTTCGGCCCTTACCTTGAGACAATAAATTTGCTTCATCTAGCCGTTTGTCTGCAAGTTTCTTGGCCTTCGACAAACTGTCTTCTGCATCGGATTGAAGCCTAAGGCCACCCAGCGGTAGTGTTATGCCAGAACCAATATGATTGCCTTTAACATCTACAAATTCAAGGCTACCGCCACCCATATCGCCCATAATACCATCAGCATTATGGAAACCGGAAATCACCGCAAGCGCAGACCGGTGTGCTTCTTGCTTTCCAGTCAGAACTTCAATCTCGCAATTCAAAATATTTTTTACGTTTTGAAGAAATTCAGAACCGTTTTCCGCTTCCCTTGCTGCGGCGGTTGCAATGACTTCCAATTGCAAAACATGCATCTGGTCACAAAGAATGCGAAATCTACGCATGGCTCGCAGTGCGTGCTCCATGCTCTCATCATCGAGCAAACCAGTCTCTGCAACACCGCGCCCAAGACCACACAGAACTTTTTCGTTAAAGAACACAGATGGCGACCGCGTTAGGCGCTCATACACGACGAGACGAACCGAGTTTGAACCAATGTCAATGACACCAACAGGCCCGGTTCCAATCAACCTGCCCTGTGCCATCGATGCCCCAACATACTCGCTATTTTTCACAACTGAAAACGGGCTCACAGACGTGCCCTCAGGTTTGGAAAATTGCCCCTTCGAACTTTCAGGATTTTGACTTGGATTTTGACTTACTACGTTTGGCAATGGACTTCGGCGGATTCTTCTTGAGAGACTTGCCTCGGCCAGACAGGCTTGGGTTCGTCAGGAAATGATTATGCAGATTGAAGGCTTCTTCCCCCTCGCCCTGAACCAATCGTTCTGATGAACCATCTGACAGGATTTGCCAACTTTGCTTATTGTCGCGCAAATTGGCAACCATAATCTGATCAATTATCTGATCATGTACAGTAGGGTTGCTAATTGGCACCATTGTTTCGACCCGGCGGTCAAGGTTCCGTGGCATGAAATCTGCTGATCCGATGTAAACAATTGCTTCATCTGATGGCAGGCCTGCACCATTGCCAAAGCAAACGATTCTGCTGTGTTCCAGAAACCGACCAACAATGGATTTTACGCGAATATTTTCCGAAATTCCGGTCACTTGAGGTCTTAGGCAGCAAATGCCCCGGATAACCAAATCGATTTTTACGCCCGCCTGACTTGCTCTGTAAAATGCGTCGATAATTTGGGGATCAACAAGAGAATTCATCTTTGCCCAAATTTGTGCAGGCTTGCCCGCTTTGGCGTGTTCTATCTCCTGCTCGACATGGTGCAGCATTCGCTCACGCAGTGTGTATGGCGATACAGCAAGTTGCTCAACGTCCTGAGGACGCGCATAGCCGGTGATGAAATTAAAGACGCGGGCGGCATCACGAGCCAAAACCGGATCGTCAGTAAAATACGACAAATCTGTGTAAATCTTGGCTGTGATTGGATGGTAATTTCCGGTGCCAAAATGACAGTAGGTCTTCATCTGACCTTCTTCTCGGCGGATTACGAGAGACATTTTTGCATGGGTTTTCAGTTCCAGAAAACCATAGACTACCTGGACGCCAGCGCGTTCAAGATCACGTGCCCAACGGATATTCGCTTCCTCGTCAAAACGGGCACGCAACTCCACCAGTGCTGTTACGGATTTACCTGCCTCCGCTGCTTCTATTAGCGCGCTGATGATGGGACTGTCATTTGAGGTGCGATAAAGTGTCTGTTTGATCGCTACGACATCAGGATCCTTCGCTGCCTGAAGAATAAACTGTAGCACAACGTCGAAACTTTCATATGGGTGGTGAACCACGAGGTCTTTTTCGCGTATTGCACCAAAGCAATCACCACCATGTTCTCGGATACGCTCAGGAAAACGAACACGCGCCTTGTTGAAGAGCAATTCGGGAGCATCCAGTTTGACCATTTCCGACAGATCGCTTAGCGCCATCAGGCCATCCATTTTCACAACATCAGAAGGCTTGGTTTGCAGTGCTGTGGTAACAAATTCTCTGAGGGTATCCGGGACATCCTGGCTAACTTCGAGCCTGATTACAGACCCGCGCCTGCGTCGTTTAAGTGCAGATTCAAACAACCGCACCAAATCTTCCGCTTCCTCCTCTATTTCCATTTCAGAATCGCGGACCACCCGAAATGTGCCTTTGCCGAGAATTTCATAGCCTGGGAAAAGCCTTGGAATAAACATTCCGATGACGTCTTCCATGCTAATGAAGCGGGCAGTTGTTTTCGCCTTCTTTGGCAACTGTACAAATCGGCTTATGGCGCTTGGAATGCGCAATAGGCCTGTCATGTTTTTGCCGCGTTTTACGCCGGCCGCAACTGCGTGTAATTGGAGGACAAGGGAAAATCCCAAATTGGGAATAAATGGGAATGGATGGGCAGGATCAATTGCCAACGGCGTCAAGACGGGAAAGATTGAATCTGTAAAATAATTTTCAATCCATTCCTTGTCTGAGCCGCTCAATCCATCCGGTGACATGAGATGAATGCCAACGCCTTCCAGCTCGCTTCTCAACCGTCTGAAAGTGCCTTGTTGGTTCTCAACCAATTTCTCTACTGCAACATCCAACTGGTCGAGCTGTTGTGTTGGGGTAAGGCCATCCGCACTTTTTGTCTTGATGCCTTCACGTTGTTGCCCCTTCAAACCGGCAACTCTAACCATGAAAAATTCATTCAGATTGTCTGCAGAAATCGATAGAAATCTGAGGCGTTCCAAGATTGGATGATTTGAGTTATCGGCTTCTTCCAGAACGCGATTGTTAAAGCCCAGCCATGAAAGCTCGCGGTTCATGAAACGCGCGGGATCCTCCATCATTGCATCGTCCAATGTCAAAGGTGTACTTCCACTGGATGGGACGGGCGGCTCAGGAGCTTTTTGAATTGGACCGGAGTCGCCGTCACTCAGCTGCTCGACTAAGATTTCTTCAATGGATTTTTCGTTCATGGTTCAACTCTCGAAGTAACCGCTTCAGTTAGCATGTACTTTTCATATAGATGAGTTGGCTCAACACTATGACAATTGGACAATATTTTATTCAAAATCGGAATTCGCAGTTAATGACCCGTTTAGCTGGAATTCAAACGACTTCGGAAGCCAATTGTCGGGTGATTGGCCGGCTGCGTTCAAGCGACAGACGGTCCAACATTTCCACCAAATCTCTCGCGGCTGACAATGAGCGTTCCATGCGAACTAGAAGGTAGTCAAGAACGCGTTCTTCGACGTTTAATTGCCTGTCTGCAAATAGTTTTACCAGAACACGCTTCAATAATGAGTCGCTAGGCTCATTCAGTTCCAGAGGATGCGCGGCACGCAGTCGGCTACGCAAATCCAGCAGTTCCAGTGCCCAACTTTCCGGCCAAGTCCGGCTTGTTATCAAAAGGAACGATCCTTGTTCCCGAGTGTGATTCAACAAGTGAAACAGTCTCGTTTCATCAAGTTTAGCCTTGTGTATATCCTCAATTAATAATGGGCTGTCAGCTATTTGCGGCAGATCTTCCGCGTACGGCAACGCGTTTGCGTCTATCGTAGTTGAAGAAGACAGAGTGGTATAAATTGAAGAAAGGTGGGACTTTCCGCATCCAACTGGACCCGCGAGTATTATAGTATTCGAGGGCCAATTCGGCCAATTGGTAACAATATCAAATGCATTGCGGTTTGCATCATCCACAATGAAATCCTCACGGGACATGGCTGCCTGCACAGGTAGATCAAACGACATTTGATGTGTTCGACCGCCCTGCATGCTTATGAACCGTGCCCTTTGTAAAAGCGGCTATCCAGATATTGTTTAAGGCTAAATCGCACCAGAACGCCAACAGCAGCTGCTAGCGGTACAGCAACAAGCAGGCCTACAAAACCAAACAACGAGCCAAATGCAAATAGCGCAAACATCAGCCAGACCGGGTGCAGACCGACTGATCTTCCCACAAGGCGTGGCTGCAGAACATTGCCTTCCAGGAATTGCCCTGCCGCAAAAATTATTGCGATCAGTACAATGTTGAAATAATCGGGCCAGAACTGCACCAAAGCGACGCCTATCGACAGTAAAAATCCAGTTATCGAACCAACATATGGAATAAAACTCAACAAGCCTGCGAGTAAACCAATCAACAATCCAAAATTCAACCCAGCGAGGCTAAGGCCAATTGCGTAGAAACCGCCCAACAAAAGGCATACCAGGCCCTGCCCCCGAACGAAACCGGCCAATGCATCATTAATCTGGCCAGCAAGCTCACGGATCGTCCCTGCGTTGTCACGCGGAAGCCAAGAGTTCACCTTTGCAACCATGCGGTCCCAGTCATACAGCAGATAAAATGCTACCACCGGCGTTACGACGAAAAGACCAGCAATATCCAAAAGCGCCTGACCGCCACTCCATACGGATTTTAACAATCCTGTGAGCCAGCCCGCACCTTCTTTGAGCAGTTCAGAAAATGATTCCTGCATGGCGGTGCGATCTTCGCCAACGAGCCGTTCCAACCAGCCTGCATTCACCTCGGAAAGCCGCATTTGCAATTGGGACAACAGGCCGGGAAGTCTTTCGATGAAACTTGCGGTCTGAGCACCAAGCAAAGGAATAATCACTACTAGGGACAATATGAAAATAATCAGAAATAGGAACAGAATGACCACCGTGGCCATCATTCTGCTGAACCCGCGGCGTTCAAACCAATCTGCAATCGGATCCAGGCAATAGGCTAACCCCATGCCCGCGACGAAAGGCAATAATATGCCACGAAAAACGTAAAGGAACAGAGCTGTCGCAAAGAACGCACAGATCCAGAATATGATATGGTTTCTTACCGTCAATTTACTGTTCCCTTGATCCAACTCATAGTGTTACTGCATAGTATGAACCGAAGTGATATAAGATTGAAAAGCGCTCGCCGTCTATCGCTTTAGGTCTTTTCCACATCTCCTACATGGCTAATCCAATCCAGAATGTACGCAATCGTTGAGGTGATTGTCAGGCCTGCCACCAGCGCGATTAACGCATTTAGGCTTGGCCCAAGGGAAATCTGGAAGGCCATTGCACCCATAACAACACAAACTAGAGCTATTTGTGCGACCGTGTTGGCCTTGCTGACCATCAGGGGGTTCATGGGAATGGGTCGATCGATGACCCATGTTAAAATGACTGCCCCTACAATTAGAATATCACGGCTAATTGCAAGAATGACAAGCCAAAGCGGCAACAGCTCTTGAATACCCAAAGTAAGGAACATCGCGACCAGCATCACCTTATCTGCAATCGGGTCTAGGTGGGCACCCAGGTCAGATGTCTGGTTAAACCGCTTAGCAATAAATCCATCTACTCCATCTGAAATACCGGCGATGAGAAACAGCCAGAACGCAAGCGAAAACTCCTGAATGCTCAAAAGCCAAACAATCATTGGTACAACGAGCAATCGAAAGATGGAAATCAGGTTGGGGACTGTCATTTTGGGAGGCAAACCGCACAATTTTCTACTTCGGTTTTCAAATGGTGATTGTGTCGCAAGCTTTCACCCCCGAAAGCCAAACTGTTTTACCGGCATTGAAAACTAGTCCGTTCAATCAATGCATCAAATGCTCTTGTTCACAAAAACTCTTATTGAATTTTCAAAGACCTATAGCACGGTCCCGTGCAGTTTGAATATGGCGAGCGGTTGCAGAAATAGCAGCTTCTGTATCGCGCTGTACTATTGCTCCAACGATACTCATATGCTCTGTCATTGCGGAGATTACATGCCCGTCAATTCGCGTCAGTTCTTTGCGTATTAACCTGATTTTTATGGAGTTTACCTGATAGGCCTTCGAAACAATCTCATTTTGCATGGCATCGACAATGAGATCATGAAAGCTCCAATCCACAGTTTGAGCGCGTGCTTCCAATTCGGCTGTGATTGGTCCACTTTTAGCCTCTTCCAAAATATTGAAATGAGTCTTTTCGACTGTGCGAATTTCTTCTTCAGATGCGCTTTTGATAAAATGGGCGACGGCCTCTTTTTCTACAATAAGCCTGAACTGGTATGCATCCCGCACGAGGTTCAAGTCCAATGAAGCGATTTGCATGCCGCGCTTTGGAATTGTTGTAATGAGCCCTTCCGCTTCCAAACGCGGCACAAGTTCACGGATTGCGCCCAATGGCATGCCGGTTAATTCAACTAATTCACGCTGCGAGACGAACTGCCCTGGCCTTACATCATGCGCCAACAAATGTTGGGTAAACGAACGATAGGCCTTTTCTCGCAACTTATCGGCAGGAGCTTCCTTTCCGGGCGGCGTTTGAGCACTCATTTCAGACTCACACCATGTTGCTGCTGCAAATAGACCAGCTTTTCAAAGAATTTCGTTTGTTTTTGTACCGTTAGACCGAGTAATGGCAGTCTGGGACGTGACCAGCTATCATCGGATTTTTGGTGTGCAATTATCGCCTTGATTGAACTCACCACGGGTTCAGAAACTACCAACTCCACCAAATCTGTTATGAATTTGTTGTCACGCCCCTCAACCAAATCACGCACTTGAGCGGGAAACAGGTTGGCCAGACCACCTATTGCTCCTGAGCCTCCAATTCGGACTGCTGGCGCTAGATCGCGTTCATCACCGACTAGAATGTCAATATCCCCGTGGGTCTGCACCAATGGTTTTGTAATTGACCAGTCGCAGCTGGAATCCTTTACACCGCGTATGATTCTTCCATATTTCTTCCTGAGACGGCTCACCAATTCAACCGAAATAGGAACCTGTGTGAGTGAGGGAATATTATACAAAATGATATCTCGGGCATCTGAGCCTAGCGCATCCAGAACAGCCGAATACCAAAGGAAAACACCATCTTCGCTAGGTCCATTGAAGTAAAATGGAGGCGCCAACAAAACAGCTTTTGTGTTTTGTACCAGAGCGGTTCGAGTCTCTTCCACAGCTTCTGAAATCGTCGTTGGAATAACGCCAAGTACAATCTGTTCCGGCATGATTCCAGCTTCAAGGGCCACGGCCAGACCTTCCATACGCTCTTGCGAGGTCAAGGAAGGCCCCTCTCCTGTTGTGCCAAATAGTGTGACTGAATCACAGCCATGTTCGAGACACCATCGAGCATGCAAAACAAGCTCTTGATGATTTACAGAGCTATTTTCTGCAAACGGGGTCGCGAGAGCAACGGACATTCCAAAACGGTCTGCTTCTGATTTCAATTCTACGCCTCTTACAATCTAACATGTTAGCGTGTTACGTTTATGTTGCATGTAATGCTATATCGTGGCAAGGATGTCTAAGTCCAGCATTTAGTTGGAAAGACAAAAGCATATAATGCAGTCACAAACGAAACATTTTCCGGGAGGATCAAAATGAAAACATTTAAGAATGCAGCGCTTTCATTGGCCGCCGCACTCACATTGTCGGTAGCCGGCCAAGCTGTTGCCGCGGACAAAGTGACTTTGCGCATGTCAACGCCTGCGAGTGAAACCGACTTTCGATCTCAGGGACTGGCCTCAGTATTTGCCGATGGCGTGAAAGATTTCGCGACCTATGAACCGCACTACAATGACAGCCTTTTCAAACAGGGAACGGAGCTTGTCGCGATCGCACGCGGAAACCTGGAAATGTCGATTACATCTGCCCAGGAAATTGCAAAACTGATCCCAGATTGGTCCATCTTCACTGCAGGCTATCTTTTGCGCGATGCGGACCATCAGCGAGCCGTCTTCGAAGGCGACATTGGTAAAGAGATGTATCAGCTTGTCGAAGACAAACTGGGCGTCAAACTTCTTTGCGTGATGTATTTTGGCAAGCGCCAGTTGAACCTTCGTGTTGATAAGGAAGTAAAAACGCCCGCTGATTTGGCCGGTGTAAATTTGCGGATGCCAGGGACAGATGCCTGGCAGTTTCTTGGTAAAGCATTGGGCGCATCCCCTACTCCAATGGCGTTTACAGAAGTCTATACCGGACTACAAACTGGTGCCATCGACGGACAAGATAACCCACTGCCAACTGTTAAAGATCGCAAGTTCCATGAAGTAACGAAACAGATTGTCCTTACAGGCCATCTTGCAGACATGAACTTCCTGGCGTTTTCAAAATCTGCTTGGGAAGGCATGAGTACAGACCAGCAGGCAACCACTCAAACCGCCGCCAGTGCCGCATGCCATTCAATCAGCGACAGCATTGAAGAAAATGAAGCATCTCTGGTGGAGTACTTTCAAAGTGAAGGCCTAAAGGTTTATGAGCCGGATGTTGCTGCGTTCCGCAATCAGGTTCAAAAAATGTACTTGGAATCTGAGTTTTCCAAAGACTGGCCTGAAGGTGTCTTGGACCGTGTTAACGCACTCTAACCCTGAGTGATTTTATGAAACAGGTGCTCTCCCTTTTGCACCGTAGGGCTGAAGACATAGCGGTTGCACTCCTCGCTGCTATGTTTTCAGCCTTTGTTCTGCAGATTGTCAGCAGATATGTCATCCGTGAACCACTCGGATGGACCTTGGAAGCATGTCTTCTGACTTGGTTGTGGCTGATCTTTTGGTCCGCTGCCTTTTTGGTTCGCGACAAAGAGCATGTCCGCTTTGAAATATTATATGTGGGTGCAGGCCCGCGCCTGAGGCGAGTTTTTGGACTGATATCGGCTGTTGCACTGGTTGCCGCTTTCGGCATTTCGTTTCCCGCCACCTACGACTTTATCTCATTCATGAAAATTGAAAAATCCTCCACCTTGGGCATCCGCTTGGACTACGTTTTTGGGATATACCTACTTTTTGCTGCTGTTATTGTCCTAAGGTATTCATGGCGCGCAATAAAGGCGTTGCGCGGCGCGGCCTTAGAAGGAGATGGGGCTAACGACAGTGAGTGAAGCCTTTCTATTCTGTATCGCCACCGTTTTTGGGCTAGCTGCGATCGGCACGCCCATAGCATATTCAATGATTGCCGCGGCCGTTGTGTTTTTGGCTGCGAAGGGACAGGATCTCGGCCTCGCCTCGGAGCAGATTGTTCAAGGCCTCTATAGCTCTTTCATTCTATTGGCTGTTCCGCTTTTTATCGTTGCGGCAAATATCATGAATGCAGGCACTATATCCGAGCGCTTGCTAACGTTTTGCGTTGCACTGGTCGGGCGGTTTCGCGGTGGGCTTGCACAGGTGAACGTTGTTGCATCCGTAATTTTTTCTGGAATGTCGGGATCCGCTATCGCGGATGCTGCCGGAATTGGCAAAATTATCATTGAGATGATGACCCGCGAGGGGCGTTACAGCCCCAGCTTTGCTGCGGCGATAACAGCGGCTTCTGCGACCATTGGGCCAATCATTCCACCGTCAATTCCTATGGTACTATACGCTTTGGTTTCCGACACCTCTATCGGGTTCTTGTTCTTGGCAGGACTGGTGCCGGGACTAATGATGGCGTCGGCACTAATGATCATGAATGTGATTATTGCGACCCGCAGAAATTTCCCTATTGAGGAACGCGTTTCTATCCGGCAAATGCCGGGGATCACATTCAAAGCATTTCCCGCGCTGCTAATGCCGGCAATTTTGCTGTACGGTATCTACGGAGGTGTCACGACACCGACAGAAGCGGCGGCTGTTGCTGCGCTTTATGCACTTGTCTTGGCTGCCGTATTTTACAGGGCGCTGACATGGCGTTCGCTATACAATATTTTTCTTAACAGTGCGAAGTCATCAGCCACCATTGGTCTGATCATCGGTGCAGCGCTGATCTTCAACTATATTGTTGCGACCGAACGTATTCCGGACGCTGTAGCAGCCTGGCTACAATCAATGGAGTTATCGCGCATCGGCTTCATGCTCGCGCTCATGGTCTTGCTACTGTTGCTGGGTTGTTTATTGGATGCGGCCACCATTTTACTGGTAATCGTGCCCCTTTTTCTTCCAGCCGCGCGAGAATTGGATATTGATCTGGTTCACTTTGGCGTGGTTATTGTCGTGAATACGATGATCGGATTAATAACTCCGCCCTATGGACTTTTGTTGTTCGTTATAAATGCGACGACAGGAATACCGCTTAAAGGCATCATACGAGATGTGCTGCCATTCCTGTTTATCCTCATTGTGGCGCTGCTGATAATGGTGCTTGTGCCTGATACGGTATTATGGCTTCCAAGACAGTTTGGGTATGTAGGTTAGAGAATGACGGGTTGTGCAAGACGACGAATTGAATAGATTGCGTCTCAGACACCATGAATTTCAAATGTAGCTCGATGATCTCCAAAAGAAAATTTCTGACGAATACATCCGCAATATTGTTATCCTGCATGCTTCCAGAAAAGACCTTTTCAGAAACACACGCTCTTTTAAATGCGGATACATACTGGATGCCTGAAGAAGCAGAGCCGCATCTGCGCACGTTCATGCAATGGCCAGTAAATCCAAAGATTCATCCAGACGTCATTTTTCTCAACATGCTGCAGCAGTCTATCGCCGACGTTGCAAACACCATTGCAGAGTTTGAGCCGGTTGTGATGTTGATGGACAAAGAACAAAGATCTGCAGCCCAACCAAGATTGAGCGCAAACGTCGAAATATGGGATGTGCCAACTGACGATTTGTGGTGCCGAGATTCCGGGCCCCTATTTGTTAGGAATCATTCAGGTGATCTCGCCGTTTCGCAGTTGAATTTCAACGGATGGGGCGGCAAGCAAACACATGACAATGACGGACAGATTGCGGGGAGAATTGCGAGTATTCTGGAGCTACCCGTTTTCAACAGTGGCCTGGTGGGAGAAGCTGGCGGAGTTGAGTCAGATGGAGCTGGCACGTTGATTGCCCACGAAAGCAGCTGGGTGAATACCAATCGGAATTCACACAGCAAAACTCAAATTGAACGGCAACTCCTACAAGCCCTTGGCGGGAGTAAGGTCATTTGGGCGCCGGGTGTGGCCGGGGCCGATATTACGGACTATCACATAGATTCATTGGCCAGATTTTCATCGCCTGGCGTGGTTGTTGTTCAATTACCCGATGCTATAGATCGCAATGATCCATGGAGCATAGCGGCATTCGAAACATATGAAATTTTGAAAAATGCTACCGACAACACAGGCGAAAATATTCAGCTCGTTATCATTCCTGAACCTTATGACACAAGGATTAAGTCAGCCGATTTTGTGGCGTCATATGTGAATTATTACGTTTGCAACGGCGCCGTAATTGTTGCCCAGTTTGGTGACCGTGAAACAGACAGTGAAGCAGTTAGAATTCTGAAACTACTCTACCCCGGCCGGGAGGTGGTTCCGCTAAATGTGGACCCCATTGGCGAAACGGGAGGCGGGATTCATTGCGCTACACAGCAACAACCCCTCATTTCCTAAGTGAAACAGCAGAACGGGCATTTGATTTTTAGATTTTCCCTTGAATTTCCTTGGTACACAAGGCACACCGGCGCCATATGATCCAAAAGTAAGGCGCAACTTATGTCTGATATCAATCACTCGGCATCAAATGGCCTGTCCTACCGTGATGCGGGCGTGGATATTGATGCGGGAAATGCGCTTGTGGATGACATCAAGCCAAAAGTAAAAGCGACGGCCCGGCCCGGCGCGGGCTCTGAGATTGGCGGTTTCGGCGGGTTATTCGATCTGAAGGCCGCTGGTTTCAAAGACCCAATATTGGTTGCAGCCAATGATGGCGTTGGAACAAAGCTGGCGCTGGCCGTTGAGACCGGGCTTCACGAAACGATTGGGATTGATCTCGTCGCGATGTGTGTCAACGACCTGGTTGTTCAGGGGGCTGAACCATTGTTCTTTTTGGATTACTATGCGTGTGGCAAACTCGAACGTTCTGTCGCCGTCAACGTCATTTCCGGCATTGCAGATGGCTGCAAGCAAGCAGGAGCAGCTCTCATAGGCGGCGAAACCGCTGAAATGCCCGGACTGTATCGTGAGGGTGACTATGATCTGGCAGGTTTTTGCGTTGGTGCAGTAGAACGCGGCGAAGCGTTGCCGCTTGATACAGTCGAACCTGGGGATGTTCTGATTGGCCTGCCCTCTTCCGGCGTGCACTCCAATGGCTACTCTCTTGTGCGCAAGATTTTGGAGGTCTCCGGAGCCAAACTTCACGCGGCAGCACCATTTGATCAAGATAAAACATTAAGCCAAGTCCTTATGGAGCCCACAAGAATCTATGTGAAGCCGCTCCTCGCAACCATCAAGGCGGTAAGTGGCCTCAAAGCACTTGCTCACATTACTGGTGGTGGCTTTACCGAAAATATTCCACGCGTTTTGCCGGAGTCCGTTTGTGCTCACATCGATCTAGGGGAAGTTCCTTTCAATCCTGTCTTCCAATGGTTGTCTCAGACCGGAGGCGTTGAAGAGAGCGAAATGTTGAGAACCTTCAACTGCGGGATTGGCATGGTTCTGGCTGTTGCTTTGGAGCAAAAAGATGCAATCGTTGAGGCTCTCAAACAAAATGGCGAACTACCTGTCGAACTTGGCGAAATTGCATCAAGGCGGGTAGGAGAAAATCAAGTTATATATCGCAACCATCTTTCAGGGTTTTTGGCATGACAAAAAGTATTACCGTTTTGATATCTGGTCGTGGCAGCAATTTAAAAGCTCTGTTTGCCGCATCACAGCAAGATGACGCACCATTTCAAATCAATAGCGTCATTTCAAATCGATCCGAGGCGGCTGGCTTGGAGTGGGCGGCATCTCAAAGCATCGATACTAAGGTCCTTGACCATAAAAGCTTCGACAGCAAAGCCGATTTTGAAACAGCATTGCATGAAGAACTTATTGCGTCACAAACGGACTACGTTTGCCTAGCAGGGTTTATGCGGCTTTTGTCTTCAGCATTTGTTTCAAGGTGGCGCGGGAAAATTCTCAACATTCACCCATCTTTATTACCTTCATTTGAAGGTTTGGCACCTCATCAGCGGGCTCTGGATGCCGGCGTACGCATTAGTGGATGTACAGTTCATTTTGTCAGTGAAGAAATGGATGGTGGCCCCATTATTGCCCAAATGGCTGTGCCTGTATTGAAAAGCGATACAGAAGAAACGCTCAGCGCTAGAATTTTAAAGGCCGAGCATGTGACGTACGCCAAGGCTCTTTCGGCTGTATGCAGTGGCTCCGTCAGTTGGGAAAGCGGCAAAAACGCTCGTATCAGCAACGATCTAAAATATGGGCTTCACGCCTTTCTTGAATCTTGATTGCCCAAACAGGATTCATAAGGCTGCATATGGATTTTCCACCAATCTGAGTACAAAGAGGTTCTTCGCGGGCGATATTTATCATCCAGAACATCCATACTCTCAATACGATCTGTCCGAAAATGTCTAAAATCCACGCGTAGTTCACACCAAGCAACCACGACCCGCGCAACACGAAAATAGCCAATTGAAATTGGCCAAATTATACGCTCGCTGGATCTTCCTTTTTCGTCGCTGTAGATAATTTTTAGCTTTCTTTGTTCGCGCATCGCATAGCGGATTTGGGCTACGTCAACCTTGTCAGGTGTTTTAAGACCAAAATCTGCGGCATAGAGCGGGGCTTCTATGAAGGTTTGCTTCAAATTCTCTGGAATAACAGCTTCAATCTTTGCAACGGCGTCACGCGCGCCCAGGCGCAACTCATCGTCACCTCGCTCCTGCACCATGCGCATACCCAGCATAATTGCTTCGAGCTCGGCAGCAGTAAACATGAGCGGTGGCACATCGTAACCATCGTCTAAAACATAGCCGACGCCAGCTTCCCCGCGAATGGGAACGCGATTGCCCATCAGATCTGCAATGTCGCGATATATGGTTCGCAACGAGACCTCTAACTCGTCAGCAATTGCACTCGCGGGGTAAGGACGCCGTGCGCGTCTCAAGATTTGGATGATTTGTAAAAGTCTGTCTGCTCTTCTCATGATTTTTCATAGCACAGCATACTGACAACATGCTGTCAGTATGCATTAGATAGTTCTAAACCTCCACAAACCTGGAGTAAAAAATATGAACGAGCAAAGTGAAAACCCAAGTATCATGTCACACGTTTCAATCGGCGTGGCAGACTTCGAATTGGCCACTAAATTCTATGATGCCGTGTTGGGATCAATGGGCATCAGGAAAATTATGTCCCACCCAGATGCAACTGCCTATGGACGCGCGTATCCGGAGTTTTGGGTACAAACGCCCATTGATGGCAATCCGGCCACTGTCGGCAACGGGACGCACTTTGCGTTTTTCGCAAGATCAAAAGAAGAAGTTCACGCATTTTGGGATGCAGCCTTGGCAAACGGCGCTCTACCAGATGGCGAACCTGGACCTCGACCACAGTATGGTGAACCTTACTATGGTTGCTTTGTAAAAGACTTGGATGGCCACAAAATTGAGGCGTCATATTGGGATATGGAACTTATGCAAAAACTTGGCATGAGCATCTGATAAAGGAGGCGCAACCGTTTTTTGGTCGCGCTTTCTTTAAAAAATTTGCTGCGGCAGGAATTACCCAACAAGTTCGTCATCATTGAAGAAGTATTTGATTTCTTCAGCAGCTGTCTCAGGCGCATCGGAACCGTGTACGGAGTTTTCACCGATTGACAGTGCGAACTCTTTACGGATTGTGCCTGCGTCCGCGTCAGCCGGGTTGGTTGCGCCCATGACTTCGCGGTTTTTTGCAATAGCGTTTTCGCCTTCAAGGACCTGAACAACAACAGGTTCAGAAATCATGAATTCAACCAACTCGCCAAAGAACGGACGCTCTTTGTGCACCGCGTAAAAACCTTCTGCCTGTGCCTGGCTCATGTGGATGCGCTTGGAAGCAACTACGCGCAGACCTGCGTCCTCAAATTTTGCGATGATTTTACCGGTCAGATTACGTTTTGTTGCATCTGGTTTGATGATTGAGAATGTGCGTTCGATAGCCATGTCAAAACTCTGTTCATTTGATATTGATTGGGAGATAAAGCGCGCTTTCACGCAGCGTTGCGCTCTCATAGCTTCGCAGGCCTATAGCCGCAACCCTTTTCGCTATTCAAATTGCCAAACCTCAGTGTTTTGTTTACCTCAAGCGCATCTAAATCAAGGAATCAGCCATCAAGGTTTTGATACCATCGTTGAATCCGGTCCTTGTCGGGCAATACATCATAGTCGCTACATTCGGCTGGCCATTTCAACGAGCCATAAACGATGAAATCGGCAAAGCTCGGTCTTTGACCTCCAATATAAGGTTGCTTGCGCAACATCAAATCGAGTGTGAGCAAGTTTTTGTGAAACACTTGCTTGTGCTGCTCTCTTTCAGCATGCGCCATTTCAAGCGTGGTTTTGAGAGCGAGCTCTCTGGTTTGCCGAAAGTACACTTGGTTCTCTTCGTCCAATATATCGTGAATATCTTTCACCACCATGCGTACAATGCCCGGATGCAATGCAGAGTATGTCCATGCTTCAACAAATCTACTCAGTGCACGCGCATCATCTCCCTTAAACAAAAGCGGTGTATCCGGAAATTGGTCATCGAGATATTCAGCGATAGTAAATGAATCGGAGACCACCATCTCCCCAATACGCAGCAATGGTAAGGTCTTGTTTGTATTACCTTCGATGCGGGAAATGTCCTTGAAGGGTACTGGCACGGTTTCGTAGACTAAGCCTTTATATTGCAGAGCACGTTTTATGCGCCAGCAATATGGGCTGAAACGCCGAGCATGATCGGCGCCACAAAGATCGTACAAAATCAGACTCATAAATTCCCTCTTGGTTTTCGGGCAAAAGTAAGCGCACCGCTCAAATACTCATACAACATTGAACCCGGGTATTGGTGTTGCACGGGCAGCACTTGTGTTGGTTTAATTCTGTATCAATTGCGAAATTGACGCCGTGCATAGCCAGGAGCCTTGCATTTGATATGTGTTCGCGGCACAAGCTCGCAGCTATGTTGACCATTAATTCCATTACGTTTCGCATGGCAGGCCGCCTCCTCTTGGAGGACGCTACTTTGTCTGTTCCTGCGGGCACCAAAATCGGCCTCGTTGGTAAAAACGGGACCGGTAAAACCACGCTGTTCAAATTGATCACACGCGACTTGGCACCCGAGAGCGGTAGCATTAGCCTCGTGCGCAATGCTCGGGTTGGACAGGTGGCCCAAGAAGCACCGGGCGGGCCTGATACGCTTCTTGAGTTTGTTCTCCAAGCCGACAAAGAAAGAACCGCTCTTTTGGCAGAGGCGGAAACTGCAACTGACCCTGATCGCATTTCAGATATATATACGCGATTGAGTGATATTGATGCCTATTCCGCCGAGTCCCGTGCTGGCACCATTTTGTCTGGGCTTGGATTTGATGCTGAAGCCCAAAGCCGTCCTTGTTCGGACTTTTCCGGTGGATGGCGCATGCGTGTTGCCTTGGCAGCGGTACTTTTCTCTGAACCAGACCTTTTGCTTCTTGATGAGCCAACCAACTATCTGGATTTGGAAGGCACTTTGTGGCTACAAGCCTATCTGAAAAAATACCCTCATACCATTATCATCATCAGCCATGACAGAGATCTTCTAAACGAGTCTGTGGAGATGATTGCTCATCTTGAGCACAAGAAAATTACTGCCTATCGTGGCGGCTACGATACGTTTGAACGTACACGTCGCGAAAAACAGGTCTTACTTGAAAAAGGCAAGGTCAAGCACGATGCAGCGCGCAAGCACATGGAAGCGTTTGTCGAACGCTTCCGCTACAAAGCATCAAAAGCGCGTCAAGCCCAGTCGCGTATTAAAGCTCTGGAGAAAATGGGTAGCGCGACTACACTGATTGATGAGGCCAGCCTTCCTATTCGCTTCCCTCCGCCTGAGAAGCTTCTTGCGCCACCGATTATGCATTTCGAACAAGTTTCTGTTGGCTACGCGCCAGGCGAGCCAGTGCTGCGCAACATTAGCCTGCGAATTGACGATGATGACCGCATTGGCCTTCTGGGCCAGAACGGCAATGGCAAATCGACCTTTGCAAAGCTTCTTGCTGAGCGGCTTGGTGCAGAGACAGGCAATATTACAAAGCCATCTAAATTGAAGGTTGCATACTTTGCGCAGCACCAATTGGATGAATTAAAGCCGGAACAGTCCGCCTTTGAGCATGTACGCCCGCTTATGCCAGATGCGCACGAATCCAAAGTTCGGGCACGTGTTGCGCAAATGGGACTTGGTGCCGACAAAATGGACACCAAGGTTGCACAATTATCAGGTGGAGAGAAAGCGCGCCTGATGTTGGGCTTGGCGACGTTCTACGGGCCTCATATGTTGATATTAGATGAGCCCACCAATCATCTGGATATTGATAGTCGTCAGGCATTGACGACCGCATTGAATGATTTTCCTGGTGCCGTCATTATTGTCAGCCATGATAGGTCGCTTCTAGATGCCAGTGTGGAACGGCTTTGGCTTGTAGCTGATGGTACCATTGCTCCTTTTGAAGGCGATATGGATGATTACCGCCGCTTCATTCTTACCGGTAAAAAGCCAAATGTGCCGCTTGAACACAAGACAAATCCATCTGTTGAAATTGTTCAAACAAAAGGCATAAGTGCTCAGGAACGTCGCAAGGAAGCGGCGCGAAAACGCGAAAATCTTGCTCCAATGCGCAAAAAAATCAAAAGCTTAGAGCAGCAAATGAACAAATTGAATCAGGAAGTTGAGAAGGCAGAAACAGCCCTTGCTGACCCTGATTTATACACAACGGACCCAGCACGTGTATCTGCGTTGTCTAAGTTTAGAGCAGATGCCGAGAAGTTGCTGAAGACCACAGAGGAAGAGTGGCTGCTCTTGTCTGGCGAATTGGAGGAAGCAATGGGAGAAAGCGCTTAAGTGCTAGGCAGCAGCGCGCCATCTAGACCATTATTCAATTACGTCTGAAGCAGAGACTTTATCTATTTCCTTTACAACGGCTATTATAGGGCCGAGTTTCTCGTGCCTGTCATTTCTGTCCAGATTGGGTGCGAAAATTTGTGACGCGCTACCGCCGTCGAGAAACAAAGCATTTGGCGTTTTAAGGAAGTCGCGAAACAAGCGCCCAAAGTTTTCAAAGTTCACCGGTTGTTCTGACAGCGCGAAATAAACCTGCTTGCCACCCAGCTGCACGCCAACACCGTTTCGCATTTTGAGTGACGTGCCATTTACAATGAACCGCGGATGTAAGGCGCCATCGATCACCAACATTGGGCCCGACTGGGTTGCGTAATCCAAGGCTGCATCTGCTTTGGAAAAGGCGCTGGTTTCCAGAATACCAGCCTGGTGATCATTCCAAAAGAACACGCCATTTGGCAAAAGGTGAAAATTCCCTGCCCCTTTGTTGGTGTTTAGTCTCTGGCTTTGATCGCCGTTCTCTATGTAAAGCCCTGCTGCGGATCGATCACGGTGATACATTCCGCCATTCATTGCGAACGCAATTGTTTGATCTTGTGGGTTCAAATACGCGTTTATCTCTTCAAAATGTCCAAAAACATCCGGGCCCCAGAATGAAGGCTCTCCTTTTTCATGGAACATCCGCAGATCATGCTGATCCATTTCCACTGGGCACACAATGTAAGAGTTGTTGTCAAATTGGATGGTCTGGCAAATACCTGGCTCTAGGTCTTCAACACTCAGGGAAGCACGAGAGATCCTTTCCACTGCGGTCGCAGTGCCACTTGTCAGGACAGTCAGAGCCATAAGACCAATTGTAAAACTGTGGATACTCATTCTTCTCATAATCATTTGTTCTCAGGCAGGCTGATGACTTGCAAGAGCTGGATCAAATCGACATGTTTCAACTTTTGCGTGTGGTCGCTGATCCCCTCCAACACGTTTAGAATGCAAAGCATAAAAAACAGAAATACTTTGTTAATCCTAACCTACGGCTTTTGTGCATTAGCTTGTATAAGCAAGATCTGTGTTTCCATTTCAAGCGGCTCATAGATACAACACTCCCGTCACAAAACGGCTTTTACAAGTCATCTAGTGGAGTGAAATTTTATGACTCGTTCTCTTGTATCAGCCTTGGCATTCGTTTCATTCTTGGCCCCACTTCCAGTATTTGGAAGTGACTTCTGTATTGTCAACGAAACCGAGCGACCTGTCTGGTTTTCAATGACCCAAAAGGACGCATTACGTCGAGGTAAATTGGTCAATCCAAGATCAGAGATGTGCACAACATACCAAGCCAGGCGCACTCTGTTTATATCGGTTTCAAACCGCAATGGCGAAACCGCAACATGTTATCGAACGCTGGAGCCTGGCTCACCACATCAGCTATTTCTCGAATCTGTAGACGCGACCCATGGCTGCACTTGGGCCGTCAAAGATGCAACAGCTCGTCCTGTTGAGAGAAGTCGAAAGTCTATACTATGTTCAATTTTGGCAAAAAACAGTGCTTCCTGTAAAGGTTAGCAAGACCTAGCGCGCGGGAGGTCGTGGGATTGGGTCCTTTGCGAACTCGTCAAATACCCACTCACGGAACTGTTGAACTTTTGGTCTGTGCAACATGGTTGGCGGACATACAAAATAGAATGCAAATCCTGTATCAATAGTAATCTCTGGAAACGGCATCACCAAACGTCCCATCTCCAGATCATCTGCCGCCAAAACGCCTCGTCCCAAAACAACGCCGCTGCCCTTTGCGGCTGCATTGAGTGCGTGATCCGCGTGATTGAAGCGGGCTCCTTTCCCGGTGTCTATTCCTGACACACCGGCTTCCTGCAACCAATCCTTCCAAACTGGCGCATTGGGTAGATATTTGATGCTGTCATCATGCAGTAAAGTATGGTTTGCGATATCTGCTGGTGTGCGCAGCGCGTTCTCGCCCTCCAGCAATTGCGGCGCGACCATAGGCGTGGTCCAGTCTCCCACCAGCCGCTCAGCATGCAAACCTTCGTAACGGCCAGCTCCAAAGCGCACGGATACATCCACACGGTCCTCTACAAAATCAATAAGTGCAAGACTCGCAGAAACCCGCATCTCAAGGTCCGGGCAGGCCTCCATGAAGCTCACAATCCGCGGCGTCAGCCATTTAGCTGCAAATGACGGACCGGTTGACACAACCAGAATATGGTCTGGCGTATCTGCGGTCAGGCGGCTCATAGCCTTGCTCATAAGCTGGAAACTCTCACGCACACCGGGAAAGACGCGCTGGCCATGATCCGTGAGCTCTATGGCCCGGTTTAAGCGGGTAAATAGCTTCACAGACAAAAACTCTTCCAGCATGCGCACCTGATAAGACAGCGCCGAAGGCGTGAGGTTCAATTCCTCCGCTGCCCTGGAAAAACTCATGTGTCGCGCAGTGGCTTCAAATGCCCGCAAAGCGTTTAACGGAGGTAGTCGATAAACCATTCGCTTAAAAAATCCTTATGTGAGGAGTAAGGAATACGCGTTTGTCAGCAACTCTGCAACGGCATAGATATTCATTATTCAAGTTTCAACTCATCTCACAAAGGAGACTGACAATGCAAAAATATAGAACCGACACTGTTGGCAATTTCACACACTCCGACCAGATGAGCGTGTATTTGGCCAAAGGAAGATCAGAGCGTTCCAAGGCTTTTCATGATGTAATCAAAGGCATGCGTAGTTGGCTTACTGGCCATTAGTTAAGTAATGCCCGAGCCAAAATCGACCTGTTAGGCTCGGGCGCTGCAATTGATGGTTTTGAAGTTTTCACTGACAACACCTTCTGCAACACCACCATGCCAGACGGAACGATCAATAATTCCGGTTGTTAGTTACTCATCGCTTGTTGTGCCTTTCTTAAGCACGCAAGCTATGGAAATTAAAAAAGGCGGGCTAAATGCCCGCCTTTTGCGTTTTAGTCGTATCTGACTTAGCTGCACCCACTCGTGCTGCCGCAGGTGTCGCATTTCAGGCATGTGCCGTTACGGACCATGGTGAAATTGCCGCATTCCGAGCAATTTTCGCCCTCATAGCCTTTCATACGAGCCAATGCGATTTGTTGGGCCTTGTCTTCCTTGGGTTTTGACTGACCCACCACCTCATTTGGATTCAACTCGGTTTCTATATCGCGTTTAAATGCAACGGCTGCACCACCTGTTGAGCCTCCAAATGCCTGCGTAATCGTAGCGATATTCGCCTGTGCAGGTGATGCAGTATCGGAGCCAGCTGGTTCTGACCCAACGACGTGGAACGGCGCTGTCTGTCCGCGCACCAGGCCATGCGATACCTGCGTAACTTGCTTGTCTCCTTCAACGCCCCTGCCAACGGTAGTAGCGCCGATGTCTTCAGGCTGTACATGAGCAAGCTCATTGCGGCCCAGATAAGAAACAGCCAACTCACGGAAGATGTAATCCAGGATGGATGTCGCGTTTTTAATCGCGTCATTGCCCATCACCATACCAGCAGGCTCAAAGCGGGTGAAGGTGAAGGCTTCCACATACTCTTCCAATGGCACACCATACTGAAGGCCAAGAGAAATGCCGATTGCAAAGTTGTTCATCATGGCACGGAAGGCGGCGCCCTCTTTGTGCATATCGATAAACATTTCACCAAGGCGACCATCTTCATACTCGCCGGTGCGTAGGTAAACCTTGTGGCCACCCACGATTGCTTTCTGAGTATAGCCCTTACGGCGATCAGGGAGTTTTTCGCGGGAACGAACTTCAATTTCCCGCTCAATGATTTTCTCGACAATCTTTTCAGCTGCTTGCGAAGCGCGTGCTGCAGCCGGTGATGCCACCAGCTCTTCCACTGCATCCAATTCTTCATCATCATCTTCAAGAAGCTGAGCGTTCAGGGGCTGTGAAAGTTTGGAACCATCGCGATAAAGCGCGTTCGCTTTAAGAGCCAGACGCCAGGACAGCATGTAGCTTTCCTTACAATCTTCAACCGTTGCGCCATTTGGCATGTTGATGGTTTTGGAGATTGCACCAGAAATAAACGGCTGTGCTGCTGCCATCATACGAATATGACTTTCGACAGATAAGTAACGTTTACCGATTTTGCCGCAAGGATTGGCGCAATCGAAGATTGGCAGATGCTCATCTTTCAGGTGCGGTGCACCTTCCAGTGTCATCGCGCCACAAACGTGAATGTTCGCTGCTTCAATATCACTCTTTGCAAAGCCAATAGCAGCAAGCAGATCAAAGGACATATCGTCCAATTGTTCATCGCTGAGATTCAACACCTCTTTGCAAAAATCTTCACCAAGAGACCACTTGTTAAAGACAAACTTGATATCGAAGGCTGAGCCCAGCCCCTCTTCAATTGCCTTGATTTTTTCGTCTGTGAAGCCTTTTGCCTTCAGAGTACTGTGATTGACGCCTGGTGCTTGTGCAAGTGAGCCGTGACCAACAGCATAGGCTTCGATTTCGGCAATGTGTGCTTCGCTATAACCTATGTGTCGCAAAGCTTCTGGCACAGCACGGTTGATGATTTTGAAATAGCCACCACCAGCAAGTTTTTTGAATTTAACGAGAGCGAAATCTGGCTCAATGCCAGTTGTGTCACAATCCATCACAAGACCGATTGTGCCTGTTGGAGCAATCACGGACACTTGCGCATTGCGGAAGCCATGCTTCTCGCCAAGTTCCAGTGCTTTATCCCATGCATTTTCCGCATGCTTGATAAGTTTCTTGTCACTACAGGATGCGTGATCCAAAGGCACCGGAAGTGTGCTGAGACCTTCGTACCCATCGGAATTGCCATGTGCTGCAAGCCGGTGGTTGCGAATAACGCGCAACATGCTCTCTGCATTCGGCTCATAACTTGGGAAAGCACCCTGCTCGCCAGCCATTTCTGCAGAAGTCGCGTATGACACGCCTGTCATAATAGCTGTGATCGCACCGCAAATCGAACGGCCTTCTTCACTGTTATAAGGAATGCCTGACGTCATTAGGTAACCGCCAATATTAGCGTATCCCAGACCAAGCGTGCGGTACTCGTAAGACTGTTTTGCAATCTGTTTTGACGGGAACTGAGCCATCAGAACAGATACCTCAAGAACCACTGTCCACAAGCGTGTTGCGTGCTCGAAGCTTTCCACATTGAAGCTACGGTCTTCGCTGCGAAACTGCATGAGGTTCAAAGACGCCAGGTTACAGGCAGTATCATCCAGGAACATGTACTCTGAGCACGGATTGGACGCACGAATATCACCAGCTGCCGGGCAAGTGTGCCAGTCATTAATGGTTGTGTGATACTGGATGCCCGGATCAGCAGACGCCCACGCCGCATAGCCAACTTTTTCCCACAGATCGCGCGCTTTAACAGTTTTGGTCACATCGCCGCGGATACGGCCGATAAGGTCCCAATCTCCGTCACCTTCAACAGCGTTCAGGAAGCCGTCTGTGACGCGAACCGAATTATTTGAGTTCTGGCCAGATACTGTGAGGTATGCCTCCGAATCCCAATCTGTATCGTAAATTGGGAACTCGAGATCAGTGTAACCTTGCTTTGCAAATTGAATCACGCGTTGCACGTAATTCTCTGGTACCAAAGCTTTTTTTGCCGCTCGAACTTCACGTTTCAGCGCTGGGTTCATGGATACGTCAAAACAATCGCCTTCAGGTCCTTCGCAATTGACGCAGGCCTTCATAATGGCTTTGAGGTGTTTGGACACAACTTTGGAGCCTGTGACGAGCGCAGCGACTTTCTGCTCCTCCTTCACTTTCCAATTGATGTAGTCTTCAATGTCCGGATGGTCGATATCAACGACAACCATTTTGGCCGCACGACGGGTTGTACCACCTGATTTGATTGCACCCGCTGCTCGATCACCAATCTTGAGGAAAGACATTAAGCCGGAAGATTTACCACCACCAGATAGGCTTTCGCCAGCGCCGCGCAACATTGAGAAATTGGAACCGGTTCCGGAGCCATATTTGAACAAACGCGCTTCACGAACCCAAAGGTCCATAATACCGTTTTCATTTACCAGATCATCTTCCACTGACTGAATAAAACAAGCATGTGGTTGCGGATGTTCATATGCAGTTTTGGATTTGAGCAGTTTGCCAGTCTGGTAGTCGACATAATGGTGGCCCTGTGAGGGACCATCAATACCGTACGCCCAATGCAAACCAGTATTGAACCACTGCGGAGAGTTCGGCGCCACCTTTTGGGTCGCTAACATATAACGCAGCTCATCATAAAAGGCAGACGCATCTTTTTCAGTACTGAAGTAGCCGCCTTTCCACCCCCAATAAGCCCAGGTGCCGGCCAGACGATCAAAGACCTGACGCGCATCCATCTCCGAGCCGTATTGCTCATCTTCCGCAACATTCTTCAATGCTGTCTTATCTGCTTCCGAACGCCACAAAAATGAAGGAACAGAATTCTCTTCCACCTTTTTCAACTGGGAAGGCACGCCAGCTTTGCGGAAATATTTTTGGGCCAGAATGTCGCTGGCAACCTGACTGAATTGAGACGGAACATCGATGTTTTCAAGACGGAAAACCACAGACCCATCCGGGTTGCGAATTTCGCTCGTTGCCTTGCGAAACTCAATCTCCGCGTAAGGAGATTGGCCTTCCTTGGTATATCGACGTTCTATTTTCATTGTGCCCTCTATTTTCTCTTCTTAGTCAGCGCAGTACGCGCTCATAATTTCTGTTCGGTACTCAGTACCAGCGATAGACCCAGGCGGCTTGCAATCAGTCACAAATGACACCGCAATCGCCCTCAATCGAATATGAGGTGAAACGACTCGGTTTGTTGTGCTGAAGCAAGTTTCAGGATATTGTGTTAACAAATCCTTTAACTACTATATCTTGTGTCTACAATGCCATTTTTTCATAATTAACACAAGATTTCTTTGGTCGCCTCAGACCCGTTTCTTTACAAATTTTGTGGTGCCGACACGTGTCCAGAACAGCATCTAAAAAGATGATAAAACCTCAAACACAACATGATTTAGGTATATCCCCAAACCATCCAAAACCACAGGAAAACGCCTTTACGCCAACGCTTTGAACGCAACAAAATAACGCACTTTTGAACGAAACTTATTTGTTCAACCGTTGAGGTAGTACACTTGTCTTCGCTCGGTACGGGCCTATCGTGACTGGCAATCCAATCCCGACAACATAATTAGACTTGCACATTTGCGGCCCAACTCGTCAACAGCTTGTGGCATGCCAAAATGTCTCACCGATATGTTGTATGCGACGATGGAATTGGACATTGATTGGAACAAAAACGCGCATCTGTTTGTTGCATAATAGAAATTCTGGATACGGCCTTTTTGATACACAGCCAGTGTCAGTGATGAGAATTTATTTTAAATAATTCCCTTGAAATTTTCGCATGAAATGAATGACTCCATCGAAGGTGCGATTCCCTGCTTTATATAGGTATTTTTGTGGATGTCGGGGATAAGTTTGAGACAGTTTTATGAAACGCCTACAAGAATCAGAATCACCAGAGGACAGCCTTCAGATACAACGGACGTAAGCAGCAGATCTGTATGTTTACCGCTATTTAAGTGAATCAACAGTAGAAACACCTCAGTTCGGTTCATGTTGTTAGTATCGGGACACAATGCCACTACATACTGCCTACGGCTTACCCCTCGAGGAGCTCGATATCGTTGCGATTGACGATAGCAAAGCGATGCAGGGAATTTACCGCTCCATTTTCAGCAGTTTTCGCACCAAACGCGCCAGGGTTTACGGTGATCCGGAGCGCGCCATGAATGCCATGCTATTGGAACCACCCAATGTTCTGCTACTGGACTGGCGTATGGAAAGTACAAGCGGTGCTAAACTGTTGCGCACCTTGCGCCTCAAACAAATGTATCCCCTGTGTTTCCTGCCTGTTATTGTTATCAGCGCGTTTGGCACACAAACTGTTGTGGAATTGGCGTACCGGCTGGGCGCAAATAATTTCCTGCTAAAACCTATTTCTCCAGAAAGCCTGATAAAACGGCTTCAATGGATTGCCAGCGATAGCCGTGACATTCACCTTGAAAATGACCGTTACGTCATTGAAGGCGTTGATGATCAGCTTGCGGAACATCGGCACAAAGCGGAAAGCCTGAGCAGAGCGCGTGCCTATCATGATGAAAAGCTAAGAGCAGCTCGTCGTGTTCATGCTAATACCGAACATTTGCTGAACGCATCGGATGAAGAGCCGCAAGAGGTTGTTGAACAACCCAATTCTAAGGATGTAAATTCCAAACCGGCACCACGGAAAGATGCAAAAGCTATTGAGAAGGCCAAGGAAAAGCTGCAGCTTGCACCTCTGCCTTCAAAACCTAAACCAAAACGCACAAATGGATTTGCCCGGATCAAATCGTAGTGGTTAGATACATAATAACAGTGATGTTTAGACCCCCACCGGATTTATATCCCCTGCGGCCCAGGTTTCTTTCGTTTGACTCAGAAATTTTGTGAATTGTTCAGTCTCAATTGAATCCCGCATTCCCTGCATGAGACTTTGATAATAGTACAGGTTATTCCAGCTTAGCAGCATGGCACCTAGAGCCTCATTGCAACGCACAAGGTGGTGCAGATATGCGCGGCTGTAATCACGCGCAGCGGGACAATCACTTTCTTCATCCAGTGGGCGCGGATCTTCTGCATGGCGGGCATTTTTAAGATTGACCTTCCCGCGCCTTGTATATGCCAAACCATGTCGTCCAGCGCGTGTTGGCATTACACAATCAAACATATCGACACCTCGCGAGACTGACTGAATTAAGTCATCAGGCGTACCAACACCCATCAGATATCTCGGCTTTTCAGTTGGCAAAAGCGGACAGGTAACTTCCAACATATCCAGCATAACGTCCTGAGGCTCACCAACTGCAAGTCCACCGATAGAGTATCCCTTTAAATTCATATCTTTGAGGGCCAATGCTGATCGTTCTCTCAATTGAGGAATATCTCCACCTTGCACAATACCAAACATGGCTTTTCCAGGTTGCTCTCCAAAAGCGGTTTTACTGCGCTCAGCCCAACGGAGCGATAACTCCATCGCTCTTTCAATATCTTTTTCAGTTGATGGCAGGGCCACACATTCATCCAATTGCATTTGGATGTCTGAGCCCAACAGCCCTTGAATTTCAATCGAACGTTCTGGCGAGAGTTCGTATTTAGAGCCATCTATATGAGATTGAAATGTTACGCCTTGCTCACTCATCTTTCGAAGATTCGCAAGTGACATAACTTGAAATCCGCCAGAATCCGTCAAAA
Organism: Hyphomicrobiales bacterium; assembly: GCA_039986835.1. Classification (GTDB taxonomy): domain Bacteria; phylum Pseudomonadota; class Alphaproteobacteria; order Rhizobiales. The sequence goes on from JBDWQA010000012.1 coordinate 474,979, forward strand.
TGGGATATGGCCAGCGCATGAATTTATGCAAACCACCAAGCTTGGCCATGCGCTCTGCACCAGGGCGTAACATCAAGTGATATGTATTACCCAACACAATGTCTGCCCCCAATTCACGAACCTGTTCGGGATACATTGTCTTCACAGTAGCTGCTGTTCCAACAGGCATAAATGCGGGTGTCCGGATGTCACCACGTGCGGTGTGCACTGTGCCGCGACGGGCGGCTCCATCCGTCTTGTGTAAAGTGAACCCGAATTCAACAGAATTTTGTACAGTAGTGTCCGCGCAGGTCATTTCAAATCCTGTTTGAATAAAAGAGAAGAGTCGCCATAAGAGTAAAATCTATATCCGGACTTGATTGCATGCTGGTAAGCCTCTCGCATAACATTCAATCCGCTGAAAGCAGATACCAGCATCATCAATGTTGACCTCGGCAAATGAAAATTTGTCATCAACATATCAACGAGCTTAAAGCGATATCCCGGTGTGATGAAAATATCTGTAGCGCCGTGAAACTGAGTAAGTCTTCCGTCAGCTTGCGCAGCGCTTTCCAACAGTCTCAAGCTCGTCGTGCCTACAGCGATGATCCGCTTTCCGTTTTTTCGGGCAACGTTAATTTTCTCAGCAACGTCTGCACTGATTGATCCGGTTTCAAAGTGCATTTTGTGGTCTTTGGTATCATCTGCCTTTACCGGCAGAAAAGTTCCCGCGCCAACATGCAGCGTTACAAATTGCCGGCAAACACCTTTGGCGTCGAGTTTTTCAAACAATGCATCGGTAAAGTGCAGCCCAGCCGTTGGCGCGGCAACCGCCCCATCTTCACGGGCGTAAATTGTTTGATAGTCTTCGCGATCCTTTTCATCTTCAGGACGTTTGGAGGCGATATAAGGTGGGAGCGGAATGTGTCCCACAGTAAATAGAGCCCGGTCAAGCTCCGCGGCGTCGAGTGGAAAGACCAATTGTGCCTCACCACCATCTCCCTTTGCCGCAACCTTTGCTTCTAGAACCATATCACCTTGTACAAACTGCAGCTTATCTCCAACCTTGATCTTTTTTCCCGGACGAACAAATGCATCCCAAGTGCTGCCATCAACCCGCATATGAAGCGTAACGGAAATTTTGGCAGGTGGAAATTCCACAGCACGCGGCAGGCGATGTCCTTCCAATTGAGCTGGAATGACCTTGGTATCGTTGAACACCAATACGTCACCCTCATTCAGAAAATCTGGTAGATCTATAACCTGGCTGTCATCTAATGTGTTTTGACCACTAACCACCAACAAACGTGCGCTGTCTCGCGGATTTGCCGGACGTAACGCGATGTTCTCCAATGGCAGATCAAAGTCAAATTCATCAACTCGCATAGGACGACAAACTCACCAAGGTTGGGAACGCAAAAAGGGCCGCTTCGCGCGGCCCTTCAAACCATTAAAAAGCTGTACAGTTAGGTAGCGTCAGCCATTTTGGCTGTTGTAATGCTGTCTGGATTGCGCACAGGTTCGCCCTTAGCAAATGCATCAACATTGTCCATGCCAGAAATAACTTTGCCCCATGCAGTGTACTGACGATCAAGGAACGTCGCATCAGCAAAGCAGATGAAGAACTGACTGTCTGCAGAATTGGGAGACTGAGCCCGTGCCATGGAACAAACGCCGCGCACATGAGGTTCCGCATTGAATTCAGCATCCAGATGCTTGCCAGAACCGCCAGTTCCTGTTCCGGTTGGATCGCCACCCTGAGCCATAAAGCCGTCGATCACACGATGAAATGGTGTGCCATTGTAAAAACCTGACGAGACAAGCTCTTTGATGCGCGCGCAGTGGTTTGGCGCCAGATCCGGGCGCATTTCAATTACGACTTCACCCTTTGTAGTATCAAGAATGATTGTGTTTGCCGGGTCTTTAATCTCGGTCATCTGAAGTCCTTTTTGTCCTATCGCTTTCGATAAAGCGATAATACGGATCGCTCAACCGGCTTTAAATTTTACTGCCACACAGCATGTGCGCCAGAGCTACAAATTGTGCTGAACTCGTCTGTTACATAGGCACACTTGTCAAGGTGTTGACCGATGTTTTATGACCTCGCGAAGCTTAACGGTCAAACAATGGTATATCGGAAGCAGCTGCTGCTGCCGCAGCAGAAGCTGCGGAGAAACGTTTTAACGCAGCAGCAGCTGCCGTGTCTCTTGCATCGTTTGCGGCTACCAACTCCGCCCTCGCCCGTTTTAAATTGTTCTGAGCACCATTTTCGGCAACTTCAGCAAGCTGCATCAATGTAATTGCGTTTTCCTTTTCAGAATTTGCCTCGTCAAGCGCAACTTGCTTTTCTAAAAGGTTTAGCGCTGCTGCCTCTGCGATCTCCTCCTTTTCGGAAAGTTCAGCCTGTAAATCAGCGACGAATTGTTCTGCACTTTTCACGACCTCTTCAGCGTCAGAAGACGCAACGTCTGCAGAGTTTGTTTTTTCCAAAGCGCTTTCTTCACTAGCTTGCTGCTGTGTTGCAGAATCAATGGCTTTGTTCAAAATCTCCAAAGCGAGCCTGACTTGCTCTGAGGCCTCATCAACCGCGTTATTCGCTGCAAAAGCTTCTGCAGTTGCTGTTTCTCTGTCACTCACGGCCAAGGTGAGCGTATCAGAGGCCGCTGCATGCTCAGCATCAGTTTGCGCTTTTTCAGCATCTGCTTCATCGCCAGCAGCCTGCGCTGCATCACGCAAAGCAGTGGCCTCTTCAACAATTCGTAACGCATCCGCCAGTGTTTCTTGTGCTGCCTGTGAGGTGCTTTCGGCTGATGCCATCGCATTTGTTGCTGAAACGAGCGCCTCTTGAGCGCGTTCCAATTCACGTTTCGCAGTTTCCAAATTGGAACGTGCTGTTTTGACAGCTTCTACGGCTTTTTCAGTTGCCACTTCTCGGCTAGCAAGTTCCAACCGCGCAGCATTCTCCGTTTCCGAAGCCGCATCCAATTGCTTGGTAAGGGCCAAAATGACATCTGATGGGCCAGACGGCGCATCCTCTGCTACATCAACATCATCTGGAGCTTCTGTCTCATTTGCGGTCTCGGTTTCTGAAACATCTGTCAATTCTTCGGACGTGGAGGCCTCAGCAGCTGCCTGCGCGGCAGCTACTTCCTCAGCCGCTTTTGCTTCCTCCAACTCCAGCGCCTTTTGTGCCTTTAAAAGATCCGCGGCCGTTTGTCGTGCTATAGTGGCAGACGAAAGGGATGTTTCGGCACCAACTAGGGCAGCTTGTGCTTCAGTCGAAGCGCTTCTTGCCTCATCCAATGTGACAGACATAGCTTCGATTGATGCTTCGGCACGTAATACGTTTTCAGTCGCATCATCAAATGACATCTGAGAAAATGTCAGGATTTCTTCCGCGATTGCGGCCGCATCACCTTCAAGGTCAGCTTTAGCTTGCGCTCTTTTAAGTGAGGCCACAGCAATTGCCAGTTCACCCAGAGCAGCTCTGGCAACTTGTTTACCGCCATCAATATCTATAGCAGCAAGTGCATTGCGAGCTTTGGTCTCAACCTCTTCTGCGCCGCGCTGGTTTTCGGTAGCCAATTCTGCAGTCTTTTCCAGTTCTGCCAGTGTCGCCCTCGCCTCATCAAGCGCATTCTCAGCATCTTCCACAGCCTGATCACTGGTATCTGACGCAGCAATTGCTTGCTCTCGCTGCACTGCAGCCAATTGGGCTGAGACAGAAAGGTCAGCGGCTGTAGCAATTGCGTTCACCAATGCCCGTTCTGCATTGGTCAAGCGCGAACCAGTTGAGATGACATCGTTGTCCGCAGCCTCTTTTTCCTGGGTAGCAAAAACAGTTGCAGCTTTTGCATCAGCAGCAATTTGAGTTCTTTCAGATGCTACATCTGTCGCCGACATCAGTGAAGTTAAGGCACCTTCAGCAACAGCAAGGGCGTCATCGGCACGAACCGTAGCTGCGGCAGCCGCCTGTGTTTTTTCCTCAGCGGTCTTCGCGGCTTCTTCGGCCGCAACCGATGTTTGCGCCGCGCGCCTCTTCCGACGCTCAATATCGCCCGCCAAACGCATCGCGACTACGCTGTCCGGATTCTTTACAAGGCCATTGTCAGCCTTTGTGCCTGCTCGCAGACTGTCGATGAGTTCCATGCCATCAACAACCTTGCCGAAGATTGTATGTTCTCGTTCAAGCCAACGCGCTTCATCAACGACAATAAAGAATTGAGAATTAGCAGAGTTTGGTTGTTGACCACGCGCCATGCCAACAGTTCCGCGTGAAAAACGCCCGTCGCTGAATTCGGCTGGCAAATCCGAAAGCGACGAACCACCCATTCCTGTTCCTGTTGGATCGCCAGTTTGGGCCATGAAGCCCTTGATCACCCGATGAAACTTCAGGCCATCGTAAAACCCTTGTCTTACCAGTGCTTTCACCCGCTCCACGTGAGCAGGAGCCAAATCAGGTTTCAGATCAATTGTAACCAACCCCTTTTCCAACTCAATAAAAAGGCGGTTTTCCAAATTAGCGGATATCGGTGCCGGCTCAATGTTTACATCCACTACATCTGAGTTTTGTACATCTGTTACTTCCGCATCTTGTGCTGATGCAGACAGCGTCAGGATGCCGCTGACCAAAAGAGCTAAGCTCCATTTCAACATATGAACACTCATCAAGACGCAGACCCGGCAACGTATTTTTCGACCAAAGATCGCTTCACATTTTTCGGCACAAATGTCGATATGTCACCGCCCATGCTCGCTATCTGGCGAACCAATGTAGCAGTGATCGGCCTCACCTGTGGACTTGCGGGAAAAAAAACAGTTCCAATCTCAGGTGCCATCGCACCATTCATGCCAGACAGCTGCATTTCATAGTCCAAATCAGTTCCGTCTCTTAGGCCACGAACCATAAAGCTTGCCCCATGCTGCCGGGCCGCCTCAACTGTAAGATTAGAGAATGCGACGACATCAATGCGATGGTCTTGATCTGAAAAATCAGAGCCAGCGACTGATTCTGAAATCATCATCTTGCGCTCTTCAAATGAGAAAAGTGGTTCCTTACCGGAGTGAACTCCAATTGCAACGACCACAGAATCTGCAATGTTAAGCGCTTGGCGCAAAACATCAAGATGGCCATTGGTTACTGGATCGAAGGAGCCAGGATAAAGAACTGTCTTAGCCATAAAGTTATCCGATCAAGTAAAGCTCAAACCGATTTGATCAAGCGCGCTTTTGGAACGCCATCCAGACTCCGCCCAAAATCAATAAAGACCCGCTAATGCGCTGTACAACCTTGATGCGCGTTTTGGTTAGCATTTGCCCAGCTCCACCAGCAAGAACCGCGTACACTGCGTCGAGAACCGTAGCAACAGCCATAAATGTGCCTCCCAATATGAATGTTTGTAACATGGGATCTTTTGCAGGATTGATAAATTGTGGGATAAATACTCCAAAGAAGAACAAGGCTTTTGGGTTCGCTAAAATTACGAAAAACCCCTGAAAAAACATCTTCTTAAATGTTGTTTTTTCACGTGCTGATTCAACTTTTCCGAAACTACCGCCTGCGCGCCAAAGAGAAACGCCAAGCCAGATAAGGTAGGCTGCACCGATCAATTTAATCCAGATAAATGCTTCCCCAACAACTGCGATTACGGCAGATAAGCCAAACGCCAAAACCAACAAAGTCAGCGCTAGGCCAAGCTGTGTCCCGGCCACAATGGCAAGACCGGCACCGGCACCACTGCGCAAACTATTTGCGATAATTACTGTAACGGTTGGACCGGGTACAATGACTACTGCAATACAGGTCGCCAAAAACGTCAGGTAGAGGTTCAGGTCAATCATCGGGAATCCAGTGTAAAATCTTAGTTGGGACTTGTTCTAGCAAACAATATCCACCTTGCACATGATTGACGCCGTTTTCTTTCTATCCAAATCCTCCAATCGCGCATTAACATTTAGCTAACCATAACCATTCAGAATGATCGGACTCTCTCTTACACGGCAAAAAATCATGACCAGAAACACAAATGGCCCAACTGCTCAGGATCCCTTCTTTGAGCGCATGTTGGATGAACGCATAGCAACGTTAAAAGCCTTTCTGCGAATGACATCTGAGAAGTATGAGATCCCCCTTAAGGGCAACACGCCTAGCGAGTCTCCTGCTGATTCAGAAATTGATGATGCGCTGACGGGCAATGTCATTCCGCTTCGCAGGGCACGCTAGCAACAAGCCAAATTTGCAAAATTGCTGCATGGATTACTTTTCTGAGCAAAAGTGATCCTGACAGTTCTTGACGCGTATATCTGTTAGACATATATCTGGCCGGACTATATCGATACGATATATGTCTAACCGGTATATATCGAGTCCACATGGATTTGATTTAGCTACAGATTGCGCACCATGAATGTAAGAACACTTTGTCTCGGCATTTTGAATTTTGAGGATGCTACAGGCTACGAAATTCGGAAGATGTCGATCGATGGCAAATACAGCCACTTTGTAGATGCCAGTTACGGCTCAATCTATCCGGCGCTAAACAAGCTGGAAGCTGATGGCATGGTGACATACCGGGAAGAGAAGCAACCCGGAAAGCCAACTCGTAAGATCTATTCTATTGCACCTGCAGGCAGAGAAGAACTTGTCAAATCTCTATGCGAACCTCCCTCCCCGGATATCTTTCGCTCTGAATTTTTGATGATTGCGATCTCAGCGGAAATGTTGCCGCGCGAGGTGGTCTCCAAAGCTCTTGATGCGCAGGCCGAACATTTGCAGCAAGAACTCGCGATGATTGAGCAAATAGAGTGTAACTCCGTGCACCCAAGTTTTCGTTGGGCCGCACAATACGGCAAACATTGTATGACGCAGTCCTTGCAATACCTCGAAGATAGCAGATCAGCGCTGGAAGAATGTGCTGGCACAAACCTCTCCCAAGACAAACCAAGTGAAGCAAGTGACGCAAAAGTTGCTGCTGACTTAACAGGAGCCCGATGATGGCTTTTCGTATTAATAAATCATATCTGACAGCTACGCTTATCCTAGTTGGAATTGGTGCCTGGATGGGCACTGGAACCTTTAATATTGGTGGACAGGCTACCGCCAGCGCTGATGCCGAAAGCATTGCGGAACGTGACAGCAGTGCATTGCAAAAAGTTCCGGTAAGGGTTGTCAAACTGGAAGCAGCTGACCGCCAAAGACAACTTGAAATCAGAGGCAGAACAGAGGCGGATGCGACCATTTCAGTCCGCTCGGAAACAAACGCCATTGTTGGCGAAAGGCTTGTAAACCTTGGCGATCATGTGAAACCTGGCGACCTACTATGCCGTTTGAACACCGGCGCTCGTGAAGCCCGGGTTCTTCAGGCCAAAGCCTCCGTTGAACAAGCGCAAGCGGATTATACAGCCAATGCAACACTGCAGAAACGTGGATTTGCATCTGACAATCAGGTGACAGCTTTAAAAGCGGCATTGGATGCTGCCAAAGCTCAGCTTCAGGAATCGGAATTGGAATTAAAGCGAACGGAAATCAAAGCAAGTGTGGCTGGAGTTGTAACAGAGCCTTTGGTCGAACAAGGAGACCTTCTGTCAATTGGAGGCGTTTGCGCGACACTTATTGATACCAATCCAATGTTGGTCACAGGCCAGGTTTCTGAGAGAGATATTGGCAACCTGTCAATTGGCCAACAAGCTGATATTGCTGTTATTACCGGAGAAACTCGCACCGGCCAGATTAGTTATATTGCCCCTGCCGCGGATGCGGCAACAAGGACCTTTCGCGTAGATATTGAAATCCCGAATGATGATAACAGCCTACGTGACGGCGTTACAGCGACAGCAAATATAGCGCTTCGCGCAATTACAGCTCATAGGCTTGCACCAAGCATGCTTACACTGGACGCAGCCGGAAATCTGGGCGTGCGAATTGTGGATTTGGACCAGGGAACCAATTCATTCCAGAAAATTGGCATTTTAGGAGAAACCAAAGACGGTGTTTGGGCTGCCGGATTACCAGATGACGTGACTGTGATCTCAGTTGGTCAAGAGTATGTTGTTGATGGGCAACCGGTTGAGCCAATATTTGCGGAGGCGGCACAATGATAAACGCATTGGACGCCATCCTCAGACGGCCACGTACTGTTTTAACATTGATGCTGGTCATGATACTGGCAGGCGCTTTCACCTATATTGCAATTCCCAAGGAAGCGAATCCCGACATCGACGTTCCCGTATTCTACGTTTCCATCGGCCAGCAGGGCATCTCGCCGGAAGATTCCGAGCGGCTTTTGGTCCGGCCAATGGAAACCTCCTTACGCGGTTTGGACGGATTGAAAGAGCTGACTGCCGTTGCTTCAGAAGGCCATGCCGGCATTGTGCTGGAATTCAACATCGACTTTAACAAGGAAAAGGCACTGGCTGATATCCGCGACAAGGTTGATCAAGCGCAGGCGCAGCTTCCAACGGACGCAGACGAACCTCAGATTTTTGAGACAAACTTCTCACTTCAACCAACCATTTTCGTTGCGCTGTCCGGGAATGTTCCTGAACGCACGCTCTTTCGTCATGCTCGATTGTTGCAAGATGAATTGGAGTCCATCTCAACTGTTTTGGAAGCTAATCTCAACGGACACCGTGAGGAACAACTTGAAGTCATCATAGATATGATGCGGTTGGAATCTTACGACATTACGCAACAGGAATTGTTGACCTCTCTGTCCAACAACAATCAATTAGTGGCAGCGGGTTTCCTTGATGGCGGTAGTGGCCGCTTCAACGTGAAAGTGCCAGGCCTCATTGAGACTGCGCAAGATGTCTACAGTCTACCTGTAAAGCAAAATGGCGAGGGTGTTGTTACACTTGCAGATGTCGCGGAAATTCGCCGCACTTTTAAAGATGCGAGCGGGTTCACACGCATTAATGGCAAACCAGCAATCGCAATCAGTGTTGTGAAACGCTTGGGCACTAATATCATTGAGAATAATATCGCGGTCCGCGAGAAAGTTGCCGAGTATACGAAGGACTGGCCAGAAGCAATTCAGATCGATTTCATGCTGGATCAATCGAACTTCATTAAGGAAGTTCAGGGGTCTCTGCAATCATCAATTATGACTGCAATTGTGCTTGTGATGATTGTGGTTCTGGCGGCACTAGGCGTGCGTTCGGCGATCCTTGTGGGTTTAGCAATTCCAACAAGTTTTATGACCGGATTCCTTATCTTGGGCGGCCTCGGCATGACCGTGAACATGATGGTTATGTTCGGTTTGGTGCTTACTGTAGGCATGTTGGTTGATGGCGCGATTGTCATCGTTGAGTATGCTGATCGCAAAATCTCTGAAGGTATGCATCGCAGAGAGGCCTATATCCGAGCTGCAAAGCTTATGCTTTGGCCTATTGTCTCGTCCACAGGCACCACCCTGGCGGCATTTCTACCTTTGCTTTTGTGGCCCGGTGTGTCCGGCGAGTTCATGAGCTACTTGCCAATCATGGTAGTGATCGTCCTGTCGGCTGCGTTGGTAACTGCGATGATCTTCCTTCCTGTAACGGGTGGCTTGATCGGCAAAAACAAAGCTTCGGCCGAAGAGGCGGCAGATGCAGCAAAAATGAATGCGAATGCGGAGCTGAACATTCATGAAGTGCGCGGCATCACCGGACTCTATTTGCGCTTTTTATCGAAAATCTCAGGATCACTAACTGGGAATATCGCTACCTTGGCTGTTGCCGCGATGGTTGTTGTGGGCGTGTTCATGGCGTTTGGCCAAAAGAACGCGGGCGTCGAGTTCTTTGTGGATGAGGAGCCTGATCAGGCAATTGTTCTTGTCACAGGTCGTGGCAACATGTCCGTCATCGAAATTGACAGCCTTGTGCGTGAAGTCGAAAACGAAATCCTGCAAACCAAAGGCATTCGCAATGCGGTAGCTTCTGCAACTGCAGGCGGCGGCAGTGGCAGCGGCGGCACAGATATTGGCGGAGTTCAAGACAAGCCAGCCGATGTTATTGGTGAGATAAATATCGAACTCGAAGACTATTGCTGCCGAAGACAAGCGATTGATATCTTTGATGAGATCCGGACACGTACAGCAGATCTTGCCGGAATTACGGTAGAAATCCGGAAAATTGAAGGCGGTCCGCCAACCGGTAAAGATCTTCGTTTGGAGATTAAATCAATCAGCTATGATCAACTGATCGAGTCCGTCGGAAAAGTTCGGGCGCACGTGGATACCATGTCCGACCTGATCGAGATCGAAGATGGTCGCCCCCTGCCCGGCATTGAATGGCAACTGGATATCAACCGTGAAGAAGCTGGTCGTTTCAATGCTGGTATCGGTTCAGTTGGTGCCATGGTTCAGCTCGTCACAAATGGCGTGATGATTGGCAACTACCGTCCAGATGATTCAGAAGATGAAATCGACATTCGTGTTCGATTACCAGAGAGCCAACGCAGTTTCGATCAACTTGATGAGCTAAAACTTCGGACCGAAAACGGTCAGGTCCCAATTTCAAACTTTGTGACCAGAGAGGCTAAGCCGAAAGTTTCCAGCATCACACGCCGCGATGGTTTGTACGCGATGGACGTAAAGGCAAATATCGCGGCCGGAAGCGAGGCATTACCGGATACAAAGGTGGCGGAACTACAAGAATGGCTGGACACACAGACCTGGCCTGACACAGTGCAAATGCGTTTCCGCGGTGCAGATGAAGAACAAAAAGAGGCCGGGGCTTTCCTTGCAAACGCTGCTCTTGCGTCGCTCTTTTTGATGTTCATTATTCTGGTAACCCAGTACAACTCGTTCTATCAGACAATCATCACATTGATGACAGTTATCCTGGCGGTAGTGGGCGTTTTGATCGGGCTTATGGCAACCGGCCAAAAGTTCTCAATCATCATGACTGGAACGGGCGTCGTAGCCTTGGCGGGTATTGTTGTGAACAACGCCATTGTTCTTATTGATACGTACAATCGACTTTTGAGTGAGGGTGCATCTCCCAAAGAGGCTGTTCTCAAAACCAGCGCACAACGCTTGCGCCCAATTCTGCTTACCACAATCACAACGATTGCCGGTTTGATACCCATGGCAACGCAAGTGAACTTTGATTTCTTCAACCGTGTTGTTGCGGTTGGCGGTATCACATCAATATGGTGGGTTCAGTTGTCGACTGCAATCATTGCAGGGCTTGCATTCTCCACCTTGCTGACACTGCTTCTGGTCCCAGTTCTGCTGTCGTTTCCGTCTAACTTTGGAGCGGTGTTCAAACCTAAGTTTCAGCCTTTGTTCGATGCGGTTGGAAGACGGTTCACTCGTACAGATCCAGGATCAGCCGTAGCAGCAGAAAACATGCCTACTATGGGGGAAATCAGACCCTTCCCACAACGCCGGGACGATGGTCTTTCACCTGAGAAGCATCTGCCACAAGCAGCAGAATAAGGATATTGCCCGGGAAACCTTAAGTATCGGATGATGGGGGCTGTGTTTCAGCCCCTATCTTTTTACGGAAACTGATAACCCCGAATGGTAACAGGCCCAAATAAATCACGGTCATTACCGTTACAGTGGTAAATGGATAACTGGCCAGCAGAGCGAACCAAAGCACCAAGCCGACCATCAGTGGCAATGCCACGTCGCGCGGAACGCGACCGCCCACCTTCTTGCCTGAAAATGTTGGCAAAGTACTTACCACCAAAAAGCCAATGATCAGGACATATATAAGCACTGGGACAGCCCAACTGCTATCAATGGGCACACCCATTTTTTGCAGTGACAAAGGAAGCAGGACACACATGGCACCAGCCGGCGCTGGTACGCCGGTAAAATAGTTGTCGTGCCACTCGTCCTCTTTTTTCTTACTTTTGGCAGCATTCGCAACGTTAAATCTGGCAAGCCGTAGCGCCATGCAAATTGCGAACACCAGCGCGGCAATCCAGCCGAGCGACCTCAGATCATGCAAAAGCCACAGATAGAGTATCATCCCAGGGGCAACCCCGAAATTCACAAAATCAGTCAATGAATCTAATTCGGCGCCTAATTTAGAACTCGACTTTAGAAGGCGTGCGACCCGACCATCCAAACCATCCAGAATTGCCGCGAGGACCATTGCGAAGATCGCAAACTCAAAGCGCCCTTCCATCGCCAAACGAATAGATGTGAGACCTGCACATAGCGCCAATAATGTTACCATATTCGGCAAAATCGCTCTCAACGAGATTGGGCGCTTTTTGCGTCGGTCTACCAGGTTAGGGCCAAGGCCATCCTGATCATCCGGTTCCAGAGGTTGGAAAGGTCCGCTCATTTCAATTAATCCATCCGGGATTGTATGTCGCGAGCGCCGCCATCTTCAAATACTGCCAGAACGGTTTCGCCTGCGACGGCAGTTTGTCCAAGCGCAACACGCACTGATGTGCCACGCGGCATATAGACATCCAGCCGCGACCCGAACCTGATCAGCCCAAAGCGTTCTCCCGCCTTCATATCCTGACCTTCTTTTGACCAGCAAACAATCCTCCGTGCAACTAATCCTGCAATCTGCACAACCCCAATCGGGCCATAGCGAGTGTTTACGACCACACTGTTGCGCTCATTGTGTTCACTGGCCTTATCCAGTTCCGCATTTAAAAACTTACCGGGTGTATAGGCAATGCGTGTAATTTGCCCCCCCATTGGAATGCGGTTCACATGACAATTGAACACGTTCATGAAAATTGAAATTCGGTCCAATGGCTGTGTTCCTAGCTCAAGCTCAGGTGGCGGAATAACCTGACCCACCGCTGATACGCGACCATCTGCCGGGCTGACAACAAAGCGCTCATCTATTGGCGTTACTCGGATTGGGTCGCGGAAGAAATACGCAATCCATGCGGTCAAAATACCGAAAACCCAGAACAAGGGCGACCAAAGCCACCCCAAAACAAGCGCCAAAAATGCGGCGATTGCTATAAACGGGAAACCTTCTTTGTGAATAGGAACAATTGAGTTCCGGATACTGTCAACAATAGTGCTCATGATCTCTTTGCAATGTTTGCTTGTAGCCTTTGGATTTCTACATCCTGTTATCATGCACTTAGCAGAGTTTCAGGCCAGACATCCAGCCGCAAATGTTCGCCTATCGGATTGTTCGTCGCGTCTTAAACAGGTTCAGTTGATTTTATACGCTTCACAAATCCATGCTCGTCGGCCTCGTGGGCCTTGCGCAGCATTTCAGCGGCCTCATCAGCCTCGCGCTGACGGCTCCACATGGAGGCGTATGTACCGTCCAGTTGAAGCAACTCCATATGGGTGCCTCTTTCCGCAATCGTTCCACTATCCAGAACGATAATCTCATCCGCGCCAACAACCGTTGATAGGCGATGTGCAATGACCAGTGTTGTCCTATCTCGCGAAACGTGGTCAAGCGCACTTTGGATTTCCTGCTCTGTGTGGCTATCCAACGCTGACGTAGCCTCGTCGAGTATCAGAATAGGCGGAGCTTTCAAAATCGTTCTCGCTATTGCAACGCGCTGCTTTTCACCACCTGAGAGCTTAAGCCCGCGCTCGCCAACCTCAGTTTCAAACCCATCAGGCAGAGTATTAATGAAATTAGAAATCTGAGCCATATCTGCCGCTTCAGCCAATTCTGCATCAGTCGCATCTGGTCGCCCGTAGCGAATGTTATATTTGATACTCTCGTTAAACAGCACAGTGTCTTGTGGCACCATGCCGATGGCACGCCTTACAGATGTCTGCGTAACGTTGCGCACATCTGCTCCATCGATTGTTATTCGACCACTGGTCACATCATAAAAGCGAAACAGTAAGCGAGAAATTGTGGACTTACCGGCACCGGAAGGCCCGACAATCGCAACGGTCTTGCCAGCAGGAACGTCAAAGTCTACGCCATTTAGTATCGAACGATTTTCATCATAGTGAAAACGAACATCTTCAAACCGTATTGTCGCATCTTTAATCTGAATATCAGGGGCATCCTGTTTGTCAGAAACTTCCGCCGGCACACCCAGAAGGCTGAACATGGCTTCAATATCGACAAAACCCTGTTTGATTTCCCGGTAAAGTGAACCAATGAAATTGAGCGGCAAATAAAGCTGCATCAACAAAGCATTGATCAGCACGAAATCACCCAAGGTTTGAGTGCCAGCGACCACTGCATTTGCAGACATTGCCATGCAAATCACAAGGCCAGCAGAGAAAATCAGTGTTTGACCGAAGTTAAGCCAAGACAGGGAAGTTGATGTTTTGATAGCTGCGGATTCATAGCCTTGCATGGAACGATCGAAACGATCTGTCTCCATTTTCTCATTGCTGAAATATTTCACCGTTTCGTAGTTCAGCAAGCTATCTATTGCCTTGCTGTTGGCGTCCGTATCGGAGTCGTTCATTTGCTGACGAATTGCGATACGCCAATTCGATGCAGCAATCGTAAAGACGACGTAGAGAACAATCATCACAACGATGACGACCAGATAGACGAAGTCGAAGTTGTACCCGACAACTCCCGCCATAAAAATGAATTCTAAGGCCGTTGGAAAGGAGCTCAAAATCGTGAAGCGAACAACGGTCTCAATGCCTTTTGTGCCGCGTTCAATAATCCTTGATAAACCGCCAGTACGTCGTTGCAAATGAAACCGAAGAGACAAATCGTGCATATGCATAAATGTTTTACGCGCTAAACTTCGCACAGCATGTTGGCTTACACGGGCAAATAGACCATCGCGCAATTGCGTGAACCCAATCATCAATATACGCCCAACACCATAAGCAATCACCAGCATGACTGGTGCAACTAGAAATGCGGGTAAAAAAGCTGTCTCTTCTGAATTTCCGACTAGGGCATCGGTTGCATATTTATAAAGAAAAGGCACAAAAACGGTTATGACTTTCGCCAAAACCAAAGCGACAAATGCCCAACCCACGCGGCGTTTCAATTCCGGGCGATCCGTTGGCCACATAAAGGGCCAAAGATTTTTTATGGTGGAAACAAGATCGCCATCTCTGGTGGAGACAGCTGTAGAAGTTTCAGCCCTCTTGCCTGCCGCTTGTTCGCTTTCAGAATGAACGTCTGCTGCAGTCATAAAATCTCTGTTCCAAAACTCAAAAATCAGTTGGGGTCTATGTCAGGTCGTGATTAGTACTACAGACGGAAGCGGCCTCACTAGTGACTGTGAGTTGCCCCAGCAATACACTGGCATCATTTAACTTTTCCGTGTTGAGACGATAGCAAGACCTCGGGCCATCAATCGTTCCTTCGATGAGATTGGCATCTTTGAGCACTTTTAGATGCTGCGAAACCGTTGACTGTACCAGCGGCAACATATCTACGATTTCCCCGCAAAAGCATCGCCCTTTACTCGCGAGAGCACGCATGATTTGCAGTCTTGCAGGGTGACCGAGTGCACGCAAAACAACGGCCATTTCGCAATCGGAACTAGGGCTTTGATCAGAAGCGGCCAAGTTGACTGGATTGCCTGTTGTTGTCTCGAAACTCACGTCGCCCCCGGTTTATCGGTATTTACCGATAAATATGGCACATGAGCGTCAGCAATCAAGCCAAGTTTGGATATTAATTCTGAACTGCTGATGGCTCCGTATTGGGAACAACGAAAACCTGTCCGGGAAATACTTCTGACGGATCGCCAATTTGATCTTCGTTTGCATCGTAAAGCGTTGTGTATCGAATACCGCGGCCCAACAACCTGCGCGATATGCTCCAAAGGCTGTCACCACGGTTGACGACGACTGCCTCAGTCATTCCGACATCCGCATCAACTTCCGCACTTGCAGAGCCTTCCGCCGTCTGAATATCCAACCTGATCTTGGCTTCCACGGTGGATTGGGAGACGACAGGTGCAGAAAGCAGTATATTTAGCCCTTCACCAAAACGCACAGACCTTCTGGTCAAGACATTTCCTGAATTTGTATCTACCTGGTCAACACGTACCGTATAGGTTTCCTTGGGCAAAAGATGCTGTGTGGCCAACCGCCACCTGCCGGATGCATCGGTCTCAGTTTGGCCGACCAATTTCTCGTCAAAATAAACGCGGACCAGGGCGCTTGGGTTCGATGCTCCCAATGCGTAAAGAGTTCCATCGGTTTCGATTTCCACGGTCTCGATTGTGACAAGTGGATCCGGAATGTCACCAAGTTGGTTGGTCTTTGGTCGTTCTCCTTCACCATCTTGGTTGGGTGAGGAACTTTCCGACTTGACGTCGGGTTCCTTAATCTGATCATACACAAGCATATCATCGCTTTTGATTGCGACATCTGGACGAATTATGTTGGCGGGGCTTTGCCAGACAGAACTTGGTTTGTCTGCGCTGTCCAGCATAACGATTGCTGACTCAGTTGGAGCGTTTGGTACGCTAATCGTAACCTGCTCCTCCGAAGCAATCTGTACATCATTGGAAGAGGAAGTAGTTCGAATGGAAAGCGCGTAACCTCCGGGTTGAAGTGCCTGCTCCAATACCAAAGCCCATTCCCCGCTGGCATTCGCTTTTGCCGTTGCGATTACGACCTCACTAGATACGATTTCAATTTGATCATTCGGAAATGAAAGACCAGCCATGACGGCTTCGCCGGTGGGCTCAACTCTAACAATATCAAAACTTGGTGCTTCAATAACGGCGGCAGGCTCCTGATTGTTATTGGGCTCCGTGGTCGCAGATTGCGGTGTTTCGTTCTCTGCGCTTTCAACCTTTGATTCAGTGCCAATGGAAGCTAAGCCGCTTCGAAGCTGATCAAAGGCGCCATCAAATCTGCCGGTAAATACCGATGCGATGAACAGACCAGCAACAGCAATGCAGGCTACCAGTGCCCAACCGTAGACACCCTGTCCTCCAGATGAAGTCTTCTTAGCTGTGTGTGTTTCCAGTTTTGGGATGTCACTCATAATTGTGTTTGTCTCGCCGGACTTTGCACCATACCGAGAAATCGCCTATCCGATTGCGTTTGTTTTTCTTGCGTGCACAAAATACATCGACTCGAGTAATCGTGATCTGTTAACCGTTCCTAAAATGCTTTCCCACGCATAACAAGGTGACACGGTAATCGAATGCCGAGCATGCTAATTGAGGGTATAATTCTGTATGGCCACCATTTCGTCGATTTGTGTTTATTGCGGCGCAGGCAGCGGCACCGACCCTGCTCATCTAAAAGCAGCCACTGAGCTCGGTACGCTTCTCGCCAAACAAGATATTCGACTGATATATGGCGGGGGGACGATGGGCATGATGGGCGCCGTATCTGATGCTGTCGTAGATAATGGCGGCAAGGTCACAGGTGTTATTCCGAAATTTCTGCTCGACATGGAAGGCTCCAGCGAAGATTTAAAACGGCTGGACGAAGTAATCCTGACTGAAGATATGCATGCACGTAAACGCACAATGTTTGAACGTGCAGATGCATTTATTGCTTTGCCTGGTGGCGTTGGTACACTTGAGGAATTGGTAGAGCAATTAACCTGGGTCCAGCTTGGGCGACACAAGAAACCTGTTTTGCTGGCCAACATCAACAACTTTTGGCAACCGCTGATCGAACTCATCTCTCACATGAAAGATGAGGCTTACATTCGTAAGGGCTTTGAGGTCAACTTTCTGAATTCCGATACTGTGAAAGATATGATCCCAATGCTGCAACAGGCAGCAGATGAAGCAAATATAACGGTGGACCCGATTGCAGAGGTATCAAAGCTTTAGTATCAGGCCATCGGCGTAGCCAGATTTGATCTCATAAGTTTGTAGTTGATACTGTCAACCAAGGCAGCAAATGATGCATCAATTACATTGGATGATACACCAACGGTGAACCAGCGATGGCCGTCACCATCCCGGCTTTCTATAAGCACTCGCGTAATCGCCTCTGTGCCTCCATTCAATATACGAACCTTGAAGTCTACCAGCTCCAAATCGTCGATATGACTGTTGTAAGCGCCCAAATCCTTACGCAAAGCTTGATCAAGCGCATTTACAGGTCCGTTGCCCTCTGCCACCGACATAAAGTCTTCACCAGCTACTGACACTTTTACAATCGCTTCAGAGATGGTGACCAACTCATTGCGGGCATTGTGGCGCCGCTCAACCATTACCCGGAAACTGTTCACGGTGAAGAACTCAGGCACAACACCCAGTCTCCTGCGGGCCAGTAATTCTAGTGACGCATCTGCTGTTTCATATGCATAGCCCTGAGCTTCGCGCTCTTTAATGTCCGCCAGCAGGCCATCCAAACGTCGATCTGACTTATCAATGTCCATACCAAACCGGGTCAATTCAGCAATAAGATTCGATTTGCCAGCTTGGTCTGACACCATGACATGGCGTTTGTTGCCCACATTTTGCGGAGGAACGTGTTCGTACGTCTCAGGCTCCTTCAGCAGCGCCGAAGCGTGTATGCCAGCTTTGGTAGCAAACGCACTGGAACCGACATAAGCCGCCTGAGGATTAGCAGATCGATTCAACAACTCCTCAAAAGCCTTTGAAATGACTGTAATTTTCTCAAGGGATTCATCTGACACGCCAATATCAAAGCGTTCAGAAAAAATGGGTTTCAATTTTAACGTTGGAATAATGGAGATAAGGTTGGCATTGCCACAACGCTCGCCAATCCCATTCAGGGTACCTTGAATCTGCCGCACGCCAGCCCAGACTGCAGCGAGTGAATTGGCAACCGCTTGTTCTGTGTCATCATGCGCGTGAATGCCCAGGTGATCGCCTGGAACATGTTTGATAACTTCGCCAATGATTTCGACTACTTCAGAAGGAAGCGTGCCTCCGTTTGTATCGCATAACACGATCCACCGTGCGCCGGATGTATAGGCTGTCTTAGCGCATTCCAATGCATATTCGGGGTTGGCCTTGTAACCGTCAAAGAAGTGCTCACAATCGACCATCGGAGTTTTTCCGGCAGCCATGGTGGCCTCAACGGATGCGCGAATACCTTCAAGGTTTTCCTCATTGGTGCAACCAAGTGCGACGCGGACATGATAGTCCCACGCCTTAGCAACGAAGCAAATCGAATCGGACTTAGCTGCCAAAAGCGCCTGCAGTCCTGTGTCATTATCAACAGAACGCCCGGCCCTTTTTGTCATTCCAAATGCAGTAAAGGCTGCGTTCTTCGTTCGTTTTTCACTGAAGAAGGCATCGTCGGTTGGGTTGGCACCCGGATAGCCACCTTCCACGAAATCAACACCGAGTTCATCAAGCATCTTCGCAATTTGAATTTTGTCTTCCAATGAAAAATCAATGCCAGGCGTCTGTTGCCCATCACGCAATGTCGTGTCGAAGAGATAAAGGCGTTCTTTTTGCATACTATTTCCAAGCCAGAAACTGACGTATTTTTTGAATGTATTAGGTGTTTTCGCCAACCGGCGCTTTGTGAGCCACCCAGTGTTTTGTATCTTTGTCAGGATGTTGGTGGCTGATAAATGCTGCCATGAAATCCACTTCCGGATCATCAGGACCAAACTCGCGAAAAGGGAGCAATGATAGACCATCCACAAATGACAATTTGTCAACGGGGTTTACTTGTACCGTCGGCGCTGCCAATTCGGGATTGTCGAGCGCTCCAATAGCAATCTCCGGCAAGTCGCCGTAATCATAAGTTAAAGGCGTTCCGCAGTCAGCACAAAACCCACGTTTGACCATGTTGGAGCTGTGAAAGTGCTTCGGCGCGCCTCTCGTCCATACCAATCCGTGTGCGGTTACAAGCGGCCCATAAAACCCGCCAAATGCTTTTTGACACATACGGCAATGACAGATGGATGGGTTATCCAAACGATCAATACTGAACCTGACCGCGCCACATTGGCAACCTCCGCTGATAGTCTTGGCGCTCATCGCTTGACCTCCCAAGTTGTGGTCCGTGCGCCGGTTTCAGGGTCTTTACCGTCTTTCAGCTGGATACCCTGTGAAAG
Organism: Hyphomicrobiales bacterium; assembly: GCA_039986835.1. Taxonomy (GTDB): domain Bacteria; phylum Pseudomonadota; class Alphaproteobacteria; order Rhizobiales. The sequence continues at coordinate 494,845 of JBDWQA010000012.1, forward strand.
CAATTCATCTCTGATCTCATCCGCCTTTGTCCAATCTTTCTCAGCAATAGAGTTAAGGCGTGCATTTATGTGACTTTGGACTTCACTCAGATCAACCGAGTCGCAACTTGGGGAAAAACTAAACCATTCTTCTTCACTTTGTTGCAAAAACCCCAGCATATTCAGCGCCGCTACAGCGTCCGCCGCCGCGCTAGATGATTCTCCATTTGTTGTGTTGCTGGCCTGTTTTGCCAAGGTGAAAACTTCGCCAACCGCTTCATGGATATTCAAATCGTCGCGAATGTGTTTCATGATTCTCTCAGGCACTTCAGGACTTGCCTTATGTTCAACCAACGTCCTGTACCAAGTATTAAGCACCTGCTCGGCTTCTTCCAGTCGCTGCACAGTCCAGTCTATGGGTTGCCTGTAGTGGCTCATCAGCATAGCTAGCCGCAAAACTTCACCCGGCCAACGACGACCACCAAATTTCTCTGTTTCGAGCAAGTCATTGATTGTGATGAAGTTTCCGAGAGATTTTGACATCTTCTCGCCTTCCACCTGAACAAAACCGTTATGCATCCATACATTTGCCATCACGTCAGTGCCGTGTGCGCATCGCGACTGTGCAACTTCGTTTTCGTGATGCGGAAATGTGAGGTCAATACCACCACCGTGAATATCGAACGTTTCACCAAGGTGTTTGGCAGCCATAGCTGAACACTCAATATGCCAGCCGGGACGCCCATTTGCGGAAATACCCGATGGTGATTCCCAAGACGGCTCGCCATCCCTACTAGGTTTCCATAGTACAAAATCAGTTGGGTTCTTTTTGTAAGAGGCGACCTCTACACGTGCACCGGCGATCATTTCGTCCAACGATCGATTTGATAAAGCTCCATAGTCGGCCATAGAAGCAACATCAAACAAAGCATGATCATCAGCCACATAGGCATGCCCGCGAGCAACCAGTGTTTCGATAAGATCCTTCATCTCCTCAATATGGTCTGTTGCGCGTGGCTCTACGCTCGGCTCCAACACACCAAGAGCGGCGATATCTGCGTGAAACTGTTTCGTAGTGCGAGACGTCACATCTTCAATAGAAACACCCTCGGAGGCCGCGCGTGCATTGATCTTGTCGTCCACATCCGTGATATTTCGCACGTATTTGACATGTTCTTCGCCAAAGGCATTGCGCAACAGTCTAAACAGGACGTCAAAAACAATAATTGGCCGTGCATTGCCTATATGCGCAAAGTCATAAACGGTGGGACCGCAGGCATACATCCGCACATTCGACGCATCAATCGGCTTAAAGGCCTCTTTCTGCCGTGTCAGTGTATTGTAGAGTCGTATGCCTGGCTGGTTACTCATTGCTCAAATTCCCAAAAGTCATAATTCGTTGCTCGCCAGCCTCGCGATGCAGCTTCAAATGTGGGAGAAGGCACGGGTCGCGGACCAGCAGGCTTTTAGCCGCTGATAATAATTCCGCAAATGCAAATAGGCCGTTTAGGCATATTAGTTTCCACCGTTTTCCTGAGCCGCACTTAATGCGCTTTCGCCCAAAGCGTCAAGACACAAATGCTTTGCACTTTTCTGAACCGAATATGAACAGGAACCTCAGAGAACCTTCAGTCATGTTTTTGCACTGTCTTAAAAACGTTGGGGAAAGGCAAATCAAATGGCACGTTTTGTATTCATGTGTTCTTGCTTGCTCATTGTCATGAGCAGCGCACTGGTTATGGCGCAATTGGATGGGAAAGTTGAAATGACCGGCTACGAAATTGTTGTCGACAATTCAATTGATAGCTGTATGAAAACACGTAACTTTTGCGGAAAGCTCTGAGTTTTGAAGCGCTAGAAAATTGCGTTCGCGCACGCGGATCAGTTGAGATTTACGCTTATGCAAGGTAAAGAAGACATACTTCACTGGGCGGCGAAGTTGTTGGCAAGCAAAATAAGTACAAAATTGTGTCTATGAGTTACAAAACTACCGGACTAATCGCTCTGGCAGCTATGCTGTTTACAGGCTTAAGTACTTCTGCGGACGCACAAGCAGCAATTTGCTATGACTTAGAGACCCGGTTGGCATCTTTACAACGCGGTGGCGCGGTATCGAGTGGCGGCTCAAAACGCAACAATCGAGCCATACAACAATTGCGAAAAAAAATTGCCGGTGCACAGGCAAGTGCGCGAAAAGCTGGTTGCCGTTCTGGTGGCATCAGACTTTTTCAAAAAAGAGAGTGCAGAAGTCGATATAGCTCCATCAAGCAGATGCAGCGCAATTTGCAGCAGCTTCAACGTAAAGGCGGGCGCACCAATAGGCCCAGTCAGCGCAATGTGAATCGCCAAAAGCAAGAATTGATCGTGGCGCTTGGTCGCCATCGCTGCGGAGCACAGTATGAACGTGCAGCTGCGCGTTACGACGGTCAACGAGGGTTGTTTGGGCGCAGAAACAGTGCTTTGGACGGTTTCAACGAGCCACAAGTGCGCAGTTACCGCACCGTATGTGTACGCACATGTGACGGCTTCTTTTTCCCAATCAGCCACTCCACAACGTCTAGAGCATTTGCGCGTGACGAAGCTGTATGCAAAGGCAAGTTCCCCAACACCGATGTGTCGCTGTTTTACCACCCGCGTGGTGTCAGTAATGCAATGGAGCGTGCCCGCTCAATAGATGGCAAATCATATTCGGCTATGCCTTATGCATTCCGCTATCAGCAGAAATATGATGATACCTGTAAGTTTGATCGCAGGATGTTACGTCAGACCGCTGTATTGTCAGCTGGAGCCGAAGCGGGCAAAGCCGAAAACCCGCGCGCAGCGAGAATCAAATTTGGATTAAATGGCCCGGTTCCAGAACCCAGACCGGAAATCGGCCTTGATCCTGAGACTGCTATGAATGTAGCTGGCCATCTTAGACCAAAAGCACTTCCAATGCCTGCGGAATTAGTTGGCGATCCGCAGATCAAAGACGGTCAACGTGTCAGGTTAGTTGGTCCAGAAGTGTTTTACGGCCAATCAACGGCAGAAGTTTTGTCATCTCCGGCCCGGACGCGCGTCCAGTAGCAGCCTTACGTAAGGGCATGAACAGGCCCCGCCCTTTGCGGCCGGTTTCAGCTTTGACGGCGTCAGCCCATTCTTTCCAGGTGCTTTCGGACCAGGGTTCTGCAGGTAGCAATGCGATCGCAACCTCGATCATGTCCCTATCTTCGTCATCGATCAATGGCATAGCACCGTTCTTGACTAGGTCGGCCCATTCAGCAGCGTCAGGTAGTTTTCCCAGGTTTCCTTTGATGGCATCCCAGAACGCTGCGCTGTCGAGACCATCTGGCACTTCAACTCTCTCTGCCACGTCAGCATATGACATATCGTGTAGCAATTTGGCGTTGAGGCCTTCCAATTCGGATACATCAAATCTTGCTGGCGACTTTGATACTTTTGACGGGTCAAAACGCTTTGCAAGCTCTTCAATGCTGGAAATGGGCTCAACCGGGTCAGATGTACCGATCAGGCAGCCTAGTGAGGCTACAGCCATTGCTTCAAAACCCGCTTCGCGCAGTCCTTCTAAAGATAAAGACCCAAGGCGCTTGGAAAGTCCTTCGCCGTCTGCCCCAGTGAGCAAATTGTGGTGGCCGAATGCTGGCGGTGTGTAATCTAACGCGTTAAAGATTGCAATTTGGGCGCCTGTGTTTGTGATGTGGTCGCCACCGCGAATGACATGGGTAACTCCCATTGACGCATCATCAATGATGGATGGCAACGTATAGAGCCAGGAACCATCCGCACGAATTAACACCGGGTCGGACATTGATCCCAGATCCACGGTCTGAGGGCCGCGAAACAGATCGTCCCAATGAACTTCCGTGCGTTCAATCTCATCGACGTTTGATTTGTAGTTTGGCAAGAGGAAACGCCAATGGGCTTCGCGGCCCTCCGCCTCAAATTCCTTGCGTTCTTCTTCTGTAAGCCTTAATGCAGCGCGGTCGTAGATCGGCGGTAGGCCTCTGGCACGGCGGCGCGAGCGCTTGCGCTCCAACTCATCTTCCGTCTCATAGCACGGGTAGAGCAAACCTTTTTTCTTCAGCTCACGTGTAACCGCTGCATATTCGTCAGTACGCGCTGACTGGCGTTCTACGCGATCTGGAATAATGCCCAACCAATCCAGATCTTTGGAAATACCAACTGCAAACTCTTCCGTCGAGCGAACCTTGTCGGTGTCATCGAACCTCAGGATGAATTGTCCGTTTTGCTGCTTGGCAAACAGGCAATTGTATAGCGCTGTTCTGGCATTGCCAATGTGGATACGGCCCGTGGGAGATGGCGCAAAGCGTACAACAGGTCTGGTCATGCGAATTGGTATTCCTATGTTGCCAGCTCGGCGTGTTTCGCTTCTCTGGCGATGAAAGCTTTTGAGACGCCAAAAAGCACTCCAGAGGTCACAATGCAATAGGCAGACATAAACAGAAACTGAGTTTCCAGTGGGACACCATAGTCAATCAACCAGCCAATGACGCCAGGACCAAGTGCACTTGCAAATACCATGAGTGCAACAATGAGCGCTCTAATCTCACCCAAATGTTTGACGCCATAGATCTCCGGCCACAGCGCGCCGAACAATGTGGAGAAGCCGCCACCATTCAACCCAAGGAAAACGAATACAACCGGGATTATGTATGGAGTCTCGAATAAGGCGAGTAACAGCAAGGCAATTGACATTGGTAACAGGAAGTAAGGAAGCAACGAGCGCGCGCTAAATCGATCTACGCCCAGCCCTGTAAGAAGACCAAACCCTAAGGTAACCAAAGCGTAGATTGAAAACCCACTGGCAAACCAGGACAACTCCCAGCCCTTTAGTTCAACCATATAAACCTGATGGAAAAATACAGCCGTTCCAATAAAGGGCGGTGATAAATAGCCAAATGATGCGATCCAGAACAAGGGGTCACGGACCATTTCGGCCCTGCTCCACTGGCGAGCAGCGCCACTCCGGGATGATTTTGCCTGATTTTGCGGAACACGGTCCTTTCCGAACAACAGCCACAGTGCTGGTACAGCAAAGAAAGCAATTGCCAGGGCATAAACAAGCCACGCCTGTCGCCAACCAACGAGCAACAAAATTCCAACGACACTGATAGGCAGCAAGGCCTCGCCAATTTGATGGCCAGTGTTAGTTATGCTGACTGCCTTCCCACGAGTTGCATCAAACCATCTTCCCATGGCAGTAAGCGCGGTGTGGCTCATCATTCCTTGGCCAAAAAACCTCAACAGGAAGAATGCAAAAACAAGCAGCGCAACTGAATTGGCCATTGAAATCGCTATGCACGCGACTGCCAATCCCAATAGCGAGACAACCCCTACCTGACGAGGGGTGTAGATATCGACGATTTTTCCAACCAACACCATAAGCGTTGCACTGCCTAATGTGCCAAGTAGATATACACCGCCAAACTCGCCATTTGTAAGGTTGAAGTCGGCGCGAATTTGGCCGCCGAATAACGATATGAAAAACGTCTGACCAAAGCTGGACGAGAATGTCAGCAACATTCCGGCGGCAAGCCATGGCGCATTCTGGCGTAAGAACGCAAGCATGCATTTTACCTTTCGGAGGACTCAGAATATTGAGTCAGTGGAACCGTTTAGCCGCGATCTCTAAACCGATTTGTAATCGGATATCGGCGATCTCGACCAAAGTTTTTCTTGGTCAGTTTCACGCCTGGAGCGGCCTGACGGCGTTTGTACTCAGCAATGTAGAGCAGGTGCTCTATGCGCTCAACTGTTTTGCGGTCGTGGCCACGCTCAACGATCTCGGCAATTTGCATTTCGTTCTCTACCAAGCATTCCAGAATATCATCCAAAACTTCGTATGGCGGCAGAGAGTCTTGATCGGTTTGGTTCTCGCGCAATTCAGCTGTGGGTGCTTTGGTGAGGATATTTGACGGTACAACTTCTCCCTTTGGGCCTAGCACCCCATCCGGATAGTTTTCATTCCGCCACTCACACAGGCGGTAAACCTGAATTTTGTATAGGTCTTTAATAGGGTTATATCCGCCGTTCATATCGCCATAAAGGGTCGCATAACCAACGGACACTTCGGACTTATTGCCCGTTGTGACGAGCATTGGTCCAAATTTGTTGGACACAGCCATCAACAATGAACCACGAACCCGGGATTGAATGTTTTCTTCAGCTACCCCTGGTTCCGTGCCCTCAAACAGGTTTTCTAGCGCTGTATGAAATCCCTCAACCGGCTCTGAAATTGGGACAATATCGTAACGCACACCCAGGGCGTCGGCACAATTCTTCGCGTCCACCAAACTTTCTTCAGACGTAAAGCGATATGGCATCATCAAACAATGAACCCGTTCTGCACCCAGCGCATCAACAGCGATGGCCGCACATGCGGCAGAATCGACACCACCCGAGAGACCTAACACAATGCTTTTGAAACCATTTTTGTTGACGTAGTCCTGCAGTCCCAGGACACAGGCCTGCCAATGTGCAGCTTCTAAGTCCGGCAGTTGCGCAAGTGCGCCGCGCTCCGGCTTCCATGTGCGCTGCCCGGACGCATCTGTTTCCGCAGTCATCTGTATTGTTGTGATATCCTCTTGGAACTGCGGCATCTGAAGCGCCATGGTTCTATCACCAGAGAGAACAAATGATCCGCCATCAAAAACCAATTCATCCTGTCCACCAAGTTGGTTGGTGTAGATAACCGGCAAGTCAGTCTCCACTATTCGCTGGACTAGAACCTGTTGTCTTAACTCTGCTTTGTTCTCCCAATAAGGGGAACCATTGGGCACCAGAAGCATCTCCGCACCGGTTTCCATGAGGCACTCGCAGACCTCGTCATTCCAGGCATCTTCACAGATTGGAATACCAAGACGAACTCCGCGAAATGATATCGGGCCAGGCATGGGACCCTCTGCAAATAAGCGCTTTTCGTCAAAGGTGCCATAGTTTGGCAAATCTACCTTGTAGCGAAGACCCTGCACTTTTCCATCATCCAACAACGCAATAGCATTGTAGAGCTTTCCGTCCTCCAGCCACGGCGTGCCAATAACAACGCCAGGACCACCATCAGATGTATCCTTTGCAAACTCATTGACAGCTTCCATGCAGGCTTCGATGAAGGCTGGTTTTTTAACCAGATCTTCCGGTGGGTAGCCACAAATGAAAAGCTCAGTCAGCAACAGGAGATCAGCACCCTGCTCCTTTGCGATTTCACGCGCTTTTCGGGCGATTGCAAGGTTACCTGCAATGTCACCGAGCGTGAGGTTGAGTTGAGCAAGTGCTATTCGGAGTTTGGAGGGTGTTTCTTTGTTCATAAGTATCCCTTTAGCGCGGGAAAAGGAGTCCGTCTATCCCAGTAAGTCTGGCATAAACATCGGAACCATGCGCAAAACGCTGTTCAGCCGAAGAACTCCTGAGCTTTGTGTGTCCCTGTCCTATATATTGTAATAGTCGCCTTTTTCTTCCACAAAAATATGCTTTGATATCTCAATTCCAGTTGGTGCATCCAAACAACCCATAAATACTGAAATTTGATCCGATAAATCCTCCGTCCAAAACAAAAGAGAACCGCATTGATCACAAAAACCACGTTTGGCGAAGTCGGTTGCACGCCACCATTTCAGGTGAGACTCATCCTCAATATCAAGAGCTGAGACCGCGATTTGTGTGGCTGCGATATAGTGGCCAGACTGCCTTCTGCAACTTTCGCAATGGCATGCAACTGCATCTCGAAATGGGCCGGTTAGTTTTGCTTTTATAGCCCCACATGCGCATTTAGCGGTTATTGTATTGGTCATTGAATGCTCCTCATTATGTGAGGAAGCGTCCCATGCGATTTAACCATTCTCAATAAGAAAATGCCCCGGTTTGTTGCCGGGGCATTGAATAGTTTTCATAGCAGATATCAGAAAAACTTATTCGGCTGCATCACTTGCGACAGATTCCAAGCCTGTGCGCTTGCGCTTCAGACGATCAGCAACAAGGAATGCAAGTTCTAATGCCTGATCTGCGTTTAGTCTTGGGTCACAATGTGTGTGGTAACGGTCCGACAAGTCTTCATCAGTAATCGCACGCGCGCCGCCCGTGCATTCCGTTACGTTTTTGCCAGTCATTTCAATGTGAATACCACCCGGGTAACTGCCTTCGGCTTCATGCACATCAAAGAAAGAGTTCACCTCGGACAAGATACGATCGAATGGACGCGTCTTATATCCCGTGCCGGCCTTAATGGTATTTCCGTGCATTGGATCGCATGACCACACAACAGTCCGACCTTCTTTTTGAACTGCCCGCACAAGACGTGGCAGGTGATCGAATACCTTGTCATGACCAAAGCGCGCGATCAAAGTGACGCGCCCTGCCTCATCTTCAGGATTTACAATATCCAAAAGTCTGATCAATTCGTTCTCGTCCAACGATGGACCACATTTGATACCAACAGGGTTTTTGATACCCCGGAAGAATTCCACATGTGCATGATCAGGCTGGCGGGTGCGATCACCGATCCAAACCATGTGCCCAGAAGTGGCATAGTGGTCCCCAGATGTTGAATCGACCCGTGTTAGTGCCTCTTCGTAGCCTAAAAGCAGTGCTTCGTGGCTGGTGAAGAAATCTGTCGTGCGCATACGTGCTGTATTTTCAGGGTCAATCCCGCAAGCACGCATGAAATCCAGCGCGTTAGAAATCTGATTGGACAAATCTTCATATCGCTCAGACTGCGGGCTATCCTTAAGAAAATCCAATGTCCAACGATGGACATGCTCCAGGTTTGCATAACCACCTTGCGCAAAAGCACGAAGCAGGTTCAGTGTTGCAGCGGATTGGCGGTAGGCCATTTCCAAACGTGCGGGATCTGGATGGCGGCTATCAGATGTGAAATCGATATCGTTGATGATGTCACCGCGATAGCTTGGCAGCTCTTCGCCATTAATCGTCTCGGTGTCCGCTGAGCGTGGCTTCGCGAACTGACCAGCAATACGACCGACCTTCACCACAGGCACTGCAGCTGCGTATGTCAGAACAACAGACATTTGTAGAAATACGCGGAAAAAATCACGAATATTGTCGGGATGATGTTCTGCAAAGGATTCTGCACAATCACCGCCTTGAAGCAAAAAACCTTTGCCATGAGCGACTTCAGCCAACTGTGCCTTTAGCCGGCGGGCCTCACCAGAAAAAACCAAAGGTGGATAAGACGACAGACGCTCTTCAGCCGCTTCAAGGGCTGCCTGGTCCGGATAATTCGGGACCTGCTTTATAGGGAAGCCGCGCCAGCTTTGTGGGCTCCAAGTGGTCATGTCATCAACTCCTAACTGTTTTCAAAGAGAAATTGCTTCCAGCAATACACTCACCCAGCCTCGCCGGGTGGCGGTATATACACACAGAACCCGCAGGTTTCAAAGGGTTCCGTTGTGAATTCGACTAAGACTTCCGACCAATCCAAAAAACTGTATTTTTATAGAGGTTTATGGCAGTCTTATTTTCAGTGGGAGGGAAATAACCAATGGACCAGCGCCGCAATGATCCAGCATTCACACTGGGAATTGAAGAAGAATACCTCCTTGTAGATTTAGAGACGCGAAACCTTGCCGTCGACCCGCCAGCTGAATTCATGGAAAGTTGCCAAAACCTTCTTGGCGATCATGTGACACCAGAGTTCCTAAGATGCCAAGTGGAAGTGGGTACTCCTGTTTGTGCCACTATGGCGGATGCACGCTCTCATCTTCAAAATTTTCGGTCAACTGTAGCGCAAGCTGCAAGAGAATACGGCATGGCGCCGATTGCCTGTTCAACCCACCCATTCGCGAAGTGGGACCAACAGCAAAACACCGATAAACAGCGCTACAATGAACTCGCCAAAGATCTGCAGGTTGTGGCTCGGCGCATGGTGATTTGTGGCATGCATGTTCATATCGGCATCGAAGATGAGGCGATGCGAAACGATCTATTCAACCAGCTAACGTATTTTTTGCCACATCTGCTTTCACTATCTACCAGTTCACCATTTTGGCAGGGTCGCAGTTCTGGCCTAAAATCATATCGACTTTCGGTTTTCGATGAAATGCCGAGAACCGGCCTGCCTTACGAGTTCGACAGTGCTGGCGAATACCGACGCACGATACAAACCCTGGTCAATGCTGGTGTCATTGAGGATGCCACTAAAGTTTGGTGGGATTTACGCCCTTCCGACCGATACCCTACGCTTGAAATGCGTATCACGGATGTATGTACGCGATTGGAAGATACGCTCGCAGTGGCGGCGCTATATCGCTGTCTTGCCCGGATGCTCTACAGGCTGCGTGTTTCTAACCAACGTTGGCGCACATACTCGCATTTTTTGATCAATGAAAACCGCTGGCTTGCGCAGCGTCACGGTGTGACGGGAAAGCTGATTGACTTTGGAGCTGGCACGGCTGTTCCCTATCAAGACCTGATTGAAGAATTGATCGAATTGGTGGCAGAAGACGCAAATGCCTTGGAATGCGAAACTGAGATTGCGCATTGCAGGCAAATCGCCAAGCATGGCACTAGCGCCGACCGACAACTTGATGTCTTTAAATCATCTGTCGATGGCGGCCAAGCAGATGAAGACGCATTGATCTCGGTGGTAGACCATTTAATCGGAGAAACACTTGAAGGGTGCGAATAAGACCTTCTTATTGTTTAAGTGCCCGAAACGCGATAGCTACCTTCTTCCGTTTTCACAGCGCTGATATCATTCTGTGAACCGCCAGATGGCGTGTAGCCATTTTGGCGGCTCTGAGATTGTTTTTCAAATTTCCGCTGAAGCCATTTAATCCTGAAGACAACGGCTAAGCTTGTCACAATCAACGCACCAACAGCTACCAAACCCACAAAAAACATGACCACAAGAGATGCGATACCCGCGAATAGGCCAAGCAAAACGCGCAACATACTTTTTAACTGAGACATTCCAACTCCATCTGGTAACTTTGTTTATATATTGGATGTCGGAGCGCTCAGTACAAGGCGCTAGCAACAAACATCTGGAAAGGAATGGAAATTAACCCTTTCGACTATAGCGGGCGGTAGGTTCGCGCATCGTGACAAGCTCTTCTGCTGCGGTTGGGTGAACCGCCATGGTCGCGTCAAAGTCTGCCTTGGTTGCATTCATTTTAACCGCAATTCCGACCAACTGGGCCATTTCACCGGAAGCTGGGCCGACAATGTGACACCCCAACACTCGATCTGTAGAGCCATCAACAATGAGTTTCATCAACATCTTGTCGTTGCGACCTGGCAAAATCGATTTCATAGGACGGAAGCTGGATTTGTAAACGTCGACAACATCGTACGCTTCACGCGCTTGCTCTTCACTAAGTCCAACTGTTCCAATTTCAGGTGTTGTGAAGACAGCCGTTGCGATTGTTGCGTGATCAACGATGACATCTTTTCCACCAAACTCGTTATCGGCAACTGCATGGCCCTCTCGAATTGCTACAGGTGTCAGATTAACCCTGTCGGTGACATCTCCAACAGCAAAAATATTCTCAACAGACGTCCGTGAATACTTATCGACCTTGATCGCGCCTTTGCCATTTAGTTCAATACCGGCTTTTGCAAGACCAAGACCATCTGTGCATGGAGAACGGCCTATGGCGAACATGATCTGATCAGCTTCCAAAGACAATCCACCATTGGTATGTCCGATAAGGCTCTCATCAGCTTTTTCAATATTTGAAAATGTATCGCCGCATATGATGTTAATCCCTCGATCAATCATTGACTGTTGCACCAGATCACGAACATCATCATCAAATCCACGCAGTACTTTTTCACCGCGATAAATAACACTCGTATCTGCACCCAGGCCGTTGAAAATACAGGCAAACTCCAGCGCAATATAGCCGCCACCAGCAATCACTACTTTTTTGGGGAATTCCTCAATGTGGAATGCTTCGTTGGAACTGATGGTGTGCTCAATGCCCGGAATACTGGGATCAAAATTTGGTGTTCCGCCGGTTGCGATCAAGATTTTCTTCGCAGTTACATGACGCTCTTCATTCACCAGAAAAACAGAATGCCTATCGCGCAACGTGGCACGCGAGTGGTATATCTCTACATTCGCCTTTTCAAGATTGGAGATATAGATGCCATTTAGGCGGTCGATTTCCTTATCCTTATTAGAAATGAGTGTTGGCCAGTCGAATGTGGATTCTCCCACCGACCAGCCGTAGCCCGCAGCGTCTTCAAAATCTTCCGAAAAGTGGGCAGCGTATGTGAATAGTTTCTTAGGAACACAGCCGCGAATAACGCATGTGCCACCGACCCTAAACTCCTCAGCGATGCCTACCTTGGCGCCATATTGGGACGCTATGCGTGCTGCTCTTACACCACCGGATCCAGCACCTATGACAAACAGATCATAGTCAAACTCTTGCATGTTATATTCCCAAAAATAGCGGCGCTTTTAAATTTTAGATGGAGTATTAAAGCTTGTGGCCACGCAGGCCCAACTCAACGCGCACTTTAGCGGCAATTTCCTGTGCGAGGTCCTCGCCCCAGTCATTTGTCAGATTTACTGAATCGCGCAAAATTGCGCCGTAGCTCAAAGCAAATTTAGTGCCCGCAGGCGACTTATAGAACTCAAGAATGCCATCCAGCTCGTCCTTGTTAAAACGGCGGGTCCAAAGCTTTGCAGCATCTTCCTGTAATTTTACGCGCTTAGAAATCATGCCAATTGCGACATTATCGGTCACCTCTGCAATCAGAAGAGCCAATTGCGGCGCGGAACGTGTAAATGTCTGTTTCGTGCGTTCCGCCATTTCTGGAAGAATGTTGTTAAAGCCTGATGTCACCCGAGACACTTCCAGAATTTCATTCGCTATTTCAAGCGCTTCTGGATCATTCATCATTTTCACGATTTCAGGATCCGCAGGTTCCTGAGCAACAGCTTGATCAGTGGCAGCGGCGCCCATCAAAGCCAATGCTAGCAAGGCGCTGCGCATTTTGAAGAAATATTTCATTGGTAGTTCCCCATCATTTATGTTCCTCCACGTTACCGAAGAGTTGTGACACCATCTGGCCCGGCAACATAGGCAATATCAGCAATATCGATAAACAAACCGTGTTCTACAAGGCCTGGAATCTGTGACAATTGTTTTGCCAGACCTTCTGGGTCTGGAATACGGCCAAATGATGCATCGAGCACCACGTTTCCATTGTCGGTTTTGACTGGCTTTCCATCACGCATCCGTAGAGTCAGATCGCCGGTCAGATCAAACTCATCCGCGCAAAGCTGTTCAATTGCATTTTTGGTGGATGTGAAACCGAACTCCAAAACCTCGAGGGGTAAAGCAAATTGACCCAAAGTCTCCACTTGCTTCGTATGATCGGCGATTACAGCCATCTGTTTGGAAGCATTTGCGACGATTTTCTCACGCAAATGGGCAGCGCCACCACCTTTAATGAGTCTGAGTTGTCCATCAAGTTCATCTGCACCATCAACGGTTAAATCCAACTGCGGATGTTTGTCCAAAGTGGAAATTGAAATTCCGAGACTTGAAGCAAGTTCACCGGTGCGGATAGATGTCGGCACGCCAGTGACAGACAAACCGCCTGCCACTACGGGAGCCAGAACTTTCACAAACTCTTCGGCAGTAGACCCTGAGCCAAGTCCCAGTGTCATACCATCCTGCACAAGTTCAAGTGCAGCTTTTGCTGCTTGTATCTTGTAGACCTGGCTCATATCAACCTAGCTGTCCAAGCCAGCGAACAGCATATATTTTGTCTCAACAAACTCATCAATACCGTGATGCGATCCTTCCCGACCAAGGCCGGATTCCTTGACGCCACCAAACGGCACCATTTCGGAAGAAATCAGGCCTGAGTTGATACCCACCATACCGTATTCCAAAGCCTCAGCTACCCTCCATACGCGGCCAATGTCACGTGAGTAAAAATAGGAAGCGAGCCCTGAATTCGTGTCATTTGCAAGCGCGACCACTTCATCTTCGGTACGGAAGCGATAAACCGGAGCGAGCGGACCAAAAGTCTCTTCCACCGACACTTTCATCTCACGGGTCACATCCCGCACAATTGTCGGCTCATAGTAAGTGCCGCCAAGTGCGTGGCGTTTGCCACCGATGACAAGCTTACCGCCCTTGGAAACGGCGTCTTTTACGTGGCTTTCAATCTTTTCGACAGCTTTGTCGTTGATCAATGGGCCCTGTGTCACGCCATCTTTTGTACCGTCACCGACTTTCAACTCTGCGACCTTAGCCGCAAGCTTTTCTACAAATTCGTCATAGATGGCATCCTGTACAAAAATACGGTTTGCACAAACGCATGTCTGGCCAGTGTTGCGGAACTTGGAAATCATTGCGCCTTCAACAGCTGAATCCACATCTGCATCATCAAACACAATGAATGGTGCATTTCCGCCAAGTTCAAGACCAACGCGCTTAACTGTATCGGCTGACTGTTTCATCAAAAGCTTACCAACAGGCGTTGACCCGGTGAAACCAATGAAGCGGACTGTTGAGCTCTCACACAGCGATTTACCGATCTCAACTGCATCGCCAGTCACGATATTCAGGACACCCTTGGGAATGCCCACGCGGTGCGCCAATTCAGCCAATGCAAGAGCTGTTAGTGGGGTGTCGGGAGCGGGCTTGATCACGGCAGTACATCCGACAGCCATAGCCGGGCAGACTTTACGAGTAATCATTGCCGCAGGGAAATTCCACGGTGTGATTGCGCCAATAACGCCAAGCGGCTGTTTCACACAAACGACACGGCTGCCGTGGGCAAAGTGAGGAATAGTCTCACCAAGGACACGCTTTGCTTCTTCCGCGTAGTACTCCACAAAGGATGCTGCGTAAGCAACTTCACCACGCGCCTCGGCAATAGGCTTACCCTGCTCTGCCGTCATAATCTGCGCAATATCTTCTTGGGCGTCCATGATGGCCCGGAACCAGGCTTTCATAAGAGCTTCGCGCTCTTTCGCAGTCATCTTGGACCATATTTTGAAAGCGTCATCCGCAGCTGCGATAGCTTCGTCAGTTTCTAGGCGACCCAAATTTGGAACTTTTGCCAATTCCGCGCCAGTAGCGGGGTTTGTGACAGCCACTTCGGGCGTTCCAACCCAAGCCCCATTGATATAGCTGTGCTCTTTCAACAGCGAAGCGTCGGACAATTTCATACAACTATCTTTCGATTATGAATATTCAGAATTGAGGATGGTCTACACCGCTTGCAAACCCTTGGAAAGGTATCAACTACGTTTGATAATCTGGTCCAGTTCCAGCAATTGTTCCAGCAGGGCCGGCATATCGTCCAGCCGGATCATATTTGGTCCGTCGGATGGCGCTGTATCTGGGTCTTGATGTGTTTCGATGAACAGACCTGCTACTCCGACAGCAATCGCCGCACGCGCTAAAACGGGTGCAAATTCGCGCTGCCCTCCAGAAGAACCGCCCAAACCACCTGGTTGAGCAACCGAGTGCGTTGCATCGAAAATGACGGGTGCGCCCGTTTCAGCCATTTGAGGCAGAGCGCGGAAGTCTGTAACCAGAGTATTGTATCCAAAACTTGCGCCGCGCTCGGTCAACAATACGTTTGTGTTACCACTTTCAGTGATCTTGTGGACCACATTCTGCATATCCCAAGGCGCCAGAAACTGGCCTTTTTTGACATTGATGGCTTTTCCAGTCGCCGCAGCGGCTAAAAGCAAATCAGTTTGACGACATAAGAAGGCGGGAATTTGCAAGATATCCACCACCTCGCCCACAACGGCGCACTGTTCTTTTTCGTGCACATCCGTAACAACTGCCAGTTCCAAATCCTTGCGAATATCGGAGAATATTTCCATTGCAGCATCGAGCCCGACGCCGCGCTTTGCAGCAATGCTGGTACGATTGGCTTTGTCAAAAGAACTTTTATAAATGAAATCGATGCCCAACTTGGAGGTAATCTCTTTGAGGGAACCAGCCATATCAAACGCATGACCGCGGCTCTCCATTGCACAAGGGCCAGCCAGCAAAGAAAACTTACCGTCATTGGCAAAAACTGTATTGCCAACCTTTACAACAGAATTTGGTGCGACCGGATCAGTCATTCAGAAACTTCCTCAAACAAGAATGGAACACCCTGTCCAGGTGATGCTGGAACCACCAAACGGCCAAGATGGAGAAAACAAGACACTCCCTCATCATCCAATTTCGACTTGAGCGCCTCTACAGAGGTGCATTTGAATATTGCCCCTTCAAAACGCAATCCGCGTTCTGCAGAAGCACATGGAATCGCGAAGAGCTGTTCCAATGCTGTTGACGTGAAGCAAAAGACATCAGCGCCTTCCATGTGGAATGATAAGCCGTTGGAAGAAGACGCAAAATCTCGCATGCCAGTTGCCGTCTGCAATATATATTGAAAATCAGTCGGATTTTCTTCCGACATCAACACTGCGGACAGACCGACGACACCATTTTCGTGAGCGGTGCGGGTTTCACTCCACAGAGTATCCATATTCATGCGTTCACAAGCAAAGAAGCCCGCATCAGGTGCGCGGTCATCAGCGGCAAAACCAAGTTTCACACCAATTTCAATATCGCCTGCGGGTGTTTTCGCTATGCGTGAAAACGGCAGCAACTCCGCGTAGCCAAACCCTTCGTGCCGGTAGCGGGCCAAATCCATTTCAGCGTCATCAGACCGCATTGCCAAAAGCGAAAAACCTTCTTCGTCAACACGAAAACGGTAGGTCTGGTCCCGCTTCACAAACGGATTTGCCTTGCGTGCTTCTGTTTCAGCAACAATTCTGTTCGCCACGGCAAGTGGCTCCAAATATGTGCCATCCTTTAGAAAGACACAGGCGTTCTCAGTTCCAAACGGATGCTGTGCATCTGGGGCCATCGTAAACCCCAGCGCTTCGTATCTTGCTCTAGCTAAATCCAGATCGCGTACGGGCAGCACCAGATGATCTATGGTCGTGGGCGCATGATCCATGGACACGCTCCTGATTTTTGTTGGTCTATGTCAGACGAGACGGCTCTGTTCTATCGCGGCATTTATGAAAGATGCAAACAAGGGATGCGGATCCAACGGGCGCGATTTGAGTTCGGGATGGTATTGCACCCCTATAAACCACGGATGATCTGGCAATTCCACCGTTTCAGGCAAAACTCCATCCGGTGACAGACCTGCGAAGTGCAGCCCTGCCTCTTCAAGACGTTCACGATAATCGATATTCACTTCGTAGCGATGGCGATGTCGTTCAGAAATAGCAGTTTCACCATATATGCCTGCAATCTTTGATCCTGGCGTTAGCGACGCATCATAAGCGCCAAGACGCATAGTACCCCCCAAATCGCCATCCGCACTACGGCGCACTAATGCATTGCCGCTTGTCCATTCAGTCATCAGACCAACGACCGGAAAGTCTGTGGGGCCAAATTCAGAAGAAGATGCTTTCTCAATATCTGCAAGGTTTCTGGCTGCTTCAACCACAGCCATTTGCATGCCAAGACAAATACCAAAATACGGAATATTACGTTCGCGCGCGAACCTGGCAGCGGCAATTTTGCCCTCGGTACCGCGCTCGCCGAAACCTCCTGGCACCAAGATGCCGTGTACATGCTCCAGAAATGGCGCAGGATCCTCTTTTTCAAAAACTTCTGATTCAATCCACTCCAGATTTACTTTGGCCGAGTTTGCTATGCCGCCGTGAGCCAAGGCCTCCATCAAAGACTTATATGCATCTTTCAACCCTGTGTACTTTCCAACAATGGCGATAGTGACTTCGCCTTCTGGGTTTTTGACTGTGTTAGAAATTTCTTCCCAAGCTGTCAGATCAGGCTCTGGTATATTTTCGATTCCAAAGGCCGCAAGAACCTCATCATCCAGACCTTCATGGTGATAGGACAATGGAACGTCATAAATGGACGCAACGTCCAGTGCTTGGATCACAGCAGAAGGACGAACGTTGCAGAACAATGAAAGCTTACGACGCTCATCTGCCGGAATTTCGCGGTCTGCTCGAACCAACAAGATGTCTGGCTGAATGCCAATTGAACGCAATTCTTTTACCGAGTGTTGTGTGGGTTTGGTTTTTAGTTCACCAGCAGTTGGAATGAACGGCATTAATGTTAGATGGATGTATATCGCATCACCGCGCGGTAAATCGTTGCCTAACTGACGTATCGCTTCAAAGAATGGAAGCGCCTCAATGTCGCCTACAGTTCCGCCAATTTCACAAAGGACAAAGTCGTAATCTTCATTTCCATCGCGGACGAAATTCTTGATTGCATCCGTTACATGCGGAATGACCTGCACCGTTGCGCCAAGATAATCCCCTCGCCGTTCCTTAGCGATGATTTCCTGGTAAATACGGCCTGTGGTTATGTTGTCCTGTTTATTGCCGGGGCGCTGCGTAAAGCGCTCATAGTGTCCGAGATCCAAATCGGTCTCAGCACCATCATCTGTGACAAAAACTTCCCCATGCTGATACGGGCTCATCGTACCCGGATCTACGTTCAAATAGGGATCGAGCTTGCGCAGCCGCACCTTAAAGCCACGGGCCTGCAACAAGGCACCGAGAGCTGCAGAACCTAAACCTTTACCAAGGGAAGATACCACACCGCCGGTTATGAAAATATATCGCGCCATGGGATTCTAGCTTTACGCCTGTGAGATTGATTCGGAAAGACAAAAGAAAACGCCCGTTCAAAAAACGGGCGTTTTCCAGAGAATTATTTTATCCGTCTATTCTGAGACAGGTGCCGCAGGAGCAGCTGGCTCTGCTGGCGTTTCAGGCAGAGCGCCCGGAAGTGCGTCCAGAATACCATTACCACTACCACCAAGCTCATTAGAACCAGGCACATCATCCAGAATGGAACCCGATGTGTTCTCAACATTGGCGATCAGAGACAGGCCAATAGAAGTTATGAAAAAGCCAATTGCCAGATAGGTTGTTGCGCGGCTCAATGCATTCGCAGCTCCGCGACCGGTCATGAAGTTACCTCCACCGCCGCCGCCGCCGCCAATTCCAAGGGCACCACCTTCGGAACGTTGCAGAAGAATAACTGCGATCAATGCGAGCACCACCATTAAGTGGACAACGATAATAACTGCGGACATTTTATACCTGTATCGGGAAACTGTGTATTGCGCGCGCTTCTACACGATACAAACAGATGTTTCCAGCCTTCTTATTAGTCTTATTTAACTGGGTGTGCTGAACGCTTATGTCAATATCCAGAACACACAATGCAGAAGTTGTAGACGGAAGTTGTTAAAACTGAAAAATTCAATTCAACGTAACGCCTTGACTTGGCCTTATTGATAAGCGCATAAGCGCGCCATTGGAACAGGATCGACCGTTCATTTGGCAAGATCCTTTAACCCCCCAATAGTCCCTGAGGTATGAGTTCTGGTATGAACTCGCGCAGACTGGGACATTTTTTGACCTAGTCCATGCGCCACCAATATATCTGCAAAAAGCAGGTCCGGGGCCAAACAGAAAGACACTAAGTGACATTTGAATCTCTCGGCCTGAACGGGCCGATTTTAAATACGCTCGCCCAAGAAGGCTACGAACAACCCACCCCTATTCAAGCGCAAGCCATTCCACAAATTTTGACTGGCCGTGATGTTGTAGGCATCGCGCAAACAGGCACCGGTAAAACTGCTGCATTTACGTTGCCACTTCTGCAACGGTTAATGGCAAACAAAATTCCAACCAAAGCTAACAGTGTGCGTGTCCTGGTGCTATCGCCAACACGTGAACTCGCGTCGCAGATTGAGAAAGCGGTGCGTACTTATGGAGCAAAACTACCACTCAAGAGCGCCACAGTTATGGGCGGAGTTTCCATGCGTCCACAGCGGCAGAAGCTCGCCCAAGGCGTCGACATACTTGTCGCAACACCTGGGCGGCTATTGGACCTGATTGACCAAAAAGCGCTGGATCTCAAACGAGTTGAGACATTGGTTTTGGACGAAGCAGATCAGATGCTTGATATTGGTTTTTTGCCAGCCATTCGCAAAGTTATCGCTATGGTGCCAAAAGACCGACAGATGCTGTTGTTTTCCGCAACCATGCCTAAAGAAATTCGGCAGTTGACAAAACAGCATTTGAAAGATCCGGCAGAAATTTCGGTGACGCCGGTTTCTACGACCGCGGAACGCATCGACCAAAGTGTGATGCATGTTCAGCAGCCCTCCAAGATGTTTGTGACAAGCAAGTTGTTGAAAGACCGTCGTGGGGAGCAAACCATTGTATTCACACGCACCAAACGCGGCGCAGACAAGGTTGCCAAGCGTCTGATTAACGATGGTATCGACGCTGCAGCGATCCATGGCAATAAATCTCAAAATCAGCGAGAGAAGGCCCTCGCAGCATTTCGCAAAGGCACACTGCCCGTGTTGATCGCGACAGATATCGCTGCTCGCGGCATTGATGTGCCGGGCGTAAATCTGGTGATTAATTTCGATCTTCCGGAAGTTGCAGAAGTTTATGTTCATCGAATTGGACGAACTGCCCGTGCCGGCGCGTCAGGCCATGCCATTGCGCTTTGCTCCCCTGAGGAGCGCAAGCTTCTGAGAGCCGTTGAGAAACTCATCCGACGCGATATTCCAATCATTGCCGCACCAGAAGGTGTTGCTGCTGTTGACCTTAGTCAGGAGCCAGTTGCGGAGCGTAAAGCCGGCCGACCGCATAAACCTAATAGGCAGAACCGCCCGAAACAGAATAATAATCGCAGACCACATGCGAGATCCCGACAGCGGTCTGGGCAACAGCGCTCTGCGGCCGCTGCAAACTAACATCCAACTGTCACATACATCTGGTAAGAAAGGGTCGCGCAAGCGGCCCTTTTTGTTTGACTATGCTCCATATATCTATTAATCATGATATATGGATAAATTGGATGTTCTTTCTGCGTTCTCAGCGCTCAGTCAGCCAACAAGGTTGGACGTGTTTCGTCTATTGGTTAGGGCTGGCACACATGGGATTTCTGCCGGTGAAATTGGACAGCAACTGGATGTTCGCCAAAACACTATGTCTGCCAATCTCGCGATTTTGTTAAATGCTGGACTGATCCGAAATGAGCGCGAAGGCCGCAGTATCAGGTACTTTGTTGATTTTGACGGATTGCGCGGATTGCTTGGCTTCCTGCTGGAAGACTGCTGTGGTGGAAGGTCTGACTTGTGTCAGCCGTTGATAGATGAAATTGCCTGCGCTTGCTGAGCGCTATTTAAATTCAGGAGAACAAGATGCCTCTCTCAGATGAACATGAAAAATTCAACGTTTTATTTCTCTGCACCGGAAATTCAGCGCGTTCAATTTTGGCTGAAGCCATACTGACCAAACGTGGCAATGGCCGGTTCAATGCATATTCTGCCGGTTCTCAGCCTGCGGGTAAAGTAAACCCTCATGCGATCACTTTGTTAGAAAAATTGAAACATGACACCAGTTTTGCACGTTCCAAGAATTGGGATGAGTTTGCCGTCCCTGACGCGCCCAGAATGGATTTTGTCTTTACCGTTTGTGACAACGCCGCTGCTGAAAGTTGCCCAATTTGGCCAGGGCAACCTATGAATGCACATTGGGGCATTCCTGATCCGGCTGCCGTTGAAGGTACGGATGCAGAGATAGGCATTGCCTTTGCAGATGCATACAGGATGCTGGATGCGAGAATTTCAGTTTTTACCAGCCTGCCGCTCGCTAGTATTGAAAGACTGTCATTGAAAGAAAAGCTGGACGAAATAGGCAAAGGCACCGAATGACATTCATCTTTCAAAACAACGACTTGCCAAATATAAGCGCTGATAGATTGCGAAGCATCCAACCTGAGTTTCTTGCTTCAAAAGACGATCCACAACACCCGCCGCGTATTTTATTGCTATATGGCTCACTCAGAGACCGTTCTTATTCGCGTTTCGTGGCGGAAGAAGCAGAGCGGCTGCTGATAGCACTTGGCGCTGAACCCAAAGTATTCAATCCTTCCGGCCTGCCACTTCCTGACGCAGCTGAACCGGATGATCCCAAGGTTGTGGAACTACGCGAGGCCGCAGCTTGGTCTGAGGGAATGATCTGGGTTTCACCGGAACGTCACGGCGCAATGACGGGTATCATGAAAGCGCAGATTGACTGGATACCTCTGTCACTTGGTGGTGTGCGTCCCACCCAAGGGAAGACGCTCGCTGTCATGCAAGTTTGTGGCGGTTCCCAAAGCTTCAATGCTGTTAACCAGCTTCGCATTCTGGGACGCTGGATGCGTATGGTGACCATTCCAAATCAATCTTCTGTTCCGAAAGCTTGGAATGAGTTTGATGAAGACGGAAGAATGAATGCGTCACCCTACTACAATCGGATTGTAGATGTGGTTGAAGAGCTCATGAAATTCACGTGGATGGTGCGTGGAAGATCCGATTATCTGGTTGATCGATATTCTGAACGGGTAGAAAGTACGGCAGAATTGTCAAAGCGTGTGAATCAACCCAGTATCTGATCACAGAAAGTGAAGTGGAAGAGACCATGGACCGTGCCATTGAAGTTCCGCCAGAATTGCCAAATGACGCGTTAGAGAATGCGGATTGGGCAGATGCATTTATGCTTGAGCTACCAAAGACCCCGCGAACAGCGAGACGCATCGCAAACCAAACGTTGGGTTCTTCTCCGAAATGGCTCAAGGTCCTGCTTTCAATTCGAAATGGTTTGATGGCGCCGTTTGGCCTCAAGCCCGGTAAAGAAACATCGGAGCAACCAGTAAATTCCATCGGTTTTTTTCCTGTTCTTGAGGAAACGGAAGAACGCATTGTTGTTGGACTGGATGATCGGCATTTGGATTTCAGAATTATTGTCGAATTGGCAACGAAAGAAGTCACGACAAACGTTCTGATGACTACTGTTATTCGCCGGCACAATTTATTCGGGAAGATGTATTTGGCGGTCGTCTCCCCCTTTCATAAACTCATTGTCCCACGCGTTTTGCTCCAAGCCCTATCTGGGGAAACTGCTCATTAGCGTTCGTGGTTGTTTGAAGCGCGAGATTGGTGTTTTCCAATTCAGTTAAGATCCAGAAGTTTATGATTCTCGCTGATTTGCTATAGTTTCATGTACGATTCATCGGCAGGGTGAGTCGGTTGCCGCCCTGCCTTTTCGGGGAGATAATCATGGAATCGATAGTACCACTTATAATTCAACTGGTTAGTGGCGCAATTGGCGGCAATGTTGCCGGCAGTATCTTTAAAAACATCAACCTTGGCACTCTTGGCAACTCAATCGCCGGTATCGTTGGCGGCGGACTTGGTGGTCAAATTCTTGGGTCTGTACTTGGAATTGGTGCGGGTGGCGGGATGGATATCTCGTCAATTGTAACACAGATCGCCGGCGGTGGTGTTGGAGGCGGCATTCTGTTGGCAATTGTTAGTGTCGTAAAAGGTATGATGAAGAAGTAACGAGCCGCACAAACAACAATGCCCGCATTTAAGATATGCGGGCATTTTGACGACTTATTCTGGCTCCTCAGTTAATCGCGGCGATAATACCCAGAAATTCTGATGCTTTCAGGCTTGCACCGCCGACCAATGCACCATTTACATCCGGAACGGACATTAATTCCTTAGCATTGGCCGCCTTGACAGACCCACCATACAACAAACGCATATTCTGACCGGCATCCGCAAAGCGGCTCTCAAGCAGTTTGCGCATATGAGCATGAACTTCTGCAACGTCATTTGTGCTCGGTGTCAAACCAGTCCCGATGGCCCATACTGGCTCATATGCAACTACAGTATTTTCAGGAGTCGCCCCAACTGGAACCGAGCCTTCAAGTTGTTTTTCGACAATTTGTAATGTCGTGCCAGCACGTCGTTCTGCCTCAGTCTCACCAACGCATATGATCGCGACAAGACCGGCATTCCAGACAGCTAAAGCTTTTTCTGCCACCAATTCATCTGTCTCACCATGATCCGTTCGACGTTCTGAATGGCCCACAATTATGGCAGTTGCTCCACAATCAGCTAACATACCCGCCGATATGTCACCAGTATGGGCACCAGATGCCGCTGTATGACAATCTTGCGCGCCAACTTTTATATCGCCAGAATCAGGGTGGTTAGCCAATGCAGCAATTAGGGTAAAAGCGGGACAAATCATTGCGTCAGCTTTGGCAGACAGATCTTTGGTGTATCCGCCAGCCATTGCTGCAAATTCCGAAATATCGGCTCGCAACCCATTCATTTTCCAATTGCCTGCAACCAATGGCTTAATCGTGCTCATACTGCTTCTCCCCGGGTTTCCTTTGAATGGCTGGATAACAAAGGCATTCGCCGTTGGCCAGAGATTCATGACATGATCTGTCGGCGGTTGATTGTATAAAAGCGCAATAAGTACACTGAATGCGGTTAGTGGGCCAATATGAACTTAACAAAAATGCGCGCGCAGATGTTGGAGTTTGACGGACGGGCGACAACTGTTCTGACAGAGATCGAAGCCCGATACGGCGAGAATTCTGATTATGTCGACACTCTCATTGTTTTGATTGGGGACGTAGACACAAATTTATCGGACGGATCTACGTGGCTGATAAAAGCTTGGCTTGTTAAAAATAAGGAGCTTTCGGCCAATCAAACCGGCAAACTGGTAGACGCCCTTCCTGAAATCTCCAGTTGGCAGGCACAATTGCATATTTGTCAGTCTGTCCGACACCTATCCATCAAGAGCGCGCAGTCGTTAATTCTCGTTCAATGGCTGCTAGATTTTAACGAACATTGTAGACCTTTTTTGCGCGCATGGTCTGTGGATGCCATTGTGGCCGTCGCACAAATGCATAACCAGCATGCGGAATTGGCGAGAAAAGTGCTTGATAACGCACTGGAAGACAACGCATCTTCTGTGCGTGCAAGAGCAAGATCACTTTCACAGGCGTTTGACTTACAGTGTTGATTTGGGTCTATTTGTAGCCACACACCTTGCTTGCCCCAAAATTGCCTTTCCTTGTTTCCACAAATTGACTATCAAGCGTCAAACCTAATACGGGCAGGCAGTTTCGCTGTGCCCGGCTTTCAAATTTCAGGGGAAGCCATGCTTAATGCATTGCGGAAATCGGCTACCACGTGGGTGGCCAAAGTACTAATCGGTCTTTTGGTCCTTAGCTTTGCGATCTGGGGCGTCAATGACTTTATTGGAGGCATTAACCGGACAACTGTTGCCACTGTTGGTGACACGGATGTCAGCGCGCAGCGCTTTGACCGCGCGCTCTCCATCGAGATGTCCCGGCTTCAACGCCAAATTCAGCAGCCGGTCAGCCTATCTCAAGCCGTTGCTTTCGGCATTCCGAACCAGGTTATGTCAGGATTGGTAAGCGAAGCAGCGCTTGATGATGTTTCTACCAAGTTGAACCTTGGTGTCTCCGACGATAAACTACGTGGGGATATTGTAAACAACCCATCTTTCCGCGGACCAGATGGTCAGTTTGACCGAACATTTCTTCAGCAAATTTTACAGTCAAACAATATGACTGAAAGTGAGTTTATCTCAGATCAACGCTCTTTTTCCGAACGCCGCCAGATTGCGCAAGGTGTGTCGGGCGGTGTTGGTGTACCGGAAACGTTACTTAAGGCATTGCATGCCTATCGTGCAGAAACACGCACCATTCGTACAATTGCTTTGGACGCATCAGATTTGCCGTCACTGCCGGAACCAGGTGAAAGTGATCTAGAGAGCTATTTTGAAGCTAATACAGCGACCTACCGCGCTCCGGAATATCGCTCTGTATCTCTGATACATCTAACCTTGGATGATTTAATTGATGCGGATGCCGTGTCGGACGGTGACGCCCGCCGCATCTATGAAGAGCAGGAAGAACGTTTCTCCCAAGAAGAAAAACGCCGCGTGCAACAACTTGTGTTTCCAAACAAAGAAGAAGCAGAGGCTGCTAGCGCGAAGTTAGCCGGTGGCACAAGCTGGGAAAACCTGTTGGCAGAGCGCAATGTAGCGGCATCAGATATTGATCTTGGCTTGGTAGCCAAGGAAGACATGATTGACCAAACTATCGCTGACGCTGTTTTCGACCTCAACGAAAGTGATGTGAGTTCCGTCATTGAAGGGCGCTTTGGACCTGTTGTGGTCTTTGTGGCCGAGATACAACCCGCTTCAACACGCCCATTTGAGGAAGTTGCTAAGGACATCAAAGGCGAAATTGCCCGCGATGAGGCCATTGACCAAATCTTCAGTGTTAGAGATGCGATCGAAGATGGACTTGCAGGTGGCGCATCCATCAGTGAAGTTGCTGCGACGAATGACCTAACAGTGCGTGCCATTGATGCTGTTGATCGCAATGGCTTGGATACGAGTTCCACAATTATTGATGACCTGCCTCTAAGCAGCGATCTTCTGGCCGGAGTTTATGAAGGTGAAGTGGGACTTGAGAACCCGCCACTGGAAGGCGACAATGAATTTGTCTGGTATGAAATTTCAGGTGTCATACCGGAACGAGACCGGACCATTGATGAGGTGACCGATAGGATTTTGGCCGATTGGACTCGTGATGAAACTGCGAAGGCTCTTGATGAGTTGGCATCACGCATTGCCGGTAATCTTACCTCTACAGTCAGCTTTGACGCTCTGGCTCAAGCTCGTGTTAAACCCGTCAACACGCTCGACAACATCACGCGCGTTTCTCCAACCGAGGGCATTACCGCTGAAAACGTAACTTCGATATTTGAAACCCAGTTGAACAAGTTTGCTTCACTCACACCTGCAGATCCCTCGCAACGCCTGATTTATCAACTTACAGATTCCACAGTGCCTGCGTATTTTGCTGAAGAGCAAACTACGCAACAAATAGCGCAATCTGCCGCTCCTGCCATTGAGAATGAGCTTCTGCAGCAATACATCGCGGAGCTTCAAGAGACACTTGGAGTTTCTCTAAACCAGCCCTTGTTGACACAGATGCTGTCCAATGAAGGCCAAGCTAACCACCAGTATCAGTAAGCGATAAGGACAATTCCCTGCCATGCTAGTTGAACCGCAGAAAGACGCCGTTCTCGACACGTATAGGCAGGGGAAACCGCAAGTTATCTGGACGACACTGGTTGCTGACTTGGAAACACCTGTTTCGGCGATGCTTAAACTGTCTCGTGACGAAGAGCATTGCTTTTTGTTAGAGTCGGTAGAAGGAGGCGCTGTTCGTGGCCGATATTCCATCATCGGCATGAACCCTGATCTGGTGTTTAAAACAATTGCCAATACGGCGTGGTCGGGCACGCCCCAACAACTGGCTAATGATACACTTGAACAACTTCAGAAGCCGTCATTGATGGCACTTCGGGATATTCTGGACAGCTCCAAGATTGAATTGCCAGAAACACTGCCACCGATGGCTGCGGGCATGTTCGGTTACCTTGGTTATGACAATGTACGATTGATGGAAGAGTTACCCGAGCCGGGCCCAGATGCCTTGGACCTGAGCGACACTTTGCTCATCAGGCCTCAAATTATAGTTATCTTTGACAATGTGAAGGACGACATTACGCTCATTTCTCCAATTCGGGCCGATGCGGGTGTAAACGCAGAAACGGCTTATGCACGTGCCGTCGACAGATTGACCACAGTTATTGATCGTCTTGATGCACCATTGGAACGAGGGCTGGACGCAAGCGAGTTGGATTTAACCATCGAGATGCGCTCAAATACGACGCCTGAGCAATACTATGAAATGGTGCACAAAGCGAAGGAGTACATTTCGGCCGGTGACATTTTTCAAGTAGTCTTATCCCAGCGGTTTGAAACAGAATTTACGCTTCCTCCATTCGCGCTCTACAGAGCGCTGAGACGCGTGAACCCTGCCCCATTTTTATATTTTTTGAAGTTTGGAAATTTTGCGATTGTGGGCTCCAGCCCAGAAATTCTAGTGAGAGCAAGAGACGGTGAAGTTACAATCCGTCCGATTGCTGGAACGCGCCCAAGGGGCGATACACCTGAAAAAGATGCTGTCTACGCAAAAGAACTCTTGTCCGACCCGAAAGAACTTGCCGAACACCTAATGCTGCTCGACCTAGGACGGAACGATGTCGGCCGTGTTGCCAAAATTGGGACAGTAGAAGTAACAGATCAGTTCTTTCTGGAGTATTACAGCCAGGTGATGCACATCGTTTCAAATGTGATTGGCGAGCTTTCAGATGAACACGACGCCATTGATGCACTTTCTGCAGGTTTTCCGGCAGGTACAGTTTCTGGCGCGCCGAAGGTTCGTGCCATGGAAATCATAGATGAATTGGAAAGCGACAAGCGCGGGCCATACGGCGGTGCTGTTGGTTACTTCACGGCTGATGGCAATATGGACACCTGCATTGTATTGCGTACTTCAGTGGTAAAGGACGGCAAAATGTATGTTCAAGCAGGCGCCGGTATAGTCGCTGATTCTGTTCCTGAAATGGAACAGCAAGAATGTATAAACAAAGCCAAAGCGCTCTTTAGAGCCGCTGAAGAAGCCGTAAGGTTTGCGTCCAGCACCACACGCGGTCAATAATGTCTGACAGACTCAATAATTTCGCTGCCTTTGGGGGGCCGCAATGTTTCTAGTGATCGATAACTACGATAGCTTCACTTACAATCTGGTTCATCTGATCGGTGGACTCGGCGTGGAGATGGAGGTCGTCCGCAACAACAAGATTAGTGCGGATGATGCACTCGCAAAGGCCGCAGAGGGCATTATTCTGTCACCTGGTCCCTGCACACCAAACGAAGCCGGGATTTGTCTGGACGTCATTCGCAAGGCTGCGGGCCAAGTACCGATTTTCGGTGTCTGCCTTGGTATGCAATCGATTGGGCAAGCCTATGGCGGCGTTATTATTCGTGCCAACCGACTAATGCACGGCAAATTGAGTGATGTTGTTCATAAACAAAAAGCCGTCTTCTCAGACGTGCCCTCACCTTTTAAAGCAACGCGATATCATTCTTTGGTAGTTGAAGACGCTACATTTCCATCTAGCTTGGAAATAACCGCAAAAACGGACGACGGCAGTCTAATGGGCCTGTCACACACCAGCCATCCAGTGCACGGTGTTCAGTTCCATCCTGAAAGCATCGCTTCCGAACATGGCGATAAAATAATATCTAACTTCATAGACATAGCGCGGAACTTTAACAAAGTGAATCGCCCGCAAGTCGCCGCTTAATATAAAAAGCACCCTTACTTTTTAAGACTGGGTGCTTTTCGTTTCCGACGTCTGGACCAAGTATTGTCCCAAAAGTCTATTTTTTATCGGAGCATGTTTCAATCAGGCTGATGATCTGCTTTTGAAGCTTTTCATCCTTGATGGCTTCAATCTGCTTTGCCAGATCCAACAACCACCAGGGGACAGATGTATCGGACGATACTTCGTCATCAATTCCATCGAAGAAATAGTCGATCGGAACTCGTAGAACCCGAGAAATTTCCCAAAGGCGGCCTGAACCTATGCGATTGCTGCCCTTCTCGTATTTCTGAACTTGTTGGAAACTAACCCCCAGGAGATTTCCCAATTCAGTCTGGCTCATATCCATGGCTTTACGTGCTTTGCGCACTTTTTGGCCGACATGAAGATCTGCATCTAACGCGGCGCGTGCATTTGGCACGACCATCGTTGCATCTGGTTGTTTTTGCATTGATAACATACTTACCTCAAACTTACTGCCTGTGGTTGCAGAGGTAAACGTTTGAAATTTATTTATCAACCCTTAAAAATATGGGTAGAATACATACATTTATCGATTTTCAAGAAGGACAATATCATTTTCATTCTTCCAAAAAAACCCATTAAAAAAATTTCCTTTATATTTCAATATTTTAACTAGATTTCTTCAATTCCTTTTTTCTAAGTAGTTTTCTATGGATCACGATTATTTGAGGTTGAACATTATTTTTATGGGTGCTTACCGCCGCCCAAAAGGCCTAGCTCTCTCGCTCGCCACAAGGCGGCAAGCTTGTTCCGCACTCCAAATTTCTGAATGATATTTCGCGATACCTCCGCCACGTAAATTGGAGAGATACCTGTAATAGACGCAATTTCGTTACCAGACATACCTAGCGCACTGAGTTCCAGTACTTCCATCTCACGCGGTTTCAAAGCAATTGACGCGTCATCAGCCACAGATAGGGCACACTGATGAAACGCCTCTGAAAGAACACGGCTGCAAGTGACAAGCTGTGTTTCAGAAATTCCGTCAGGAGGCCTGGAAGTTTTTGATGCAGAACAGGTTAATACTGCATTTGCCTTCAGCGATGCCTTCAAAGGGGTTGTAACTCCCCAACTAACGCCATATTCGCTGGCGGTATCAAAAAATTCTGTCAAAGCTTGATCATCTTCATATCGCTCCGAAGACCAATAAAACGGTTCAGAAGTGCGACTTCCTTCCAGTAAGACGGGATCAATGTCCTGATAGCTGTTCTTAAGATAAATCGAGATCCATTCTTCCGCATATGTATAGACGGAGTGACTTGGCACAATGTCTTTGCCGATAAACCTGGCATACGAAAACTGTTGAAATCCAAGCTGAAAAATAACTCCAACAAAAGACCCTCGAAGCTCGTGTAACGAGCTGCATGACTTAAGCCTTCTTACGCTTTGCAGTAGATAAGTATGAAGCTCATTAGCTTCCACAGCGCCCCCCTTTTTATGCGGAGCGACCAGGTTGGCCGCGCCGCAAATTATTACAATCAGTGCCGAATTGCGAGTGTCTTTTGAATAACAGGCTGAAAAAGCAGAGGTTCCAGACCGCCAGCCTTTGTCATAACAGAGTGCAATGCAAACTCGGAGACCTCACCCGATACAGCAATCGCGCGGGTGGACCCTATAGTTTGTGGGTCTCCTAAACGTTCAATTGCCCATTTGCTACGGCGGATAATGCGTTCAACTCCGACATCCGTAACGCTCACTATACGGGTCAATCCGATGGACAGGCCAAACTCAATGAGTGCACCAAATAACCTATTGGCTATCGAGCTTGCCTCGTAAGCTCCCGAGTTTTTCATATACTCTGTATCCACCGCAAAGCGCGAGCATTCCCACACATCATCAGCCGCTGGAATGTTTTCGAACTGACACAGCTCGGGAAATACATCGCGCAGCATGTTTGGACCCTTTGTTGGCAACACACGCACTGCCGCGACAACCCGCTGATTTGGGGCCAGCTTCACCACATAGGTCGGGTTGGCATCATCAAACTGATCACGGTCGCTCCCACTTGTATTTTCTACCCAGCCAAGGCGACCGCAAAAAACTCTGTGGCGCAACTCAAACATATCTTCTATCTGACGTTCATAGACAGGGTAGAGATCTGGCGTAATTTGTAGAAACATAGTCAACTCCTGTTATAAGGTACTGAAACTTAATCTGTGCCAAGCAATGTCTTTTTGTTTGACTAGAAGCGGACTTTTCCCTGCGGGTTGTTATGTAGCTTCCGAGCATGACCCAGAGGTGTATTAAAATATTATTACAACTAAGGTTGTTACAACTTTAAGGGGAATACTGTCGTTTTATGGGGAATGTAAGCGAGTAATGCATGTTTGATATGAGAAACACACTGGCAAGTGTGGCGAATGGCCAACCACTGACCCAGGAACAAGCTGAAAAGACTTTCAACATAATAATGTCAGGCGATGCGACACCAGTGCAAATTGGCGCATTGCTTATGGGTCTGAGGGTACGAGGTGAAACGATTGATGAGATTTCAGGTGCCGTCAAAGTCATGCGTGCAAAAATGGTTCGCGTTAAGGCACCTGAAGGCTCGGTTGACCTGGTAGGAACAGGCGGAGATGCCTCCGGGACCTACAATGTGTCCACCTGCTCGAGCTTTGTGGTAGCTGGTATGGGAATCCCTGTTGCCAAACACGGTAACAGAGCGCTTTCCTCCAAATCAGGTGCCGCTGACACACTAGTGGCGCTTGGCGTCAATTTGGAACTCTCACCGGAGCAGATCAGCACCTGTATTGAGCAGGCTGGTCTTGGATTTATGTTTGCACCCGCACATCACAGCGCAATGAAACATGTTGGCCCAGCTAGAGTTGAGCTTGGGACACGTACGATTTTCAATCTGCTTGGCCCCATGTCCAACCCGGCGTCTGTTCGACACCAAATGGTAGGTGTTTTTGACGATAAATGGCTCGAACCACTTGCAAGAACGCTGCAGCGTCTTGGCTCTGAAAAGGCTTGGATTGTTCACGGTTCCGATGGCTTGGACGAAATTACAACAACTGGAACAACCCAGTGCGTAGCACTGGTAGACGGTGAAGTTAATTCATTCACCATTGATCCAGAGGAACTTGGTCTTGAAAAAGCGAACCCAAGGGATTTGATAGGTGGCGACGCAAACCACAACGCAGCCGCTTTGAAACATGTTCTGCAAGGAGAGATATCTGCGCATCGGGACATTGTGCTCATAAACTCTGCGGCGACGGCAGTGGTTGCGGAAAAAGCTGGAGATTTGGCAGAAGGTTTGGAAATGGCACGGAAGAGCATTGATAGCGGAAGCGCCCTTGCCTGCATGGAATCCCTAGTCAAAACTTCAACTTCATTTGGGTTACAGTAATGCACGGAGTGTTGGAAAAAATCTGCCGATATAAATTGGACGAAATCTCTGCAGCAAAGTCTCAAACTTCGCTTGACGAAATTAAAGCCATGGCTGCTGACGGCCAACCTGTTCGCGGGTTTAGGACCGCTTTGAAGTCACGAGTTGACGCTGGGGCATTTGCCCTAATTGCAGAAGTCAAGAAAGCCAGTCCGTCTAAGGGGTTGATACGAGAGGACTTTGCCCCTCCGGAGCTATCACGGTCTTACGAGCAAGGCGGCGCAACTTGCCTGTCGGTCTTGACAGACACACCGTCGTTTCAAGGACATCCCGACTTTTTACTATCAGCAAGATCTGCAAGCAGATTGCCGGCACTGCGAAAGGATTTTATGCTGGATCCCTATCAGGTTTACGAGGCACGGGCCTGGCATGCAGATTGTATTCTCATTATTATGGCCTGCACGACCGATGACCAGGCTAAAGCACTGGAAGACAAAGCGTTTGAATTGGGCATGGACGCGCTGGTCGAGGTCCATGATGAAAGTGAAATGGAAAGAGCTCTGACCCATTTGTCTGCGCCCATGATTGGAGTAAATAACCGCAATCTCAATACATTTGAAACAAGTCTCAGCACCTGTGAGCGCCTCTCCAAAATGGTGCCTGATGGTCGGCTGTTGGTTGGTGAAAGCGGTATCAACAAGCATGCAGACCTTCAACGTCTAAGTAAATCAGGCATCAACACCTTCCTGGTTGGAGAAAGTCTGATGCGCCAAAAGAACGTTGAAGATGCGACAAAAACCCTTTTGACCGGCAGCTAGATGTCTGAACTTACACATTTGAATGATAGCGGTGATGCCAACATGGTTGATGTGGGCGAAAAGGCCGTCACACATCGCATTGCCGTCGCAGAAGGCCGGGTTGAAATGCTCCCCGAAACATTGGCTATGATTTTGTCAGGAAACGCCAAGAAAGGTGATGTACTAGGTACTGCCCGTCTTGCTGGCATTATGGCCGCAAAACGGACACACGAACTAGTCCCGTTATGCCATCAGCTACTAATCAGCAAAATTGAGATAAACATAGAACCAATTGCAGAAGAAAATGCTCTGCATGTCAAAGCAATTGTGAAGGTAAATGGCCAAACGGGCGTGGAAATGGAAGCGCTAACAGCTGTTTCTGTGACTTGCCTTACCATCTACGATATGGCCAAAGCCGTAGATCGCGGTATGCGGATAGAAGGCATTCGTGTTCTTGAGAAAAGTGGCGGCAAGTCAGGGATTTACCGCGCAGATTAAATTCGAATTGGAAATTTAAGCATGGCTTTGCTTCCCGTAGCTGATGCGCGCCAGCAAATTCTGGACGGCATCTCACCACTGCCCCTGGAAATGGTTCGCTTGGTCGACGCACATATGCGTATTGCCGCAGCTCCCCTGCGTGCAAACCGGACCCAGCCCCCTTTTGATGCATCGGCAATGGATGGATACGCCGTTCGGCACGCTGATTTGACTTCAGACGGACAAACACTTCGCGTTGTAAGTGAAATTGCCGCAGGTAGCTCATACAGCGAGAAATTAGGTACAGGCGAAGCAACACGCATTTTTACAGGAGCTCCGCTACCAGATGGGGCCGATACAATTCTCATTCAGGAAGATGCACACGAATTCGAACCGGGCTTTATTCAGCCGACAGAAATTCCGCGTCCGGGCGCATTTGTTAGGAAAGCAGGGTTGGATTTCAGCCAAGGTGATGAACTGATCTCCCGGTTCACCAAACTGAATGCTGTCGATATTGCGCTGTTGGCCAGCATGAACCATCCGGACGTGCCCGTTATTCGCAAGCCAAGAATTGGCGTATTGGCGACGGGCGATGAGCTTGTGATGCCGGGTGAAACGATCGGCAAGGATCAGATTGTAGCATCAAACAATTTCGGCATAGCTGCACGTATCGCAGAGCTTGGTGGTTTGCCCATTCGCCTTGGGATCGCCAGCGATTCCAAACATTCTCTCTCTAACGCCCTATTCCAAGCTCAAGAAGAACAGTGCGATGCAATAGTAACCCTTGGCGGTGCTTCGGTTGGAACACACGATCTTGTACAGGAAACCTTCAAAGATGCCGGGCTGGACCTGGCTTTTTGGAAAATCGCCATGCGTCCTGGAAAACCGCTGATGTTCGGTAAGATAGATGGCATGGTCTTTCTTGGCTTTCCGGGAAACCCTGTCTCAAGCATGGTATGCGCTGAGTTATTCCTTGGGCCGCTTGTAAATGCCTGGCTTGGCCAACCGACAGAAATCAAATTTGTAAAAGCACAGGTTACCCACAAGCTCTGTGCGAATGATCAGCGTGAAGACTATTTGCGTGCCCATATTACCTTGGATCGAAACTCAATGCAGCTGCCAAAAGTCTCTGCAATGAACCGCCAGGACAGCTCTATGCTGGCGTTGTTTCGCAATGCCAATGCACTTTTAATGCGCCAGCCCTTTGCTTCTGAAGCCCCAGTTGGCTCTTTAGTAGACGTTCTGGTTTTGCGAGACTAAGCGAACGACTTCCCGCTTAAGTTCACCTTATGTTTCTGCCTACAACTTGCGGAACAAGTCGAGAACATATACAGTGTTCATGCTTTGTACACATCTGATTCCTATTATTGTGATGCACACAATGGTGGAACCTCAGACCGCAGGATAACAAACCATGCTCACGCGAAAACAACATGAACTGCTTATGTTCATTCATGAACGCCTTAAAGAAACTGGCGTTCCTCCTTCTTTTGACGAAATGAAGATAGCGCTCGATTTAAAATCAAAATCCGGCATTCATAGGCTTATTGTCGCGCTTGAAGAGCGGGGTTTTTTGCGGCGTATGCCGAACAGAGCCAGAGCAATGGAGATCGTTAAGCTGCCGGAATCTGTGTCGCCAAGCCTGGCAGCAGCGCGCAGCAAAGGGTTTTCGCCCAGCGTTATCGAAGGCAGCCTTGGGAAGAAATCAGAACCATCAGCACCTAGCCACACTTCGTCAAATGACAATGATGGAAGTACAATAACTGTGCCCGTCATGGGCCGAATTGCTGCTGGCACACCCATTTCTGCTATTCAAAATCATAGCCATACAATTCCGGTGCCGGTTGATATGCTGAGTACAGGTGAACATTATGCATTGGAAGTGCGCGGCGATTCAATGATTGAAGCGGGAATTCTTGATGGAGATACAGTTGTTATCAAAAAGGGTCAGTCTGCGGATACAGGCGATATTGTCGTGGCTCTTATTGATGACGAAGAAGCGACACTGAAGCGTCTGCGGAAAAAGGGCGGTTCTATCGCCTTGGAAGCTGCAAACCCGGCTTACGAAACTCGCATTTTCGGACCAGATCAAGTTTCTGTTCAAGGTAAGCTGGTAGGGCTTTTGCGAACGTATTAGACACTGGTTAATTCGGAGTAGCACTTAGGAATGTGTGCTATTCCGGCCCGTAACAAGTTTAGTTTTTACATTTCAATGCGGGCTAGACATGTCCAATTCCATCAAAAAATTGGTAAGGTCAACGCCGTCTCTTGTAACCACCTGTTGCTGAACGACCCGCCAACCAAATTTTTTGAAGAAACTTTTCGCAAGATAACTTGCTTCGGTGGTCAATGTTTTGTGACCAGCGGCTTTGGCATCTTGCAAGATTGCGTGGTACAACTTGTCGGAGACGCCCTTCCCCATCGCGTTGGGAGTAACAAAGGCGAGATCAATTTTACCTGCATCGGTCAAAGTCATGAAGCCGATCAATTCCTCGTTAACAACAGCCACTTTTGACGTTTGAGCGGCTATTCTTTTTTCCCAGGAATTTAGGTCCGGCTTGTTGGGCACCCAAGCCCGCCGCTGCTCTTCATCGTATGCATCCTTTGCCCCTATATGGACGGCTTGATAAAACACATCTGCTATCCTCGATGCGTCGCGGGCCTCAAAGTTGCGTATCAGGGCAGCGCCAAACCATGACATCGTTGAGTTTTCAACCTGAACTTATGTGTTTTGGGCTTTTGATAAAGCCATGTATGCCAGCGGTAATTCACTTGTATTCTTGATCTCTTCCATCGCAAAACTTGAGCTAACGTCCGAGATATCAATTTGTGAAATCAGTTTTTGGTAAAACTTATCATACGCGGCGATATCCGGAACAACCACTTTGAGTAAATAGTCCACCTGACCACTCATTCGGTAAAATGACACGACTTCAGGGAACTCAATAATGAGCTCTGCAAAGCGAGTGAGCCATTCCTTACTGTGCTGGTTCGTGCTTATGGAAACAAATACAGTCACACCAGACCCGACAGAAGTCGGATCCAGAATCGCTGAGCGTCTTTGTATAACGCCATCTTCTTCCATTTTTTGTATGCGACGCCAACATGGGGTTGTCGAAAGCCCAACCCGCTTACCAATTTCCGCCACCGGAACTGTACAATCCTTCTGCAGGATTGCCAAAATACTGCGATCTATTCTGTCCATGAGGTCCTCTAAAGGGAGTCTGGTTTTGGCATTTCATACATGAAGCCCGTTTCGACTTCCACCCGGTTTGGCAACAGTACGGTTAACTTAGATCAGGCGTGCGATCTCCTGTCGCAAAACCGGTAAGACGTCTGCTTCAAACCAAGAGTTCTTTTTCAGCCAGGAATTGTTTCTCCAAGACGGATGCGGCATTGGCATTACGCGTGGCTGCCACTCGTCCCGCCCCTCATACCAGTATTCTCGCCATGCGCCCACCGTGTCTGTCAGATTGGCTTTCATGCGATCTTTTAAATGATAACTCATCGCATATTGACCAATTACCAATATCAACTCGATCTGGGACATGTTTTCAAAGAGCGAGTCATGCCAATGGTGACGACATTCCCTGCGGGGTGGGAGATCACTCCCGCGGGAATCTTGTCCAGGAAAGCAGAATCCCATTGGAACGATTGCGACCTTGGAAACGTCGTAAAATACATCCTCCTCAAGGTTCAACCAACTTCTTAGCCGAACACCTGAAGGATCAGTAAATGGCTTCCCCGAGGCATGCACACGTGTTCCTGGTGCTTGTCCACAAATGCAGATCTTTGCGGATTTCGAAACCGATAAAACGGGTCGAGGCTTATGTGCAAGCGGCATTTTAAAAGGTGAATCGACGCAGATTCGGCAATTACGAATTTCTTGAACAAGCGCATCAAACGTGTTTTCTGACATCAGTTCAACCCATTCTCACGGCGCCACTGTTCAGGTTCTTCGAATTGAAGCCCCCACAAGCCCCGTTGGGCTATAGCGGCCAAAATTTCCAGAGCTTTATAGTCACCATATGCCAAAGCCCACCCATCATGAACCATTTGAGCATTAATTGACGCTTGCAACCCAGAAGTCACTAATGTTGCATTATCGGTTTTTGAGACACCTTGCACTTTGCAAACTGAAAGCCGCCGCCCATGCTTATCCGTACCTTCATTGCTGCAAGTGATTTCCTGACCCGCCAGCAGTCCGGACAGATGCTGTTTTGCCAATACACCGCAGGCAACACCTTTGCCTGCATTTATGCAATTTTGCTCGGTTTCAGGTGCATCTATGCCAGCAAGCCGAATTCTGAGTTCTCCCTGTCTTAGTGTATCACCGTCCACAATTCGAAAATCAGAACCGAGCGGCTGCCAGTCTTCTCCATTCAGCCATACCACTAAAAAAGAGATGCAAAGCAGGAGCAGAGCGGCCTTTGCAAAGTCCAAAATTTTCAATGGAAAACCTTAATTTGTATTGGTCAAGATTCCTGGCCTGAAACACCCGCCTGTTCAAAAGTGGCCATTCCTGAATGCATCGCCGCAGCAGACTTAACGATGCTGGCAGCAAGTGCAGCCCCTGTTCCCTCCCCCAAACGCATGCCCAAATCCAATAACGCCGTTTTGCCTAATTTCTTCAACACGGCGGCATGTGCTTGTTCATTGGAAACATGTGAAAACAGGCAGTGGTCAACAGCAGTCGGGCTAACTGAATGCAAAATAGCGGCCGATGATGTAGCTACAAATCCATCCACGATAACGGGTATTCTCTCAACCCTTGCAGCCAGAATGGCACCACACATAGCGGCGATCTCGCGCCCTCCAAGGCGGCGGAGCACCTCAAGACCATTTGCGCGGCTCACACTGGCCCGCCCTACTGCGCGACGAACAACATCTACTTTTCGCTGGAGACCAGCTTCATCGACGCCAGTGCCAGCGCCTACCCAATCTTCCGGTCGTCCTCCATAGAGCGCATAATAAATCGCAGCCGCAACTGTTGTATTAGCTATGCCCATTTCGCCAATGCACAATAAATCTGTTCCGCCAGCAATGGCCTCCATACCAAAGGCCATAGTGGCAGCGCATGTTTTTTCGTCGAATGCGTCCTTGAGAGTGATATCCGGTGTCGGCATGTCCAACGCCAAGTCAAACACCTTTAAACCAAGATTATTTTCCGTACAAAGCTGATTGATGGCGGCACCACCAGCAGAAAAATTTTCAACCATCTGCTGAGTTACACTTGCCGGAAATGCGGAAACACCCTGCTCTGCGATACCGTGATTTCCGGCAAATATGGCAACAAGTGGTCGAGTGACAGCCGGAGGCGCTTTACCTTGCCAGGCAGCCAGCCATTCCACCAACTCTTCCAACCGCCCCATAGAGCCCGCTGGCTTTGTCAAAACCGCGTCGCGTGCTTTCACAGCATCAACGGCCTCTTTTACAGGCCCCGGCAAAGAGCGGATCAAATCTCTGATATCTTCAAACGGAAGACCTGTTACAGATGAACTCATGAATGTAAGAACCTGTTCACTTGTTGACGCTGCGGCGTATTTCGAATCAAAAATTTCTGATTCATGATTATTGTGGCGCTTTGCATTCGATCTATAAAGCCCGCGGAACAAGACGCAAGATGGCAAACGACATGAATGACACTTCAAATCAAGAAACGAACAGAACCAGCACACAAAACCCGAGTTTTGCGGCCCGTCTTGTGAATGCGCCGCGAGATCTACTGATCTGCTTGATGTTTTTCACTCGCCTGCCTGTTCGACTGAACCTGAAAACGCAGGTTAGCCTTCATGTTTCAGTCCACATGTACCCTTACGCAGGAGCCATCGTGGGATTTTTGGGCGCGTTGGTCATTCTTAGTGCGACAATTCTCGGTTTATCACCGGTGCCTACCGCAATTTTGGCAATCACCGCTATGGTCTTTACCACAGGTGCTCTGCATGAAGATGGCCTTGCCGACATGGCCGATGGCTTTGGTGGTGGCCATGACAGACAGCGCAAGCTTGACATCATGAAAGATAGCCGCATTGGAACCTATGGCGTTCTGGCACTGATTTTCAGTCAAGGGCTCCGCATTGCTGTACTGGCAGAACTCATAGGATTAAGCCCAGTTGGAGGCGTGATAAGCGTTATTTTAGCAGCCGTTTTTTCCAGAACAATCAGCATGCTGTTCTGGGCTTCCTTAACGCCGGCCCGCGGTGATGGGCTTTCCAAAAGTTCAGGCCAACCGGACAGAATTGCGCTTGCCATTGCGATGGGCCTTTCGCTTTCGTTAATGGCATTGTTACAATCGTTTGGCTTCGGTTTTGTTCCGCTGATCGTTGCAATGATGGGGGCACTTGTAAGTCTCTTTCTTCTTGTCTGGCTTTGTAAACGCCAAATTCAAGGCCAAACCGGGGATACAATCGGAGCGACACAACAGATCAGTGAGCTTGCTTTTATGACCATGTTGCTTATGTCCCTCTAAACCAATTGAACTTCTGACGGTTTGGGATTTATGCAATCGCCGTGTATGAAAATTTGTATGATTGATGAAGCCACCAGGCAATGCCTTGGTTGCGGCCGATCCTTGCGAGAAATTGGTGGATGGACGCAGATGACCGACCTTGAACGAAAACTTATCATGGATGACTTGCCGGCTCGGATGAAGCAATTGCCAAAGGCGCAACCGTGAGTTTTCTCTGGGTTTTACTGGCAGGACTTGCAGTCCTTCTCATTACTCTTATTGTTCGCAATGACGCTGGCACTGTGTTGGGCATGGATATCGGAGCATTTGGCCAACTTGGTGTTTTGCTTGCTCTTTTAGCATTTATCGGATTGGGAATGTTTCGCGGTCAGCGCTTTTCTGAAGGCATTCGACAAGCATTTTTCTGGGTATTAATGCTACTTGTTTTGGTCGGTGGATATAGCTATCGCGATGATCTGCGGTCAGTAGCGCACAGATTGACAGGGGAACTCATTCCCGGTCTCGCGCTCAGTAGCGCAAGCGGTGAAACAGTAACTGTAAATCGGGGCCTTAGCGGTCATTTCCAGATTAAAGCTGATGTCGAAGGAACGGTTCTAAACCTGATCGTAGACACTGGCGCGAGCGATGTTGTTTTGACATCGGAAGATGCTGAGGAAATCGGTATCGATATCGGCTCATTGGTCTTTAAAACACCTGTCGACACCGCGAATGGACGCAGTTTTGTGGCCCGCGTTACATTGGAGTCTATCCTGGTTGGCCCGATAGCCCTGACTGATGTGAGGGCAGCAGTCGCACAGCCTGGAAATCTCAGCAAAAGCCTTCTTGGCAACAGTTTTCTGGACAGGCTTTCATCATATGAATTCAGCGGTTCCAGGCTCGAACTGCGTCCGTGATGCGATATTCAGGCGCTTAGCTGCGTTGAAACTACCCGTTTGGGGTCCAGATTGGCATTGTTGCCGTCACTTTCCGGAATGCTCTGCAACGCTTTTTCCAGAACATCTGTGCCAGCACCGCTGCGAACTGCATCTGAGCTGAGTATCTGACGATACCGTCGTGCGCCTGGCACTCCGTGGAATACGCCTATCATATGCCGCGTAATCTGGTGAAGCCGACCCGCATTGCGCAAGTGCCTCTCGATAAGTGGGTACATTTCACGCACGGCTTGATGTTTGGTAGTGTTGTTTTTGGGCTCGCAGTAAATGCGATGATCTACGTCCATCAACAGGCCGGGTTGATGATACGCTGCGCGTCCAATCATGGCACCATCGACGTGTTTTAGGTGCAAATCAGCATCTTCAAGAGTTGCAATTCCGCCATTGATTCCAATAAATAAATCTGGCAATCGCTGCTTCAAACGATACACGCGATTATAGTCCAAAGGCGGTATATCGCGGTTCTCTTTGGGCGACAGGCCTCTCAGCCATGCCTTTCGTGCATGTACCCACAGCGCATCTACACCAGCGGCTACACACGCATTCGCCATATCATCCAATGCAGTCTCTGTATCCTGATCGTCCACACCTAACCGACATTTTACGGTTACCGGAACATCAACAGCAGCTTTCATTGCAGCCACGCAATCCGCCACCAGGTTCGGGTGCTGCATCAAGCATGCGCCGAATGTACCAGACTGCACACGGTCTGAAGGGCATCCTACGTTGAGGTTAATTTCATCATAGCCGTAGTTGACTGCGATCGACGCTGCTTCTGCCAATTTGGCAGGTTCTGAGCCACCCAATTGAAGGGCCAAAGGATTTTGCACCGCAGGAAATGACAGCAAATGATCACGGTCCCCGCGGAGTACGGCATCGGCCACAACCATTTCAGTGTAGAGTAACGCTCGTTTTGACAAAATGCGATGGAAAGACCTGCACCAACGATCGGTCCAGTCCATCATCGGTGCGACGGAGAATAGTTTCTCTTTGTTGTTTGAAGCCTGATAGTACATTTACAAGTCTGCACAAAATACACTTTTGAGGGCCAACAGCCAAAATCCTTAGGTCAAGTCCTAAGGCAACTTGGGCGAAATGGCGAGAGCTGAACGCTAGATGGTATCTTTAAATTATTCAGCAAGGGCAAATGCGATTTTTCCATGTTTGCCCGCGCATCTTTCATTTTCCGTTGTAGTTGAGCCAATTGTGCGGGCTGATTTTACCTATTTCATGACGAACTACTAAACATTTGCGTCTATTGTGACGATAGCTCGTTTGTACAGGTGCCATGTTGTATGCCCCAAGACCGGCAAAACAACAATTAGGCCCAGAAATAACGGTAGCATCGCGGCAATCGCCAAAACTGCGATGATGCAGCCCCAAGCGAGCATAACACCCGGATTTGTGGCAACCGTCCTTATGCTCAGCAACATCGCAGAGATGAAGTCTATTTCTTTGTCTAATAATAATGGCATTGAAATCACTGTCAGGCTGAAAAGAACAAGCGCGAGGAATGACCCGACAAGAGTTCCAATTCCAATAAACAAGAACCCCTCCGCTGTTCCAAGAACAACATCAAAAAAAGCCTCTAGGGAAGAAAACGGACGGAAGCCTAGAAAAACCGCTAACAGCAACC
Source organism: Hyphomicrobiales bacterium (assembly GCA_039986835.1). Classification (GTDB taxonomy): domain Bacteria; phylum Pseudomonadota; class Alphaproteobacteria; order Rhizobiales. The sequence goes on from JBDWQA010000012.1 coordinate 537,653, forward strand.
GAACCTGATAAATCCAAATCCAGAAAAGAAACAACACCACAAAAGCCATCCAACCAAGTTCTCGTCCAGGCTGCTTTCGAATTATCAGAAAGATATCACTGGAGCTGTATGGTTCCGAAAGCCCTATACGACGGCTGATTTCATACAGTCCAGCTGCGACAAATGGCGCTATTAGTGGAAAGCCCAATGCAACTGGGATGATCATCCATATTTGTTCAAAATACAGAAGGCTTATGAGAATGAAGATTCCGCCAAAAGCATAGACCGCGCCGAAAAATCCACTCAGAAGCGGCTGCTGAAGAAAGTCGCTCCAACCATACGCTATGCTTTGCCTCACATCATCAAAGGAGATTTTCTGGACCCGCAATTGATCAATTGGCTGCGGATCCACAGAATGTGATGGCTTTGTTTCGGTCATGGCAACTCCCCTTTGCAACAAACAAAAGGAGTGTTCGCACATCCCTGAGCGTCATTCCTTGATCGGGATCAAACGCCGTTTACGGCGAGATCCGTCCAGACACCATCCTGTTTGGCTGACTGTACACACGCCAGCACAGCCGCCATTGACCTGAGGCCATCAACCGCATCTGGATAATGTGTTGCTGCCGGGTCCGGCGCGCGACCCTCTTTACCAGCGGCGATTACTTCTGCCAGATCAGAGTAGATGTTTGCGAATGCCAGCGGCATGCCCTCTGCATGACCAATTGTAACACGCGAAGCGCGATCCGCTTCTGGTGACAAGCCAGGCCCACCACGTTCCAGAACACGTGTTACTGGCTCGCTGATCGGAGTATAGTAAACTTGGTTTGGATGTTCCTGTGCCCAGCGAAGACCGCCTGTTTCGCCAAATACCTGTAGGGTCAGACCATGCATGCGCCCCACAGCGATTGAGCTTGTCCAAAGACGGCCTGCGGCACCACCATTCATGCGGAAATTCACCATTGCATCATCTTCAAGCTCGCGGCTTGGAATAGTGCTTACAAAGTCTGCCGACAGTTTCTCAACTTCCTGCCCGGTCACAAAGCTCGTCATATGCATGGCGTGAATGCCGCAATCTGCAAACTGGGCTGACATCCCAATTTGGGCCGGATCATAGCGCCAGCGAACGCGGGGATTGTCTGCATCTGCTGCATCGGCATGAAAGCCATGAGCAAATTCGGCTATGACCATGCGCACTTTGCCAATGTCACCTCTAGCCACCATTGCACGCATGTGGCGAACCATCGGATAACCCGAATAGCCATAATTTACCGCACAGACTTTACCGGCAGCTTTGGCTGCTGCAACGACTTGCTCGGCTTCTTCAACATTCATCGTCATGGGCTTTTCACAAAGTACGTGAAAGCCAGCTTCCAGAAACGCCTTTGTAATCTCAAAATGCGTGGAATTTGGCGTCGCTACAGTTACCAAATCCAAGCGCCCATTTTCCGGTGTCAGCGCACTTTCTGCAGCCAACATGTCTTCCCATGTGCCATATGCTCTTTTGGGGTCTACGCCCAGAGTTTCGCCAAACTCCTGACTTTTGGCTGGATCAATATCAAATGCGCCAGCGCTGAGCTGAAACAGTCCGTCCAAACCTGCTCCCAATCGGTGAGCTGGTCCAATCTGACTGCCTGCACCGCCTCCAATGAGGCCCCAATTAAGTTTTGCCATTTTAATCTCCAAAGTTTGGCTGAGCTAATGCACTCACCCCTCACCGGTCAAGAGATGTCAGATCGTGTTTTTGATTTGAAACCATCAAAAAAAGCTATCAAATACTGATACTACCGAAATGCGTTGAGTAATTCCAAGATTGGTCGTCGGTTACCCTCTACTGATTGATGTGTCACTTCCTCAAATACGCGGACGTTTCCCTCCTGCAGAACGCGGCAGTAAACACCTGGCCTATTAGCTTTAAGAAAACGCTTTGGAAATTTATGGTCTCCCATTTGCGCGCCGAGCGTAACGCAAGGAATTCTGGGAAAAGTTGTCTCCAGAACAACTTCGTCGAAAATAAATTTATCTCCGACGTAAATTTTAGAACTCACCAGCCCGTCAATCGTCAGATTTTCGCCAAATGTGCCGGGCGAAAGTGGTATCTGCAATTCATAGCTCCACCAAGCGTAATCCGGCTGCCCATACAGATAAACTGCCTGGTCTTTGCCACCATGATTTTCCAAATCACAAATTACATCTCCATCCAATCCTAGTTGGTGAATGTAGATACTGCCCGTTTGGGCGCGTTTATTGATGCCGCTTTGACCGGACTTGGCAGCAATTGGTTCCGCCTTGCCAACATTGACGCTGATAAGCTTCATTGATTTCCGGTCCGAGCTGAGTATTGAGCTTATTTATACACTGATTGGTGCAGAAACCTATTTACCAGTAGCCTCTCGGATCGCAGTTGAAGACAAGTGAGATTTAGGGCCGTGCAGAAACGTCCAAGCAGGTGCGGACATGCTGGCTAACATTCCAGCCTGGGTTTCGTGCACTCGACTGCGCCAAAGGGTTTGCGCTGCCACCGATGAGCGGGTTGCCAAAGATGAACCAGGACGATTGACAACAGCTAGGGGCATCAGCTCCGTAATTTCTCGCCATCCCTGCCAACGATGAAATTGAGCCAAATTATCCGAGCCCATCACCCAGACGAACCGCACGGCAGGCAAGCGCTCACGAAGTGTGGCGAGAGTATCAAAAGTGAAACGGGTTTTGATCCCCGCTTCCAGCCCTGTCACTGATATAGCGGGATGATTGGCCATAGCTTCCGCGAATGTCGCACGTGCTTCCAAAGGCGGTAGATCATCATTGTCTTTCAACGGATTACCCGGTGTCACCATCCACCAGATATTCTGCAGCCGAAGTCGACGCAGCGCCATGAGCGATATATGGCGATGGCCATCATGGGCGGGATTAAAGGTCCCCCCCAAAATTCCAATTCGTTGACCAGGTGCCGCTGGAGGTATTTTTGTCCAATCTTTCAAACTGTTGATCGGCCTTACGGACGCGCCTGACCGGTGCCACGCACACGGTAATTGAAACTGGTCAACTGTTCCAAACCAACTGGTCCACGCGCATGCATTTTCCCGGTTGCGATACCAATCTCCCCGCCCATTCCAAATTCTCCGCCATCTGCATATTGCGTTGAAGCGTTGTGCAAAAGAATTGCGCTGTCTACTTCATTGAAAAAACGCTCAACCGCCAGATCATTTTCCGCGATAATCGCTTCGGTGTGATTGGATGAATAGTCGTGAATGTGTTTCAACGCACCGTCCAAATCATCGACAACTCTTACAGACAGAACTGTATCCAGATACTCTGTGCGCCAATCTTCTTCCTCCGCTAACTCTGCCCAGTTGGCCAGGCTACAAACCGTCTCATCTCCCCGGATCGTACATCCCGCCGCGCGTAAATCTTCCAGAATCGGAATGAGATGTGTGTCTACGACTTTTCTATCAACAAGCAACGTTTCCAGCGCGCCGCAAATTCCAGTGCGCCGCATTTTCGCATTCACGACAAGTTTTCTCGCCATGCCCAGGTCCGCAGACTTGTCGATGATCATGTGGCACAAGCCTTCAAGATGGGCAAAGACAGGCACGCGTGCTTCCGCTTCAACGCGCGCAACCAAACTCTTTCCACCACGTGGCACAATCACATTTATCGCACCATCCAATCCGCCAAGCATCTCGCCAACGGCTGCGCGATCGGTTGTTGGCACAAGCTGAATAGCGGTTTCTGGCAAGCCGGCGGCTTTCAAACCTAAAATAAGGCAAGCGTGTATGGCACGGGAGGAATGAAAACTATCTGTACCTCCACGTAGAATGGCTGCATTGCCAGATTTGAAACACAACGCGCCGGCATCTGCAGTTACATTTGGCCGGCTTTCGAAAATCACCCCGATGACACCAAGCGGCGTGCGAACGCGCGAGATTTTCAACCCATTTGGCCTCTCCCACTCCGCAATCACATCTCCAACGGGATCGGGCAGTTCTGCAATGGCTTCAAGGCCTGCTGCAATGGCATCAACGCGAAGTTCGTCCAAGGTGAGCCGGTCAATAAAGGAAGCAGCAGCCTCCTTTTCGACCATCGCAGCTACGTCAATTTTATTTGCAGCAAGAATTTCGGGCGTAGCAGCTCTCAGAGCCTTTGCAGCTTCCGTAAGTGCTTTGTCTTTTTGCGATCTTGGGGCGATTGCCAGCACAGACGCAGCTTCTTTTGCGGATTCACCCAATTTGGCCATAGTGGCTTTGGTATCCTGAAGTTTCGCGCCCTCAATATCCGAAGCTTTAACTTGCGAGTTCATAGTCTCTTCGCCTTCGCTACAAATTTACATTCTCATCCAAGACAGCGGCGTTCACCATTGCCAAATTGTCTCGGTGGATCATAGTTTCACGACCAGCATAACCCAGTCGTGCTTCAATGTCTTTGCTATGGCATCCCACAAGCAAACCGGCCTCGGAACTATCATAAGCAATAAGGCCACGCGCCAAATGTGTATTCTCAGGTCCTGATATCCAGACGCAATCTCCGCGATGGAATGTTCCGGTCACAGATGTAACGCCAGCAGGCAGAAGGCTTTTGCCATTCTTCAATGCCCTTACGGCGCCAGCATCCACGCAAATCGTACCTTTGGGTTCCAGACTGCCAGCGATCCAGCTTTTTCGCGCCGCCGCAGGATTTGTAGAAGCAGAGAACCAGGTTTTGCGCACAGTGGGTAAATCAATCTGCGCCAGTGGATGAGCCTGCTTGCCCGATGCAATAACCATGTCTGCTCCGGCGCTGGTTGCGATCTTACCAGCCTCAATTTTTGTCTTCATTCCCCCGCGAGACAACTCCGAGCCTGCACTACCGGCCATATCTTCGATTTCAGAAGTGATTGTTTCCACAAAAGGAATGTGTGCCGCGTCCGCATTCGTATTTGGCGGCGCTGTGTAAAGCCCATCAATATCTGACAGCAGAACCAAACAGTCAGCACTTGCCATTGATGACACTCTCGCCGCCAAGCGATCGTTGTCGCCATATCTGATTTCAGATGTCGCCACTGTATCATTTTCATTGATAATTGGGATGGCACCAAAACGAAGCAGTGTTTCCAGGGTGGAGCGGGCATTCAAATAACGTCTGCGTTCTTCGGTGTCGCTCAGGGTCAACAAGATTTGGCCAGCCTGATAGCCGTGCTTCGCCAATGCGGAATTCCACGCCGGCCCGAGCTCTATTTGCCCCACCGCAGCTGCCGCCTGACTTTCTTCCAACTTCAAGGCGCCAGATGGCAACTTGAGGAGTTGTCGTCCAAGCGCGATTGCCCCGGAGGATACCACCAGAACGTCTGCGCCGTTGCGCTTCAAGCCGCTGATATCTTCAGCCAAAGAGGTCAGCCAATCGTTTCGAACTTTGCCGTTCTGTGCATCGACAAGCAGCGCAGATCCAACTTTTACGACGACACGCCGGTACGAGGTGAGTTTATTGAAGGCCATAACGAGACTATCCGGACCGCGCTAGGCGATCGGACTCCAGGCAGTTTCAGGCTCATCTGCCAATTCTTCTTCCTTGCGGGTATCCTCAATCATGGAAAACACAGCGCGCAGAACACCGTCCACGCCTTCGCCGGTCGCGCCGGACATTAGCATGACATCATCGCCACAAGCCTGCTCCAATGCCGTTTGACGCTGCTTGATTTCATCATCCGTCAATGAATCAATCTTGTTAAGCACGACATAGGTCTTTTTATCTGCAAGGCCACCGCCATACGCTGCCAGTTCGGCTTTTACTGTCTCAAAGTCCCGCACAACATCATTGCTGACGCCATCTACGAGATGAAGTAACACGCGGCATCTCTCGATGTGCCCGAGAAAGCGGTCGCCAATACCTGCGCCTTCATGCGCGCCCTCAATGAGACCCGGTATATCCGCAAGTACACATTCCCTCGCATCCTGCCGCACCACACCCAAATTCGGATGAATGGTGGTGAATGGATAGTCGGCAATTTTTGGTTTAGCTGCTGTTACGCTTGCAAGGAAACTTGATTTTCCAGCATTCGGCAGCCCTACTAACCCCGCATCCGCAATGAGCTTCAAACGCAGCCAGACCGCCTTTTCAACACCATCTTCGCCCGGATTGGATCGGCGTGGAGACTGATTGGTGGAGGACTTAAACCGAGCATTCCCGAAGCCACCATTGCCACCTTTGGCAACCAATAATTTTTGGCCAACTTCCGTCATATCTGCAATAAGTGTCTCGTTGTCTTCCTCTAATATTTGCGTGCCCACAGGCACTTTGAGAGTGACATCAGCACCATTTGCACCACTGCGGTTCTTGCCCATGCCATGGACACCGGTTTTGGCACGGAAATGCTGTTGATAGCGATAGTCGATAAGGGTGTTCAAGCCATTGACGCATTCCGCCCATACGTCTCCGCCCTTGCCACCATCACCACCATCCGGCCCACCAAACTGGATGTACTTCTCGCGTCTGAAAGAAACACAGCCTGCTCCTCCGTTTCCGGAGCGGATATAGACACGGGCTTGATCAAGAAACTTCATGGAAATGCCAAACGAGCTAGTAGTTCATGGTATAAGAACTGGAACGTGATTTCTGGCGATGCCAAGCACCCTCTACCGATGAACCAGTCCCGAAATACGCCTCACGCGTCAATTCCATGTCTCTATGGTCCACATCCTCGCCTCTGGCAAGGCTATGGACCTTGCTGGTTCCAACTTCCTTGAACCCTAGAAAGCTCAAAACCTTTGCTGAACGCGGATTATCAAGGAAGTAACCTGCTCGGACAACCTGATTTTCGCTCAAAGCAAAGAAATGGTCCAACAAAGCTCCAGCCGCTTCTTTCATGATACCCTGGCCCCAAAAACTCTTCGCCAACCAATACCCAATTTCAGGGCATGGCTCGCCAGCCCTTAACCCAATCACACCGATGAACTGGCCGGTCTGCCAATCGGAAATAGCCAGTCTGAGTTCACCATCTTTGGCATTTTGCTCTTGATCCTTAGCAAATGCGTCAAAATCTTCAGGCCGATATGGGTGGGGAACCCGTGCCAATGCGCTGGCGACAGAATAATCTGAAAGCGCGGCAACAGTAACGTCCCGATGTTCCGCTGTAAGTGGAGACAGTCGCAATCGGTCTGTAACTATATCAACGTACCCGGCCTCAAGATCGAGTGCGGTCGCATTTGGAGGCGTACCCTTAAACATCTTCTTTTCCCCAGGCTTTCAGGCTTTCCCAGCTTCTGCGATCCAGCACATATCGCTCAACCGGCTGCATGCCACCTAACGCCACAGAGTGAACCATGGCGTTTTCACGGTATTGGAACCCGCATTTCTCAATCACGCGCCGAGATCTTGCATTGGTAACGCGACATGTTACCCACACCGATTTTGCCAATGTTTTTGTAAAGATATGATCAATAAGCGCGTGACACGCCTCTGCCGCATGTCCCAAACCCCAATACGGTTCACCCAACCAATACCCGATTTCAAACCCGTCATATCCGGCGGAAGGTTTGCCATAGCTGCAGGCTCCAATGATCTCACCATCACTGCTAGCCGAGTCGGGTTTCAGAATAATAACATAGGCACAACGGTCAGCGCGTTTATCGTTCGCAGAAGCAATCCAGTCAGCCGCTTCGGTTGCCCCGTACGGGTGTGGCATGTTGGAAGTCTGCCTGGCAACATTTGGATTGTTAGCCAAAACTGCAAGCTGGGTAGCATCTGATGCATTTGGTGCACGTAGCAGAAGCCGATTAACCACCACAGGGCAGCAACATGGTTGTAGCGTCGCCTTGGTATCAGCTTTAATTTCAACTGGCAGTTCGCCAGAAAGCTTAACTAACGCATCTTCACTGTCATTTTCATCTGTCATGATCTTAGGTCCCGAAGCAAAAGAAAAGGGGAGATGGTGTCCCATCTCCCCTTTGAATTTTCGGAATTTAACAAATCCGCCGGGTCAATGAGACGCCGGAGGATTTAAAGAGCTACCGGCTACTCTGCTGCTTCCATCACTGGAAGTACGGACACGTAGGTTCGGCCATTGGCCTTCGCCTGGAATTTCACGTTGCCCATGTCAGTTGCAAAAATTGTGTGATCTTTGCCCATGCCAACGCCAGCGCCCGGATGCCATTTGGTTCCGCGCTGACGCACAATAATGTTTCCTGGAATCACAGCTTCGCCGCCATATTTCTTCACGCCAAGACGACGGCCCGCTGAGTCTCGACCGTTGCGTGAGGAACCGCCTGCTTTTTTATGTGCCATGGTATTAGTCCTAATCTATAACTTGAGATGCTTCTATCAGGCGTTTTAGCCTTCGGCAAGCTTCTTGGCCTGGCCAATCCAATCTTCACGGCCAATGCGACCTTTAAACGACAGTGCGTCATCAACGCGTGACACATCATCTTCAGTGAAAGCCGCGACCTGCGCGTATTTCGTGATGCCGAGCCCATGGAGCTTTTTCTCCAACACCGGTCCTACACCAGAAATTTTCTTCAGATCATCTGGCTCACCCTCTGGCGCACTAAACAGTGCGGCGGGCGCAGCATCAGCGGCTTTTTCTTCCTTAGGAGTAGCTTCCGACTTTGGCGCGGCTTTCTTAGCTTTCTTTGGAGCAGCTTTGCCATCTGTCAGAATATCTGTGACACGAACTACAGTCAGATCCTGACGATGTCCGTTACGGCGACGCGAATTCTGCCGACGGCGTTTTTTGAAAATGATGATCTTATCGCCGCGTGCCTGACGCACGATTTCAGCAACAACAGTGGCGCCATCAACTGTTGGGGCACCGATCAAAGGTGCGTCTGCACCGCCAACCATCAGCACTTCTTTAAATTCTACAGAATCGCCAGCTTCACCAGCAAGGCGTTCAATTGTTATCTCATCATCAGCGGCAACGCGATATTGCTTGCCCCCGGTTTTGATGACTGCGAACATATTTTTTCTCCATGTTCTGGCTTAGCTGTATTTAAGATCCCGCATTAAGGGAAAACTCAAATCAGCCAACTTTTTTCAGTCAGTATCTCTCTATAGAAGAAATACAGGTTAAATTTGTCGCGAGTTAGAAATCGCCCTTTTTCCAGCGGAATTTCCAATGCACAACAGCAAAAGGCGGCATTAAGCCACCTTCTTGGCTGCTATAGATGTGAAACAGGCCATTTTGTCAAGCTTGATCAGTAAATCGCGTGATAAAAGCAAGTCTATGATTCAATGCCCCTTGTCCCCTTGGGGGCCCCTGTGTATGTTCCCCCCGCTTTGCAACAAAGTGCTGCTGCAGGTGACAACACCTCGCAACCCGCCAGCTGGCGCAAAACATGGAGAGATGCCGGAGTGGTCGAACGGGGCGGTCTCGAAAACCGTTGTGCGCGCAAGCGTACCCAGGGTTCGAATCCCTGTCTCTCCGCCACTGGATATTCTGCAACTAAACCATTGCAAAAGTGTGGGAAAAATGTGGGCTTATTGACCGTTGTGCGGGACGAATCCACCCCTCCTTCGAAGATCACAATCGCCTAGGCGATGTGGTCATTGACGACGTTTATATGCACACCATGCTCGACCAACGCTTTCGCCGCGACGATAACTTGATTAAATCCACCCGTTGAATTAAGTGCGGCCACAACGACTGCGGATTGGTCACCTGAAAAACCGCTTTCACGGATGCGGACAACTGTTTCATTATGAGATTTGCTCTCAAATTCCCACTTAACATCAGTGAATGCGTCGCCATCACCCCACTGTAAATGAAGAGAAGAAGGCTTCTCAGCTGACTTGACGCGGACCGTAATTTCAAATGCATCGTCGCTTGTTCCAACGTACCACCTCACCTCTTCGCCTGCTTCGAGGCGTCCAGATGCTCTTGGGAACCAGAATTTTGTCATAATCTCAGGATCGGCAAATGCTTCGAACACTTCTGCCGCAGGTCGGTGAATTATTATTTGGGCGCTTGCTGTGATCTCTACCATGCGGGGATCATATCAAAAGTCATCAAGTCAGCCAAATTGTCTGGTAGCTTTGGGCTCAACGCCGACATTGGAAGTCTGATTTTTAATGAGACTCTATTTCTATTGCGCCACTTTAGTTGTCTCGACTCTTAATCTTGGGCAAAACATATTCCCAATGTCGTGGTTGGGTTAGTAGGCTTTTAATAAGCGAGCGGCTTCTACGCTCCGAATTTCTCCTCGCTGCTCCGTTATTTCCATAGTACGCCCACGTCTTTGGAATGCATGTGATCCCAAAGACGTTTCACATCAAATTGTGGATGTATATTGTGCAACAGGTTATCTCGTTGGACATGTGTTATAATTTATACAAAGTACGGCATTCAATCTGAAGCAGAACAAAACCCCTTATTCGCTTCGTGACTTCGTATTACAGCCACCTTTTTGTTCTTCGATAACTTCAAGCAGTGTGTTAAGTCCGTTAATCATAGACGGCAACCCGCCATAAAGCGCCATTTGCCACATGACTTCAGAAATTTCGGTTTCTGTCAGGCCAGACTTAATCCCAGCTTCGATGTTTATACGCAATTGCGGCTTGGTTTGCCCGCCAAGCGCTGTGAGTGCGGCAATCGTCGCAATGAAGCGAGATTTCATGTCCAGCCCTGACCTGCCATAAAATTGACCATAGGCCATATCGACAATTGTATCCGCCATTCCCGGCAATAAATGTCCATAGCGCTCTTCAAGAACATGATGTATTCCCGGGTTCAATTCTTCTGCGAGCAGCCTTCCATGTGTGTGTGTCATCTCAATGCACCTCCAAGCGTAAAACCACCATCAACAATAATGTCCTGGCCGGTTACAAATGCGGCATCATCTGAGAGCAGCCACGCGGCAGTTCCCGCAACGTCTTCTGGTCGTCCGACACGCCTGATCGGGGTGTGATCCGATAGCTTCTTTGAGATATTTGCATCCAATACATCTTCCGCCATTGGGGTTAAAATTATTCCAGGACTTATCGCGTTCACTCGGTTGGAGCGCGGCCCCTCTTCAACAGCGAAAACGCGCATCATAGCCAGCAAGCCAGCTTTTGTAGCGGCGTATGCGCCTGATCCAGGCATTACCGCACCTGCCGTCCAAGAGGCGTTGATGAGTATCGCACCGTTTTCCATACGCTCAAGAGACCGGGAAACGGTTTGTTGAGTTCCAACAAGGTTGGTTTTTAAAAGCTCATCAAAATCGGTTGACGGAGTGTTGCGCAACGGCTTGAACTCTCCCAAATGCCCGGCATTGGCAAAAACAGCATTGAGAGAGTTAAATTCTGCTTCAATTGCATCCAGGTTCTTAGTGATCATTTGTGGGTCAGAAATGTCACAAACCTGTACAAGTGCCCTTCCATCAGTTTTATGGATTTCATGGGCGACTTCATCCAAAGGTCCCTGCCGACGCCCCCAAAGAGCTATGTTTGCGCCTTCTTTGGCAAGACGAAGTGCGCTCGCTCGCCCCATCCCCGTCCCGGCTCCGGTCACAAGAACGGTTTTACCTAAAAAACGTTTTTCCATCTGTTTTCCTTTCAAAGACATTCAAATGGAAAATACTAAAAAACATAATTATAGTAATGCGCCAAGATTTTGGAACATTATAAAGGAATACTTTCAAATGGATTTGCTGGTTGCAATGCGGACCTTCTCGCAAGTTGTCCTGTCAGGCTCAATGAACGAAGCTGCGCGACGATTGAATGTGACGAGTGCATTAGTTGGTCAGCGCATTGCGGCTTTGGAAGATCACCTTCAAGTGAAGCTTCTTAACCGTACGACACGCCAGCATAGCCTTACAGAATTTGGTCAAACATATCTCGAGCAATGTCGGGATATTTTAGAACTTGTGGCTCAATCCGAAGGCGAAGCCAGTGATCAGCAAAGTAGCCCCCAGGGACAATTGCGGATCGCGGCGCCTATAAGCTTTGGCAGCGAAGCACTTATGCCAGCGCTCAAAGAATTCTGTGAGGATTTGCCAAATGTCCATATTGATCTTGTTTTATCTGACAATTACGAAAACCTCACCTCCGGAGGAGTTGATGTGGCTTTTCGAATTGGAGAGCTGGATGATAGCACACTTATTCAAATTCCTTTGGCGCCCTACAAAATGGTTGTTTGCGCTACGCCACACTATGCAGCCAAATTCGGGGCACCAAACAGCCCAGATGATCTTAATGGGCATCAGGCGATTTTATTTTCAAAAACAAGCGCAAAAAGCTGGAAATTTTCAAAAGACGGTCAGGTTACAAGCTGGGTGCCGATATCGGGTGTTACCGTCAATTCTGGTCAGGCTGTTCGTGTCGCGGTAAATGAATCTATGGGCATTGCGATGTTACCACGAGTGCTTGTAGCACAGGACTTTTCAGCGGGTAAGTTGATTGAATTTTTGCCAAATTGGGCATTAGCTGAAAAACCTATGTCGGTGATCTATCATCGAGATCGTTACATGCCGCAACGGCTTTCCAGATTTTTAAAATTTGCCAAAGCAAAGTTCGGCAAAAGCCTCGCCTAGCCACTAGCACCGGCGCTCAAATTTACGTAATTTGGTTGCTCTTACTTTGACAAGCTAGGATTGGAACTGTTTTAGAAACACGCGCATTCCGTTGCTTGCTTTTAAGCAGAAGATCCCTCGATCAAGGTAGTCTTCTGGCACAGTTGAACCAGATCCGTTTTGGGAACAAATGTTTGCCTTACTCATCCACATCAAGATTAAGCAACCTACCCAATACCTCTTCTCAATTCCCTAATTCATTGAAAAACTCGGCAAAGTGGTTCTGACTTTCTCCTCGCGGCTTCGCCACTTAATTTTATAGTGAGAACAGGAGTTGTCTAAACCCTAAAAATAACAATTTTCCTCAATATTTCAATAAATTACCGAGTATTTTAAAGTTTAGACAGCGCTTGTAGCGTCTTCAGCAACCACATGTAAGAGTAAGATATCTGGATTATCTCCACTGGCCAAAATTTGAATATGTTTCAGTTTTTTTGGTGGATGCTCTCCGCCGATTTTGTGAGAGAATTCGTAGCTATTTGCCTTTGTAATAGGCATGAGAGCGCTTGATCAAAATGTCTTTAAAGTTCGCATCTGACGGGCTGATTTGGAGCGGCGCTGTTTCTTGGCGCTTAGCAACCCGCTTTGCCGCTTTTGCAGGTCCCAGATGACCTTTTCTTCTTTACCAGGCTGCGCACGTAACATGGTTCTGGAAGCGATGGATTGACTTGCATCTGGCTACTTGCTTGGTGAATCGGTCAGCTTCACCACTAATGTGTCTGTCAATTCTTGTATGGTAGTAAGGGTCGATTTTCTAGAGATTACTGGCGTGACCGTACACGGTACCCTTTGATCTTCGGCGGTGATCTTGGGTGTTGAGGGTTCAGCTCAGTTTGGTGGTTTTCAGGCCTGTCTTTGACAACTGACAAGATAATGACTGCGCCAATTGCCCAAGGCCAAATACGACCCATAAACTTTTCCCAACATAATCTTTTTACCATAAGTTGTTACTCGATGTTATAAGTATCAATGGGTGAAATGTAAGGATTCTGTTTTGCTAAAATACCTCTTGGAATTCCGCTACAAACAGTCTCCGTTTCGACCGAAATTCTGAGGTTAAATTGCGTTGTGCCTGAGAATATTTTTGATGAATTGTTTGTTCTATGGATAGCTTTTTAACGCGATACCGCTGCGAGGCGGGTCTGACCCAGATTGAATTGAGTGCCCGATCGGGACTGAAGCGCAAAACCATACAAAGGTTGGAAGCAGGCTTTGGACTGCTTCTTCGATCTGATGCTGCGGAGCTTGGAAATGCGCTTAGATGCACGCCGGAAGAAATATTCCCTGTCTTGCGGGAAAGCTCCCAGTCAAAGCCTTTTTCCATCGCGCGTCGGCTGGATTGCGTGGATGCATATGATCCGAGTGCAGGCATATATGCCATTTTCAGTTTGAATGGTGGGCACGAGGTCAAAGAAGAGGTCTCGCCCGCCACCAAAGCCCATCTGGATGCCAAGTGGGCCGAAATCAAAAGTTGGCGTTGTGCAGAACCCTATCTGGTCTTTAATGGCCTAACACAGCGTGTCGCGATCAATGTTACAGCACTGGATGATTACTTCACCGCGGTAAATCCTAGCTATGAGTTGGACGCCGCGCACAATGCGGAGTGCTATTTATTGAACGGTGTTGAAAAAACGCTGCCCGTCAATCCTGATGAATATCTGGTTGATCCGCTTTGGGATGAGTATTTGATGCTTGGTGCTGAAGGAGATCACGAAACCCCTTTGCAGAACACCTTCTATGATTTGATAAGGCCAGACACGAAATGGGTTGCAGTTACCAACACACAAGGCCGCAGACATATATTGCCAAGCCAGGGCCTGGCGGCGTTATGCGTCTCGCAAACAGCTTTCTCTGGTTCGCAGCAGGATTTGATTTGATACTTGGGTAATCCACGATCAGCGATTATCTAAAAGACACCGGCAAATCCCAAAAAGGTTCCGGCACTTGATCGGTAAACAAAGTACGCATGTTTAGACGATTACCTGACCTTCGTATTTCTCTTATGCAACTTCGTTTAAAGCCATTCGCCAAAGACGAACAATCTCATTTGAAGGCTCTACAAATCTTTTTTTGATTTTCTAATTCACGGTTACGATGGCTGCGGATCGTGATGGGCCTTGGCTTCAGACCAGCTCTCGCCGGTTCTTCTGCCAAGCATCGATCTGGTTTTTGGCTTCTTGGAGCCTGTCGATGTCCATGGTGTATCACTAAGGAGTTTTTCGGATATTGAATTCTTTTAACATCCCCTTTTTTTAAGAATTGCACACTCCTTTGAAAAAAAATCGTTAGCCCGGATCAGATCTTTCGCAACACCAAATCCATTCTCATACTGAAATCCGGCGTTATGACAGCCTGGAGCATAGCCACCGTCGCAGGCCTTTATAAAGAGCGCAGCTGCACGGGTATGGTCTTCGGTTACACCTGGTCCGTTGCCATACTGAATGCCAGCATTGAAACAACCCAGGGCATAACCACCGTCGCAGGCCTTCACAGCAAGCTCTGTCGCACGGGTCTGATCCTTGGCAACGCCCTTACCCTCAAGATATCGCAGTGATGCATTGTGACAACCCGGCGCGACGTTACCGTCGCAGGCCAGAAGATAATACTCCACAGCACGGGTCTGATTTTCGGCAACGCCCAATCCACTTGCATGTTGGCCGCCTGCATCATAACAACCTAATGCATCACCACCGTCACAGGCCTTCACAGCAAGCTTTGTCGCGCGGGTCTGATCCTTGGCAACACCAAGTCCATAATGGTATCTAAATCCAGCATTGTAACAGCCTGGGGATACGCCACCATTGCAGGACTGCAAAAAGAGTTTCGTGGCAAGCGCCTGATCCTCAGCAACGCCCTGTCCATTGGCATACTGACTACCTGCATTGTAACAACTTGAGGCGTTACCAAGACTGCAGCCTTTCATGAAGAGCTTAGTCGCACGGGTTTCATCTTTGGCAACCCCCTCTCCCATGGAGTATTTCACACCAGCGTTGAAGCAAGCCTTACCATTATCCTTGTTACTTTCACATGCCATCTCCTCAGGTAATGGAGACTGACCGAGCGTTGGAACTGTCGAAAATTGGAAAATTGCAGCGAAAACAACAAATGACCGAAATATTCGCATTTCTATCTCCGTTATTTTAGTCGTTCCCTTAAAAACTACATTAGATTCTGCGCCTACGGCCGACAACGTTCGTGCGGCTTTCGCGCCCGCTCACCGTTACAGCTTAATCACACCCAGGCAGCGCTAACTGCGACCTGAACCGACTGAGGAAGTGTGGTGGACGTCACACCACCATTTCCAGTGCCATCATCAGGTGTGAATGCAGCCATTGCTGACACGAGAGAATTCACGTCCGTGTAGTCCAGTGTTTCGCCATTGGCAGTGAACTCGTCAATGGTAGTAACCGTGGTTGAAGAGTTCGGATCGCTGCTGAACCAGTTCGTCAATTCAATCTGGTCCGTTGTTCCAAGCACCTGCAGGAAAAGACTTTCTCCTGTTCTGGAGAACCAAAGATCATCCTTAGTAAGCCCACCGATAAAGCTGAAGATATCCTGATCTGAACCGCCGGCCGAAGCATCACTGACATAGGTATCCTGGTCAAAGCCGGTATCAAACCGATAGGTGTCGATACCCAGTGATGCGGTCAACGTATCATCGTCATCCCCACCGGCAATGGTATCGTCTCCCGCTCCACCGTCCAGGATGTCGTTTCCAGAGTGGCCAAAGAGGTAATCATTGCCGGCATCACCACTCAATGTGTCATTGCCGCCCCAGCCATAGGCCCAGTCATTGCCATCGCCCAGATTGATTGTGTTGCCTTCGTACGATCCGGACACATCATCATCACCGGACCCTGAATTCAGATGCTCAATGCCATGATCCTCAAAGCTGATATCTAGCTCATGCGTGCCGGTGTGGTGGAGTGTGTCTTCCCCATCACCACCATCAATGTTCAGATCACCAATGGCGTCAAAATCATCATCGTCGATGTGAAGATCATCATCGCCAGCGCCGCCATTGAGCTCATCTAGGCCAGAACCGCCTGTGAGGACGTCATTGCCGAACCCGCCTTTCAGGATATCATTGCCACCGCCGCCAACAAGGTTATCACCACCAGCTCCGCCGTTCAGCTGATCATTGCCAAAGCCGCCAACCAAGAGATCGGAACCCAAACCGCCGATGAGGTAAGATACCTCAGGCGAATACACCTTGCTGTAGATCCCGTAACCAGAACCATCCTGATTGTCGGAGGACCAACTGACCACAAAACCACCTTGCGATAGCGCTGTGATCGAGGGCAGATATTGACGCCCTGACGTAAACTCATTGATCTGGAACTCAGAACCAACAACAACACCGGCTGCATCATAACGCTGAGCATAGATCCCATAATTGGACCCATCTTGGTCCTTGGACGCCCAGCTGACGACAAAACCGCCATCAACCAAACCCGTAACCGAAGGCTGATACTGGGTACTCGACGTATAAGTGTTCACCTGGAACTCTGAGCCAATCGCAATGCCATCAGACCCATAAAGCTGACCGCGAACTGAATAACCATTGCCATCAGCCCCACTTGCATCCTGCCAGGTCACAACAAAGCCACCATCAGACAAAGACGCAATGCTTGGTTCGTTCTGAGTGCTGGATGTTACACCGGTATTAATGTGGAACTCAGAGCCAACAGCAACTCCAGCATTGTCATAACGCTGACCGTAAATGCCGCTATTGGAACCATCCTGACCACTGGACGTCCAACTCACAACAAAACCACCATCAGACAAGCCAGTGACGGAGGACTGATGCTGGCTGCTCGTACTATACGTATTTACCTGGAACTCAGAGCCAAGCTGAACACCATTGGCATCATACAGCCGGCCACGAACCGATGCTCCACTGCCATCAGAGGCACTAGTGTCTTTCCAGGTCACAACAAAACCACCACCAGACAAGGACGCAATGCTCACCTCGTTCTGAGTGCTGGCCGTTACATCCGTATTGATGTGGGACTCAGAGCCAACAACAGCACCAGCTGCATCATAACGCTGACCGTAAATTCCGTAACTATCACCATCCTGATCATGGGAGGCCCAACTCACAACAAAGCCACCATCTGACAGACCCGTCACTGAGGCTTGATACTGGCTGCCTGCACTATACGTATTGACCTGGAACTCAGACCCAATCGCAGTGCCATCAGAGCTATAAAGCTGACCGCGAACAGAATTACCGTCACCATCCAGGCCATTACCATCCTGCCACACAACAACATGACCACCAGCTAACAGTGCCGCAACAGAACTGTTGTTCTGGCTACCAGCCGTATTCGTGTTAACAGCCGTCTCAGACCCAGCAACCAAACCGCTCAGAGATACTGCAACATCAACTGTCAGCAACTCACTCATCCCATTGGCATGGGACACCTTCACAACAAAACTGTCAGAACCCTCATAACCATCAGCGGCCGTTAAACTATAGCTGCCGTCGGAGTTTACGGTGACAGAACCGTTGGTTGGACCACTCTCAAGCACATAACTCACACCAGCAGAGGCTGCTGCAACACGCCCAGACGCAGACATACCCGCCATCATCTGAGCACCGGCAACACCAACACCAGGGAACGCAACCCCAAGATCAATATCACCATCAGCAAACCGCAACGTCTCAATGTTGCTCAGCTCATCAACATCAGACCCGTCAGACAGCTTCGTCACACGGATCACATCGCCAATGCGCAAAACCTCATAATCTGACAGAACGCCATCAAACACAGCAATATCAGTCCCGGACCCGCCATCAAGACTATCCGCACCGCCGCGGCCAGCTAACGTATCATCACCTGCACCACCCGTTAGCGTGTTGTCTCCACCATCTCCAGACAGCGTATCGGCAAAACCAGACCCTTCCAGACCCTCAATACCAACTAAAACATCTCCCTCAGCATCGCCGCCGATGCCAGTCCCCGCGGCAAGATCAACAACAACACCAGAAGAAGACGCACCATAGGCCGCAACATCAACACCACCGCCGCCAACAAGATTATCACCGCCAGATCCACCCGTTAATCGATCATCACCGGCTCCCCCAGACAAGGCATCAACACCTGTTTCACCATAGAGATGATCATCACCGGCACCACCATTTAGGATATCGATGCCAGCTCCGCCGCGGATTTCGTTGTCTTCCGCATCGCCAGTTAATGTGTCGGCAAAGTCCGAACCTTCCAGGTTTTCAATGGAAATATAACTATCGCCAGCCGCATCTCCCGTATTGCCAGCCGGACTTGCCAAATTGGCAACTACGCCTGCGTCAGAGGTGGCGTAACTGGCTGTGTCGGTTCCTTCGCCTCCATTGAGCGTATCCGCTCCTGCCCCGCCGATAAGTGTTTGATCCCCATCTCCACCTTTGAGCGTGTCATTGGTGGTTCCACCGGCAATCGTCTTGATGACATTTCCGTCGATTTCTCTAACGATAGTCTGGCTGCTGTCTATGGTGCCGTCATTGTTCTTATCAACAGTGAGTAAGGTTGTGCGCTGATCTGCTGAGATCGTAATGGTTCCAGTGGCCTTAACGGTGCTGTTTCCATTCAACTCGGTGATGGTGCCCACCTGTGACCCATCAATACCGATGCTCCAGACCTGTTTGTGCTCATATGTACCGTTATTGTCATAGTCAGATTCAACAATTTTAGTGAGACCATCCGCACTTGTTGTCGTGATCGTCTTGGCCGCAATCGTTGGGTTGCCTGAGGCAATTGTAGATGCCCAATTCACACGATCTGGGTCACCTGTTCCTGAACGCGCCAGAACATTTGCAGTCGTTGTGGTGACGATTGATCCATCAGTGCCTTCTACCGCAATTGAGGTTTCGTCAGTTGATCCATCACCATTCACATCAATGGTTGATGTTTGAGTGAGACCATCTGCGCTTGTGACAATCGTTGCTGTGCGTTCAAGCTCAGGCTCTATGGTTTTAAATGTGCCGCCGCTCTCTTCTTCGCTCACTTTGTAGATTTTCAGGATTTCTGTTGAGGAACCATCAGCCGCATCATACCAGGTGTGCTTTCTTGTTTCGTCAATGATGCCATCACCATTGTCGTCTTCCTCGAAGTCGAGCGTACGTCCATCTATCGATTGCTCACTTGTGAGCTCTTTGATCTTCTTACCGGTTGCATCAAAGTCGGTGATGACCGCTTTCATGCTGCCATCTCGAAACTGTGTGATTATCTCTCTTTGATCAATGTTCCCATCACCATCTGAATCCCGGTCTATAGATGTCATGTACCCATCGGCACTGGTTACTTTGGTGCTTCGATCACGCAGGACTGAACCATCATAGATCGAGTGAACAACCACCGTGGAGCCATCTGACCGGGTCGTTGTTTCGGTGATCTCAGACTGTGTGAAGGTACCTGTTCCCTCTGGGTCACCTTGAACAGTAACCGTCTTTCCGTCCGCGCTAGTAGTGGTTTCTGACTTGGAAATCAAAGAGCCGGTGGACGTTGTGTTGGTGATGGTTTCCACCATGGCGCCATCAGTCTGATGGCTGAGTGTTTTGGTTGAGACCTCATCAATCGTGCCTGATCCATCGATATCACGTTCATTCGTGACTGTTTGAGCATCTGCGCTCGTCGTTGTGACATCACGTGATGTCAGCGTTGCTCCCTCAAAATACTCCGTAGTGCTGGTTGTGGAGCCATCAGCGTTGAAGGTCGTTTGCATGACCTTGCTGGTTTCAGGAGTACCATCGCCATCCTTGTCCCACTGAGTTGTGACAGTTCGGCCATCTGCACTGGTGGTGATTGTGGTAATGTCCTGGACGGTTTCCGAATAGACTGGCGCTGCGGATGTTGCGGTGCCGCCAGTTAGTATCGCACGGGTGACGGCTCTGATCTTACTGCCATCTGCATTGAGCGTATTCACGACAACAGTTTGCGTTTCGGCAAGACCATTGCCGTCTGCGTCATATTGGGTTGTCGTTGTAAGCCCATCTGCGCTGGTTGTTACATAACGACCACTTTCGGCGCCATATTCACGGCCCGAGGCTGATGCCAGGGGCCCTTCCATGCTGGAAGTGGTCACAGTTCCATCAGCATGTTTGGTTTGAACAATGGTATGATTGACGGTTCCATCACCATCAATATCTTTGGTGGTTTGAACATGCGTGGCATCAGCGCTTGTGGTGGTGATGGTTTCTTCGTTGAGAGTGCCATCGCCATTCAAGATCGTCAGTGTCTGCTGCCGCGTACCATCTGCCTCAATCACAAGTGTCTGCGTTTGGGTCTTGGTGGTGAGATTATTCTCATCCTTCCAAACAGTGGTGGTACTCAACTCATCTGCGCTAACAACAGTTGTGACTCTATCTCGTTGTGTTCCATCCGCATTGTAGTTGAATTCATTCGTTTCTTTGGAGCCATCTTGTTCAAGCGTTAGAACTTCTATTGAAGACTCATCAACTGTACCATCGCCGTTGAGATCAGTTGTTGTGGTGACAGTCAGGCGGTCTGTACTGATTATGCGTGTTGTTTGGGAATCCAGAACACCTGCTGCCGTGTAGGTAGAGGTGACTTCTGTGACCAAGCCGTCTGCGTTCGTGGTTGTGGATACAACGCGATCATTTATGCCATCACCATTTGTGTCGCTGCTGACTGTGGTGGTCAGTTGATCGCCGCTTTGTGTCGTGATTTCACGGGAGATCAAAGTCGCATCTGATCCGTTCACAGAGTTGGTTGTCGTTGTGGAACCATCAGTACCAAACGTGCGGATTTCTGTTTGCGTTTGGTAAGGAAGCGGCGCACTACCAATGAAGCTAGCAGTCGTTGTGGTCAAACCATCATCGCTGATCGTTGAGACGATTTTTCCGGTTTGGAGTGTGCCATTACCATTGTAGCTGGTGACAGTTTTCGTTTTCGACCCATCTGCGTTCAAGACGGTTTCGTCTGTTGTTTTACTGTCAAAGACACCGTCACCATTGGCGTCGGTCTGGGTTGTCACAATCAGGCCATTGCCGCTTGTTGTGACGATGGACTGCTCTGTTTTATCCGCTTGGTTTGAACCTGTTCCGGCATAATTGGTTGTTGTGGTGGTCGTCGTTCCATCCGTGTTGAGTGATTTTACGGCAATGCTGGTCGCATCAATGTCGCCATCACCATCCGCATCTGTGGAGACAATCTGCGTCAAACCATCCGCGCTTGTTGTGGCGATTGTTTTGCCAATCAGCACCGCGCCATCCAAAGAATAGCTAAACACCGTTTTTGTTGTCACACCATCAATTGACGTAACACTTGTCGTGACAGATTGCGGGACAGTATTGGTGCCCAAAAAGCTCTCAACAGTCTGGGACAGCTTGTCCGCACTGATGTCACTCACAACACGTGAGATCTGAACCTGATTGGCCCCGGCAAATGTGGTTTGCGTTTCAGTAATCGAGCCATCCGCGTTCAGCACCTTAACGCTGGTGACACGCTCATAGGAATTGGCGTCATTGTTCAGATAGGTCTCTATCGTCTTTGTCAGACCGTCTGCGCTTGTGGTGGTGACTGTTTTGCCAAGGACAACGGTGCCATTGCCGTTTTTGTTCTCCACGGTGACGGTTGAGGAGCCATCCGCATTGAGGACTTTTGTGGTGTCTTGTGTCGCATCAAACGCACCGTCGCCATCAACATCGTTCTTCGTTGTTTGTGTCAGGCCATCCGCACTCGTTGTTGCAACGGATTTTGATACAAGCGTCGCGCCATCAGCGGAGTAGATTGAGCTGGTTTCAACAGAGTTCCCACCAACAACGGCGACTGTTTCAATGCGATCAACATTGCCATCGCCATCACTGTCGATGTTGGTTGTGCGGGTTTTGTTGTCCGCGCTCCATGTCTGAACAGAACTGCTCTCCAATTGCGAGTTCGCAAAGCTTTGAATGATGGAGCGTGTGCTGGACCCATCCGCATTCTCAACCGTGCCATCCACCTTGATGCGGTCAAAAATACCATCGCCATCCAGATCTATGCTTATGGTCTCGGTTTTACCGTCCGCGCTGACCAGCGTTGATGTCTTGGTGCGAAGGGAGCCATCCCCATTTTTGATGTCTTCAGTGGTGGTCCGGCTGCCATCAGCATTGTCCAGAATGGCACTGATATTAGTGATGTCTGTTGTGCCGTCACCATCCAGATCCGTGTTGACGGTTTTGCCGCTGCCATCCGGGTTGGTGATGGTTACAACCGTCTTGATACGATGAGCCGCTGTGACACCATCGCCAGCATAGTCGGTTTTGGTTTCCGTGCGTGTGCCATCTACGGCAACCGTTGTAATCGTGGTTCTTGTGGCGTTCACCACGCCGTCACCGGTTGAATCTACAGTAAGTGTTTTGCTCAAGCCATCTGCGCTTGTCACCGCGGTTTCTGAGCTGTCCGTTGAGCCATCATCGTTCAAATCAGTAACGGTCAGTGTCAGGCTGCCATCGGCGCCCGTCACACGGGTTTCGATCTGATCGTAAACGCCAGAGCCATCAACATCACGGCTCACAGTCACGGTGAGGCCATCAGTACTCGTATCTGTGACCTGGCGGCGGGTCAGAATCGTGCCGCTACCATCATAATCATCTATCGTTTCTGTAACGGAGCCATCGCCATTAACCACAAGCACTTCCGTGCGCTTGCGATCCACAACGCCATCACCATTGGTGTCAAACTCAGTGGTGCGTGTGTTGCCATCCGCGCTAGTGGTGGTGGCAATCGTATGAGCAATGTTGCCATCTGTGCGTGATGCAACATTTGTGACTGTTGTAGACCCATCCGCATTGCTGGTGACAGTCTCTGCAACAACAAAGCTGTCTTCATCGAAGGACAATTGCACATCGCCAACTATGCCGGTGCTGCTGTCGCTTTTGGTGTAAGTGGTGGAGCCAATGATTTTGACCCATCTTCCAGGATAATTTCCTGATTGTTGCTGATTAGATCAATCTCGGTAATGCCAAGCTGAGCCAGTGTTTTGAGCGTGGTTGTCCCATCTGCATTGGTCACAAGCACCTTGAACAGGGCCCAGTCCGCATCAGACGCGTTCAGCTTGTCGTCATTGTTTGTGTCAAACGCAGCACGCAGCGCTTCCAGATCACTTTTGGCAGAAGGCGCCCATGATGTGAAGTCAATCTCTTCCTTCAGATCAATCACACCATCATCACCGGCATCGCGCACCAGCACGCCATCACCCGCGCCAGCCCAAGCTGTCAGGTTTTTCTGACCGTCACCGTCCATGTCATAGTAAAAATTCGATGACTCAAGCGATGTGATATCCAAACCGTCACCATCAAGGTCCATCAGGATGGGCTTGCTAGTTCCAGAGTCAGAACTGCCCGAAGTGTTGCCATCTCCATAGTCACTTCCAGTATAGCGACTGCTGCCATAGTTGTAGTTGTTTCCTCGGGTAGATGGCGCAGCTTCAGGGGAAGAGGCTAAGCTGCCTTGCCCACCGCGAGAAGAAACGGAGCCTGCGCTAGGGTTGTAAGTGCCATAGTTTTTGGAGTTCGACGTATTGTTATAAGTTGTGCTGCTGCCAGAGGAATTGCCATTTCCATAATTACTGCCGCTGTAACTATCCATGGCATCTCTGCCGCCACTGGTTTCGCTATAACCGGGGCTACTATTGGAATAAGTACTAATATTTCGTGCTTTGCTACCTCTGTCACCGTTACCATAGGCTGACCATCCATTTGAGTATGTGCCTCCCGATGGGGCTGTATCAAAATTCGAGTTATATAATACGTCATAGCTAGGAAGACTGAATATTCGGCCCGTTGGTGAAGGTTTTTTATACCGACTAACTAATGCACCTGAGCCATAACTCCCGCCAATATCGCTGCCATTGTAGTAGGCAGTTCCTCCATTTGAATATGTTCCCCCCGAAGGCGCATTGTCAAAGTTGGAGTTGTACATACGATCGTAACTGGGAAGGTTTCGCATTTGACCGGCTGGAGCGAAATTTCTGACTTTGGTACCGCTATAGCTTTCACCATAATCACTATTGCCATAGCCGCTGTTTTCGGAGTGAACTAGTCTTCTGTTGGCACTCTGAGAATAGGGATTGTTATACTGGGCCATGACCTCGCCATATGCCGAGTCGACAGTACTATTGGTCCGCAGCTTTTCGAGAAACGACTGACCAATTTTCTCCGACTGTATACTGGTTGCTATGACATCAAGAATTCCAAATTTACTACTTATACTCTTCGGAAAGTTATGAGGTAATTCTCGCGCTAATTCATAAGTGGCGCTTGCAAAAATGCCTCCTCTTTGTACAATAAGTTCATGAAGGGCTGATCCTGGTAGCGGGCTTGTCAAATTCATCAAAGACCCTTGATCAATTAATCCAGGATAAATACCACGTTGAATAATATTCGGAATATTCCCACTATTTGTTGGAAAATCCATACCAAGACTATTTCCAGTCTCAAATAAGTCAAATATCTGTTTCAATTCATCTTGTGTAAAAAGATTCACCTAGTTGCTCCGTGGTAAACATATTATTTTGGAAGGAATTGGAAATTCCATCAAATATTCTTGTGATAAATCTGGGTATTTTATTTGTAGAGCTGAAATATAAGTATCAGCGTATATTGATCCTAGTTCCTTGGCTCTTCGAAGATAATCATGAGCAAGCCTTGCTGTATACTGTTCGCCACCAAACAATTTAAGCGGACCGAGCTCAGGAATTTGCATGTAATAAACTCCAACAGCTAATGTGGCCGCAGCACTACCTTCCAGAGAGGCTATTGCGGCCCAATTCCCTCTATACGCGTAATTTAGCGGTCCTTGGCCAAACGGATTCTTAGGAGTGTAGAGACGTTCAAAAATCTCGACGGCTGCACAGATATCCCGCTCCACGCCCGCTCCGATCAGAAGATGGTAAGCTCTTAGACTCAAGCTGAAAGAATCGTCTTCCTGTAGCAAGCTGCGGAAAGCTGCGGAATAATCTCCCGCAGCGGTCAGAGCCATATAGTCAGGAGCTGACTCATCATGATTTTCTTTTGAAAAAACAGGATAAGTGGCAAAATAGAGGGCGAAAATCCCGATCCAAATTGTTCTTGAAAGCAACATCCCAATGACCCTTTCACCTAGTGATCAATTTTGTCATCATATGCTCAAAAATGGCACAATATTGAAGCTGCCGGTTACCTGCCCACGTCTTTTCGAGTTAGCATCTGCCATACCATCTGCGTTTGTTGCCCAGATTGGTTTTTTTTGAAAAATGTCTGGATTATATTTATTGGTCATCATGTGAATCCTTGGATACTAATTCATCAATTAAAAAAAATTTGAAAAATAAAAATCCGACATTAGAACACCTCAATATATCTCGAAAAATTCTATAAAAGAGTATTTATTCACCATATAATATGCTCTTTCATTATTGTTTTTATTTTCACAATTCACTTCCCAAAAAACATTATCATATCCATTTCCTATATCTTTTTCAGTTCTAATAAATTTACTTATTTTACAATTATAATTATCATTTTTTATATTTTGAGATGACACAAATTTTTCATTATACTTTTCTAATACTTCTGATTCTGACGGTTCTTTTTTATTGCAAGATGATATAGAGACTATTATTATTATAAAAAATAGAGTTCTCATATCTCCAGCCTTGCGATATAATTCCCACCGATTGTCTCAAAGCCCATCCGCGTCAGCATTTTGTCTGCGCGGTTTGGCTCAATTCCAGATGTGGCATGGATGTGCATCTCTTCTGCATCCTGTGATTTTACCCATTCCGTAGCGAGCCGAAGGAGCTTGACCCCTACCTTGCCGCCCAAATACGTGCCGCGCACTTTCGATGATACATAGAGGGAATAAATCGTCACCATCTGCCCGCCGATACCGAGATAGCGATCCCCAACCCATGATGTGCTAACTCATGCGCAAAGATATCACCTTGCGGCACCCCTCGATTAAAAAGCTTCGCCCCCGGACCATCGGCATCATAGGGGCCGGGATTGAAGTGCCCTGAAAAAAAACTTGAGATACATTAACTCCTATTCGAGGCGTTCCGTTTTCAGACTTTGTAGCTAATCCAGAAACACCAGTAAGCGAACACACTTCAATTTCATCGTATCTGTTTTGGAGTACCATTGACTCCATCTTCTGAAATGTTCGTGTTCCCTTAAGCGGGCCACCATTGATGGAACTCTTGCTTTGGATAACCTATCTAAATACGAATATTTTAATTCATCGCTCATAGATCAGGCATCCCCATTTAACAGTGCAGGTATTCCGAATTACTTACCCATAAAAAAAAGTAATTTATTACGATTTTCATGATTTATCATTTCATTTTTTGAATAAATTATTACAGGATCAAAAAATCTATTACCCTCTATCGACATAGAGATAATAGCGCACCCATAACTTGGGCACTCCATTCCTTCATAAAAAACATAAATAATTTTTTCCTGAATGATATGAGCACTAAATGTAGTTTTTTTATTTTTAATAATATTTTTAACATATCCTGGCGCATCTATATTCATATTTTTAAATATACTTACTTTCGCAATCCCTTCTATGCTTGATAAAGGTGGTGTCAAATTTTCCATTTCTGCATTAATTGGATTTACCCATGAAATAGAAACGAAAAATAAAATAAATATCGAACAAAATGCGCTTATTCTGCTTAATAAAATAGATTTATTCATGATTATTAATTACCTCTCACGAAATTGAAATCTAACATCGGCCGCATTCGATGTTCTTGATTGCACCATTTATCCGTCAAATGGGGTAGGTGTCGAACTTTGTGGTCCGTGTGTTGCCATCCGTGCTTGTCGTTGTGGTTATTGTACTGGCGACCGTACCATCTGTGCGTGATGCTACGTTTTCAATCGTCGTAGATCCGTCGGCATTGTTGGTGATGGTTTCTGCGACGATAAAGCTTTCGTCATCGTAGGCGAGCTGCACATCGCCAACTATGCCAGTGCTATTATCGCTCTTTGTATAGGTTGTTGATCCAATGATCTTGGACCCATCTTCCAGCGTGATTTCTTGATTGTTGCTAATCAGGTCAAGCTCAGTAATGCCGAGCTGAGCCAACGTTTTGAGTGTCGTTGTCCCATCCACATTGGTCACAAGCACTTTGAACAAGGCCCAGTCCGTATCAGAAGAGTTCAGCTTGTCGTCATTATTCGTGTCAAAAGCTGCCCGCAACGCTTCCAGGTCACTTTTCGCCGATGGCGCCCATGAGGTGAAATCCACTTCTTCTGTAAGCTCGATAACACCATCATCGCCAGCATCACGCACCAAAACGCCATCACCCGCTCCAGCCCATGCCGTCCGGTTCTTCTGACCATCACCATCCATGTCATAGTAAAAATTCGAAGATTCAAGCGACGTGATATCTAATCCATCATCATCAAGATCAATTAGAATGGGACCACTGCTACTTCCGGAGCTAGAACTACTTGAAGTATTACCATCCCCATAGTCGCTACCGCTATAGCCACTTGAGCCTGAATTATATGCGGGGCTGCCCTGAGAATAGGTGCCACCTGAGGGAGCATTATCGAAGCTGGAATTATATCCTATATCATAGCTGTTGCTGGGTAGGCTTTGTATCGTTTGTGACACTGAATTATAGCCACTTCCTGAACCGGATTGGCTTGAACTGCTGCTGCCATAGCTATAGCTGCTATTAGATTGACTGTTGCCGTAGCCATAGCCACCATAGCTGTCCATAGCATCCCTGCCGCCGCTGGTTTCGCTATAGCCGGAACTGCCATTGGAATAAGTCGTGCTGCTAGAACTGTTGCCGCCGCTGTAGGCTTGCCCTCCATTTGAATAAGTGCCGCCAGAGGGTGCTGTATCAAAATTGGAGTTGTATAATACGTCATAGCTAGGGAGACTAAACATTTGGTCCACAGGGGAACTTCCGAAACCACTGGCATTGCGATTGTAGGTACGGGAGTAGGCAACATTTTGGGCATAGTTGCGACCGTATCCACCAAACGGACCATCCTCTTCAGTGATAGGGTCGTAGTCATTGGAGGGAAAGTACCCTGAACCCTTCTCGAATCCTGGATGTATAGGCGTAACTTGGCCGGCTGGTGTACTGTAAACACCGCCTAAAGTTGGCGCTAGTGGATTGATATCACCCAACTGACCGTGTGTACCTCCATAAAAGATGTCGTGATACATGTGGTAGGAAGCCACCGTGTAGCTTGCGTTAAAACCGAATGTAAATACGTCCAGATTACCTTCCGCTAGAAGTGCGTCCTCGTCCCAAGTCAACCCGCCAGAAGCACCCAAGCCGAAACCAGCTACTCCGCCCCCAATGCCTGTTTCAAGCGTTGCGTATGCATTCCCGCTAATATCCAAATCCATGTTCTCTATGTCGAATGTGACAAAAACTTCTCCGCCAAAAATTATACTAGCGTCTACATTGACACTAAAAATACTCTGACTTGGATCATAGGTAAGATTTACACCACCACCGGCACCTAAGAGATGGCCATCAATATTGAAGATGCTGAACGCTCCGACAGGAATGTCCATTAATGCAGCAAGCGGTGCAGCCATTGTGAGATCAGCGCCGCCATATTGAGTTGAATGCAACGAATTGATTGCACCCGAAACCCTTCCGCGGCCAACTTTTATAGACGAACCAGACATGGATCACTCCTCAAATTTTTGACGAAACTTGGTCAAGAGTTTTCTTTCCCGAAAAACTATCGAAACAAAAAACTCTATGAATAAAAAAGAAAAAGAATAGAATATTACACTAGGTATAATAGATAAAAAAACTACAAAAAAATAGTATACAACACCTTTTTCAAAATTATTCATAATAATTATAATAAATATTTGAGTAAAAGATGCAAATAATATAAAAAACAAACATATAGGTATAAATAAAATTGATCTCCTTTGAGATAAATAACAGAATTTTACAATTAATGAATTCATTCTATGACCTTCCTTGAATTATACACTCAAAGAACGATGCAGCTTGAAACGTCTCATTCAACAGTCCACACGGCTGTGAACCAATCTCCTCACGACCTTGTACGTCCGCGTCCAATTGCTCAATTCTTCCTAAATATTCTATCCAATATTCGGATACATATGCAGGAGAACGGGCGTGAGTCTTCCTCATAATTAGAAAGAGCATTTTAAAGAGATGATGTGTCATAGATAATGTCAATTTTTGAGATCCATACAAACGGCTACGAATGTATCAATCATCCCAATCTCGCCATATAGTTTCCACCAATGACCTCAAACCCCATTCGAGTAAGCAGCTTATCGGTACGCAGTGGATCTATGCCTGATGTAGAATGAATATGAATTTCTTCCGCACGCTGAGTGCCAGCCCACTCCGACACCACACGCAATAACTTCACCCCGACCTTACCGCCCAAGTAAGTGCCTCGAATTCGGCGCGATACGTACAGGTTTAGAACCGAGACAATACGTCCGCCGATACCCAGATAATAATCCCCTGCGGCGGCTTGAACGATACCGACCGTCTCACCATCACATTGAATATAAATCGAGAGTGTATTGCTCGGATTGTTTATCGCTCTGCTAAATGCACGAGTGAGTTTTTCCTCTGAAAATTGCAGATGCGCATAGCGCGATTCAGCATGAAACTCATGTGCAATACCGCGTATGTTTACAATTTCTTCTGGTTTGGTAGCCCGATAAACAACCAATTCACCCGACGGGCTCGAACTCTCCTTCTCTTGCTCGGCATCTGCCGGTGCAAGAGAGGCCGCTACTTTAACACTTTCATTGTCGATCTGAACATCAGACATCGTGTATCGCCTTCCATTTGATCTGTTGTTTGAGACCTGCCTTAAACATCAATCAGCCTCCGCAATTCTGTGTAGCTCAGCATAGAGGCCATTTTTCGTCATCAACGCGCTGTGGGTGCCGTCTTCCACCAGCTGTCCTTGGTCCATCACCAGAATACGATCCGCGTTGCGCACTGTTGAGAGCCTGTGTGCGATGATCAGCACCGTTCGCCCTTTGGAAATATGCTGAAGATTGCGCTGGAAAATACGCTCTGACTCATAATCGAGCGCGGCTGTCGCCTCATCCAGAATGAGGATTTGCGGTTTGGTCACCAGCGCTCTGGCAATCGCAATGCGCTGGCGCTGTCCGCCGGAAAGGTTGGAGCCCCTCTCCTCCAATTGTGTGTCATAGCCTTTGGGGAGCTGCAGGATGAAGTCATGAGCGCCGGCCAGCTGTGCCGCCTGTATGATCGTCTTCATGGGCATGGCCGGATTGGCCAGCGCAATATTGTCCCGAACGGTTCTGTTGAACAGAATA
The DNA here is from genome assembly GCA_039986835.1 of Hyphomicrobiales bacterium. Lineage (GTDB taxonomy): Bacteria > Pseudomonadota > Alphaproteobacteria > Rhizobiales. Next base: position 568,467 of record JBDWQA010000012.1, read on the forward strand.
TTCTCCTGCAGAACCATGCCAATCTGCCGTCGTAGCCAGGCCGGGTTCAACATGCCGATCTCAATGCCATCCAGCAGCACACGGCCACTCTCCGGCATATGAAGCCGTTGCACCAGTTTGGTGATAGTGGATTTGCCGGACCCTGATCTGCCGACCAGGCCAATGGTCTGACCCGCTTCGATTTTCAAAGACAAGTTTTTGAGTATTTCGGCTTCATCCGGGCGATATCTGAAGGTGACGTTCTTGAACTCAATCTGGCCCTTCAGTGGCGGCAGATTTTCCGGTGCAGAATTGCCCAGCTCAGTCTTGGTATTGAGAATATCGCCCAGTCGTTGGATGGAAATTCTGAACTGCTGAAAGTCCTGCCACAGCTGGGCCAGTCGTATAATGGGCTGGTTTACCTGCCCCGCCAACATGTTGAACGCGACCAACTGACCAACCGTCAGCTCTCCCGCCATCACAGCCTTTGCGCCGAACCACAGGACCAAACCCATCACGAGCTTGTTGACCAGTTGCACAAACTGACTGCCAAAGGCGCCGAGCGTAATAGTGCGAAAGGATGCCTTCACATAGGCCGCAAGGTTTTCATCCCAGCGATTGTGCATTTGCGGCTCAACCGCCATGGATTTGAGGGTTTCGGCACCAGAAATGCTCTCAACCAGAAACGACTGATTGGCAGCACCGCGATAGAACTTTTCTTCAACGCGGCGGCGCAACTCCGGTGTAATCGCAATCGACAACAGCGCATAGATTGGCACAGAGGCCAGAACGGTGAGTGTCAGTTGAGGCGAGAACACCCACATGACCGCGAAGAACACGAAGGTGAACACCAGGTCGATGACCACCGTCAGCGACGATGATGTAATGAAATCCCGTATGGTCTGCAGCTCATGCACCCTTGCCACAGTTTGACCGGTGGGTCTGCTCTCAAAATAGCTGATGGGCAGCCCTAACAGATGCCGATAGAGCTGCACGCCAAGCTGCACATCTACGCGGCTGGTGGTGTGGGAGAAGATATAGGTCCGCAGAAAGCCAAGGAGCGTATCAAACACAGCAATGGCACACAGGCCGATGATCAAAACATCAAGCGTTGTGACGCCCCGGTGCACCAGCACCTTATCCACCACCACCTGGAAGAAAAGCGGCGTGATCAGCGCAAAGCACTGGATGAAGAATGATGCCAGCAGCACCTCGCCAAACAATTTTCGATATTTGACCAGAACCGGCACAAACCAGCGCATGCCGAACTGCAGGTCTGCAACCATTTGCCCTGCTCGCCTGGCACCCAATACCAGAGTGCCGCTCCAGTGCTTATTCAGCTCTTCAATCGACAAGGTTTCAGGTGGTTTGCCCGGACTTTGAACCAGAGCGTTATCATCGACAATTTTAGCGAGCACAAACCAGCCACCATCACGGGTTGAAGCCAGGGCTGGCAAGGGAGCGGATAACAACTTCTTGCCACCACAATAGACAGACTTTGCTTTCAGCCCATTGTTGCGTGCGGCGCGCACTATATTGATGACGCTGATAGCGCCTTTTTCATCAGAAAAGTCATGTTGAATTTGATCTGGTGAAGCCCGTATTTCGTGGAATGCCAACAACATAGCAAGGGTTAGCGCTCCGCTCTCGCCAAGCGAGTTTTCATCCGCACTTGGTTGGCTTTCTTCCCCAGAAGCTGCCACCCGATCCAGCATATACGTCTTTTTACTATGTTGCCTTTTACAATATTTTCCCAATCGGTATAGTTGAAACAACTTGTGCGTTTAACGAGAATTTGGAGACACTTTTGTGACAGTGTGGAAAAGCCTCAATCAGAGCTTGAAGAAATCTGATGAGCATGAGTTTCTACCTGCGGCGTTGGAAGTCCTCGAAGCACCACCATCGAGGTCTGGGCGCTACATGGCTTTTATTCTGGGTGGTTTCTTTGTCTTTGCAGCGGTGTGGGCCATCCTGGGAACCATCGATATCGTGGTCATTGCACAGGGTCAAACCGTCCCTACAGGCAAGGTCAAAACACTACAAACGCTGGAAACGGGCGTGGTACGTGCGGTTCACGTGAAGGATGGCCAATTTGTCGAAAAAGGCGACCTCCTCGTTGAAATGGATCCAACCGAAACCGTTGCCAATGTGGACTCTCTTCAGGCCCAGTGGATACAGGCAAGCGTTGAAGCAGAATTGGGCGAAGCGCTTTTAAAACACAGAAGCGCTGAGCTAAGTCTGCCCGCGAAAACGCCTGAACTGATCAAAGCCAACACCGAGGTTCTCCTGGTTGGAAAGAGGGCTCAACATTCAGCTGAGCTGACATCTATTGCAGCTGACATTGAGCGACAAGAAAGCATCATAGCTTCAGCTCACATCCAGCGATCAATGTTTGGTCAGAAATTGCCACTGCTGCAGGAACGACTGGCAGCTCAAGAAAATCTTCTTGAAAAGGGTATTACGCAAAAACCGTTGGTTCTGGAATTACGCGAAAGCCTCATTGAGCTGTTACATCAACAGCAATCGGTTGAAGAAAGCATTCACCAGGCGGAGGCCGCTATCGCCAGCCTGAATGCACGCCACGTTGAAGCCGTCTCAACCTACCGCTCGACGGCTGCGCAAAATCGGCATGAGGCTTTGAACAAGCTGTCATCAATCGAGCAAGAGTTGAAGAAAGCCAATCAAAGACAAAAATACCGAGAACTTCGGGCACCCGTCACAGGCTTCGTCGACAAGCTCGCCATCTATACAATTGGAGCCGTGGTGGATTCAGGAACACAGGTTCTGACCGTTGTGCCAGCGGACACTCCCTTGGAAATTGAAGCTGTCGTTCTGAACAAGGATATTGGCTTTATTGAAGTTGGACAAACCGCAGAGATAAAACTCGAAGCCTTCCCTTTCACCCGTTACGGTGTTCTGGATGGGAAGATTACATCCATATCAAATGATGTGGCCATAGATGAGCAGCTGGGCCCCATTTACCGTGCAAAGGTACAACTAGCCTCTCAGACCATTCGCATAGACCGCAAGGAGCTGGCCCTCAACCCAGGAATGAACGTTTCAACAGAGGTCAAAACCGGCAAAAGACGCATCATCGAATTCTTCCTGTCACCGCTTCTGCGATACAAGGATGAGGCAATTAGGGAGAGGTAGTTCTGAACTAGATGAATATAAATCCAAATTGCTCATACTCGGCCCACCCTAAACTCAGCTTTTTTTAACCCATTTTCAAAGAAATAAGATAGGCTTTTGCGTTTTGTTTCACTGAGGTTTGTTGCCGTTCCTTGTTTTGCTATCTAATTTCCCTGTTCCGAATTTAGAGGAATGATACTTAAGCCACTATCTTTAAAACCAAAACCGCTCCAGCAATGACCAAATCTTTCAAGTTGGAAATTTCCCTGGTTAGTAGGAATCTCGTGCGGAGATTGGTTCGCCCTTACCTGTTTCTACCGCAGCGCAGTTTCTATAGGGCCGAAGATTGGGTGCATTTCAAATGTTCGAGATTGATGATCTGCAGTACTATTAAGGCAATCCTGAGATATTTACTTTTGGCAATGCCGAGATACTTGCGTTGCTCAACCCGGTTAGCTGCCAAATTGGTATCATGAGCCAACAGCTTCGCGGTCAATGTAGCAAGCTGTTTGCCGTTCATGAATGCACTGATGATATCTGGAGCGGGGCATATTCGGGAGATCACCCATAAAGGCCAAATCCTGATAATCTTTGTGAAAACCAATAGAACAGCCTCTTTCACCGCGTGTGGCATACGTTATGTTTCGTTGCAAAAAGTGTACTGGCTTGAACAAATGCAGCTATACTTTCGCCCGATAGCATCAGTTTAACCTAGATCGGGCGCTTGGCCGCTCCCTCTTCAGCAACCTTTGCCAGTCGATCCAATTGTTCCTGATAAGCGCGAAGCTCATCTAAGAGTTGGCTCCCAGATTCCCCTGCAACCGCGATTTCAATTTGAGAATTCAAACCATCAAGAACTGGTTGCGCTTTCTTTACAAGTGATGCGCCTTGGCTCGTACTTCGCACGAGTTTAAACCTTGTATTTTCCGGGTTCTTGGTACGTTTAATGTGGCCGGCCTTTTCCAGTCGCGCCAAACCGGTGCTAACGTGCGGTTTTTGCAAACCACTTTCATCGCATATGTCCTGTGCCCGGCAAGACTGCAAACTCACGACTGCCCGCAAGATGCGCCAGTCCTGCCAATTCAAACCGGTCTGCGCATACACAATCTGTGAATACAGCATCATGAGCTTGTGTGACAAAGAATGAATAGCCGCAATCAGGCCCTCGCCTGATACCGGATCAGAAATGTCATCTTGGGTGGTCATATGTGACTTTCCCATATTGAGTTACATATGTAATTGACTTTTATGTCCCGAATTTGCAAGTCTGATCTCAAGACCAACACGCGTAAAGCAGATAATGCAAGGGAGAACTCATGCGGTGCATGATAAAAGCGGCCTTAGCCGCAACGGTAATTTTAACTTCGTCAGTTGCAGCTCAGGCAGAAACTGTAATTCGAGTGACGCTTCAGTTGCCAGAAACTCATTCGCTGGGCAAGAACTGGAATGCATTCAAAGAAATTATTGAAGAGAAATCCGGGGGCGAATTGACATTACAGCTATTCCCATCGGCACAACTTTATAAAGACAAAGAAGTGCCTGAGGCTGTTGGCACCGGCGCAGTTGAAGCCGGATCAGCTTTCCTTGGACGCTTCACTGGTTCAGTTCCTGCAGTCGATGTAGTTAGTCTGCCATTTTTCTTTCGGGATGAAGCACATTTGCGAGCGGCAGTTGCGACCGGCTCCCCCATGCGCAGTGTGTTAGACGCAGCAATTCTGGAGGAAACAGGCGCGAAAATCCTATGGTGGCAGGCATTCGGGCGCAATATTTATCTCTCAAACGGCAAAGCGGTCCGTTTACCCTCGGACCTGGAGAATAAAAAGGTCCGTACTTACGGCAAGGTTTTAGGTTGGACAGTTGAAGCTCTTGGCGGCGCTCCTACCCTCATGTCAGGCTCTAAACAGTTTTTAGCCTACCAACAAGGAGCTGTTGATGCGGGCATGACGGGTGCCTCTGCAGTAAAATCACGCAAATTGCATGAAGTTATGGATCACATGACGCTTTCCTATGACAGTGCTATTGAGTTTGTTGCCGTCATGAATAACGATTTCTTTGAAAGTCTCTCCACGAACCATCAGCAGATTGTTTTGGACGCAGCCCTCGAAGTCGAGCAGCAGTTGCGTGACGCGATCTATGGGGAAGAAGACGCGAATGTCGACGAGATGCGCTCCAAGATGACTGTGGTTGAACTAACTTCTGAGGAACGTCAAAAGTGGGTCGACGCCACATCTTCAGTGGTGCAACGTTTTGTGGATGATGCAGGTAAGACTGCCGCCGCGGTGGTGTCAGCCGTCTCTGGCATGTAATCTCGTTTGAATTGAGTTTTGAGCCGGGCCTCTGAGGCCCGGCTTTGTATTTGGGGAACAGGCAAATGAACACCCTTCAATACCTGAGTAAAATCGTCGATGGTGTGTCAGAATTATTGGGTGTTATCGCCGGCTGGATGTTTTTTGCTGTGGGGCTCTTCGTCGCGTTTGAAGTTTTCATGCGCTATTTGCTGATCAGCCCGACGGTTTGGGTTGATGAGATATCACGCATCTTTCAAATTTGGGCAACATTTGTTGCCATGGCATATGTTCTTAAGCACCGTCAACACATCATAATCGACCTGACTTTTCGCGACATTAACTCGCTGCAGCGCAGAGTGGTTGAAACGTTTTCACTCCTGGTTATTGTTTTCTTTGGGACCATAGCAGCCAAATATGGCTGGGATCTATGGCTGAAATCCACTTTGGCTGGGCATACGACAGATAGCTATCTCGCCGTGCCAAAAGCTTTTACTCAATCTTCGATTTGGGTTGGGTTTGGCATTTTGGCGTTACAGGCACTGGTCGAGATTTACAAGGTCTGGACCGGTCAGGCAAACTTGCAACGATCTGAGCTCGGGAGCCACTAGCGGAATGGAATCCATCCTGATTATAGGCGGCTTGTTGGTCTTATTGCTGTTGCGCGTTCCTGTTGCTTTTGCAATGGGGTCCCTTGGTGTGTTGCTTTTGTGGCTAAAGGGCTTTCCGCTCATAGGAGTTCCACAACGTCTCTTTGGCTCAATGGACAGTTTTGAACTTTTGGCGGTACCCTTGTTCCTTTTAATGTCAAATGTCCTGCTTAAAGGCGGCGTAGGACGAGATCTATTCGCAAGTGTTCAAGCTTGGGTTGGGCACTGGCCAGGCGGTTTAGGAGTCGCCACAATCAAAAGCTGCACACTTTTTTCAGCAATTTCTGGCTCATCTGTTGCCACGGCTGCAACCATAGGCACAGTTGCGATCCCCGAAATGGAAAAGCGCGGCTATGACCGTCCATTCATCATGGGACAACTGGCGGCCGGGGGCACTCTTGGAATTCTTATCCCTCCGTCAATACCATTGATTATCTACGGCGTGATTACGGAAACCTCCATCCCGACACTCTTTCTTGCCGGTATTGGTCCTGGGCTATTTCTAGCAACGCTCTTTATCATTTATGCAATATTGCATTCACGAGGAAAAGAAAGTCTCAAAGTCGTTCGGATGCCTATCGGTGAACGCTTACAGGTCACGCTTTATGCCTTACCCACAGTAGTTCTTGCTATCGCAATCATAGGATCAATCTATGCCGGCATTGCCACCCCTTCCGAGAGCGCAGGCCTTGGGTTCGTTATTGCATTGATTTTGACTTTTGCGATGGGGCGAATGACATTTGCTAAACTTCGCGAAGCTGTTCACGATTCCCTGAAAACCACGGCAATGATCTTCATCATTGTAGCGGGCGCTAAAGTGTTTTCTTATGCAATCACACTCTACCTGATCCCTCAATCGATCAGTATTTTCCTAACCGAGAATATCTCAAACCCAACACTTTTCATCTTTGCGGTGGGAATAGTGCTACTAATCATCGGTTTCTTTTTGGAAGCACTTTCCATGATGCTCATTATGGTTCCGGTCCTATTCCCTGCCCTGGAAATCATGGGAATTGACCCAATCTGGTTTGGAATCTTCTTCGTCGTTCTCATTGAAACCGCTTTGATTACGCCACCTGTGGGACTAAATCTCTTCGTTATACAGGCTGTTGGAAAGGCTCAACTGGAGGAAGTAATCAAAGGGTCCATCCCATTTGCCTTAATCATGTTATCAACAGCTGTACTGTTGTGGTTCTGGCAAGACTTGGCACTATTTATCCCATACAAGCTCTTCTGAGGTCAGCCGGATTGGACAACTTGGCTGAGTTATCTAATGATTTTTTGCGTGTTACAAATATCGAGTGATTTCTATAAGTCAGTTGTATTAATTTAAAAAATCGGATGTTTTCAGCACACCTCCCAAAAGAGCTAAATCTCCCAGTGTTTTCCCTGTTCAGAGCGAGTTATACTGGTGACTGGTCCGCCTCACCTGCATCCGCCCAAACACCTTCTATATAAGGCTTCATATACGTCTCCATCCCTCCAGCTTTGATAGTATAATTATATGTTTCTCGCTAACGAGATATCCAAAGATTGCGGGAGAAGCGAAGTAATTTACTGACCGACTTTGGCATCGTATGGCACCAACAAAAACAAACAATTCAGCATCGAGCAGAGATGGAATCTTCTGGGAGATATCTTTCATGAACTCCACCCAGACCGGTTCACTCATATCCTAAATTGCATGAGCTGATAGGCTGACCACAACATCTGCTAAGCGCTGGTTCGCTGATTCCGGAACCGAAGCCTCAGGGAATGCCTTGCCTATTTACTATCAAAAAGGTGCATGATTTAGTAGTACAACCTTTATACCTGAATCTGTGCGGAGGGTGGACATATGGCGAGTGATTGTTCCAGACGGCATTTTCTTGGCGGTGTCGCAGTTACAGCATTACTGGGAATAGGCATACCGGCTAAGAAAGCAAATGCACTACCAGCAGCTGTTCCCATTATTATTTTTGCTGCACAAACAGCGTTGAGCATTATGAGAAGCAGAAATAATCCTGCAGCTCATGTATCAAAGGCGCAACTTACCTTATTATTCTCTATTCACCGACAACTGGTCCAACTTAACTCTGTTTTAGAAACCGCATTGGTGGTTTTGAGAGAGCTCTATGTTGAGCAAGGGTTGATTCCCAACAAAACCATAGCTGCCCTGCGAGTAAATGAAGCCAACAGCTACTGGATCACTCACAATGAAAACAAACGGAGCTTTTTCGATCCAAATAACATTGACTATACCGGCGAAGAGTTTCTTGACGATACAGAAGAGATAATTGGGAAGGTCAAAACAGCAAGAAACCAATTGATACTTATTTCATCCGAATTGGACTACTCACCGATCATTCATATCTGCACCCTTCAGCAGACGGAAACTAGTGCGTGGCTAGATATGATGAGTGATCAGGCGTTTGAATTGAATAGGCCGGCCGACATCGTGCAACTTAAAAATGCTCTGAGTGCTTACGTCGAACACTATGATGAATGCATGGATCCGGAATCACCCGGATCAATTGCTCAATTGAACACCCAACTCGAACAACAACACGCTAAACTGTTTAGCGAACTTTCAAAAAATCCGCTTTTCCTGGACCTCCAGGAAAAGGAGCGAAGCGAGTTTTTAGGCTGCCGCTTTGAGACTGGAGAAACCACAAATCCTCTTTTTGAAACACAATACTATTGTGACGATTTAGACTATCATCCAGACAAGAACTCTCCCTACATCGCCTATGCGGATCTTGACGCATATCACATACAGGCCACCCATAAAAAAATCGGTTTCGATATGCTCACCAAACAGATTGATCTGAATCGCAATTCAATATTTCGTAGGGAAATCCCAATCGATGAGTGCGATCCCAAAATTGATCAAAGAATTGAACGGTTGGTCACGAAGGCTGACTATGAAATGTGCGAAGGCCGCGATTTTTCCACCGATTGGACCAAAATTTCAGAGCTAAGATTATCATATCAAGATATTAGTCCGAGATTGGATGAGTGGAATAGGCTTTCGACAAAACTGGCTGCAAGTAGATCATTGATGGCTTTAGTGTCGAAGTCTCGTAAAGATGCAATCTGTCAGATTATTGCCATAGAATCTGGGGATTTCACATGTCTTTGAGGGTATTGAGAAAAGGTTGGGTAATTGCGCTCGTGTGTGTGCTTCTAGCTGCCCATGCTGGACATGCAAATGTTGCCGCCATTTGGCCGATGGCACAGAGAATTGGAGCGGCGGTTTTAGCCACCCTCTCAGTTAAGTCTATCGAATCTATTTATGGCTTTGCGGAAGATGGTGTTGTTTATTGGCGTGTTGAAAACCATGTTGAAAAATACGCGGAATTCATAACAACCGAACTCGGTGATGGTAGTGAAGGACTTTTGCTGGAAGTTGAGGTTTACAATGTTGATCTCTTTGATGGAGCACCATTGGTGATGTCACCAGCACCTCTGGGAAAAGGTAAAACTGCCGAAGATGTAGCAACAAATTTCCTCATCGGCGCTCCGGTATTGGGCCCAGATATGGGTTCCATGGCTTCTGCGTATATCGAACGAGCTCCAAAGATCGAGAGTGCACTGGGCAGCAAAGCTAGTGTAAGCTCAAAAACATTTCGCATCTGGGTGGTCAAGGATCAAAATGGCGACATTGTATTCCATCGTGAACCAGAACAATCTGACTTCCTGCAACGCTCGGTCAGGCGAGCAAAAGTCTTAAAGCTCCGCAATGCGAACATTCAAAACCTTCAAGTGGTTGAAGCTATGGCGCAAAGATCTATCCAGTATCAGGAACTGATTGATCAATATAGACAAGACGCCATCGACAAACAGATCTACGCGGAGATACTGGATTTGCAGTCCTCCCGTGCAAAAGCTGAGTCTGAGATGCGTAGCGCTCTTGCCAGTTTGCAACAGGCCAAAACCGCGCAACGGAAGCTAAAAGCCATAAATGCCTTCCAACAGGCGCTTAGCATTGCGAGCTTCGCTGTTGATATGCAAGCGAATATGACAACCCAGCAAAAAATAGATTCCTTAAGTACTGGGCTAAGAGAACTGGAATCAAGCACTCAAGGAAGGCTTGATCGGATTGAGGCTCAGATTCAAAGTTTTCAAGATAGCGCGCTCAATATCGCGAACGAACTCGTGCGATTTGAAAATGAGATACGAGATCTATTGTCCAAAGATTTGGGTGCGGATTCAAGCGTGGTACCAAATGAAGCCACACCAGATACATATATTTTAGACTAAATGTTGTTTTCAGAGTTCAGTTTATCGTGACACCAACCGCGGCATAACAAGAGTCCTATAGTTCCCCGACATTACAAGCATTCCTACGCTGCGCAAATATGGTCTCCAATTTCCAAGAGCTGCCCCCAGCTATCGCCAAATTGCGCTTCATTAAATCGGTAAGGCAAGCTCGACTTTGAATATTGCACAACAGGAATGGTGAGCGGATAGTAATGTTACACTCGCCAGCTCAGGGAGTTTAGACATGGAACTGTCACTGGATATGAGCAGCATGTCTTTGTGCAGATGGTCACAACAGAATAATTGCAGAAGTGCTTTGTTCGGGAGTTAAGGTGATGCCGAGTGCATCCGCCAATCATTAATCGGTTTTTGATACCGCACAGTTGAAACGACAACTGAATCTACTGGTCCTGTGAAAGTGGTGATGATAATCTAGGAAACACTTGGACGCCTATTGGCAAAAACCCATTAAATTTGGATACCCGTGCTTTATAAGGCAGCCAAATCAATGTATTGGTCATCCTTCTTGCATTATGACACTTAGTTTGAAGCTTCCAACCGGGTAATAAGTGACGGAAGATCGGCGACTGTGTCGATGATATAGTCAGCACCGGCACCAAACAATTTTCTACTTGCGTGAGCCCTCAATGGCGCTATTTCAGTCTCGCTCATCACGGCTAGTTCGTCTGACGTTTTACCGACATAGTTGCCAGACAATGCAACTCCCACAGTAATACTACCTGCTGCTTTACCCTCCCCAATGCCGGGTGTGGTATCGTCAACTTTAATGACGGCTTCAGGTGGATATACACCTAGCTCCACGAAACTCCGATACATGCCAAGAGGGCTGGGACGCCCTTCAAAGCCATCGTCAGAGCAGACGAGACTATCTGGTGTATATCCCTGCTCCGCAGCGAGCGGGAGCACATTAGCCATGATGGAGCGTGTATAGCCCGTGGTTGAACCAATTTTGAGGCCACGAGCCCGCAATCCGGCAATCATCTTAGCTGCGCCCGGCACAAGAGTAGCGTATTTCTTTACGACCTCCTCATTCTTGGGAACAAAGGCGGCGTAAATAGCGTCTATATCCTTCGTGGTGGCTGGCACACCATTTACGTCCAGCCATAGCTGCGCAATTCGGGGTTGCTTTAACATCTCTTGAATATGATCTCGCTTGGCCATTCCCATTGGTGCTCGAGCTTCATCTATCGTGACCTCCAGTCCAAAATCTGAAAACACCTCAACGAACACGCCCATGGGAGCAAAGGAGCCAAAATCAATCATAGTTCCGGCCCAATCAAAAATTACCGCCTTGAACTTTGTTGCGTCCTTGCGAACATTCGAAAAAGCTGTATTGGACATCAAACCACACGCTCACCTTCGCGCCAAACACCGCGGACCAATGGCACATTATCTGAGCGCCGTACGCGTACAATGTCTGCTTGTTTACCAATTGCAATTGAACCTCGATCGTCCAATCCCACGGCTTCGGCCGGATTGGCGCTAACGGTTCTGATGGCTTGTGGCAAAGTAATTCCTTCGACTACATCGCCCATCAAAAATGCAGCGCTAATCATACTAAATGGGATGTAGTCGGAAGATAAAATGTCCAGATGACCATTTTTCGCCAGGGTTCGAGCGGATACATTGCCCGAATGCGAGCTTCCGCGCATCAAATTGGGTGCCCCCATCAATACAGACAATCCACCCTCATGTGAGGCCTTTGCAGCCTCAATAGTCGTTGGAAATTCCGCTACAGCTATACCTTGATCAAGTGCTTCGTTTACATGATCTATGGTAGCGTCATCATGACTGGCAAGAACAATGCCTTTTTGGTTGCACCGCTGAGCAACGGCACGGCGATGTTTATCGGCGTAAATGGCAGATTCCTCTATTCGTTTTTCAGAGAACACCTGGAATTCCTGTTCCGACAAACCCATTTTGCCTCTGTAGTAGATTGCATAGGCCTCAAGGCTTGCAAACTGGCGCTGTCCTGGCGCGTGATCCATAAGAGACACAAGCTTTACGCGTTCATTTTGCTCGAATGCATCTAGTGCTTCCAAGCAATTCGCAGACGAAACCTCGCAGCGTAGATGAATAAAATGTTGAGCGCGCAGACCATCTTCATTCGCGCAATCTTCGATTGCTGCGGAGAGCTTTGTCATATCGGCAATGCCCAAATCAGCGTCTTCATCTACGCCTACACGGAGCGCGTCAAAAACTGTTGTAATCCCAGACGCTGCAATCTGAGCATCATGTGCCTGTACAGATGCATGAGGATTCCAACGCACCTTTGGACGCGGAGCATAGTGTGTTTCAAGATGGTCGGTATGGAGTTCCACTAAACCGGGTATTAACATATCGCCGTTCATGTCATCGCCACCTGACGATGAACCAGAAGAAATATCGGCGATCTTACCATCTGTAAGCACCAAACTTCCGTGTATTACTTCATCGTGCAATACGATTTGCGCATTTGTAAATATTGTCTCGTTCATAAGACTTTTCCGTACTTTCTGGTCGGGCGGAGCGGTAGTGATAAATTTGGCAGGCTCAGCCCACTGCATTGATTGCCACGGCCATAACATTGTATTTCTTGGTCTTTAGTTTCCAGCGAATGGAAATAGCCACAGCATCAGTGAGCTGCCTTGCCAATGAGGCGCGACCGCAATTGGTTGGAAACCGCATCAAAGGCGAACACAACAATCAAAATCAAAATCACCATATAGGCAACATTTTCCCAATCCTGATTAGTGCGAATAGCCTCCCACAACTTAAGACCAATTCCCCCCGCACCAACTGCGCCAATTATGGTTGCAGAGCGGGTATTTGACTCCCAAAAATAGAGTGCCTGACTCAGGAAGATTGGTAGCACCTGGGGCACTACCCCGTACCTTTGTACAGCGACTGGCGTTGCGCCAACGGACTTAACACCTTCACGTTGCTTATCGTCGATATTTTCCAAGGCTTCAGAATACAGCTTCCCAAAAGTGCCAGTGTCGGTAAAGAAAATTGCTGCAATTCCTGAAATGGGGCCTGGACCAAATGCGCGTGTGAAGAACAATGCCCAAATTAGCATGTCGACAGAGCGCAGGAAATCGAAGAGCCGTTTAAGTATCTGATTCACGATGCGATTTGGTGTGATGTTTCGCGCCGCAATAAAAGACAGCGGAAACGCCACCAATACTGCGAAGACTGTTCCCACAAAGGCCATAACAATGGTTTGAAGGAGTTTCAGCCAAACATCACCATGTTGCCAGTCTGCATTGTTTACAAAATTATCCCACATCACGGAGATATTTGAGCGATCGGGATCTACTCTTTCCCCTACGAAGGCAGCTGACATTACGTTACCGAATGACTGCCCCCAAAATGGGGAATTTGTGTCGAAGATGAAATTCTCCCAGCCAAAAAATCGACGGTAGACTTTCACTTCCTTGCTACGAACTTCGGCACGTCCAGCAAATCCGAAATTCAAAAATACCTTTCCATCGGTTCGTTTCTGCAATGCCCACTCAGGCAATTTATCTTCAAAGCTAACTTTTCCGGCAACTGGGTCGACGAACAAAACCACATCCTCACCACCGTGGCTTGCCGCCACTTTTTCAGGAGTAATTGTCAATACAGTTGATGGCCCAAAACGAACTTTGGCTTTTGCTATCCCTTCTTGGGAATTAACGGCCGTACTGCCCGTTTCCTGGGCTTGATTTGAAGTGCCTGTGCTTGATGCGGAGGAGCTTGGGGACATAAAACTGAAACCGGTATCTGCCGCCGTATTGGAATTAGATGAAGGCGTCATGAAAGAGCTGACTGCGGAGGAGTTTGCAGGTTTGGTGTTAACCTCAGAACGAACTTCGACAGTGCCGATTGTTGTTTCAATCCAAGCAGGATCCGGCCTATCTCCAAGCGGTGAAAAGCGAGGAAACTCGACTTTTATTTCACCACTACGATAGTCGATATCAGGGCGCACATCGTAAGAAATCCAGTCGGCCAAATAGGCGCCTGCTATCTCCCAATTGCCTTCATCAAGTGTCTTGCCAATGGCGAAAAACCACATGCAGTAAATGCCATAAAGCATGGCCAAACCCACAATTAACGGGGCGCGAAAGCGCTTTACCCAAGCCCCTTCAAAGGCGTGAGGGTATCTGGATTTAACGGAAGCGAGATCGGAAGAGGACAAATCAGTTTGCATCTTTACGCTCCAAACTCAAAGGCTTGATCGCCAACAAACCGCTTGCGTAAGTAAGCAGATAGTTGGTCAACACAAACGATAGTGAAGAACAACAAAAGAATGATGGCCAATGTTTTGGCTTCGTGGCCCTGACCAATGGCCAGGCGCAATGTCTCACCAATTCCCCCTGCTCCTACCGCACCTAAAATTGTGGAAGCACGCACATTTATTTCAAAACGTAGCAACCCATAGCTGATAAAATTTGGCATGACTTGTGGCACGATGCCGAACCATACGCGTTCTGCCCAATTTCCGCCTGCGGCCCGCAGGCCCTCATCTGGTTTCATATCGGCGTTTTCTACGACTTCGAAAAACATCTTTCCAAGCGCGCCTATTGTGTGGATTGAGACAGCAATAATCGCAGGCACCGGACCGAGGGAAAAAATAGCAAGAAAGAAACCCGCGATCACGATCTCAGGGAATGCCCGCAAAATCTCCATGAACCGACGAACAAAACCTCGCAGCAACCGATTGGCTGTCAGGTTTTTTGCTGCGGCAAAACCGAGGGCAAATCCAAAGGTGAATCCGATCAGCGTTGCCAAAATTGCAATATTGATCGTTTCCAGCATCTTGTAAAAATACTCGGGTATGTAGAGTGTTTCTGTTAGGTAGACCCTACCTTCTACATAGTCGTATTTTTGGGAACCATCAAAAAATGGGCTTTCCAAATCAAACATCGCGCGCCAGATTTCAGCGGCTTCTCTTGGCACCATGTAGCCGATAAAATCAAAAAAGTATGGTAGGCGCTCAACGAACTTCCCTGAGTTGCTCTCATTTGCAAACCAAAGAGAGAAAAACAGAGCTGAACCAATCAGGGCAGCCCCCAAAAAGGTATAGAAGCGGCGCTGCTTTTTAAGCTGCTGCCAATGGCCCTCGACATTGTATTTGCCG
The DNA here is from genome assembly GCA_039986835.1 of Hyphomicrobiales bacterium. Lineage (GTDB taxonomy): Bacteria > Pseudomonadota > Alphaproteobacteria > Rhizobiales. Next base: position 583,877 of record JBDWQA010000012.1, read on the forward strand.
CCAGCATTTATGAATTCATTGGGGGATACGGGGTCAGCTTGCGCCATGGAAATTCCAAACAGAAGCAACCGCGCCCCGCAATTGGGACGCGGAAGATTATAGATGCGGATTAACTGCCGATTTTTGCTTTACGAGCAGCAACAATGGTTTCGTAGAAAGAGTGATCCACGTCGATGAAGCCCTTGTAGTCACCGGAAGCGATGGCGGAGAAACATGCAGGGTCCGTCTCTGGCAGTGCTTTCAAGTAAGTTACAAACTTACCACGAATGTCTTTGTCCAATTTGTTGGAAACAACATAAGGACCGTTTGGGATCAAAGGCGAACGCCAGACTTCTGTAACATCATCCATGTCGAGGAGGCCCTTGTCGACCATTTTTCGGATATTGCCAGATGTGTAACCATCATCATATTCGCCAACACCGGAAGACCAAGTTACAGATGCGTCAAATGTACCCTTTAGCATTTCCAAAACACCATTCTCATGGCCACCGCCAAAACCGGTTTCAGAGAAGTATTCGTTCAAAGTCATACCCAGCTGCGCAGGCAGTGCAACAGATGGCACGAGGTAACCAGACGTAGAATCAGGGTCGGCAAAGCCAAGTTTTTTGCCTTTCATGTCTTTGATTGAGGTGATGCCGGACTCTTTCGTCGCCAACATTATTGAATAATAACCTGTTGCTCCATCTACTTGCTCAGTGGTCAAAACTGGATCTACTGCGTTTGCATCTGCAAGATAAACTTTTGCGTAACCAGAGGCGCCGAGTTCAGCATAATCAAGTGTACCGCCAAGCAGTCCCTGAATAACGCCGTCATAGTCTGCGGCCGGGAAAAGCTTAACTTCTTTAACGCCGAGCGCAGCTGGCAACTGGTCTTTCATACACTGAAAATTGCGCAAACGGTCGGCTTCATTTTCGCCTCCCAGAATGCCAATACGGAATACATCCTGTGCCTGGGCTGTCATTGTGCCAGTGAACAGTGTTGCAACAGCAGCTGTTGCAAGAAGGGCTTTTTTGAACATGTTTCTCTCCAGAAATTGTCTTATTCGGTTTTGTCGCTCTGTCACAACCGGCCCACGCGACAACGGGACGGAGAATTAAAAACTCAGCTGAGAGCAGGTTCTTTTTCTTTGGCTTCTGCATTGCTGGTTTGGGTATCAGCAAGGCTCTGCGCTGGCTGGCGCTTTTGCACAGATGCAGCGGCTGCAAGCTGCGGCAGAGAAATATTGGTAGAGGTAATGGACTCGGAAAACGCATCCGCAAGATTCTCAGCGCCGTAGATTTTGCGCGCGGCAGCTTCGGTTAATTCATCTGGTCCTCCGTCAAACACCACGTTGCCGCCTTGCATACCGATAATTCGGTCGCAGTAAGCACGCGCTGTATCCAACGTATGAAGATTGGTGATTACGGTCAGGCCATCGTTTTGATTTATGTCACGCAAGGACTGCATAACGATCTGCGCATTGCGCGGATCAAGCGAAGCGATCGGCTCATCAGCGAGAACAACTTTTGGCTCCTGCATTAAAGCACGAGCAATCGCCACGCGCTGTTGCTGCCCGCCAGAAAGTGTACCCGCCTTTTGCATTGCCGCTTTTTCAATTCCAAGCCGCTCCAAGGCAGTGATTGCCATAGCGCGTTCCTGGTCTGAAAAAATATTCAGAAGACTGGCAATTGTTGAACGGTGATTGAGCCGACCCAACATAACATTGGTAATAACGTCGATGCGCGGAACTAGATTGAATTGCTGAAAAACCATGGCGCAATCTCGCTGCCAGTCTCGCAGTTTTTGCCCTTTGAGCGCAGAGACATTAATCCCCTCAAAAATGATTTCTCCATCAGATGTATCGATCAGCCGATTGGTCATGCGCAACAGGGTTGACTTACCTGCTCCTGAAGCACCGATAATTCCCACCATCTGACCAGATGGGATCGAGACATTCACTTCGTTGACTGCTGTGTTTACGCCAAACCGGCGGGTAACATTTTTAAATTCCAAAGCCATAAGACCATCCCCTGTTACATCCGAGCTAAAGGTCTCAGGTGAAGGCTGTGTGTCAGTCATGTGGAATTTTTACGACAACAAAACATCGAAGATATTGCGCCACTAATTAACTGTATTTATTGATGAATTCTTCACCAGACAAATTTCGAAAATCAGGTAGTGCCAGCTGTAACTTGTCATGAGGCCAATTCCACCATGACAACTGTTCAAAACCATCAATGATATCGTTTGAAAAACGCTTCCTGATGGGTGTTGCAGGCACACCGCCGACGATTGTGTAGGGTTCAACATTTTTTGAAACCACTGCACCGGCGCCTATGGCAGCACCGTTGCCGATGACGACACCAGGCAAAATTGTGGCACCGTGACCAATCCAAACATCATGTCCGATAGTCACTTTATTTTCCCGTCGCCAATTAAAGAATTCAACTTCGTTTTGGGCGCCCTCAAAATAATCGCCAGCTCTATAAGTGAAGTGATGCTGAGTTGCGCGCCAAGTTGGATGATTGGTGGCATTAATGCGGACGCAGCTTGCAATATTAGCAAATCTGCCAATATCGGCGCACCACACATCGCCATATTCCATAATGTAGGAATAGTCACCGAGCACCACTTCGCTCAGTTTTGTTCGTTCCTGAACTTCGGTATAGCGGCCCAACACGCAATCACTGACAGTCGCGGTGCGGTGAACGAAAGGAACTATTGAGAGTTTCATGACAACCAAAATTACGCGGCGCGTCTGGCAGAGAAATTGGTGACATCAATGATTGTATCAGCCACCGCATTTCTCACATCTTCGTCATGGAATATCCCAAGTAAGGCAACGTTCTTGGCCTTCTTTTCCCCTATCAGTTCAATAACTACCTGGCGGTTCGTCGCATCTAATGAAGCGGTTGGTTCATCCAGCAGCAAGATCGGATGATCAGTAATAAACCCGCGTGCAATGTTTACTCGCTGCTGTTCACCACCAGAGAATGTTGATGGAGGTAAACTCCAAAGATTTTCTGGTAGATTTAAACGTGCGAGAATATCTTCTGCCAGCTTCCTTGCAGGTTTGTGATCCATCCCCATTTCCACCAGTGGATCTGCCACAACATCAAGTGCGGAAATACGCGGCACAACCCGCAAAAACTGGCTGACATACCCAATTGTATGCCGGCGAATTGAGATAATTTTGCGCGGTTCCGCGACTACAAAGTCGAGCAATTCACCTTGGTGATTCACCAGAATTTGTCCCTGGTCCACTCCATAGTTGCCATACAGCATTTTTAGAATTGAGCTTTTTCCGGCTCCAGATGCGCCACCCAGAACACAGCACTTGCCAGCTTCCAAACTAAAATTGACATGATCGATAACAGGAATTTTTATGCCATCGCGCAAATGCATCGTGAAGCTTTTAGCCAAATTGGAGGCAATAAGGGGTGTCTTATCTGAACCTGTCATAGCCTTAAACCTGCAGAATTGATGATACGAGGAGTTGGGTGTAGGGCGCACGTGGATCATCCAAGACACGATCGGTTAATCCTGCTTCAATGACATTGCCGTTTTTCATCACCATCATTCGGTGCGACAAAAGCCGAGCGACAGCTAAATCATGTGTGACCACAACCATTGCCAATCCAAGATCGGTCACCAGACCACGTACCAAGTCCAGCAAGCGTGCCTGAACGGATACATCCAAACCTCCAGTAGGCTCATCCATAAAAACAAGCCTTGGAGCAGTTACTAAATTTCTTGCGATTTGTAGACGTTGACGCATTCCGCCGGAAAAATCACGCGGTTGGTCATCAATGCGATCATCCGAGATTTCCACCCGACCCAACCAGTCAGTCGCGGTATCGCGAATGTTGCCATAATGGCGCTCACCAACTGCCATCAGACGTTCACCAACATTGGCACCTGCAGAAACAGTCATGCGTAAACCGTCAGCGGGATTTTGATGAACGAAACCCCAATCTGTGCGCATAAGAAACCGGCGCTCCGCCTCCCCCATACCAAATAGATCACGCATTTCCCCATCGCGTGTGCGATAACTCACCACACCAGCCGTTGGATTCAGACGTGTGGAAATGCAATTCAGTAAAGTGGTTTTTCCAGAACCAGATTCCCCAACAATTGCCAAAACTTCACCTGGGTAAAGGTCAAAGCTCACATCGGAACAGCCAATTCGAGCGCCGTAAAACTTGGAAAGACCCGATACTTTTAGAAGCGCTTGATCAGTCACTCTGCTGCCTCAATTGTCTGGTCGGAGAGAGCGGCGTTGTGTCCGGACTCACGCCGCTTTTCACAGTAGTCAGTGTCTGAACAAACAAACATCCGACCTCCTTTGTCGTCCAAAATGACTTCATCGAGATAGACACTTTCGGCAGCACACAGCGCGCAAGGATGTTCAAATTTGGTGACCTCAAATGGGTGATCTTCGAAATCCAAGCTGACAACTTCTGTGTAGGGCGGGATCGCGTATATTCGTTTTTCTCGGCCCGCTCCAAACAATTGCAAGGCCTCACAGTTGTTCATTTTGGGGTTGTCAAACTTCGGAGTTGGAGAAGGATCAGTTACGTAACGACCATCAACTTTCACCGGATAGGCGTATGTCGTTGCAATACGTCCATTTTTCGCAATGTCTTCGTAAAGTTTCACGTACATCAGGCCGTACTCTTCCAATGCATGCATCGTGCGTGTTTCAGTTTCACGGGGCTCCAAAAACCGGAGTGGTTCCGGAATTGGCACCTGGTAAACCAGGGTTTGATTGGGCTTAAGCGGTTCTTCCGGAATACGATGGCGCGTTTGAATAACTGTCGCATCAGTTGTTTGGGTTGTCGTAGTGACCTTTGCAGTTTTCTCAAAGAAAGCTCGGATCGATACAGCATTGGTGGTGTCATCTGACCCTTGATCGATTACCTTCAACACATCATCTGGACCAATTATGGCCGCTGTTACCTGCACTCCACCCGTGCCCCAACCATAGGGCATAGGCATTTCACGGCTGGCAAATGGCACTTGATAGCCCGGTATTGCAATACCCTTCAAAATTGCTCGCCGGATCATGCGTTTGGTCTGCTCGTCCAAATAAGCGAAATTGTAAGATGCAAGATTTAAATCCGAGGCAGTCATTCTGCAGCATCCTTAAAGTGCTCATCTTGCTCTTGCAGAACTTGTTCAAATTCAACACGCATGGTGCGAACGAGTTCCAGCTCAGCCTGAAAATCCACGTAGTGTGGCAGTTTCAAATGCTCCACAAATCCAGTTGCTTGCACGTTGTCAGAGTGGGAAATAACGAATTCCTGATCCTGGGCAGGGGCCACAATGTCCTCCCCCAACTCTTCCGCTCTCAAAGAGCGGTCGCATAAAGCCATAGACATGGCCTTGCGTTCCGATTGCCCAAAAACCAATCCGTAACCGCGAGTAAATTGAGGAGGTGCTTTTTTGGAACCTGCGAACTGATTTACCATCTGGCACTCCGTAACCTGGACCCGACCCAATGTGATGACGTGTCCCAGCTCTGGCATAAATAGATCAACACCAACCTCACCAATGCGTATTTCACCGGCAAATGGGTGACTTCGGGCATATCCACGCTGGGTCGAATAGCCAAGCGACAGTAAAAACCCTTCATCCCCTCGCGATAGTGCCTGTAACCTTGTTGCGCGATCCATTGGAAATTCCATTGGCGTGCGCGTTATATCCCCTGGGGGTTCAGAAGTTGCTTCGCCGTCCCCTTCAATCAAACCCTCTTGTGCCAGAATGTCTGATACGCGCATTACAGATTGTTCTTCGGTGTGTGAAACCGAAGCTACCACTGTGGGAATTTCTGCCCCCGATGTTTCGGCGAGTTTTGAATCGAGCAGACGATGCGTGTAGTCAAAAGTAGGACCAAGCATTTGCCCACCAGGTAAATCCTTATAGGTGGCGGATATACGTCGCTCGATACGCATATTGCCGGTGTCTATTGGTTCGGAGAAACCAAAGCGCGGAAGCGTTGTGCGATAGGCACGCACTAGAAAGATTGCCTCAATCAAATCTCCACGTGCTTGCTTTATCGCCAATGAGGCCAGTTCACGGTCATAAAGTGAACCCTCTGACATTACGCGGTCCACGGCCAACGCCAACTGTTCCACAATCTGGTCAAGCGTCAGTGCTGGCAGGCTTCTGTCGCCACGTCTTCTGTCTGCCAAAAGCGTATGAGCGTTGTTTATGGCGGCTTCGCCGCCTTTCACAGCAACATACATATTAAAGCTCCAGCTCTTCATTTTCACGACGCAGCCGTGTTGATCTGGGAAGAGACATAACTGCACCTTGGCCAGCAAAAATCACATCTACGCCACGTGGAAATATCTCTCTATTAGCCTGCCACAACTCGATGAAAACGCTTGGAACATCAGGCAAAGACAAAACTTCTTCGCCAGGAATACCGGGTCCACTAAGCGCAACCGTTGGGCCGCCCTGCAGTGATTGGCACTGAACAATTAACGTGGTGGAACGGTCCGGATAATCCTGCGTGCCTTGCATGAAAGAACTAAGTGCCGGCATATCTATCGGGTTGGCACAAACACCAAACTGAGCGTCGTTTGGCTGCTTGCAAAGCGGAGCACCGGTATGAAATCTAATCCAAGCATCAAATGCATCTAAATCAAGCGTCGGATCCAACCAAACCGGCGTATCGGCGTCGCAAAGGGTCAGGATAAGCGCTGCAACCGTCGAATTAATACCATTGCTAGAAATGGTGGTTGCTTTCACCGCCTGATGAGTACCTGGGCGCGCCATAGCATCCATAAGAGTCTTAAATGTCGATTGCGCTTCAAAGACGGGATTTACAAATCCGCCTGAAACAACATCATCTCCGTTTACAGAGTGCGCAACTCGATTAAGCATCAGTATCACCTCGAACCAAAGTGAAAAAATCTACTTTTGTAGCCGCGGTTTCGCCTGCTCGTCTCGTGTCACGGGACGTTATCTTTTCAACCAACGGCTCAATGATTTTTGATGTAATTTCTGTCTTCATGGCATTGTCTTGGGCAACGGCGTCTATGATGGCAGAAAGTTTAACCTTCCCTGTGTCACGGCCTAATGCAGCTGCGTGTCCAATAGAGCCGTTTGATAATTTGACTGTTGCTCTGGTTACCGTCGCCTCGCCGAAGTTAAACACTGCGCCGCCGCCGCCCATGCGGCCACGCAAAGCGATTAGGCCGGTCTCCGGACCGCGTATCAGTTCGCATTCAGGATTGATATTTAGTGTTTTCCAACACTCTAAAATTGCTGGCATGTCGCTTTGTGCCAAAGTACCCAAAAGAGCTTGTCGATACGTTTGATCTTGTTCCAAAATACTTCTCTTATTTGTCTATTGTTCTAGACAACTAGATGTCTTATTGTTTCCAATAACAACGCATCGTGACACGCTTGTGACATTCCATTTTGTGCGGGACGAACATTGACTGTGGGCTTTTCAAATGCACATTGAGCGAAAATCTGGCATCGCCATTTGGAGACAGATTGCAGATGAAATCCGATTGAACCTATCTGCGGGGAATATGATCCGGGATAATAAACTGCTGACCGAGAGCGAGTTGGCCAACCATTTTGGTGTTAATCGACACACAGTACGTGCTGCAATCGCCGCGCTAACAAAAGAAGGCCTATTGAATACAGAGCAAGGGAGAGGAACATTTGTTCAAAGAACAAACAAACTTAGATACCCAATATCGTCGCGAACGCGGTTTTCTGCGGGGTTGGAGGACCAAACGCACGAGCGACAAATGAGGCTTCAGGGCCACACAACAGAAGCTGCAAGCGAAGACGTGGCAAACGCACTTGGCCTGGGTTTGGGTGCGGACACATTATGCATAAAAACTGTGCAATCAGCTGACGGACAGAATGTTTCCATTTCCACATCTTGGTTTGATGCCATTCGCTTCGAAGGAATTGCACAAAAGGTAGACACATATGGCTCAATAACAGATGCATTGCGTGACTATGAAGTAATCGACTATCGACGCGCTTACACGGACGTCGAGGCGCGTCACGGTTCGAGTGAAATATTAGATGCGCTTGGCCTTTCCTCGGGTGCAATTGCGCTGATCACCCGAGCCCTTAATGTTGATGAAACAGATAGGCCAATTCAGTATTCAGTTACATACTTTGCTGCAGACCGCGTAACGCTGAGCCTTGAAAGCATTTAGTATACAGAGAGCGCTATTTCTGTGAAGCGTTTTACAAGTCTAAGATTCTGTTTTTCTTCCGGCAGAACAAGGCAGTCTTGGTGGGTTTGTTGCATCTCAACAATTGGAATTGCTTCCAAGTCTGGAGATGGATGGAGACTGTCCTCCAACAAAATCGCGACACCTAGATTGTGAAGCGCCGCTTCCTTCACCACGGGAAACGATTTCATTTGCAAGCTGCGTTGCAAAGCAAGTCCTTCACTTTGCAGGGCTTTGCACACTATCTTATTGGTCAAGGAACCACTATCCGGCAGAATTAGAGTCTCTTTAACTAATTCCTTCAATGACGTCGAAGAGCGGTTTGCGAGATAGTGCTCTTTACTGACATAAGCTAAATATCGTGTTTTACGCAGCACATGAATAATTGCAGTTTTTTGCTGAATTGGATCTGTAAAAATCGCCATGTCCACTGTTCGATTTTTGACTGCTTCGTTGCAGTTAGTCCAATTTTCTGGACTGAAATCGATATGAATTCCAGGGTGTGCTGCGGAAAAGGTAGAGATCAACTGCATTGAAGGGCGCGGCGCAGTAGCAATTATTTTTAGATGCCCTTCCTCCAATTTCTGGTAGTTGGAGACGCGTTCATAGACTGCTTCTTCCAGCGTTTTCAATCGATCAGATAATTGGAACAAATCTGCGCCGGCCGGAGTTAGGACAAGCCCGTCCCGATTGCGAATAAATAATCTGGCTTCCATCAATCTTTCAAGTTTACCCACATGTTGGGTCACTGATGATTGAGTGACGCCCAGTGCTTGAGCGGCGCGAGAAAAGCTGCGGTGCCGCGCCACTAAACAAAACGCCGATATTTGATAGCTGTTAGGTTTCACAACGCATATGCCTGTCTGTTTATGACAGTATAATTGCCGCTGCACATATCATTAGTGTGACTAATATCTCGTCATACCATTGTTAACCCCACTGGATATTTTGGATTCAATCCAGCTAGGGCGTTTTAATGTGGCATCAATTTCGCTGAAAAATATCAATAAGGCTTTCGGTACCAATCGAGTTCTGAAAAACGTCAATCTGGATATTGAAGCTGGCGAGTTTTTAACACTTGTAGGCCCATCCGGATGCGGAAAGTCAACGCTCCTTCGGATATTGGCGGGCCTGGAAGCTGCGGACACCGGTGATGTTGTTATTGCGAATAGTAATGTCAACCAAACTCGCCCGGCAAGCCGAAATCTTGCGATGGTTTTCCAATCCTACGCGCTCTACCCCCACTTAAGCGTTTTGGACAATATGCTGACGCCCCTCAAGCTTCGTGATCTAAGCTGGCGTCAGCGTTTGCCCATTTTAGGTCCGTTGTTCTCTCGAGAACCATATCAGGCGCTAAGAGCTCAGGTGTTGGAAATTGCCGCAACTCTCAAAATTGACTCTCTACTTGATCGTAAGCCCGGACAATTGTCTGGAGGGCAACGCCAGCGTGTAGCACTGGGTCGGGCGATGGTGCGCAAGCCCATAGCATTCTTGATGGATGAACCGCTTTCAAATCTGGATGCTGCGTTGCGTGTTCACATGCGGGCAGAACTGTCCGAATTGCATTGCTCACTCAATTCCACCTTTGTCTATGTCACACATGATCAGGCAGAGGCAATGACCATGTCCACCCGCATGGCCGTAATGATGGAGGGCCATATTTTGCAATTGGGCACACCCGATGAAATCTACCGGAATCCAAATGATATTCGGGTCGCGGAATTTGTGGGCTCACCGAAAATGAACCTCATCTATGTGCGCACCGATGAACTCGGTCAAATTGAGTTGGCGGGTGTTCCAACAAATCATGCCGTAGGACACTACAATGTTTCGCGGTTGCGAGTTGGGCTACGCCCAGAACAGCTTGTTGTCACATCATCTGAAACCAAGCAATCCTTCCCGGGGATGGTTACCTACCGCGAAAACCTAGGTGCGGATGTCTTCCTGCACCTTGCGATAGAGGATGGCAGCCAAAAAATTGTTGTGCGCGCCGCTCCATCTGAGGTCAGCGGCATTGGGGCAAATGATACCGTATATATTGGCCTCACAAAAACAACGCCTTTGGTATTCAATGAGAGCGGTAAACGCGTCAATCTCTTGCCACCTAAAGCACAGGTCGCCAAACGCCAGCAGATGGTCAGCTGATGGCAAAAACCGCACAAAATTCACGCATTCATATCTGGTTTGTTAGCCCAGCACTGGCTTTGATGCTGCTCATTCTTGTTTTGCCTATTGTGATTGCTGCAGGCCTCAGTTTTACAGATTACAGCCTGGGAGGAAGCAACCCTCATTGGGTCGGCCTTGAAAACTACGAGAATATTTTTACGCGCTCGACATACCAGAAAATGTTCGTCGCGACCTTTACTTATGTTGGCGTAGTTGTACCTCTTTCGGTTGGCCTTGGTCTTGGCGCCGCTCTTTTGATCAATTCCGTCAAGCGCTTTGGCGATGTCTACAAGACCATCTATTTTCTGCCTGTTATGGCTGCATTATTGGCCATGGCTATTGTGTGGGAATTTGCACTTCACCCAACCATCGGCATCGTAAACAAAACACTCGCAATGGGATGCGGAACGGTTCTGGAAAACTGGACTTGGTACGCAACCAGTTGTGCCAAAACATTTCCGCTGTGGCTAACCGATCGTGACTACGCAATCTGGACTGTTGCTTTCATTGGCATATGGCAAGGCTTTGGCTTTAATATGGTGCTCTACCTTGCCGGTCTGACTTCCGTACCTCGCGAACTGTATCATGCTGCGGAAATGGATGGAGCCTACTCCTCTTGGGAAAAATTCCGTCTTGTTACCTGGCCAATGCTGGGTCCGACAACTGTATTTGTCGTCACCATAACCTGTATCCGTTCATTTCAAGTCTTTGACACCGTCGAGGCCTTCTATCCGCAAGGCGGTGGGCCATCAAAATCGGTCTACGTTATGATGTTTGCGATCTACGAAAAAGCAATTCAGCAGAACCTCATGGGTGTTGGGGCAGCCATCACAGTGCTGTTTCTGGGATTTGTTATGTGCCTCACACTTATCCAGCGCTGGTTGGTCGAGCGTAAGGTCCACTACGCATGACCGACACTACAACAAACCCGAAACAACTCTTGAAAATAGATGGCTTCACCATGCAATGGTCGGCTTCCGAAACACTAAAGCATGCAACACTCATCGTTGGCGCACTTATTGTCCTGCTGCCATTTTATATGATGCTCAGCTACTCCTTTAAAAGCCCTGCGGAGATAATGCAGAACACCGGAGGTTTCTTCGGTACACAAGCGCCATTTCGCGATGATTATTGTGTCAAGCTTGGCAATGCTGCTGTAGATTGCATGGTCACTCCGGCAATTTACAATTACATCACCGCTTTTGAAAAAGCGCCTTTGTTGCGTTATCTTTTCAACGGAGTAATTGTTACCGCCTCCATCTTTTTCCTTCAGGTTCTAGTCGCTTTGCCCTGTGCGTATGCTTTGGCAAAACTTAAATGGTGGGGCCGCGATTTTGTATTCGGGCTTGTCTTGTTTTGCCTTCTCATTCCTGTTCACGCCATTGCACTGCCACTATACATAGTGCTGGCCAAACTAGGACTGACCAACAGCTACGCAGCCATGATTGTGCCCTGGACCATCTCGGTGTTTGGCATCTTTCTCATGCGCCAGTTTTTTATGACAGTCCCAGATGACCTGATTGATGCCGCACGCATGGACGGCATGACTGAATTCTCAATCATCTGGAAGGTGATGCTGCCCACGGCCGTCCCTGCCCTTCTCGCATTCGCGATTTTCTCAGTTGTGGCCCATTGGAACGATTATTTTTGGCCTCGCATCGTTATCACTGGCAACAGAGACCTGTTCACACCACCACTTGGCTTGCGCGAATTTAAGGGCGATGCGGATGGCGACAATTTTGGGCCGATGATGGCGACTGCGACTGTAATTGTTACGCCACTCATCGTCGCATTCCTTATTGCTCAGCGCCGCTTCATAGAAGGGATCACATTGTCTGGAATGAAGTGAAACAAATCCTGGGATCATCCGTTAAGGACGATCCCAGCTTTCAATCCAATTGGTCAGACCAGACGGCCTGCCAAAGGGATCAATCCGGAATGGCAGTGTTTGCAGACCCAGCCATTCCAGCAACCGCCCGCCAAAAAGGAGGGCAACCATGAGGACTATATCCATGAAAATGCCATTGACCGCAATGACAACGTCTGTCGCTTTGCTTATCGGCGCATCCACTTTTGCCATGGCGGATGGACATGCAACAAAAGTTACTATCGAATTTGCCTATCCATATAGCCATTTGTTCGATGTGACTTATGAAAAAATCATGCCGAAATTCAACGAAAAATTTCCCAACATCGAAGTGAAGATGCGGGCGACTTATGAAAACTATGAAGACGGCACGAACACAATTCTACGCGAAGCAGTTGCTGGAACTCTGCCAGATGTAACTATGCAAGGCCTGAACCGTCAGGCAATTCTGGTGGAAAAAGGTATCGCAAAGTCACTTGAGCCTTTCATCGCGAAAGAATCCGATTTCGCGAAAGATGGATATCATCAGGCAATGTTGGAGTTGGGCACATTTGACAGGGAAGTACATGGCCTTCCGTTTTCCGTCTCACTTCCGGTCGGCTATTACAATATGGAAGTCATGGCAAAGGCCGGAATTACATCAGCCGATCAACTGCCAAAAACATGGGATGATGTAATCTCCATGTGTGGTGAATTGAAATCTGCTGGCGTAAAAAACCCTATGTTCTGGGGTTGGAACATTACGGGAAACTGGTTCCTGCAAGCTCTTATGTGGTCTCAAAACAAGGCAACTATGGAGGGTGTAGAATTCCAGCTCGATACACCTGAAGGCCTGACAGCACTAAACACCATGAACAACCTTTTCGATGGCTGTGAAATGCAGAACATCGAATGGAAAGCCGCTTTATCTTCGTTCTCAGCCGGCGAAATCGGCATGATGTTCTGGTCTACATCTGCTGTCGGTGCGGTTGAGCGGTCTATGGGGGATTTCACGCTGGTCACGAACGAGTTCCCTGGCATCGAAGATGGTGGTCCGCTTGGTCTGCCTGCTGGCGGCAACTCTGCCATGTTGACTTCTACTTCAGATGATCCAGCTGTCCTTAACGCATCTTGGCAATGGCTCAAGTTCATTACCTCAGGCGAAGGTGCTGCAGATGTCGCTCGTACAACCGGATACATGCCGCCAAACCAAGCAGCGAACGAAATCATCTTGAAAGATTTCTATGCGCAGAACCCGACCAAAGCGACAGCCGTTCGTCAGTTACCTTTGCTGCGCGAATGGCAGGCATACCCGGGCGACAAGGGATTGGCTATAACCCAGATTATCTACGATGCGCTTGAGGGTATTGTCACAGGTGAATTCGACGACATGAGTCAGGTACAGAAAGAACTGTCTGAGGAAGTGAAAGACCTACTTCCTTCAGGATCTTAGTTGAAACGAGAGGGTGCAGTTAAAGAGCTGCACCCTTTTTACATTTGCAAACAGTTCTTTCCCTACAGGTATCGGCGATGAAATTCCTACAATTCACTGACATTCATCTGACAGAACCCGGCACGACGATTGCGGGCCGCGATCCTAACGCCAATTTTGAAAAAGCCCTCTCCCACGCCATGAACGATCACGGTGATTCCGATGCAATTGTGATCACCGGTGATTTATCTGATTGGGGAGACCTGTCTGATTACCAACGTTTAAAATTAGCAATCGATAAGCTACCAATGCCCGTTTACCTTTGCATCGGTAACCATGACGATCGCGAAAATTTCGCTAGGGTTTTTCCAGACAGGGTGGATGAAACAGGCCATATTCAATCCGTTTTCGAATTGGGCAACCAAATAGGTATATGTCTAGATACCAAAATCGAGGCAACGCACTCTGGAGCGCTGTGCGACAAACGACTTGCATGGCTCGACAGGAAATTAGAAGCGCTGTCAGTCCCTGCGTTCATTTTCATGCATCATAACCCTGTTCCAACCGGTCAAGGTCCAATCGACTCGATAATGTTAAAGAATTCTGTTCAATTTGGCGATTTGGTGAAGCGCCATTCGAGCAAAATTCGACATATATTCTTTGGTCATTGCCATTTGCCACTATGCGGATCCATTCATGGCATACCCATTAGCGCTCCACGCGGAACCAACCATGCTGCTGCATTCAATTTTGCCGAACCAGAGATGTTGTCCGGTGCCAATTTACCAGAATCCTATGCTGTCATTTGGGCCTCAGACCATACAGTTATGGTCGACATGATTGAGTTTGGATATGACGGTCCATATTTTGCGGAAAACACGCCAGACTACGACGGGTGGGATCGCGAAACGATGGAACGGTGATGCTTAGTGTGTGGAAGCGTTTGTTTCACATCTAAGGATCAAGACGCCGGTTCATCACCGATTTCAGCCATTTTCGATGCCAACTTCATTTTCATATCGGCTTTCACACTTGAATATTCTGGGTCATTGGCAACGTTGAAAAGCTCCAGCGGATCTCTTTTGCAGTCAAAAAGCTCCCATTCCCTATCCTGCCCGCCATGGTTTGTACCAGGAAGATCGAAGCCCTCATTATACCAGTAGATCAACTTGTAACGCTGGTCGCGGATGCCGTAATGGGAGTAAGCGTTATGATCAGGGTCGCGATGCATCCAATAACGGTGATAAGCTAGTTGCTCCCAATCTTTCGGCGTGGTTCCTTCCAGAACATGGCGGCCGGACCGACCCTGCATGTAGCTTGGAATTGGAAGCCCGGCATAATCTAGAAAGGTCGGTGCAAAATCGACATTGCAGAGCATGTCGTCTGACACGGTTCCGGCAGAAATAGCCGCCGGGTAACGCATCAGAAACGGCATCTGGAATGACTCTTCATACATAAAGCGTTTGTCATACCACCCATGCTCGCCCAGAAAGAATCCCTGATCAGAAGTATAGACAACGATGGTGCTATCGGCTTGTCCTGTGTCGTCCAGCCAATCAAGCAAACGCCCAACGCTTTCATCTATGGAGTGGATCGTGCGAAGATACCGCTTCAGATATCGCTGATATTTGAAATGGCTCAGTTGGTCCTGGGTTTCAAAGGTAAAGACTTCGCCAGTATTGCGGTCAATCAGGCGCAGTTTACTGACATCCTCTGGATTGGGTATACGTCGATCCGTTGCATCGTATCTTGTCCGCTCACCAACATCTGCTCCACCTTCGGGCTGCGCCAGCCCAAGGTCGCTGTACTTCATGTCATCCTTGATGCGCATTCGGGCCTCTGAAGCTGCCTTTGCACGGTGCTTATAATTATCGTCAAAGGTTTCTGGCACGGCAATGTCGTCTTGATACAGATTTCGATTTTTGGGATGTGGTTCCCACTCTCGATGCGGTGCTTTGTGGTGGCACATCAGAAAAAACGGCTTATCATGATCGCATTGTTTGAGCCATTCAAGGCTCTTATCGGTGATAATGTCTGTCACGTAGCCAGGAACCTCAATCTCTTCACCCATTTCAATCATAAATGGATCAAAGTATTCGCCCTGCCCTGGTAGAACCGACCAGAAGTCAAAACCCGTTGGCTCGTGTGCCTTGCCCTCACCCAAATGCCATTTGCCAACTAAAGCCGTTTGATAGCCGCCTGTGCGCAAATGTTTGGCGATGTTCGGTCCGCGGTTGTCCAACGGTGTATCCAGCGTTGTGACATTGTTCACATGATTGTAAGTGCCAGTCAGAATTGCGGCGCGGCTTGGCGTACAGATAGAATTGGTAACATAGCAGTTATTGAGCCGCGCGCCTTCCTTTGCGATACGATCCAGGTTCGGTGTGTGGTTAATCCCAGCACCATAACAGCTGATTGCCTTTGAGGCGTGATCATCTGCCATGATAAAGAGTATGTTGGGCGCCTTCTTCGTCATCAGATCACCTTGCTTTTGCTATTTGTCAGGAAATAACCAGCCCTGTTGCCGGATCAAACGCGTGAATATGTGCAGGATCAATTCTGACGTATATTTGTGATCCCGCCTCTGGAAAACTTGTGCCGCTTACGCGGACGAGAATCTCTTGTCCCGCAATCGACAGGTTAAGCAAAGCGTCAGCACCGAGAAGTTCACTCAGCTTGACATTCGCCTCAAATATCCAGGGATCACGACCGTCTTCGGAAGTATTGATCTGTTCAGGCGGCAATACAACGACATGCTCGGGGCGCACTCCTATTGTAACCGCAGTAGCGCTGGTATTCAGTCCCTCTGGGTCTGGCAGACAAAGATCGCTACTACCTGCCTGCCAGCCGCTTGCTGTGCGACTTACTGATATAAAATTCATCGCCGGGCTTCCAATAAAACCTGCGACAAATTCGGTTGCAGGATGATCGTATACCTCTCTGGGAGAACCGATTTGAGCGACCCGACCGCCCTCAAGGATAACAATACGGTCAGCCAGCGTCATGGCCTCCACCTGATCATGAGTCACATAAACACTTGTAACTCCGATCCTATTGTGAAGCTCTTGCAACTCCATGCGCATCTTGACCCGTAATTTGGCGTCAAGATTTGACAAGGGTTCGTCGAACAAGAACACCCCGGGCGTTCGAACAATTGCGCGCCCGATGGCGACACGCTGGCGTTGTCCACCAGATAAAGCGGCAGGCTTGCGCGAAAGAAAGTCGGTGAGGCCCAGCATGTCTGCCACCTCACACACTCTTGTTTCAATCTCAGCCACAGAAAACTTTTGTAGCTTGAGTGCCATCGCCATATTGTCGAATACTGTCTTGTGTGGATAAAGCGCGTAATTTTGAAACACCATTGCAACTCCACGATCTTTGGGGTCGGTGTCGTTCACACGCTTCCCACCAATGAAGAGATCGCCTGATGTAATGTCTTCCAATCCGGCTATCATGCGCAATGTCGTAGACTTGCCACATCCCGAGGGGCCTAGAAGCACCAGAAACTCACCATCAGCGATGTCCAGGTCAAAGCTCTCTACTGCTGTCACAGAACCGTAGGATTTGCCGATTTGTTTTAGAGTTACACTTGCCATACCGGCCTCACTTCCCAGCGCCTGCGGTCAATCCACCGACAATCTGTTTTTGAAAAATTGCTGTAATAATCAACACGGGAATAATGGCCAGCACTGTTGCTGTACTGATTGTTTCCCACGGAAATGCGTATTCGCCGGGATAAAGTGAAATTCCGACGGGTGCAGTCCGCATTGCGTTCTGCGTCATCAAGACCAATGCGAGTGGGAACTCATTCCACGAAAAGATAAAAACGATGAGACCAGTCGCGACAAAGCCCGGCCAGGACAATGGCAACACAATGGTCAGAAAAATTCGGAAGAACCCCATGCCATCCATGCGCGCCGCTTCCTCAATTTCCACCGGTAACGTTGCGAAATAGCTTGCCAACATCCAGACAGAAAACGGCAAGAACAGGCCGGAATGCGCCAGTATCAGACCAAGGTACGTATTTAAAAGGCCAAGGTTCAAAAAATTCTGAAAGAGGGATGGCAGCAGAGACACAGGTGGAAACATCGACACCGCGAGAATGCCAACCATCAACACACCTGCGAACCGAAGATGCAATCGAGACAAGGCATATGCAGACAGGCCACCGAACAACAACGTAATTACTGTGCACCCAAACCCGACAATGAAGCTGTTGAGAATGTAGCGCAAAAGCTCTGGCGAGTTGGTGACAATCGATATGTAATTTTCCAGGGTAAACGGATTGGGCCAGTATTGTGGCGGCCAAGCGTAAATACCCGCGGTATTTTTGAAAGATGTCAGGATAAGCCAGACAATCGGAAAGAATGAGATGACGACGGACAGGGCCACAAGAGTATAGAGACCGTATCGAGGACGTTTGATCATGATATCAGTCCTTACCGCGCAAGGTGAACACGTAGATCAGGCTCATTGCGAAAATCACAAGAAACTGAACCACAACAATCGCTGCACCAAAATTGAAGTCCAGAAAGTCAAAGATAACTTTGTATGCGTAAAGCGATAAGCTTTCGGTGGCCGCCGCAGGGCCGCCGTCTGTCAAATTGAAAGGCAACTCAAATGTGCGCAAAGCGTCCATGGAGCGAATGATCAGGGCAACAAGGATTGGTCCCTTTAGCAATGGCAATGTAATTTGGGTAAATTCCTGCCAACGGTTCATGCCATCCATTCGGCCTGCCTCAAACAGATCACGGGGGATGGATTGCAGACCCGCCAAAATTATCAGGGCCATGAAAGAACTAGTCTTCCAGACTGCAACCACAACCATCGAACCCATGGCAAGCACGTCATCGCCAAGAAAATTAATGGGCCGATCCACGAGGCCGCCTTGAAGCGCCAAAGCATTGAAAAGCCCGTAATCCGAGTTGTACATCCAACGCCAGATGAGTGTATTCAGCGCGGTCGGCAACGCCCAGGGGAACAGCACGGCAAGCCTTGCGATACCTTTAAATTTGAAGGTTTCATTCATAAGCAACGCAAGCCCAATCCCGAGAATTAACTCCAGCGGAATCGACAGTGCAGTAAATGCGAACGTGACGCCGAGCGAATTCCAGAACCGTGAATCACCCATCAGGGCACTGTAGTGCTTCAATCCGACAAAACGATAAGGCTCAAACCCATCAATACTGGACTCACCAAAGCTGAGAACGAAAGATTGCGCGATGGGATAGATCAGGATCAAAGCGATTATCAAAATCGTCGGTGTGACAAAACTGATGCCGGTGAACGCCGTACGCGTTTTCAAGGTAAGGGCGCCCGCCATTACTTGCTCCAAAGTTTTTGAAAATTGCACCCCTCCCTGAAGTTCTTGGTCGGGGTGCTGAAGAGGCTGGCTCGCTTATTGCCCCAAGATAGATTTCACAGCGGCAGCAGCGTCGTTTAACGCCTGTTCTACAGTTTTTTCACGATGCAATGCATTTGTAATTTCAATCTGCATTGCCTCCGATACCCGGGGGTATAGGCTACCTGTAGCAGCTGACGGTCGAACCACACCAACGGCGTAATTAGTGCCGAAATCGCGGATCAGAGAGGCATCAACCATTTGTGGAGCGCTATACACATCTGTACGCCCCGGCGCACGGTTCTCGTCAATAGCAGCAGCTAGCTGATTGTCGAACGAGGTGAAATGTGCGACGAGCTTGGCGGCAGCTTCCTTGTTCTCCGAATTTGCATTCACAGCCAGCAACCAGCCACCTAATGCAGTTGAGTGCGCATCAGCGTGACCTTCAAAGTATGGGTTGCGTGTGAAGTCAAATTTTCCTGCAACAGGGCTGTCGGCGGCACTAAGTGGCGCATGGACAAAATCCTGTACCATGAGGAACACCGCGCGACCTTGCTGGAACAAGGTACGGGCATCATCAGGGCGCATAGTCAAAATTGAATCCGGCGCGATTTTGTGCTTATGCAGAATATCTACCATGGCCTGTGTCGCTGCAATCGCTTCGGCTGAGTTGACCGCAACATTTCCGTTGACATCAAAGAAACTGGCGCCATTACCGCCCGTGAACGATAGCCAATTCATGAATAGTCCCTCAATCTTGGCCCACATGGAGACAAACCCATAAAGTTGCGGATTGCCCTCGCCTTCCATAACCGTTTTGGAAGCTGCAATCAGCTCTTCCCAGGTCATTGGAACAGCAAGTCCGTATTTCTCCAATAGGTCCTTACGGTAGAAAAGATGCGTACCGTCTAAATAGAGCGGCGCTGCGTATACTTTGTCGCCCACAGTGGCGGCAGACAGGAAGGAAGGATTGTAAGCTGTGATTTGCGCATCATCAATCACGCCGCTCAATGGGTAGAGCCAGCCACGTTGAGCAAATTCCCCAGCCCAGATCACATCAATGGCAAAAACGTCGGGCGTCGGGCTTTTTGCAGTCAGACCGGTAACATACAGCTTGCGGCTGTCACCTGGCACATCAGAAACCTTGTTCCACTCAACAGTTATATCAGGGTTAGCTGCTTGGAAACTTTCAATATTTCTTTCCACCATGCCGCCATAACCACGTGAACCGATCGACATCACAAGATCTTGAGCGAATGCTTTTATTGGACCACATACCGCAATTACGGTTGCCAGCATCGCTACGCAATATCTTCCATTCTTCATTTTGTCCTCCCTAAATTAATTCGCACTCAACCTCGTTGGCTAAGCGTATTCTCCAAACTGGATTTGCCGTTTTCGACAACTTCTTTTGCATCCAGCAAAATCGCCCGCACCTTGGCGACGTGGGCTTCGACATCGCGCAAAGGTGTGGCTGCTTCGGCAGTAGTGAGCATTCCCGCGAACTTCCCATCCGCACCGTTGATTGCCACGCAAAAGCGACGCACACCCTTGGCGTTACCCATTAAATCGAATTGCATTTCACATGGGTCTACAGCGGCGATCTGAGCTTTGGCTTCAGACCATTTGACCTTGCTGCCAGAAACACCCACCTCATAGAATGCTGAGACATCCCAAGACGCTTCAATTTCTGCAACAGGAACATGGGCAAGAGCCATGCGGCTTATGCAATCGAGTTCATAGGAACCACGAATAAAACCAACACTTGCGCGAAGACGAATTGATTGCTGCGCGTGTTGGTGGGCTACGTGCCAATATAAATTATGTCGCCGCAACGAAATGAATTCCGATGCCGTTATTAGTCGGTCGGATAATTCGCAGCATGCCTCCGAAAGACGGCTGACTTCGACATCACCGACAGTCAAACCTTGCTCAAAAGTGAACCTTGGCAGCAATCGCCGGTCAGGCGCCTTATGCACATAACCAAGAGCTTCAAGGTCACTTACCAAACGATAAACAGTGGAGCTTGCCAGCCCAGATTTGTCGACCAAGTCGGCAATCTGCATACCGTCTTCCTTTGCAGAGGACAGATGCGTTAGCAAAGTTAGTATTCGACTTAAATTATCACTCATAACGAATCCCTATTTTGATAAAAATATTCCTATTTTTGGGAATTGTCAATTTTTCTTATACTTGCGATCAACCGGTTGGACCCCGTCAGACATTTAATGACGGCATTCTCACGCTGGTTCGGCACTCCCGACAAGTTGCTGCCACTCATGGCCAAGCAGATGCAATATGACGACACTTAGCTTGTGCAGTATTCCGCCTGCAGACTTTAGGGAAACCGAAAATGGAGACTACAATGACAAAGGCTTTTAAGTTTCAAATTGCCGCCGGAGTTGTCGCGTGGTTGGCATTTGCTCCAGGCGCCACGGCGGCTGAGCAAATTTCGCGTCACTTACTCCTTCTGGTGCCCATATGTGTGCACGCATGAAAATAGTATATTAATTGAGGATGCGCCCGGATTTGCAACCGGGCTTGTTCGCGAGGCGCTTAATGAACAAGGCTATGATATTCTGTTTACACCACAGCCGTTTGCGCGGCAGCTGCAAGATGTGACCAGTGGCGAACCGGATGCTGTTCTGCACACCAAGAAAGCGACGGTCCGCAACTACTTTTGGCCAACTGTCTCTACCCGTATCGAACAACAGTGCTTTGTCGTCCATAAGTCCCCCACATGAACCTATCATAGTATCGCATCGTTTGATGAGTTACCCTCGGCGCGATATCAGAATTCAAATACGGCATTCTCAGCGATTACATGGATGATCCATGCAACAATGTCGAGTTTTTGAGCAGCGAAAAGACTGATTTGTGCAATCTTGAAAAAACTGCACTGGGTCGGATTAATGCTTTCCTGGATAACAGCGTTACAAACGCATAAATCATGCAAAAAACGGGCTATCTAGTAGACTCAAATTCGCAGGATGCTTGGAACCGATTGATCTCTTTCTTGCGTTCTCTCCCACATTCGACACTTCCGCCAAATATGCCATTGCCTTGGACACAGGCTTGAATTCTATTCGTGCTAGTGGGCGGTTCGAAGCGATATTGCAGAAGTATGGATCGTGCTATTGGCTGCTGGGCAGTTGAGCAAGCATCAAAACTCCGCCTGGAGCTAGGTTCTCAATGGAGGGAGTGGGGCGAAGGTTTCCAATGTCCAAATGGCACAAATTGAAATCAATGTCTGGCAATACATTATTCAGCTAGTGTGTTTGGATCGACAGGAATGAATTAACGTACGTCGATGATGTCGGCTGATCGCGGATCAGAAATGCACTTCAAGCAGAGTTCTTGACGGCACTTTCAAATTTGATATCCCGAGTGGAGACAAAAACCGATCTCATGTCAGTGGTCTTCAGCCATCTGACGGCGTTTTCCAGCGACATCGGGCGGGCAACCCCATAGCCTTGAACTATCGAGGCATCGATCTGTTGCAGGAATTCGGCCTGATCCCGCTGCTCGACGCCTTCGGCAATGACAGTCAGGCTAAGATCCTGACATAAGCGGACAATGGCCTTCAAGATAATTTGTGCGGTGGGGTCCTTGGGTGCATCTTGCACGATCGATCGATCAATCTTGACTCCGTTGACCTTCAGACGGGCAAGGTTGGCAAGCCCCGAATAGCCGGTGCCAAAGTCATCAAGCTCGACGAAAAAACCTGCTTCTGACAGTGCGGAGATTGCCAGCCTCGCTGCATTGTCACCGCTCTGAATTGCAACGGTTTCCAGCACTTCGATGGAGATATTTTGGGGGTCTAAGTCGCGCTGATCAACCTCCCACTTAAGTTCGTCAACATATTCGGGTCGATTGAGCATTTGTGCTGAGACGTTTATCGACATACGCAAGTGAGGAAAACCGGCTTCGCGCAATGCACACAATGCGTCGAGAGCGCCATTTATGGCGATAGCATCAATGTCTTTCATACGACTATTCTTTTCAGCGATACCAAAAAAATCGGCTGGTACAAGCAGACCTCTTTGCGGGTGATGCCAACGCACAAGGGCCTCAAATCCAGTTACCGCCCTGATCGAAAGATCGTATTGGGGCTGCAATACAATCCCAAGCTGGTTGCTTGTAATAGCTCGTGACAATGAAGCGGACAGCTCGGTGCGGCGCGACACGATTTCCCCGATTTCATCCGTGTAAGAGAGCCACCCGTTTCGTCCATTGTTTTTGACTTCATAGAGCGCTGTATCCGCTTGCCTGATCAATTCTTCCTGCTCGCGCGATTTTTCATTGGACAGGGCAATCCCGATGCTCGAACCGAAAATGATTTTTTGATCGCCCCATGCCATGGGTTTCTTCAAATCGTCCACGATCCGCTTGGCCATTTTTTCGAGAATTGGAAACCCCGAGACTCCCGGGCATACAATGATAAACTCATCACCTCCAAACCGGCACACCAGATCATCCTGCCGTGTATGGTTGGTCATGACATTGGCAGCATGTACCAAAACCGCGTCACCGGCGGCATGACCAAGCGTGTCATTCACTTCTTTAAAATGATCAAGATCGACATGCAGGATACCCACCTCACCGCCTTCGATATTTGCCTCATGTAAGGCGTTAGCCATAAATTTTGTGAGCTTCACCCTGTTTGGAAGTTTGGTGAGCGCATCGTGCTCAGCCGTAAACTGAGTTTCTTCCCTGGCACGCTTTAGATTTTCCTCACGTTCGATCTGTTCGGTAACATCGCGTGAAATAACTATGACTTTCGCATCTCTGGTTCCGTCATATTCCACGACGGCGAAACTCAACTGGTTCCAGAAACACTCACCGTTTTTACGCACATTGCGAATGGTCTCAACAGAATCTAGAATGCCCGATCTAATGTCGTATTTAAACTCGGCAATGCTTTCAGCAGATATACCGCTGTCGGGTGGAAGCAGAAACTCCTGCGGCTTGCGCCCACGCAATTCTTCAACACTGAAGCCTGTGATCCTCGAATAGGCTGGATTCGACCATTCGATGTGGCCATAGATATCTTGTATGAGGAGTCCATCGCTCGCATGACGTGCGATCATTTCCATCACTACATTTTCGTCTTTCGCAAGCCTCAGCTCACGCGTAAGGCTCTCGATCTGTGACTTTTGATGATCTACGCGCGTTAAATTTGGCAAGGTCAGATATCCGTTTCCAACCGATGCCAAATAGTTAGTACGCAATTCATCGAAACTGAGACCATCGGCATACCCAAGACAATTCAATACTCCTGACCGTCCATTATGGAGTGTTGGTGTAATATCTGAATAAACAACCGAACAAAAAGATCGAACGTAGTTACTGACAGGTTAAACCCTTTACGCGGACAAACTAGATCTGCCGCAATAGGAATTCCGACTTTGGATATGGATAGATTTAGCCGCCAACTACAAAGTTCGACAGCAAATCTGAAAATTGAAAATGCTCACATTGTGACCTGCTATTGTTTCACACGCACGGTTTGTAGTTTCACGACTACACTTGCTTTTTGATTTGCCTTTGTGGTGATCTGGGTCACTAGGTTGTTGCCGAGTTTTGTGTCAACTCTTCCCGCCTCTTTTAAAACCGCGCTGCCCTCAAGCATGACCAGCAGGCCTCTTGCATCGCCTCGCCGCGTTTCTGGAAAATCGAAGAATTGGGACCAGACTTCAGCGTTTCCAACCAGTGGTGGAGCAATACCCGTAAAGCCATGTGCTATATTACGGGCCGCAAGCGCTTTGCTATCCGCGCCTGCGCTCACAACAGAAAATGCCTGCTGGGTCAGAAACAAGTTTTGAATGCTGTCTTCCGTGTATGGGATAACAGTCACGCCTATACCCTCATCCGGAAGTTGAACAAAAATTAGCGTTTCCGCTTCTATTTCAACTCCCCCGTCATCAATAGGAATATAGATCCAACTGCTCACCTCTGCTTTCGGCGGGTTTGCAATCCGTTTCGCACCACGTTTTTCAGCCTTGATCTGCTCAGCAACAATCTCTGCTCTCATACGTACACCGGGCCATCCATCATGATCGACCTTCCCCCAGACAGCAGAAAAGACCTGTGAGGAGCCATAGTAAGTATTTTCTTCGTTGGAACGCTCCAAGCGGAATGTTTCTGGTGCGCGACTTGGCGCGGCGATGGATTCAAAAGTTTCGCCTTGCATAGGGCGAGGTTCACCAAGTTTTTCAATATCTGGATCTTGTTGATCAAGATTGACATCAGCATCTTCTTCCGGATTATCAAAGCCAGGAACTTCAAAATCACCATCACCGGTAAGTCTTGGCAATCTGGGCCTGAGAAGTTCTGCCTCTGAAAAGAATATTGGAGTGGATTGTCTTGGCGCTTCTGCAACAACGGATGCTGCCAGTCCGACGAAAGGGTTTTGGGCTTTGGAAGCAGTTGTGGCCTTACGCTCAAATGAGCGTTGTCGCTTTTCAATCTCCTCCGCTACATCAGAGTCATCAAAGAACAGGTCTGGTTCTGTTTCAGGCGCCTTGAAAATTAGATGGTTTTCCTCAACCCCAATGGTTCCCTCTTTCTCTTCGTGTTTGGGTTCTGGTATTTTTGGTTCAACAGCTTTGGCAGTATCGCGCTCTTTCCAGAGAATGTGCTCTCTATCGGTAAGTGCCGTGGCTTGATCTCGATTGATCCCATCCGGGCACCCAAAACCCGCAGCGCAACGATGGAGTGCCCGATCAAAACTGTCCATTTGATCAAATGTTTTGGCCTTTTCCGGTGTCATCGGCCTTTTGCACTGGCCGCGAGAGGCGCATTTGACTCTTTCCCACTTCCAGTCGCTCTCATTTCTCGCTAGCTGACGCTTTTTCTCCGCTTCCAGAGCACGCTGTTCATACTCCGGCAAAAGTTTCTTCCGGTCTCCCGAGACTTCATCACTTGCGCAGCTCCCAAAAATGTAGCACTGACGCGCCGCTTCAACCCGCTCTTCAGATGATGGCGGTGTCGGGATTTCATCAAAAGCACGCCAAGCGTCCTCTTTCGTCATTTCTCCAGCGCATTTGCTGTAAACAATGCACTTTATGGCTTGGTCTCGCTCAATGCGTTCAAGCTGCTTGCGAGCCTTATCGACACCTTGCTGATCGTACTTGTCCAAACCAGAACGCGCACGGTTCGGCGAGAGCCCACTCTTGCATCTGTTGTAAACAGCGCAACCCCAAAGATCTTGGCGATAGGTGTCTTCTGCTTGCACAAAACTGTAGGGCCAAAATAGAAATGCTGACACGAGCACGACCAACATTGAGGTGAGCTTACTAATCATGAGTGATAGATCACTGAGCTGAAGGTTGAAGATAGCGACCTAGTATAAAGCCTGATGGAATACCGTAATCTAATGGGTCGATCTCGCACCACACACCGCCAAGCAATTCGAGTTTTCCTTCAGCTGTTGCTTCTTCAAATTGCGTTTGGTCAATTGATGGGACGCATTGATTGACCCGCAGGTTGTTGGCTGATGAAGGCAGGTCTCCAAGAGAAGAGGAAGAGCGATCTGGCAATTCACGTATAACTAATGCACGGCCTTCTGGGATATTGCGTAAAGAGAAATTTATCTCCGTGATGCTGGCGACATCATCGCTACCAGAGGCATCGCCGGGAGCTTCCCCTTCATATGTGCCAATTCGCGTTAGTTGAATGGAAATTTTGCGGCCCGCCTGCACTAAAACACCTCCAATCGTTTGTGTTGGTGACGCAGGCAGCGCAATCAGCAATTCCCCGGATGCTTGCTCACTTGGCCCATTGGCGAAATAAGTCACATCAAAATCAACGAATTCATCGGCTCTTGCCCGTTCGTCAATTTTCACCTCTAAACGCGATCTAAAACGCTCCAACTCGTCCAATTCGCCTCGCCCGCCCCAGTATTTTGTACCAGTACCAAAGATACGCAGCTCGCCCATTTCTGCTCCGTTCTCATACTCAATTCGCCAGACGGCAGTCATAAACTGACCAAGGCTTTGATAGATGCCAAATCCGTTGTCATCTGTGCCAGATGTACCCTGATTGCGCTTCGCATGTGCTTGCACTCGAGCATCTTTTTTGCGATCAAACGAACTTGAGAAGTCTGGATTACCAAGAAAACCAATAGCTTTTTCTTCGTTATTGACCAGCTCTTTCAATCGATCGGAAGAGCATTGTGCCAATTCACAGAAATGCTGTTGGGGAATTGCATTTATCTGCGCATCGATCCCGCGAACAGGATGATAGAAGCGTACTGCTGCTAAGCCTGCGCCTCGATTTGCCCGCTTTATCGCAAGTAGGCGAACGGTTTCCTCATCCTTGAAACCAAAAGCGACAAAGGCTTCCGCATTCCCTTCATAGAGCACTCCAAGCACAGCAACATCAAATGCCTTTTGATCGTTTCTCCGAGCCCGCCCCTGCAACTCATCACAAAAATCTGGGTGCACTTCGCGTGGGCAAACAGCACCATCGCCAGTCTGTACAAAGGAGATTGCCGCTGCACCGCTGCGTGATGAACCCAATTGATCGAGATCGATATTGATTTCAATGGACCCCACGCCTGTGCTGAACCCAGAATACCAAGGCCCATATTCAACGGCTTCACCTGGAGAGAATTGGACAAGTAGACCAAGGGCAGCTCCCAAACATGTTGCGACCAGCCCCTTCATTGAAGCAAGCCTTGTTTCTGCATATCCGCTGTCGCCGCCAGACATTGCCTTTTATTGCTGGAGGAAATGTCGGTTATGAAGGTGACAAACAGCGCTCCCTGTAACTTTTTGATGTCATCAGGATTGTTACGATCAAGGATGCGAACAATTTGATCGGCAAGGAAAATGCATTCAACAGGTGGGAGCGCTCTGAGTGCAGATGAACTGGCAGATGAGGAACTCTCTGTTCCTTGCATTTGCGATGTTTCACTTATTGGCGCAAAGTCTTGTTCACTGCCAGCGATCTCAAGGCCGCCATTCACCATAGTGTTGGGATCTTCTCCACCGCCCATTGGTTCAGGTCCACCCAACCCGTCTGGTTGAGATGCCGCAGTGAGATCAATATCTCCTCCAATAATTAGTCCCGTTTTTTGCAAGTCAATCGCTATTTGCCGGCACTCACCTGCACTCGCATTTGTAAGATCGAAAACACCAATACTCTTCAAAACGCCCATTAAATCGGAGCGCGCATTTGAACCGCCACTGCCGCGTAAAATTGGATCAATGGCAATAGATAGAGCATCGCAAAGGCCAATATCTTGCCGGCGGCCAGCTTGCCCCTGGCTATTCTGACGTTGTGTCTGGGGTTGAGTTGGCGTCGCCTCAGAGCCAACCGTCTTTATATTTTCGGTTCCCGTTTGCCCAATAGCGTTGCCACCCTGACGTTGTGGCCGCGGCTGTGAAAGGCGACAGAATTGAGCCGGTATTGGGTTTTTGGTTCCGCCATTTGCGTTTATCTGAACCGGACCCCACACAAACCCTGCAGGCAGTCCGACCCTATTCACAATCTCACAAAGAAGTCCCTCTTTGAGAGAGGCATCTAAAACTTCTTTGCACTGTGCCTCGGTCGCGTTGCGAAAATCAATTTCAATCTGGTCAAGAATTTGTTCGTAGGCATCCTCAATATAAGGAATAGGTTCCAACCCGATACTTGCCGACACGTCTGCTGCTAACAAACAAACAGATCCTGCACCGGAAATTTGCGGATCTTCCCCGTTTGCGACATTTCCTTGGCTGGTTCCACTAGATAATTCTGTAGTGAGCATTGGTTCGCCTACGCGGCGCAAATCCATCCTCATATCCATTTTGACCTGAGCGTTGTTTGCAAAGAATTCCAAAGTCGCACGTTGGTGAGACACGCGTTCCGCGATGATTTCTACTTTTACGGGGAAGCCTCCCCAATCTGGCATAGTTCCAGAAAAGCTGTTGCTGCCAACGCGTTCCATGGTGAGAGGCGGCATTTCTAACCTCGGCGGCATGGTGAGTATCAGTCTCTCTCCCAGCGGCCTAAAAACAACTTTCCCGCCGGTCTCAACAGGCGTGGGCTGGGTGCGGCCAAGCATGGTTACAGTCCCATCACCCGCTACTATCTGATAGATGAACTCTGTCGCTGGTGCCTCGTTACTCGCGACAGATATGTATTGCATATCCACCCAACCGCTTAAGGTTCCGAAGAAAACCTGGCAAAAAGCACCGCTGCATTCATTGGTGACTTCGATATCACACTGTCCCACACCGACACCGCCAATAACGGGACCATCAACGATGGGCTCGCTATAAAACTCAAGTGAACTGTTGTTGGGTGCCCCAATTATACAAGCAGCTTGTGCAACGCTGCCAAAAGTCATGAAAAATGAAGCTATCGCCAGAATGCGGAAAATCAGCATCTTACCTCCAGAAATTGAATTAGGTCGTCCAAAGCCTGTCCAACTAGTTGGAAAATGGGCAAGACAGCTCGGAATTTCAGTTGTTTGCGCTTCATGGAAAAATAGCGATTTGCCCAAGCTTTATTGCTTTGACCAGTGCCTCTTCGCGTGTTGAAGCGCCCAACTTTCGTTTTATATTTTTGAAATGGAATTCGACTGTCGCAGCTGAAATGCCAAGTACCTTTGCAATACTCGATGTTCGACTGCCTGTTGCCAAAAAACCAAGGCATTCCTGCTCACGGCCACTGAGGATTTGGGTACTTTGCTGCACTGCCATCCGGCTGTTCCGGATATTGGATAGCGTTTCTATTCGCTCATGAGCATAGAAGCCCATCAGTTGGACAAATGTAGCCAACTCTGATGGAATTTGTTCAAAAGCAGATCTGGAAGATGAAGAGCCAAAATTCCATCCGCCGCATCTGCGGTTCCCAATGAGCTTTACAGGGCTTGCAAATCCGGTCAGACAGCCAGCCTCGCCAGCAAGTCTGACCCTCATACTTTCATCCTGTGTTAGTGGTGGATAAGTATCTAAATAGGCAGCGCCGGTTTTCTTCATCCCAAAACTACGGAAGAATCGAAACAGGGGATCGCCCGCCAAATTGTCCGGATGGAGATACGTATCAGACCACCACATAGGCAGTGTCGTGAAGGTGACTGGTTCATCACTTGGCGCATCAAGCCGAATATATACATAGGTCAACTTATCGAAGCCAAGTTCGTTGAAATAGGACGCCGCGAACTCCCAGACTTCATCGCTCGTTTCGGCCTCGTGAATGGAATTCAAGAATGTCAGCTGGTTATTTTTTCCGAGATATCTCAAAATGCATTCCAATATCTGTTCGCAACCAATCGCACAAATTGAGCGGTGAATCTTCCGCTTGTAGCGACCATTGCAAGCGGCCGTAATCGGCAAGAGTGCCAAGTCGAAAACATCTAGTAGATGCGACATTTAGCTTTCAAATGCCGTGTTGTATCAATTGGGTGTTTTCGATATATCGAAAACGATATGGAACGAGTTTTTCTAGAAGCAGCGCGTAGAATTGAGCTTGCAAATGATGTTGATCGTTTGTGGGATCACTTTACACAGGCGCTCGCAACGATTGAATTGCAACATGCGATTTATATAACCAAGGGTGATAGCATCCCATCACAAACCTTTGTGCTTTCTACATTGCCCGACAATTGGCCAGAAAAGGAGTTTGAAAACCCTAATTTTTCCGAACCATTTCTTTCCCATTGTTGTGCGACATTCGAGGTAACCAAAGTCGGTGTAGAGTTTATTACCGACCACGAAGGTTATCTTGATGAGGGAAAAAAAGAGTACATTCGGAAACCGCTGGATTTTGATTTACGTGCTGGTCTGGGCATCCCTTGCCGTCTTGTTGGAACTGGACGCCATGGCGGCTTCATTCTCAGCAATCATTTTGACGCATTCACTTTTGAACGCAAAATTTTACCCCTTGCGAACACACTGCAAAGTTTTTGCCTGATAGCCCACAGGCGCATTGAAAATATCCAGAACGGCATGTCCGCCGCGAACAATAGGAAGCCCCTGAGTGCTCGAGAATATCAAACATTAGAATTAATCGCTAAGGGTGTAAGGCCGAAACAAATTGCTCATGAATTGCAGATTGGCGAAGCAAGTGTTCGCCTCTACCTCAAAAATGCCCGCACAAAACTTGGCGTAAGCACAAAGGAAGAAGCGGTTGCGGTGTTCATAAGGCATGAGAAAGCGCTCCTGTCATAAATGCAGGGAGCGTACTGCATGGAAGCTTAGTCTATCACCCCTATCGATTTCCGTAGGTTGGAGTCTTCTAAAGACCATTCTAAACTACGCCCCCATCCTCTGGAGTGTACTAAGTGAATATTTTAAGTCGCTACATGTTGCCCGCAATGTTTTGTGGCGTGGCGCTCACTACGACGATCTCGCTCTCAGGCGCACAGTCCGTTGATGATAAAGCCATTATTGTCTTTGATGCATCAGGTTCAATGTGGGGGCAGATTGGGGGCAAGTCCAAAATTGAAATTGCGCGTGACACACTGGATGGGGTGGTCAAAGAGTTCCCTCCGGAATTGCAGCTTGGCTTGATTGCCTACGGGCACAATCGCAAAGGCGATTGCGGCGATATTCAAACAATGGTGGAAATTGGCCCGGCCTCCGTTACCGGTGCTCGCATCGCTCAAACAATTCGCAAAATCAGCCCAAAGGGAAAAACCCCACTCTCTGATGCTGTAATGTTGGCAGCTGAAACGCTTCGGTACACTGAAGATAAGGCCACCGTTATTCTGGTCACGGATGGTATCGAGACATGCAATGCAGACCCATGCGCTCTTGGTAATCTTTTGGAACAAAATGGTATTAATTTTACCACCCATGTTGTCGGCTTCGGACTCTCAGCCGAAGAGGGGCGACAAGTTTCTTGTCTCGCGGACAATACAGGTGGTCTCTATCTCCCAGCTGACAATGCAGACGAACTCGCAGATGCACTCGGTAAAACCGTCACTTCTGCGCCGCCTACAGAGCCGGAGGAAACGCCGAAACGAAAACCGAAACACAATCTGAACGGGCAAATAACTTTGGTGGAGGGTAGCGAACCTCTTCCGATCGAAGCAACCAATGGGGTGGCATGGTCCATCCAGAAGCTTGATGATCAGGGAAATGCAGGAGCCATCAAGAATATCAGCCGCGAGCATGCTGCGCTTTGGTCAGGTGAACCAGGTAAGTATCTTCTAAGTGTTGAGTATCGGTTTGGCGGAAAAACCTCCCAGATAGTTGAACTCAAAGAATATGAAGTGACGAATGTCTCTATGCCGTTAAATGCCGCGCGTGTCATGGGCGCAGGCGCTTTTATGCGTGATGACTTTGGCATAGACTGGTCTGTGTTAGAGTGGAAACTTATCAATGTGGACACCAAACAGCGGCAGTTTCTCTACGGTGAAACGACAGACGTCATTCTTCCAGCTGGAACATACGAAATCAGCCACGGCTTGCGTGGTGAAAAACCGTCGGTCAATCCACCGCGAACCGTCCAATTGCAAGCGGGCGACGTTAAACCGATAAACTTCATCTTGCCGAATTCGGAAGTGACCATCAATGCGCTGGAAGCAGATGGCACACGCAACATGTCGATCCGCCAAGCTTACAAGCTTAGGAATGAAGACGGCAGTGCAGGCGAAACCATCCTTTACGATGCAAGCGCAAAACCGGTTTTTCTGCGCCCCGGAAAATACATTGTATCAATTGAACTTTGGGACAGAACCAAACGCAAACCCGTGGAAATACCGATCGACATCGGTCTTGGCGAGCGTCATTCCTTTGAGGTTAGACTTCCATGACTTTCGCTTCCGGAACCTGCCAAAACTACTCAAAACGAAAATTGTTGGCCGATGCCACTGAATGAAGATAGGGCAATCCCTTATCTATAACATTGTCAGGTTGCTCTTCCACCGGGCGCCAGATTGCAAGCGCCGACGCGATAGCCGGGTGTACATGATTCATACTTTCAAGGGTCAAGGTTCCATCAAATTTGATTTCCGCCAACGCACTAAACACAGCTTCCCAATTAACACAGCCACTCCCCGGTGCCGCGCGATTGGATTCAGACAAGTGGACGTACCCTAAAAACTCTCCGCAATCGCGAAAGCCACTCGCCATCGACCGCTCTTCAATATTCATGTGATACGTATCAAGATGAATAAAGACGTTATCCAACCCAACCGCTTCGCAGTAACTACGCCCATCATGACCAGTGTTCATGATATGGGTTTCATAGCGGTTGCAAGGCTCAATACCCAGCTTTAGTCCGTGCTTTCTCGCCGCCTTAGCAGCTTTCTCTATGAACTTAGCAGTCCCATCAAATTCAGCTTGCGTTCGTGGCGCGCCTGAAATCTTTCCGATTGTTCCATAAGTTACGCCAGAAAGAGAGGCTGAGCCCAAAGCGTTTGTAACTTCAAATGCAGGTTCAAGAAATGTAAGACCAGTTTCAGGATCAGAGATAACATCAATGTTTTCTGGAAGACCCAGGGAACAAACCGGTTCTATGTTAGCAGCCTCAAGAAACCGCCGAGCTGGTTCTATGTCTATCTCTGTTGGGTCTAAGAGCGGTATTTCTAAGACGCGTACTTTTTGCTGCTGCAATTTCGGCAGCAGTCTTTCCATTTCTGAAACATCCCATTTCGACGCTGCAGCAAATGTATGAAGTCCAAGTTTTGCCATTTCGTTTCCTACCTAACCTTGAGCTTCATGAGCTGCCGCTTCATCCACATCGCCTCCACCAACAATAGCTGACACAATCTCAGGCATTGATGTTTGTGAAGTTATGAGATCGGCTGCTGCCTCACCTTGACGTAAAACTACGATCCGATCAGTTACCGAGAGTACGTCGTTAAGTCGATGAGAAATCAATATGACGCCAATGCCCTGTGTTTTCAGTTGACGGATAAGGTCCAGTACACTTTGCACTTCGCGCACCGCCAGAGCTGCTGTCGGTTCATCCATGATAACAATTTTGGGGTTGAACGTCAGGGCTCGCGCAATAGCGACAGATTGCTGCTGTCCACCGGAGAACGACCCAACAGGCCTGCTGATGGCTGGAAGTTTCGCTCCCAAACGATTAATCATCGCTTGCGCTTCATTTTTCATACGTTTGCGATCCACAATCTGAAGACCGAAAATACTACGGGTGGGCTCTCGTCCCAGGAATATATTGGACGCAACATCCTGCTGTTTCGCTAAAGCAAGATCCTGATAAATCATCTCAATCCCGCGGGCACGCCTCTCACCAGGGGATAAATCCAGTACAGACTGACCTTCCAGATTGATCGACCCTTGATCAGCCTGATAAATGCCTGTGACGATTTTCATCAGTGTAGATTTGCCAGCACCATTATCTCCAATAAGACCAACGACTTCGCCCGCACCAACGGTAAGATCTACACCATGAAGCACACTTACGGCGCCGAAGCTCTTTTTGATATCTTTGATCTCAAGAAGACTCATACTTTTGTCTCCTGTCGTTGCTGATATTGATCGATGAAAACAGCCAGCACCAAAACAGATCCAATAGCCATTTGTTGATAGTAGCTTTGTACAGCCAGTAAATTGAGCCCGTTTTGTAAAACACCCATGATCAAAGCGCCGATCATTGTGCCCAGAATGGATCCACGGCCACCAAACAAATTGGTGCCGCCAATAATGGCCGCAGTAATAGCGGTTAACTCATAGGTTATCCCGGCTGTCGGATCGCCTGAGTTGATACGAGTTGCAAAAAGGAGGCCTGCTAATCCCGCAAGACCACCGGACAAAGTGTACAATGTGAGGCGATGAAATTCGACGTTAATTCCAGAAGTCCGCGCGGCATTTTCGTTGTCACCAATCGCAAGAGTATGTCGGCCATAGCGCGTGTATGCCAACACAACATGCATTATCACCGCGACGACGATGAAAATGATAACAGGCATTGGCACTCCAAACGGACGCCCCTGCCCCAGGTACAACATCCATTCTGGTAATCCGTAGATGACTCGTCCATCAGAGATAACAAGTGCCAGTCCACGTGCGATGCCAAGCATGCCAAGGGTTACAATAAATGCCGGTACAAACCCGCGGGTAATAACCAGACCACTGATGTAGCCTGCCATAGCACCCGCTCCCAAAGTTGCCAAAACAGCAATTGGCGTGGGCATCCCCAAATTGACAGCGACAGCTGCTCCCACGACACCCGAAAGTCCCAGTACAGACCCTATTGATAAATCAAGGCCACCTGAGCTGAGTACAAAGGTTGCGGCGATGGCCAAGACACCGATGGTGGAGGTTGCCAGCAATATGTTCATGAAATTGCTGACTGAAAGAAAATAGGGTGAAAGAATAGCCATCAAAGTCGCCAATCCCACGAGGACAATAATGCTCTCAAGCCGGATATGGAGTTGATCGATGGATCTTTCTTGTAACTGCGACCAAAGGCTTTGCCCAGGTTCTGAGTTCGCTTGCTGCATAAACTTAATTCTTCAAATTCAAGGTAAAAAAGAACCCCTGATCACGGCATGATCAGAGGTTCCCTCTTTTGGGAGGAATTATTTTACGAACTCAAGAAGAGGTTCGCTTCCAGCATCCATAACATCTTTGGTCAGAACGAGTGTTGGAACAATAACTTGCTTCTCAACATCCTTGCCTTCAACGGCCATTTTGACATTCTCAAGCGCCTGTTTGCCGACGAGATAAGGCAGCTGAGCGACGGAAGCGGTAAGCCTGCCTGCCTTGATTGATTTCACCGCATCTGAATTGCCATCTACGCCGATGATGATCACATCGCCACCTTTGCCGGCAGCAAAAACACTTTCAACTGCTCCAAGGGCCATACCATCATTTGCGGCAAAAATACCCTTCAAGTCAGGATTACGTGTCAGGATATCGTTTGTAATGTTTGCGGCCTTACCGCGGTCCCAGTCACCTGGAAGTGAAGCGACAATTTCAAGCCCCGGCGCCAGCTCTTTCAGCTTGTCAGCAAATCCAGTCGCACGCTTTTGACCAGTTATATTACCTGAAAGACCCTCGATAACGAGCACTGGCCCCGTTGCGTCAGCACCAAGTTTACTGACCATATATTCGGCGCCTTGGGCACCGGCCTTCACATTGTCTGAGCCGATAGAAAAGGTAATATCAATCTTTTCGGCGGCCAGAATTTCTGGGTCTAAATTGCCATCAAGATCTACAACCTTAATGCCACTTTCCTGCGCTTTTTTTAGACAAGGTAGCAAGTTTGTGGAATTGATAGCTGCCGTAATCATTGCGACAGGTTTGCGTTCCAGCATCGTGTTGCAAACGTTGAGTTGGCTCTCAGCAGCCTGATCGCTCTCTACAGCTTGCAGATAGTACTTGACGTCAGCACTTTTCGCGCCTTCTTCAACACCCTGCCCCATCGCACCCCAAAATGGGTTTGCAAGGGTTTTCATTAAAACACCGAATTCTTCCGCCTTAACTGGCCCCGACAACGCTATGGTTGCCAATGCTGCCAAACCAGCAGCCTTCAAATTGAACTTTTTTGTCATTTGATTTCCTCCTGTTTAATCGTCTTTTACTTATCCTTGGATGACTGGCTAATACCGCGCACAGTATCCAATTGCGTGGATTCTCGAATTTGCAATTCGCACTGTTCCAAGTGCTGCACTGGAAAGGTTTTCACGTTTTCGTTGAGGCGCGCCAAAAGCGTTCGAACCGCTTGCTCTGCTATGCGTTCTACGGGTTGAGAGACAGTGGTGATGCTCGGCCACGTGGTCTGCATCCAGTCAGCATCATCAAACCCGACAAGCGCAATCTGTTCCGGAATCGCCAATTTGCGTCGCCGTAATTCCGAAAGTGCTATCAACGTCGAACGTTGAGAAAGCGAAAAAATGGCCGTAGGCCTATCACCATCGCCCCGGTCATCGAAATATTGCCGCAGTTTATCACGCTCATCGACGACATCGTCTTCACTCAAAAGCTTGTCGACTTGAATTGACTTATCAATTTCTGACAACCGGCTGGTAAATCCATCGGCTCGGCTCTTTATCGCCTGGGAGATGGTGGTTGCGCAGTGTAAAAGAAAGTATTTGTGACCTTGCTCGGCAAGAAAATCGGCAACGTTCGAACTTGCTTTGTAGTTGTCGGCCGCGACCGTGTCGTAGGTAGAACTTGGCGACACGCGATCAACAAGGACTGATGGAATATCAAGGTCTTTAAGCTTGGAAGCACCTCCTCCGAGCTCTGAATGCACCGGCACGACAATTGCTCCCGCAACACGCCAGTCATGCATACGTTGAACGACTTCAATCTCGCGTGCTTCACTCTCACGAGAGGTCGCAAAAATGACCTTGTAACCAGCTTTCTCAGCTGCTTTTTCAATTCCGCTGACAAGTGCGCCGAAAAACGAATTTTCTAGCTCTGGAACAATCGCAGCGATAAGCCTTCTTTGACCTTGCCGCAATTCTGAGGCCACAGGATCAGCACGATAGCCCAACTTACGGATGACTTCTTGCACCCGCTCTACATTGTTTGGCTTCACCGTTTTCACGCCATTCATGATCTTCGAAACCGTCGCAGCGGATACACCAGCATGGCGCGCAACATCGTGAATAGTGGGTCGCTTCTCCGCTCTCAAGTTTGCACCTCGAATAAATGAACCGATTTATCCAAAAGTAAATCGGTTTACATCGCTTGTAAACCGATTTATTTAGAGCCGAGGAGAATTTTATGAAACCGATTGTTTTATCTGCGCCTGCGCCAAGAAGCCTGGATCTCATTTTCAAAAGAGAAAAACTAAACTTGCTGCATGATAGATATGAAGTCGTCGAAACAACGGATGAAGACATATCCAATTTACCTGTGGATGTATTAGGTGCAGCGCGTTACATCATCGGTCAACCTCCACTGTCTGAACAGACTCTGAAAGCGCTTAAGCAACTGAGAGCGGTCTTAAACGTGGAGTCCAATTTGCTTGACAACATGCCGTATCAAAAGGTTTTCGAACGTGGAATTCATGTCCTAACAACCGGCGCTGTGTTTGCTGTGCCTGTTGCTGAGTTGGGACTAGGAATCGCAATTGATCTTGCGCGCGGAATAACTGATGCGGACCTGGATTTTAGGAATGGAAAGGAAAAATGGGGTGGCGAAGGGAACCAAAATGCCAGCCTTCTAACTGGCTCAGATGTCGGAATTATTGGATATGGAGACCTTGGGCGCGCCTTGAAGAAACTGCTGATCGGATTCAATTGCACAGTCAAAGTCTATGACCCTTGGTTACCCCCCTCAATTCTTATAGAGCAAGGCGTTACACCAAGTTCTTTGGATGAGGTTCTGTCACAGTCTGATTTCATCTTTGTTGTCGCAGCTGTAACCTCAGAAAATAGCCATTTCCTTGGTGCAGCAGCGTTTGCATCCATGCGAAAAAACACACGTTTTATATTGCTGTCTCGGGCAGAAGTGGTGGACTTTGACGCTATGATAGAGGCGGTTTTGTCGGGTAAGATCATGGCCGCAAGCGATGTGTTCCCTGAGGAGCCGTTGCCACATGACCATCGGATCCGCTCCTTGCCAAACTTTATCAGATCAGCTCACAGAGCTGGCGCGCTGGATGTCGCTTTCAAAAAAATGGGAGACATGGTGCTTGAGGATATGGAATTGATGGACAAAGGATTACCGCCTCTGAGATGTAAGAGAGCTGAACGAGAAACGGTTAGTCGAATGAGGTCAAAACCGGTCTCAACCAACTGATATCAAAGCATCAGTAGTCTCTCAAAGCCAGCTGGAACTTATTATCCATAGGCACCTGAGAAGTAGATCAATGAGCGCTGTTGGTGGGCACCGTTTGCGTGCTCCCGGCTAAAGGCCAATTGAGAAACGTTCAGACTGCGTCGTAGGTATCTGGCAGAGGTCGCACCGACAATCAGCGCGTTGTGTACCCCTAACGAACACATTCTGGCTTGCTCTAACCAAGCCAGACCGGATTTCTTCCAATCCGCTCAATCAGGAAGTCGATCAAAACCCTTACCTTTGGGGACAAAACATTAGATTTTGGGTAGATCAGCCAAAGAACGTTTTGATCTGCTCCCTCAAAATCGGGCAGTACTCGGACAAGTTCACCCGATGAAAGTTCCTTGTGAACACTCCAAATGGAGTTGAGTGAAATCCCTGCACCAGAGAGAGTTGCAAGTTTTTGAGTTAGACCATCATCAACGATCAATTGGGTATTCGAATTTACCGGCTTAAACAGAGCGGTTTGGCCCTCTTGCCCCTTCAGCGTGCGAGACTGACTGTCCTTGAAACCGATAAGCTTGTGACGCCTTAACTCCTCCGGTGAAGCTGGCAATCCGTGTTGGCGCAAATAAGCAGGCGAAGCGCAGAGAACTCTGGTGTCATCTGCAAGTTTCCTTCCTTTGAGACTTGTATCGGTCAACGGAGCATTGCGTAGGGCGAGATCAAAACTTCCTTCGATAAGATCAAACTTTGTGTCGGAAAGGCGCAAATCCAGTGTAAGTTCCGGATACATATCCAAAAACTCAGGCAATATTCGAGCTAAATAAAGCTGCGCAAAGGTGCTGGGTGCCGCAAAGCGCAATGTCCCGGCAACTGACGTTATGCCTTTTCCCAAGGCAGCGATAGCCGCGTCTTCCTGGGCAATTATTTCACGGGCAAAAGGTAAGAAATCTTCCCCCTCAATAGATAAAGATACTTTACGAGTAGTCCGATGTAGAAGTTCAGCATCGAGGGACTTTTCCAACTTTGCGAGTTTTGCGCTGGAAACCGCCGACGCCATATTTAATTGGCGCCCTGCAGCGCTGATATTCAGCTTTTCTGCAGCCAATACAAATAACCGAAGCCCATCTGTGTCCAAACTCATTATATGGAAAACCCGAATTCTAATTACTAATTTCTGCCATTTACTCTGCTTTAGCAGCAATCATATTCATCATCAACGGAAGGCAATTTGCGAATTGGAGATGAGAGTGGGTGGAACTGCAATGGTAAATTATCATGTTCATAAGAATGAACGACAAGCCTTTGAATTGGACGCCGGTGGCATCGTTGGGAACCTGGTCTCACCAGAACTAAAAAGCACGAAAGTCTTGCTGCATGACATCCGAGAAACTGGAAACTCAGTGTCGTTTGACAAAGATGGAGTCGAGTTTGTGCACTTCCCAAGCGCAGTAGACGCGTTTGGCGAAGACAAAAACTGGATAAGAAATTATGACACTGAACTGACCCAGCTTCTTACCGAAAAGCTTGGCGCAAAGGAGGTGGTCGTATTCGACCATACCGTTCGGGTAGACGCTCCTGAAGCAACACGCAAGCCGGCCCGAAATGTGCATAGTGACTACAGTGAAGACGGCGCAAAAACACGGCTGACGGACTTGCTAGGCGAAAAAAAGGCGGCCAAATGGAGTGAAGGTCACTTTGCATTCATCAATGTCTGGCGACCGGTTGAGAACCCTATCAACAGCGCCCCTCTTGGGTTCATTCGCTCTTCAAGCGTCCAAGAAACAGATTGGATCTTGTTGGATCTGATTTATCCAGATCGCAAAGGCCAGATCATGGGGCTTGTCGGCAACCTCAGCCATCAATGGCTGTATCAGTCGAAGATGACACCAGACGAAGTTGTCTTCTTCAACATCTATGACAATTGCGACCTTCCATCGGTCGCACACAGCGCGTTGGACATGGTGGAAGATGAAACAGTTAAAACTATACGTAAAAGCATCGAAAGCCGAACACTGGTTCGATACTGAATGAGGGATGCAAAATGCCTAATTCAAATGACTTAAGTGCGTTCCCCAAACTTAATCGCGCTTACAACTCCGTGTTCCAAAAAGGCCGCCTAAGTTTGGGGTTGGTGTTGCCTATCGAAGCCTATCCCGTCGGTGGCAAACCAGCAATGAAACGACATGTGGAAACTGCCCTGCTAGCTGAACAGCTGGGTTTTTCGGCTCTTTGGCTGCGTGATGTCCCGTTTGACGTCCCCTCATTCGGAGATGTTGGACAGATGTTTGATCCATTTGTCTATCTTGGCGCATTGGCGATGGCGACGGAAACGATTGCCCTTGGGACTGGAAGCATAATATTGCCATTGCGCCATCCGGCCCATGTGGCGAAAGCTGCTGCCACCGCCGATGTTCTATCAAACGGTCGGCTTTTGCTGGGCGTTGCATCTGGTGATAGACCGGAAGAATACCCCGCGCTGAACATGAGTTTTCCAGATCGAGGCGAAAGGTTCCGTGATAGCTTTGAGTTCATCAAAGCTATGGCACGTGACTTTCCTCGTCATGAAAGCAAGCAAGGGACGTTATCGGGTGATATGGACATGCTGCCGAAACCATCGGCAGGGCGCATTCCCATGCTGATCACAGGCGGCAGCCGGCAATCGCCAGACTGGGTGGCAGCAAACAGTGATGGCTGGATAACTTATCCCCGTGACACTGTTTCCCAAGGATGTGCCGTTTCAGATTATCGTCGAAGAATAGAAGAAGCCGGCCAACCAGATAAACCGGTAATGCAGTCGCTATACGTGAGTTTGACTGAAGAGCAAGACACAGCCCCTCGCCCAATTCATCTCGGATTTCAGTCCGGAGTTAATTACCTCAAACAATATCTCTCCAAACTTCAAACACTGGGCGTCAATCATGTAGCGCTGAACCTCCGGTTCAATCAGGCCAACATCGAACACACCTTGGAACGGTTATCAGCAGAACTGTTGTCAGAATTCAAAAATTAGGATCGCAACCATGAAAAAGACTATTCTCATCACCGGCTCAACAGACGGTATCGGACTTCAGACAGCTAAGAAATTATTCACAAAAGGGCATACAGTTCTTTTGCATGGACGTAGCGCGAACAAACTTGCAGCGGCGGAGGCAGAGATTGGTGGAACTGCTGCAAGTTATGTGGCTGATCTATCCAATATGGATGAGGTCAAAAAACTGGCAGATACCGTCAAAACCCAATACAACCGGCTCGACGTGTTAATCAATAATGCGGGCGTTCTCAAGGTTCAAAATCCTGTTCTGGATAACGATCTCGATGTGCGATTTGTGGTTAACACATTCGCGCCATATATTTTGACACAGCTGGCGCTCCCAATCATTCCCAAAGGCGGTCGTGTGGTAAATTTGTCTTCGGCTGCGCAAGCACCCGTCAATACAGACGCCATGATTGGCAAAGTCAAACTCGATGAAATGAATGCTTACGCCCAAAGCAAGCTTGCCATCACTATTTGGTCTCGAGAACTGGCAAAAACTCTTTCAGATGGACCAAATATTTTAGCGGTCAATCCAGGCTCTCTTTTGGCCTCCAAGATGGTCAAAGATGGATTTGGTGTGGCTGGCAAGGACATCAATATTGGTGCTGATATATTATGCGACGCAGCACTCGGAGACCGGTTTTCAGATGCCTCTGGAACCTATTTTGACAATGATAACAGTCAGTTCTCCGACCCCCACCCCTCAGCGTTTGATACCATCCATGTTGAAAGAGTCATGCGTGAAATTAAGAAATTTGCGGAGCCTTATCTACAATCCTGATTCCGGCACTTTCCTGAAAACTCATTTGTCGTGTCATTCATATTGGCGGTGAAAGCAGGTAAAAAATGTGTCGATAATGCAAAAGCCTGCAGAGACGCCGCTCAGGACAGCTTGGCTGATCAAACTCGCGAAGGGGCCTTTGCTACCAAATATGTGTCATGCGATAGATTTAACTACTCTATAAAATGCTTACACAGCATAACATGCATATTTAGCCTTCCCTCATCAATTTAACCTCCGGAAAGTATTCAGATAGTGGATTCCCTTACTCAATTTACTCTCGGCGCGGCGGTTTCCGTGGCCTGCCTCGGATCAAAAATTGGCCCCAGGAAAGCAGTGTTGGTTGGAGGATTGCTGGGGACGTTACCCGACTTAGATGTGTTGATCCCTTTTGAGACGAAAATTGATGAATTTGTATATCATCGCGGCTGGTCGCATTCGTTTTTTATCCACATAATTGCAGCACCTGTGATTGGTGAAGTGATCCATTGTTCGTTCAAATCCCTGAAGGATGAACGGAAACTTGTTTATGTAACCGTTCTTTTGTGCCTCGTAACCCACGCATTGATCGACTCAATGAATGCCTATGGCGCCAGAGTTTTCTGGCCTTTCTATCCCAATCCCGTCGGGACTGGTTCCATATTCATCATAGATCCCATTTTCACCATTCCCTTGCTTGTCGCCGTAGTATGGGCACTCTCCAGCGAAAAATGGTCTAGTCGCTTGAAAAAGCTACTTTTATCATCGTTTACTATTAGTGCCGGCTATTTAGTGAAGGGGCTGATTATCCAAAGTCACATTCATGCAAGAGGACAAGCAATTTTTGCCGACAAAGGCCTTGATGTTAAAAGTATTACAACCGTCACTTCGCCTTTTAACACCATACTCTGGCGCGTAATTGGGCAAGGTGAAGGTAAGTATCACAATCTATATGTGTCGCTTTTCGACAATGATGAAAATGCCTTTATCTACACACATGAATTTGGTTCCTCTCTGGTATCGTGTGTTGTCGATGATCCTGAATATCAAAAGATGGTTTGGTTCAGTGATGGGTTCGTTCGGACCGATCTGGTGGATGGGAAAATTGTTGCCGCCGATTATCGCCTGGGCCTGACACCAAGCTATATTTTTCAGTTTGCCATTGCTGAATATGGGGATGGAAAAGCCAATAGAATTGATCCTGAACCGATCGCGCCTGACTTATCAAACTCTGGGTCTGAATTTGGCTGGTTGGGAAACCGTATTTTGGGGCGACCAATGACAAGAGCTTCTGAGCAGAAACTTCTTCAGCAAAATGTAACCAACGACTCTATTGCTTGTTAAATATCTTCAATCAGGGAATGTATCAAATCTAATGGATTGATTGTTTTGAATATGGATTTTCGTCTGACAACAGAAACCTAGAGTAGTTTTTTATTGTGCTGGATTAGATTTTAAACTTGATAGCAGTTCGAGTTTAACTCAGACTTTCTGCCGATAGTCCCAGCCGCAGAAATCACCTGCGGCTGATATAAAAAACCAGTGGTGCCAAATTTAGCTGAATACACGAGTGACACGGCCTGTTCCAACTCATAGATTTTCACAAAGAAGGACCTCAATGCGCACACTCTCCTGCGCAGCTATTGGGTTGCGTTCTTCGCTTCTAGCCCTAAGAATTCGCAGGGCGCTGCGAACCGCATGTCCTGGATTTTGGGCGATTATTGCATCAATCTCTTCGTGCTTAAGTGCAGTCTCGCTAAACGGTGTTCTTTCATGAACAACCAACACTGTATCCTGAAGATTTAGTTGTCTTTGCACGGTCTCAACCGCGAGGCGCGCCTCTGAGCTCAAAACGTATACAGCGATCACATCATCACTGTGTTTAATTTGATTTGCGATAATCTTTTCCGCACGCTTTTTGCTGCCATACGTTTCCAAAGACGGAAGTGGCTGGAG
The DNA here is from genome assembly GCA_039986835.1 of Hyphomicrobiales bacterium. Lineage (GTDB taxonomy): Bacteria > Pseudomonadota > Alphaproteobacteria > Rhizobiales. The sequence continues at coordinate 628,250 of JBDWQA010000012.1, forward strand.
GTCAGGAAAGCGCGAATTGATGATCTCATCAAATCCATGCCTGCGTTCAATACTATCCAATGATTGCATCGTTTCAGCAATGACCATTACCGAACCAACCGCACCGCGAAGGAAACGGCCAATTATCCTGCCAGCTGTAGCTCCGGCTGCAAAGTTGTTAACGCCAACAAAATCAAAATTGTCCAAATTTTCCTGGCCAGACAAAAACTGAACGACATTCACACCTCTCTCATGCAGTCTAGAAATGGCATCACGCACCGGAGGTGACTCCGGTGCCATAACAGCTATCCCATCAATTTCTGAATGTTCGATAGTTCCTAAATATTTAGCGACTGCGTGGGGATCACGCATATCCTGCCGCACATTCTCAACAACGGTCATATCCGTTCGAAGAGCCTGTTTTGCCTCTTCAACTTCCCGCATTAGTTCGCTCAGGTATTGATCACCTGCCTCAGGAAACAAGAACCTGAACTTGTAGGGCCGATTGCGTGATAGATTTACGGCAGCAAGGTTTCGCACAAAGCCCGTCTGCTCAATCGCATTTTGCACTTTTAGACGCGCTTTTGGGCTTACATTTGGTCTGTCATTCAAGACGCGATCAACCGTTGCAAGGCTTACTCCTGCCACTTCGGCCAAATCTTTTGTCGTCGGCGCAATCACAAAAAAATCCCTTCGATTTGCCCACTTCTGTTCCGTGTTGTCTTATTTTTTCATGAAGAAATCAAGAAAATTGAGGTCCGCACCTCAAAAATGACTTGCATTGAGGTACGAACCTCAATTATAGAAAATGTAGCTTCGAATTTTGGCATTGCGAGCAAAAATCGATTTGAAGCGGAATAGTTAGGAGCTCTACGAGCGCATTGAGGCATGCTCCTCTGATGCAACCCAGATCGAGCTCAATTAAATTGCTTTGGTGGAGGCCAGAGCATCAATGGGAGGATTAGAGAATGAAATCCAAGTTACTCAACTCTGCCGCAGCAATTGGCGTTGCAGCAACCGGAATGATTGTTGGAAGTGTTTCGACGGCAAATGCCGCAGATCTGACGCTGTGTTGGGCAGCATGGGATCCAGCAAACGCGCTTGTCGAACTTAGCAAGGACTTCGAAGCGCAATCAGGTCACAATATGAGCTTCGAATTTGTACCTTGGCCGAACTTTGCTGACCGTATGCTCAATGAACTGAATTCAGGCGGCAAGCTTTGTGATCTGCTTATCGGGGACAGCCAGTGGATTGGCGGCGCAGCTGAGAACGGCCAATACGTGAAGCTGAATGACTTCTTTGAAAAAGAAGGCATCACAATGGATGATTTCCTACCAGCCACAGTGACTGGGTATGCTGAATGGCCGAAAAACACACCAAACTACTATGCCCTACCCGCCTATGCGGATGTTGTTGGCTGGACCTATCGGAAAGACTGGTTTGAGCGACCAGAAATTCAGAAAGAATTCAAAGAAAAATATAATCGGGATCTGGCTGTTCCGGCAACGCTGGAAGAATTGCAGCAAATCGGTGAATTCTTCCAGGGTCGTGAGATAGACGGGAAAACCGTATATGGTGCTGCTATCTATACCGAGCGCGGTTCCGAAGGTATCACCATGGGTGTTACAAATGCTTTGTACAATTACGGATTTAAATATCAAAACCCAGACAAGCCATATGAATTAGAAGGCTTTGTAAACTCACAAGCGGCAGTAGATGGCCTTGAGTTCTACAAAAAACTTTACGAGACCGTGTCTCCACCAGGCGCCTCAGATGCTTATATGGGTGCTAACATCGATGCGTATAAATCAGGCCAAGTGGCGATGCAGATGAACTTCGCGTTTATCTGGCCTGGCGTGGAAGCTGACCCGAATGTTGGTGGCGGTAAATCTGGTTATTTTGCAAACCCAGCTGGCCCTGCCGGTCAATTTGCTCAACTGGGTGGCCAAGGCATATCTGTAGTTGCCAATTCTGAAAACAAAGATGCTGCTCTTGAATACATCAAATGGTTTGCACAAAACGATGTTCAACAAAAATGGTGGGATGTCGGCGGTGCGCCAGCCTTGAAAGCAGTTCTGGAGGCCCCTGGATTTAACGAAAGCCAGCCTTTTGCCGAGACTTTCCTTGATTCAATGGCAATCGTGAAAGACTTCTGGGCGGAGCCATCCTACGCTTCGCTGCTACTTCCAATGCAAGAGCGTGTACATAACTATGTGGTTGCTGGCCAAGGCACTGCGAAAGAAGCCCTTGATGGCCTCGTTAAAGATTGGGATGAAGTCTTTGAGGATGAAGGCAAGAAGTAAGCCTGTCCGTTAACTCCTCCCAAATGGGCATGGAGCCGGGGAAATTTCTCGGCTCCACCTTTGGCAAAATATAAGAGAATACTATGGGTAAAGTAGCCGACCGTGTGGCCGCTGCCACGCCGGAATCTATTGCGCATAAGGTAAAGGGGCTTTCTGATCGTGCCATTGCATGGTTATTCGTTGCTCCGACTATCATTATCCTTTTGGCGATCAACATATTTCCGTTGATCTGGACGATTTATCTAAGTTTCACAAATTATGCGGTCAATCGGCCAAATCGTGAAGTGAAGTACATAGGGCTGCGCAATTATGAGCGAATTCTAGGCGATGCCGATACATGGGCTACCATGCAGGCAACCGCGCATTTCTTGATTTGGACGATCGTCCTGCAAGTGCTTATCGGTTTCACTCTTGCCTATCTCATTAATAAGAAATTCAAAGGAAACGACCTTTGGACAACCATTATTGTATTTCCAATGATGTTGTCCCCTGCTGTGGTCGGCAACTTTTGGACATTTTTGTATCAGCCACAAATTGGTCTCTTCAATTACATCATCAGCTTCGTGACCGGCATTGACCCCTCAAGCTTTTCGATGATCGGCAGCACAACTTTGGCACCATGGGCGATTGTAATCGTAGACACCTGGATGTGGACGCCTTTTGTGATGCTCATATGTTTGGCCGGATTGCGATCAATACCCGATAGCATATACGAGGCTGCAGAATGCGACAGAGCCAGCAAGTGGCGACAATTCTGGACCATTACGATTCCAATGGCTCTGCCTTTCCTGATGCTGGCTGTTTTGTTCCGCGGTATCGAGAACTTCAAAATGTTCGACCTGGTTGTGCAACTCACAGGGGGCGGCCCTGGTAACTTGACCACGCTGACATCCATCGATCTTAAGCGAGAAGCATTTGAGAAATGGCGCACCGGATTCTCATCCGCATACGCAGTCATTTTATTTGTAACAGTCTTTGGATTGGCATCGATCTATGTGAAAGCGCTGAACAAGGTGAAGCAAAGATGAGCTTTTCAGTTACAGAACCGTCTCCGAGACAAAAGTGGCTCGCTGGCTCTCTCGTTGTCGCCTATGCGCTAATAACACTCCTTCCTCTACTTTGGATAATCGCAACCGGTTTTAAGTCGGGGCCGGATTCAATCTCATATCCGCCCAAAATCGTTTTTGAGCCAACAGTTGAAGGTTATGTAAACCTGTTTACAACGCAAACCCGGCTGAGCGAGGAAGCCAAAGGAGAGCCCGTAGACAGTTTGCCATGGTATGAAAAACTAACGCGCGAAAGAGGCAACACGATTGTTGGTACGTCTCGCTATACTGAGCGCTTTTTCAATTCGATCATTATTGGCTTTGGTTCGACCTTTTTTGCAATCGTGTTGGGAACGATGGCCGCCTATGCGTTCTCGCGCTTCAAAGTTCCGCTCAAGGATGACTTACTGTTTTTCATTTTATCAACACGCATGATGCCACCTATAGCGGTCGCAATTCCAATCTTCCTGATGTTTCGGCAGCTTGGCTTAAGTGACACTCATGCTGGCATGATACTTCTCTACACTGCGGTAAACCTGTCACTGTCGGTATGGCTAATCAACGGATTTATCGACGAAATTCCAGTCGAATACGAAGAAGCTGCACTGATTGATGGATACACTCGTTTCCAGGCATTTTACAAGGTTGTCTTACCTCAAGCTGCTACTGGCATTGCCTCAACGGCGATATTCTGTCTGATTTTCGCATGGAATGAATACGCTTTTGCTGTCCTTTTGACTTCTGGAACAGCTCAAACAGCGCCTCCATTTATCCCAACAATTATTGGCGTTGGCGGGCAAGACTGGCCAGCTGTCGCTGCAGGCGCAACGATTTTCCTTGTACCTGTGATGGTTTTCACAATTTTGCTTCGTAAGCATCTACTACGCGGCATCACATTTGGGGCGGTGCGCAAATGAGTACCTTTGTCAACGATTTGCTGCGCTGTCGGCGCGGTGCATGGGAAATGGTTGCGTCCATTCTCATTGCAATCGGAGTGATTATGTTGATGCAGCCGTTCATGCTGTTTCTCTACACATATTCTTTCATTGTAACACTGATTGGCACGGTGATGTTCATCATTGTCAGCCATTTCCCGGAGTGACCAATGGCGCAAATTAGAATCGAAAATGTGCGCAAGGAATTTGGGACGTTCACTGCTGTTGAATCATCCAGTTTCACTATCGAGGATGGCGAGTTTTTCATGTTGTTGGGCCCATCGGGCTGCGGAAAGACAACGACACTGCGTATGATGGCTGGCCTCGAGCTGCCCACCAGCGGTGAAATTTACATCGATGGCGAAGAAGTCGGGATGAAAAGGGCATCAGAGCGTGACATCGCATTCGTGTTCCAAATGTTTGCTCTCTACCCTCATATGAATGTTGGGAAGAACATGTCTTACCCGCTGATAAGCCAAGGCATGTCAAAAGCGGATGCTCGAAAGCGTGTTCTTGAGGTCGCGAAAATTCTCGGCATTGAAGGCATGCTCAACAGACCTGTTGGCGGCCTATCAGGTGGCGATCGCCAACGAGTTGCTCTTGGCCGTGCCATTGTTCGTGAACCAAAGGCCTTCTTTATGGATGAGCCCTTGGGCGCGTTGGACGCTGAGTTTAGAGAGCATATGGCTGAAGAATTGAGAGCTTTGCATGACAGAATGGGCGCAACAACGGTCTATGTGACCCATGACCAACTGGAAGCAATGCAGATGGGGGACAAGATTGTGGTTATGAACCACGGAGTTGTCGAACAATTCGGAAAACCGCAGGAGATTTACGACTGGCCTGCAACAAAATTTGTGGCTGCATTCATTGGCTCCCCTGCTATGAACTTCCTGGATTTTGAGGGCAGCATTGACAACGATGGAAACCAAATCACCCTAGATGGTAACCAAGTTGAAGTTCCCACCTCCAGAGATGGAGCAAGAGGTAAATTGGCCTTGGGCGTTCGCCCAGAACATATCCACTTTTCCGACAAATCCAATTATCGAGGGAAAGTTGTTGCCTCTGAATATCTCGGAACAAATCAAATCATAACTCTAGACACACCAAACGGAATTCTGAAGGCCCGCGTACCTTCATCTCATACCGTAGCCGCTGGCCAGAATATTGGTTTGGAGTTTGATGCCAGAACACTGACGGTGTTTGGAGAGAACGGTCATGCGCTTCGCTCGTTTGCAAATGAGGGGGTGCTGAATAATGGCTGAGGTCGTACTTAATAAAGTTACCAAAACATTCAGCGATACGGTTGCACTGGATGATGTTTCTCTAACTATCCCAGAGGGCTCATTTGTTGTTCTGCTTGGGCCAACGGGAGCTGGCAAGACAACAACGCTTAGAATGGTGTCTGGCTTGGATGAACCTGACAGTGGCGAAGTGCTCATCGACGGAAAGTCTATGAAAGGCTTCGCGCCGGCACAACGTAATGTGGCAATGGTTTTTCAGCAATATTCTCTCTATCCGCATCTCACTGTTCGGCAGAACCTTGCGTTTCCCCTAAAGTCTCCTCTTTTAAGGACGTCAGAAGCAGACATTGAGGAGAAAATCAAATCAGTTTCTGAAGTACTACAAATAGCACACAAGTTGGATAACAAAGCCACCGCCCTATCCGGTGGCGAAATGCAACGTGTGTCCATTGGGCGAGCGCTCGTTCGCTCTCCGAACATCTATTTGATGGACGAGCCTCTTAGCTCATTGGATGCAAAATTGCGCGCGGATTTGCGAATCGAGCTCAAGAGCATTCAGGTCAATTTTGGACAGACCCTGCTCTATGTAACCCATGATCAGATCGAAGCCATGACAATGGCGACCCACATCGGTGTTCTCGATAAAGGAAAGCTTGTCCAATTTGGGCCACCTAGAGAAATCTACGAAAATCCAGTCAGTATTTATGCTGCAAGTCGTCTAGGTCAGCCTCGCATCAACATATTGCCTGCTGATTTGTTTGAAGGCTCCCAACCTAAAGCTGCTCACACAATTGGTCTACGTCCAGAGCAAATTACTCAGGGCACAGGCGAAGACAGTGTTGTGAAGCGTGTTGAGCACCTTGGGGACCAAACGCGACTCCACCTTCAATTCAAACAACACGACATCATAACAGTCACAGATGCTCATACAGAGCTTCAAAGTGGCGACACACTGAAAATAAAACCTGATGCACCATTCTACTTTGATGTAGATGGCGGCCGAATTACGTAAGGGAGGAAGCCATGACGCAATTCATGAATAAAAAAGAGGATATTGTCACCGATGCGGTCGATGGCGTTGTCGCGGCATCTGGAGGAAAACTTGCACGATTGGACGGCTATCCTCATATCCGCGTTGTTGTGCGTAATGATTGGGACAAGTCAAAAGTCGCTTTAGTTTCTGGTGGCGGCTCGGGTCACGAACCAGCCCATGCCAGCTTTGTTGGTGAGGGAATGCTGACTGCGGCTGTATGCGGCGATGTATTTGCGTCTCCAAGTGTTGATGCTGTTTTGGCCGGAATTTTAGCCGTCACCGGTCCGGCGGGATGCCTACTGATCGTAAAAAATTACACCGGAGACCGACTTAATTTTGGTTTGGCCGCGGAACGGGCTCGTGCCTTTGGCCATGACGTTGAAATGGTCGTTGTTGACGATGACGTAGCGTTACCTCACCTGCCGCAATCGCGTGGTGTTGCAGGCACACTTTTTGTTCATAAGATTGCAGGGGCTCTGGCAGAAAATGGCTCTGACCTCTCATCTATAACCGCTGCTGCAAAAAAGATCATCAACGGCGTGCAAAGTATCGGTATGTCACTCGACACTTGCACTGTACCTGGATCTCCTAAGGAAGATCGCATTCCAGATGGTATGGCCGAACTTGGATTGGGAATCCACGGTGAAGCAGGCGTGGAACAAATTCCGTTCACGACCGCGAAAGAAGGTTTTTCAGCACTCGCCGCGAAACTAGAAACCGGAATGTCTGAAGGGCCATATGTAGCTATTTTGAATAATTTGGGCGGGGCATCGGTCCTGGAAATGTCAGTGGTCCTTAATGAACTGACAACCTCATCTATTGGTAAAAAGATCAAGCATATCATTGGACCAGCCTCGATGATGACCTCTTTGGATATGCGTGGCTTCTCTGTTTCTGTTTATCCTGCTGGATCAGATGAACTGGAGTTATTGCAAGCAAGCACTCCATTGTCGGCATGGCCAGGTGTGTCAAAAATCACGCCTATTACAGTCAAGCCACTTAGTGACGGTTTGACCGCTATTACACCTATGCCTTCCAAGCACGATGAAACCGAGAAATTCCTTCGTAGCTGCTGTGAAATCTTGATTGCATCTGAAAACGACTTAAACGCATTGGATGCAAAGTCCGGTGATGGCGATACCGGCTCCACATTGGCTGGTGCCTCGCGCGCGCTTATTGACGCTATGGACCGATTGCCGCTGGCTGATCAGACCCAGCTATATAGAGCAATTGGATTAGAACTTAGCCAAACAATGGGCGGATCATCTGGTGTGCTGCTCGCCATCTTTTTCGCAGCAACTGGTGATGGTGCGTCAAGCGGCCTTCCAATGAGAGAAGCGTTGAAAGCAGGTCTGGCACGTATGCAAGAAATTGGTGGTGCACGTCTGGGCGACCGGACAATGGTAGATGCATTGTCACCAGCTCTTGATGCGCTTGAAAAAGGTATTTCTGAAGCAGCAGATGCTGCACGGAAAGGGGCAGACCACACGGCAACAATTCTTGAAGCCAAGGCAGGCCGAGCAGCCTATATAAATGCGCAGCAGCTTGAAGGTCATATCGACCCAGGAGCCGAAGCAGTCGCTCGGCTATTCGAGCATATCGCTTCATAACTCTTACTGCTAAAGAACATTCAATTTGTTTAGGGCCCGCTTGTCTTTAGAAGCGGACCTTGTATTCGGTTTATTATCGATCCACTTTATCTGAATAAGCGTGAATAGGTTTTGCTAGTTAGTTGAGGCGCAGCGAATGCATGCTTTAGGTATCCGGTATCGTTGTGCACGAATGGGGATATTTTACTGTTTGGGTTGAAACATGTCGTGATCAGGGCACTTGGAATTCTAACGTTATGTTAAAATCAAAACTGTCCAAAATCATCTACTAACACCAATCAACTGATCTCGCGTCACTAATGCTTCTATGGCACCAAAATCTAACGAACCGATGTTCTCCGGTGGTTGCGGCAACACTAAGTACCGCATGTCCGCATTACTATCATGAACGATTAGCTGAATATCCTCATCCAATTCCAACCCAAATTCTGCCAACACACTCCGAGGCTCTCGCACCGTTCGTGCACGATAAGCTTTTGAAATGTACCATGATGGTGGCTGACCAAGGATTGAGCGTGGGTAACACGAACAAAGTGTGCAGGTGATGAGATTGTGGACCTCATCAGTATTCTCAACCACTATGATCTGCGCTTCCCCGACTGGTACTCCAATTTCCTGAATACAGCTTTTGCCATTCTCTAGAAGGCGCGCCTTATAGTCTGGATCTGTCCAAGCCTTCGCAACCACTTTCGCGCCCAGGTGGATGCCTTTAGACTCCAGTTTTTCGATTTCCTTGGTAACCTCAGGTGCGGTCAGTAATCCCTTCGCAATCAAGACATCTTGAAGCGCGTCAATGATTATCTGAGCGTCAAGGTTTCCGGCTTCATCTTCCACAACAAGCGCTTCATGATCATGGTGGTGATGATCGCTATGGTCTTTGCTCATAATAACTCCTGTTTGATCACGTCATTCAATTTCCGTTCAGCTGCCTGAAATCTTCAGCCAGTGATCGTAAATTTCGATAATAAGACGGTCCTGAGGCAGGTGGTCTGGCGAAGTCCAAAGCTCGGTTTGCTGAAACTCCACACGATAAAGATCAATTCCTGGTCCAGACATATTGCCCACAGCAAGGTTTTCCGGATTTAAATAACGACCACAATATTGAACAACGGTTCCTTCCTGCCCTCTGATGTAGAACGGGATCCTCACATGGCCTTCCTTTTCCAAGGAGAGCACTTCTACCCTGTCTCCTATGTCAAAGCGTGCAGTCACGTATTTGCGCCCTCTTCCAACTCCGGGGCCCATGCTTTCCTTTTTGCTTTTATGGCGGACTTGAGCTCCTGGATGGAAATGATATCTTTCTCAATCAGAATATCCGTCATGGCTTCCAAGCGTCTGCGATAGAATGATAACGCTTTGTACTTATCTTCGCCAAAGCTTTCAAAACCGCGTCGCATTTCATCCAGAGCTATAATGCGCCGTGTGCCATCACCGAGCAAATTGCGCACTGCCTCTACCTGCTTCTCCCAGTGAAGCCATGGTAATTCGTCTTGCGGAACAGGGCCGGCTTCATCGCCACCAATATCGTGATATCCCCTCATCTCACATCTCCATTTTACAGATTCGGTTACTAGGAAGCGGAGTTTGCTTCCCTTTGGAAAATTTCCAGGCACTGGCTGCGCAGCGCAACAAAATCCGCACTTACAAGCGATGCGGCATCTCTGGGTCGCGGCAGTTCGTTATCAACGAGTGCTGCAACACGTGTTGGTCTCTTGGTTAGCAGGAGTACTTGATCTGCCATTTGCACCGCTTCCTCAAGATCGTGTGAGACCAAAATCATCGTGGTGCCCGTTTTTTCAAAAATTCCCTGCAACTTTTCGCGCATCAACAAGGTCATCTCATAATCAAGCGCAGAGAACGGTTCATCAAGGAACAAGACTTCTGGATCACGCACCAAGGCTCGCAAGATCGATACGGCTTGCTGCTGGCCGCCCGACAACGCATAAGGATAGGCATTCAGATCAATTTTGATCCCGAAATCTTCGACCAATTTGTCCACGCGTTGAGTGCGTTCCGACCTTGGAATACCTTGCAGTTTAAGTGGATAGTGGATGTTGTCTATGGCCCTCAGCCAGGGAAACAAAGCCTCTCGATAGTTTTGAAAAACATAAGAAATTCTGGTATCCTGGATAGTTTGACCATCATAGAATACGTTTCCAGAATCCATGGGCATGAGGCCCGAAATCATATTTATCAGAGTGCTCTTGCCGCAACCATTTGGGCCGAAAATGCTCGTAAATGATCCTAGTGGCAAAGTCAGATCGAAATCATCATAGACAAGGGTGCCATCAAAAGACTTTTGTAAACCACTTATTGTCAAAAATCGCTGTCGAGTTACAGCTCGAGGCACAAGGCCGCTTTGCGCGGCCTCATCTTCAATTGGTTCAATGGCAAAAGACTGGTTCATGTTAACGCGCTTAGCTGCCACCAAAATCAGTTTCTTGCAGCATCTTGGTCCGCACATCCATTGGCTCGCTCATGACGCCTTCAGATACAAATACATCCACAAATGCCTGATAAGAGTTCAAATCAGTCTCGTTTAGCGTCGCAAAACTGCGCAGGTAGGGCTTGGCCAGAAGGTCAAGTTGATCATCGCGGATTGCGGTGTATTTCGGGATAATGGACTTGTATTTATCGAAATCTGCCATTGCCAAAGCAGTCGCTTCATCAATAATTTCTACGATCTTTTTTGCGGTCTGTGGCCGTTCTTCAATGAACTTCATTGTGAGCACCGCGGCGCCAGAATAGAAAGGATCTGATATGACCGCAGCCACCGGGTTAATAACGGCTCGGGTCACACCATCAGTGGATGCTGCAATGGAACCCACTGGCTCAAGCGAAAGGGTCGCATCAACGCTGCCGCCTAAAACAGCCGGCACTTGCTGCGGAACGGCCAGATCAACAAGTTGGACATCGCTGTCCGGGTCAAGGCCCGCAGAACGCACAAGATGCTTGGTGATTGTGCGCCATTGAATTCCTGGAACATGGCCAATAGTTTTGCCCTTCAAATCCGCAAATGATTCAATACCGCTGCCGTCTTTTACAATCAGACCATCGTTGATCAGGTCGACTTCGATGCCTCCACCTTGCAGGCCGAAGACTTTAAATGTGCCTGGAAATTTTGACTCGGCAATCATTGCAATACCGGCGGCAGCTCCCGGAGGTCCAAAATCCGCGCGTCCTCCCACCAAAGCATCGATGATGTGATTAGGGGATTGCATTTTGTTGGAATTGACCTTGATACAAGCTTTCTCAAACAACCCTTCCTCGTGAGCAACGTAGTAAGCAGTCGTCTGCATAATGGGCAGCCAAGCCGATGTGACCTCTTCGTAGCTGTCACAAGCTGCAAATGCGGGTCCGGTTAACATAAAACAAGCTAGACCAGCGGAAGCTAGATGTAATTTCATCGTTCATATCCTTTGTTTTGAATGTGATTATCGAAACGCGTCATTTCTTCACTGCTATTTTCCCGACCAGTGGACGAGATATTTTTCGATTATGAGAAAGAAGACGTTGAGGCCGTAACCGAGTCCGCCGGTTACAAGGATTGAGCCGTACATATCTGTCAAATTGTAGGAGATCTGCGCATCAATGATGCGATGGCCAAGGCCGTCATTGGCACCAATGAACATCTCCGCCACGATAATTACGACTAATGCCAACGAGATCGCAGTGCGCAGGCCAATAAATGTCTGTGGCAGAGTTTCATAGAAAATAACGTCGACGAATATCCGCAATTTTGAAGCGCCCATTGAATGAGCAGCCAGTATGCGGGTTTGGCGCGCATTCATAACGCCATAGGCTGTATTAAAAACGATAACGAGAAGAGCGGCAAAAGAAGCCACCGCTATTTTCGAGAAATCCCCAAGGCCAAAGAGCAACAGAAACAAAGGAAACATTGCGGTTGCTGGTGTTGAACGGAAAAAATCGATGATGAATTCGACAGAACGGTAAACCTTGTTGTTGGCACCCAAAACAATGCCCAATGGCACACCTATGATTGCGGCAAAAATGAAAGAATAAAAGACCCGCACGGTCGTGAACCAGAAATCGGTCAGTACATCACCTGTCGCGATGTTGATGCCGGTGTCATAAAGTGTAGCGAATGGCGAGGGCAGCAGATTTTTGTCAACCAGTGTGAAGAAATAAGCGATCCACCAGATGCCAATTAGTATGACGGGTCCAATGACGTGCACCATCCAAGCAGGGAACCGCACAAGGCCAGAACGCTCCAAAAACCTTAAAGGCATTGCTGTCTGAAGAGCTTTGGAGACCTTTTGCGGACCCGATCTGATTGCTGCGCCATTGTTGGTTTCTGAAGTCAAGGAGCCACCTGTCGCACGCTTCCAAAGGGAAACGCACGTTTTGTTATTCAACGATTATGATGCTTTTTAATCTCCGCATTTGCGAAGAATTCGCCTTTAGTAAGGTCGTTAGGTTCGTATGCTGTCTAGTGCTTTTTTTGGCACGGAACGTTGCAAAAAATGCACTGCACCGAGTTGAGAATGCGATGGATCCGGACACGCCAGTAGATGGGAATTACTCAAACAGTGCTGAAACTTTTCGCCAATGTCTGAACAATTTGATCAGCAAATCGAGCAGACGCAACGGGCAAAGTGCGCCCTCTCTTTTGCCCGAAATAGAGAAATCCATCGGTAATATCCGTAGGCCGAATTTCTTTGCTTACCAAATCTTTTTCAAATCCATCTTGTGGCAACCCAATTGGTATTTGAAAGGTTATTGCCTGCTCTTTCAGAACATATTTTTTCAGAAAATCAAATGAGTTGGATTCAATGACAGGGTCGAGGACCAACGACGTGCGAGCGATGGCCTCCTCCAATAACAGGCGTCCTCCAAATGACTTTGTTGGTAACACCACCGGATATTGTAGGCATTCGCGCAATCCAACCATTTCCTTCTTTGCCAATGGATGATCTGCAGACATCACCGCGCGCAAGTCTTGATGTACCACAAGCGTAACTTCAAACTCAGGTCGTTGATGTGAGGCGAAAACCAATGCCAAATCGACCTGGTAGTCCACCAAGGCATTTTCGGCGGCTAAATGGTCACGTACCACCACATCAAATGTCACCATGGGGAAACTCTGACGGTACTTCGCAATTTCATCCGGTAGAAAATAGTGGGTCAGCGCCTGACTGCACGCAATGCTGACATGACCGCGCCTCACACCGCTTAAATCTCCTAAACGAGATTTTAGACGATCCGTTTCCGCCAGTTGCTGACGGATATGATGAATGACTAGTTCTCCGGCAGCATTCAAACGCACACCATTGGACAGGCGCTCGAAGATGGTTTCACCGATTTCTTCTTCAAAAGCCTGAATACGCCTGTGCAGCGCAGAAGGCGTAATGCTCACCTCCTCCGCTGCCTGCCGAATGGAGCGTGAGCGTGCCACCGTATCGATCAATTTGAACGTCGTTAAGTGTCTCATGATTTCCAAACTTAGTGGCGTGTTCAGATTTTTGCAACGCACTAGTCGAATAATAGCACGAGACTCAAACACCATTGCAGCACATCCTACTGACAGGTGGTAATTTGATGATCGATAATGTCCTCAACAATGCTGACAAAGACACAATGCGACCAGATCGATGGGATCGGTGGCATGCCGCTGACGGACGCACGAGCTTGATCCGTCGATCCAGACCAACCAAATCCATTCTGCTCGATGCAAATCCAGGCGCAATTGAAGTTGATTTGGCTTCCAGTGCATTGCTCATAGTCGACATGCAGAATGATTTTCTCGAGCAAGAGGGTTGGTTTGCCAAAGATCGTGAACAGGATGTGGAGCCACTTAAGAGCGTTTTGGACTCCATCAACACTCTATCCGCCACATTCAGAGAACATCAGGCACCGGTTATTCATCTAAATTGGGGCGTGAGAGCAGACACCGCAAACCTTCCAGCTAATACGCTGGACAAGGCAAATGCGTGCGGAACCCAAATTGGATATGGCGACAAATCGCAAAATGGGCGTGTTCTCGTTGATGGTGATTGGGGTTCGCGGTCCATTGATGCAATCGATGTTGCCAACACTGACTTCCAAGTAAGCAAGCATCGGCTTTCCGGCTTTCGGGATAACGAGTTGGACCAAATGTTGCGTCGCCTGGGTGTAACAACATTGTTTTTCACCGGCGTGAACATTGATCGCTGCGTATTCGCGACTCTGATGGATGGATGCTTCCAGGGTTACGACGCAATTTTGGTTGAGGACGCCTGCCAAACAACCTCGCCGACATATGTGCGTGACGCAATTTTATACCTGGTGCGTCTGCTCTACGGCTTCACCGTCGAGGCAACGCACATTCTTGAGGCCGTAAACGGCCAACTTCCAACACTTCAGACCTACAAAGGAAACACCAAATGAGCAAAAAAATTAGTCGTCGCACCTTTCTGGGCACTACTGCAGCTACGGCTGCTACACTGGCGATGCCTTCAATTGGCCGCGCAGCTACTCCACTCAAAATGATCCTCAACTGGCGTTACCAAGGTCCACAAGCCTGGTTTTTCCTCGCGCAGGACAAGGGCTACTTTGCAGATGCTGGCATTGAAATCGTCATGGATCAGGGCAATGGGTCCGGAGCGGCTGTCGGTCAAGTAGCCGGCGGCGCGTATGACGTTGGCTTTGGAGACATCAACGCACTGATCCGCCTCGCGGCACAGAAGCCTGCGGAAGCGCCAATCGGCGTTTATCAAATGTATAACAAACCGCCATTCACAGTGGCAGTGCTTAGCAAAAGCGACATCAAAACAGCCAAAGATTTGGAGGGCCGCAAACTTGGAGGTTCCGCAAGTGATGGAGCACTGAAGCTATTCCCGGCATTTACCAATGTTGCGGGTCTGGATGATTCAAACATCGAAATTTTGAATTTCAAGCCAAACTTGCGCGAGCAGATGCTGAAGTCAGAACAAGTGGAAGGTGTATTTGGATATGTAAACACCATCCGTTTCTCAGCAAAATTGTCTGGTATGGACCCTGACAAGGAAATCCGTTTCATCAGCTACGGTGACTACGGCATGGACCTTTATTCCAATGGAATGATCATCTCCAAAAAGATGGCTGCCGAAAACCCGGAAGCGGTCAGAGGCATGATCACGGCCATAAATAAGGGCGTTGCCGACACGCTGGCAGATATGGATGAAGCTATTGAGTCCGTGGCAAAACGAGAGCCACTTATCAATAAAGAGATTGAGAAAGAACGCCTCATTGCGACCCTGGAAGATGAAATGGGCCATCCTGAATTAGCGTCCATCGGTTTGGGCGGCGTTGACCCAACAAGATTCAAAAAGGCGATTGATATCGTTGTTGAGGCCAACAGTCTGGAGAGAACGCCGGACATGTCAGAGATATTCACGTCGGAATTCTTGCCGTCCGACGATCAAAAAATCTTCAAGCTTGTGTAAGTGCGAACACAATGGACCTGAGTTTAAAGGACAAAGTCGTCATCATAACCGGTCCGGCCAAAGGCATGGGTGCAGCAATCACCCATGCCTTTGCGGCAGAGGGTGCTCATCTTGGCCTTCTAGGCCGCGATATAGCTGCTATTGAACCCGTTGCCGATAAATCCCGTCGCCTTGGTGTTGCTGTGGATGTCCTCAGATGCGACATCACAGCCGCGGACGCCGTAGAGGCTTGCGTCTCCCAGATCGCTGACATTCATCAAGGTAAAATCGACGTCTTGATCAACGTAGCCGGGGGAACCGGTCCAATTGGTAAAACCGGGACAGCCACCACTGCTGATGAGTTTGACGAGATCGTACAGCTCAACATGCGCGGGCCCTTCAATCTCATCAAATCCGTAGCGCCTTACATGCAGGCGCGTAAAGCGGGTAAAATTGTAAATGTAGGTGGCACCTTCGGCATGAAGGGACGTGCTGGGCGCCTCGCTTATTCAAGCTCAAAGTGGGGATTGCGCGGCATAACAAAGAGTTTTGCACTGGAACTGGGCTCGGACAATATCAATGTAAATTGTGTTGCACCCGGAATGGTAGACGGACCGCGCTTTCGCGAAAAAGTTGTTCCGGAGATGGCAACACGCCTAGGCATATCCGAAGCGGAGGCAGCCGAAAGGCATGCCGCTGACTACGCGTTGAAGCGTATCAGTACAGATCAAGATGTCGCAGCCGCCACACTTTTTCTTGCTTCGGAAGTTTCAAAACAAATTACCGGTGTTGATCTGCCAATTGATGGCGGATGGGCAACGCTTTGAGGACCAACATGCAAGCAGATCTCATTCTAAGCGGCGGAAACATTGTCAGCGATACGGCTTCAACTCCGGGAAATGTCGCAATGAAGGATGGCATCATTATTGCCGTCGGCCCACCATCTGCAATGCCAAGTGCAAAGGAGACCGTCGATGTAACAGGCATGCACTTGCTACCTGGTGCGATCGATATGCACGTACACTTTCGTGAGCCTGGCTATACCCATAAAGAAGATTGGGAAACTGGAACGGCGGCAGCAGCCATGGGTGGTGTGACAACCGTCTTCGAAATGCCCAATACCAATCCCCCAACACGCTCGGTTAAAGAATTTCAGGACAAACAAAGTGCGGCCAGAAAAGCATACGTCGATTTCGGAATTTACGGTCTTTTGGCCGAAGACAATATCGACGAGTTACAAGGGCTGATTGACGCCGGGGCAAATGCATTTAAGTGCTTTATGGGCAACACGTTCGGCAATCTGCCCTCACCATCCACAGGCGCGATGCTCGAGGGCTTTGAGATCATCGCAAAATCCGGCCTGCGTATATCGCTACATGCTGAGACGGCCTCAATTATGGCCTGGCGGCAGGAGAAATTGGAGGCAGCTGGATTGAATGAACCGCTTCACCATATTGCCGCGCGTCCGGATATTGTGGCTGTGGAAGCTGTTAGCCGTGCTGTAAACCTCGCTGAATGGACAGGAGCGAGGGTTCACATCCTACACATCTCCTCTGGTGCAGAATTGGCACCGCTTGCGGCTGCAAAGACACGTGGCGTGGATATCACAGGGGAGACATGTCCCTGTTATCTCTTTTTGAACACCAGTGACTACAAACGCCTTGGCAGCGTTATCCGTGTCAATCCACCTGTCCGCGAGGCGACAGACAGCACACAGATTTGGGATGCGTTGCAAAGCGGAATTGTGGACATGATCGCGACCGATCACGCCCCTCACCTGCCTGAGGAAAAACTGAACGATAACATCTGGAAAGCAGATTGTGGATTTCCAGGTGTCGAAACACAAATGCGGCTGATGCTCAGTGAGGTAAACCGCGGACATATGAGCCTTGAACACTATGTGAAAATATCTGCCGTAAACCCGGCCAAAAGCTTTGGCATGTGGCCCATGAAGGGACGCATAGCCGTCGGCTCACACGGCGATATTGCTGTTGTGGATATGAAGCGTGAAGAAACGATAAGGGCAGTTGACCTTCACTCGCGCGGCAAGATCACACCTTTTGAAGGCACAAAAACGAAAGGCGCAGCCATCCACACTTTGGTCCGAGGGCGTTTTGTTCAAAGAAACCGTAAGCTCGTCACAGAACAAAAAGGCCACGGCACTCAGGTAACCGACATTCAACAAACGCCTTTGCCGGTTCTCAATCACGAAGATCAATTTCTGTCCTCCATTCTCACGAAAGGCGCAGAAAGCAATGCTTGACAACACCAAGGCAGCGCCAATGACCCAAGCCGAACTACCCTCTTTGGTTAGGTTCGAAAATGTTTCCATGGAGTATGGGCAAAAGAACAATACCACCTTGGCATTGGAGCCGACAGACCTGTCCATCGCAAAGGGCGATTTTTTAGCACTTGTTGGCCCCTCCGGTTGCGGCAAGTCCACAATTTTGAAGCTCGTATGTGAATTGCTGAAGCCGACGACCGGCCACATTTTGTTTGGCGGACGTGAGTTGGGAGCCAAGCCCATGAGCGTAGGCATGGCATTTCAAAGCTCTACTTTGCTGCCTTGGATGACTATTCGTGATAATGTGATGTTGCCGTTGAAAATCGTGCGTCCGTTCCGTCAGCACTACGCGACAAAACGCAAAGGCGAGTATCGCGACCGCGTCGACGCCCTTTTAGAGCAAGTCGGCCTCATTGATTTTGCTGAAAAAGCTCCGTGGCAACTTTCAGGCGGCATGATGCAGCGCGCCAACCTTTGCCGGGCACTTGTACATGATCCTGACTTGCTGCTTCTCGATGAACCTTTTGGAGCACTAGACCAATTCACACGTGAAGAATTGTGGTCAACCCTGCAGGACCTCTGGACTGAAAAGAAGAGCACCGTGCTTTTAGTCACGCACGATCTGCGTGAGGCTGGATTTCTGGCCAATCGGATCTGTGTGATGAGCGCACGCCCAGGACGCATTCTGGAAGACCAGCCGGTGACGTTCGCCCGTCCAAGGAACCTGGACCTGACGTTTGAACCCGAGTTCGTATCCCTTGTTCAACATTTGCGTAGCTTGATAGTTCACCCTACTGCCAAACAGGCGGTACCAGCATGACTGTCTTTCAACGCAAGGTCTCGTCCGCGGCTTTGATCCTTAGCTTTTTCTTAATTTGGGAAGTGATCTGCCTGGTACTGGGCATCTCCGATTTGGTTCTACCGCGCCCAAGCCAAATCCTCGTAACACTTATCGAGTTTTGGCCTGGCATCGCTCCGCATGCCTATCAAACCCTTTACACCACCATGGTGGGCTTCTTCTTTGGTGTTTTGATCGGTTTGTCTCTTGGCGTTCTGATTGGCTCTTCAAAACTGGCATTCGATACCGCCTATCCTCTTCTCGTTGGTATCTCGTCAATACCCAAGGTCGCGCTGGTGCCGATTTTTGTCCTTTGGTTCGGTGCTGGAACGGTACCCGCAATTCTGACGGCGATGATAATATGTGTCTTCCCCATAGTCGTTAATGTCGCAACGGGGATAGCAACAGTTGAGCCGGAACTAGAAGACGTGATGCGTTCCATGAAAGCGACAAAATTCGACATCCTGTGGAATGTGGGTCTACCCCGATCCATGCCCTATTTCTTTGCGTCTCTGAAAGTTGCCGTTACTCTCTCATTTGTCGGCTCAGTTATCGCAGAAACAGTTGCCTCCAACAAAGGTGTCGGCAATTTGATGATGATCGCCTCGTCATCTTTCAACGTTCCACTTGTCTTCGCCGGACTACTCGTATTGTCCGTTCTAGGCGTTGGTCTCTACGTAGTTTTTTCCCTTCTCGAACGACGTATCGCCGGCTGGGCGATGCGCAAAGCAGGGCCATAGCGCCCACAAAACCTCAGGAGTAGATAAATGCGATTTCTAAAACTGTTCGCCATATTTGCTATGGCCTTCACGACAACTACGTCAGCTTTTGCTGAGAATGTACCAATCAAATTCACCTTGGACTGGAAAATTCAAGGCGTTCACGCGTGGTTCTATTTGGCCAAGGAAAAAGGTTACTTTGCCGATGAAGGCCTTGATGTGACAGTCGATCAGGGTGAAGGCTCTGCGGCTACGGTCACACGTATTATGTCTGGCGCATATGACGCCGGTTTTGGCGACATGAATGCTATCATTCAGAATGCCGCCACCAAGCCTGATGAGGCACCACTGATGGTGTTTCAGATATACAATCAACCACCTTTTGCTGTGCTCACAAAAGCAGGTGGTCCGGTCAAGGATTTGAAAAGCCTTGAAGGTCTAACTGTCGGAGCACCTCCAGGTTCTGCTTCAACAAAACTTTTTCCAGCTTTGGCTAAAGCCGCAGGGTTTGACGTCAGTAAAGTCGACATTTTAAACGTAAAGTCTAGTCTTCAAGAACAAATGTTGATTCAGGATCAGGTTAGCGCGAGCCTTGTTTTCAACGTGACGAGCTACCTCAATATTCTGGGCCAAAAGATGGATCCGGATGTAGATTTTAACTGGTTCCCGTACGGCGATGCCGGACTAGATATTTACTCCAATGGCGTAATGGTTTCGCCCAAACTGGCGAAAGAGAAACCCGAGGCTGTCAAAGGTCTTGTACGCGCAATCAACAAAGCCATTCTGGAAGTTTTGGCTGACCCAGCTGCGGGCGTTGCTTTTGTCAAGGGAGTTGAGCCCTTGATCCAAGCTGAGTTGGAAGAAAAGCGATTAGCCTTCGCTGTCAAAAACCTGATTGTTTCCGATGAAAGCAAGGCCAACGGCCTCGGCTCTGTCGATATGGACAGACTCACAAAATCCATTGGCATCATCAAAGAACTTTACGGCCTCCCAAGTGCGCCAGATGCATCCACAATTTTCTCCGATGCATTCTTGCCATCGGCAGATGATCGCATGCTTTAGGCTGGCATTTTGACAACTACGCGCACCATCGAAGTAGAAGCAACTCTTGTCGGCTCGGATTACAAAACATCCGGGCCGGTGGCAATTACCATAAGTGATGGGTGCATTTCTGAAATTGAAACCTTGCAGGACAAACCCTTTGGACCGAGGCGTTTTGCTATGCCTGCTTTGGCTGACGCGCATAATCATGCCCGTCCGCTTTCAACCACTTCATTTGGCGCAGGATTCAAACCATTAGAAACCTGGTTACCAAGCCTAGCTGCTATGCCAGCTGTTGATCCATATTTGGCAGCATTGGCGTCCTTTGGCAGGTCGGCATTGGGTGGTTGCACCTCAGTTATGGTGCACTTGACCCGACCGATGGGTCGCAATGGTATAGTTTCAGAGGCCAAGGACATAGCAAGGGCGGCCAAAGATGTTGGAGTTAAGATCGGCTTCGCTTTGTCCATGCGCGATCAGAACCCCCTCACCTATCGAGATCACGAAAACATCCTGAGCAATCTCTCCGCGCAAGAACAAGAATTTGTAACAAGTACCTGGCTGCAACCAATGCCTAGCGTTGAGCAACAGCTATTAAACATCAACGATATTGCCAAGGCCTTGGAAAACGAATCCCATGTTGATGTTCAATACGGACCTGCCGGAGTTCAGTGGTGTTCAAAGGACTTATTGAGAAAAATAGCTGATGCTTCAGCCCGTACAGGCAGGCGCATTCATATGCATATGCTGGAAACCCTGCCGCAACGGGTTTGGGCAGATGAATCATTTCCCGGTGGCGTTCTGCCCTACCTGGATAGTCTGGGCATACTTTCTGACCGCTTGACGTTTGCCCACTGTGTTTGGGCACGCTCAGACGAACTGAGGCTTTTGGGTAGTAAAAGCGCAACTATTTCCGTCAATCCATCTTCGAATTTACACCTAGCATCTGGCATAGCCAATGCTGCTGAAATGGCCAAAAGCGGTGTCAAAATTGCAATGGGATTAGATGGATGTGCCTTCGACGAGGATGACGATGCATTGCGAGAAATGCGTCTCTTCAGATTGTTGAACCAGGGCTGGGCTTTTTCCGAAGGCTTATCTCCACAGCAAACCTTGCAAGCGGTGTGCAAAACAGGGCGCCAAAGCCTCGGCATTCAACAAGGCGGTACTATCGAGGTTGGTATGCCCGCTGATCTGTTACTGCTGGATTTGGATGCTTTGGACCGTGATGCTGTGATGGCAATTGACCCGATTCAATTTCTGTTCACGCGAGCCAACAATGACTCAATTGTTGAGGTTATTTCTGACGGTGAAACCATTGTCCTAGATGGAGCACTTGCAACACTCGATCTGGGCGCCATCCAGGCTGAATTGCGTAATACTTATCGAGAAAACATGGCGCAATCAAAAGAGTTTTTTGACAATTGGTCTCGGCTAGAACCGTTACTGAATGAACACTACCAATGCTATGCGGGGTGTTGTTGATGAAGACTCTAACCAAGGAAACTCGGGTACATCGATTGCCCATGTCCGGACCCAATGACACAGCGGCCCTCGCAGAAAAAATAACAGAGGGTTTCATCGTTCCTGCCGGAATTGTTGCCATTTTGGGTAAGACTGAAGGCAATGGTTGTGTGAACGACTTCACGCGCGGATATGCCGTTCAATCGTTGAAAACTTCCCTATCGCAGTATTTATCCCAGCAAGCACTTTCCAATATTTGTTTCATCATGTCCGGAGGAACTGAAGGCGCACTTACTCCTCATTGGATCGTGATTGAGACGGTTAACATTGAAGCGACACCCTCGGCTGAGAAAGCGCTAGCGGTCGGCCACTCGATTACCAGAGACTTTCTACCAAACGAAATAGGCACAAACGTACAGTTGGATATTGTGGCCGAGGGTGTTCGGGCCGCAATGGCTGAAGCAGATATCAACGACACAAATGATGTACATTTCGTACAAATCAAATGTCCGCTTATCACCAGCGAACGCGTGCGTAAAGCTGGCGGAGCATCCGAAGTCGCAACGACGGATACCCTAAAGTCAATGGGGCTTTCCCGCGGGGCTAGTGCCCTAGGTGTAGCTAGCGCGTTAGGCGAAATTTCCGACCATTTCCTATCCAATGCTAAGATCGGAACAGATACCGATCTCTTCAGCTCCAGAGCATCATGTTCAGCTGGTGTAGAACTAATGGGTTGTGAAATCGTCGTTTTAGGCATGAGCGAGATGTGGTCTGGGCCATTGGCGATAGAACACACCGTAATGATGGATGCCATTGACATGTCTAGCGTTTTACGTCTGACCGATCGTGCCCTGGGTCATAGCCAAGGCCAGCTAAGGGAAGATCAATCCCAGCGAGTGAAAGCTGTTTTAACAAAAGCAGAAGCAGCAAAAAGCGGGTTTGTGCGAGGACAACGACATACCATGCTCAACGACAGCGATGTGTCTTCTACACGTCATGCTCGAGGCTTTGTCGGTGGACTGCTTGGCGGAATTTTTGGCGATACAGCGTTGTTCGTGTCGGGTGGTGCAGAGCATCAGGGTCCCGATGGCGGTGGTCCTTGCGCATTAATTTATGAAAAGGAGTGAAAATGACCAAACTGATCGTTAAGGCGGGGGCCTTCACATTCGACGCCAAACTGGAAGAAGAGGCCGCGCCGCAGACTTGTGGTGCATTTAAGAAAGCTATGCCATACCAAGGCCAATTGGTACATGTTCGGTGGAGCGGCGAAGGCGTTTGGATTCCGCTGGGCGATACAGATTTTGGTGTTGGATATGAAAATCACACCAGCCACCCAGCGCCAGGACATGTTATTCTTTACCCTGGCGGCATCAGCGAAACCGAAATTCTGCTTGCTTATGGCGGTGTCGATTTTTCCAGCAAAATGGGCCAGCTCGCGGGCAACCATTTTATCACGCTTACGTCGGGGCTGGAAAATTTAATGACGCTCGGCAATGCCATTCTGTGGAAAGGCGCACACGATATTTCCTTTGAGTTCGCATGAGGAACCCTGAATCGAACGCTGGCACAGGATCTCAAAGCATCAAAGCCGTGGCTGTCTATTGTGGCTCAAATACAGGCCTTGGTGAGGTATATCTAAGGGCCGCAACTTCGTTGGGCCAAAGCCTTGCACAGCATGGAATAACTCTGGTCTATGGAGGAACGCATAAGGGTCTTATGGGAGCGTTGGCCAACGCCGCCCTTTCCGCCGGCGGACAAGTTCATGGCGTGATTACCCAGCGTTTGGCTGATAAAGGGCATGTTCATGAGCGCCTCAGTGAGTTGGAAGTATTATCAACGATGAAAGAGCGCAAGGCCCGAATGATTGACGTTGCGGACGCAATGATCGCTTTGCCCGGAGGTATAGGTACGCTTGAAGAATTCATGGAAGCATGGACGCTTAATCAGTTGGGTGAAATTGATAAACCTGCTGGCCTGCTAAGCGTGAACGGATATTACGAACCGTTTATGGGTTTTATTGATCATATGATCGAGCAACGTTTTTTGCCTTCGGCACATCGCAACTCAATCGTAGTCGAAAGCGAGTCCGAAGCACTCATAATTGGGCTAAAGAACTTCGAAAAAGTAACTGTCCCAAAATGGATGTAGCTCCAGTTTCACCGAAAACGCAAATGCACACCATACTTCTGAATTAGTTTTTCTGGCCTTCATCTTCGGAGATGAATTGAACCGGCTTCGTCCATTGAATCAGCACAATACATCCATCCGTTGACCAAACGCGATGGCTGCTTCCTTTGGGATTGGCAATCATGGTGCCTGCAACATAGGTGCCATTGTCATCGCTCTGGCTTCCTTCCAAAACGCAAATAGTTTCGAGGTCTGGGTGCTTGTGGCGCTGCACCGTCGCGCCCGGAGCGTATCTAAGTAGCGCAAGTGCAGGCTCACCTTCAATGATGGAGTAGATCTCAACGCCTTCTTTGAACGGCTGAAATGGCAAGTCTTTCCAACCACCAGACAAGATATTTTCCAACACTACAGGTTTGATCATGCCATTGCCTCCAATAATGTAGTGCTATTGCAAGCCCACCCAACGATACCACCTTGCGCAACGATCATATTAATTGTTGCTTCCTTGAATTCTGGAAAATAACTTTCCGTAGCATCAGTGATCAGCAGACAATCGTAACCACGATCATTGGCTTCGCGCATGGTGGTTTGGACGCAAACTTCTGTTGTAACACCCGTGAAAACCAACTGTTCAACACCCAATTCCAGCAATGTTTCATGCAATCCAGTCGCGTAAAATGCGCCCTTTCCTGGTTTATCAAGAACAATTTCACCCTCAGTTGGAGCAAGTTCAGGAACAATGTCGGCGCCACTCTCTCCAGCAATGAGAATACGTCCCATGGGCCCAACATCGCCAATTTTTAGCTTCGGATTTCCACGTTCCAACTTTGATTTTGGGCAATCAGATAGATCAGGTTTATGACACTCGCGCGTGTGAATAACTGTTGATCCAGCAGCGCGAAAAGTGCTTAAAACCTTGCTGATCGTTGGCACGATGGCTGTGCATGGAGACACATCGTTACCCAAACTTTCGCCAAACCCGCCCGGCAAGACGAAGTCCCGCTGCATGTCTATGATGACTAGTGCACACTTTGCCATGTCGAGATTGAATCCAAATGGGCGAGCAGTCACTTGCGCCATTATCCGTGCCCCGCCATATGCCCGCCGATAACACCAATATCGGCATTCTGTGCGACAGTCTCATAAGAAATACGTCCCTCGGACATTACCAGGACTCGGTCGGAAAGCTCGAGAATTTCGTCCAGATCTTCGCTAATCAGAAGCACGGCAGCTCCAGAATTTCTTGCGGTCATAATCCGTGCTCTGATATCCGCAACAGCGGAAAAATCCAATCCAAAACAGGGGTTTGAAATAATCAGGAGATCGACGTCATCACTCAATTCGCGCGCCAAAGTTGCCCGCTGAACATTTCCGCCGGACAGCGAGGAAATCGGGCTGTAAATTGATGCGGTTTTCACATTGAACGCGGAGACAAGTTCTCGCGCGCGCTCAGCCATTTTGCGTCTATTGAGCCAGAACCCAAAGCCATCTTCATCATTGTCAAAATTTCGGAGGAGTAGATTATCCAGAACAGACATCTTTGCAGCACTAGCATTGCGCAAAGGCTCCTCTGGAATATAGCGCACTTTTTGCGAGCGGGCTTCTTTACGTGTGCCCTGAAACGGCAGGCCCTTTATCGAAATATTTCCTGTTTGCAAGGCGCGTTGACCTGTCAGAATTTCAAATAGCTCCATCTGACCATTGCCAGATATACCTGCAATCCCGACAATTTCTCCAGCGGCAATATTTAGTTGATCGATCTCTATCGATTTTAATCCAGAACGATCTTGCGCACGCGCCTTTGTTACCGAGAGCACATCTTCACCCACAGTCGTTTTTCGGTCAGCCATTTTGGTAAAGGACTTCTGTCCCATCATCATGGCTGCCATGTCATCTGTCGTCAGATCAGCCACCTGCCCCCCGCCAACATGTTTGCCACGACGCAACACAGAAACAGCATCTGCAAAAGCTGTTACTTCACGAAACTTATGAGTGATCATGAGGCAAGTCAGTTGGCCCGTTTCGGTCAACCCCCGCACCATACTCAGTAGCTCATCTGCTTCATCCGGCGTAAGGACCGAAGTCGGTTCGTCCAAAATGAGAAAATTGCGCCCGAGGTAAAGCTGTTTCAGCAGCTCAAGTTTTTGCTTTTCTCCTGCCGCTAAACGATTGACTGGTTCATCTAACGGCACATTAAATGGCATTGTTTCTATGAAGGCATCGAGTTTGGCCCGCTCAATTTTCCAGTCGATGATGGACGGAGCATCTTCTCGCGCGATCACCAAGTTCTCAGCAGCTGTCAGAGATGGAACCAGCGTAAAATGCTGATACACCATGCCAAGCCCCAATGCATGAGCAACCTTGGGATCCGAGACAATCGCCTCGCGATTATTTACCATCATCTGGCCGGATGTCGGCTGGTAGAAACCCATCATGCATTTTACGAGGGTTGATTTTCCTGCACCGTTCTCACCTAACAGCGCATGAAACGAACCAGGCTCGATATCGATAGACACATCGTCCAGGGCAACAAAATTCCCAAACTGCATTGTCATGTGGAGTGTTGAGACGCTGATGGCAGAAGTTTTTTGCATTATGGAAGGGCTCTTACAAACGTCTGGCTATCAGAAACAGTGCCGAAGACCCCACCCTGCATCTTAACCATTTTTATGGCTGCGTCGTGATTGCCTTTGTCCGTCGCACCGCAGCAATCTTCCAGCAATAAACATTCGAATCCACGATCATTGGCTTCGCGCATGGTGGTGTGAACGCACACGTCAGTGGTAATTCCGGTGAGGACAAGATTTTCAATTGATCGAGTACGAAGCAGCAATTCCAAATCTGTTGCGCAGAAGCTTCCTTTTCCAGGCTTATCTATGATCGGCTCACCATCTTCAGGCGCCAGTTCTTCAATGATATCCCAACCCGCTTCACCGCGAACGAGAATTTTTCCACATGGACCTGGGTCGCCAATACCTGCGCCAATTTGTTGAGAACGCCAGCGTTTATTCGCAGGTAAATCGGCCAAATCCGGGCGATGGCCCTCACGTGTATGAATAATGTGGTAGCCCTTGGCTCGCATCGCATTGAGCACAGATTTGATTGGCTCAATTGGCGCGCGGGTGAGACTGAGATCATACCCCATTGCATCTACATAACCACCCTTGCCGCAGAAATCTGTCTGCATGTCGATGATGATAAGGGCGGTGTTTTCGGGTCGTAAATCTGCGTTGTACGGCCATTCATAAGGGTCAGCTGATATTGTAGGCATTACTCTGCGGCCTCCGATCTAACGCTTTCACCGTAAGCACGTGTTGGCTCAGGGAAACCACAAGAGGTGCCATCTGTGACCTTTACTCCATCCTCCCATGGTAATTTGTAATTTCCGACCACCATGTCCTGCATGAACGTATAAGGGCAGTCTTGTGCGCCGCCTTTCACGGCTGTGAAGCCACGATGACCTAACTGATAGATATTGTTTTCTACGCCCCAGTTCTCTCGCGCCTCGCGGACAAGGTCTGGCCTGACTTCGGCGGTGATAATCTCATCCACCCGGCCCGTAGTGCCATGAGAAAGCACAGTGCCATCAAAGTTGACGATCATCCCCTCGCCCATTGAGTCAAATGACCCATCCGATCCGCACATGCACACATTGGCTGTCACCATTAGGTTGCAGAAGGAGTTGGATTGGTTAGTGAAGCGCCAGCTGTTGCGAATGGGGGCTGTATAGCCTGCCGTCCTGATCATGATTTCCGCGCCTTTATATGCGCATTCGCGCGACATTTCAGGGAACATTCCATCATGGCAGATAATCAGAGACAACTTGCAACCATTTGGACCATCAATAACTGGAATCCCTAAATCTCCAGGCTCCCAAGGTTCAACAGGCACCCAAGGGTGCATCTTGCGATAGTAGAGTTTTACTTCACCCTCATCATTGATGATCAGACCGGTATTCCAAGGATAACCATCAGGATTGTACTCCATGATCGAGAAGCAACCCCAGATGTTATTATCTACGCAAGCTTGTTTGAATGCCGCGACTTCTGGGCCATCCATGGAGCACATGATTTCGGGATTTGTATCCATGGATAGGCCATGGAGTGCATATTCAGGAAAAACAACGAGATCCATGGTATCCAGATTACGCCGCGCCTTACCAACCATATCAACGATACGCCGGGTTTGAGCGGCCAAATCATCTGTTGTCACTACAGTCGGCAATTGCAATTGAACCATGCCCAAAACCACCCCATTGGGTGATTTGTTCAATCCACCAAGTCCATTCATTGCGGTTCTCCTATTTTGTAATGCTCAACTCGCCCGGCGCGCCGTTCAGCGCGCGGGTTTTGGAACTTGTTGCTATTAAAAGTATGAGGGTCAGCACATAAGGCGCTGCGTAAAAGAGGTAGTACCCTTGAGTTATACCGACAGATTGAAGCGCCGGCCCCAGTGCACCAGCCGCGCCAAAAAGAAGCGCTGCCCAAAAGCAATTTATTGGGTTCCAACGGGCGAAAATCACCAGTGCAACTGCCATCAACCCTTGACCAGACGATATGCCTTCATTCCAACTGCCGGGATAATACAGCGACAAGTATGCTCCGCCGACGCCGGCCAACGCACCACCGGCAGCGGTAGAGAGCAACCGAACCTTGTTCGCACTGATACCAAGCGCGCGAGCCGCATCACTGCTGTCGCCCACGACACGAATAATCAGTCCGGCTTTAGTGGATCGGAACATCCACGCAATGGTTACCGCCAGAATAATTCCAAAGAGAAATAGTACATTTACGCGCAAAGCCGCTTCCAGCTGTGGAATATCGCTCCAAAATCCAAAGGGAATGGAAGGCAAATCTGGCGCTACCGGCTGGATGTAAGGTTTGCCAAAAAAGAAAGCGAGACCCATTCCAAGCAGCATTAAGGCGATGCCAATGGCGATATCATTCACCTTGGGTAGTTTACAAACCCATCCGTGGAACAGGCCAAAAAGCGCTCCAAAGCCAGCAGCTGCCAAAACACCAAGCCAGGCCGAGCTGGTTTCATAGGCAACGGCATATCCACTCATAGCACCAAATACGAGAGTGCCTTCCAGGCCCAGATTTATTCGACCGGACCGCTCGGTAATGCATTCGCCAAGACCAACAAAAATGAAAGGGGTGGACACACGTATGGCACCGCCGATCATAGCAATCGGCACGCCCCACCACCCAATGTCCTCCACACTCATGAGATTCTCCCAGCATCAAACTGAAAAATCTTGAATCGGCCAACCAGTGTTTCACTCATCAAAATCGCAACAAAAACAAAGCCTTGCAGAACAAGTATGGTGGCATCTGGTAAATCCATGCGTCGCTGAATAAGTCCGCTGGACGCTTCGAATCCGGCCAGCAAAATGCCAACAGGAATTATCGCGATCATGTTGTGGCGCGCTAGGAAGGCAATTAAAATTCCGGTGTATCCGTAGCCGGCTGCCAGCGAAGCATTGGCTGACCCATGAACAGCTGACACCTCGATCATTCCAGCCACTCCCGCGAACGCTCCGGCAAGTGCACAAAAGCCAATCATCAATTTTCCAACGGGAAGTCCTTGAACCTGGGCGGCGCGAATGTTGCCGCCAACAATGCGGGCAGCAAATCCCCAGGTTGTGCGCTCTATCAGCACCCAAATGGCAACGCAGGATATGATACCAAGAGCCAGGCCCCAATGAACATCAAGGCCAGGAATATCTCCCAGGCGATAGGTTGAATCCAATGGAGAGGTTGATGGTTTGTTTAAACTGGCCGGGTCGCGAAATGGACCTTCTACCAGATGGTTCATCAAAGCGATTGCTATATAGGCCATCAGCAAACTGGAAATGGTTTCGTTGACACCGCGCTTGAAACGCATGGCTCCGATGGCGCCAATCCAGATGGCGCCAGCACATGCACCGAAGATGGCCATGAGTAGCATGCCCACTGGCCCCGGCAAGCCAGGAACCATCATTGCGAAGGCTCCAGCAGCCACACCTCCCAATACAATAGCACCCTCACCGCCTATTACGACGAGGCCCAAACGGGCCGGAATTGCAACGCAAAGTGCCGCAAGCAAAAGCGGCGCGGCGCGCGATAGGGTATTGTTCCAAGAAAAGGCAGTTCCAAAACCAGCCTTGTAAACAAGTGCGAAAAACTCCAGTGGTGATTTGCCGAGCAACAGCAAGAACAAAGAGAATGCGACAAAGCCAGCAAACAGGGCGACCACCGGTATCAAGACCAACTCAAGTTTCGCGATGAGCCCACCAAATTTTGGTGAACTCACTCGTCTTGAAGTCTTGTTCGAAGTCTGAAGTGGCGCTGCCGCATCCATTATCGTAAACTCAGACTGACCTTAAGCCGAACCGATGACACCTTCGACCAGGTAATCCATACTCTCAAGAGCAACGTCTGTTTCAAGGAAAGACTGTCCGGCTGTAGCAATAACATTGCCCTTATTGTCCTTCATCGGCCCGTTTATAACCGAGAAACCGCCCTTCATGATCTCTGCTTTGGTGGCTTCGAACTGATTGCGAGCGGTATCTGATACCCCAGGTCCCAGCGGGCTCATTTTGATGAAGCCTTCTGCCAGCCCACCTCGAACAAAATTATCGATGCTCTTGCCGGCCATAACGTCCTTCACCATAGAGGTATAGACGTTGCCCCATGCCCATTCTGCACCGGTTAGATACTGCTCTGGAGCCAGCGGGCTTTGGTTTGCATGATAGCCACAAACAAAGGCTCCTCGGCCAGACGCTGTTTCCATAACCACTTTTGGCCCATCAACATGGCATGTGATGACATCAACGCCCTGGTCCGCCAATGCATTGGTAGCCTCCGCCTCTTTCACAGCCAATGACCATTCACCTGTGAAGATGACCTGACAAGTGATTTCCGGATCCACCGAACGCGCACCCAATAGGAAAGAATTGATATTGAGCATAACCTGCGGGATTGGCTTGGCGGCCACAAAGCCGATTTTCTTGGACTTGGTCGCATGGCCAGCTGCAATTCCATTCAAATACTGGCCTAGTCCGATGTAGCCAAAATATGAACCAACATTGGATGGATGTTTTTCAGCACTCCATAGACCACCGGCATGCTGAAACCGAACTCCTTCGTGCTTTGGAGCCGTTTCCAAAATATGAGGATCAAAATAACCGAATGAAGTGGGGAACAGCAAAGTAGCACCATCAAAATTGATCATGCTTTCCATGGATTTTTGAACGTCCACGGTTTCTGGAACATTTTCCTCTTCAAGAAGTGTCACCCCCTCAATTTCTTTGACCGCTGCAGCACCCTCAGCATGGGCCTGATTGTAGCCAAAGTCATCCTTGGGGCCGACATAAATGAAGCCGACAGTTAAACCAGCTGCAAATGCAGAACTGGTCAGTCCGCCGGACAGTGCGGTGGCACCCGCCAAGCCTGCCATACCTTTCAGTATTGTGCGGCGCGATGTGGAAAATTTGGACGTCATGGTTGCTCTCCTGCTCAGTTTTATTGCGCTTAAGCTACAGACGAGAATAAGAGTCGGTAGCTAAGCTTCAGTGTTGACTGAACTTTGCATTAGAGTGAGTGCTGCTGTCTTATGTTATATTTGCAGCATTCCGCTTCAAAAATTGCAGCAGTAAGGAGAAGATGTCTCGAAATCGGACAGTGAGAATTGCTACAAGTTGACAATGCCACTGCCAGGCCGAGGCAATCTGACATTGATGGCTCTGTTGGAAAATGTGCTAACTGTTGCTCAACGCGACAATGAGTTGCTGTACAAATTTTGCAGAAGCAACAGGAAGAGTGCGGCCTTTCATTTGCCCCAGTAGCAGCTGACCGGCTGGTACATCTTTTTCTGAAATTGGTCGATGAGCAATTGTAGAATGCTCGGATTCTTTAAGGCCGATCGGTATCTGAAAACCAACAGCATTTTCATGTGTGACGTAGTGACGGATTAACTCGAAAGACCCAGTCTCCACTTCAGGAATCAGCGTTTGCCTCTTACGCGTTGCAGCCAGCTCAAGAACATTGCGAACACCATAAGCCACAGTGGGCAATATGAGTTTATGCTGCATACAATCACGCAATCTGAGTTCTGATTTATCTGCCAATGCTCCATCGCGCTGAAACACGGCATGAACAGGTTGCGGATGAGCATGCAGAACTTCAAAATCCGCCATGTGTATGGGTTCAAAAACCAATGCCAAATCGCTACTAAATGACGCAAGATCCAGTTCGGCTTGCGTACGGTCGCGCACATTTACTTCAAACGTCACCCCGGGGTGTGCAGCTCGGTAAATCGCAATCTGCTCCGGCAGAAAATACGGTATTGTAGCTTGCGAACATGCGATGGAAACGTGACCACGTCTTGCCCCGGATAAATCCGCCACCTGCGACTGAACCCTCACAAAATCAGTACGTTGTGACAAAATATGCGCCATCAAGAGTTCTCCAGCGGGGTTAAGTCGCATCCCCCGCGGAAGCCTTTCAAAGATTGGCCAGCCAAATTCTTCCTCAAAATTCAGAATTCGCCGGTTCAGCGCCGATCCTGTCAGGTTCATGTCTTCTGCTGCCTTGCGAATGGACCCGGCCCTGACAACAGCTTCGATCAACTCGAAAGTCTTTAAGTATTTCATATTACTTACTTCTTTCACTAGCGCTGCAAGAAATGCATCGGACTAGTAAAATTATAGCAATAGATGTGGATGCTAATCTAGAGCAACTCTTTGGCAAGGATAAAACAGACGAACCAGACATGCACAGGGAACTCAACGATGACGGATGTATCTTCACGACGAAACTTCTTGAAAATGGGCCTGGCTGGCGCTTCGGTGCTGCCGTTCTTACGCGCTATGCCTGCAGCCGCCCAAGGATCAGACACATTGGTGGTCGTAACTGGCGAAACGATCAATTCACTGGATTTACATCGCACTGGCACAAGCCGTGCATCATATCAAGTTGGTGTGAACTGTTATGATCGCCTGCTTTCATTTGGTACCAAAGAAGCACCGGGCGGCGGGTTCTCCTACGACTATCAGGTAATAGAACCTGAGCTGGCGGAAAGCTGGACAGAGTCCGAAGACGGAATGATACTTACCTTCAAGCTCAAGTCCAATGCAAAATTCTGGGACGGCCGCAAAGTAACAGCAGCCGACGTGAAATGGTCATTTGATCGCGCCGTCTCTGTAGGTGGTTTCCCAACAGTACAAATGAAAGCTGGCGGTCTTGAGCGCCCAGAACAATTTGTTGCAGTGGATGAAGAAACCTTCGTTATCAAGCTGGATCGCCCATCCAAGCTTACGATCCCGGATTTGGCTGTTCCTGTTCCCTATATCATGAACTCAGTCGAGGCCTTAGAAAACGCAACCGAAGCAGACCCGTGGGCGCTTGAGTATTTGCATAATACACCAGCTGGTTCAGGAGCTTATAAAGTAGCGCGCTGGACGCCTGGAGAACAACTTGTCTACGAGCGCAATGAAGATTGGGTCGGCGGCCCGCTGCCAGCCGTAAAGCGAGTTGTAATTCGTGAAGTACCAAGCCCGGCAACGCGTCGCGCTTTGATAGAACGCGGCGACGTGCAAATGGCATTTGGTATCCCTGACAAGGATGCGGCGGAGCTGGCAGACAAAATTGATGTATTTTCAACACCGGTTGAAAACTGCATTCACTGTTTGTGCCCGAACACATCGTTTGAGCCATTTCAAGATCCTGATGTGCGAAAGGCGATCGCCTATGCAATTCCGTATGCCGACATTTTTCAGGCGGCAGCCTATGGCAGAGGCGTTCCACTTTGGGGCGGCGAGGAAGAAATCAACGACATCGCTTGGCCGCGCAAAACCCAATACGATACTGATTTGGAAAAAGCCAAGGAACATATGGCGAAATCGGGTTATGCCGACGGTTTTGAAGTGCCGTTGTCGATCAGCCTGGACCTGGCATCATGGATGGAACCAACAGCGCTTCTGGTTCAAGAAGCCCTTGGCAAAATTGGCATTACTGTGGAAATCGAAAAAATTCCGGGTGCGAATTGGCGAACAGCGGTTCTGGTGGAAAAACGCCTACCTCTTCACTTGGAGAACTTCGGTGGTTGGCTGAATACGCCTGACTACTATTTCTTCTGGGCCTACCAGGATGGACACCTGTTCAACTCATCCAATTACCGCAATGAAGAAATTGAGGAGCTAGTCGACGCCACACTTCATATGCCCATGGACGACCCGCAATATGCCCCAAATATCAAACGTATGTTTGAAATTGTTCTTGATGACTTGCCGCGTATTCCACTTTACCAACCTGCGCTCAATGTCGCCGCGAATGGTGCCGAAGGCTATGAATTCTGGTTCCACAGGCAATTGGATGTTCGTCCGTTGAAAGCTGTTTAGTTCATGTTAGCGAACTCTCCTCGATTGCACGCAGTTCTCATGCGCTGTGCGCAATCGATACCAGTTGTCACAGGTGTGGTCTTGATCAGCTTCATACTGACGCGAGCACTACCTGGAGACCCGGCGGTCTATTTCGCCGGGGTGGCAGCTGATGCTGAATCAATAGAGCAAACCAGAGTGGCGTTGGGTTTGGATAAACCCTTGGTTCAACAGTTTTTTGTCTATGTCGGTGAATTGCTAGCTGGCAATCTAGGACAGTCCATTTCGAGCGGACGACCTGTTGCAACAGACTTGGCGAACCGTTTACCAGCGTCATTGGAATTGACATTGTCTGCATTGCTGCTGGCCAGCGGGATAGCAATCCCACTTGGAATTCTTGCGGCGACTCGTCCTGGAACCTGGGTGGACCATCTGTGCCGAGTGGTGGTGACGGCAGGCGTTTCCTTACCTACATTTTTTACAGGAATATTGCTAATCTATATTTTCTACTACTTGCTGGGAATAGCCCCTTCACCAATCGGAAGGCTGGATTTTGTTTATCTAGAACCTGAGCATGTCACCGGCTTCTATTTAATAGATGCAGCAGTGGCTGGTGATTGGGAAACGTGGCTGGGGGCAGCCAAACAGCTTATGCTACCTGCGATCACCCTAGCGCTTTTCACGCTCGCCCCCCTCGCCCGCATGACCCGTGCGGCTATGCTTACCGCTCTCACGTCAGACTTCATTCGCACCGCGCGAGCCGCCGGTTTGTCAAACCGCACTACGCTTTATCGCTATGCCTTTCGCAACGCGCTCCTACCTGTGGTGACTACACTCGGCATGGTGTTTTCGTTTGCTCTTGGCGCAAATGTTTTGGTGGAAAAAGTCTTCGCCTGGCCAGGCATAGGATCCTATGCTGTCGAGGCTCTGGTCGTTTCTGACTATGCTGCTGTTCAAGGATTTGTTCTGGCAATGGCGCTGCTGTTCGTGGCACTCAATTTGGTGATTGATCTTCTTTACACCGTCATCGACCCAAGGATCGGGTTTGCCAGCAAATGAGCGATATTCCATTGACCTCCACTGGCAAGACAATGGGTAATCTGGATCACCTGATCTACGTCCTTCGTGCCAATCCCGTTACGCTTCTCGCATTCGTCATGTTTGGATTGCTTATTCTTTCTGCTGTCGCAGGTCCCGCGCTTGTTCCCTACGATCCAATGCAAACCAATGCAGCGATTGCACTGCAAGCGCCTTCATGGGATCATTGGTTCGGCACAGATAATGTGGGACGAGATGTATTCAGCCGTGTGATTGTGGCCACCCGGCTGGACCTTTCAATTTCCATTGCTGCTGTTGCACTGTCCTTCATATTTGGGTCGATTTTGGGGGCGGCAGCTGGATATTGGGGTGGATGGCTGGACATCATACTCAACCGTGTTCTTGATACGATTATGGCGTTTCCTCTGTTTGTGCTTGCCATGGGAATTGTGGCAGCGCTTGGCAACACTATTGAAAACATCATCTATGCCACCGCCATTATCAATATACCCTTTTACGCAAGACTGGTTCGGGCTGAGGTAAATATACGCCGTGATGCAGGGTTTGTGCGAGCGGCCAAACTTGCCGGAAATTCGGACCTACGTATTCTCGCTCTCCATATATTTCCCAATGCGCTTCCCCCCATGATGGTGCAGGTATCACTCAATCTGGGATGGGCCATTCTAAATGCTGCTGGACTTTCCTTCATTGGCTTGGGTGTGCGCCCACCAACTGCAGAGTGGGGAATTATGGTCGCAGAAGGAGCAAACTTCATCGTTTCTGGCGAATGGTGGTTGGCGGTTTTCCCAGGTCTTTGGTTGATGATCGCTGTGTTCACATTCAACCTTCTCGGCGATGGTTTGCGAGATATCGTTGATCCTCGGAAAAGGACGTGACGCCATGTTGAATGTACAGGACCTGGCGGTTTCGTTTCAGACGCGAAGAGGTGCAGTAGATGCTGTGCGTGGAATTAGTTTTGAGCTTGCCAAAGGCGAAGTCCTTGGCATCGTAGGTGAAAGCGGATCGGGGAAATCGGTAACCTCGTACGCATTGATGCGTATTTTGGATGCGGGTGGCGTTATCAAAAATGGAGAGGCGAGATACTCCGGAGTGGATCTACGTCGCGCCGCCGAACGGGATATGCGCGACATTCGAGGCCGCGAGATTTCAATGATCTTTCAGAACCCGCGCGCTGCGCTCAATCCGATCCGCAAAGTTGGTCACCAGATCGAAGATGTGTTGCGGCAACACGCGAAAGCAACTCGTCAGGATGCTCGTGTCAAAGCGATCGCCGCGTTAGAAGCCGTCCGCATAAATGATGCTGCGAAGCGCTACAATGCTTACCCTTTCGAACTATCAGGTGGCATGTGTCAACGTATCGTGTGTGCAATCGCCCTGGCTTGCGATCCGCGCCTGTTGATCGCTGATGAGCCAACGACTGGCCTTGATATCACCACGCAAAAGGCGGTGATGGATTTGGTACGCGATCTTATTCGCGAGCGCGATATGAGCAGTATTCTGATTACGCATGACCTGGGCCTCGCGGCACAATATTGCGATCGGATTATCGTCATGAAAGATGGCTTAATTGTCGAGCAAGGTGACCCTGTTCAGATTTTCAGCAACCCGCAACATCCCTATTCACGCAAATTGGTGGATGCGACACCACGAGAGGGCGAGAGTATTCGCAGTCTCCTACCACCAACTGAGCGACGTGAACTTTTGCCCCACAAAATCAGCGACAAAACCCTACTAAAAGTCCGCAATCTGACGAAGACTTATAAAGGCAAATCTGGACCAGTCCATGCTGTAAAGGGCATTTCATTTGATCTTAAAAAAGGACAAAGCATTGGTTTGGTGGGTGAAAGTGGATGCGGAAAATCAACAACTTCAGAAATTCTGGTTCGGCTTTTGGATCCTACCAGCGGAGAAATCCTGTTCGACGGTGACGACATCGCGTCTGTTCCGGCTGAGGATTTCGCCCGTGATCCTCGTAGACCAGACATTCAAATGGTTTTTCAGGACGCCACCGACAGCCTCAATCCCCGGCACACGTCACGACAAACGATTGCTGACCCATTAAAACGTCTGGGTGACATGAGGGGCGAAAAACTGACCGCACGTGTGGAAGAACTGGCTACCCTTGTTGGTCTCCCTCTTTCTTTGCTGGATCGTTTTCCACACCAGCTTTCAGGCGGACAAAAGGCACGTGTCGGCATAGCGCGGGCAATTGCGCTTGAACCTAAGTTTTTGATCCTAGACGAACCCACTGCCGCATTGGATGTATCAATTCAAGCCGTTGTCCTGAACCTGCTTGCGGACCTGCGCAGTAAGTTGGGCATGAGCTACTTATTCGTCAGCCATGATTTACATGTGGTTCAATTGCTATGTGACCATGTGATTGTGATGAAAGACGGGGAAATAGTTGAACACGGCCCTGTAAACAACATCATGTCGACCCCTGAGAGTGACTACACCAAAACTTTATTAGCGGCGGCGCCAAAACCACCTGCCCGGCGCAAAGTAGCTTGAATAACGGGAGTAACCCAATGCTGAAAAGCCTGCCTTTCACCCTGACTTCCTTGCACAAGGCTTATGCTGACGGTGTTGAACCGGTTGCGGTCGTTGACGAGATGTTCAGGCGATTGGATGCAGTGAATGATCCATGCATTTTCATTCATTTACGCGACCGAGCAGACCTGCGCAAAGAGGCTGCCGAACTTGGGTCGTACAACCCTGATTTGCCACTTTGGGGAATTCCATTTGCAGCCAAAGACAATATTGATGTTGCAGGTATAGAGACCACTGCTGC
Source organism: Hyphomicrobiales bacterium (assembly GCA_039986835.1). Classification (GTDB taxonomy): domain Bacteria; phylum Pseudomonadota; class Alphaproteobacteria; order Rhizobiales. The sequence goes on from JBDWQA010000012.1 coordinate 666,486, forward strand.
CTGCCCCGCCTATGCTTACACACCAGATGCAGATGCGTTTGTGATTGGCAAACTGCGGGCAGCAGGTGCTTTAATGGTCGGGAAAACCAACCTTGATCAATTTGCGACGGGATTGGTTGGGGTACGGACACCTTTTGGCGCCCCGCTAAACTCAATTGATCCGGAAATTGTCCCCGGCGGTTCCTCAGGTGGGTCCGGAGTTATTGTTGGCCACGGGATCGTAACGTTTTCATTGGGGACTGATACGGCTGGATCTGGCCGCGTTCCGGCGGCATTGAACAACATTGTCGGTCTCAAACCAACACTTGGCACACTATCTGCCAGCGGAGTTGTACCCGCGTGCCGTACATTGGATACAGTGTCTGTTTTTGCTTTAACTGTAGATGACGCGTACGCCGTATACTCTGCTGCATGCGGATATGATGCAGACGATGCTTATTCAAAGGCATATGCGTACAAAGACCTCAGCACTCCATCAACAAAACTTCAGATCGGTGTTCCCGATAATGCCTCAATCGAGTTCTTTGACGATCACATCCAAAAGGCGGCGTTTTCGCGCGATGTGGAGCTCCTAGTCGCCGCTGGTGCACATATTGAATATATTGATTTTACACCACTTTATGCCATTGCACACATGCTTTACCAAGGCGCTTGGGTCGCAGAGCGCCATACAGTTATCGATGGCCTCCTCTCGGAAAATCCAAATTCCATTCATCCTGTCACGCGAAAAATTATAACGCACGCAGAAACCATGTCCGCAGCAGATGCGTTTCGCGGAATGTATCGGTTGGCAGATCTAAAACGCGCCGCTGAGCCAATACTGGCAAAGCTTGATATGCTGTGCGTACCGACAATACCGACCTATTATACGGTTGCCGACCTTGAAGCGGATCCCATAACTCCCAACAATAATTTGGGCACCTATACCAATTTTGTAAACTTGCTGGATATGTGCGGGATAGCAGTCCCAACCGCAGCACGCAGTGATGGCAGGCCCGGAAGTGTGACCTTGCTTGCACCTGCAGGAGACGACGCCAAGATTGCATCAATGGCGCGTTGCTTTGAGAGCAATTGCACTCGCAACCTTGGTGCTACTCGACATCCACTGATGTCCCCGAAGCCACTGGAGAAGGAACCGTCAGAACAAATTGAAATTGCTGTATGCGGCGCTCACATGTCCGAACTGCCACTGAATTGGCAACTGACAGACCGCGGTGGGCATTTTGTAAGAAACGCAAAAACATCAAACCACTATCAATTCTACGCACTTGCAGGTGAACCGCCAGCACGCCCGGGTCTTGTGAGATCTGATTCTAAACAAGCAACTTCAATATCGTTGGAAGTATGGTCCCTGCCCAAAGCGGAAATGGGTTCGTTTCTGGAAGGAATACCGGCCCCACTGGGGATTGGTTCAATTGAGTTATCTGACGGCACTTGGATAAAAGGTTTTCTATGCGAGATAACAGGTATTCAAGGAGCTGCGGATATCTCGCATATTGGAGATTGGCGCCACTTCCTTTCGCAATCTGCGACCACAAACTAACCGTATTTATCGGAGCTGACGCACGTTGAGCAATATTGAACAGAAAATGGCGGCATTGGGCCTCAAATTCCCGCCAGATTGGGAACCGCGCGGACAATTTCTACCCTACCGGCTGGACGGTTCTCTGGTCTATCTATCTGGGCAGATTTGCGAATGGGGTGGGACTGTCACGCATACAGGTCCGGTAGTTGATACGCCAAAGGGACTAGATGACGCCCAAGCAGCAGCGAAAGTCTGCGCCCTTAACCTGATCTACCGTCTTCGCGAGGCGTGCGAGGGCGACCTTGACCGGGTAGATTGCATATTGCGGTTAGGCGGGTTTGTGAATTGCCAATCGGGCTTTCCCAACAGCCCTGTCGTTATTAACGGAGCCACTAAGGTTTTTATTGAACTTTTCGGCGATAGTGGCTGGCATGCCCGTACTGCCGTAGGCGTATCCGGACTGCCGGCTAACGCGTCCGTCGAAGTGGACGCCATTGTAAAACTTTTGGACTAGCCTCCACTCGGACTTGATGGAGGTGGCAGAGGCGGCGCTAGTTTTTCCAATGCTGACGCCATCGCTAGTAACACATTATCATGATGGGGGTGGGCTGCCAGCATTACCGCACGCGGCCGTCCGAGACTATCAAGACCCCACGGCAGGGTTATCAAGGGCCCGCCAAACACTGTCCAGGGTGTAAGCCAATCCTGGAAACCAGTTGTCCCATCAATAAGAGGAGCACCATCTGGTACAGGCAGCGTAAGCACAATGTCGACATTTGAAAGATGCTCCCAGAACATCTTTGTAGCTTCCGCAAGCTCAAACACTGCATTGTCGAATTCGAATTGTGCAGTCGCCTCGCCTGCCCGCAATCCTGCCAGAAATTTTGGCTGCAGCAATTTCCAACGTCTTCCTGCCAATAAACCACGGTGCTTGGCGAAAGCTTCGAAGTTCATGACAAGCCTGTGATTGGCAACGATGCGATCTACATTGGCCAGCACATCTGAGTTTTGAGTTTGACCAACAGTCTGCTTCAGGGATTTTTTCGCATCCTGAAATGCTGCGAGTGCCTCAGAGGCTATTCCCGTTTCGATTGGAAACAGGGACGCAATGGCGGAAAGGCCAGATAAATCTTGATCCTTACGAGGCACATATGATGCGTGCATGGCAGCAAATGCGCGTTCTGCGAACTTAACTGATTTGGCGATAATACCGACTGTATCAAAGCTTGGGGCGAGCGGCGTAATGCCATTTGTGGATAAAACTCCATGGGTTGGCTTGAATCCAACCACCCCACAATATGCTGCCGGACGAATGAGAGACCCTGCCGTTTGGGTGCCCAAAGCAATGTCAACCAATCCCGCTGTAACAGCCGCTCCGGATCCACTGCTAGACCCACCGGGAGTACGATGGGTGTCGTAAGGATTGCGACAATCGGTTGGGTCGGTAAAGGCAAATTCGGTTGTAGTTGTTTTGCCAACAATACGAGCTCCCGCTGCCCGTAAACTGGCAACTACCGGGGCATCTTTTTTCGCTGGCGCGGCACTACAACAAGCTGCACTGCCATTGCGCGTTCGCAGACCAGCAACATCAATGATATCTTTTACTGCAACTGTAACGTCGCTAAGATCAACATGTTCTTTGTCACTGACATCGTTTTGAGTCTGATCGGCTGACTTGCTGAGTTCAACAAAGGAATGAATGTGTTTTTCCCAAACATCCCATTGCTTTTTGAAAACAACCCCTGAATCAGGAGGCGGGTCAGATAGAGTGTGTTTTGGCAATTTGCTCTCTCGATCTGAAGCCTTTGATGAACAAAGATACGCCTCCACTACGGGTGATTTAAAAAATCAGCACATGATGGCCGAAGATTGTATACAATGCTAACGCAATAGGGCTACTTTGGACAAGAATTAAGTTGCTCGAGGAATGTCACTTGCTCAAGACATCATATGGTTTTTCAGGGTGTGTCACAGCGCCTCATCGACTCGCCACAAAAGCTGGAGTCGACATTTTAGAAGCCGGAGGCACCGCCGTTGAGGCTATGGTCGCAGCAGCCGCAACCATAGCGGTGGTTTACCCACATATGAACTCTATTGGCGGCGATGGCTTTTGGATCATAAAGAAAAAAGGTCAGGCGCCAATTTCCATTGAAGCCTGTGGTCAGGCGGCCAGATTGGCAACAGTCGCGGCATATGCAAAACAGGGTTATTCAGACCAAATACCCACCCGTGGTGGTCCAGCCGCACTTACGGTTCCTGGAACGATTGGCGGTTGGAAGAAGGCGCTCGAATATGACAGCAGCCCAAGCCCTCTGCCTCTGGCAGATCTCCTTGCAAACGCTAGCAAATACGCACGAAACGGAATTGCGGTTACAAAAAATCAGTTCGAATGCACACGAGATAAACTTCAGGGATTGAGTGATGTTCCAGGTTTTGCAAACGTATATCTCGACAAAGGCAACGCGCCATCTACTGGGAGTTGCCTCAAGCAAACTGCACTTGCCAACACCTTCGAACATCTCTCCCGCTTCGGCCTTGATGCGTATTACAACGGAGATATTGCTTATGCTCATGACGATTTCTGGCGCAACAATGATAGTCCGTTAAGGGCCGAAGATTTGACAGACTACAAATGCGTTCAAACACGTCCGCTTGAAATTACCACGTCACTCGGCACTTTCTACAACACAAATCCCCCTACACAGGGCGTTTCATCACTTATGATCTTGGGTATCTTTGATCGTCTGAATGCAGAAAACCCCGATGGCTTTGATCATGTTCACGGATTAGTTGAAGCGACTAAGCAGGCGTTTACGATCCGCAACCGAGAGCTAGGTGACGCTTTGAGCATGAACAAAAAGGCTTCGGAGCTGCTCGCGTCCGCATTGCTTGACGAGCTTGCTTCCGACATCGATCCAGCTATTGCATCCCCTTGGCCATATGAGCAGAAAAAGGGTGATACAATCTGGATGGGCGCTTGTGACAAAGAAGGTACAATGGTCAGTTTCATTCAAAGTGTCTTTTGGGAATTTGGATCTGGTTTAACTTGCCCGGAAACCGGCGTATTCTTCCAAAATCGGGGCGCGGGCTTTTCCCTTGCAAAGGGGCCAAACCAGCTAGCACCCGGAAGAAAACCATTCCACACACTAAACCCTGCCTTTGCCGAACTTGCCGATGGGCGACTCATGGCATACGGCACTATGGGCGGAGAAGGACAACCGCAAACCCAGGCAGCATTGCTCACACGATACGCAGCATTTGGTGTCGATCTGCAGGATGCCATAACCGCACCACGCTGGTTATTGGGCAAAACCTGGGGTGAAAACACCAGCAGTTTAAAAGTAGAAAACAACATCGAACCAGAACTTGTCGACGCGCTGATTGAGGCCGGTCATGATGTGGAATATGTTTCAGCACTAAATGACATCATGGGCCACGCGGGCGCTATCGTATTACACAAAAACAACTTGATTGCCGGAGCAAATGATCCACGATCTGATGGGCTGGCGCTGGCATTTTAACTAAAGCCCAAGCGCCCGAAAATGATCATTAATCTCTCCGGCAGTTGTAAACCAAACACGACCTGCACTTTGATTTTTTATGTGAGTTAGCGCGCGTCTCAGATGAGGTATTCTATGTGGATACCCCATTAGATAAGCATGTAAAGCAATGCCCATTATCAGCGGACGCCGTTCGCTTTCTATGATCATCGTATTAAAAGCGTCGACGATCATATTTGCAAAATCCTCGCCCTCCTTTTGCCTGGCAACAATTTGTGGAATGTCATTTAATTCTTGCGGATACGGCACAGATAAAATGCGGCCACGGCGGGTTTGCATCCAAATAGGTTGTTCATCATGGCACCAATCCAATGTGTATTCATATCCAGCTTCCTGAAGCAGATCCAAAGTGGCATGGCTTTGCGATATCCAGGGTCCCAACCATCCCTTGGGATGTATGCCTTCTTGAGACGAAATTAAATTGGTGGCCTTGTTTATCAACGTTCGTTCGTCTTCCTCACTAAGCACCCCCTGCTTTTCGGCATTGGTGCGTCCATGACCCGCGATTTCATCGCCCCTTTTCCGGAAAGCTTCCACCACTCCAGGTGCTTCTTCATACATCCGGCTGTTGATCAGCGCAGTGCATGGAAACTGCAATTCATTGAACAGTTCCAGCATGCGCCAAACACCCACTCGGTTACCATAGTCGCGCCATGCATAGTTCAATACGTCCGGCTGAGGGTGACTGGGTGAAAGGCGTGCACCCTCGCCGCTGCCAAACTCAAAACACTCCAAGTTCATTCCAAGATAAACGGCCAATCGTTTGCCATTCGGCCAAGAAAAATCCGGGCGTTTTTCAATGCTGGAAAATTCGTATCTTTGGTGATTGGCTTTGTTCATTGAAAGCTCTTCCTTTGCGGCAAGTTTGGCCCGAACGCGTTGAAAGCCACTCTGTATTGCCAATATTAACAACATGAATATTGTATACAATCTAATTGTGTGTTTGTCTTTTGAAAGCCAGTACTTACCGCATATCTTTTGGTGGAGCAGACAGTTTTAATCGAATTTCTATCGCCTGACTTGACTCATCTTAGAATGAATCAATGGGCACTTGGGTCGGATATCGAAAGCATCGGCTGTATTCCCGGCAACTGAAGATGTGCGCAAGGAGACGAAATGACAAAGACTATTTCCCCGATTGTAATAGCGATAGATCCGCCTATCTGGAATCGGCAAGAGGAAGGTTTACTGAGTGGCAAAACCTGCGCAGTAAAAGACAATATTGATATTGAAGCCATGCAAACGGGCGGTGGAAACCCCGCATGGGAGACCTCTCATGCAGCTGCCCAGTGTCACTCAGCGGCGCTTTTGCCACTACTGGACGCGGGCGCAACGCTCACCTCCAAAACGCACTTGGATGAGCTGGCTTTCAGCCTAATGGGTACAAATCATCATTATGGCACGCCGCATAATCCAAAAGCGGTCAATCGTGTCCCAGGTGGCTCCTCTTCCGGTTCCGCGAGCGCCGTGGCTTCTGGCTTAGCGGATATTGGCATTGGAACGGATACAGGTGGATCCGTAAGGTTGCCCGCATCATTTTGCGGTCTATATGGCTTGCGACCAAGCCATGGGGTGATTTCCATGAATGGTGTTATTCCATTGGCGCCAAGCTATGACACTATTGGATTTTTCACTCGTACCTTGGCGGATATTGAAGGCGTTGCATCCATCTATTTTCCACCTGCTCCTGAAGAGATAGATTTAAATTTGGTAGCGCCACGTGATGTTTGGGAAATGGCGGATAGCGAAGTTAGGGATGGATTGAACGCTGTTCACAGGCTTGATCAGCTGAAACATGATGATCGGAATCTTTTTAACCCCCGAGACGAAACTGACTGGAGCGAGGTGTTCCGCATTCATCAGTCCTATGAAGTTTGGCGGGAACTTGGCCCTTGGATAGAGGAGAATAATCCAGGTTTTGGCCCAGGCCTTGATGACAGATTTGCATTTGCTGCCTCCGTTGCATTTGAAGACTTTGAAAAAGCTCGTCAGGAACGCAGGCATTTTACACAGTTTTTAGATTCTGAACTTGCACCAAGCGAGATTTTGGCTATCCCAACCAGCCCCGCTCCAGCGCCTTATTTATCCTCTTCACAAGAGGAATTTAACGCATTTCGCAAGAAAGCAATTTCAATGTTGTGCATTGCCGGCCATGCAGGATGGCCGCAACTCAGCATTCCTGGAGCCATTGTCAATGATGCACCCGTTGGGCTTTCTCTTGTTGGAAGGCCGGGCAGCGAAATGACACTGATAAAATACGCTGAAGAGTTGGAGGCCTCCTGTGATGGATACGGAAATTGAAGTCAATGTACCAGCTGTGCATTTCGCCCTCAACGAAGCTCTCGAGCTGTATGAAACTGCGCTGATTTCGAATGACGTGGCGACACTAGACAACCTGTTTTGGACAAGCGAAGAGACTGTAAGGTTTGGCGCAACCGAAGTGCTTTTTGGTCACAATGAAATTTTGGAATTCCGCAATTCTCGACCGCCAAAAGGACTGGACCGGACCGTTGAGAAGACAGCCGTCACCACCTTTGGCACCCGGTTTGCAACAGCTTCAAGAACGTTTAAACGAAACGGGGAACCAAGACTTGGCCGCCAGACCCAAAGCTGGGTCTACTTTGGAACGACCGATGGTTGGAAGATTGTTGCGGCTCATGTCTCCTGGATGGATTAAATGTAAAATTGAAGCGCCTTAAGGCAGTCGAAGCAAAGATTAACGTTGTAAGTGATATGCTTTGGGGTAGGCAGTTTTGCTTTGGGTTAGGCCACGCATTTTGATTGCAGTGTGGCAAAGGAATACCGGCGGGCCAGATAGGTAGCCCGTCGGTCCTAGCGTTGGAATTCAGCATATTAGTCCGCGCTCTGGCAACCTTCCAGCGAGTTATCAATGGCAAGACAGAAGCAGGAAGCCAAGCGCTCTGTATACTCGATATGTGAGTTGTCTGGATTACTCATGCACTCATCGATTTCATCGCCTGATCCACGTGCTTGTGACATAAACTTCTTATTGTGCCTCTGACTTCTTACAATGCGTTGAAGCCTGAGCGGGATTTTTGTCGACTTAACTCCTACGGATTTTACATGCAATGATTTAGCATGCATGGGCGATGGTGATACGGATGTTAGGACGAGTGCCAAGGCCGCAACCAAACATGCGGTGGCACAATTCTGACGTGAGCGGTGTTTCCATGAAAAATTATACATTTTTTTCCCTCTTGTGAGTGTTCAGTGTTTTGATCATCCAATGTCCCAGGACGACTTCCTGTTTAAGGGGGCATTGGATTGCAAATCTGGTTGACGCATTTATCATTAGGGATGTTTGCTTGAAGGTGTTCTGAACCAGCTATTCACAATGGGTTCATCAAAAGGTCGGCCAAAGCGTCTGGAGAAGACAGACGAAAATTCAACCGAAATTCGCGCAAGAAATTCACCCATATCCGCCTTTGGGAGACATTGCGTTAAAGCGCTGCGCTAAATTTTCAAAGCTCGCCCTGTTTTGAAGAAAACCATCAAATATTCTGGTAAAATCAGGCCGAGCCCTTATCAGGCTGTAAGCAATATAGATAACAACTGTATCAACACGCTCGGCTTTGACGTCTTCAACCTGCCATTTGACGGAATTGAGCTTCATGGTGTCGCTTGGGATAAAGACATCCGCCACAGTCGAAACTCATTGTGCCAAGAGCGCCTGTCAGGGTTGATTTTCGAATATTGGTCGCGTTCGCTCGATAACCAATAATTCAGGTGCAGGGCGTTCGGAGTTGAATCGCATGAATTGAGCAGCCGTGAATTGCCGACCAAGGTTCTTCGTGAAAGCTCGAACTGCTGTTGTTTCGATATCCCCTCCGCGATGCCCCGGATACAGCACCAGCGTTAGGAGGCCGCCAACTTTGAGACGCTCGAGAGCTAGACCGAGAGCAGCAATTGTTGTGTCCGCACTGGTTATGATTTCTTGCGACGCCCCGGGTAAATACCCGAGATTGAACATTATCCCAGCAAGTTGAGAATCCTCCGGCAAATAGTCTGATAACCTCTCATGGCCAGCTTGAAACAGCGTGACCTGAGAATGGCCTTCTACCCGCTTGTCAGTCGCAGCGATTGCAGTTGCTTGTAAATCGAAGCCGAAAACACGGCCCGACGGCCCCACAGATTCAGCCAACAACACTGTATCGTGACCATTTCCGACTGTGGCATCCAGTGCCCAATCTCCTGATTTGAGAGTCCTGCGCATCAACAGATGAGCGAGTTCAGTGGCACGCATCATGGCTTAAACATGGCTCCGTATGTTCACATCATTCGGAATTTGCAAATTGCCAACCAAGTGATCGCAAAGGCAATTCGCGTACCAAGGTGCAAGAAGTGATCCCTTGGAGCCAAGGCCGTTGAAGTATCCCAGCCGATCCTGAGTGGGATGACGTCCGATCAAGGGCATACTCTTGTGAATTATGGGACGTACAGCAGCACGATGATCGAGTACTGTGTAAGGCACATGAATGAATTCTTTGAGTTTGCATTCAATCTGTGATCGCGCCGAAGGCTCCGGTACCTCGTCTAGTTTCTCCCAATTATATGTCGATCCGACCAAAAACACCTCCGGATCTGAGGTTGGAGCCACCCATAAACCGCGATGTATGGAAACCGGCGGGACCGGCAGATGAAATCGCACAGTCAGAATATCACCCTTGGCTGCGTTGAAAGACAAAGCTGAGAAATGGGGATTGCGGGTGGCCGTAAAGCCTTCACAGGAAACAATAAGTTCCGCTGAATGGGGCCCAACCGTAACACCATCACCGCGAAATAATACATCGCTATCCCAATCCAACTCCATCTGCTCACAAGGCAACACCAGACGGGATGCCTCAAGATAGGCCGCCACGTCGAGCTGGGCAGTGTTCATGGCAAAACCGCCACCACTGGCATCGGCAATTCTTGGTTCTATCAAGGGGTTTGGTTGAGGAATAAGCAGATGAGACTGATAGGCAGGTTGACTAATTCGCTTGGCCCAATTGGCACTTTCAACATTGGATTTGAACAGACGCAAAGCCGTGCGGTTATGAAAGAATACACGGCTGGTTTGCTGCTCGATCCGTTCATAGAATGGTTTGGCAACTGACAGATATTCATCATACCCTTCACTTTGCACCATGCGCTGCCCTGTAATAGGAGTGATAAGACCTGCCGCGATTTTGGATGAAGTCACTGTACTACATGCGTCGAGCAACAGAACTTTTTGCCCTGCCCATTTCAGGTGCCACGCAAGTGTTGTTCCGGCCAATCCCTGTCCAACAATAATCGTATCCCATGAATTACCTAACATGGGACATGCTTAGCATTCATCTGTGGTATCTGCTGCCCGATTGAAACGCGGGCCAGCCGTGACCATTGTCTTCTACATGCTAAATCAGCGCTCTTGAAATTGAGATGCATGTGGCTCACACAATACGCGTTTCTGGCTGACGAATTCATGACAGAGATACAAACCGCACGCAATTTGTAATTCCGAGTTAAACACCTGAAATCACCACCGTCTGGCGACTACTCCATTAACTAGAAAGAGCCCCCATCCGCTTAGTCTGCAAACAAACTGATGCATTGGATAACTAAAATATGTCGGGCCAATCAAGAGTGCGCCCGCGATCTAATTTGCGCATTCACTCAGACTTTATTCCACGAATGGACCTTATTCCAGCGAAGACAATGGCAAGAATGCTAAGCAAAGTAGCGATTGCCAGAACAGCACTAACCGGGCGTGTAAAGAACGGTTCCAGTGATCCTTCAGACAGGATTAAACCGCGCCGAAGGTTTTTGTCTAGAATTTCTCCCAGCACAAGCCCCAGAACCAAAGGTGCCATTGGATAGTTCATTTGCCGAAGAATGAAGCCGAACGACCCGAAGGCCAACATTACCCAAACGTCAAACTCACGCGCCGCAATTGCAAAAGCACCCACTACACAAAGCACAAAGATAATCGGAAGTAGGCGTTCACGCGGAATTCGCAGGACCATCAGCAGGGGGCTAGTCAACAATATCCCGTACAATGTCATTGCCAATGCTGACAGCACAATAGCTGCAACAACGCCGTAAACCATTCCAGCGCTTTGTATCATGATCATTGGACCGGGTTGGATGCCATGAATAACCATCGCGGCCAACAATACGGCAGACGGCGCGGATCCAGGAATTCCCAATGTCAAAACTGGAATAATAGCGCCTGGCACTGCAGCTGAATTACCAGTTTCGGCGGCAATTAATCCTTCTTTAGAGCCCTTGCCAAATTGATCTTTTTCTCGACTGAACCGTTTCGCAATCGCGTATGATACCCACGCCCCAATGTCTTCGCCCACCCCTGGGATCAATCCCATCAGTGTGCCTGCAACTCCTGAGCGCCCTATTGTGGGCGAGTAACGAAACAATTCGCGGAATCGGGGGAGAATCCGACCTTTATTCTCAGCAACAATTGGCGTTTTGCTTCCCGTTATGTTGGACAAAATTTCAGCTAAGCCGAATGCGCCAACCATAGCCGGTATCAGGCTAATCCCACCCGTCAGTGGTTGGTAGTCGAATGAATAGCGCGCAAATGCAAACACCTGTTCCTGTCCTACCATTGCCAAGATCAAACCTAAGAAGCCAGCAATCCATCCTTTAAGCGGATCATCCATTGACGTCAGACGTCCTGAGATGACGACACCGAACAACGCCAACCAGAAAAATTCATATGATCCAAACTTAAGGGCGTATCCCGCAAGAATTGGTGCGGTAAAAACCAATAGAATAACGCCGGCTAGCGTGCCAAACAAAGAACCCACTGTGGCCAATCCAAGCGCTTCTCGTGCGCGTGATTTTCGTGCCAGCGGATATCCATCAAGTGTAGTTGCTGCGCTGGCAGGCGTGCCGGGCATATTCAGAATGATGGCTGTGCGGCTGCCGCCATAGATGGACCCAACATACATGCCCAAGAGCGCAGTGATGGCTGATCCACTGTCCATTTGGAAGGTCAAGGTTGTGAGCAAGGCAAGTCCCATTGTCGCTGTAAGGCCAGGCATCATCCCGATTACTACACCCAACAGGGTCGCCCAAAGCGTGATGAATAGCTGTTCAACAGACAAGGCACTGCCAAAAGCGGTCACGATGTGGCTCAAATCAGGCATGTCAAACTCATGGCAATTGAACGAGGAACAGGTTTTGAAACACGTAACGCGTCAAGTAACTGACAAAGACCGCCAAACCTGTTGCAACAGCCAACACCCGCGGCACTTGAATGGCATCTCTGGGTCTGTCTGATGGGATCAGAACCAACTCAAAAACACAAATAAAACCAAACACAAAAATGAATGTCGCGATCAGGAACGGAACTGATCCGAACAGAAATGCACCATATCCAAGCGTCATGGCAAATGCTGCCAATGCACGCCTACGGGTTATCGAAGAACCCATGACTTCGTTCCAGAAACTCATGCCTTCAGCGTCCCGTCTTGCAGGGCGAACGATCAAAATCAAACCGCAAATTGCAAGTGCGCACCCAAGAAAACCGGGTGTAAAGCCAGGGGTTTCGTAAATGGAGGTCCCGCGTTCTTCAAAACGCGGCATCTGCAACGCTCCATAGATAACCAGTCCACCAAGGAACAGAAAGAACACACCTGAAAGGCGGTCCAGAAGACGATTGGTCATTGTTTCCTGCCGCGTCCTTTCATGCGAAAGAAAAGCGGGGCCGCCACAAACATTGAGGCGCCCCCGAAGTATCTCAACTTATGGACGTGGAATGCCCAAAGAAGCAGGATCGGCAGCCGATTGGCCACCATCATGCAGCAACCAAGCATTGGCTTGAATGGACGGCCAAACACGGGTCTGAGCTTCTTCACCTGAATACACAGTCATGATCGATCCACGACCTTCCGTGTATTCTTTCAACGCAGCAGAGTTGGCAATGGCTCCGCTCCAAGCTGCTTCCATTTTAGTTTTAACTTCTTGTGGTACATCGCCTGGCACGAAAATACCGAAGTAGATTGGGGCAACCGTTAAATCTGGCAGTTTGGATGTAACTGCCGGGATTGTACCAACACCAGGAACTTCGACGTCTGCATCCGATATGATAGCAATTGGTTTCAGTTGGCCCGCACGAAGCATATCAATCTGCTCAGAGATGAGCTGTGTGGTGGCGCCTGTTTCGCCAGATACTGTAGACAGCACTGCCGCGGCTCCACCATCATATGAAGCGTGAATGTAACTACCGCCAACAGCGCTCGACAACGCTTCAATCGTAGAATGTCCTGCTGAATTTACACCAGACGTGCCGACCTGAAGACCACCGGCCTTCAGCGCTGCCAAAAATTCAGTAAGATCATCAATCTCGGAGTCTGCGGAAACACTTATTACACTTGCCAACGCGGAATTGAGATACAGATCCCAGTCTTTTATCGAAGTGTCCATTTTACCTGTTACAGCGTATGTGCCCAGATCCTTCGCGGCGCCAGCCGTCCAGGTATAGCCATCATGGGGAGCATCCCAAGCAGCCTGCGAGCCGATTGAACCTGACGCACCGGTTTGGTTCACAACCACAACGCTTTGCCCCAAAGCGGCTTCCAGTTCAGCAGCAACAACGCGGCTGACCTGGTCCGTGGCGCCACCGGCACCCCAAGGCACGATCAACTGAATTGGTTTTTCCGGCCATTCCGCGAGTGCTGGACTTGCAATGACGGCGCTCAAAAGTGTGCCAATAATAAGATGTTTCATTCTTTTCCTCCGTTTGGGTTTTTATATTAATTTTATTTACGATTTAGCCCTGTTTATCTGCCAATGAACCCAGCCTGATTGCTTGACGCTGCGCCTGAATTGCTAACCGCATGACACGCAATGTATGGCGCTGTGGACAAGCAGTTTCCGTTCGGTTTTCAACATCATTCCGAAGACGAGCAAAATAGGGTGTGCCAGCCTCTGTTGCGTCAAAACGGGTGCAGTCTGTACCATTCACTAGAAACACATGGTCAGTGCCTGATTTTCCACCAATGTCCATGTATTTGCGGATTTCTATGAATCCGTCCGTTCCAAGCAATGTCAGCCGACCGTCGCCCCAATTTGGGGCGGCATCTGGAGTGAACCAATCCAACCGAACATACCCCTGCGCTGTATTTGAACTCAGGTTCATTTCTCCAAAATCCTGGAAATCAGGGTGTTGGGGCGTGTTGTAATTTCCTACTGTAGAGCGTGTGATCACTGCGTCATCAGATTTTGTAAAATGCAAAAACTGATCAATCTGGTGCGTTCCGATATCGCCCAGAATCCCGCCATACTCTATCGGGCTCCAAAACCAATCCGGACGCATTGGCGCGTTCAGCCGGTGCGGACCTACCGATAAGACATGTACAACTTCGCCAATACGCCCCTGCTCTACCAGTTGCTCGGCAAGCGTTGTTGAAGGAACCTCAAACCTTTCGGAAAAGTTGATACTCCAAATGCGCCCTGTATTGGCAATGCACTGTTCAACGTCTGTCAATTCCGCGTCGGTAAGACAGCCAGGTTTGTCCAACATAACGTCTTTGCCATACTGCATTGCTTCAATTGAAAGACGTGCGCGATCTTTGGGTGCGGCAGCAATAAGAACCAGTTTTATGGTTTCATCGTTTAGAATATCATTCAGATCATCAACGCGTGGCACATCTGGAAATCTCTTTCGGAACCCATTTGCAGGCTGAGGATCGCCATCAGTCCAATAGGCTGCCATTTGGCAACCGGCGGCTATCATGCCTTCTGACATGCCATAAATGTGCCGGTGATCCAGACCAACGGCTGCAAACTTCAGGGAATTCATACACCACGCTCCAGGTTTTCTTCGCCGCATGGAAAAGCAAGAAAATCTAAGGGATTGAAAAATTTGGTAATTTCATCATTGAATTGTGACACGCCTGTCCGCTTACCCGAAACAAGACGCGTCATTTCCTCAAGGTCGTGACATAAGCCACAGGCGATGGACTGGCTTGCATTCCACGCAAGGCAGAGCATGCCGTTACTCAGCATAGTCCGCCACCGATTCAAATGCGGAGTTGATATGCTTACTGATTAAAGCTTGCGCCAATTCGCTATCCCGGCTTTTCAGAGATTCTATCAATTCCAGATGCTCTTGGAACGCAATATTGATCCGCTTGGGAAGATTACCCGTTAGTAATATCCGTGCCCGGTCCGTATGCGCTTTGATGGAATAGGCAAGCCGCCAGGCTGATGGCAACTGGGCTAGATCTGCAAGCATTGCGTGAAATTCTTCATCCACCTTGAAGAATTCGATATGATCTTCGTGAGTTACTGCAACGCTTTGGAGCGCAACAATCTTGTCCAGAGGACGCAAATCAGCAGACGTCTCACAGATTAATTTGACAACCTCTCGCTCCAGCGCGCGGCGTACAATAATCCCTTCACGGACACGGGCCTCATCAATCGGCGCGACAATTGTTCCTACCTTATTCTGTGCGTCTATGAGACCATCATCAATCAAACGCAGATAGGCATCGCGAACCGGTGTACGGCTAACACCGAACCAAGCAGCCAGATCACCCTCATTGATTGGGTCCAACGGTTTGAGATGTTCCAAAATTATGCTTAGCCGAACAGCTTCATAGATCTGGACACCTATTGGTCGCGACCGATCCACCTTACCGACAAAGGGTGGCTTGGGAGCTTTTCGCTCCTTTTCTCGCTTCGAAACTGCCACTTTCCCTCTCTTTATTGCCACTTTCCTTCTCACTTTGTATTCTAGTACTCATGTATATTTCAGTCAATAAACAGTTTAACACGCGAAATATATGAATTCCGAAACATTTCAGGAAGGACGCACGGCGGCTTGTGGCACGCCAGGCGGGATCGGGAAGGAAGACTTGTTGACCTTGAGCTTTGAAGGCCCTGTCAATAGTAAGACAGCGGTACATTTCTGTAATGCTGCATAACAAATTCAGGCTGACTACGAAACACGTACTCAAATCAACATTTGATTTATCAGAGACCTCTTGTTGATCTTACCCCGCGTCAATGGGTTGAAGGCAGGTATGGGTTCACAATTAAAGGTCCAAAAGCCTGTGCGGCCTATTAAGTAGACCTTGTCCAGCGATGCTCCACATCGACAAGGCTCACTCCATCTTCATAGTGTTCAGTCTCACGCGAAATTTCTACGCAACCTTCGCGTCGGTAGAATTTTCGAGCTTCTGTGTTTCGTTCATATGCCCAAACGGTAATCCACTCGCGGTCCTTTTTTGCAAGGTCCAATAATTTTTTCCCAACGCCAGCGTGTCGTGCCGTACTTGCAACGTAGAGTGCACTGATGTTGTCATCTTTTCGCACGCAAAAACCAACGACGCTTTGGTTTTTAAGCGCTACCCAAGCCGAGCTAGTTGTAAACATATCCCGCCAAAAGGCGGCCATAGGTTCAGAGTCATCCATGGTGGTCATCCACGGAGTCTCCTCGCCCCAATCAAGAATAATTTGGGCGCAGGCAATTGCGTCAGATGCTTCAGCCAAGCGGAATGAATAGCTCATAAAGGGGCGAAAATATCGCTGGGCTGCATCATCATGCAGCCCAGCGACTGGAGGAAGCTTACTTGCCACCCCAACGCTCAGGATAATTCGGCATACCTTCACATCCGCAAGCCGCATAGTGCAAAGGTGGCATTGCGGGATTTACGAAGTCAGCCAGATTGTCATTAGTAATTGCTGGCTGTGGAAGGTTCCAAGCCGGACCCGGAATGGCTTCACCATCGAGGATGCTTAATGCAGCCAAAATCGGCGTGCGCCACTGGTATGTAGGATAAGTCGGCGCGATTGTGGTCAGACCTTCAGCTTGCCATTTTTGCAAGAAATCCTGTTGATCTTCACCCGTTACGATTGGAATGTCGAAACCCATATCTTCAAAGGCTTCAATGGCCGCTACTGATGTTGCGCCAGCATCCATCCAAACTGCACCCAGCTGTCCACCACGCTGTAGATAGTCTTCCACAATCGCTTTGGTTTTCGCTCGGTCGCCATCGGTGAACTCAGCGCCAACAATATTCATACCAGCTTCTTCAAGAATACGCTTGGCAGCAGAATATCGAGTTTCCAGAACATCCACACCTGGCAGGATGCGAAGCATAAGGACGTCGGAGCCCGCTGGCGCATTATCTGCAATGAACTGGCCAGATTGAATTCCAAAACCATAGCCACCTACAGGCTTGATGAATGTGACAGGACAACTGGTGTTCACACCACGGTCAAACACGATCACCGGCAATTTTTCACAAGCACGTTCGACTGCAGGTGTTAGTGCCGCAGTTGTGTTAGGTGAGACGATCAGAACATCACAGGATCCGCCAGCAAGTAAATCATCAATATCAGCGATCTGCTTGTCGTCCGAACCTTCGGCATCCGTCACCACAAATTCCGCGATGTTGTCATGCAAATCAACTTCGGCCTGCATTGTATTCCAACCAACAACACGCCAGGGGTTGTTAACACCAGCATTTGAGAAACAAATCGTGCGTTGTCCGTCCTTCTTATAGGCAGACGTGTCTGCCATTTCTGTACCATAATGCTGCAGCCAAGGCGTATCAGAAGATCCGTTTGGTGTCGCTTCCAGCATCGCTTTTTGCGCGGCAAACTCGACAGGATCGTCAAAATTCTGCGCTTGAGCACTGACGGCTGTCATAGATAGAACAACCGCTGCCAAGGTAAATTGAGATAGTTTCATAGTTTCCTCCTTAGGTTGACATTATAGTTTTTAGATTGGTTATCCGCCGGATTTTCGTCGACGATAACTGGCCAACGCGACAGCTGAAATCAAGATCAGTCCCTGCACAACGTCACGAATGGGTTTGGGAAATCCGAGAATATTTAGAAGTGTGAAAATCGCTTGCAGCACAAGCGCTCCAGCTACAGTGGCTCCAACACTGCCGCGCCCGCCTAGAAGCTGTGCACCGCCGATCACGGCGGCTGTAATCGCCTGCAACTCAAGGCCGACACCAACATCTGTAGAAACGCCAGCAAAGCCACCCAGCAGTATTCCAGCCATAACCGCCGTAAGAGCCGAAACAACGAATGCGATCATTCTCGTGCGTACCAATGGCACACCAGCCAGTCGCGCTGAATATGGGTTATCACCCATAGCGACCAGTTGTTTTCCGTAGTTGGTCCGGTGCATGAGCCACCACAACAGCGCGCAGATGACAACCATAACAATTAATGCGACCGGCAATATCTTGATCAAGGGTAGATCCTTAATCAGGAAGCGCCCAAAAAACCTGAAATTCTCAGGAAGGTATCCGCGCGGTGCTCCTCCTGACCAGGTGAGAGCAATTCCACTCAGAGTGATCATCATGCCCAGCGTCGCAATGATAGACGGAACTTTTAAATACGAAACAACCAGCGCGTTTGCGCAACCAACAACAATACCAATGGCAAACATGACACCGATCACCCACCAAGTGGCACTTGGGTCTCCATCGAGCAATATGGAACTGCCAATGACAGTTAGCGTGACCAATGCTCCAGCAGACAAGTCAAATCCGCCCGAATTGATGACATAAAGCTGACCAATTGCGAGAATGACGATTGGTGCCGCGCGCTTGAGAAAATTCATGTAGCCGGTTGGCTGCAGGAAATGCGGAGACAGAACGGCAATCGCAATAATCAGCAACGCCAAAACGATGAAGACCGGGTTGATTTTCTTCAGCAAATTCATGCCTCAATCCTCCGAGACCTTGCTGCGTAAAATGCCACGGCGGCTACTATGATCACACCGCGTAATATCTGCTTTGCGAAGGCATCCACACCGGCAACGTTGAAGATTGAGTCAAGCAGCGAGAAAATCATGACGCCCATGAGTGTACCCCACACTCCACCTCGTCCACCTGAAAGTGCTGTTCCACCGATAACAACAACAGCTATGGATTCCAGGTCATAAACGCCATCACGCCCAATCCATGGCGCGCCAGACCCCAGCCGGCTTGCAAGGTAGAGGCCCGCAATGGTCGCACATACCGAACAAAGGATATGGGCTAAGACTATAGTACGCGTTGTGCGCAATCCCGCGAGCTTGGCAGCGTCGGCATTGCCACCCACAGAATAGATATTCGATCCCACCTTGGTAAATTTCAGAAACACCCATGCCAGCGCAGTCAAGGCAATCAGAAACAGAAGGCTGACCGAAACGCCTCCGATCTCTCCATAGGCCAGGACCTGAAATTCCTTCGGCACCTCTCCTGCAAAATTAGTAAAGAGCGCACTTAGGACACCTTGCAACAACAGAGCCATACCCAAGGTAGCGATCAGAGGATTGACCTCAAGCTGAGTGACTACCAGCCCATTCACCGCACCGACAAAAACGCCAACCAGAATGACGATAATGACAGCTGGCACCATCATTGTTGTATCCCCTGACATGATATACGAAGCCAAAACCGCAGCGACAGAAATCAGGTTGGCGACACTCAGGTCGATTGATGCAATCAAGATCACAAATGTTTGCCCAATTGCGGTGATACCAAGTGCAATGGAACGGCCCAGAAGGCCAATCAAGTTGTCAAAGGTCAGATATTGAGTTTGATTGGTTGCCAGTGCGATCCCAACATAGGTCCCAAAGGCTGCTAGCAAGAGAAAGAATGGGGCTAAGGCTAGAAAGTTTTTGTTCTTGATCAAATTCATGCGGCCCCCAAAGCCTCGTGGGCCTCCGTGGCTGCAAACATGACATCTGCTTCTGACGCGCCTTGCGGGAATTCCGCTACGATCTGGCCATCGCTCATTACCAGAATTCGGTCAGACACACCCAACACTTCTGGCAGATCAGATGAAATCATCATGACAGCGGCACCTTCGCGCGCAAGCCTGCGCATTTGGGCATAAATACTGGACTTCGTATTTACGTCTATACCGCGTGTAGGTTCGACAAAGATCAATACTTTCGGCTTTAGTGCCAGCCACCGAGCAACAATGGCTTTCTGCTGATTACCGCCTGACAGTGATTGGATATCTACGTCAAAACTTGCAGCACGCGTATCCAACTTTTCCAATGCAGTATCAATATCCTGCACATCGCCAAATTCCGTTCTGAAAGGATTGCCAAGCAGTGCAGAAAAGGCTCGCGCCGATAGAAAGGCATTGTCACGAACGCTTTGCATTAGAGATAGGCCTTCTGCCTTGCGATCGCCGGGCAACATTGCAATTCCTGCCAAAGCTGCAAGACGTGGCGACGTTGCTGTCAGGACTTGGTCATTAAGCCTGACTTCCCCATTCACGAAGGGCTCTGCTCCGAATAATGCCATAGCAAGCGCTGTACGTCCTGCGCCTTGGACTCCAGCAAAACCGGCAATTTCGCCCGCCCGCAGCTGAAGGTTGACTTTGCTCACAACGGCATTCTCGCCATTGGTAACGGACAACACCGTCGGACCAACATCTTCAGGCTTGGCTGGATCTGGATAAAACTGCCCCAATGCACGACCGACCATCGCATGCACGATGTCATCTGTTTCGGGAACTTCATCAAAACAGGCAGCAACCTTGCCATCTTTGATCACTGTCACACGATCAGCCAAGCGGCGAATTTCACGCATTCGGTGCGTGATATAAACTATGGAACGGCCCTGATTGCGCAGATCATCAACGAGCGCAAACAGCAACTCACACTCTGCATCGTTCAGTGCAGCGGTGGGTTCATCCATAACAATGACTTGCGCATCAAGCGACAAAGCCTTGGCAATTTCCACCATCTGTTGCTGCGCTACATCCAATGCCCCAACGATTGTGTCCGCGTCAAAGGTATGACGCCCACCAAACATGTCCAGAACGCTCTCGGTGGCAAGTCGCATCGCTTTGTGGTCCAAAAACCCGCGCTTACCTGGCTCTCTTCCTAAAAAGATGTTTTCGGCCACGCTTCGGTCGGGAAGGAGCGAAAACTCTTGATAAATAACGCTCACGCCCTGGCCGAGAGACTCAAGCGGATGCCGAAATTCCACCCTGTTTCCACGCAGAAAAATCTCGCCTGCGTCAGCGCGATAGACACCGGATAGAACTTTCATAAGCGTTGATTTGCCAGCACCGTTCTCACCGACCAAGGCATGAACTTCCCCTGCCCTGCAATCAAAACTGACATCATCCAATGCACGAATACCCGGAAACTCTTTCGTAATTCTGCGCATTTCAAACAGAACTTCGCCGGTCATGCAGCGTTCCAAACATCTCTGATGTAATTTGCACTTTCCTGAAACAGCGTCTCGTGACTTTCAAACATTGGACGCCAAATCCGTGTCGCAGCGGCAAGCTCTGGAACACCGCTCCCAAAAGCCTCCATCACGACCCAACCGTCAAAACCAGTTTTTTTGACTGCACCAATTATTTCTGGAAAATCAATCTGTCCCGTTCCTGGAATTCCTCGATCGTTTTCTGAAATGTGAAGGACATGAATTTTACCTGATAGCCTGTCCACAGCCTGTATTTGGTCTTTCTCTTCGATGTGCGAATGGAAAGTATCGTACATAATACCGAAAGCCGGGTGATCTACGAGATCACAATAAGCGCTGGCTTGGGCAGCGGTGTTCAAGAAATAGGTTTCAAACCTATTCAATGGCTCCAATGCCAATTTGATCCCTGAGGGTGCGACTTTTTCTGCCATAGCGCGGTGCGCTTCCGCTCCGCGTTTCCACTCATCATCTGTTGGACCTGAGCCGGTAAAATGGCCAATGGGTGCGTGAAACGGCCCTCCGATAGTCTCAGCTTCCAACGCCAATGCACATTCCATAATCCAGTCCAGATGCGCAATGCCTTGTTTTCTGATACCAGGATCAAAGCTGGTCGGATCGCTTTGCGGTGTTGGGATGATAGCCGTGCAAGTACGGTTCAATGCGAGATCATCTAGTATACGTGCTAACTTTGCGTAGTGATCTGGATCACCATCAAGAACTGGGATTTCGACCCCATCGTACTCAGCTTCGGCGGCAGCCTCTAACAGCGGTCGATGCTCTTTTTCAACAAATCCCGTTGCGCAAAGTAAGTTAACACCAAGCTGCATGTCTCCTCCCAAAGCCATCCGATTTACCAGCGCAAAATTCGTCGCGCTTGATCGAATGTTATCTATTATATCGTAAATGTAAACCATTACATCCACAGAAAATATGTGTTATTGGTTGTAAGCTATGAGAACACTTACAAATAAGCGCCCCACTATTGCCGATGTTGCAAGGCAAGCAAATGTGTCGACAGCCACCGTCAGCCGAGCACTACAAACTCCTGATCTGGTTTCAGAATCCACGCGTAAAGTGGTCTTTGATGTTGTTGCTCAGACAGGGTATCGCGTGAACACTGCAGCCAAAATGCTGCGTCAAAATCGGTCAGGAACCCTTCTGGTAATTCTACCGGACATTGCAAACCCATTCTTTTCAGAAATTTTATCGGGGATTGAAGATGCAGCGACGGAACAAAACCATACCATCCTGATCGGCAACACGAACGGTCAAGATTTTCGGGCAAGAGACCTGCTGGAAAACCTTCGCAATGGTCGGGCCGATGGCGCTCTGTTACTAAACGGAAATCTACCGCTGCCCCCTGAAGAAATCTCCACTCTTTCCCTTATTTCGATCTCAGAGAATATTCCCGGGATCGACATTTCCCATGTTGGGACAGATAATGTTCGCGCATCTGCAGATGCTACGCAGCACCTTATCGATCTGGGTCACAAAAGGATTATCCATTTTTGTGGTCCGGAAGGTAACGTGCTCTCGGTCCAACGTATGAAAGGTTATGAAACAGCCATGCAATCCGCCGGTCTTCAGGATGAGATTAGGTATTTTCCCTGTGGATTTACGATAGATGCGGGGCAAAATTCGGCCAGACAGATGCTGAGTCAGGAAATTGCACCTACCGCAATTGTTTGCGCCAATGATGCTGCCGCCATGGGAACAATCGCAGCGCTGCAAGATCAAGGTATCAGTGTTCCTGAGAATATCTCGGTCATTGGATTTGATGACATTGCCTTCGCAAGTATTTTTTCCCCGCCCCTCACCACAATCAGCCAACAGCGCAAGGAAATTGGGCGACAAGCAACTTACCTGCTTCTTGATTTAATCAAGGAGTTACCGCATCAGACAAAAAATGTGGTTGTTGAGCACAGTCTGGTTCAACGCGCCAGTACTGCTGCGCCGAAATCCCGAAAACCGAATCCTATCACCTTCCCAAGCTGACCCACCTGCACCGCGCTTTTTAATCAAGCAGGTGGCCGGGATAAACAAAGGTGCTTCATGCTTGCGCCCAAAGAAATCAGAAAAATAATGAATAAAGTTACGCCCTGAAGTGTTGTTCGTTTGAGCAGTCATGCTTTGGCGCCTCGGTAATGCAGGTGTCTCATTTCTTTGGGAGGACTATCTTATGAAAATTCTAGCAGGAACGGCATTTGCCGCAGGACTCTTTGCACTCACAATGGCATTTGGTGCCGGCCATGGGGGCTGGACAGCCGTTGAAGATGAATCCAGCGTTGCTTTTGGCTCCGTGAAAAGCGACCTCTTTGGGGAAGTTCACCATTTCACCAAAGTTGGCGGAAGTGTTGATAGCAATGGCGTTTTGAAGCTATCGATTGACCTTTCTTCTGTAGAAACAAACATCGACATCCGCAATGAGCGCATGGGCAAACACCTCTTTCAGGATGGGTCAGCCACTGCAAAGATCACTGGTGACATCAATACAGCGGAGCTTGGCGCGCTAAAAGCGGGTGAGACTGCCATGGTCGATTTCGAGGGTAATCTGGCATTTGGTGGCGCCGAACTTGATATTGAGGCGAAAATGATTGTCGTGCGCCTTACCAATGATCGTGTCATGGTGTCGACTGCTGATTTCATTATGGTCTCTACTGAGGATTTGGGCATTGATGCTGGCATAAACGAATTGATGAAGCTTGCCGAACTACCAGGCATTACACGCGTGACTCCAGTAGCCGTACGTGTCGTATTTGAGAGATAGCTGATTCAGCCCGTTAAAGCCGAAAGCGGGCCACACAACAATTTGGGCAGCTGTGTAAGCTGCCCAGAAATACGAAAAAAGATCCCATAAAATCAGAAGAAGATTTTGCCACTCAAAGTGACAAACAGAACAATAATTCAATAGCCTATATGAAACCCATGTTGATTTAATGAGTATTATTAGTTGGTTCAACAAGGACCAAGATTCCGAGATCAGGGATGGAATCAAAATTATCTATCCGCGTCTTTGGCGCTATTGTTTAGTGCTCACCGGCTCTGCTGTGCAAGCAGACGATCTGGTGCAAGCTGCTTGTTTGAGGGCTCTGGAAAACGCAAGTAATTTTGAAAGTGGAACGCATTTTGACCGTTGGATGTTTCGTCTCACTCAGCGGCTTTGGATAAACGAACTTCGCAAACAAGCCGTGCGGACAGGCGGAGGCTTGTCAACAATTGAAGAAGCTGATCTGCGTGACCATGGTCTAGACCAGTTAAGCAGTGCAATGGTGAAAGAGGTTTTGATGAGCGTTATGCATCTGCCGGAAGCGCAACGCGCGGCTATTATTCTGGTTTATGTCGAAGGACACAGCTATCGCGATGCCGCAATGATATTGGATATTCCGGTTGGGACAATTATGAGTCGATTATCCGTTGCAAGAAGCAAACTGGTGCAGAAATTCCGCTCCGAAAGCGAGGTAGGATAATGGTGGATCGATTTTTTACCGATGAAGAGCTTGTCGCATACATGGATGGAGAAAGCGAATTTGCGCCTGTTGATGAGATCACCTTGTCGCTCGCATCGGACCCGGCGTTGAAGCAACGCCTTGAGGCGCTCGCACTGGACAAAACGAAGATTACAGATGCATTCAGCCGATTAAAACCGCCCCCTGGGAAATCACCTGAATTACCAATGCCAGGTCAAAGCGGATTTGCACTTTACAAGGTCGCTGCGATTGCACTTCTTGCTGTGTTTTTGGGCGGTTTTTTAGGGTTTGGCCTGTCGAGCATCCAGCGCCATGGTCCAAATGATTGGAAGCAATATGTGGCTGCATATCAGGCACTCTACATAAATGCGACGCTGGCATCAGTTGATATACCACAAAGCGCTAAGGAAATGGAGCTGAGCCGCATCACCTCGTCGATTGGAAAAAGCGTTGATATCGCAACCCTACAATCCAATCAGGAGGTCGACTACAAACGTGCGCAAATATTGGGCTTTGAGGGCCGTCCTTTGGTACAACTTGCTTTTTTAAGCCGGACAGGTGCTCCCGTCGCTTTGTGTATTTTCCGCAACGGCAATGCCGATGCCAACATTCAACAACGAAACCTAGAAGGCATGCAATCCGCAACTTGGTCGCGCGACGGCTATGAATATCTGCTTATCGGCGGAACCGATGAACCATTGATTGCCCGGATGGCAAACCATTTTGTGACATTGGGGTTGTGATTGATTGTGTGCAGTGCGCACTCTCACAGAGCCCGGCCAGTAAGTAGTCTCTGGTATGGAACTTGGGGCAAAATTGAAACATACCGCTGTTTTGCGGCTTGAAAACTCTGTTCGACCAACAAAATCCCCAAAGCTTCCAATATCTTAGAAAACCAGTCGAACGACTGCTCCGGTACATCCCTGCCGAACAGATACGAGTAGGCAGTTTGTAAAGCGACGGAACCTGTTTCCGGCATGATGTAGTCTGCAGATCATTTGGCAACGCTGTCCAGAAACGAAACACTCAACTTTCATTCATTTCGTTAAGGGGTAAGCAGCTCCACAGCTAAGTAACGTCAAACAATCGCGATACCCGTCACTAAGTGTATTGATTCCCAACTCAAAAACGCAATTGCCTTTGTTACTCGCTTACATCAGGCATGGCTCACGGCTCCAAGCTTATTAATTTCGGTACAACAAAATGGGTGAAATCTATAAGCACATGAAATATATCAATATTTTAATGTCCTACATTATATTGATTTTGTCTGACATTATATATAACATCTTGGCATGTTGTCTTGATGAGGTGCCAAAGTGCCCGGACTCACCAATGAAAAATCCAATTTGGAAAAGGTGCCTGTTACGGGTGCCTTGATTCATCTTGACGCAAATGGCGGTAGCCGCGGTGTGCTTGAAGCATTGTCGTTGATGATTGAGCGCGCTGGATTGGGAATTGGCGACCAACTGCCGCCCGAAGTCGAAATTGCAAGAAAATTGAATGTCGGGCGTTCCAAAGTGCGCGAAGCTCTTATTGCCTGGCAAAACATGGGCATTGTGACACGCAACAAGAAGGCCGGCACGCGCCTCGCCGCCGAAGTCTTTTCCAAGGCGATCCACCTACCCGTGACGCTTAAATTGGAGGCTGAAAGTCTTTTGCGTACACATGCTGTGCGCAAACCACTGGAAATTGAGGCCGTAAGGGTTGCAGCAAGCCAAATGTCACGACAGCAGGCACGCGTCATTCTGGCCAGAGCCGCAGAGCTGATTTCTGTTTATGAGGCCGGAGAAGACTGGCGCGCGGCTGATAACCGATTTCACGTCGCTATTCACGTGGCATCTGGCAATCCTCTTTTTGAACAGATGATACGCCAGATTCAACAAGGGTTTAACGCCATATATGAAGCGCCATTTGGCCAACCTCACCTGGGTCAGGCAACCATTCCGATCCACGCCGATCTGGCGCAGGCCGTCACATCTGGGGATGAAGATGGTGCCGCCCAAATAATGGAAACGATTTTGGGCATGGTCGAAACAGAAGTTCGACGCATCATGGAGGGTCAGAATGTCAGATGATCAAGGTTTTGCGACCCTGATGGCCGCAATATTCGACGATGCAACAGGCGCAATGACGCCGCCGATAGTGCAAACCTCACTCTTTTCATTCGATAGTTACCAAGCTTTCGAAGATCGAATGGCTGGCCGCACGTCTCAGCCAATCTACACACGCGTACAGAACCCAACTGTAGCTGCATTCGAAACATTGATGACCAAAGCTGAGTGCGGAGAAGCCGCGATTGGCTTTGCATCTGGCATAGCCGCAATTACGTCAACACTACTGGCCTTCTTAGAACCGGGTAGCAAAGTTGTTTGCATCGAACACGTTTACCCTGACACCTTCAGATTTATGGAACAAATCCTGCGTCCATTCGGGATCGAAGTCAGTTATGCGTCTATTGATGCCTTTGAGAATGACGACATGTTGCTGGACGGTGTCGATCTGGCCTATCTGGAAAGCCCAAATTCGGTCGTTTTCTCGCCGCTGAATTTGCCATGTGTGGCTGAGCACGCAAAACGGCATGGCACACTCACAATGATCGATAATTCATGGGCCAGCCCAGTATTTCAGCGTCCTCTGACGCTTGGTATAGATATCGTAGTCCATTCGGCGTCGAAGTATATTTCGGGTCATTCAGACACGGTTGCGGGTGTTGTGGTTTCCTCCCACAACTACATCACCCGTATCCGTGACCTGACATTGCCGCTTCTGGGAGCAAAACTTGCGCCATTTGAGGCTTTTCTGCTTACCCGTGGCCTGCGCACCCTCAATGCTCGCATGATGCAACATCAGGCGACAGCAAACCTGTTCGTAGACCGATTGGCGACCATTCCCCAAGTTCGTAAAATCAATAGCCCCGGCGCTAATGCGGTTACCGGATTGACCGGACGAGCTGGCCTTATGTCGGTTGAGTTTGATGACAGTGTCGATATTCCAAAATTTTCCGATGCCCTACGCCACTTTCGCCTTGGCGTAAGTTGGGGTGGCTTTGAAAGTCTGATGTTACCCGCACGCGTGGGTCTTGCTCAGATTGGCGAGCACAATTCCATGCAGAAATTTGGCGTCTCTCCCAACCTGGTTCGATTGAACCTTGGTTTGGAAGATGCAGAAGACCTTTGGGAGGATTTCACATCCGCCCTCAGCCAAAGCGCAGCCTAAAAGGCATGAAGACGCTTAAATTCTACAACAGGAAGGATAACGGATATGAGACGCATACTCACAGGGCTTAGCACTGCTGCGATGCTGATGGCATCGAGTGCCTACGCCGATACGAGCCTGAAGTTGGTGGAAGTGATCACCAGCCCCGAACGAACCGAAGTATTGCAAGGTATCGTGAATGACTTCGAGGCTGCCAATCCCGGCGTTACCGTAGAAATCGTCAGTCTGCCATGGGGCCAAGCATTCGAAAAACTTGCGACAATGGTTGCAGGTGGCGATACGCCAGATGTGGTTGAAATGCCGGATACTTGGCAGGCACTTTATGCCGGGTCCGGCCAACTGGTTAGTCTTGCTGATCATGTTGCTGGCTGGGAACATGGAGCAACGCTCACAGATAAAACCGTTGCCATGGGCAGCCAAGCTGGCGATCTGTATATGGTTCCCTACGGCTTTTATCTGCGGGCAATGTTCTACAACAAAAAGCTGTTGGCGGAGGCTGGTGTTGAAAGTCCTCCAGGTACCATGGACGAATTCGTGGCAGCGGCAGCAGCCGTATCCAAACTTGATGGCAAGTCAGGTTACTGCTTGCGCGGTGGCCCCGGCGGCACGAATGGCTGGATAATGTTTGGGGCTACGATGAATGGCACCAACGACTTCTTCACAGAAGATGGCACAAGCCGGATCAACGAACCCGGTTCCGTTGAAGGCATCCAAATGATGATTGACATGTATCAAAAGGGCTACGCGCCAAAAGATAGTGTCAATTGGGGATTCAACGAAATCGTGGCTGGTTTCTACTCTGGCACATGTGCATTCCTGGATCAGGATCCAGATGCTTTGATTGCGATTGCTGAACGGATGCCAGCGGAAGACTTTGCTGTCATTCCAATGCCAACGGGTCCGTCCGGTAAAGCCTTCCCTACTATTGGTTTTGCAGGCTGGTCGATCTTCAAATCAACCTCCCATGAGGAAGAAGCCTTTAACCTGGTGGCAGCACTTTCCTCCCCAAAAGCAAATGCAACTTGGGCCCAACGCGTGGGTGTTATCCCGATCCACAAGGGTGCCGATCAGGACCCATTCTTCCAGACGGAGCAGTTCAAAGGTTGGTTTGACACGTTGAATGGCGAACAATACGTGCCAACAACTATGCCTACCTATCTGAAACAATGGGGCTATTTCGCCAGCACAGTGCTGCTTGAAACCAGCCAGGAAGCACTTCTTGGACAGCGCACTGCGCAAGAGGTGGCTGATCAGTGGGCAGAGTTGTTAACGGCCGAATACGCTGCCTGGAAAGAGAGTCAGTGATAACTCGTTCTCCCAAGAAAGTTGTGCCCGGGCAATCCCGGGTGCAACGCTCTCTCTACTTACAATACTTCGTCGAACCGTTTCTTTACCTATCGCCAGCGATCTTGCTGCTAGGCGTTGTCATGCTGATCCCTCTGATCATCGGTATTTCCTATTCCTTTCAGGCCATTGAGCTACTCAATCCTTTCAACACTGGGTGGGTGGGATTTGAGAACTATAGAAAGCTCTGGTCTGACCGTAAATTTTGGCTCGCCCTGGACAACACGTTCTGGTGGACGTTCTGGTCGATCAGCTTTCAATTTTTGCTGGGCCTTGGTCTTGCATTGCTGCTCAACACGCAATTCTTCGGCAAGAAGCTGTTTCAGGCGCTCGTGTTTTTACCTTGGGCCGTGCCAACGTTCCTGTCCGCGCTGACATGGGCTTGGCTTTTCAACCCTGTCATCGGTCCGTTGCCACACTGGTTGGCAGCTGTCGGCGTGCTGTCTGAGCCATACAATATCATGGGTGACCCAAATCTTGCTATGTGGGGCCCCATTGTTGCCAACATCTGGTTTGGCATACCGTTCTTTGCAATTACACTGCTGGCCGCTTTGCAATCCATTCCCGGAGAATTGTATGAGGCTGCGGAAATTGACGGCGCTTCTACCTGGCAAAGTTTTACCAAGATTACCCTGCCCTTCCTGGCACCGATGATCGCTATCACACTGATGCTTCGCACGATTTGGATCGCGAATTTCGCTGACCTGATTTACGTCATGACCGGCGGCGGTCCGGCGAATTCCACACAGATCGTCAGTTCCTACATATTCACAACAGCATTCCGCAAACTTGATTTCGGCTACGCGTCAGCCATTGCAGTCGCCCTGCTCGGCTTGCTGATGATCTACGCTGTTTTCCTGCTCTGGCTTCGTAAGAAGCTAGTCAAGATTTGAGGTAGCATAGTGGCAGCCACACCAAGTACCGCGTTGAGCATCGGAAAATACGCTGCGCTTGCTGGCTATCTGGCTTTCGCTTTGTTCCCGCTATATTGGCTTATGAAAATTGCGATCACTCCGGATCAGTTGATATTTTCCGAAGGTACCGATCTGTGGCCATCAACGCTGACCTTCGACAATTTTCGCTCAGTCCTCTTTCAAACGGATTTCCTCGCCTATTTTGGTAACTCGCTCTATGTGTCGCTTGGCACAGCAGCAGTAACGACTTTAATTGCAGCTGGCGCAGGATACGCGTTCTCTCGCTTTGAGTTTAGCGGAAAGAAACTGATTATTGCGGTTATGCTTGTCACGCAGATGTTTCCGCTGCTGATGATCATCGCGCCAATTTATAAGCTGGTCGCATCATTTGGCATGCTAAACTCGCTCACATCGTTGATCATTGTCTACACTGCCTTCAACATCCCATTTGCAACATTCCTAATGCAGTCGTTTTTTGACGGCATCCCGAAAGACCTAGAAGACGCGGCCATGATGGATGGCTGCTCGCGTTTTCAAGCTCTTTACAAGGTAATTTTCCCACTCACACTACCTGGACTGGGAGCAACCCTCGGCTTTGTTTTCACTGCGGCGTGGTCCGAATTACTATTTGCGCTAATGCTGATCTCCAAAAACGATGCGATGACTTTCCCGGTTGGTCTTCTGACTTTCGTATCCAAATTTTCCGTAGATTGGGGACAGATGATGGCAGCCGGCACCCTGGCGCTCATCCCAAGTTGCCTCTTCTTCATCTTCATTCAACGCTACCTAGTGCAGGGCCTGACATCAGGCGCCGTCAAAGGATAGGAGGCCAGAAATGGCACGTATCGAACTCAAGGATGTGGCAAAATGCTACGGGTCTGTTGATGTACTACGCAACGTCAACCTCGATATTGAAGACGGCGAATTTGTTGTTCTTGTGGGACCATCTGGCTGCGGAAAATCGACTCTCTTGCGAATGATAGCTGGATTGGAGCCAATCACGGCAGGTGATTTCTTAATTGACGGCGAGCGTATGAACGATTTTCGTCCGCGCGATCGCGACATCGCGATGGTGTTCCAATCCTATGCGCTTTATCCGCATATGGACGTTGCCCGAAACATGGGTTTCTCCATGGAAATACGCAAAGATCCTCCAAGCGAGCGGACCTCTCGAGTCCAGCAGGCAGCGCAGACACTAGGCTTGACCAAATTAACAGAACGATTGCCGAAAGCACTATCTGGTGGTCAACGCCAGCGTGTTGCAATGGGCCGCGCAATTATTCGCGATCCGCGCGCATTCCTGTTTGACGAGCCATTATCCAATCTGGACGCAGCCCTGCGTGTAGAAATGCGGCTTGAAATTGCGCGTCTGCACCAGAAGCTTGGCGCGACCATGATTTACGTTACACATGATCAGGTTGAAGCCTTGACCCTGGCGGACAGGATTGTGGTTCTGAACGGCGGCGACATTCAGCAAGTCGGCACGCCGCTGGATCTCTATGAACGGCCAGCAAACAAATTTGTGGCGCAATTTATCGGGTCCCCCACCATGAATATTCTGCAAGTTCAAGGTCAGCAAAAAGGCGTTACACTGACTGACGATGCATTTCTGGAATTACCACAGCTCTCCGATGCCAAAAAAGCTGTAGAACTTGGCATTCGCCCTGAGCATATCGACATTGTAGATGAGGGAGATCTGGTTGGTGTTGCTGATGTTGTCGAGCGCCTAGGCTCTGACACCAACATCTACCTTGTGGTTGACGGACTTGGCCATTTAATGGTTCGCAAACACGGAAATGTTCCGGTGCGTTCTGGCGAGCGTTTGAACCTGAAAATTCAATCTGCAAATGTACACCTTTTTGGCAAAGATGGCGGCAGTCTAGCAGCCTGAGCGAATTTCCAAATGCATAAAGAATCCTGGCCCGTTTATCTTTCTAAACGTGAAAACACAAGAGTCTGGTCTGAACCATTCCAGCCCAAAGGACTATTCTCGAACTTTTCCAACGCTCTAAATGACGGTTCCGCGCGCATCTACTGTCAGCCGAGTATACCGACCGTTGGCGTCTTCAATCCAAATCTGATCGTACAAATTTGTGACCACACAGACATGGTTGGGAATGATTTTAACACGATCACCTATCTTCAATGGATTCGTTGGATCAACAGTCAGTGTGCCATGCTCTTCGCTCAATTCCACGATGCGAATTTTAGGGTACCCAAGCACATGTCCATATCCATCACATCCCAAAAGGTCAGACGTCAACGCCTTCGATCCGGCATCGACAATTGCACGCGTTGGAGTCGGTGTGCTTACCACTGTTGCCAATACCTTGCCCGCACAGTCATCCCAAGAACATGTATTGCGCTCCACGAGAGAGCGGTCGTTGTAGATATAAGTGCCAATCCGATATTCAGTTACCACTCCAGCAGTTTCCGCAGTCCACATATCAGGGGAACCACCTGAAGAAATCACCGGACATGCAAGGCCCCTCTCATCCAGCATTTTTTTGGTTTTGCGCAGAAAATCCACAGCCTGCTGGGCACCCTCATTTGCAGGATACGTCATCAATCCACCAAAGGTCAGGCCAGCATTGCTAGCAATTTCCTCTGCAAGACCAACAGCAGCCTGACTGGTTTGCACACCACAACGCCCCGCCCCGGTATCACATTCAACTAATACGGAAAGCGGACGAACTGCATCCCTAAAAGCGTCGGCCAATCCAGCTACGACAATTGAGTTATCAGCCACGACAGACAGTGACTGTACGCGTTCGGAGAGTGCTCTCAGTCTTTCTAGCTTATCACGCCCGATAATGTTGTAGGTGATCAGGATGTCGTTGATGCCTTCGGCGATCATTGCTTCCGCTTCACTAATTTTTTGGCATGTGATCCCAATTGCACCAGCGGCCAATTGTGCTTTCGCGAACCGGATTGATTTATGCGTCTTGATATGGGGGCGTAGCGAGAGACCCTTCCTATCGCAATGCTCTTGAAAGGCAGCAATGTTGCGCATTGCCAAGGCTTCATTGACTATGAATGCGGGTGTTGGGATTGAATTTATACTGTCAGTCATGAGGACATTCTGCTTTCAGTCGGACATTCATCACACAGGCAGGGGAAACACAGCAGGATACTATTTGTCTCCTCATAGTCCCTGTTCGATGGCTCGGAGCAACCTGAACCTTAGCTTTCCGGTATTTCCCGGAAGTGAAATTACAAATCGCACCATGCCGTGTTTCGACGTCTGTGCGTAGCCAGCCAAAGTACGTACATCCGACAGGCTACCTGTTTTATATCGGGAACCGGCCTTTGTCCTGCGAAGTAAGCTTGCATGCGGTGCAAATTGATGAAGTAATTTGGCAAGGCCGTCTGCGGTGAATTGGTTTTCTCTGCTAATGCCCGAGCCTTCCACCAAACGCACAGTTTCAATCAAATCATGTTTTCCTAAGGCTTGACGGGCCACCTGCAGAGATTTCTCGAGGCTTACCTGGCCGCCTAAACGATGTGCACCTATTTCAAGAAATATCTGATTGGTGATGTAGTTGTTTGATCCAAGAAGCATTGATTTAAGGATTTCTGCCAGGCCCCTAGATTGGCGATGAACATAAACTGGTGTTAAATTTCTCGGGACCGGAACTATGGCCACATCCCCCTCAACGCTGCCACCAGCCTTTCGAACAAAGGCCGCAAGAAGCTCTCCAGCGTACAAGGAACTTACACTTGGGTCTTCTTGCGCCAGACTGATGCGGCCGCGACCCTTTGGTCCACGCTTCAGGAACTGGCTGATCGCCAGTGGCGTAATTGGGGTTTGCTTCTCAGCGGAACGCACACTTTTTCCTTTGCGAACCGCATGTATTGTATTGAAATTGACTGCGAGGGCTGAGTTCAAGGCGTCATAAGCCTCATCTGTATCTTCGATACCAGGAATACGCAGCGTTTTGGGGTAGTAGCTTGTGTCCAGCGCAATACCATTAAAGGGCTCAGTCCCCGTTGCCTGAAGAAGCTTTTCTGCCAGCAACTCTAACTCTTCCGAAATCAGAAAAGGGTCTCCCCCACCCCGCACATATAGCTTTCGGTTTTGGTCCAGATAGAAATGCGTTTCAAATCTGTGATCCGCTCCCAATACCTCCATGGCCAACCAGGCTGTCGCAATTTTGGCCACTGATGCGGGAACAAATGCTTTGTCCGCATTTTGGGAAACCAACACCTTTCCCTCTTCATCCAATACCAGCACCAACCCGGATGGCGCCATTGCTGCGATCGTCTCTTTGACACTGGCTGTCGCTGGAACCAAGAGCAGAAACAAGATGCAGACGATATTCAAAAGGCGGCTTAACATAACTACTCCGACATTGAGGGTGACTAAAATAGCAAATCGACGAATTAAAAATCACATCAGATTGCGCGATTTCCTCATGTAATAGCAATTGCTCATTGCAGTTGTCTGTCAGTCTTTCGTTGCTTTACCTGTGTACCCAGTACAACGGCGCCCCCCACCAAACGCAAAATGCATTTCACGTCTGTTCCATATTCACGATCGATGTAAACAAAACTGACATGAACCAATGGACGCATCATTTTGTACGCAAGAAACCTAATTGCGAAAGAGGGAAATTCTGGACACATCCAGATCCACCGAAAACTCGCTGCTTAAAGCAAGGAGCCAACCCGCCGCAGCGCAGAACAATCAAAATTTGCTTCAGTTTTGTGGGCAATGAACTCATCGAATGGAAGCTGAATTGTCTGCCGTTCAGGTTTGGCAACAAATTCGCTTCGAAATGACTGCCAAAGTCGCGTCGGTTCTTCAGTCCGCAGCCGTATATCCTAGCTTCGTCATTGCCGCTGATAGTCAATTCAACACCATTCCAGCCCACTGTATTAAACGTAGGCCAATCAGGACGAAGATCGAAGGTCATCTGAACAATGCCTCCACTGTCTTCAAGAGACACCTTCCCGCACAGAATTGTTGCCGTGCGACCACTGTAAATGCCTCTTTGGATTCCGCCTTCGGACACACCACACATCACCCGATCTGCCACATACTCCCAATCAGGATTCAATTCCATATAAGCGGTGCTTCTCTGTATCTTTTGTTCCCTATAACCGCGCCCTCGATAAAAGAGACTTCACCAAAATTTTCTGACTTTTCTCAAGGCCTCCTTCTCATCACTGTAAAAAATCACGCATATATATTTTTACCGCGTGTAAAAAAATGTCGACATGTATTTGAAGCCGTTTATAGTAGGATTGAAGACACGAAACGGAGAGTGCCCATGTCAAAACCGCGTATCAATACAATGGAAGAGTTGTCCGTTGCGATAGGCGTATCCCGCCCAACTTTGTCCCGGTTTTTTCAAGACCCCTCTTTGGTAAAAGCCAATACAATAGCACGTATTGAGGATGGCCTGGCACGCGTTGAATATGTACCGAATTTCTTTGCAACTCGCCTGAACCGGAAATCCACCGGCATGATTGGTGTGATCATCCCATATCTGAATGACCTGTTCTTTACGAAGCTTCTGGAGTCTGTCGAAGTGGCCGCAATGGAGGCCGGAATGACCATAATCACCCAATGCTCACACTCCGACCCTGCCATTGAAGCACGTGCGGCTGAGACCTTCATGTCAATGAATGTTGATGGTGCTTTGATGGCTCCCCTCGGCGACCACAGTGACCAGGCGGCGCAACTCAGATTAAAGTCCCGCCTGCCTTTTGTGCTTATGGATTCGCGCCCGACAACGATGCCCAACGTGGATTTTGTTGGCACCAACCACATGCAAAGCACTGGTTTAATTACTGAATATCTCTGCCGCGTGGGCAAACCACCGGTATTTCTCGCCATGCCTCGCGTTAACTTCAATGCGCTTGAAAGAGAGTCTGCCTATATCGCGCAAATGGAAAAACTCGGCCATAAGCCTGAAATACTGGGAACAGAACCCATGGGCGAAAATGGATATTTTGAGGAACATGGCGCGGCGGTTCTTGATGCTGAATTTGCCCATGGGAGACTGACAGACCGCTCAATTTTGTGCGTGAATGACCGCGTTGCCATTGGCGCAATTCGTGCTGCAGCGCGGCATGGACTAACGCCAAATCGCGGCAGCAAGGGTGGATTGCGAATTGCAGGACACGATGATTATCCGCTGTGCCCTTACTTGACACCTGCACTGACCACCGTTGCGCAAAACACGGATGCTATTGGTAAGAAAGCGGTTTCTCGGCTTTTGCAATTAATTCGCGGTGAAGTTGCAGAGGACAAACCTGAAATCACACTCTTTGATGGACAATTAATATTGCGTGAATCGGCATAGCGTAAATTTAATGATGCGCTGCAAAAATTTACGCGTGGAAAAAAATTCTTGACTTAACGTTTGTTCACCTACATTATTTACGTGTGTAAAAGGGAGGACTTCCATGTCTATTAAGAAAACACTGCTGACCAGTGTGGTCGGTCTAGGCTTGTCTGTGGGCATTGCATCTGCAGCCAGCCATACAACTACAATTACCATTGCTACTGTAAATAACGGCGATATGATCCGTATGCAGGGCTATACTGACAAATTCACCGAGGAAACCGGCATTGCCGTTGAGTGGGTGACTTTGGAAGAGAACGTGCTTCGTCAGCGCGTAACAACTGACATCACCACTAAAGGTGGTCAGTTCGACATTATGACAATCGGCATGTACGAAACACCGATTTGGGGTGCTAACGGCTGGCTCGTTGCACTTGACGATCTTTCTGCGGAATACAACGCAGCTGACATTCTGCCAGCGATGGCTGGTGGTTTGAGCCACGATGGTACGCTCTATGCAGCGCCATTCTACGGCGAAAGCTCAATGATCATGTATCGTACAGATCTGATGGAAGCTGCTGGCATGGACATGCCGGATGCGCCAACATGGGATTTCATTGCCAAAGCTGCCGCAGCAATGACGGACCGCGAAAAAGAAATCAACGGCATTTGCCTGCGTGGTAAAGCTGGTTGGGGTGAAGGTGGTGCTTTTATCACTGCAATGTCCAACTCTTTCGGCGCACGCTGGTTTGATGAAAGCTGGAATGCACAATTCGATACCGAAGCATGGGCTAACACACTTAACTTCTA
Source organism: Hyphomicrobiales bacterium (assembly GCA_039986835.1). Taxonomy (GTDB): domain Bacteria; phylum Pseudomonadota; class Alphaproteobacteria; order Rhizobiales. Next base: position 703,808 of record JBDWQA010000012.1, read on the forward strand.
CAAAGACATGATGGACGCGTCCGGCCCTGCCGGCTACGCTACAAATGGCTTTAACGAAAACCTGTCACTGTTCCAGCAAGGAAAGTGTGGCATGTGGATTGATGCAACCGTTGCAGCATCTTTCGTAACAAACCCGAATGATTCTACAGTTGCTGATAGCGTTAGCTTTGCACTGGCACCGGACACAGGCTTGGGCAAGCGCTCTAACTGGCTCTGGGCTTGGGCACTGGCCGTTCCTGCTGGTACTCAGAAAGAAGCTGAAGCCAAGCAATTCATCGAGTGGGCAACAAGCACGGGCTACATTGAGTTGGTTGCGGCAAGCGAAGGCTGGGCAAACGTTCCTCCGGGCGCGCGTACTTCCTTGTACGAAAACCCAGAATATCAAGCGGTTCCGTTTGCAAAGATGACTTTGGACTCCATCCTGTCAGCTGATCCGAACAACCCAACAGTTGACCCGGTCCCATATGTTGGCGTGCAGTTCGCTGCGATCCCAGAGTTTGCGGGAATTGCGACTGAAGTTAGCCAAGAATTCTCAGCAGCATATGCAGGTCAACAGACCGTTGCTGAGGCACTGGAGAAGGCGCAAGCCATCACCAACGAAGCTATGGAAGCGGCTGGCTACAAATAAGCCAACTTCCCTGATCTCAGGGGGCGATACAAACTTCGCCCCCTGAACTTAAGCTCCCCAAATTAATTGTCGTCCATAATAGCAGCACGGTACTTTACTGGCTGTTCACAAGGGAGATGACTTAGATGGCTACCAAAGCTTCCCGATCGGCTGCCCGTCTTATGATGGCACCTGCAGTGGTCCTGCTTCTGGGCTGGATGCTTGTTCCTCTCACGATGACGCTGTGGTTTTCGTTCCGCACCTACCTGCCCTTGCGTGGCGGTGATCAGGGCTGGACCGGATTTGACAACTATGTCCGCTTCGTCACGTCGAGTTCATTCTGGCCTGCGGTTTCAACAACACTGATAATATTGGCTGGCGTTCTTCTGATCACCATCGTACTTGGTGTCTTGCTTGCCATTTTGCTAGATCAACCAATGTGGGGACAAGGCGTTGTCCGCATTCTTGTTATTGCTCCATTCTTCGTGATGCCAACCGTTTCGGCTTTGGTCTGGAAGAATATCTTCATGGATCCAACAAACGGCTTGTTTGCACACCTTTGGAAATTCTTCGGTGCCGAACCCGTCAGTTGGTTGTCGGATGCGTCAATTCCGTCGATTATCATGATCGTGTCCTGGCAATGGTTGCCCTTTGCAACCTTGATCTTGCTGACCGCCATTCAATCTTTGGATAGCGAGCAACTTGAAGCTGCGGAAATGGATGGTGCTTCACCGCTTGCCCGGTTCAGTTTCATTACTCTTCCTCATCTCAGCCGCGCTATTACCATCGTGGTTTTGATACAGACGATCTTCCTTCTAGCAATTTTTGCTGAGATTTTCGTCACCACTGGCGGTGCTTTCGGCACCCGGACACTTTCGTACCTGATCTTCCAGCGCGTTCTTGAAAGTCAGAATATCGGACTTGGCTCAGCTGGCGGTGTCTACGCCATCATCCTTGCGAACATTGTTGCGATCTTCTTGATGCGCATTGTCGGCAAGAACCTGGATAATTAAGGGAGGACATCATGGCACGTTCTGTTACCACTCAACGTAAAGCAATCAATACGACGCTTGCTTGGGCTATCGGTCTGCTGATCTTCTTTCCGATCCTGTGGACAATACTGACAAGCTTCAAAACCGAGGCACAGGCGATTAACGACCCTCCCCTGTTCCTGTTCTTTGACTGGACAACCGAGAACTACAGCACAGTGATGGAGCGGTCTAACTATGGCCGGTTCTTGTGGAACTCAATCTTCATCGCTGGTGGATCAACAATCCTGGGTATTATCATCGCGGTTCCTGCCGCTTGGTCGATGGCTTTTGTACCTTCAAGGCGTACCAAAGACATTCTTCTATGGATGCTATCCACCAAGATGCTTCCTGCGGTGGGCGTCCTTTACCCAATCTACCTTCTGTTCATCAAACTGAACTTGCTGGACAGCGTAGTTGGCTTGACCATTGTCTTAATGCTGATCAATCTGCCGATTATTGTTTGGATGCTGTACACATATTTCCGCGAAATTCCGGGAGAAATTCTGGAAGCGGCTCGAATGGATGGCGCAACGTTGAAGTCAGAAATACTGTATGTTTTGACACCAATGGCCATACCCGGAATCGCGTCAACTCTGCTCCTGAACTTTATTCTGGCTTGGAACGAAGCATTCTGGACACTCAATCTGACAGCAGCAAAAGCGGCTCCGCTCACGGCCTTCATTGCCAGTTACTCCAGTCCTGAAGGCTTGTTTTATGCAAAGCTCAGTGCTGCTTCGACTATGGCAATTGCGCCGATCCTCATTCTCGGCTGGTTCAGCCAGAAACAACTTGTCCGCGGCCTGACATTCGGCGCGGTGAAATAAGGAACCTGAAAAATGGGACAGATTACCCTTAACCAAGTCACTAAAAGCTTTGGCGAAACTCAGGTCATCCCACCACTTGACCTTGAGATCAATGAAGGCGAATTTGTTGTCTTCGTTGGCCCTTCGGGATGCGGCAAGTCAACGCTTCTGCGCTTGATTGCCGGTCTTGAAGACACAACATCCGGCAACATCAGCATTGATGGAAATGATGCAACCCAATTACCACCTGCCAAGCGCAGTCTGGCAATGGTGTTCCAATCATACGCCTTGTATCCTCATATGTCTGTGCGCAAAAACATCGCCTTTCCGATGAGAATGGCTGGTCTTGATCAAGCAACGCAGGATGCGAAAATCGAAGCTGCTGCAAAGGCACTGAACCTCACCGATTATCTTGACCGCAAGCCTGGACAACTTTCAGGTGGTCAGCGCCAAAGGGTGGCGATTGGACGCGCAATTGTGCGTGAGCCAGCGGCCTTCTTGTTTGATGAGCCTTTGTCCAACCTTGATGCCGCCCTACGTGTAGGTATGCGTTTGGAAATCTCCGAGCTGCATGAAAAACTGAAGACGACAATGATCTACGTAACCCACGATCAGGTTGAAGCCATGACCATGGCTGACAAAATTGTGGTGTTGCAGGCAGGCGTTATTGAACAGGTTGGTTCTCCGTTGGAACTGTATCATACACCGCGAAACAAATTTGTCGCTGGGTTTATTGGATCACCTAAAATGAATTTGGTTGAGGGCGCGGAGGCGCAAAAACATAGCGCCACAACTATTGGCATACGTCCTGAACATATGAGCGTATCCAAGACAGACGGGACCTGGAAAGGTCGCGTAGGCGTGGCTGAACATCTTGGTTCCGATACGTTTATTCACGTTCATGACACAGGATTGATGGACATGATGACCGTGCGTATTACAGGCGATATAGAAGCCCGCCATGGTGACACCATTTATCTGACACCTACAGCGGACCAAATTCATCGATTTGACGCACAGGGGCTGCGTATCGCATGACACGACTGAGCGGAAAGTCGGCTCTAATCACGGGAGCCGCTCGCGGTATTGGCCGTGGTTTTGCCGAACGCTATGTTGCAGAAGGTTCGCGTGTCGCAATTGCTGACATCAACATAGAAGCTGCCAGACAGACTGCAGCTGAGCTTGGAGAGGCGGCATACGCTGTTCACATCGACGTTTGTGATCAAAACAGCATTGATGCCGCCCTCGCCTCAGTTGTATCTCAGGCTGGAAATCTGGATATCTTGGTCAACAACGCTGCCCTTTTTGATGCGGCAGAGACGATTGATATCACCCGCGAAAGCTATGATAAACTATATGCCGTAAATGTAGCTGGCACGCTTTTTACAATGCAAGCCGCCGCAAAGCTGATGATTGCCCAAGGCCATGGTGGAAAAATCATAAATATGGCCTCTCAAGCAGGGCGACGGGGCGAAAGCCTCGTGCTCGTTTACTGTTCAACCAAAGCAGCAGTCATATCCATGACCCAATCAGCAGGTCTGAACCTGATCAAATACGGCATCAATGTAAACGCCATTGCTCCGGGCGTCGTCGATGGTGACCATTGGGAGCATGTTGATTCAATATTTGCCACGCTGGAAGGTAAAGCACTTGGCCAGAAGAAGGCCGAAGTGGCTGCAACTGTACCTGCCGGTCGTTTTGCAGTGCCCGACGACCTGACCGGCATGGCCGTATTTCTCGCATCTGCCGAAGCAGATTATATCGTTTCGCAGACTTACAATGTCGATGGCGGCCAATGGATGAGTTAATTATGGTTAATCTGCAAAATCTGGATAATTTACCAAGTAATATACGAGTTCCAAGTTATCACCGAAGTGATCTGACGGCAGGTATTATCCATATTGGATTAGGGAATTTTCACCGCGCGCATCAAGCTTGGTACCTACACCGTCTAATGGACCAGGGGCTTGCACGCGATTGGGCTATACTTGGGGCGGGTGTACGTCCATCTGACGCGGTGCAGCGCGACAAGATCCTCGCACAAGACTGCCTGACAACTTTGATTGAACTTGATCCCTCAGGAAAATCCGCCGAAGTGACTGGCTCCATGATCGGTTATATTCCTGTGACTACTGAAAACGCGCCGCTTATCGCGCGTATGAAAGAACCATCGGTTAGGATCGTTTCTCTTACCGTCACTGAAGGCGGTTATTTTCAGACCTCATCCGGCAATTTCGACACCAACCACATCGATATTCAACATGATGCGGCACGCCCCGAGACCCCCAGAACAGCATTTGGAGCAATCATTGCCGCACTGCGGCAACGCCGCGCTGAGAATGCGGGGCCATTCACATGCCTAAGCTGCGACAACCTTCAAGGAAATGGTGATATCCTGCGCCAAACAGTTGTTGGTCTGGCTGCATTGTCTGATCTAGAGCTCGCAAATTGGATTGATGAGACCGTAACCTTCCCCAATTCCATGGTTGATTGCATTGTACCTGCGACTGGTCCAACCGAACTTGCACTTGCACATGGGTTTGGCATCCTCGACAATGTCCCCGTGACACATGAAAACTTTCGTCAATGGGTAATTGAAGACAAATTTTGTGCAGGACGGCCCGACTGGGACCAGGTTGGCGCCACATTCACCGATGATGTGCACGCTTTTGAGGCGATGAAGCTTCGCATGCTTAACGCCGGTCATCAGATTCTTGCCACTCCTGGAGAACTCCTTTCTGTTGAAACAATTGCGGGCACCATGGCGCACCCGCTGATCAAAGATCTGTTCCGAAAGGTTGAGATTGACGAAATAGTTCCGCATGTGGATTCCGTGCCGGGAATGGAACCTCTGTCATACGTCGATCAGATCGACAAACGCTTTTCCAACCCGGAAATACGAGACACCACGCGACGGGTTGCTTTTGACGGCTCGTCTCGCCATGCCGGATTCTTGCACCCCATTATCCGAGATGCTTTGGAAACCAATACAAAAATTGATGGATTGGCGCTTGTCGAGGCGCTCTGGGCCAGAATGTGTGCAGGAAAACGCGAAGACGGTAGCAAAATCGAACCAAACGATCCATTTTGGGATACGTTGGTTCGGCATGCAAACGCTGCAAAGAACGACCCAAAAAGTTGGCTGGAACAAGATCAGTTCTATGGCGATTTGGGACAAAATGAACGCTTTGCAACCTGTTTTACCAAATGGTTTAAGCTCGTTTGGGAAGATGGGACAGAAAAGGCCATTCAGGTCTATCTAAACAGCTGACCGAAGCACCCTGCGATGCTCTGTGGAATCTGAAAGTCAGCTGTTTTAACTTGTCGCTATCCTGCGTGAAAGATGACAGCTTTCTATCGATGGGCACCAAACAATCGATTATCGCTGCCCGCTTGTGAGCTTCCCAATTTTGCCTGCCAATGAAATTGAATAGCGGGCAAACCTGACGACAGAACTGATAGAATAGTCGACTATCTCTTCTTGCCAGAGATGGCGATGACGGCAACGATAATTGCACCGGTTAGGATAAGGCGATATCCCGCACTGAGGCCAAGTGTGTTCAGCATAGTCACGAGCAGAAACATAAACAGCGCCGCGCCCCACAACCCCGGCAGATTGGCAAATCCGCCCGCCACAGAGGTGCCGCCAATAACCACCACCGCAATGGACATGAGCAAGTATTCTTCGCCCATATTAAGAGCGGCTCCGCCAGAAAAACCGGCCAGAAAATACCCACATATGGCTGCCAAAACAGCGCACATAACGTACGTCATAAACCGTGTACGCTCGACGGGAATGCCAGCTAGGTGGGCAGCTTTTTCATTTTGCCCAACAGCCAAGATCGACCTACCAAAATAGGTTCGATGCAGCACAAAGTGCATGATGATGGTCAAGATAAGAACAGCAATAGCGAGTAACGGTAAGACGCCGATTTTTCCAGTAGCGAATTCTGCTAAAGCCTCTGGTGGCTTCACACGGAGGCCACGATTGTACCAGATCGCGGTCGACAAATAGAGGAAACTGGATGAAAGGGTCGCGATGATGGGAGGGATCCGCAACAAGATAATAAGCGCAAAATTGATTGTGCCGATGATAAGGCCAATTGCAACGACGATCAAAAACCCGGGAATGAGCATGGCTTCGGAGCCATTCATGATCTTCATGGCAATCGTACTTGCAAGTGTCATGCAAGCCGGGATGGATAAATCCACATTCCCTGGGCCAAGAGTCACTACGAACATCTGACCAATAGCTACCAAAACAAAAAATGTGCCAAAGGACGCGGCAGCCGTGAGAACTTCTGTCCCCGCTGCAAGGCCGGAAATAGCGACAATCACACCCCATACCGAGATGGTGCCAACCCAGGCCCAAATCCATGGTTTTTCCGTAAGCCTCATGAGCGTTTATCCGATCTATTGATCAGCATACGCATCGCCAGCACCAAAATTAGAATCGCGCCCTGCGCGCCGATTTGCCAGTCAGGATTAAGTCGCAAGAACGATAGGAATGAACCAGTCAGCAATAATGTGATTGCACCAATCACAGCACCAATGGGCGATACCCGACCACCGACGAATTGGCTTCCGCCCAAAATTGCTCCAGCAATACTCAGCAATGTATAGCGCTCGGCAATATTTGCGTCTGCGGAGGTGGTCAATCCAACCAGCGCCATACCCGATAAAACGCCGAATAAACCTGAAATCGCATACATGGTGACCTTCACCTTCAGCAAAGACCATCCTGCCCGTTCCACTGACAGTGGATTACCACCAGCACCGCGCAAAACCACTCCTGTGGCAGATCTCATCAAGCCGAAATGTACAATCAGTGCAATGACTAACGTGGCAATGATGGGAAACGGAATCAAGGCGGGCTTCAGCGTCATTAGGGCACGAATCCACTCAGGTGCCTTGCCTCCAGGCGTTGGCAGAATAAGAACGGCAACCCCGACCCACACAAAGGACATGCCAAGAGTCACGACAATTGAGGGTAAATTTCTGAGATGTATCAGTGCACCTAAGGCGGCATAAGCCAACACACAGCCTGCCAGCGCCAAAACACCCAGAACCGGTGTATCATACAACCAGGTCGCAGTGATGCAGGCCGTCAGGCTTACAAAGGCGCCAAGGGACAAATCCAAATCGTTCACACATAGAATAAACATTTGGGCAATTGTGGCCAACGCAATTGGTACTGCCAAATTAAGCAGTAGGTTCAGCCCAAAATAACTCATCGTGCGAGGCTGAAGGTAAAAAATCGCGGCCAAAATTGCCACCAATGATAAGGTGGGCAGCAAGGTCCGCATCGTATTGGCTGTGAGCAATCTTGACATCATGCGGCCGCAGCAGGATCAAAAGAAGCGTTTAATATGCTTGCTTCTGTCACCTGATGGCTTGGAAGTTCAGCGACCGCTTGCCCATCCCGGAATACGTAGACGTAGTCACAGTGCTTAAGCTCGTCCATTTCGGTGGTGTACCATAGGAAGCTGCGTCCGTTTTCCGCTTCCTGCTTCAAGATTGCGTAGACATCTTGCTTTGTGCCGATATCAACACCGCGCATTGGATCATCCATCAGAACAATCTGTGAGGGAGAGCCGAGTGCGCGCGCAAACAAGACCTTTTGCTGATTGCCGCCAGAAAGCGACAGAATGTTATTGGACAGGTCGTCAGTACGAATACCGAGGCGTTCCTTCCACTCCTTCGAAATATTCATTTCCTGCAAGGGATCGATGAGATAGCGCTGCACCATCGTGCGCACAGAAGCGATTGAAACATTCTTCTCAATCGACCACCCTGGAAATACTCCTGCCGCCTGTCGATCACCCGCAACGAATGCGGCTTGTTCATTGATATTAACGCCATTTTTCGAGCCATTGGAAGCATCAAAAATCTGAACAAGCTTTTCAGTTTGCCCCTGCCCGGCAATACCGGCAAAGCCTACGATTTCGCCCTGAAAGACGTTTAGTTCAATACCGTCTGATGAAGGAATGTGTACGACCTTTGAGGTGTTACGACGATCAGTTACGGCGTTCGTTTCCTCTGTTTCTTCCGCCAATACGGAGCCCATTTCGCGCACGAGTCGATCACGATCAAAATTCTTGGTTGCATCATTCGCCACCATAGTACCATCGCGCATGACAACAATGCGGTCCGAGGTACCCAGAACTTCTCGCAGCATATGAGAGATTAGAATAACGCTGCCGCCCTGCTCTGTGAACTTCTTTACAAAGGCCAGTAGCTGATCAGCAGAAATCTTGTCCAGAGATGAGGTAGGCTCGTCCAAAATCACCAGACGAACCTGTTCATCCATAGAGGAAAAGGCGCGAGAGATTTCAACCATTTGGCGACGCGCGATGGTTAAGTCACCAACCACATCATCACCCGTGATGCCATTGTCGGGAAAAATCTCATCAAGCCATTTGGAGATGAGAGCGGATGCATGCTTGCGCCATCCGAAGCCGTTGATTTGTGGATGGGTTATACGTGCGTTTTCGGCAACTGTAAGATTTGGGCAAAGGGACAGTTCCTGAAAGACGCAGCGTAGGCCAAACTGCTTGGCCTCACCCACTCCGTAGTGGGCTGTCACCGCATGTCCTGAAAAATTTATTTTTCCTGTGTCAGCAGCAAGCACACCGGACAGGATATTCATGAGTGTGGATTTTCCGGCTCCATTGTGGCCAACCAACCCAACACATTCGCCCGGTTGAACCACAAGATCTGCACCTTGAAGAGCGTTCACGGCACCGAAAGATTTTCCGACGCCGCGAACATCTACGACTGGGAGGTCGTTCATCATTTAAGAAACCCTGTCAAACAAGACAGCTATTACATTGCGCCGGCAATTACACCTTGAGAATCTTCAAGGGTGTATTCGACATTGGCAACACCGCCCGCCTGTGTCGTGGCAAGGTTCTCTTCCAGTGTGTCCTGAGAGATTGACAGGAATGGAACTGACAAATCTTTCGGCACTTCTTTGCCTTCTAGCACTTGTTGAGCAACCCAGAATGCGAGCGTGGAAACACCCGGTGCAATGGATACTGACATGGTTTCGTAACCATTTGCGTCTTTTTGCTCTTTCCACCAAGTCAATTCGTCATGACGGTTGCCCATCACGATGATTGGCATATCACGGCCGGCAGCTTTGAACGCCTGCGCAGCGCCATAACCATCACCACCCTGCGTTACAACGCCTTTAATGTCTGTCAAGCTTGGCAAGATACCTGCAACGGCTTTTTGAGCAACATCTTGCGCCCAGTCACCATGAACAGACCCTTCAATTGAGAACTTGGAATTTTCAGCCACACCTTCGTGGATGCCACCGGAAATTTCATCATCAACAAACACACCAGCAAGCCCTCTGATTTCCAGAAGATTACCGCCATCTGGAATACGACCAGACAAGTACTCAACTTGAACCTTACCCATTTGATGGAAATCAACAGCAATCCGCCAAGCGCATGGCTCAGTTACGATGCCGTCAAAGGACACAACCACAACACCTGCGTCGCAAGCTTCTTTAACAGCACCATTCAATCCTTCTGGTGAGGCCGCATTGATGACAATGGCATCATAGCCCTGCAGGATAAGGTTCTGAATTTGTGCGGCCTGCTCGGTAACCTGGTTTTCGGCGGTTGTGAATGCGTCAGCGGCGCTGACAACGCCGTCTTTCACAGCTTGTCCAGTTACAGTTTCCCAACTTGTCAACATAGCCTGACGCCAGGAATTACCAGCATAATTGTTAGATAGAGCTATTTTTTTGTCGGCAGTGTCTGCGAATGCGGGCATTGCGGCAGACCCGAGAAGGCAGGCAAGAGCTGCACCGGCGACAGTTACTTTGGTCAATTTCATATTTTCCTCCGTTAGCAAAAATTCGAGCCGTTTTCGGCTTCTTGATTTTTAGCGACAGTCTAATGCACCACGGTTTCGCGTGGCCTCGGCCCCTGCCCCAGACATGAGAATAACCAGTGGGGAGGCTGAGCTTACCTTATTGAGATACTCCCGGATAATGCAAGTCGTCAGCGTGGTTCGGCCAATTTCAACTTCGTATATGCACGGGTCAGCTTGCGGGTCTCCGCAGGCCCAAGGTCCGAAGGTGGCTTCTAAAGCCCAACCTTATCCAACCAGGCCTTGTAGCGCTCTTCATCAATCGCGAGTCCCTCAGCATTCAACAGCCCACGTGCCATCGCCACAGCAACTGCCCGAGTACGTGAATTGAATGCTGGACCAATTTCTTTGGTAATTGGCGTCGGGTCGATGCCGATCTTATCATAGAGACTTTTCAATCGGCTCTGCACACCTCGGGTAGAGATCGACCTTCGTGCTGCTATGGCTTTGTCTGTCATGCCAAGGGCGATATCGCGCAGAACTTCAAATTCCGCGTCACTCAATCCTTCATGAATGTTCTGGCTGCGCTGTTGAACACCGCGAACCTCTCGATCCACCACGCACTGGTCTTCCTGAAATACACCTTGAACTGCCAATTCCAGACGATGTTCGGACGCTGTCTTCAGCAAGTAACCATAAACCGCATCAGCCGGAACAATTCGAGAAATCCCGCGCACATAAGCTTCATCGGCATAATTAGACCAAAATAAGATACGCATTGTCGGGCTGTGACGCCAAATGCCGCTAGCCGCTGCGACGCCACTGGCTTTTGGCATCTGCAAATCCATCACCACTCCGCCAATGGGTTTCTGCTTGACACAATCTAGGGCTTCTTCACCGTCAACGGCTTCAAAGATTTCATCACAGTCCGGCAGCGCTTTGGAAACGATGGTACGCAAGAATGACCGATGAAACGGATCGTCTTCGGCGATCAGTAAGTTCACTACAAAGCCTCCGTTAAAAGCTGGGAAACAGGGTTTATCTTAGTCGCACCCGACACTGTCAGTCTAACAACAGTTATGTTGTCTACGCGCTCAAAACATATCTGGCCAGAGATCAACGCTGCGCGAACTCTCATATTGTCGATACCGCGCTTGGATTGCGCCCAATTTAGCGGTGGTTCTTCGCCATCATTTGAAACTGATACGTCAATATTCACACCGTTATTCGCAATTAATACATTCAGATTACGGCATTTTCCATGTCGCACAGCATTATTGACCGCTTCTTGACACACACGGAACACAGATGTGCGCAGCATTTCTGGTGACTGATCTAATGCGCCACCGGTTTCATCCACAACAGTATATGAAATTTTTGGGGAGATGCCTTCCACAGACTGTTCCAATTGTGCCTCTATGGCCTGCTGCAATCCAAACAATTCCAGCACTCCGGGCTTCGCATTTTCAATGATCCGGCGCAATTCGCCCATGCATTGCCCAATGGCATCACCTATGCCAGCCACTTCTGTTGCAGAAACCTTGCTGCGTCGTGACAGGGCCGTCATCTGCCGATAAATGCGCGACAGATCACCAAGGGTCTGATCATGCAATTCCATCCCAAGACGCTTGCGTTGATATTCCATACCTTCAGTTAGCCGCAATGCACCCGACCTCAAAGCTTCCTCACGGCCTCGCGCTGAGCCTTCAGACAAGGCCAACTTTCGCGCCCGTTCTCCCATGGAAAGCGCATAGAAATACGGTGAAATAAGATCCGCAATGTTCTTTGCCACAGCCAGATGGTCTTCATTATAGGCGTTTTTCTGGTGGCTTGAGATATTCAATGAACCGTGAATTTTGCCATGAACCAAAAGCGGGACGTGGATTCTGGAATGCAGATCTGCCTCAAAAATAGGCGCTGAAAAGTGGCCTGTAATATGGAAAATTGGATCTTCCCAGGCATCGCCGGACAGAATGTAATCCAAATCACCCGTCAATAGGTCCCGAATTGGGCTCTCCGCAATTGGACGGGATTCATCGCCCTCACCCCATTGGGTTGCGACGCCAACCTCAACCGATACATGGCAGTCTGTATTATCAGGGGAAATGATGACCACATCCATGTGGTCGTAAGGCAGCATGGTCTGCACCTCTCCAGCAATCTGGTGCAAAACCGCCTTGAAATCCATCTGCCCTGCTACCGCTCGGGAGATAGCCAGATAATGGTCCAGAGTATGGTCGACCCTTGCGTGCATCTATCAACTCCGATCTTCTATGGTTTAGGGCATCGCTCCCATGTGGGGATAGTCGCTGTATTCCATTATCACCTTCAGTTTTCCGCGCTGGCAACCACGGATTTCCGCACCCATTGTGTACATTTGCGCAAGACAAGCTGCTGCGCGCACCTTGTTTTCGTTAGTGTTGAGTCTTATTCGTCGATCAAAACACCAAAGGGGGAAGCCATGTCAGATCACATTGTGATTAATGATCCAAGGTTTAATAGCCTGATCATTCCGGACGCACCGTTGGAGAAAATACACAACGGATTCCTATGGGCCGAGGGGCCGGTTTATTTCCCTCATGGCGATTATTATTTGTGGAGTGATATCCCGAATAATCTGGTCATGCAGTGGACCGAAGGCGCAGGTGCACGCCTCTACGACACCAATTCCAACTACTGCAACGGCCACACACGTGATCTGGAAGGACGCCTTGTCACTTGTGAACATTTAACACGTCGAGTTACCCGAACAGAGCACGATGGAAGCCTGACAGTTATAGCCGATAGTCACAACGGCAAGAGGCTAAATTCACCCAATGATGTTGTGGTGAAATCCGATGGGTCCATCTGGTTCACTGATCCGCCCTATGGGATCATAAGTGATTATGAAGGACAGATTGCCCCACAGGAGCAGAGCGGATGTTATGTGTTTCGCGTTGATCCAGTGACCTTTGAAACCAAAATTGTGGTGGACGACTTTGTAAAACCTAATGGTTTGGCGTTTTCAGCTGATGAAAGTGTGCTTTACGTAGCAGATTCTGCCCGGTCGCATGATCCAGATGGGCCACACCACATCCGCGCATTTGACTGCGATGGTGAAAGACTAAGTGGCGGTGATGTGCTGATAGATATCGAGAAAGGCGTGCCTGATGGCATGCGCGTCGATACAGACGGAAACATTTGGACTAGCAGCGCCATTGGTGTAGAATGTTTTGATCGCCATGGCGTAGCGCTGGGCGCAATCTTGGTGCCTGAAGTTGCCGCGAACCTCACATTTGGCGGACGCAGCGGCAGTCAAATGATGATTACAGCAACGACGTCAGTTTACACCATTGATGTGGCGGCTCGTGGTGTCACTTGAAGACGCCCCTGCATAATGTGAGTTCAATAGCCTCGCATTAAATTAGCTTATCTAGCTCTCTGTGAAACCCGCAATTTTGGTGGTTTCAATCCAATCGTTGGCCAAAGGACTGTGTTTAAATGGATAGTCACGGTAGACAGATGCAATCGTTCTTCACCGTTTGCAATGCATACCCAAGCGGTTCATCAATACTTACACCAAATCTGGTTATCCATATGTTTCGCAATGGGTTGGACAAGGGTATAGGTTTAGATTCTTTACTTTGATCCAGTGAAGCTAATGTGAATGATTTGTCAAAAAAGCAATTTGAACTAGCGTTCAATCGCTTCAGCGTCAAACTTGACAAACCAGCTCATTCTGAAACTTCATTGTACATACCACCAGAGCAATCAGTTGGAGAGTCGAATAATGTTGGAACTCTATCACAATGGCGCAAGCGTATGCTCTGCAAAGGTGCGAATTGGCTTGGCAGAAAAAGGTCTAGACTGGAAGAGTCACCACATAGACCTGCCATCGGGAGAGCAATTCTCACCGGAATATTTGAAAATCAATCGCAACGCAGTGGTCCCAACACTCATTCATGACGGACATGTCATTGCTGAGTCGAGTATCATATTAGAATATATAGATGAAATTAGCTCCAACACGCCGCTAATGCCGAGTAAGCGCCATTTGCAATATGAAACTAAATTGTGGTTGCATCGCTGCTTGGATATACATGGCGCAATCAACACCATGACCTTCTCAACGGTCAATAGAGACAAAGTACTAGCGTCAAAAACAAGCGAGCAGATCGCAGCAAGCATCGCGCAAATGCCGAGCCCCAAAGCGGCTCAAAAAAGGGCCGATCTCTTTGAGAATGGCTTGGATTCAATCTATGTCACTAATGATTTTGAAGTCCTGCGAATTCTCTTTGACGATATGCATGAAGCACTACAAAAATCAAAATGGATGTTAGGCGATGACTACAGCCTAGCCGATACCGCTTTGCTCTCGTACATTGACCGGCTGGACCGGCTTGGGATGTCAGGCATGTGGGAAGACAGAACCCCAACGGTCGGTAAATGGTTAGCCGCGTCGCGGGCTCGCGCCAGCTATGCCGCCGCGATTGACAAATTCATTCCAGATGAAGCCGCAATCTCAATGCGCGAAGCCGGTGATGCAACATGGCCCAAAGTCAAAACTCGATGGGACGCCTTTTTGAACTCCCGGGCAAAATAGATCTTGGATTAAAGGTGTCCAAGTCAGTTATCTGGTGGTCAGCAACAACGTGTCGCAATCGCACTGTCTTTGGCAATGGACCCGATTGCAATGCTGTTTGATGAGCCTACTTCGGCCCTCGATCCTGAGATGATCAATGAAGTTTTGGACGTGATGGTCGAATTGGCTCAAGAAGGCATGACAATGATGGTGGTGACGCACGAGATGGGCTTTGCAAAAAAATCGCCGACCGGGTGATCTTTATGGATCAGGAAAAATTGTATAAGATCGAGAGACCAATGCGTTCTTCTCGGCACCTGAAAGCGACCGTGCGAAGGACTTTCTTTCTAAAATTCTAAATCACTAGCGACGTTCTGATACTGGTGGATGTTTCTGCAACACCAGCACTGAAACAAGTGGGGCGTTTGTACTTGGGAATGATATCCCTCAAGTCCCTATAACAGTTCTCAATGGATAAAAGCCACGTCGTCTACACTGTGTATTTCAGCCTCTTCAAATTGATATTTTTACAAACCGTCACATTCTAAATTTCGGAGATAAGACATGACTTTTGAAATCAAACGCAGTCACGGAAACGGTCGCATGAGCCAACTGGTGCAGCACGCTAGTGTTCTCTATCTCGCTGGTCAGGTGGGCACGCCAGATGCAAGTGTGGCAGACCAAACAAAAGATATTTTGGAAAAAATTGATGACCTCCTCGCTGAAGGGCACAGTGATAAGGAACACATTCTGATGGCTACCATTTGGCTGGCCGACATGGCGGACTTTGAGGAAATGAACTCTGTTTGGGATGCTTGGGTTTCTCCTGGCCATGAGCCCGCTCGTGCATGTGGCAGCGCTGCACTTGCGACATCCGAACTCAAAGTCGAGATCATGATAGTCGCAGCACAAAAGACTTAGAAAAACATATCACCGTGTCGCTCCAAAACTCTAACGGCAGCGACACTTTGAATGGATAATGATTGAGTGCAATCTTCCTTCCATGAAATGATATTATTTAAAGCGGGTAGTCCAAAATGCTGTCCCGCTCTACAGTTCATCAGCGACTTCAAAGAATCGCATTGAGAACCTATGCTTGATTTGAACAATGCCGCCTTAAATTCACGAAATCGTGTGTTCACTTCATTTAAGTCTCGCACTGTTCCGGCTCGTTTTTAGCGCCAACTGACCGTATATTGCATTGAAAGAATGCTTCGGAGAGCTAAATCTATCGTACCTCAAACAACATTAGGAGATTTAATATGACTACTGACATGTTCACCCGTCGTACACTCCTCGCTGCTACCGGCGCTTTGGTTGCAACCGGAGGGTCAAGCCTTGTCATGCCCGCACACGCTTCAGGCCTTGCGCCAACACCCTCCATGCGTGGAGGCTCCAATAACTACCTGCCTGGCGCAAAAATCGTAGATCGCATAGGTGGTGGTGGTTTCTGGATGACGGGTACAGTACGTCGCGCCAGCGATGGGGCACCGCTGGCGGGCCAACGCATTCAAATCTGGGCCCATACCACAGAAGGACATGAGCGAGATCCTCATAGCCACGGTGCCACGCTGACCAATGCGCAAGGGGAATTCAGCCTCGAAATGCCTCAGATTGTACCCGCTTTTGGTCAGGCACATGGACACCTTGCTTGCGATAATAATGACGAATTCGAAACTGTGTTCCTGCGCCCAGTTATGCCAAGCTCTAACGACACTAGCTTGAGCGCGCATTTTGTTCTTAAAGAAGCTTGAGTGAAATGTGCCTAAGCGGACAATTGATTACCGTTCAATTCTAATTTGGGTCGCACTCACGGCTTTCACAGCAGTACCCATTGTCCTGGCTACTGAAAGCCCACAGTTACAGTGGCGTGGGCCCATCTATATTCTAGCTGGTTTTGCCGGCATTTTGGCACTTGCATTGTTGCTGGTTCAACCTTTGCTGATAGCAGGATATCTGCCTGGGTTGTCTCCAATGACGGCGCGTAAAATCCACCGTTGGATTGGCGGCTTTCTTGTGGCGACAGTGGCATTGCACGTCATAGGGCTTTGGATTACAAGCCCACCTGACGTCGTTGATGCACTCCTATTTGTATCTCCAACACCGTTTTCAGCTTGGGGTGTGATCGCCATGTGGGCAGTGTTCGTAGCTGCCGCTCTGGCAGCCCTTCGCCGCGTGTTAAGAATGAGACCAAAGATCTGGCGTATAAGTCATACGTTCTTAGTGGCGGTCACGATTATCGGAACTGTAGTTCATGCCATGCTTATTGAGGGCACGATGGAGACACTATCTAAAGCAGCACTATGCGCCGTTGTTTTTGCTGCGGCCACCAAGCTAATTGTGAATGTGCTAGCGACATTGCGAGCCCGAAGCTGAAGGTAGTTGGGATCGATCCACCCAAAACGGTGTTGGACAGATTGGATTCTTAGTAAGAGTCTTTCCCCACTGCAGAGCCGCGACATCCTTTCAGAAAATGACAGTCAGCACCGATTTCCACCTCTTCGGAATGATCCTAAAAGAGCTTGGCATATCTGCTCGCTGGCAGGCCGTGCATGACGATCACGAGCTATCTCATAAAAAAGGAGTACGTTGGCTGATCTCAATCATTTGCCCTGGATTATGTAATCAAGAGGCATCCCCATTGGCGCAGGCGTGGAGACAACATATTTATATTAAAGCAGGTATAGAATTACCTTCAGATATCGTGGATTCTGCATCGCTTCTCGTTACACTGGCTTACCTTACTTCCTCAAACGCGGTCTCGCCGGTTGCAAAATAAGTCGCGAATACGCTAACCAGATCTGGAGTTATAGTTACATAAATTACTTATTATTCAGACGGTTACGATATTTCCTTAACACATGACTCATCAAAATGATCGACAACTCAATCCAATTGTGAGGCAGCTACTGAACTTTGTGAATAAGAAGTTACAAATTGGTAGTGCTGCCAAATGAAAGGCACCTCAAGATGATCAAAATTCATCTAACAACCTGCATATGCATGCTCACTCTTTGCGCCAATCAGGTCGCTTGGGGCCAGAGCACTCCGGAGGCAGAGAAAAGCGCTGCCATAGACTATTTCGATAACACCTTTGCGGACACGTGCCAGCCTTTCTCGGAAACAAAATGGCGGTTTGAGGAAGGAGAAGAAGTAAACCCAGCACGTTTGGAGCTTTCGTATAAGAGCGAATATGCTTCGTCCGACACAGGATATGAAACCGCAATTGTCTATAAATTCTTTTGTTCCAGTGGTGCTTATAGTCAACAGACTGTATTTCTGCAAAAGAGCGGCAACAGCTTCGTTTCACTCAGCTTCGCGACCCCCGTGCTCGAGATCAAATACGAGGATGATCAGGATGAAAAAGTATCCAGCATAAAAATAACCGGATACACAAGTCGCTCTTCGTTGACTAATTCAACGTTCGACCCGATCAATTTATTGCTGACAGAACAAAGTTATTGGCGGGGCTTGGGTGATGCCTACCAAAAAACAACTTTTCTGTTTTCCGAGGGACAATTTGTGTTGAAGAGCTTTGAAGTCGATGCCAGCTATGATGGTCAAATTGAACCACAACTGTTGATAGATTATTGAGGAATGAGTTTAGAGAACGGCCAGAAACTAAACGCTTTTTTAATTTGAACTGCTTCGCAAACTCCGTATGTTTACCAACATGGTAACGCAAATACTTCAACACATATCGTATTGTCTCCGCAGGTGGATTGCACCTCTGGCGGGCCTGTTTTTAATTATTGCGGCCAATTTCATTGCTCCTCCTGTCAATGCTCAGGAACCAGCTGAAATTACTGACGAACTGATAGAAACTGCAGATGGTGGCGATGCCTATTCAGCATACATTCTTGCGGATGCACTATTCCGTAAGTCTGGCGAGAAAAATATAGAAAGCGCGATCTACTACTTCTCGATTGCTTTCCAAGGTTACCAGGTGCTTCAGAGTGACGACCGTATTTGGGCTGGCTATGCAGCTTTGCGTATCGCCGAAGCTTACATTTATCAGGCGAAATACATTGATGCAGTCAGGTTCTATCAAGGCGGCATTGAGATTATTGAAGAATATATGCATATCGACAGTGCTCAAGACAGCCGTTGGTCGGCTTATATGGGCACTGCCAGAGCATTGGTCAGCCTTGAGCGTAGTGAGGACGCCCTTGAAGTTGTGCGCGCTTTAAGAGATGAAATCGCATCGCAAAAGGGTGAAGATCATCCAATGTATTCGGAGTCCTTCGCTGTCGAAGCGTTAGCGCTGGATACGGGCAAACTATATGATGAATCTCTTGTTGCGAACGTGCAGGCGCTAAATGGGTATAAAAAGCTGTATGGCGAAGAGAGCATCTTCGCATCCGACGTAACCAATAATATCGGCGCGACTTTTTACCGGCAAAAAAACTTTGCGCTTGCAGAACCATGGTTCGAGCGAGCATTGCCTCTTATTGTCAAATATCATGGCAGCTTTTCAGACGCGGCAACTGTCGCACGCATTAATTTGAGTGGCACAAAACTGGAAAATGGAAACTATGATGATGCAATCCGCTGGGCCATGCGTGCGATGCCATTTGTGCGCGCCAACAAAACCATAACCCTTGACCATCAGCGTTGGCTTTTCGATATTTTATCTCGAAGTGTCTATTCAAAGGGCGACACAGAAAAAGCTATTGCATTTGGTAAGTTGGCTGTGAATGCGCAGCAGTCAATTCGCGAACTAAATTCGGAGTTGGGCAGTGAAGTCACCAAAGGTCTTCAAGACGAATGGCGCAAGCTTTACGAAAACCTGGCAAAGATACTCATTGAGCAAGGGCGCATAGCGGAAGCTCAGTCGGTGCTGAACATGGAAAAGGAGCAGGAAATTTTCAATTTCTTGCGCCGAGATTCATCAGCAGAGATTGGGAACACCACCGCAATTTTGACCGATGCGGAACTTACGGAGCAGCAAAAGATAGAGCAACTCGGCGAGTATCCTGTTGAGACTGCACTGGCTTTGTTCCAACTAACGCTAAAGATTAATGATGATACCGCGACCGACGCGGAGCTTGATCAAGCATTTGCTTTGCAAGATGCTCTGCAGCAATCCAACATGCTATTTGATCAGGAAGTTGATAGTTTCTTGAAAACAATAGGGCCGAGTGAAACGGAAAGCCTCGCCACTCAATTTGCACAACTCGGCACAATACAGGCTCTTCTTGAGAAAAAGCCGAAAAGGACTGCGATGCTCCAGGTAGCATCAATCGCTGACAAGACGCATCTATTTCTCACTTTGCCCAATCTAAACATTCATAAAGAAGTAGATATTGAAAAAGCGGTGCTTGCCAAACTCGTGTTCGATACACTGCAATCGATAGAGCAAAGGTCCGCTGGTTCGAATGAACTGCTCAGGGAATTGAACGATGTTCTATTTGAACCTGTGCGAGACGCTGTGGACAAAAGCGACGTTGAGATTGTCATGCTGAACCTGACTGGCTTTCTTCGCTATGTACCATTTGCAGCGCTTTATGACGGGAAGGAATATCTCGTACAGAACTTCGCATTTTCACTGTACACGCCAGCGATTGAGACTGAATTTGCAAATGCCGAGCGCGAACGTGCGAAAACAGCTGGTTTTGGCGTTACGGCAGCCCATCCAGGTTTTTCTGAGCTTCCGGGTGTTGCCGAGGAGCTTGAAACGATTTTTGCTGGAAGCGATGCTCAAGGAGTTTTGGAAGGGCCGACTGCCCTCGACCAAGGGTTTGACAAGAGAAGCTTGCGCCGAGCTCTTTTGAAAAAGCCTAAGATTTTGCACATAGCAAGCCATTTCAATCTGGTGCCAGGTCAGGAAGACGACTCATTTCTACTACTCGGCGATGGGTCACATCTGAAACTGTCGGAAATTCGAAAGAATGGCTCTCCTTTTGGTTTCAAGGGCGTTGATCTTGTAACGCTATCAGCTTGCCAAACGGCATTAGGTAGCGGTGATGGTTCGGAAATAGATGGCTTTGGCGCGGTGGCGCAAGCGAGCGGAGCATCCGCAGTTATGGCGTCACTATGGCCAGTTGCGGACAACGCAACACCGTTACTGATGAGGGATTTTTATCAGTCTATGATCGATGGAGGTAAAACCAAGGCTGAAGCATTGCAAATCGCTCAAATTGCTATGCTATCAGGTAGCGAGGCCATCGAAGTTGCAGCGCTCTTTGAACGCGGCGCGGCACCAAGACAAAAAGCACGTGCTCAATCTGGAGTTCAATCAACCTTTGCGCACCCTTATTTTTGGTCACCGTTTGTTCTTATGGGCAACTGGCTTTAGATCTGATTTGTGTTTAATTGCTGGTCGGCCCAGGACACCTTTATGTGTGATAGACCACAAGTAACAAACTCTTCTTTCAAAGCCTTTGCTATCTCTCTTGCTTCCTGGAAATGAAGCGTTTCGGCATCTGCATCCAATTGCGGCTCGTGTCCTGGGTCATTCAAATCCCAATGCTCGTCGTAGCTATCTTCCCAAACTCCAATCCGTCTTACCAGTTCTGGTGAAACACCCAAGCCAGCTGGATCTGTTGCTTGCCAAGTCTCACCATTATGGCACCAAATGCCCCAGTTGAATTCCTCAGCCTGAACAAGCACTTCAAGGACTTTGTCAATATCCAAGAGACTGCCCTCATCTTCCAAACCTGATTCAGCGGATAATTTGATGTCGGTAGGGGTTTGATCTTGGTCGGTGCCCACAAATTTAAATTGAAAAACCGCGTACGAAACAAAGTAGATACTTAGCAGCGCGCCGGTTACTTCGCGCCAAGACCACTCAAGCGGAAAAGGCGGCAACAGAGAAAATAGTTGAGCAAGTACAAGACACAACGTCACAACCGAATAAATTATCGTCGCATTGACTGTTGTTGCCCTGCCAGCCGCTGGGTCATCCCCAGCAGCGCTGTGGGACTTCAGAACAAATATTTGTAACAATTGCACCGACAAACAAAGGCAAAATATGAGCGGTGCAAGAGCAGACTGCACTGCTAGAAACGCTCCACCTGCAAACATAATGACTGAAATTACAGTCAAAACTTTTCGGTCAGAAGCCTCTTGCGCATTCAACTGTTGATTATTGGAGTCAGGGTCAATCTGTGCAATTGCATCATCAAGCAAAGTATCAACAGAAATGGCGCGCACCAAAGCGATGCTACCCACAGTATAAAAAAGAGAAACAGCTACAAAAAACAAGTACCAAAGCAGCAACCCTGGCGAGAAAATGAACATTTTGCCGCACCTTTTTCCACCGCAGAATATAGTTGTGCACTCTATTTGGCCATGCAAGAAATTTCAAAATATCAACGCAAACCTAACTGAGATTGTTAGTTGAATTTCCCAAATCATTGGGGCAACATTGATATTAATAACGAGTTAGATGTCAGCGCATATCAGGAGAGCGAACTTTCTGTGGGGAAATTATCAAAGTTGCTTTCTGCTGGTTCTGTCGCCTTTATCGCCACCTTCATATTTTCCTTCAGCACTTTTGCTCAGACAAATCATGCAATTATTGTTGGTGTGTCAAAATACGAAAACCTGCCTGAGGACTTATGGCTTTCCGGCCCCAAAAATGACGCTGTTCTCGTACGAGATTTTTTAATTTCAAACAGTATGAGATCATTTGAAAGTTCAAACATTCAAGTTTTGGCCGATGGTGTTGAAGGCGCGCAAATTCCGACGTTGGCGGCAATCCGTTCAGCACTTAAAAACATGGCCACCAAAGCCGAATCCGGTGATTTCGTCTATTTGCACTTTTCCGGCCATGGCACGCAGGCACCCGCCATTGACCCGACCACCGAAATTGATGGGCTCGATGAGCTGTTTCTCCCAGCAGATATTGGTGTTTGGGACAATACGGTTGGGACCGTCAAAAATGCATTGGTTGATGATGAACTCGGGCGTCTCATAGATGCGATCCGATCTAAAGGCACAGATATTTGGGCAGTATTCGATAGTTGCCACTCTGGCACAGTAACCCGTGCGGCAAATTTTTCTGATCCGTCGGAACGGGAAGTTTCCCGCCAATTGTCGCCATCAGCACTCGGGATTAGTGATGCTATCCTTGGTGCCGCGCAGCCTGTTACTCGAGGGTTACCGGTGCAAGAATCTGGCAGTTCAGTTGAAGGATTCACCGATACGGCGGGTACTGATGAGGGAAGTTTCGTTGCCTTTTATGCAGCACAAACAAACCAGACCACACCCGAGTTACGTTTGCCTGAGGGGAAATTCCCAAGAGAAGAACATGGATTGTTCACCTTCTCACTGCTTGAAGCGATTGCGCAGAATCCAAGCGTGTCCTACCGCCAACTAGGACAGGAACTGCTGCGAAAATACTCCGCCATGAACCGCGTGCAACCAACTCCTTTGTTTGAAGGTGATTTGGACTTAGGTGTATTTTCAAGCGATCAAGCTGCCATTGTTCAGCAATGGCCAGTCACGCAGGTGAAAGGCGAGATCACGATCAATGCTGGTCGTTTGCACGGGCTCTCAGAAGGTGAAATTCTGGGCATGGTAAAATCTGCCGGTCAAAGTGACATCGACGAGGATGTGAAATTCAAAGTTAGAGAATTAACTGACTTGAAAGCCACACTCCTGCCAGTTAGCAACACTTTCGTCATTGTTGAGTCTGATCAATTTGCTCGAAAAATCGAAACAGGTATCAACTATGATTTTACTGTAGCCACACCTCTCCCTGAGGAAATGTCCGATAGAATCCAAGCGATTGTTGGTTCTCTTGGTGAACTAAAGCGAGATGGTTTGCGACTTGAAATCACAGGGCCCTCCTCCACGGCGGATGTTCAGTTGATGGAAAGAGATAATGCTCTATGGTTTATAGGGCGCGACGGCATTTTGCTTGATGAAGGCACCAATAAGACCCCCTCAATCACGATTGAAGGAAAAACTTCTGACGACCTTCTGGCGGCCATTGGCGAAAACCTCGCGCGTATGGCTCGGGTAAAAAACGTAGTTCAACTGGGTGGGATATTTCGTCCATCTGCTATGGGTGTAGATGTTGTATTCACCGCGCAAAACGACACCCGCACAGCCCCCTTTGAATTGGACTCTTCAGCAGTATCGCAGCTCATTCCTGGTGATATTGTTTTCTTGAAGGCTAAAAACACGCAGTCCGTTCCTGTGGACATGAATGTCCTATACATCGGCAGCGACTTTTCCATCACTCATCTCTACAGCGCACGCCTTAACAGCAACGACGGTTTTAATCTCGACCTGTTCGATATCACAGGCGGCTCTCTTGGACGCGAACGCATTATGGTAGTTGCGACGCCTGCTGCCCCTCAAAGTGTCGTTGAAGATCTGAGCTGGCTAGCACAACCGCGTCTGGAACGTCGGCGCGGCCAACAAAGTGAATTAGGGGCCATGCTTGCAGAGGCAGGTTTTGCTTCAACAACACGTGGCGTGTCCAAACGCAGAGGTGCTGGTGGTGGGATTGCTCAGTTTATTGTTGAAGTGACGGAGACGTTACGATGAGCATTGCTCAATTTTGTATTGCGATGACTTTTACCGTCGCAATCGTCTTGGGCCTCTATGGTTTTTTCCGGTTTTTTAGGTTTCTACCAGAATATCTACGAGAACGCCCAAGTGGACCGAAATCTATTTTATATTTTCGCTACGGTGAATACAATAACTGGCTGAAACAAAACGACAAAAATCATGGCAATGGCCCGCTCTACTTTGCTGCGGGCTTTGCCCTATCACTTATGACTTTTCCTTTTTTACTCGTAACTTAAATAACAGGTAGGACGTATGAAGAATTTTATAAAACTTGCTGCGGCAGCCTTGCTGCTATCAACTCAAATGGCGAGCGCTGGTGAGAAACTCGCTGACATTGATGCAGGCTTCAAGTTTGTTTCTCCGTTCGCACTTGCTGGCTCAAAGGAAAAAGAGGCTTTTGTTATGAAAGCCGGAGAGGATGAGGAATCTTCTCGTGTTCTCAATGGACAAAAAGCTGATGAAGGCGAGTATCCGTATCAGGTTGCTCTGCTGCGTTTAAACATTGAACGCAACACGGTGGCACAGTTCTGCGGCGGTTCGATGATCCAAAATCAATGGGTTCTCACTGCCGCCCACTGCCTTGTAGATGTCAAAGATGATGGCATATATCTGGTAGATACAACGGATATGGCAATCATGGCCGGCTCTAACGATATTACGCGCGGCGAAGACTACGTCGGTGTTTCCAAAATAATTGTTCACCCAAATTATAACCCAAATGGATTTGATAGCGATGTTGCCTTGATTAAACTCAAGCGCGTTCCAAAAACATCATTCAAGCTTATCCAAATCCCAACCAAAGAATATGCCGATATTCTGGAACAGCCGGGAGTTGAAGCTATCGTTACCGGTTGGGGGCGCACGGAAACTGGGAAGTCCTCTATTGAATTGATGGAAGGTAAAATTGAAATCCTGGACCGCCAAATTTGCAACGCCGTCCTGCTTGAGCCACGCCGCAAAGCTGCGGCTATCAGTTATGCAAAAGCCGTGGAAACACTGCGCTTGAATGGCGAAGTTGCTATCGACATGTGGCAGCAAATGAACGCAGCTGTTGCTGACCCGATCAACGAAAACATGATCTGTTCTGGAACTCCAATTGGGCCGCGTGGCGCTTGTGATGGTGATAGCGGTGGTCCCCTGGTAGTGCGTAGAGAAAGCGGTGCATTCATTCAGGCAGGAATAGTTAGTTGGGGCATGTTTAGCGCTTCAGAGCCTGGCTGTGACCGGAATGCAAAACTGTCCGCCTACACCAGAGCAGGTAACTTTGCTGACTGGGTCGTCAAGGTTCTGGCAGAAAACTAGCCATTGAAGATCATTGCGAAGCTCTTTTTTGGTATCATTGCCACAGTTTTGCTGACGGCAATTTGGACGGCTGGAACTCCTCCAGCCGTTTCCTTCTTTTGGAAAACACAAACTGTCAAAGTTGTTGGTCATATCACTGATGATTGGGATTCAGGATTTTGCGTTATAAAGCGCACGATGCCGGAAATAACTCACCTTTCTGACGCTTCTATTCGGGTAAATGCCCGTCTCATGATTGAAAATTTGGCCGAGGGTCGCGCGAAGATCGTCGACGTTTGGGGAATTGGAACACAAGTCAAAGTGCGTATTCACCCATCCCGGCTTTCTTGATGTTGTTGTCGTTCGGTGCCGTGCGTGTCCTTTGGCGATCAGTTTTTTGAAGCAACTTCAAATGACGGGGCAAGTGAACTCCACTGTAAAACAGCGACATTTTTGCGATATACGAACATCGAAATCATGCCTTGTCGCAATTGCCTTCACCAACGGTAAACCGAGGCCATATCCTGTTTTTTCACGCGCATTTGAACCTCTTTGAAACTGCGTGAAAGCAATCTCATCCAGGTTTTCCAACAAAGGTTCGCATTGGTTCGAAACAGACAATTTGAGATTGGCGCCAACGTGGTTCAAGCCTACCGAAACCTGGCCACCCTCGGGTGTAAATTTTAGGGCATTATCGATGACATTGGAAATCATTTGCAAAATCAGCTGCCGCTCTCCCAGTACCCTACCCTGAGGAAGCAAATCGACTAAAAATCTAATGTCCCGTTCCTCACCGACTGGCTCAAACAGAGCCAATATCTCCTTAGTGATACCGACCAAATCTATTGGACTAAAACGCGTTTTATCTGGCATGGCCTCATTAGCTGTCACTATTTCCAAAACGGCATCAAAGGTCCGCATGGTGGCGTCAATATTAGATCTGATGTCTTCCACCAAAAGTTGAAGCCCCTCCTTATCTAAATGGCACTGAGAAGAAAGTTGGTAAACGGTTTTCTTTACTCGGTTTAGTGGTGTTCGCAACTCGTGCGCCAAGTTTTCGCTGAGCGTATTCATACGTTGCTGGTTGCTACTAATTTTATGCAACATCGAGTTTATGTTGACCGCAAGCTCATGAAACTCGTTTCTCTGCTGACCTAGTGTTACTCGCTCATTCAGGAAGCCAGCCTCGACCTTTGCAGCCACACTATTGATCCCATTGATCTGATGCAGGATGCGGCGTGATAAAATAAAGCCGACAATGGCACCAATGATTGTCAGACCGAAAGTTACCGTTACTGCAACCACTATCTGACTGGCAATCATCTGATCATTCTGAACGGTACTCCTAGCAACCATCAAGTCAAATCCGCCGCGTAGTGTTTGGCCGATGCCTATATGGGTGTGTGACACATCCTCTGAATCCGAATATTTGAAGGTCTGAAACGAAGTGTCAGGCGTCAAGTATTCTGGCCAGTGTTGGATATTGCCACCCAAGCGCGACCCATCCCGATTGAGCAGCATAAAGATGAATGTGTCGTCGTGTTCGACAGATGATCTGCGTTCCATTCCCTCACGGATACCTATCAGTCGACGTTGGTCATACAGATCCATGAAGCTTTGCTGATCAGCAGCAAGCGTAGCTTTCATCTGGCTCTCCAATTGCGATGAAGTACTCTTGATCATAACAATCGACAACGCGGATGAGAGCAAAAAACTTAATGCAACGAAGGTCAGAACCATCGCGCTGAGCGCTGAATTTTTACCGAAGAAAAATCTCATCAAAAAGATTCAATCGCGTCTTTTTTTGTGGCCTCCAAGAGGTAACCCTTTCCTCTGATAGTTTGTAAAATTGCGACAGCAAAGGGTGCATCAATTTTTTGGCGAAGACGACCAATATGCACATCAACTACATTTGTTTGAGGGTTGAAATGGAGGCCCCAAACATTCTCCAACAACATGCTGCGTGTTACCAATTGTCCGCGATTTTCGGCAAGGTACATCAACAAGTCGAATTCTTTTGGGGACAAGGATATATGTTTCTGATTTCTGTGAACTGTGCGCGCTTTGCGACGAATTTCCATGTCATGAATGACCAAAACTTCATCTTGCTTGTGAACAAGCTCGGCACGTCGCTTCAGAGAGGCCATGCGGGCGCGTAGCTCTACCGGATCAAATGGTTTTGTCAGATAATCATCTGCACCCTTTTGGAACCCTTCAATACGATTTTGCGAACGGCCAAGTGCGCTGACCACCATAATGAGCGCAGATGCATTGGCTTCTCTCAATACCTTCACAGCATCCAAACCGTCTCCGTCGGGCAGCATTCTGTCGGCAATAACAATTGCAGGCTGACTATTCTTCAGAAATGAGAGTGCATCCGCCAAATTTGTTACAGAAAAAACAGCAAGATCTAGTTCTTGCGCCGCTATTTCAATATCTGAACGAATTTCAGCATCGTCTTCGATTACAAGAATATTCATGCGTGTTTGGGTTCCTGTACTTATACCTCGACTTTAAGCCATATTCGCTACCAAGGGCATGACAAATGTTGTCATGCTTCAGTTTTTAATTGCCAATTTACTTCAAACTCATCACCCTTCACTCCACCCTGTTGGAATTGATTTATGCGTACTTCGACCAAAGTAATCACAATGTGTTGCCTTTTATTGGTGGCGTGCGCAGCGCCTTGGCAGACCCAAGCACTTTCAACACAGGAAAGTATCGTCCAACGTATGGCGTTATCGGCCCGCCTTTATGCTTACAGTATTGTTCATAGTGATCCCCTTGCCGCGATGAATGCGGCTGCAATTCGGAAATCTGTCACACTTAGGGCAGCTGCAATCGGCAAACCCGATAGTTCTTTAGGCTTCGGTAAAGCGCTGCTTAGCTGGCAGGACATGCTTTTGACGGCGCGGAAACTTGCCAATTCCCGGGCGGATTTAGAAGCATTGATAGATGACATTGGCGCCGTGAAGAACAAGGGGCTTTTGCCCGGCGCAATTATCTCAAAGGCCGAGATTGGGCCTCGAAGTTCACGTAAGTACTTTGACCTGAAATTCGAGGGCGGCGCATATGCAGAGGTTTACTCGGAAGGCCATGACATGGCGAATATCGACATGTTCATTTTCAATGAAGCAGGCGACCTAGTTTGTGCCGAAACAGATTTAAGCCCTGTCAGCTTATGTAGCTGGACCCCAGCTGAGACAGGAAATTTCACCGTGGTAATCGAGAACAAAAGTAATGTCTCTACATCTTACGCACTTATCACCAATTGAACGACAATAGAGACGGCTCAGACAGCTAAAGAGGTTGCAGGACCAAATACGGCGCGACATCACTCACGCATCCGGCAAACACACACCGGTATGCCCACGAGCCATCACGCTCAGATTACGTGAAGGACGGCTAGGTGGTCGGCAAGCAACGACGGTAAAGCCGTTCGGATTCGCCGGCAGAGAAGATAGACCAGAACCACGGTGATCGAATTCAGCATTCTCACCAGGTACAAGGATGGCCGATTGATTGCAGGGTTCCGGGTTCTTTTCATCAGGCAAGCAAAGACCAACAACGATAGGATAGTCGCAAGTATTTATGACGTGAAACTGCGTTCCTTTACCTGGCGTCCAATTCGAGCATTGATTAACGTCAGTTCTAAGAGACGCATTTTGATAGGAACCGGTAAGCCAATCCATCAATGGCGGCACAAGAAGAGCGGCCAAAAAGCCGACCGCGACCCCTGCCCAGACCGGGACACGTCTCGATTGATCCTTGCGTTCAAAGAGTGTGATGGCAACAAGTGCGACCCAAAGGCCGATGAAGAAAGCGCCTTGTGTAATTTCCGGCACACCCGGGATGGAGAGCCACAGCTCTTGCGCCGCAGAAAAAAGAGGCGGGCCAATATAAGCTCCAATAATCCCTATCAATACTGCGCCCCAAAAAGGCAAGCGCCTCGGTTCGCGCGGGCGGTTGGCATATATCCAAGAAAGACTGCCGAAAACCAGCCCCAGAAAAATTGATCCATCGGTTAGTTCTGGCACTACCTATCAATTCCTTTTCTTAAACAAGCGCTTCAGATTAGCTTGCTGCAATGTGGTCATCTGTTCAATAGCCCTGTTCTAAGATCAATCAATCTCGTGATGTATTTGCGGCTTCCTGGCAGTCTGATTTTCGAAACATGCTACAAAATTTCAGTTTTCAGAAAAAAGGCGACGCCTCGCTCCCCAAAGTGAGCCGAACCCATTCAACGAGCTTTGCCAGCACGCAGTTGAGCCGGGGCCCGGTTCAATCGAGCATGATCAACTGGAGCAGCTAAAGTTCTTATTTATCAAAAATCTACGAACCATCTTAAATACACACTTAGAGGAATTGATTGAGTTAGAGTCTGCCTCCTTGGTACACCACTATTGACCAATTTCATCTAAGGTGCCAGATTTCGAAACGTTTAGCTAAACGTTTAATTCTGTTTTATTTTGAAAACGATGTTCAGGGTTTCAAAGAAGCAAAGAAGAAATATCGATCCATCAAACCAATGATCGATCAGGCACGCAGATGAAGCAATTCAAATCTAGTCGCAACAAAAAAGAACACGCCAATCGACCGAAAACTAGGAGGAACTTATGTATACAAAACAAGCACTTCATGAGTTAAACATCAACTCGTCTGACTTTACAGCAGAACAGCAAGCGGCTCTCGAACGGGACGGTTTTTTCATTGTTGAAGATGTGCTGACACCGGATCAATGTGGTTTTTACGCGGATGCATTTGAGCAACTTCACGCAGAAGAAGCTGAAAATGGAGGACACGAAGTTCATGTAGAACCAGGCGCACGCCGCGTTTCCAATATTTTCAACAAGACTGATGCATTTGACAAGCTACTTGAGATTCCATGCGTTCTCGCCGCGGCACATTATTTGCTCGGTGAAACGAAATTGCACGGTGCAAATTTGCGCGATCCCAACAAAGGATTTGGACACCAGGACTACCATACAGATGTACCAAAGCATTTCGAAGGCGACTGGTGGGTTCTCAACGCGATTGTATTATTTGATGACATGACACTTGAGAACGGTCCGACACGCGCCGTTCCCGGGTCTCATCATTGGGCACCAATCAATGTTCCTGTGGTCAATCAGGGTGACTGGGAACCGACACCACCTAACGAGGAAGATATAAAACGTATCCCCAAAGACTTTGGTGCACCCTACCCCAACGAAGTCTTCGTTCAAGCACCTGCAGGCGCTGTTGTGATTATGAATTCGTCCTTGTGGCACAGCGGAACTCTCAAAAAGACGGATGCTCATCGTCGGGTCCTGCACCTTACCTATACGCGTCGCGATTTGCCGCAGCAGCTATGTCAGATAGACTATCTAACAAGGCCGCTCTATGATCGAATGAGTCCGGCACACCGTTATTTGATGGAGATCGATGCATCAGATGACACTGGGATTAAACGACAACCCAAGCGTGATCATTCGGGGTGGTGGAATTAGAAAACCAACACATGCCAAGATGCATGAAATTGCTGCTATCAGCAATTTCTTTTACTTGGAACAGCACCAGTTGATGGAAATCCAATGCCTACAATGAAAGATGTTGCAAGGTTGGCAAATGTCAGTGTTGCAACAGTATCTGCTGTGATTTCCGGTAAGAAATACGTTAGTCCAGAGCTCAAAGAACGCGTTCAGCAGACCATCTCAGAATTGAAGTACCGCCCGAGTGTCGTGGCAAGCCAACTCAAGCTTGGACGGACGTCCTTGATTGGACTGATTATCCCTGACATCAGCAATCCTTTCTACACGGATATTGTCGCCAATGTTCAAGCCAGCGCACGTGAAGAAAATCTGACTGTCATTTTGGGTATAAGCGATCAAGACCCACAGCGTGAAAAAGAGATGATAGAATTCATGTCTTCTCAGCACGCTGAGGTACTGATTATTTGTTCCTGCGGTTATGGAGGAGAGACTGCTGAAGTACTGAACAATGCGTCACACACAATGAATTTGGTACTGGTAGACGCTATTCCTGATAGGGTTAATGCTGATACAATCACATTGGACAATTTTACCGCCGGCAGACTTGCTACCGAGCACGCTATTTCCTTTGGACACCGCGATATTGCAATCGTAACTGGCCCACCATCGGCGACTTCAAGTGAAGATCGCTTAAATGGCTACACCCACGCAATGGAAGCGGCAGGATTGAGGCCTAACCCACGTCATCAGCACAATGGGGCATTCCGTATTGGAGAGGGATATGAAGCTGCCACAACACTTCTGGAAGAAGTTGCCAAGCCGTCTGCCATTTTTGTCTGCAACAACCTCATGTTAATTGGTGTTATGCGCGCAATCTCTGACAAGGAACTGGATGTTCCTGGTGACATCTCCATTGTGAGCATTGACGACTTTCCATGGGCGTCTGCATTTAGCCCCGCAATAACAACAGTTAGACAACCAACGGCTGAAATGGGCAGAGCGGCATTTGAGCTCGCGAAAGACCGTTTGGGGAAAAACGATGTGCCTACGGTGCATAAGGTTTTCGCACCAGAACTTATCACACGCGGTTCTTGCACCACCGCTAAATTGAAAAACTAACCGACACCATCTGGTAAGCCAACGCCAGAAGTAAATTGATGGAATTAGCAATACCGACGATATCATCGATTTCTCTTGCGGGTTTGGATGAACTCTTTGCGATGTCCAACAATCACCCCACAGCCAACAATGTAGTGGCAAATGCGGAAAACTTTCCAAAGCCGCTATATCCGCACACTCCCAAGCTTGTGAACAAATGGGAATTCAATTCCTTTAAAACAGTTCATGGCAAAGATATATTGTTGATATTTTAGTTCAGGTTTTATACCATTGGCGAAAGTTGTGTTCCAAGAACAGTACAAGTTCAGACTTACCTACCAAACTGGATCCCGCAAAATGCTGATTTGCAGCTGCAATATCATTGCGAAACGTGAAATTGAGGATGTTGTTCGCAAGTTTTTGGCGGAAGACCCTTGGCAGCTCATCACACCGGTCAAAGTCTACTATGAGTTGGAAAAACGCGGACGATGCTGCGGTTGCTTTCCAAATGTCATAAATATCATTGTGTCTGAGACGGAGATGTTTCACAGGGATGCCAGCACACCAGATGCCGTGATATTGCCTTTTATTGCCAAGATAAAAGAAGAACATCAACGCTGCGAAACATCTCGACAGCTTTTACGGCGTCAGGCTGCTTCGGCCAAGAAAGTCTCACAAAAATAACCCCGGACATAAACTTGACTGGACTACCAGCGAGATTGAGTCCTGAACCCTGTTATATGGAGAGGAACGTTCTATGAAGGGCAACGCAAAAGTAATTGAGTGCCTCAATGAGGCGCTTTTTTTGGAGCTTGGTGCCATAAATCAATATTGGCTACATTATCGTTTACTTGATGATTGGGGTTTTCAAAAACTAGCAAAAAAAGAGCGTGCGGAAAGTATCGAGGAGATGGAGCACGCAGACAAAATCGTGGAACGCATCATATTTCTGGAAGGACACCCCAATTTACAACAAGTTGGCGCCTTGAGAATTGGTCAGAATATCAAAGAAGTTCTGGAAAGTGATCTTGCGGGCGAAAAAGACGCTTGGGACGCATATACAAAATCTCGCCGTGTTTGCGAAGAGGCAGGCGACTATGTGACCAAGAACCTATTTGAAGAATTGATTGCTGATGAAGAAGGTCATATCGACTTTCTTGAAACTCAGTTGGAGCTGCTTAAAACGCTGGGTGAAGAAAAATACGGCCAACTCAATGCCGAGAGTGCGGACACCTAGTAGCTTGGCATAGTTTTAAACATTTGTCGTTTGGAGCCACCTTCCCTTTTGGGGCGTGGCTTCAAGGGCTAGCGGATGAGTTCTGCTTTCATACTCGCTTCGGGAAAACAGGTGGAATCTTTGCCGGTCGTTTCCTGCCAACGCCCTATGGAACGACGAGTTTTGAAACCGGCCAGCCCGTCTGCTCCTCCAACATCATGCCCTTGTGACTCCAATGTGCGTTGCATTGCTGCGACTTCGGAACGTAGTAATCCACCAACCGCTCCCCAACGCGCCGAAAAATTGCCAACACCATATTGTATCCTGTCGCCTACATGGCCCACAAAGAGTGCGTAGAGATCGCTCTTGTTGTATTCTTTCAATACAAAGAAATTGGGTGTTGCCAAGAAGGCCGGGCCGTTTCTACCAGCAGGCAGCAACAGATAACCTTCCCCTTGCAGCTCATGGTCAGGAAAGGGCCTGCCGGAAACTCGTTTGATACCCATGGCTTCCCAACTGGCAATGGACCGTCCCTGATCGGGTCCTTCAAGTGTGCAAGAGACTGATTTGGGTAACGAAACTTCAAATCCCCAGTCGCGCCCTGCAATCCACCCGTGCCGTGCAAGGTAGACACCAATTGATGCGATTGTATCTGCCTCTGATCCCCAAATATCGGCTCGACCATCGCCATCGCCGTCGGCGGCATAAGCCAAAAAACTGGATGGCATGAATTGCGGTTGACCCAGCGCTCCAGCCCAGCTGCTTTTCATAACACGGTTTGGTACATGGCCGGCCTGCGCGATCCTGAGAGCAGCTACGAGTTCATCTGTAAAGTACTCGGCCCTTGTGCTCATAAATGCTTTTGTGCCCAGCACTTCAAATACATTATATGGGATTGATGCGCGCCCATAGCCGCTCTCACGCCCCCAGATGGCAAGCATAATGCGCCCCGGCACACCTGTTCGACCTTCAACAAAGGACAGAGTATTGGCGTATTTTGATGCCATCTGACGTCCCACCGACGTCGCGCCATCTATACTGCCACGCCTAAAATAGCGGCCAGGAGAACTAAACTCCGCCTGTCGCTGCTTTTTAGGAACTTTCGCAACGGAGCCAGGAGGCACAAGATCCGGCAAATCCCAGTTCAATTTCACGCCAGCAAAAGCAGCGTTAAATGTTGCGCGTGAGACACCTTCCGCGCGTGCCCGTGGCAACAAATTCTGTTCCAACCATGCGCGAAACTTACGTTCTATAGACGCGCGGTCCTGCGCGATGGATTGCGTGCA
The DNA here is from genome assembly GCA_039986835.1 of Hyphomicrobiales bacterium. Taxonomy (GTDB): domain Bacteria; phylum Pseudomonadota; class Alphaproteobacteria; order Rhizobiales. Next base: position 738,511 of record JBDWQA010000012.1, read on the forward strand.
CAGCAGGCATATGGACAGGAGAATTAAAATGATGCGTGGCGACACTTGGCAGCTCCGAGTCAATTGGGCGATTGCAGCAAATACAAGCACGAAACCGTATCTACCGCAGTTTCGATTCACGCGTAACCCTAACATGTATTGACTGCTACGAGCGTGGACTACGAAACACACAGGCATCATATGTTTTGCCAAACTTTCAGGAAAAGCCGGCACTCTAAATTCGGCTATATATCTTTGCGTTTTTTGCGGAAAGCAAACCAAACCGCTCCAGCAATCAGCAAAAAGTTGATGGCAATTAAGGTTGCCGAAACTGGCCTATCGAGAAATATCCAGTAGCCATCCTGTGAGATGAGCAAAGAGCGACGCAAATTATTTTCCAAAAGAGGTCCAAGAATAATTCCAATCACGATGGGAGAAAGCGGATACCCCCCTGCTCGAAACAGAATTCCTACAAGACCAAATCCAAGCATCACCATTAAATCAAAGACAGAAGCCTGAAGCGCAAAAGTGCCAATGGAACACAACAACAAGACAATCGGGATAAGGTAGGACTTCGGCACCCGCAGAACATACACAAACAAAGGCGTCGCCAAAATTCCGGCAATCAGCAAGAACACATTTGATGCTAAATATACAAGAAAAATTCCGCCAACGATTTCAGGCTGTTGTTCAAACAGGGTCGGCCCGGGAAAGAAGCCAAGAATGAGCAATGCTCCGATCAACACCGCAGAGGATGCGTCCCCCGGAATGCCAAGCGCCAATGATGGAACCAATGTACCGCCGACCGTCGCATTGTTTGCGCTTTCGGTTGCGACAACCCCGCCCTCAGCGCCCTCTCCATATTTTTCATCAGGTTTTGAAGCAGCCTTGGCCACCGCGTATGAGGTGAATGAACTGATGACACCCCCGGCGCCTGGAAGAGTGCCAAAAAAGGCGCCTATGGTTGATGATCTAAGGAGGTTTTTCCAATGATTCAGGGTCAGTAACACCGACCCAAATCCAGGACGCGCGATTTCAATTTTTGGCTTTTTCAAGAGATCGTTGCTCATTGCCTGATGGGCCATCTCCGAAATCGCAAATAATCCGACGACCACAGCCACAATATGGAAGCCGTTCAGCATGTGATGGCTGTCAAACGTAAACCGGTAACCAGTGGAGAACTCATCTGTACCAATGGTGGCCAGCAACAGGCCAAAGCAACCAGAGATGAGCCCCTTTAGCAAGGAGCCTTCTGAGATCACGGCGATGGCTATGAGGCCGGTCACTGCAAGTGCAGCATATTCTGGCGGCGCAAAGTTACCCGCGAAATGTGCAAGAGCCGGGGCGAGAAGGATGAGTACGACGCCGCCAAACAGCCCACCTATTGCTGATGCAGAAATCGCGATTCCGATCGCATCTGACGCGCGACCTTTCTTGGCCATGGGGTAGCCGTCGAAAAGGGTAGCTGCAGCCAATGGGGTGCCCGGAATGCGTAACAAGATTGCTGAAATCGAACCACCACAAGAACCACCAACAAATATGGCTATAAGGAAGCCCATGGCGGCTACCGGTGGCAGTCCGATTGCAACAGGGAGGAGAAGTATTATGCCCATCAAGGGCCCAAGACCCGGCAGCGCTCCGACAACAAGGCCAATGAGAACGCCAAGCAATGTCAGCCCGATGGCAAGAGGCGTCATGAAGAGCGAATAACCGGAGAAAATCGAGTCAATCAACATGCTGGATCACCACGGAATGTTGAGACTGAATATTCCGCCGGGCAATACAACTTTGAGAAAAACCTCAAAAGCATATGCAAGCACGAAGGCGATAAGCAGCGCGTTGATTGCGGCATAGATTGAGGGATGGACACCGCACAGAACCATAATTGCTAATATCATTGGCGCGGTTGTCAGGTGGTACCCCAGAACCCCCAACAACCCGAGATAAATGCCAAAAATCAACAGCAGAAACATGGGCCGTGTTAACTCGGAAATTGAGTATTCGGTGCTAGAATCACCAGCTTCATCGGAATTCACAAAACGGCTAAACACCTGAAAAGCCACAAGCAGCCCAATTAGGATCGCAATATATCTGGGATAGGCTGCGGCGTTGTCATATGGACCGCCGGTTGCGATCCCCTGCTCGCTCATTGAAGTGTGTATTTGTTGAAAAACGACCGCAACAATTGCAACAAAGAACAGCACTATCAGCCAATTAATATGTCTCTTGCGGATTATCACGGTCGCGACTTTCGGTTCGTAGAATTTACTTAAGTTTCTTAAGTTCTTCTTCTTCCCACTTCAGCGCATTGCCCATCGCACCGAGTTGTCCTGCGACGGGGCCCACCACGCTTTCGTATTCCGTATGATCCCACTCCAGTGGCACAAAACCCACCCGAGAAATCTGCTCCTTTACATCGTCACGCGCCATAGCTTTTTTCATGGCAGCCCGCAGCACCTCAGCAACGTCATCGGGTGTATCCTTGTGGACGAGCCACCAAGTCCAACCCATCGGCGCAAGGCCTGACAATCCCAAATCGATACCCATATCTGAAATGCTTGGTGCACCATCATAAGAAGCTTTAGCCCCCGGCAACTCGGAAAGTACGAGCAGTATTTCAAAGCCTTCCTTGTCCTGAAGATAAGCACCAACATTGATGAAGGAGAAATCCAATACACCGGCCTTGAGGTCTTTGCGGGCATCGCCATCAGTTTTGTAGGGAATATTCTGAGCCACAACGCCGTAACTCTGAAGAACTTTGGCAATCACCATATGCGGCAAATTGTTTCTAGAGCCAGATGAGTAACGCAATTTGCCAGGATTTTCCTTCCCGTAGGCCATGAGCTCCTCAAATGAACTCCAGCGTGTTTCACCCTTTTTGACACCAATAGAAAAGGCATTAGAGACGGCAGAATGAAGCGGTTTAAAGTCGTTGTAACTCCAGTCGGCATTACCAAGCACGGGCTGCAATACGAGCGGAGCGACATAGCCATCGAAAATTGTGTAGCCATCAGCCGGTCGGTTCATCGCGGTTTTAAAGGCTTTTGTTCCGGCAGCACCCGGAGTTGACACAACCGGAACCGAAACACCTAGTTCCTCGCCAACAGCTTTGGCAATAATTTGGCTGACTGACATGGCTGTACCGGCAGACCATGGAAATATATTTTCCACTGTCCGTTCCGGAAATTCAGCAAATGCGACAGAGGTGGTCATGACCGCCGCTGCGATAGATCCTACAATTACATTCCTCAGTTTCATGTTGTTACTCCTCCAGTTAATTGTATTTTTGATTTGATGCAGCGGATCGCTGATGCGTGAGCTGTGGCGCTTCCAGTCCGTAATGACTGTAAATTTCCAAGGGTGCGTCGTGGCGCTGCAGTTCGGCTACGATCATGGTGGTAAGCCGTTCGATGACAGCATCATCTTCAATCGGACATTCCTGTCTGGGATCTGAGGCCAGATCATAAAGGCCTGTGCTTCCGTCCCAATTTGTAACGCAATGAACACCCGTTTCACCAACCAATCCAGACAAATGCATCCGCATTACCGGCGCACCTTTGGTGAAATTAAATGGTTCTGCCAACTGAGCAGATTTCAACTCTTCCAAGGAAAACTGATTTTCCAGATGAGAAGGCATAACGGTATAAAGTGGAAGCGCGTTACTTTTCAGATTTTCCGGGAAGCGAAAATACGTATAGCGTCCATCAGTGACGCAAAGCGGGCCTGCAAACATACCAAGAATAGCACAATTGCGGTGCCCCTCTTCACCCCGAAGCAACCCTGCTAGAGAATACGCAGTGGCTTCTGGGGGTAGATCAATTCCGTGAAACTCCAGAATTGTCGGCATCAGATCGGTTGTCTGTGTGAGCGACTTTGTACGGCTTCCCGCCCTTTCCTTATTATCGGGGTGGGCAATCATAAGTGGGATGTGGGAGATCTCGTCGTAATAAGGCATCTTGTTTTTGCCCCACCACTCATGTTCACCCAGCAAAAACCCATGATCTGTTGACAACACGAGCGCAGTATTCTGCCAAGCATCGGTCGCATCCATCCAATCTAGCAAGCGTCCAAAATACTCATCACACATTGCGACCAAAGCGGCATAATTACCCCTGATTTCAGCTATTTCCTCAGATGAATTGGTGACATTTTCATAAATCGGCCAGTCAAGAATTTTGCCACTATGACCAGTTCGATATGCTTCCTTGAAGCGATCCGGCGCTGTAAATGGCTCGTGTGGGTCAAAGCACTCAATCTGCAAAAACCAATCATCAGCTTCACTGTTTAAGTCCAGAAATTTGAACGCGCGCTTGAAACACTTGGCCGTGGGAAAGTCATCTTCCTCAACCATAAATTCTGTATTGATTGCATGGCGAGATCGACGCCAAGGATCCATATCTGTTGTGCCACGGGTGGCAGTTTTTCCTTCAACCAAACCCTTTGTGGGATAGTGGCGACCGTCAAAGTTCTGTCGAATGCGTTCCACTGGAGGGCGCACGAGAACTTCAATGGGATCGTATTCTTGACCACGAATGAAGTCCCAGCTGTCAAATGCAGACATGTATCCAGAACCGCCATTTTCGAAGTAGTGCAGATGGTCGGAGACAATGTGTGAGTAAACACCATTGTCGCTGAGAAGCTTCGCATATGAGTTGTCGAAAGGTTCCAGAGGGCCCCATGGCCGATGCATGAAGTTCAGACGCCCTGTATGCATATCTCGGCGCGCAGGCATGCAGGGTAGACTGCCTACATAATGTGTATCAAACGTAACGGCGCGTTTTGAAAACCGATCAAAATTGGGCGTAGCAATGGCATCGCCGCCGTAAGTTCCCAGTGCCAACCGGTTCAATGAATCGAAGAGCACAAAAATTGTGCGCATTGAGTTATCCTCCCAATCCCAGTTCTTCCGTCCGGGCCACTCTCAATCTAAATTCCCTCAAAAATTCTGTAAAATCGCTTTTATATTGGATTACGATAGATTATTAGAATACCTCATGGATAAAGGACTGTTTGCTTTTCTGGCCATTGCAAAACATGGCAACCTAACGGTCGCGGCAGACAAAATTGGCTTGACGCAGCCCTCTCTCACGAAACGACTGACGAATTTAGAGCATGAATTGAAGTGCAAACTTTTCACCCGGCATCGTCGGGGCATGTCGTTGACACCAGCTGGGAAAAGCTTTCTTCGAAGAGCCCAACGCGTCGAACAAGAACTGTTACAGGCTAACGAGGAGCTACGCAGCCTGAAAAACGCAGGTCTGGATGTCTTGCGTATCGGTGCCGGCCCCTTATTTCACCAACGCCATATTGCGCCCGTTTTCTCCAAACTGCTGTTGGAATTTCCATCCTTGCGCATGGATCTTACGGTCAATCAAAATGAACTGAGCCTTCCAATGCTTATCAATGGAGAATTGGATCTGGTACTCGGAGTTATTCAGCCGACCGGCCCGGATGGCGCATTAAAATCAATGCCTTTCACGGTCCTGGAGCACGGTATAATAGTTGCTCCGGAAGGCTGGGAGAACAGCATCAACGTAATATTGCCAGAACACATGCGAGACATGCGCTGGGTGCTCTATGGAGAAGACAAAGACACAGAGGTCTGGCTCAACAGCTATTTTCAACGCAATAGTCTCGGGTCCCCAAATATCGCCGTAAGAACAGCCTCATTCGCAACTGGGCTCGGACTTGTACGAGGCACTGGCTTTGTGATGCTGTCACCACTTCAATTAGCACCCGTAATTGAAGACGCTGGCCTGACGATTTTGCCAGCAAAGCCCGCAATAACCAAACTCACAAGTGGTGCATATGTCCGGCCAAGCTCATTGGGGTTTCCGGCAATTAAGCGCTTCCTGGAATTGCTACAGGATCAGCTTTCTGCAAATTGACATCGGCTCCATTTCGAAGCTCTTTGGCAGACTTGTCTAATAGAACCAGAAATCCATAACGCCTGTTTGGCTACTAAGCACTTGCGCGGGGAGCTTATTGCACAGTCGGCATATTTATTTTTGGCAAATTCGGAATTGGGATATTCGGCGTTGGCAAATTGCGGCGCGGGGCGTTGAGTTTTGGGAGGTTTGGTTGTGGAAGAGCCCGCCTTGGCGGCGGAGCGTTTCCCGTATCAATGCCAACACAGCCGGGCATCATGATCCCCTCTTCCTTCACATATTTGTGTTGTCCGACTTGAAATCCCACCACTTCACCGTATTCAGAAATTTCAAGTTCAAAAATTTGCGGATTGGGTTGGTTCGTCGTCAATTGTCCAAAGCTCCAATCAGCAGTCAATTTGATTTGTGGGCCGCAAAACTCAGTCCATTTTAATTGGTAAGTGTCACGGTTCATTTCAATATTGCCACTCGGTGCGGAATTGCTGGAATAGGTACCAATAGCAAATTCATTGTCTTCCAAGCGTTTTGGAGCGGTAAATTCATCGTCATTTTGACTATTCGCGAAATTTGAAACGTTGCAACCATCTAGTTGCGAAAAATTCACGCGTTCCCACTGTCGAGGCGAAAAACTGCACACAAATCCGTCGCGTGAGAAAACGGCATACCAATGCGACTCCCAGGTCTTGGCTCCATTCGCTATCTGCCATTCTTCACCAGGAAACACCCACTGATCATCCGGAGTTTGAAGACCATCATATACCGGCTGTTCCCATGCCTGCCCGTCTAACCATCTGATTGTGATATCAATATTTGTGTCGTTGAGTAGCCCATAGTCTGTCACATCGATGTTTGCCCCAGACGATGCAATTCTGTCTGGACTAGATTGAGTCTGGTGGCCAAAGTGAGGTGGATTGCTGTTGCTTGTTTTGGTGTAGATCAGGTCAAATCGATTATTACCTAGAACATAGTAGTGCGTAGCGACCAGATCCTGCTCGTCAATGGCGCCTCGCAGGATCAACAGGCGACTGTCCAACTGATAGTCCATGATGTTTTCTTCATCACGTTCCCAACAGCATATCGTGCCCGGGAAAAAGATAACGTTTCCAGTTTTTGCATTGACGATCGCGCCAGTTATACAACTCGCCCCACAGCCCCATGTCGCAACCGCATACTCGCCGGCGAAGCTCACACTTCCTTTTGCAGCATTTCGAAGACGAGTCCTGTAGGTGTTCGCTTCCGGATGTGATTGCAGGTTTGGTGCGCTGACACGTCCCGAATAAGGTCTTGCTGGAAAGTTCTCAAATTTTGGCAGACGCCTATCGGTAAAGCGTTGCATAACTTTCACAACTAAATTGTTGGCGGAATTCTTACCAAAAATAGCCAAATTTTTGCCATCATCGCTCTGCTCTTTAAGTGCCATTCTTGGGTCTTCCACAACTGAGCCAAGAGCCCCAAACCCTAAAGCAATATTTGGCACGAAAATCAGCAAAATCAGTGTGTAAAAAAATGAAAACCCGCGCATGTCAATACGATCCTAAATTGAATTTCGTAGAAGCAATCATGTCACACCAATAATTTCGCTTATGTGTCTTTTTACTACATAAAAACAACAATATAACGTCGCGTTCTATTTATCCAGCATGATCTCAGAATTGTATTTTCCAAGAAAAATTGTGTTTTTTCTTCGGCTCAATTTGTATGTTGATTGGAAGCACAGTGTTTATATTTTTTGTAGACCAGCCAGATTGCCCCGAATAAATGTAATCACTTACTATTATGTTGCATCGCGTGTGCTGACTGACGAACAAGATCGGAAATTTGGATAAGTTGCTTAGACAAAGGGCTCGTTTTACGCCAGATCATGCCGATCGCCCGGGTGGGCTTGGGCATTCCAAAGCGCGCGATAGAAACTGGAGCGGATCGAGTTTCAACCGAAACCGCCATTTCCGGTATCAGAGTGATGCCAATACCTGCACCCACCATTTGAACTAATGTTGAAAGCGAACTGCCTTCAAGCATTTCCTTCGGCGATGCGACACCAACGTTGCAAAATGACAGTGCCTGATCACGGAAACAATGTCCTTCCTCAAGCAATAGCAACTTCATTTCCCGGAGTTTGTCTCTTTTGGGAATGGGTTTGCCTTCATCAGCGCTTGATCTCACCAACACGAACTCCTCCTCAAACAACTTAGTTTCAACAAGCGATGGTTCGGAAACAGGCAATGCCAGAATGGCTGAATCCAGACGGCCTTCATTGAGTTCTTGTATGAGTTTTTGGGTTTGAGTTTCCCGCATCTGCAAATCTAACTTCGGATATGTCTGGCTTAGATTTCTGATAATTGCGGGCAAAAGATAAGGCGCAATTGTGGGAATTATTCCCATGCGGAGCGTTCCTTCAAGCCAACTTTGCGAACCACGAGCTAAATCACCCAAGGCATCAATGGACCGCAAAATTTCGTGTACGCGTATGGAAAACTCTTCGCCGAAAGCCGTCAAACGAACCAGACGTCTTCCTCTTTCAAAGAGAGTAACATTAAGCGTCTCCTCTAGCTCCTTGATTTGTAGAGACAATGCCGGTTGGGAAATTGAACAAGCCTCAGCCGCGCGCCCAAAATGGCAATGGAGTGCCAATGCTTCGAAGTATCTAAGCTGTTTTATGGTCAAATTTTTCATTAGAATATCTAATCGCAATTATAAGAAAATACAAGTTCCTCTAATGGCTCTGATTTGGTATGAGACGATATGTACGGGCAAAGTCAGATTCTGTTACCGACTTGTAACGTGGCGAATTTGGTTGCCCCATATGTCATTCAAGAAATTGCGGGAGTAGACGATGAACGAAATGAGCGTTGACACCAAAGGTAAATGCCCTGTCATTCACGGGCCAAATGGGTTCAAGGCATCTGGCAGCTCAGCCAATCAGGAATGGTGGCCAAACCAGCTTAACCTAAAAGTCTTGCATCAAAACTCCCCTGCTTCCGACCCCATGGGAGAAGACTTTAACTACGCTGAAGAATTTAAATCCCTGGATCTCGCAGCTGTTAAGAAGGACCTCTATGCCCTCATGACAGACAGTCAGGAATGGTGGCCTGCTGATTATGGCCATTATGGTCCGTTTTTCATCCGTATGGCCTGGCACAGCGCAGGAACATACCGGACTTTTGATGGCCGCGGTGGCGCATCATCTGGCTCGCAACGTTTTGCTCCTTTGAACAGTTGGCCTGATAACGTCAATCTTGATAAAGCACGGGCGCTGCTATGGCCTATCAAGCAGAAATACGGCAAGAAAATCTCTTGGGCTGATCTCCTGGTTTTGACCGGAAACTGCGCACTGGAATCCATGGGTTTCAAAACTTTTGGTTTTGGCGGCGGCCGCGAAGATATTTGGGAGCCAGAAGAAGATATTTACTGGGGACCGGAAACAACATGGTTAGATGATAAGCGCTATCAAGGCGATCGTCAGCTCGACAACCCGTTGGCAGCCGTTCAAATGGGACTCATCTACGTAAATCCGGAAGGACCAAATGGCACACCCGATCCTGTTGCCTCTGGTCGGGACATTCGCGAGACATTTGCTCGCATGGCCATGAATGATGAGGAGACCGTTGCGTTGGTCGCTGGTGGCCACACATTCGGCAAAACACACGGTGCGGGTGATCCAAATCAATTTGTTGGCGCCGAGCCAGAAGGCGCGGACCTGGTGGATCAAGGTCTAGGCTGGATCAATAAAATGGGCTCCGGCCATGGCGTTAATACAATCAGCAGTGGCCTTGAAGGTGCCTGGACCACAAACCCAATTGAATGGGACAATGGCTATTTCGACGTCCTGTTCGGCTACGAGTGGGAGCTGACGAAAAGCCCTGCAGGTGCGCAACAATGGACACCTACTGATAAAGCTGCGCAAACAACTGTCCCGGATGCGCACGACCCGGCTAAAACGCACGCGCCGATGATGACCACGGCAGACATGGCTATACGTATGGACCCTGCCTATGAGAAAATCTCTCGGCATTTCCATCAGAACCCTGAAGAGTTTGCCGACGCATTTGCACGTGCATGGTACAAGCTGACCCATCGTGATATGGGCCCGGCTGTGCGTTACTTGGGTTCCGAAGTGCCCGCAGAAGAGTTGATCTGGCAAGATCCCGTGCCAGCTCCTGCGCAAGACCTGATCACCGATGGGGACATTGCAACGCTTAAAACGAAGATTCTTGCATCTGGATTATCCATTGGTCAGCTGGTTTCCACAGCATGGTCGTCAGCCGCTACGTTCCGCAACAGCGACAAACGTGGCGGGGCAAACGGTGCACGTATTCGGCTCGCGCCTCAGAAAGACTGGGATGTCAACGCCGCCATCGGTTCTGCTACCGTCATTACAGCTTTGGAAAAGATCCAGAGCGACTTCAATACAAGCGATACGCAAGTCTCTCTTGCCGACTTAATAGTGCTTGCCGGTTGCGCTGCGGTGGAACAAGCCGCGAAAAACGGCGGGCAGGATATTGAGGTTCCATTTACGCCAGGACGCACTGATGCAACGCAGGATCAAACAGATGTTGATTCCTTTGGCGTGCTGGAGCCAACAGCGGATGGTTTCATCAACTATCTCCAGAAAGGCCAAAGCCACCCGGCGGAAGAATTGCTGGTGGACAGGGCTCAACTACTGACGCTGACAGCGCCAGAAATGACTGTTCTGGTTGGCGGGTTGCGTGTTTTGAACACCAATGCAGATGGGTCAAAAAATGGCGTATTTACTGATAAATCAGATACGCTCAGCAACGACTTCTTCGCCAACCTGCTTGGTAGACAAATCAAGTGGGATGCCGCACCAGAAGACGATGGCACATATATCGGAACGGAACGCGCCACAGACAATGCCAAGTGGACCGGCAGCCGAGTGGACCTAGTGTTCGGATCCAACTCGCAGCTCCGTGCACTGGCTGAAGTTTATGGCTCCAGCGATGCGCAGGATACCTTTGTCTCCGACTTTGTGGCTGCATGGACCAAAGTTATGAACCTTGACCGGTTTGACCTTGCTTAAGCGCTTTGGAATGCAAGCCGTCTGGCAGGCATAGTTAGAGCGTTCAAAACGTAAAAAATTAAAGGCGCCGAGAAAAAGTCTCAGGCGCCTTTTGTCTCTACATTAGGTTCCGTTTCGTTGTGTCACTTCTTCTCTTTGGAAAACGCATTCTTTACAAAATCATCATCGAATTGATCAGGGATTTTTCCTTCAACCGCGTAGGTATAGAGCGCCGCTTTGAGAATAGCCCCAAGAGTGGTGAACACCAAACTGCTCAAAAGACCAAACACAATCGCGCCGATACCAATGATGATTGACAGGTTTAGTGAATACTCCGCCAAAACAATCGCAACGAAGAATGTAATGAACGCAACGAAAACTGAAATGCTGGCCAATACCGATAATCCTACAACCGAAGCCAGTGCCTCCCCCCAGGTTTTCTTGATAATGGCCACCGACCGTTTAACCGCAGTGATTGGACCAACATTTTCAGAAACTAGCACCGGTACAACAAAATAGCTTGATACGGCCCATGCCGCTCCTAATAAGCCCAGGAAAAATCTGAACAAGCCTTCGCTTCTTTTCTCAGCTTCCCCAAGCAAAAAACCAACCGTTGCAGTTACAGCTGCCCAAACCAATATTTGTGGAATTCGAGCGATGGAAAATCGCAATCCATCAACAACGGTTGGATCACCGCCAGCAAACCGGATTTTCACGCAAGCAATCATTGCAGCATTGAAGAAAATGATCACGAAATATGCGACGAAATAAGACAGGAAGGCACATAGGATCAGCGCCCATTCCGGCTGATATTCCAGCGTGTCTAGCAAATCATCGAAAGCCAGTTCCAAGTCATGGAAAAAGCCAAACTGGAACATTGTGTAGGATACCAAGGACGCCAAGACTGTCAGAGACATCAGCGGGAACAGAAGCAGTTCCTTGTCCAGCATCAACACTTTCCAGCATGCTTTTACCAACTTTATAGCATTGCGAATTTTTTCCAACTTACATCTCCGTTGAGTGCGACCGTTCTCATGCCTTCACCCAACAGATCAGTTTCGTTTGACTAGACACGTAGCTAATTGAAGCTATTTTTTAAGCTGCGCCACTGGCGTGCATGGATACATTGGCAGCCAGTCGCCACGTTTCGGTATTGAAACTTCAAATCGGTCTGGATAATTGCCAAGATCAAAAGTCACGAAGTCAGAGATTTTCTCTGTACCGATGAGGCACGCACCATCATAATTTACTAAGCCAGAACCTGCAGGCGATGGGTTCGACAGGACACAGGAGAACCCAGGCCCGGAGACGGAGTCTTTTGCAAAGCTGATCAACGTATCTGCAGCAGTGCAGCCATTTTTTTCAGGGGCGTAGGTCGTGTAGATGTCATCCTGCGCCACCGCGCTGCCGCCTCCAAACATCATAGCGGCAAAAAGGGTGCTTACAGCTGCAAGGCTGGTTTTCTTGATTGATGTTCTGCATTCTGATTGCGTATTTGTGTTTAAAGTCATGTGTTTTGAGGCCTGCTCCTGTTTGTCAAAGGACCTGCGGCCACCTCTCAAATAGGTTGGATCAACTACTTAATGATTTCCGGCAAGACAACATAGTCGTCACCATTTGCATTCAGTTCTGCCAAAGCTCCACTGATTTTTGAAATTTCCAATACCAATGAGTCGCATCTCCCCGCTATGAGCGCATCAACGTTTTCCCTTTGATCTGTCAACGCTACAGTCTCAAAACCTAGCTGGTTCTTGCTGAAATAGTTTTGGAAGCTGGCACCATCAGAATTAGAAGGATCGACTAATTTTTTGTCTGCGCAAATGGTTGCACCATCTAGTTCAAGCGCCGAACTTACTCCTAATTGCTTGGATATAATCAACTGCATACCGCCTGCCGACGCCCGAGGTAGAGGAGGTGGTGATTGAAGTCCGGGCTTTGGGGGTTGAGGCAGAGGTTTTGCTGTTTGAGGCAAGGGCTTTGGAAGATTCCGCCTCTTGGTATTTTCTCGACTCCTTGGCTTGGGTAGGCCAGTCGAAGGTGCCACTGGTTTCTTTGAAATTGTCGGCAAGCCTGGCGGCGGAGGGGGATTGTTCTGACCACTTGCCGGCAGTGCGAACAAGGACGCTGCGAATACAAACGTCAGAATGACTCCCGTTGCAGATCTAAAATTAATCTCTGTCATATTGGTTTCCCATTGATCGCACCCCGCGATTAGTAAAGGCCAGAAACATCAAATACGCTATCGACCTCTGTTACTTCGTCGACGCCAACGCAAACTCCTGATTCCGAGAACATCGAGAACGCGTATCCGATATAAGCATCGACACTTTGACTCTCTCCCGCTCCGATTGCCAGAAGCGGGTTGCCTGTTCCTGAATAGTCGTTTTCCTGCCCGCTTTCATCCAGCCAGTAGACATACAGAACATCATTTCCTGAGTTATAGAAAGATGCGGTTGCCGGCTCACCGGAATTATACGAAGCGACCTGCCCCCGCAGTTCGCACCCCTGGCCGGCCTGAGCCGTTTGTCCTGCGTTTTGATCGGCATAGCCAGACTGGTCTTGATCGTTGTATTCGGACTGGTCCTGATTGTCGTAATCAGTGCTCTGCTGGTCTTGATATTGCGTCTGATCGTCCTGCTGGTTGTCATTTGCATAGCCGGAGTTTTGCGCAATGCTATCACCTGACATTTGTACATAGACAGAGCTTGATGTGACTTCTGTCATGCCAACACATTGGGCTTGACCATCCACCACAGTATAAACCGAATAGAAAGAACCAACGGCTCCATCGACATCCTGTGTCTCACCAGGACCAATGGCGGCTAGTGGACTGCCGGAATAATTGTAGTCCGTGTCAGTACCGTCTTCACCAATCCAATACACATACAGCGTGTCGGAGCCGTAGTTGTTGAATGTCAGATTGGCACCTTCACCGGTGTTGTTGGACACAACACTGCCACGCATTTCACAGCCATAGCCACCTTCCAGAGACACATCGACCGGCGCAGAATTGTCGTTCTGATAATCGGTATCGTTCTGATTGTCTGCAACTTGGTTGTCATTTTGATAGTCTTGCTGGTTGTCATTCGTATCGCCAGGGTTTTGCGCAATGCTATCGCCTGACATTTGTACATAGACAGAGTCTGATGTGACTTCTGTCATGCCAACACATTGGGCTTGACCATCGACAACAGTGTAAACCGAATAGAACGAACCAACCGCCCCATCGACATCCTGTGTCTCACCAGGACCAATGGCGGCTAGTGGATTGCCTGAGTAATTGTAGTCCGTATCGGTACCATCTTCACCAATCCAATATACGTACAGCGTGTCGGAGCCATAGTTGTTGAATGTCAGATTGGCACCCTCACCAGTGTTGTTGGAGACAACACTGCCGCGCATTTCACAGCCATAGCCACCCTCCAGAGACACATCGACCGGCGCGGAATTTTCGTTTTGATAGTCGTTGTTGTCCTGATTATCAGCAACTTGATTATCTTCCTGATAGTCTTGCTGGTTGTCATTCGTACTGCCAGAGTACTGCGAAATGCTATCGCCAGACATTTGTACGTAGACAGAACTAGATGTGACTTCCATCATGCCGACGCATTGGGTCTGACCATCGACAACAGTGTAAACTGAATAGAACGAACCAACGGCCCCATCGACATCTTGTGTCTCACCAGGACCAATGGCGGCTAATGGATTGCCTGAGTAATTGTAATCCGTGTCGGTGCCATCCTCACCAATCCAATACACATATAACGTATCAGAGCCGTAATTATCAAATGTTAGACTAGCGCCCTCGTCGGTGCTGCTCGACACAACACTGCCGCGCATGTCGCAGCCATAGCCATCTCCCAGCGAAACTTCAGCGGTTGCCGAATTGTCATTCTGATAATCGGTATCGTCCTGATTGTCTGCAATCTGATCATTTTCATACTGATCATTTCCACTTTGGTCTGCTAAATTGTCGTTTGCGGACTGACTATCACCTGCCATGGAAATGAGCGTGTCAGCCGCGGAAATCTCCGCAAGACCAACACAAGCCAGTTGGTCATCAACTATGGAGAATACAGAGTAGGCGAATCCAATTTCCGCAGCTTCTGTATGGCTTTGTCCTGCTTCCACAATGGCCAGAGGATTACCGCTGTAATCATAGTCATTCTCTGACCCGTTTTCGTCGAGCCAGTATACGTAAAGCGGCTCTGTGCCGGTGTTGGAGAACAACACATCAGCGTTTTCACCGGACCGGCTTGAAACGACAGACCCACGGCGCTCGCAGCCCAATCCAGCGCTCAGTGCCAGTTGTTCTTGCTGTGGTTGTTGTTGGCGTGAGCCGCTTTGACCAGAATTGTTTGTATTGCTTTGGTTGTTGTTTGCAACATTATTGTTTGGGTTTCGCGGTGCAGTGCGACCGGCAACATTGTTGGTTGGCACAACGTCACGACTCATGAGCACAGTTGTTTCAACAGCGGAAATTTCCGCCACACCCACACATTCGGTCTGCCCATTGACAACCGAAAGAATTGAGTAGGCAAAACCAACAGCCGTGTCGATTGTTTGCGTATCGCCCGGCTCAACGGCCAGAAGCGGATTGCCGGAACGCCCGTAGTCGGTATCTGTTCCGCTTTCATCAAGCCAATAGACGAAGAGCCTGTGGTTTCCAATATTGTTGAACGTCAGACTGCCGGCGGCTCCACTGGTGCTAACAACCTGCCCTCTCCTGCTACAGCCTTCTCCCGATTGGATGACGAGTTGTGCCGGGCCATTGTTGTTGGTCGGCGTTGGAGTGCTGGTTGGCGCTGGCGCATTGCCTGATTGGTTGCCACTATTTTGTGTGTTGGAATTCTGGTTGTTTCGTGTCGGTTGATTGTTGGGTGTTTGCGCAACATTGTTGTTGGCGCCCTCAAGCCCATAAATCGGGTTGGACAGCATGCGTTGCAGGCCAGCGCAAGCATCTGCGTTGTTAAGTTTACACCCCTTTTCGTAAGCAGCTTTCGCGGCAAAGACTTCACTGCGCCGCGCATCGAGAATATTTTCTCCGGGCGGAATTGTGAGAATGTTGATTTCTCGTAGCGCGTACAAGTTTTCAAGATTGCCGTGTAACAAGCAACCTTCTCCACTGTTCAGCTCGCACGCCTGTGAATAGTTCACTCGGGCCTTGTCAATTCCCGGCACATGAAATGGCAAACTATATTGCGATTCAACCGGTACATCCTTGTACAGGTACTGCCCCATGTTTTCAGTGCCAAGGGTGATACAGGCTTTGGCATTGCCAGCAGAACATGAATTGGTGTTCTGAGTTTCTGGCCGGAGGTCAAAAACCCGGTTTCGCTCTTCGCAAAGCTCTCTGCCGAGCGAAACGCCGGTGTTG
Organism: Hyphomicrobiales bacterium; assembly: GCA_039986835.1. Classification (GTDB taxonomy): domain Bacteria; phylum Pseudomonadota; class Alphaproteobacteria; order Rhizobiales. The sequence goes on from JBDWQA010000012.1 coordinate 754,772, forward strand.
TTCAGTGCCTGCGAACAGATATCCTGCATCAATTCATATGCTTTGTTGACATCTTTTTTCGCAAACGTATCCGACGAGAGTATTTTGGACGTTTCTATGCAGCTTTCCGGGTGCTTTGCCTCGCAGCCCCTTTCAAAGATCGAGAGTTGTGTTTCTCGCACATCTTTGGGAGCTGCATTCGGATCTGGATCGTCTACAGGTGCAAATTCTGCGGCATGATCACCTAAAATTTTCGCGAATCCATAGCAGGAAGGCCCGTCGCCGATAGCACTAAACGATCTAATACAGCCTTGTTGGAATGCATTACGGGCAGCGGAATAATTTTTGACCTTTAAATATTCTTGACCAGCTGCAGCACAAGATGTTGGGTCATCCAACACACTACATTTATAATAAGGTTTTGCTTTCTCGGCCTGGATTGCAGTTTGAATATCCGTTTGTATTTCACAAGCGAAACTACTGCCATAGCTGCAACCAAGAGCCGCCTGTCTTTCTGCGGGCTCATACAAGCCCAATGCATTGCCCAAAGATGCTACTTGTGCATTTGCCTGGCCGAATTGCGCGATGGCAGCGCAGGAGGTTCCTCCCTGAAATTGGCAGCCCGTATTATACCACTTCAAGGCAGCCGAGACATCTTTGCCTCCAGTTTTACCAAATTCGTCCACACGGCCTCTGTAAAAGCAGCCTGTATCATCAAAATAGGCGCACAATTTTTGGCTGACGGCCTCTGTCATCCGACAAGATGCTTCGCTGCCAGCTTCGCAAAACTCATAGAGCCTTCCTGTGGCAAATTGAAACCGGCTCTGATTGCCTACTGGGCCTTCATAAGGTGCACCTTCTAAAAATGCTGTTCCAAGTTTGATGCAATTCAGTTCTGCATCGCCATTGTTTAGGCCGCAATTGCCTTCCCAGATTCTCAGATTTACAAACCGCGAAGCCGCGCCGTTTATCTTATCTATCCGCTGACAACTGCTTTGAACTCCAGCATTACACGTAGCACGCAGAGGGTCTGGAATGGCTGTACACTCCAATTTCCGAGCGCCAGTTGGATGTTCGCAATGCTTTGCATAAGTTTCCAATACGCGATCACGTATGCCGGGACGCTTCAACCAGTTGTCGAATCCCATCAACTCGCCAATATACCTTGAGCACAATTCGGGATCCGTTGAGGGACAGCCTTCATTTGCATATTCTGTTTCAAGGCGTGCCCTGTTAATGATGCCTTCGCCGTCAAAATAACGATGAAGTGGCTCAATTCTCAAACTTAACTCGTAAAGGCTACCCTCGGACTTCCTGTCGATCAGAACCCGATCGAACTCAATGACGCCGTTGGTTTTGATGAACTCTTCAAGCCAAGCGGGATCAGTGGGCGCGTTCCATTCAAACCAACCAAGGGAATCATCGTCACTTGCGTAATCCCATTCTATGAGTTGGATTTGTAATTTTCTGTCGACAGGAAAAACCGCGACACGGTTTACGATCAATTCCTCCTGGGAGCTGATGCTTACTCCATCGTTGCGTCCGCCCCTTGGAAAGATGGCACTGCCACTGACCTTAATTTCCAGATCATCATTGCTGTTGCCATAAACCTTGTTGAAAATCGCCTCGCTGGACAAGGCATCCAGAATACCGGTGGAGACCTTTGCGGCAGCTGCAGCAGCACCTGGAAGGCCCATGGCTTCTTTGGCGCGGTTTGCCACCTTTGCCTTCGGGTCACCCAAGGCCTTATTGACGGCATCCTTCGCGGTGTTCTTGATTGCTTTTTTAACAATCTTTTCGCCCTGCTGGCGCAAAGCCGCCTTTGCCGCTGCTTTAACCGCCTCTCTGGTGACGTGTTTGCTCGCTTTTTTAGCCAGGGCTTTTAGCCCTGCCTTTGCGCCAGCTTTAGCTGCCGCGCTTGCACCACCAGTCGCGATGCCCATGCCGATGTCTACAGCCAGATCAATACCAGCAAACAACACTTTGGTCGCGCCGTCCTGCCCCGTGGACGTACGGATGGCTTTCACCGATGTGATCGTGACTTTCAAAAGGCTGGACAGATTGTCTGAGGGCAGACTCAATTTCGTTTTGCTGGTTGCAGCGCGATATTGACGTTCAAAATCAGTAAGTTCAGACCCGCGTGCACGCCAAATTATACGCTTTGGATATTTCTTATGCCACTCTGGCTTTGCATCTGGGGAGTAAGAAGTGACATTACCTCCAAATGTCGCCAGGTAGGCTCCCTTGGATTTATTGACGATATGAAAACCTTCAGTAAAACCACGGTCCCGAGACCTATTTTCGGCCTGAATAAATTTCCACTTATAATTATCGTCAGCGCCAGGATGCCAACCCCAATTCACAACATTCTCAAATTTTGAGGGCGAGCCGCCTTGGGTTAGAAACAATGCAGTTTTCAGATTGACGATGTACCAATAGCCCTCGCCTGCAGGCTTTAAGACCCAGTCAAACCCTTTGCCGCGAGGCGCAGTTATCATACCACGGTCAGCTTCAACATTACGCTTGGCGTCATTGCTGGCACCGTAGCCCTGACGTAAAAACCCGCCGGTATCTTCGTTCCTGAGCGTAATGATTTTGCCGTCCAAATGCCACCACACAGCCATATCGCCAGCGGCCTTGTTCCAGCCTGTCCGGCCGCTGGTATGATTTGCCGTGGATGGAGATATGGTGCCGGCCGCAAATGCGAACGCAAGCACGTAAGAAAGCGCTTTCAAGAATATGGGTTTAGCCATGTCGTCTCCCCCTCAACATCCACCCGAGAGACAGCTGCAAATTGAGTATTTTAATCAAGCAATACGTCTTATGAGACGTGTTGACTCAGAGGAACAGCTAAAAGTACTTTTTACAACGGAAAAATTATTTAATTTGTTGTGAACGAGGCGATATTTCGACGTCGCTAAAACCTGTAGTTTTATTTGTCGTTCTATCCTTCAAACGAAATTTTACATCCGCTTTATTTGAGAATATTTGCAGCGTTCAATTTATCCCAATCAAACGTTACTCCAGTTCCAGGGACATCAGGAGCCACGGCACGCGCATTTTCGACCAACAATGGGCGCATTGTGTATTGTTCAATCGGGAACGAATGAACTTCAAGCCATCCAGAATCAGGAATGCCTGACAGCAAGCTGACATGAAGTTCCTGCATGCCATGACTGCACACCGGAACACGGAATTCCTTCGCCATATCAGACACTTGCAGGAATCCTGTAATACCACCACAATTGGAGCTATCTGGCTGTATGAATGATAGGTTTGCCTGTTTGAACGCCGCTTCAAATTCATGAATAGTGTGCAAATTTTCACCCATTGCGAGCGGCATTCCGGTCGCCTCAGTAATCTGGCGATAACCGTCAAAGTCGTCAGGAATTGTCGGTTCTTCAAACCACAGAAGATCAAACGGTTTAAAAGCGTTTGAAGCGTTTATGGCCTGTTCAACCGACATGGAATAATTCGCGTCCACCATGAATGTGCGGTCTGGTCCCAAAAGATCCCGTACTGCGACAATGCGCGCAATGTCCTCCTCCAGCGTCGGTTGTCCAATTTTGATCTTTACCGCTTCGAATCCACGATCCAAATAGGACTTGATACTGTTCAGTAGTTTGGGGAGCGGAAAATTCAGATCGATGCCGCCACAATATGCTTTGCAAGATTGAGCTGCACCACCCGCCATTTTCCAAAGTGGTTGCCCCAATTTTTTACCGCGCAAATCCCAAAGCGCGATATCGACTGCAGAGATCGCAAAGGAGGCAATGCCGCCACGCGCCACATAGTGCAAATGCCACTGCATGGCCTCGTAAAGCTCTTCAACCATTGAAGCATCTTTGCCAACCAGAAATGGTGCAAGATCGTGCTGAACCATGGCGGCAACAGCAAAACCTCCCCGGCCGCCGGTGTAAGTATAGCCAACACCTTCGCTGCCATCTTCCAGCCGTATAATCGCGATGATGAGTTCGAAGAAATGGTGATCGCCATGTTTGGCGTCTACAAGCACCTCAGCTAGTGGAATTTGAAAGTGTCGAACTTCCACTGAAGCTATCTTATTCATGATGCGCATCCTTCGAAATTTTGGCTACGAAAAAATCGTCAGCGATATTTTGCTGCGGTTATGAATTCGCCAAAGGCTTCACACCAGACCAAAGCGACGGAATACTCATCCACGTTCACACCTTCAGGTACTTCCAAAAGAAATCCGTCAAAAGTTTTCACATCCCCAACTAATTGCGCTTCGCCTTTTACCTGATTGAAACCCTCCTCATCCTCAACAAATGTCTTTAGTAGATAAAGTTTGTAGTCTGGTCCGGGTGCAAGCTTACCTTCGTGGACAATCTTTTGTGGCGTGACACTGAGCTCACCCTCACCCCAATGAAGAAAATCGCTACCCTTCAGCTCTCTGGTGAAAGTCGCGGTGAATAGCGCTTCCTTGGCAGTGCTTGCCAACATATCCCTGTCAACACTTTCAGGAGCGGTTAGAATTGGCAACAGATAGACACCAAGAGCAAACCCGACAGCCAGGAAGCCTGTGTGTGAAATCAGTAAAAGCAGCCAGCGCATAGTAAGTCCTTTGCTATGGGATCAAATTTTCCACAAGCGGTATCACGGGTCCTATTCAAGCTCAATCTTTCGACGCTGAATTCGCTCGATAGAGAAGCTACCGCAAATCAGCAAATTCAGCGGACGCCCTATCGCAACAGAAAAACGGCACCTATAGCAGCGCCAAGCAACACTAGGGTTTCAATTACGACGATGCCGAGATGCCCCCCTCCAACATCGGTCATAGCACGCAAGCTGGTTTTTACACCCAGTGCCGCAATTGCGGTAATGAGAAGCCAGCGAGACAGGTCAGAAGTTGCTGTCACAACTTGCTCTGGAATTAGCCCAAAACTGTTTATTGCCACCAATACCGCAAATGCAATCACGAATGTTGGCAAGCTTGGACGCGATCCTTCTGAAGAACTTGCACGCAGACAAAGAATTATGATGAGCAAAATGACAGGTAAGAGAGCGACACGCAGCAACTTAACAATTGTCGCAACCTCACCGGCCTCTTCGGAGATCGAATACCCAGCACCAACGACCTGTGCCACATCGTGAATGGTCGCACCAATCAGGAACCCGGCCTCAAGATCACTGAAACCAAGGCTGGAGAAAATGATCGGGTACAAGATCATCGCAACGGTGGACAGCGTTGTGACGGCCACCACGGTGAACAAGGTGTTGCGTTCCAATTTGTCATTTGGAGGAATAACCGCCGCAATCGCAAGGGCCGCTGATGCGCCACAAATGGCCACTGATCCGCCTGTCAGAAGTGCAAAGCGCCATTTTCTGTTAAACAGACGTGCGGTGGCAAAGCCAGTGCCGATTGTCAGCGCAATAAGAGCCAAAATTATCAAAACCGAACTCAAGCCAAGTTCTGTAATATCGCCGAATGTGATGCGTGCACCCAACAATGCGACACCAATCCGCAACACAGTCTTGGAGGCAAACGCAATTCCTGCGGCGCATTTCGTATCATCATTCAGAAAATTGAATGCCATCCCAATCAACAAGGCGAACAACATAGCCGGTGCGCCATAATGTTCAGACAGAAATTGCGCTGCAGCGGCAATGGTCAAAGCCAGAAATATTCCCGGCGCCAGAGCGGCCACATTGCCTAAAATGGTTGTGCGCAAATTAGAAATGGAAGACATCGAAACCTCAAGAAAGACTATTGCACCAAAATGCAAAGATAACGCGGCTATATCCATGATTTCGATGGCCGTATACTGCGTGCGGCTCAAAAATCGTACCTGACACAGAACTTACCTAACGGTGGTTTGACCTTGATCAGATTATTTGAAGACGACTTTACGGCTGTAGAATTATTTTTGGCGCGGCAACTGAACCCGCTTTGATATCCTGAAACGCGCCTGCACCCTGTGAAAGAGGTCGAATTTCAGGCCAATCCAATCCACCAAGCTCTCCATCGAAAATGGCCTGAGCAGTGTCACGGAAATCTTGCTGAGTGTAAGTATAGACACCGATAAAGGTCAATTCCTGAAGCGTCGCGCGACGCACATCAACACCGCCCGAGGCGGACCCCAGTCCGATATGAACAATCACGCCGCCGGGCTTGGCTTTCTCAAACGCTGTCCGCCTAGTTGCCTCGAAACCAACCCCGTCAATTGCCAAATCAACGTTGTTTGGCCCGCTTTCTGTCATCGGATCAAATGTCTTGAAATTTCCCGCTTGAGCCACGATGCGACGACGTTCAGCATTCGTTTCTGCCAACCAGATTTCTGTTGCACCTTTTGCCGCTAAAACCAGAGCGGCGCCCAGCCCGATCGCACCTCCGCCCAGTACAAGGCAGCGCGCCTCTGCGAGTGGTCGATCGAGTGCACGCATTCCCAACCGAATTGCGTGCCATCCACATGCCAAAGGCTCTGCCAATGATGCTTTTGCTGTGGTCACACCATCTGGAATTTCAATCATGTTTCCAACTGGCATGGAAACATACTCGGCAAATGCGCCTTGCCTGGGGGGCATAGAGATAATTTGTCTGGTTGCGCAAAGATTTTCGCGGCCAACCAAGCAATGCTCGCATATCCCGCAGCTAACCAGCGGGTTAATAGTTACACGTGTTCCAGCTTTCGCACCTGAGGCAATTGTCCCTGCGGCCTCATGACCCAAGATCAACGGTGCAGGCCGACGCTCATCATGGCCAACCCACGCGTGCATGTCAGAGCCGCAAATTCCCACATGTTCAATTTTGACCAATGTACCCTGATCTTCCGGAGGGTTCGGTTCATCTTGATACACAAGAGTTTCAGGACCCGTATAAACAAGTGCTTTCATTTCGCGGTAAATCCACCATCAACATAGAGTATTTGGCCAGTGACATAATTGCTGGCGTCTGAGCACAGAAACAGTGTTGGACCAACAAGGTCTGACATTTCGCCGTTGCGGCCAATGCAAGTCTGTTCCGCGTTGTGCCTTGCACGCTCGGGGTCATTAAAGACAGGGCCAGTAAGTTCCGTTGGAAAAAATCCCGGCGCTAATGCGTTTGCGGTGATCCCCTCTTTGGACCAAGCCTCCGCCATTGCACGGGTCATTTGTCCCACACCGCCCTTTGATGCACCATATGCGATACCACCCGGAAAGGCTCTTTCTGTCTGGAGTGACGCGAAATTCACAATCCGGCCCCATCCCTTCGATTTCATATCAGATGCAAGAGCTTGTGCCAGAAAGAAAGGCGAAGACAGATTTAAGTTTAGTGTCTGCTGCCAGCCACTTTGCGTTACGTCATCCGCAGCCTGGCGGGTATTTACGCCCGCAGCATTTATCAATATGTCGGGAGCGCCAAAGGGAATTTTAGCCTTCACGCCAACAGTAGCCATTGTGTCAGGGTCAGACAGGTCACACACATGGATCGCAGTTTCGCCGCCAGCTTCCTTTTGCCATTCTTCCAGAGCGTCCTGACGGCGTGCCAACCCAATAACTTTGGCGCCAGCCTGGCTTAATGCGGTTGCAATTGCGCGACCAATGCCGGAACTCGCCCCAGTTACGCAAGCAACTTTCCCGTCGACGCTAAACAAATTATCCATTCAGTTAGTCCATCTCCAAATCGAATTGCTGGCCTGGAAAATACTTCTCCAATCGCACATCAGCTGTACGGGCATGGCCTTCCATCCCTTCCAGTCGTGATATCCGGGCCGTCGCTTCGGCCACAGCCTTCGATCCATCTCGCGTAACACGCTGCCAAGTCACCAGTTTCATATATTTATGAACTGAAAGGCCGCCTGTGTAACGAGCGGCTCCCGAAGTTGGTAACACATGATTTGGTCCAGCGGATTTATCTCCGAAAGCAACTGTTGTTTCTTCCCCGAGGAACAGAGAGCCATAGCAATTCAGTCGGTTCAAGAACCAATCAAGATCTTTTGCTTGGACATGCAGATGCTCAGGCGCGTAACTATCCGCAACTTGCGCCAAAGTTTCGCGATCCGCGACGACCATAACCTCAGCCATATCACGCCACGCTGCTTCTGCATTTTGAGCGTTAAGTTCAGGCAGTTCCTTTATGTATTGCGGAACCAGCTCCATGACTTTCTCAGCGAGTGGGCGGTGTGTTGTTGCCAGCCAGACAGGCGAATTGTAGCCATGCTCAGCCTGCCCCACCAAATCCCACGCAACGATATGCGGATCGGCTGTTTCATCGGCCAAGATCAGGCTATCTGTCGGTCCAGCAAACATATCAATACCAACCCGACCAAACAGAATACGCTTTGCTTCCGCAACAAACTGGTTCCCCGGTCCGACCAGAATATCTGATTTGGGCAAGCCAAACAGCCCAAACGCCATAGCTGCAATGCCTTGAACGCCACCGAGAGCTAAAATGGAATCCGCTCCACACAGATCAGCCGTGTAAATGATGGCAGGTGCCACACCAATATCTGGGCGCGGTGGGGAACAGGCTGTAATATGGCCACAACCGGCAACCTTTGCCGTCGTGACTGTCATCAATGCGGATGCAATGTGACTGTAACGCCCACCTGGTGCATAACAACCGGCAGCCTGACATGGGATGGCTTTTTGACCAGCCCATAAGCCCGGTTGCAGTTCGACTTCCGTGTCTTTGATGGTCTCCTTTTGCGCTTCCGCGAAGCGACGCACATTGTCCCATGCAAAGCGTATGTCGTCTTTCAAGCGTTGAGAGACTTTCGCGGACGCCGCATCAATTTCATCCCGTGTCAAAACGACATTGCCATCGTATCGGTCAAATTTAGCGGCATAGCGCATTGCTGCCTCATCGCCACCAGCTTCAATCTCATCCAGAATTGTCTGGACCGTTGCGTGCACATCTCCAGCATCGTCTGTAGATTTACGATCTGCTTTTTTGAGGTATTCGATGGACATGTCAGTACTCACTTATAGATGTCAGGCAAAAGAATGGTCGAAACGGCTGGCACATAGGCGATTAGAAGCACCACCAGCAGCATGAAGAAAACAAAGGGAACAGCGCGTGAGGCGATCTTTAATATGGACTCCCCCGTTATCCCCGAAACCACGAATAAATTAAGTCCAAGTGGTGGCGTAATGAATCCAACTCCAAGCGCCGTAATCATCATGATGCAGAACTGAATTTCATTCATTCCAATCTGATCAGCCAATGGCTTTAAGATCGGTGCCAAGATCACGATGTTTGGTGTTGTTTCCATAACGCAGCCCGCCGCAATCAGGATACCAATCATCAACAAAATTATAACGTATGGGTTTTCTGAAATTGATGTCACCGCAAATACAAAGCCCTGCGGCACGCCAAGCGCGGCCATTGTTTGAGCCAATGGCAATGACATTGCAACAATAGGCAAGATGACACCATTCACCTTCGCGGAACTAACCATCATTGCTGGAAAATCCTTCAGGCGCAGGGTTCCCAGAATGAAACCCAGAAAGATGGTGATGATCACGGCCGTTGCGCCGGCTTCGGTTGGCGTTAAGCGCCCTGAGAAAATCCCCCAGAAAATGACACCTGGCACGAGGAAGGCATACCATCCCTGCCCCAGAACTTTCACCAGGTTTGCAAACCACTCCTTGAAGGAAATCAAGCCGCCTCCCTCATAGGCATGCCGTCGGTTCACGACGATATTGGTCACAAGGATTGACACCAGAATGAGTACCCCAGGTATCAGGGCAGCCTGAAACAGTGTTGAGGCCGATATGCCCAGAACGAGGCCAATCACAATGTAGGCGATGGATGGCGGGATCAGAATTCCGGTACAGGCACCGGCAGCAACCAATGCACATGCATATGGACGCGGGTATCCAGATTCCACCAGACGATTGATTGTCATGCGTCCGACGGCAGCTGCACCGGCAGCATCAGAGCCGGAAATAGCGGAAAACATGCCGCAAACCAGCACAGTTGCAGATCCAAAACCACCGCGTGCCCAATTTGTCAGCGCCTCTGCGACATCCAGAAATTTTCGGCTTAGCCCCGTACGAACGAGAACATCACCCGTCAGAATGAAGAGAGGAACGGCAGTCAGAGCAAAATGATCGATGCCATCAAACAGACTTTCCCCCAGAAGGGATAGTGGCAAGACATCCGAAATGACCAGCATGGCCACCGCACCTGCGCCAATAGATGCCCAAACCGGCACGCCCAGAACAATTAAAAAGACAAACAGAAGGATGGGGCCATAAAAATCCCAGCCAATGGTGACGGCTTCTTGTTGAAGTTGATTCCAAAGCATTGTTTTTACCCCCTTCTAATCAAACATGCGTTCGCCTTCATAAACGGGACGTCCAGCGCGGAAGTCCGCGACGTCTCGAATGAAGGACTGAACCAAGCGCAACATCATGAGCGCAAAACCAAGGGGAACGGCCATGAGGAACCACACCATTGAAACGCGCAAGCCATGGCTCACAGAGCCAAACTTCCAGGACACGGCAACAGTTTCGAAGGACCAGTAGAGTGCGAGGATCGCAATAGCGAACATCACCAGATCGCCGAAAATATACAGAAGACTTTTCACCCGCGGCGACACGTAGTTGAAGATTACATCAATCCGTATGTGTCCGCGGTCGCGTACCGCCGCCGACGCGCCGACCCAGGCGAGATAGATAAATGAATAACGAACAATTTCTTCTCCCCAGATTGAGGAGTATGAAAACACTTCGCGGCGCAACACCTCAACGGCCATTGTGACCACCAGCAAGGTGTAGAATACGAGCAGCGCCCAGCGTTCCGCATTCTGATCAAGTAACTTGAGCATGATTCCTCCCAGCCCAAATGCCGCCAGATTTTTATTGGTTTTAAGCGGAAAGGTTTGGCTAACTAGAGAGACGGGACCAACGGCCCCGCCTCTGATCGATAGTCAGATTAGGCGTCGTGGACGTAGTAACGGCTTTGCGTACCAGCCGCTTCTACCATCTTGTCGAAGTTATCCATTGAGCCAGCAAGTTCCGTTTTGAACGTATCCCACTCACTGCGCTGATATCCGCCAGCAGCTTCCCATTGAGCAAGCTCATCATCGCTTGGTGAGTAGAACTCAACACCGGATTTTCTCAACTCGGCCATGGCAAAATTGCGAGCTGCCGGAACCTTTGCAAGGTTCTGCTGCGATGTGATTTCAGAAGCAAATTCAATGCCTTCTTGAACATCAGCTGGCAAACCGTTGAACCATTCAGCGTTACAGGAATAAACCTGACTGTCTGGAACAGCACGTGTGAAAGTAACGTGGCTCAAAATGTCTTTGAAACCAAACACATGCAACGCGCCAACAGCTGGATCCAGCGCATCTGCTACACCCTGCTTGATGGCAGATGGTGTTTCACCCCAAGCAACAGGTGTCGGGTTCGCGCCAACCATACGGTAGTATTGTTGCAGCATTTTGGAACCGGGAACACGGAACTTCACACCATCCAAATCTGAAGGCGTTTTAACGGGGCCTTCGCCACCCTTACGAACTGCAACAACGCGTGGATCAATTACCACGTAGTAGAGCGGCTTGAAGCCCTTTGCTTCAACCAATGGATTAACTGTTGTTTTCCAGTGATCGGAACTGACAAGGTTCACAAAGCGCTGATTAGCGCCGCACAGATATGGCATGTTGATCAAATCAACAACGGGTGCAAACGGTGCAAAGTTCGAGAGGGAATGCTGTGCTGCCTGAATGGTTCCGCCCTGCACTTTTTGCGCTAAAGCACCACCAGCTCCAAGCTGACCACCAGGCGCAAGTTTCACATACACTTTGCCGTTAGTTGCGTTCTGGATATTTTCTTTGAAGTCGAGCTGCATAATCGGGTAGCTGCGATCAGCTGTCATCACATATGCAGTCGCAATAGTCATGATGTGGTCGGCCGCGCGCTCGCGCTCTGACTCTTCTTTGGCGGTCTGAGCGATTGCCTCAGATGACCACATTGTGCCCGCTGCGCCGACTACAGCTGCAACAGTGAAACTGCCAGCAGCAGCAAGTTTCATAAAATTCCGTCGTTCAAGTGACGCGATTTCTGATTTGGTATTTTTCATTCTTAACCTCCCAGTTGAATGTAAATTTAACGAAGATTTTCGCTATTCTTTCTCGCTTTGTGCCTCACAGAGCAAAACTCCAATTACGAACAGAATTGCTGATGTAAACAGCATCAACATTTGAGGAATATCGCCGAGAAATTCTGGATTACCTGCCGCGCCAAAAGACACATTCGCGAAGAAAATCACGAATAAAACCAACGATGAGATAAGGGAAAACTTTGCGTTTGATGTCATGTGTTCCTCACCTTTCAAATGCAGATTCAAATTCTGTCATGCATTTCTGTAAGCGCTTACATTTCTAAATGCAAGCGCTTACATATTATTTCTGATTCAAGATTTCTGGAAGAGTTAGCTATCGCTTTGGTATCTGGATTGAGATATTATGGCGTATGACATTGAAGCATGCCCCTACCCTTGATGACGTCGCCAAGCACGCAAATGTGTCAACAGCCACTGTCTCGCGATGCATAAATACTCCTGATCAGGTTAGACAATTGACCCGCAAGCGGGTTGAAGCGGCTATTGCGGAACTGGGATACACGCCGCACTTCGGCGGCATGGCCTTGGCATCTAATCGCACCAACACAATTGGCGCGGTTATTCCGACCATGGAAAACGCGATTTTTGCGCGCGGTCTGCAAGTTCTGCAGGAGGAGCTATCGGCCGCAGGTGTCACCCTTTTGGTCGCGACATCCCAATATGATTCAGAACAGGAAGCACATCAAATTCAGGCGCTTGTTTCACGAGGGGTCGATGGAATTGTGCTGATAGGGGACGCCCGCTCGGAGAGCGTCTACGATTTTTTAAAAGGTCGAAATATTCCGTTTGTTCTAATGTGGACCCACAAGAACGATCCACAACATTGCTATGTTGGCTTCGACAATAAACTCGCGGCGGAATCCATTGCAAAGCATGTAGTTTCACTTGGACACAAACGATTTGGAATGATCTCCGGAATCACAGCAGACAATGATCGTGCACGTGCGCGCGTCCAAGGGGTGAAAGATGTCCTGAAACAGAACGGAATCATTCTGCAAGCTCCCTACCTGATGGAGGTGCCTTACTCGCTGGAAGATGGTAAAGAAGCCACGCTTGAGTTGCTAACCCTGCCAAATCGACCGACAGCTGTCTTTTTTGGAAATGATGTACAGGCAGCCGGTGCACTTCAGGCCACCAGACACTTGAAATTAAAGGTGCCGGACGATGTTTCAATCATTGGCTTCGATGACATTGATTTAGCAAGTGCGGTTGAGCCACCGCTCACAACAGTGCATGTTCCACATCGCCGAATGGGCAGAGAGGCCGCCAGAATTATCATGCGCATGGCTCGTGAGAAAGTTCCGGGCCAAAGTGTGATTTTGAAAACTGATATTGTTGAACGCAGATCACTGGGCAAGTTTTTGCCACAAGACGGCAAACAATAACTTTACCTACAACCCGGCCCGCGGAGTGCAACACGCTTTGGCAACCCACGGAATTCAGGCTTTCTGTTGCTGACTAAACCTGCCAAATCGACTATGATTGTGCTTTGTACTTTTTGATTGGAAACAAGGGAAATCCGGCCACATGTTATTGTCTCATTTGTCTAGCTGGGCGTTTCGATTTGTAAGAACAACAATAGCGGTTTTCGCAGTCTTGTTCCCTATGTATTCTTTCGCGACACCTGATGCAGGTCTAGTGCTTTCAGACCAAATTGTTGGGGTTACCGATCGTAGTTTCTTTGTCATTCGAACATCCACATTGCGACCGCCCAGTTACTACGAATATTCAAAACGAGTTGAATTGATTGAACTGTCAATCAAAACCGGTCACATCGAAAACCGTTGTCTAGTCAGGGAGACCAACTACACCACAGACCCGAATGAACCCAATACATCCTGGGTGCAGGAGGAACTGATGCCAACAGCTTGCCATCCTTTTGATGAGCTATTCAAAAAGGGAGCAAACTATATTGAGGCAGAGAGCGCAGGGCCAAGTTATTATACATTCAGGCTGCGCGAGGATGGGCTTTCTTATCGTGAAACGGAATCGGATGACCAAGAGAGCTGGATGCATCTCTTGCCAATTTCGGAGGTCAAAACTCGTGCACTCAATGGTTCCAAAATAGAGGTTGAAAGCCTGCCTTGGTACTCAGGCGAAAACGCACCTAAAATGATAAGTGCGATAATTATTGATGATGAGTACGAGCCGTTGCACACCATCTGCACACCCCATCAATTTGCATTCAATGCACTTCGCAATAACTGGCAATTCATTCGGTTGAATTGCTGGTCTGGTGATGATGACGCCTTCGGTGCAAACTTCTATGTACCGGTACCGGGAAATTTATTTGGCCTTGAATAAAGCAACCGCTCAATCTTCCCTGAATGCACGATTGAGCTGATGGGCAAATGGGCTCACAAGGTAAGACAACACGCTGCGATCTTCTGTTTTAATGAATGCTTCAACTGGCATTCCCGGAACCAGTTTGGTGCTCTCCGGCAAACGGGCGAATTCACTGCGGGAAATTGTAATTCTCACGCCGTAATAGTGGTCTCGTGTCGCTTGATCGAGAGTAATGTCGGGTGCGATTTGCGACAATGTGCCGATTAACTCGGGCGTTTCTCGTTGATCAAAACTGGATAACCTTAGAACAACGTTCTGGCCAACGAAGACCTTGTCAATGTCGATGGGTTTGATTTTTACATCGATAGCAAGCTCATCATCTTGCGGCACCAAAAGCATCAACGTATCGCCCGGCTTAATCACGCCGCCAACAGTGTGTAATTTCGATTGATGTACAACGCCTGCGTCAGGAGCTCGCAACTCCGTACGGTCCATTTTGTCGAGAGATGCTCGTTTTTGCTGAAAACCCTTTGTGATTTGCTCTCGTGTCGTTTGCAGCTCGTCAAGCACACCAGCCAAAAAATCATCACGCAATTGCTGAATTTGCAGATTTTTTTCTGCGATAGACGCTCTGGCTTCAGCCTTTGAGGATATAAACTGACCTATCTGTCCTTCTTTGGAAGCAATTTCCTTTTCAAGACTCGTAATGCGGCGAATTTCGATAAGTTTGCTTTCAAATAATGCGCCTAAGGATTGAAGTTCATCCTTCAAAATTTTGAGCTGTCTCTCCACCGCCATCCTTTGCAATTCATAACCGTCAATCTGCCTTTCGATTTGTATAATCTGCTCAGATATTTGAGCCGTTCTCTTTTGCCGGGTAGCTCTACGTGCAGTGAAAACCTGCTTTTCAGTAGCCAAAAGCTCAGTGAAGGATGTTGGATCGCCAACTTCTCTGCGAAGTTTGCTTTCATCCAATTGATCTACATCAGCGATCTCAGAAAGAAGACGCGCTTCTTTGACGATAGCTTGGTTCAATTGAGTTTGGATGACTGTGTGATTGGCGGAAATTTCGGTATCATCAAGCACAGCGAGCAACTGCCCCCGCGTAACCACGTCCTCGTCCCTGACATTTATTTTTGCAACAATTCCACCATCGCGATGCTGAATACTTTTGGCATGGCTTTCTACAACGACAGAACCAGAAGTCACCACGGCCCCGGAAATGTCGAAATATGATGCCCATAGAACAGAGCTGCCAAAAACAGCAAAGATCGCGATCATTCCCGCAACACCGTGCTTTTTCAAGCTGGTCCGATCTGTGCTTTCTGAATTTTTTTCACTCATGCCACAGCCGCCTTTACGGTTCGAATCCCCTTGACTTTATGATTGGTGATTTTTTCGAGCACTTCATCTTTGGGACCAAAGAGCGCCTGACGTTTTTCCTGCAGATAAATCAACTTATCGACGGATGCGATGGCGCTAGGTCGATGCGCAATAACGATAACAATTGCACCGCGCGCGCGCGCGCTTTCAATCGCCATGGAAAGCGCCGCGTCCCCTTCTGCATCGAGATTTGAATTTGGCTCATCCAAAACCACTAAAAACGGATTTCCAAAGAGTGCTCGAGCAAGGCCAATTCTCTGTCTTTGTCCCGCTGACAACAACTCACCTTGGGCTCCGATTTCCGTATCATAGCCATCTGGAAATGAGCTGATGAGCGCATGGACGTTTGCGGCATTAGCAGCCTCGATGATTGCTTCGCTCTTTGCGCCTTCTTCAAAACGGGAAATGTTCTGTGAGATTGTCCCATTGAATAGCTCAACCCGCTGGGGCATGTAGCCTACAATTTGGCCAATCTGCTCCGTCTGGTAGTGCTCAAAGAGAGCTGAATCGATGCGTATTTCACCCGACATAGTGGGCCACACGCCAATCAATGCGCGTGCCAATGTTGACTTACCGGCACCAGAAGCGCCCAGCACTCCAACACCATCTCCAGCGGCAAGGGCAAAATGTACTCCACTTAACAAGGGTTTTTTCGCACCCACAGGACCAATTGAAACCTGATGTGCGGCAAAATCGGCTGAGGGCAGCGGCAGTTGCGTTGAGCGCTTGATATCTTTGAAGACGGCTAGCGTCTTTTTGATGCGCCCTACAGCCTCGCGTGCCGCTAAGAGTGAACGCCAGTGCGCCACAGCCTGCTCCACAGGCGCAAGTGCACGTGATGTGATCACAGACGCCGCAATCATCAGACCACCAGTCATCTGCCCCTGAATAACCAGATAAGCGCCAAGGGCGAGCACAGAAGACTGCAATAAGAACCTCAGCCCCTTTGTGGTGGAGGAGAAGAAAGCAGCGCGATCTCCCGTTACTCTTTGGCTTGATTTTAAAACTTGAGACTGTCGCAGCCAGCGCTTGAGCAGATTGTCTTGCATGCCCATTGCAATGGCTGTCTCTGCATTCAGGACCGCGTCGTCAGCAAGCCTTTGCTGTTCTGCCTGCTGCTCACTCACTTTTTGGGAGGGACGCTTTGACGTGAATTCATTGACAATCATCAACGCAACAATAATCAGGGCGCCGCTGGTTGCAAGCCAACCCAACATAGGGTGTAACGCGAACACAATGGCCAGATAAATCGGTATCCAAGGCAGGTCCAACAATGCAATTGGACCACCGCCTCCAAGAAACTGACGAAGAATTTCACCATCCCGAATTGGACTGGGCGTATTTGCCGCTCCCGGAATGGTTTTTAGCTTGATAGCTGCTGAAAAGAGCGGCCCGGAAATCTGCTCATCCACAACATTTGCCACTCGAGCAGCCATCCGTGTTCGAACAGCTTCCAAGAACGAGAAAAACCCATAAAGCAAACAGACCAAAATCATCAGCACCACTAGTGTTGGCAACGACTGACTGGCTAGAACCCTGTCGTAGACCTGCAACATAAAAAGCGGCCCGGTGAGCATGAGCAGGTTCGACACCAGGCTGATAATTGTAATAGCGGAAACCGGACCCAACAAAATGGTATACAGACCCGTTTTCTTTTGCGGGTCAGATGCAGATTTATCTGATGCGGAGGTTTTTTCACTTTTCATATATTTGCCGAGTTGTTGCCGTTCAAGAAAACATCATGAGCTGGCACCAAAACGGCGGAAAACCGGAAGTAAACAAATACTCCCGGTTCCCATCTCATGAGTAGGCTTCGCTAGACGATCAGGTCGCTGTAATCGACTACATCGCTAATGCTCAGATCCTTTCCGTAACCAACGATGGTAACAGCTTGGAAATTATCGCCGCCCCCATCGACATCAACCGACAGAAGTGCGTGTTTCCAACCGGACTGCGTGAGCGATACAAAGTCTTCGATATTATCGGTGGTTGAATCGAAGTTTTGCAGTAGGTCAGTGATGTTCACCTTGTCACCCTGCCCCACTGAAAAGTCCCAAATGGTATCAGTCTCGGTAAAGGCTGAGTCTGCTGTAAACACAAATGTATCAGTGCCAGCACCGCCCATCAGTGTATCAAGGCCGGCTCCTCCCATCAGCGTATCGTCGCCACTACCACCTTGGAGTTCATCGTCGCCAGCATCTCCTGACAAGACATCATCGTCATTACCGCCCAGGAGTTTATCGTTTCCATCGCCCCCGGAGAGTTGGTCGGAGCCATGGCCACCACTGACCCGGTCGTCACCTTCATCGCCGGAAACAAAATCATCTCCATAGCTTCCATCAAGATAGTCGTTTTCTGTTCCACCGAAGATCGTGTCATTGCCACCGTCACCACTGATGAAATCACTTCCGGCGCCGCCTAAAATTATGTCATCTCCGGTATAGCCATACAGCGAATCGTCGCCGGCCATTCCGTTAATTTCATCGTCTTCTGCCTTGCCGAAAAGACTGTCTGCGCCATCAGTTCCATCGATCAAGTTGATTTGCGGTTCGACTGGATCTGGATCTACTGGATCTGGGTCGACTGGATCTGGGTCAACCGGATCTGGATCTACTGGATCTGGATCAACTGGGTCTGGGTCCACCGGATCTGGATCAACAGGGTCTGGATCTATTGGATCTGGGTCAACTGGGTCTGGATCTGGCACATCATCGACAATTGTCATGTTTTCCCAGCCAGTGATCGTGCCGTTCTGCGAAGCGTTGTCTGCCCATTGCGCAATAGATTCATCAATTGTGTTTGGTCCAACGACATTCAAATTGCCATCGTCAGCCATCAAGGCAAAATTACTTTGTGTTTCGCCTGGAGTTTTGGAAGATGCGCTGAATGAGTTATTTGCAATATTGAAAGTTTGGTCATCACTTGGCGCGCGCAAAATGCCCAAACGCCACAGGTCATCCTGATCAGATGCATAAGTGATTGTGTTATCGTGGAACTCTACTGATTTTCTGTATGTTTCGCTGTTGACGTTCTCTTTGCCAAGGCTGTCGCCACCCAGATAAATGTTGCCGGTTTCAGCATTGATCGTGTTACCAAACACATGATTGTCGTGGTGGAACGCATCAGACGTACCATAGCCCGCGGCAACCATTGCATCGGATTGTACATCGCCCATATCGATGATGTGGCCGGGAGATGAACCAAACTCGTTGTTGCTGATTGTCAGGCCAACATCACGCATTTTCAGCAAGCTGCCTTGGTCCCCATCAACTTTCGCAAGGAATACGTTGTTGTCTACGGTTGTATTTACACCCTCTGTATACACATGGTGCCTCAGATAAGAGCCGGAGACGCCGTTTTGATCAAAGGTGTTGCCTTGAATGACCAAGTCTTCAGTAATTTCGAAATCATGATTGGAGTTTGAAAAAATCCCGGTACCGTTGTGGTGGATGTAATTGTTCTCGATGGTGATATCGTCACCACCTTTGACATACACACCGGCTTGGCCCGCATAGCTGTGGGAAATGCCTGCAGCGTCTGTGAAGGAGTTGCCCTGCCCAGCGCCAGTTATTTCGAATCCACTAATAGTTATGTGTTCTGGAATTTCATCCGGGCTCGGATATGAGCTCGGAGTTCCGATAAAGATACTTCCGCCAAGCTCTTGCCTGTACTCTAAGTTGAAGTTGGAAAACTGCTCTGGCGTTGTCGCATTATTTGCGTCCAACACTGGCATTTCACCATTTGGTCCAGGTACACCTTGGATGATGATGGGTTGCGCTTCGGTTCCTTGCGCGTTCAAAAGCAGACGCTCAGTGTAAGGTTCAGGCCGCCAATGAACGTTCACGACGTCCCCAGGTTGCAGGCTGTTCCATTGAATGTCGCTCAGTTCCTGATAGGCCGATCCAGCCTGTCCGATGTTGTAAATAGTCATAGTCTGCATCTACCTTTGTCACCAATAAACCCCGCCCCCGAAATACCTATAGTTGAGTAATTTTGGCAGAACGGCGATTTAATTGATCGCAGAATGAAAGATATCGGACATCATCCGAACGAATGATACAAATCCGAAACACACCATATTACTAATGATTTACTAACTTTTGGCTCCAAATCGTTTCCAAAATTTGAGTACACTCTATATGAAGCAGCGAAATGCAGGGTGACCTTATACCGCTCGTGAAAATAACCTCGAATCATCCATAGATTGCATTATCTTTGGAAATTGCAGATCAATGTCTTTGTTAGTTGTGAGGTGTGATATGGAATGTTCAATCAAACTGCTGGCAGGCAGTTTTACAGATTGTCAAACAAACATATTAAATGAATTGGCATTCTGGCAGCGCTTGTGCGCGCCCACGCTTTGTAGAGGCCCATTGTGTCTCTACTCTATGCGAACATCAGTCTGCACCTGGAACCTATCCGGATCGAAAATCGCCGACGATACCTCCAGCAACTGGTCGTCTTCGTCAAACAATCTTGCAACAATCTGCAAAGCGGGGGCACCTGGACTGATATCTATGGCCGAAGCTGCCTCTTGGGGGCAGGCAATAGCAAGAACTGCCTGGCTAACGCGTGCAACCCGAATACCAAATGTACTCTCGATAGCTTCAAACACCGATGATACACGCTCACCAAGCACCGGCCCAATACCCGCATATCTGCCGGTGACATATATCTGCGACCAGTTAAACGGTACGTCATCTTCATCCATGCTGCGCGTTCCGGTAATTTCCAACCAATACCCGGTTTCACTTTGCAAACCTTGCAGAACGGCAATATCTTGTTCAGCAACACTTTGAATTCCTGAAACGTCTAAACTTGCGTCGCGCACTAGGCTAAGCACTTCATTCAAGCCAGCAGTCACCATACTAAAACGTGAAACTGGCTGATCCGATATTACCTTGGTGCCGGCTCGTTTTTTACGCAACAAGACACCCTTCCGTTCCAGGCTGGCAAATGCCTGTCGGAGCGTGGAGCGACTTACACCCAATTGCGAGGCCATATCTTCCTCTTTGGGCAATCGGCTGCCAACAGGCCAAACTCCGGTTTGTATTTGCTCCAATAGATTTTCTTCAACACGCTTGTGAAGCGACGCATTCATTGCATGGTTCCCGGTAGCCAAAGTGCCAATTCGGGCACAATCGCCAATAACAGCGCAAAGGCAAGTAGAATTAGAAAAAATGGAAGCGCCGCGCGCGCAATAGCCCCAATGGTTTCTCCCGTTTGGGACTGAATGACAAATAGATTGAACCCAATTGGCGGTGTAATTTGCGAGATCTCCACAGCAACAACAACAAATACACCAAACCAGATGGGATCATAGCCCGCAGCCGTTACCAATGGCAGAGTGATAGGAAGCGTCATGACTATGATGGATGTGCCGTCAAGAAACATTCCGATAATGACGTAAAAGATCAGCAAAACAGCAATCAAAGCGAAGGGAGACAGATTAAATGCTGCGATTTCCGCCGCAATGGCTTTCGGAATACCCAGAAAGCCGAACGCTGAATTTAGCAATGCCGCACCAATAATGATCAAGCCAATCATGGCACTGGTTCTGACCGCACGTCGCCCGGCGCCAATCATACCGGAGAGCGAAAACTGACCTGTCAGGGCAGCAATTATCATAGCCCCCAGGACACCGACGGCAGCCAACTCAGTCGGGCTTGCCAACCCCAAATATAGCGACCCAATAATGGCAATGATCAGCGCCGCTATGGGTCCGATCTGCCGCAACCCCTCTATCTTATCAGCAAAGGATGTCGACGCGCTTTTTGGCTGCGAACGAGTAATGATCTGATGCAGAGCTATGTAACCAGCGTACAACAAGGCAAGTGATAAGCCGGGTATCACACCAGCAACAAAGAGCTCCAAAATGGATTGCTCCGCCATAACACCATAAATAATCATGATGATGGATGGTGGGATTAGAAATCCAAGTGTCCCTGCCCCCGCAAGCGACCCCATTGCAAGGTTTCTATTGTAGCCTCTCGCTTCCAGTTCCGGCAACGTTACGCGGCCAACAATTGCTGTTGTTGCCGCTGATGATCCAGATACAGCGGCAAAAAGCGTGGAGCCTGCCACGTTCACATGCAGCAACCCTCCAGGCAGGCGACCGACCCAGGGTGCAAGTCCTGAAAAAAGGGATCTTCCCAGACGCGCCGAAACCAGAATTTCACTCATTAGAATGAAAAGCGGCAACGACAAAAGCTCAAGTGATGTTGTTGCTCCCCATATGACCTTGCCGGCAAAAATATCCATGGGGATATTTGGCTTGAACAGAGAGAGCAAAATATAACCTGTGGCAAACAGTGATAGCCCAATCCAGACAGAGGAACCCAGCAGGGCTGCGAAAAGTAATACCGCTACTGTGCCAATCTCAAACATCCAGCGGCTCCTTCGCTGGCGCATCTGCGCCCCGTTCTTCAAATTCCATTCCCTTTAATAGGCGAATCAGCCGAGCGAGAAGGTCGAACCAGAATTGAATAGATCCAATCAAAACAAACGCTTGGGGAATTGCTAAAGGCGTCCGTACGATTGTAGGGGAGACCAATCCGCGCTCCAATGAGGTCGAAAAAGCATTGTAGAGAGCAGCAATGATGAACGCGACGATTACCAGAGCAGCGAAATTGGCTGCTAAATCCAATAACCGAGATATTCGAGCCGGTGTTGCTTCCAATATCAATGATACACGCACATGGGTCGCAGTTCGAATTGCGCGGCCCGAAGCAAGCATAAATACACTGGCCATCGCAAAAGCGCTATATTCCCATGAAAAAGGCAAACTCTGCGATAGAAATCCCCGAGCAAAGACTTCGGCTAGCATCAAACCGCCAAAGCCGTACAGGAGCACCACCGCAATACCTTCAAGCGTGCGTGAGCTTTGATCAACAAGTTTTAGAAACGTTTCCACTTACAGCAATGGCCGGGCGTTTTGCCGCCCGGCCCTCAATTCACTTGCCAAGTTTGGCAGAATAGGCATCGATGATGGGTTTGGCATCAGCATTTTTTTCAATATATGCAGTCCACATTGCTTTGCCCGCCTCTGCCATTTTAGCTTTCAGAGAAGCATCAGCAGCGGTTACAGTCATGCCGTTTTCCTTGAGGATCGCGACTTTGCCGTCATCTTCTGCAGCGGAAACCGCCCAGAACTCGGCTTCCATTCTGTCAGCAATCGCTTCAATGGTGGCGCGCTCTTCCTCAGTGAGTGCGTTCCAAGCATCCAGATTGACCGTTACCGCATCTGTTGAAGTACTCCAGTTCAATGGATTGAAATGGCTGGTAAACTGCCAGAGCTTTCCATCTACGCCTGAAGATGAAGATGTGGCTGCGCCATCAATCGTACCTGCCGCAGCGGCAGCTGCAACATCGCCCCACGGCATTTCCAGAGGTGCCGCACCCATATTTTTCAAAAACTCAAAGCTGGCGGCGTTAAATGCTCTAATGCGCTGACCGGCCATATCGTCGGCACTCACAATTGGCGTTTTGGTATAAACGCCTGGGCTTGGCCACGGAACGTAGTAAAGAATTTTCTGATTGTGATTGGCCGCGATCTCTTCAAATTTCGGGCCTGCGACATCCAGGAACGCCTTCATTTCATCCTGGCCCTGGATCAGATAAGGCAAAGTATCGATTGAAAGAAGTGGCTCGTCGCCAGCCTGGAGGAACAGCAGCATATCCGCCATTTGCACAATTCCGGTTTCAACCGCAGACAGTTTTTCAGTGATTTTGACGCCAATCTCGCCACTGACATGGACGGTGATATCCACGGAACCATCTGTCTCTTTCCGGACCGCATCTGCAAATGCCATAGCATTCTTCGCGTGAAAGTTAGTGGCGGGCCAAGCGGTGGATAAATCCCACTTTGTTTCCGCCATTGCCGCTCCTGCGCTGACAGCCAGGCCAAGACCTGCCGCCGCTAATTTTCCCATGTAATTCATTGTTTTGTTCCTTCCTGACTGGATGTATCTAGCTTGTAAATTTCTTCCGCTTGTTTCTTGCTGATCAAGCCTTGGGATAAATCACTCCTCAACGCTTCAGCGCCTCGGTTCTGCGGCTTCCCAAAACCGCCACCGCCTGGTGTTTGAAGTACCACTCGTTCCCCAGGTGGAATCTCATAAGTGCCTTTGTCTGTGACCTGCGTACCGTCTGTAATTTCAACAGAACCTGTTGCTCCCGATAACCCACCCTCGCGCCCGGCAGGCCCAACGTTCAAGCGTTCAAATGCAGCGGCAGACAATTCAAGTTTTTCGTGGCTTACCGATCCAACTTCGATGGTTTGCCCCAAACCTCCACGAAATTCGCCAGCCCCACCGGTGTCACAGGCGAACTCTTTGCAGTGGTAAATCAGGGGTGCGGCAGTTTCCGCGATTTCAACGGGAACTGACCCGACCCCAGATGGAAAAGCTGTTGTAGACAAACCGTCAGCAGTTGGACGGGCACCCATTCCTCCCAAAGCTACATTCAAAGATGAAAACGGCTCATTGCCGGTGCCAGTGAGCGACATCGTCCACAACGCACCAGAACTTTCAGACAAGACCTGTCCTGGCATTGCTTTTGCCAGGCAGCCCAGCACCAGATCCGGCAATGCCTGACCGACCACATGTCTTGCGGACACGGGCGCAGGCCGTTCGGCACTGACTATTAAACCGGGTGGCGCCTTTATCTCAAAAGCTTCCAATGACGCCGCATTATTAGGGATATGACCTGCAATTAGAGCTCTGATGCCGAAGGAGGCATACGCGACAGAATAGTTCAAAGGACAATTTATGCCTCGAGATATACTTGGTGATGAACCAGCCAAATCCACAACAATGCAGTCATCAGATATGACCATTGCGGCTTTCAGAACAATCGGACTGTCATAACCGTCAAGTGACAACATGTTCTCAAATGTGCCATTTGGAACTTTGGCCAAAGCAGCCAAAGTGCCGCTACGAGAACGCTCAAATATGAAGTCTGCGATGGTTTCAAGACTTTCAATGTCGAATTCTCTCAACAGCTCCATGAGCCTTGCTACACCAGTGTCATTGCAGCTCAGCAAGGACAAAATATCGCCCCGCGCCTCAAGTGGAATGCGCGAATTGGTGGTGATGATGGACAGGATATCTTCGTTCAATTCTCCAGCGCGGCGCAGCCTGGATACTGGAATGACCACACCTTCTTCGAAAACCGAGCGCCCTTCCGCAGACCACCCCAACCCACCTACATCGACAACATGGCTTGTGGAAGCTAGAAACCCAATCAGCTTTTCCCCTTGAAATGCCGGCGTCACGACAACAAAATCGAACACGTGTCCCGCACCCAACCAAGGATCATTGGTCATCAAAACGTCGCCGGGCCTTAGAGTCTCAGCTGGGATTTTTTCCAACATGGCCTGTACTGACGCAGCCATAGTATTCACATGGCCTGGCGTACCTGTAACAGCTTGAGCAAGCATTTTCGCGTTGGCATCGAATACGCCGGCGGACAGGTCGCCAGCTTCGCGGACAATCGTTCCAAATGCCACCCGCATCAATACATTGGCTTGCTCCTCGCAAACAGAAATCAAACGATTCCAAACAACGTTCAGTGCAATGATATCGCGATCTGAAAAGCTTGCTGATTTCCGAAACAGCGTCATAGCGCGCTCCGTTCCAGCATAAGGTGCCCACTATCCAACCGTTGAACCGACCATCCTTTGCGGACCATTGTCGTTGTCTGGTCTTCGATAATCACTGCTGGCCCTACTATTGTTTTACCAAGCGGCAGTTCCACTCTGTGGATCGCGTTGAATGCAACGAACTCATCCTTTTCCAGATCGAAGATGTCGCGCTGGTTGGTTCGCATGGTCACGCATTGATTGGCCTGATCGGAACCATCTGTCTGGTAAGACTGCACTGGAGCTGTTGCGCAAACTGAGAAACTGAAAAATTCAATATCCAGCTCCTGCATCGTAAAGCCATACATTCGCTCATATGCTTTGTGAAAACGTTCTTGCAGCTCATCAAGCGTTTGCGCGACGGACCTGTTCAGATCGATATCAAGCTTGACCTCCTGCCCCTGCCCTGCATAGCGCAGCTCAGCGGATGCACTGATTTGGATATTTCCTGCGTTTGCAATGGCAGACACAATCGACAGAATTTCTTCTTTAACATTACGAAACTCTTGCGCGAGGCTGCTTGTATCCAGCGCAGATATTGGCCGCATAATCGATTTGGCAATTTCAAACGAAATGGGAGCGTGAAGAAAACCGACAGCGGACCCAACACCTGCATTCTCTGGCACAAAAATTCGACCGATTGAGAGCTTCTCTGCAATCCGGGTGGCGTGCAAAGCACCACCACCGCCAGACACAATCAAATCAAATTCCGAGATATCTTTTCCCAGTTCCAACCCGTGCACTCTTGCGGCATTGGCCATAATTTCATCTGACATTTCTATGATGCCAGCGGCTGCAATTTGCAGCGACTGTAAACCAAGCGGCTGCGCGATTTGCTCTTGTATTGCCTCTTCCGCGCATTGCGGGTTGAGCTCAATGGAGCCACCGGCGAACCCTTCAGGGTCAATGTTTTTCAGCGTAACATGGGCATCGGTCAGAGTCGCATCTTTGCCGCCCAATTGATATGAACAGGGACCTGGAGAAGCCCCAGCACTGTGGGGTCCAACCGTTAGGCGAGAAAGCCCATCGACAGTAGCGATTGAGCCTCCACCTGCGCCGATTTCAACCATTTCAATTGTTGGGACACGAACCGGCAATCCACTGCCTTTCACATCTTGCCACGCACGCGCGACTTCGAAGCGTCGTGTTGTTTGTGGAATGCCGTCTTGGAGAAAGCAGATTTTTGCCGTAGTGCCACCAAGGTCCAAGGCAAGGGTACGGTTTGAGCCAACTTCCTTGGCTATGTAGGCCGCCAGAGCAACACCGCCCGCCGGGCCAGACTCTACCAGCCGGATGGGCGATCTTGTGGCCTGTTCAAGCGTTGTGACGCCGCCGCCCGACAGCATCATCAAGAACGAACCAGAAAATCCCCCCTCTTTCAAACGTTGGTTGAATGAGGTCAGGTACCGCGCCATCAGCGGGCGCACGTAAGCATTAGCACAAACAGTGGAAAAGCGATCATATTCGCGTGCTTCCGGCGAAACTTCCGAACTGAGACAGATCGTAATATGATCGCTCAAAACCTCCGCCAGTCGTTTGCCCGTTATTACTTCATGTGTAGGGTTCGCGTATGAGTGCAAAAGCCCAATTGCAACAGCCTCAACATCCGCCGCTTCAATTGCCGAGGCCAGTTGTCCAATTTGTTCTTCATCCGGCGCGCACAGCACGGATCCGTCCGCCAGGACCCTTTCTCGAAGCGGCAACCTCAATTGCCTCGGAACGAGTGGTTCCGGCAGCTTGATGCCAAGATCGTACTGATCAAAACGCTTTTCATTTCGCATTTCCAGAACATCGCGGAAACCCGCCGTTGTCACGAAGGCAACTTTTGCGCCCTTACGTTCAATTAATGCGTTGGTAGCAAGTGTCGTCCCATGGATAACCGAACGGATTTCATTCAGTTCTGTTTCATTTTCCAGAAGAATTTGGGCAATGCCGTTCATCGCTCCCACTTCTGGAGAAGACGGAGTACTCAGAACCTTATGTGTGGCCATCAGACCGTCTTTTTCAAGAACGATGTCTGTAAAAGTACCACCAATATCAACAGAAAGTCTGATCATAAATTAAAAGTACGTACTTATAAATTTATGTCAACAGACTTGTGTAGCGCTCAAACCAAACAATAAGGCTTAGTTATAAAATTAAACGACCTCTAGGCGTTCTGAGTTAAAGCCGACAACTTCTAGAGTGAACCTTTCAAGATAATCGACAAGATTTGCAACTGCTGTTTCAGCAGCAAGACCATCAGCTGCAGCGATCGCCGCGGCAATATCTGCATGGGAGCTTGCCATTTTTCCAACATCACCGTGAGTTTCGCAGTGCAGAACCCAGAAACGTCTCGAAAGCCCTTTCACTGCCATCATTGCCTTCGAGGCGAAAGGATTGTCGGCAGCCGCAAGAAGCAAAGCATAGTTTTGTGAGTCCAGCTCGGTCATCACTTCCTGCACCTTTTTCACCGAGTTTTCTCTAAAACCATTTGAAATATTCTCGAATTGAGCGCGTTGCTGAGGACTTGCGCGTTTTGCGGCAGAGCGTGCCAACAACTGTTCAACCGGACGTCGCAGCTCCAGTAATCTGAAATGCCTATTGTAGTCTATCGGGCAAATTTGTGCACCGCGCCTTGGGAAGATCTTCACCAATTCCTGATCTTCAAGGCGTTGAACAGCATGCCGCACCGAAGCGCGCGTATGTCCGGACACCTGCATCAGGTCCGTTTCGGAAACCCACTGCCCCGGCGATAGAACACCGGTCACAATCATTTTTTCGAGCGTAGAGAATGCCTCATCTTTCAACAGAAGCGGGCGTATGTTGGCTGTTTCAATCGAGCTGACCAATGAACCCTCCATAATTGGCACCACGCTTTCGTTTTAGCGGTATTCCTTCGTAAATGTCGACAAAAAACAGTAATTGACATGTCAGTAATTGTATTTAACATTTCAGTAGTGAGAATTTCAACAGGGGAATGGAGAGTTTGATGAAAACTTGGAAGATTTTGGCGCTGTCCGCCACGATGAGCTTTACCAGCGCAACCGCGAGTTTCGCCCAAGACACGATCATGATTGGTGAGCCGAACTGGGCAAGCGCGCGCGCCATGGCAGGACTGATCAAAGTTGTGGTCGAAGACAGGCTCGGCAAGAAAGCGGAATTGGTTCCCGGAACCAACGCGGTCATCTTTAAAGCAATGGATCGTGGCAAGGGGGAAATCGACGTACATCCTGATGTATGGATGCCCAATCAATCCAATTTCACCTCAATTTATGTCGATGAAAACGATACAGTTGCTCTAAGCCAAAACAGCTATGACGGCTTTTCAGCATTTTGCGCACCGCGCGAATTTGCGGAAGCGAACAATTTGAAATCTGTGTTCGACCTTGCCACCCCTGAGATGGCGAAGCTTATGGATCGCGATGGCGATGGCATGGGCGATATATGGGCAGGCGCACCGGCCTGGACATCTACGAAGCAAAATCAGGTGAAAATCCGTGACTATGGTATCGGAAACTTCTTTACGCCGGTTGTGGTGGAAGAAGAAGCGGCAACAGCTGCGATTTCAGACGCTTTCAACAAAAACCAGGGCTATGCATTCTATTGCTATGCGCCACACTATAATTGGTCTTTGTTCGACATGGTCCGTCTTGAGGAGCCGGCATATGATGAGGCCAAATACAATATGGTCAATCCATCAGAAGATGCTGACTGGTTTAACAAGTCGAAAATCACGTCTGGGGACAAGCAAAAGAATATTCATGTCGGCTACTCCAAATCTTTGGAAGCGCGTGCGCCTGAAGTGGCAAAACTTTTGGCCAACATCGCCATGGATACAGAGACAGTTAACAAATTCACCAACGAAATTGTGGTGAAGAAACGTGACAGCCAGGAAGTCGCCCGCGAATGGGTTGCAGCCAACAGCGCGCGTGTTGACGCCTGGCTTGGCCTTTAATCCAAGTTACCAACAAAGGTGCTGGCGGAACATACGTTTGCCAGCACCCCCACCAGATAACTTTCCCGCCGAATTGGGCGGCATGAGGTAATCCATCCATGCCCACACACACCGAAAATACCACCAGTCAAAAGCCAATGATTGAAATTGATGGCGTTTGGAAAATATTCGGCACACGATCTGAGGAGGCCCTGACGGCCATACGAAATGAGGGCCTAACCAAGCCAGAAATCCTTGAAAAATATGACTGTGTTGTGGGCGTAGCGGACGCTTCATTTAACGTAAAACATGGTGAGATTTTCTGTGTAATGGGGCTATCCGGCAGTGGCAAATCTACTTTGGTCCGACACATCAACCGCCTGTTGACGCCAACAGATGGCAAAATCATAGTGAATGGTCAGGATATCATGGCCTTGAATGATGCAGATCTTCTGAAAGTGCGCAATCGGCAGATTGCGATGGTATTTCAAGACTTTGGCCTCATGCCCCACCGTTCTGTGCGAGATAATGTTGCCATGCCACTTGAAATACGGGGCATGTCTCAGAACGAAAGATGGGCAGCAGCCGAAAAGGCACTTGGGCTAGTGGAGTTGTCTCCGTGGGGAGACAAGTTTGCCCATGAATTGTCAGGTGGCATGCAGCAACGTGTTGGCCTTGCCCGCGCTATAGCTGCTGATGCCGATGTTCTTTTGATGGATGAACCCTTCAGCGCGCTTGATCCGCTGATCCGACGCCAGCTTCAGGACGAATTCTCCAAGCTTGCCTCAATCATGAAGAAAACCACAGTCTTCATTACGCACGATCTCGACGAGGCTGTTCGCATCGGAGACCGCATTGCAATTATGCGGGATGGCGTGATCGTTCAAACCGGAACGCCAGAAGAGATAATCATGAATCCCGTTGATTCATATGTATCTGATTTTGTTGCAGGTATCTCGCGTATCAATCTCATTCGTGCCCACAGTCTAACGATACCGATTGAGCAATTTGAGAGTGAGCACGGAGCTTTGCCCGACAAACTCCCGGAAATGAATGAAAACGCAACGCTGAAACAATTGATCGAGGCAGCGACACACATCGAAGGGCCAATCCTGGTGAAAAACGATGATGGCTCGAATTTAGGTGTCATCACCAAAGACGGGCTGCTTAACGGCGTAATACTGGGGACAGAATCCTGATGACCGCAATCACCGAAGCGACGGATATTGTAAGTGCCGATGCCAAAAACTCTGTTGATGAATTCGCAGGGGTAAACGGCGACTATTACGAAGGCCAGTTCAAAAAGATTGGTGACCAACGCGGGTTTACGCCCACCTTTAACGTGGCGGCGTGGTTGTTGGGCTCCATCTGGTTTGGGATGCGAAATCTTTGGTCCTATTTCTTGCCGTTCATTGCATTGGAAACACTTGCAATTGTTCAGATCACGCGTGGTATCTGGGGCGATCTGGGTGCACCTATGATGGCGCGTCTAGAGGGAATAGAGAAGACTCTGACATTCCGGTATGAACAACTCGCTGATGCAAAACTGAACTCCCCCGACAAAGTGGCTTCGTTTGAAAATGCTATTGCATCGCTGGAGCGAGCGGTTGAAAGCATCCGGGCGGAAGCTGCGGCTGCCGAAGGGACCGCGTTCACCTTGATAATGGTGGGAATTGCACTGTTGCTGGCAATCAAAACGGCCCAGGCATTGCTCGCAAATACCGCGCTTCAGCGACGATACACGAAATGGCGTTCCGATAAGTCGCTCACGGCTGGTCTCGGCACGCCTCAAATTGCCCTGGCCACGGGCCTTGCTCTGATCACCTATGTGACATGTGCGTTAAAATTCGGCTTTCCATCCCAAATCGAAGCTCTTCAAAGTTTTCCAACAGACCCGGAAATCCAGTCTGATGTCGCTGCAGCCATCAAGACCTGGATGAACGCAGCAGCTGTTAGCTCTGAATGGTTCTTTGATGGACTTACATTTGGCATCAAATCCGTTCTCGATGCTTTGGAGACCTTATTTGTGGAGACGCCTTGGCCGGTCATGGCGGGCTTCATAATCCTGCTGACGGGTCTATCTGCTGGCTGGCGTGGTGCGATTTTCTCAGGGGCTGCCCTCGCCTACCTTGGTTACCTGGGGTTTTGGGACAAAAGCATGAAAACGATGGCGCTTTTGGGAACGGCGGCCTGCATCAGCATTTCATTGGGTATCCCTCTGGGTATTGTTTGTGCACGCCATCCCAGGATTTACGCCTTTGTGAGACCGGTGCTCGACTTCATGCAAACGATGCCAGCGTTCGTATACCTTATTCCTGTGATTGCATTCTTTGGTACAGGCAAACCCGCCGCAATTATTGCAACCATGATTTTCGGCAGCTCGCCGGTGGTTCGCCTGACTGTACTTGGTTTGCGCGGCGTTCCGGAATCCGTACGCGAAGCGGCCATGGCGTTTGGCGCAAGCAAGCGATACCTGCTTTGGAAAGTTGACCTACCTTTGGCCGCCCCTTCCATCATGGCTGGCATCAATCAGACGATATTGCTCAGCCTCGCCATGGTGGTTATCGCATCACTTATTGGCGCCAAGGGGCTGGGAGAGGATGTATTGCAAGCACTGCAATACGCATCAGAAGGTTTAGGAATTCTGGCGGGTCTCGCGATCCTGTCATGCGCCATGATCCTGGACCGTATCATTCAAGGAAAACGGAGATAAATTGTGACAGTAACAGTCGCTCTGCTCATCAAATACGAAAACGACAAAAAGGCGGAAATGCTTGATGCATCAAGCGATCGGGCTGCAGTTTCCCGAAAGGCTGTTGGTGCAATGGGTGGCAAGCTTTTGCATGCGTGGGGCACCTGTGGCGAATACGACATGATGTTTGTCTACGAAATGCCTGACATGGCTTCAGTCGCCGCGAATATGCATTTGGCTGATGCGACCGGCATGTCGAAGCATCACACTATTATTCCACTTTTCAGCAATGATGAGTTCATTGCATCTCAAGAAAAAGCTGGAACGTTACGGGACAGCTATGCCGCTGTTGCTGTGGAATGACAGATACTCTCTTCCACGGCGGCACAATAATAACGGTGGATGGGGACAATCCATACCCAGCAGCCGTGGCTGTTCGCGATGGAAAAATCAGCTTTGCAGGAGCTTTGGGCGAAGCCAAAGCGACTTTGTCACCTGATCACGACGTCGTTGATTTGAATGGTGCTGTTTTGCTGCCCGGATTTATCGATGCGCATTCGCATCCGCTTTGGGCGGCCAAAACACGAGGCGCACCTGTGGTGGATGTGCGTGCGGAAACTGTGCCAACATATGCAGCACTCATAGCAAAAGTCCGGCGACGGGTAGCCGTGGCTAAGCCAGGCGAGTATCTGCTGTTCTTTGGCCTTGATGCTCAGCTACACCCGGATATGGAAGCTCCGACACGGGCTTTTCTGGATACGATTGCACCGGACAATCCAATCGGTATCCAGACATCGAATTGCCACGCGCTCTTCATGAACTCGGCCGGCTTTGAAGCTTGTGGTATCGATGAGACCTTTGAGACACCCACTGGCAGTATCATCGAGCGGGATGAGAGCAATCGTCCTACTGGCAAGATTGAGGAAGCGATTACGTGGGCCGCGCTCGAGACATTTTATCAGGCTTGGGGTGACGATCGGCTCAGCACAGAGTTTGAAGCGGCCATCAACGAATTGGTTTCGAATGGCATAACTGCGGTAACCGAACACCTCTATTTGCCATTCTACAAAGCCTATTACCTCAATGCCTTAAAGCGTGGCCTGCCACTGCCGCGTGTTGCTGCTTATCAGCAAGCCACAACGGCGGATATGCAGGTTGAGAACATGCTTGTCGGAGATGACCGTCTATGGATGGCAGGTGTAAAGATTCATGCAGATGGCTCGCCCTTTATCGGGAATATCTGGCTCACCAAACCATACCTGGAAAGTGAAATTACGCTGGAGCGCATGCATCTGAAACCGGGCCACACCGGCTCCTTGAATTATCCGCAGGACTATTTCGAAAAAATGGTTCGGACATATTTCAGTGCAGGTTGGCAAATGACTGTACACACGCAAGGAGACAGAACTATTGATATGGTTCTGGACCTAGTGGAAACTGTGCTGGAAGAGATGCCACATGCGGATCATCGGTTCCGATTAGAGCATTGCGCGTTGATGCGGAGCGACCAGATTGAACGGGCGCAACAACTTGGGGTAATCTGCAGCTTCTTTATCAATCATATAACTCATTGGGGTGCTCCCATTGAGGATGCTTTGTTCGGCCCTGAACGAGCAGCCCACTACATGCCTGCAGGCACTGCTGTTGCAGAAGGTATGCGCATCAGCTTGCATGCCGACACTCCGATGACTGACCCGTCAGCTCTGGAATTGATGCAAGCCGCGACGACGAGAATTGCAGGCGATGGTCGTTGCCTTGGTGAAAGCGAATGCCTTGATATCCCTGCTGCACTTCGGTCAGTTACGATTGATGCCGCGTACCAGATTGGAATGGAAGACAGACTTGGTTCCATTACACCCGGCAAACACGCCGATCTGGTGGTATTGGACACCAACCCGCTGGAATCGGAACCCTCAAAGCTGCGGGACATAGGCGTTCAGTCTACTTGGCTTGCTGGCGAATGTGTTTGGTCACATGACTAGTACTCTCACGCCTGAACGACTGCCAATTGTTACCATTGGTGGTTTTCTCGGGGCTGGAAAAACCACACTGGTAAATCACATTTTACATAGCCAGAATCAGGGCAGAACAGTTGTTTTCGTGAATGATTTTGGCGCAATCAATATCGACTATTCGATGATTGATACCGTTGAGGCCGACCGAATTTCACTCAAGAATGGCTGTGTTTGTTGCTCACTTAATGATGATTTTGTGGCGTCGGTAGCTGATTTTGCAAGGGAGGCAGAACCACCTGATCTAGTAGTTGTAGAAGCCAGCGGTGTCTCGGACCCAAGGGCCCTGGACGCCTCATTGGATGCCTTGGAGGCGGCCAACCTTACCCAGTTGGATAGTCGCATTTATGTGATTGACTCAGACAATTTTCACCGCTTTGAATTTGAGGATACAGAACAAATCATAGATCATGCAGCTGCTAGTGATCTGATTATTCTCAACAAAACAGATCTCGCCTCTAATGATGCAATTGCAAAAATAGAAAAGACGCTAGCTGAAGCGGCGCCCTTCTCCAGGCTGCTAAAAGCAAGTCATTGTGGTGTGCACGCCGAACTGCTGACGGGTTTGACAGCGCGAATTGACTTGAAAAGTGTGAAACAGGCGCTGCGCAAAACAAAAGCTGGCGAAAACCACATTGACAAATACACCCAATGGAGTTTCGAAACCGAGTCAGTCCTGAATCGCGATGCATTTGATGTCTTTGCGCGATCTTTGCCAGATATTTGCTTGCGCGCGAAAGGGTTTTTGAGGTTTGCAGAAGCTGAAGACAAAGTCTTTACGTTCAATTTAGTTGGGCACCGCGCGACATTGGAGCAATCTTCAAAACCTGTTACAGGAGCCAAATCTCAAATTATTGCCATCGGCATAACTGGAAAAGTCCTGCCCGACAAGCTATCTCGGGGCTTCGAAAAAACCCTCGTTAGGCACTGATATTATTTGCCTTTTATTTGGCAACTTGGCTAAGCACCAACAACAATCAGTATCGCCCGTGAAGCTTTAGATGCAGCTTGAATTGAATGAGGTTGGTCCGCTACGTAACGCACAGTGTCACCAACTCCAATAGTTTCAGAGACGCCAGCCGAGGTCACCGATAACTCTCCGGTTATGACCGTAAGGTTTTCAATGCATCCAGACCGATGTGGCTCACTGGACAACGAACCACCTTTATCGAATTCCAAATCGTAGATCTCAGTTTCACCAACCATTTCCGGCGCGCTCAATATTCGTATTTTGCACCCCTTCCCGAGCGATTGGATCACAGGTTCCTGACCTGCTCTCACAAGTTCTCGAATGGGGCTGCGTTCTTTGGGACCATCATCGAGCAAGCCGGAAAAGTCGACATTCAATGCCTGGGTCAAATTCCAGAGACTGGCAACTGTTGGGCTGCTCTCACCGCGCTCAATCTGCGACAGCATAGATCTGGAAACGCCAGACAATTTCGCTAATGCGTCCAAACTCAATCGTCGTGACTTTCGCGCTTCTTTCAGGCGTGTTGCCAGCCGAAGCGAGATTTCCTGTTTTGCAGAATTCATGGATGTGCGGCCTGCATCAAACTTTGCTCCAATCCAGTATGACTTTTCCAGTTGTTCCCGACAACATCGCTTCGAAACCGGTTTTAAATTGTTGCGCTGGGAAGCGATGCGTGATCACTTTGGAAACATCCAACCCGTTTTCAAGCATCGCGATCATTTTATACCAGGTTTCAAAAATTTCACGCCCGTAAACACCCTTGATGGTAAGAGCCTTAAACACAATTCTTGACCAATCTACCGGACTTTTACCTGGCGGAATTCCAAGCATGGCGATACGTCCGCCCATAACTGTAGCCTCCACCATTTGGTCCAATGCCTTTTGGTTGCCAGACATTTCCAGACCAACATCAAAGCCCTGTTTCATGCCAAGTTTTTCGCTAACGCTTTTAATGTCTTCATGCACAATGTTGACAGGAACCACATCCGCCACTCTTTCAGCCAAAGCGAGTCGATCTGGATTGATGTCGGTAATAACAACATGTCTAGCACCCGCATGCCGGGCTACTGCCGCAGCCATAATGCCAATTGGACCGGCACCAGTTACCAAAACGTCCTCACCGATCAGATCGAAGCTCAGCGCAGTATGAACGGCATTTCCAAGCGGGTCTAAAATAGCGCCGATATCGTCAGAAATACTGTCTGGCAGAGGGACAACGTTGAACGCTGGAAGACGAAGAAACTCAGCAAAAGCGCCCTGTTCATTTACACCAATTCCCTTTGTGCTGGGATCAAGATGAAATTTTCCAGCACGGGATTGCCGGGAATCCTTGCCAACAAGGTGCCCCTCGCCGCTGACGCGCTGGCCAATACTAAGCCCTTCGACGTCGCGTCCCAGTTCAACTATCTCGCCTGCAAATTCATGTCCTGTAATGAGAGGCACCAGCACTGTCTTTGCCGCCCAGTCATCCCAGTTCCAAATATGTATATCCGTGCCGCAAATTCCGGTTTTGTGGATGCGTATCAGGACATCATCTGCGCCAATCTGAGGAATTGGGGCTTCTTCCATCCACAGGCCGGGCTTCGCCTGTGTTTTCGATAGGGCTTTCATTTTCGTTTGCATGCCCGAGATCATTGTAACGCTCCGGTTTCCCGACCTGCTTTTGCAAATGATGCCAGAGCATAATCCAGATCCGCTTTACACAGCGCCGCATTCATTTGTGTGCGAATTCGTGCCTGACCTTTCGGAACAACTGGAAAGAAAAAGCCGGACACATATATGTTCAACTCAAAAAGGCGCGATGCCATGGCTTGCGCAATTTTTGCATCCCCAAGCATCACAGGAATTATCGGATGTTCTCCCGGAGGGATCTTAAATCCGATTTCCTGAAGACCTTCCCGCCAATAGGCAGTATTTGCGAATAGACTTTTCCGCAGTTCATCACCTTCTTCCACCAGCCTGATCGCCTCAAGAGAGGCAGCAACAACGCTGGGTGGCAGTGAATTGGAAAACAAATATGGTCGCGCTCGCTGGCGTAGCAAATCGATAATGAGTTGAGGCCCTGCTATGTATCCACCGATTGCGCCGCCCAATGCCTTACCCAGCGTTCCAGTCAATAAGTCCACCTGATCATTGACGCCGAAATGCATGGGCGTGCCTTGCCCTTTGGGGCCCATGAAGCCTGTAGCATGGCAATCATCAACCATAACAAGCGCGCCATAAACTTCAGCCAATCGTGTAATCTCTGGCAGGTTCGCCAGATAGCCATCCATGGAAAAAACGCCATCTGTCGCAATCATGATGAATCTTGCGCCATTGGCCTTTG
Source organism: Hyphomicrobiales bacterium (assembly GCA_039986835.1). Classification (GTDB taxonomy): domain Bacteria; phylum Pseudomonadota; class Alphaproteobacteria; order Rhizobiales. The sequence continues at coordinate 792,049 of JBDWQA010000012.1, forward strand.
CGCTTTTCAGCTGCGTTTCCAGATCCGCCATATCTGAGTTTTTGTATCTATACCGCTGAGCCTTACAGAGCCTTATGCCATCAATAATGGATGCGTGATTAAGTGCATCTGAAATGACCGCATCTTCAGCGCCCAAAAGAGGCTCAAATAAACCGCCATTTGCATCAAAGCAGGCGGCAAACAATATGGTGTCATCTTTGCCAAGAAATTCTGCAAGACGGCGCTCCAGTTTGCGGTGCAGGCCTTGCGTTCCGCAGATGAAGCGAACACTAGCCATGCCATAACCATGTTCGTCCAGAGCACTTTTGGCGGCGGCTATGAGTGCCGGACTATCCGCCAGACCCAGATAGTTGTTGGCGCATAAATTTATGATGTCGTTGTGGCGCTTACCGCCCGACGACACATTTAGTTTGGCTGATTGAGGCGATAGAATTTGCCGCTCAACTTTTAACAAGCCCGCTTGTTCAATGTCAGCCAAGGAGCTGTTGATGTGGGAAAGGAAACGACTGTTCATAACTCTCTCCTGTATATCCAGAACCGCTGTTATATCGGATTATTTCCGTTATCAAGGATTTTTTCTTGACGGCTTGTACTTCCAAGGCCTACTTTCTACCAAATCAAACGCGCCGATTTGATCCTCAGATTGCGGGCGCGAAACAAATTCAGCTAAAGCGGAAGTCCGGCAAACGCTCCTTCCGACAACACAGGCGATGGAGAGTTCAATGCGATACGACACAGACAATTTCGAAGAAATTGCGCAGGCTTTTCCCTATCATCACCTTCAACTTGATATCGCTCTTGAAGCATCGGATATCTGGAAAACTACTGCATTTTGCTCCGCTGAGTTTTCCAAACTAGGTGTGAAACTGGTCCGCATTACACATCAGAATGGCGGGCAATTATTGCTGCGTTTCGCATGCGAGAACTCAGATGATATTACCCGGATAAAAAGGTGCTTCGGGCGCGCAGATGCACCCGAAGTCTTGCGTTGGACCACCACAATTGGCCGAATTATTTCTTCAAAAACTTCAAGCAACCTTTCGGCGTGATAGTACAAAGTTCTGTACTGCATTGTGAGCCGCATCAGTTGCGTTGGTGATATTTGTATCGGAGCTAAGTTGAGGGTCTAGCTTGGTCATTTTCTTCAAGCCTTCGGCTGCCCAATATGTCAGCGCCTTGTTAATGGGCTGCGCGATAAGAGAATTACTGACGCGCCCTGCTCTGCCATCAATTTTCCCACGTCCTCTGGAAAGTCCAACATACGCCTCCATACTATTGGTAGGCCGCAGATTGTTGAACTTCAGGTCAATGGATAAGGCGTCAGACCAATCGTACCATTTGCTGTGGTGACTTGCCTGAATGGGTTTTGCGGCGATCCATGGTGTGCGCAATGCATCGGCAACGATTGCCCCATGCATCGCTTCAGTGACAAGAACTTTAGCGCTTTTGATTTCGCTGATGATCGTCTCCACATCACCACGGGGGTCAATAAGCCGAATGCCAGCTAGATCGCAGGCTTTTTCCCAAACGCCACGTTGCAGACTGTCAAAATGAGGCATAAACGCCGCTTCGATGGCATCTCCTGCCCCCGGTAAATCCATCGTCCGCAGCAAGATTGCACTGTCGCATATCGCTTTTTGACGAGGTAGTTCCAGTTGCGATGCGGTCCAAGGGCCGCGCACAAATGCAACATCCCATGAGCCATCATGCACATTTGGAGGGGCTGTATATCCTGCAAACCCCGATCCCATAACGAATTTCTGAGGTTCCTTTGGCAGAAAATCCCACAGAATCGAACCGATTCCGATAAACAATTCACTATCGTCATTGTCCAAAAAATTTTGCGGCAGAATTTGAGGCCACATATAAGTGTTCAATTCGTCGCCAAAGTTTGGTTCATCACCCTTGTAGTAAACCAGTTTCATCGTATTTCTCGCCTTCTTTTGACTATGAGTTCGTAAATTGAGTGGATTTTCTTGTGGGATAGGACAAACATCACAACCGCATATGTGACTGCTCCAAAGGCTATTTGGCGCAAAAGCGACATGAGGTCCGCCGTTTCGTTAGGCAAAAGAACAACGGCTGGAAACATGGCGAGGCTGGCCCAAAATGGTGCAGCAAAAGAGCCAAGATAAGCTCGCCACTTCATGCCAAGAATGGTCATGACGCGGGCAACCGCAAAAGGCCAGAAGAGGGCCGTGACCGCGCTCAGTCCAAGCATCAGCGCCTTAAGACCAAACTGAAATGTGGCAATGATTACGACAACAGATGCAAACTGTTTAATTCCAATATAGCCGAACCACCAACCAGCTTGTCCCTGACTGTTTATGAGCGAGCCTTGAACCATACCGATACAACTCAACACGCCGATAAAACAAAACAACTGCAGCACTGGAACGGCTGCAATCCACTGGTCACCAAATAGAACGGGAACAGCTGTATCAGCGACCAAGGCTAAGCCGCAAAATATCGGAAACGACATGCTGGCAGAGGCGAAACTTGACAAAAGGAACGCTTCCCGAAGTTTTGCGTTTTCCATTTGAAGGCTGGAGAACAAAGCGTGGGAGACATTTCCAAATGCTCCCGCTATTGCATCATTTAAAAGTTGGAACACTCTTTTGGCAAAGGCGTATAATCCCAAGGGCGCCGTGCCCAAGATTGCTCCGATCAGTATTTGATCTAAGCTGAGTTGATTGAAAAAACGATGACCGGAGGAAAAGCCTCCCACCCGCCTCAGGTCTGACAAAGCGGCTTTGCTAAGTGCCAAGCCTGGCTTCCAGCGAATGGCAAAAAAGGAGGCCGCGCAAAATACAAGGGACGTGGCAAGCTGAGCAGTTACCAAAGCCCAAACGGTCTGTCCGGCAGCAATCAGGATCAGGCAGACACTCCCTCCCACAACAGATCCGAGAACCGATCGAATTGCGAGTTGCCTGAAAGACATTGTTCTCACCAAAATGGCATTCGGAACCACTGCGCCAAGATCGAAAAGTATCCGTATCCCAAGAACTCCAATGAGTAAAAAAAGCTCTGGTTCGTCGAACCATGACGCAAGCAAGGGTGCAACCAACAGCAAGAATGCATACAACAAGGCCGCAGACAGCAAGCACAGCCAAAACACACTGTCTGCGTGCGGCTTGCCTATTGTATTGCGCTGAATAAGTGCCTGCCCGAATCCAGCTGGAGAAAGTGAGCCAGCAAATGCAGCGATGCCCGACGATAGGGCCACCAGTCCAAATTCTGCAGGAGTTAAAAACCGTGAACTGACGGTGAACACAATAGCTGTGACAATGGCTGGAATGATGCTATTTAAGCTGGCCCAAACCACACTCTTTGCCGCTGAGTTTGCGCGCCCTACGTGAGGTTGGGCGAAATAATCTTTAGGGTCGGATGCCACACCTTGAATCGGAGCGGGCAAACGTGCTTTCGTGCGATACATTCATTTCCCAATCATATTTCCAGCCCCCCAAGGTTTGCAAAATCGCCAGCCAGAATTTGATGGTCTTTCAGTCTCCAATTTGTCTTGATGTAATGACTTTCTACGGACAACAGGATCTATCCTGCCGTTGATCTTGATAAATCTTAGATAGATTCTCTAAATTTCAATTGTGATGATCAAATGACATAAAGTTCATTGTTTTGCACATTCAATTTACACTTCATGCGATGCGTCCTGATTTTGGATTTTTCCTATAAACACATTTACCTCGCACATGCAGCAAAAGTGTAAACCCTATTCAAATCTATTAATATGCTGAAATATATCTGATAATTTCCATGATGACTCAATTCTGAATTCTCGTTGAGACAAAAAGTGATTATTGGAGACAAATCATTGTCAAATTTTCATGTCGCCATTGAGAGCGAAAGACGATCTCTAGTTCAATTTTCCCAACTGCTCGGCTTGCCAAAAATTTGACGATGGTTCGACACACTCATGCCAATTTTTCTATTTTAGATTGATGTTGATTTGATCAACATATAGATTTGGAAATCGTCTGAATGACACAGGTGTATAAGAACACGTTAGATTTGGAGTGTCTGTCTGAGCCGACCGTTTCAGTCATCATGGCGAATTATTGTGGCGCGAAGTATATCGAACGGGCCGTACGCTCGGTTTTAGCGCAGACTATCGAAAACATTGAGATCATTGTGGTGGATGATGCGTCCACCGATAACAGTTTAGAAATACTGCGAGGTATTGCGGCTGAAGATCAACGTGTCGAGATTGTTGCCGTTGAAACAAATGCGGGACCAGGTGCATCCAGAAATCTAGCACTCAGCAAAGTCAAAGGAAAATGGGTTGCCATCGTGGACTCTGATGATGTGATACACCCCGAACGATTTGAAATTCTGCTGGATTGGGCGGGTAAACTGGACACAGATGCAATAGCAGATGATCTGGTGTTCTTTCCTGCCAATGGATCAGAACTCAACACTACGCTTTTGGAGATGCTTGATGTCAAGGAGCCTTTGGAAGTAACCGCAGAGTACTTTCTGGAGAGTGACACGGATGGATCCAGCCAACCTCCCCTTGGATATCTCAAGCCAGTATTCAAACGAAAACTGGTTGCAGATCTTAGGTACCCTGATTTGTTCATTGGTGAAGACTACGAGTTTTTACTGAACTTCCTTTTGGACAAAGGCTTCATGCATATTGTGCCGGAGGCGCTCTACTTTTATCGGCGACACACTGACTCTATTTCCTTTCGGCTCTCAGAAAGTACCGTGACCGGGATGATTGAGTATCAGAAATCAGTGTTGGATTCACGCCTCAATTTGCCCGATAATTTGAAGCGTCTGATGGAACTGCGAATTTCGTGCTTACAAAAAAAGCTGCAATTCGAACAGTTGATTACCGGAATAAAATCCCGCTGTTTTTCAGATGTTGCCGTGCTGCTGTTCAAACAACCCAAACTGCTCTTCCCGTTATCACGCTCACTTCTGGCAACAACAAAGCGTAGACTGAAATCTCGCAGTCAATGGGTGCCGGATGCTGAAGACAACTTTGCACTGTTTGCAAAGTCTTCTGCAACTGCCGCGCCAAAAAAACCGGTCGCACTCTAGTGCCAATTCGTTCAGCCACTAACCCGTATTTGATCTGGATAGGACGTTGATGATGAATTCTATGCAAATACCACTCGTTCATATCAGAACTCCCACATACAAGCGCGGCCAAGAACTTGAGCGATGTCTTAAATCCTTACAAAAGCAAACCTGGCAAAACTGGGTCTGCGATGTCTATGACGATGATCCAGAAGGCTCAGCGCAATTAACATGCGATCGCATACAAGATGAGCGCATTTTCTACACGCAAAACAACCCTCAAAAATTTGCATCGAGAAATATTGATGCATGCTTCTCTATGCACAATCCGCATCAGGCGGACTACTTTGCAGTGGTAGAGGACGATAATTTCCTGCTTCCGGAATTTATGGAAGAAAACATTAAAATTTGCATGCGCGAGCGTGTGAACTTGGTTTTGCGAAACCAACTCATTGAGTTTGCGACTGCCACACCCGATGCAAGGGTGAGCTCATTTGGAATTCTGGACAGCAGTCTGGTCGAGAAACAATATATGCCGGATGAATTTCACTTGTCACTAATTTCAGGCATTGGTGTTTCCAATGGAGGATTGTTCTGGTCAAGCGTGCTGAAAAATTCTCTCGAAATCGGTTATGACTGCACAGCAACTCTGCAAGAGTATATGCGGACATTTTCCGTTGCTGAACCGATATTTGTCGCAATGAAACCTTTGGCTGTATGGGCAGAAAACGGGGAAGACACGTTGCGAGATATTGGCAGTACCGGGTCCTACTTGCGCAAAGAGCTAGATGCCAAGCGTGCCATACAAATCTTGCAAAGACAGGCTTGGAAACAGGCAAATGCAGAAATGAAAGACACTTATCTTCAATCCGATGCATTTGCATTCAGTCGCACAAAGCGCGCCGCAGGCTTATTGAAATCGCTGAATGATCTTTCTGTACTGACAGAGCTTCCTTTTCGTCAAACAGTAGAGCTGATCTTGAGAGGTACCCTGATCAGGTTGGCAGGCCGTACGTCAGGTGATTTCCAGGATTTCGTAGCCTCCAGAGGCCGCGCCTGACACCTTGAATTTATCGCGAAGACGTTTTCGAATTTCACTAAATCTGGATGATACCGTCGTCTACGCGATCGGCGACGTTCATGGCTGTCTTGATCAACTTCTACAGCTGGAAAAATTAGTCTTTGACGACATAGACTATCCTTATCACAAAAAGCTTATTGTGATGCTTGGCGACTATATTGACCGAGGTCCCAAATCCGCACACGTAATCGAACATCTCATGAAACCACTGCCTGCAGGTTACAAGCGTATTTGTTTGTTGGGCAACCATGAAGACGCCATGTTGGACTTTGTAGATGGGTATCTTTCATACGACCAATGGCAACACTTTGGTGCGAATGAAACACTGCTCTCTTACGGCCTGGACCTGCAGTATCTGCAGATGATTTGTAAAGATAAGAAGAAATTGAGCCGAATGATTGTCGACTTAATTCCCTCTTCACACGTGAAATTTTTGCACTCTCTTCCTATCGTTGCCGCCTCAACAAAGATTGTATTTGTGCATGCTGGAATTCGGCCAGGCGTCTCACTTGGCAAACAAAAAACACGTGATCTTCTCTACATCCGGGAGGATTTCTTTAATTCTACCAGCAAGTTGAGACATCTGATCGTGCATGGACACACACCCGTCCAGAACGTACAACTTCCTGCCATCAACCGGATTAACCTGGATACTCAGGCCTATCGCACAGGTCGGCTAAGCGCCGTTCGTCTCTTTAAAAACGAGCAGCTTCTTCTTCATACCTAGTGACCAATGGCTCGCTCTGCTTTGTAGTACACCAATGCCGCACACCGAAAACAAGAGCGCAAATAACGACGATTGTTGTGACACTGAACTGAAAGAATATAGCAACCTCTACAAAGCTGGCCAGACTGATGAAGATCAGAAATGAAGTCAGGAAAATCATCTCTGAGCTTCTCGATCTCAATGCGGCAAATGTGCACAACAAAAGCGCGCCATAGAGCATCAAAACTTGCATAAAGACGCCAAGAACACCAATCTCCACCGCATTTGAGATATAAGTGTTGTGGAAATTAAACCCTGATCGGCTTGCGATGTTAAACATGGACCAGAACGCTTCGGCAGGACCGTATCCTTGGACCCAGAAGGCCTGATATCCCACGCCCAACCAGAAGTTTTCCTCAATCATGTATCGCCCGAAAGCCCAAAGGTCGGTTCTCCCCGTCAAATTTGGATCTTTTCCGGATCGCTCCAATAGTGAGGCAAATAAAACGTTGCCATAGGCAGATAGAATAATTGCAACAGATACCGCAGCAAGCAATAAAAAACCAACCAGCAAAAGCTTGTGAGGATTGCGCAAGCGCCGCGTTGTGTGAAGTCCAAACGCAACAATGACTGCTGGAATGGTCATCAACATCGCACCAACTGATTGAGCCAGTATCAGCAGCGGAAGACTGACCATGAACCCTGCCAGACCAACCCATCGCAAGAATATCGGTAGATTCCTGTCGATGCTGATGGCAACACACAACAGCGTATAAACGGCAACAAACGCGGCAAAGGCATTCTTGCTGCGGAATATGCCGATCCACGCTCCAATGTCTTGTCGCACGTCTCCAATTAGAAGACTAAGGACAACGCCAATACTGTAAATCGCAAACAAACCGCGCACAAATTCCCTTGCACTTATGCGGTTTGCAAGGACAACTGCAATTATGAATGTGACACACAATTGTATGCCATGGCGCATGGAGACTGCAGGAAACTGCGACCACAGCGTTGAGAGCAAACAAAATGCGGGAAGAAGTAGTACATACCAGAACCGCAGAAGTATCAGAACGGTACCGGCAGGCCTCAAAGCCGTCAGCAAACCGCCGCAAGCTATAAATATCAACGCAGCATAAGTGCCGAATATGGGGTTCAAGATCATTGCGCCAAGAGAAGCGAACGTCAGGATGATGCTGGCGCTCACCGACACGCCGGTTCCGGAGCGGTAGGAACCTTGATAAGACTGTATGCGGGCAGAGCCGGCGGACGAAACTGATAAGGTCATTCAGCCTCCTCCTCGCCGGATGCGAAGCTCAATTTCCAAGCGAGAGCAGCTCTGTGTCGAACCAGTTTGGTGCTTTCACTTTCAAAACATCACCGGGGAGCAGCGCTGTATTCTCATTAACTTGCAGCTCTTCAAGTTTTCCGTTTTTTTGTCTTACCAAACTGTATCCAGGTTCTGACCCAATCTTGCCTCGCTGCGGCCCAGCCACGCTCAATGTTTCTGACATCAAATCAAGTTGAGTTTGCATTTTTAATGCAACCTCTTTCAATTCTTCTTCGACATTTTGCAGCTCGATGGCAATATCGTTCTCAAACGAATTTTTGATATTGATTTCGTCTTGAGTTGTTTCACTAACGTCCTGCTTTGCCCTCAGTATTGCAGATTCCAGATCCAGCAGGCGACCTTCAAGGTCTGCAACTGTGCGCTCCGTACTTAACATTCGGGTGCTGACGACAAGCCCTTTTTTCGCGAGTGAGCCAATTTTCTCAAATTCCTCGCGGGCCAGCTTGACCTGCCGTTCTTGTAGTTCTGCCTTTTGTTCCATCGACTCGATTTCCTGCCCTAGCAAAGCGCGCAAATCTGTCAGGGCTTGCAGCTGCAACTCGATTTTTCGTTTGCGTGCCCGCAATATTTTGTTCTCATCATCGATAATTGGCGTCCGCGCAGATGCTTTGTCCAGTGTCGGCGTCAACGTTAGCTGGGCTTTACCATCTCGTTCCGCCATTAACCTTGCGCGTTTCGCCAACAGAAAAATGCGTTGATTGTCTAACACCAGAATATTACCTCTCGCATCCATCGCTTCCCTATCTGTGCGGCGATCATGTTGCGTGAGATGGCCGCCTGCAAAAGCAATTGCCTTCAGCACTGTGAGGCCCGGAACATAAGGAAATGAACCGGGTTCATCAACATCGCCGGTCACAAAGAACGGGCGGTGTTCTAAAATTTGGACAGAAGCTTCGGGCGGTCTGGCCATCCCGAATTTTTTCTGCAGTTTCTCTGCAATGAGCTGAGAAATTTCATTGCTAGTCTTGCTAATAGTGCTCAGTGTTCCAGCAAAGGGCAGAGTTAAGTTTCCAGATGCATCAACAACATACTCCCCACTCACTGCAGGCCATTCGAGAAACGTGTTTTCAACGACCTTCCACTCAATGATGCGGATTTGCAGCTTATCGCCACCGCCCAGCTGATATTCTAGGGCTTCGGCCAAGCTGATTGGGAACATGGCAAGGCAAACGCCTGCCAATGCATTTCGGATGGACACCCATCGTTTCACTACAAATTGCATATTCCCTCACATGATTTCATGGCCGTCCGCATCGCCGGTCTCAATCTGGGAGTATCAACGGCTGCCCTTTTGCATCAAAACGGCAGGGATGGTTTTAAAGATGATCACGATGTCTGAGGGGACAGACCAAGTTTCCACGTAACGCTGATCAAACGCCACTCTTGACTGATAGCTGACATCGCTACGTCCACTGACCTGCCAAAGGCCTGTTAGCCCCGGCCTCGAAGCCAGGTAGCAATGCAATGCCCGCCCATAACGTTTCAATTCATCATTAACGACAGGACGCGGGCCCACGAGGCTCATATCCCCCACCAGAATATTGAATAATTGCGGCAACTCATCCAGGCTGAGCTTACGAAGCACGTGACCTATGGGTGTAACTCTTGGGTCGTTTTCAAGCTTTTGCTCTTCTTCCCATGCCAATCGGGCTTCTGGATTTTTGCTGAGATATTCAGCCAAAACCGCATCGCCTTTTTCGACCATTGTGCGAAATTTCCAGCATTTGAAGACCTCGCCACCAAAGCCAATACGGCGGTGACCGTAAAATACACTTCCGCCATCGCTGAATTTGATGAGTACGGTTAGCATAAGCAAAAGCGGGCTGAGGACTATGATACCAGAAACACCGGCGCAGATATCCAGAAAACGTTTGAACCCGCCACCAACTGGGAGGTCGTCACTGCCCTGTGCCGTTTCTCGCGCTGCGAGAGAAAGTTGATCAAGACTGATCATATTTTTGACCTTGCTAGAGGCCCCCTGCTAACAGGTTAACAAATATATATTGCAATGCAACACAGAATTTTCAAAAAAATACAACCTAAAATGCTGGTCTTCATATCAGTAATTATTTATATATTTCATATACTTAATTACATTCCTCTCCTGCACTCTGTGAAATACGTGCGAGGAATTTCATTTCCCGTCGTCTTGGTTCGGACAAATTTCAACATGTTTCAATTTCGCGATGCCAAAGGGCTTTATCCTGAATGTTTTTGAAGTTGTATCCATCTTGGATGACAACCAAACCGGCATGTAATATGGTCTTCTGAGTTAGGTTGTCTTTATTCTAATCACAATGCCGTCTGTGCTGATGGTCTTAAGATTTCCGCCAGTAATAGGTGTTAATTCTGACGGACATTTTATGTTGGAAGGTCGGTAAATCCAATGTTTCGTCGGGCAGTCACACTACCAAAATTTGTTCTGATCTTGCTGGCTGTCTTGACCACAATTCTGGGTTGGTCACTGCACAATGGCACCCCAGCGGGAACCATAGTTTTTCGCTTGGTGAGCGCAGCCATCATTTTGCAAGTGGTATATTTCATCAGCATTGTAATACTGGTTCAAAGGCGAAAAAACACCCAGCAAGAACATAATTCCGACCACAAGGATTGACTAATGGGCAGCATCACATGCGCTCAATCTTGCTTATCAATGATTGTTCCTTGCCGAATTTCCGGCACATTTGGGTACTTATCTTAGGTTGAACTTTAAGAACCTTGGGGCGCACCGCAGATGAACACCATATTGACACATAGATCAAGGGCCCCTGAACGGGACCAAAACACAGATCGGGCACGGATGGAGCGTCTTAACGCGGCTCTCTCCGCGATTATCGAAGAAATTCGTTCAGAGGAAGCTGGCCTGCGCGCACGCTATGAAAGCGAAGCAGCTGACGCATCTTTTCTTGAGATGGCTCAAGAAAGCGAAGGCACATCAAAGAAGTTGGATGCGCGATTAGAAGACGTCACAACGTCACTTTTGCAAAGCGAAAAACGTTTAAAGAACTTATCTCTTCAGTTGACCTTCTACGCCGACAAGAGAACTTCAATCGAGGCCGAATTAAAAGCGTTGGTTGAGAAGTTTTGAGGCCAAAGACTTCTAAGCTATCTCCTCGGTATAGTAGCTTGCATATCTATGAAGGTGTTTCTCGGAACTTCCGAATGCGCCGAACTTGCCAAGTTGACTCATATCCACCTTGTTAATGAGCACACCCAAAAGCTTTTCCCGTATCTGCGGCTCATCTGCAAGGATTGAACGCACCAGCTTTCTGGGGGTTTTACCCCATTCAACAACCAGAACCAGAGCATCGATCAGCGGCGCAAATGCAGCAGCATCGATAACCGGACCTATTGGAGGCAAGTCAACAACTATGTAGGAAAACTCACTCTTGGCATCATTTAAAAAGTCTCTCATTGTTGACGATGCCAACAGCTGATCGGAGTGAGTGAACTGACCTCTTATGACCGCTGGCAGGAAATAAAAGTTGCGTGCGTCGTTCTTCATCAATGCGGAACGCCAAGGCTTGCCTTCTATCAACGCCTCTATCAACCCAAACTCAAACTGGGCGTTTAACGAACGCGTGAGGCCAGGGTTTCGTAAATCACAATCCAATAGAAGAACTTTTTCTCCCCCTGCCGCCAGCTGAGCAGCAAAATTTAAGGCCGTGGTTGACTTACCTTCATTGGGTAATGCGGATACCAATGCGATAACACCGCTTTCTCCACGCAGCACAACATCTGCTGCAAGCTTTGTGTTACGCAGTGTTTCCGCTGAAATTGTCCCCGGTTTTTCCAACCCTGTTACCAAACGGCGCGGCTGAAACTCCGCGCGCTTCACTTTCTTATGGAATAAAAACCCGATCAGCCTTTTCCATCGTCCAGGCTTTTCAAGAGTTTCTATTCCCAGTGACGTTTTGGCCGGAATGTAACCCAGGAATTTAGCACCGATACGCTCGCGCACATCATTAGCTGTTCTGAAGAACCGCTCGTTAAACTCATTCAACGCCCCAACACAGCAGCCAATCATCAGCCCCAGTACAATGGCCAGCCCCAGAACAAGTTTTGAACTTGGGCCGGAGGGCGCGCGTGGCAAACCAGCTTCTGAAATCACACGTACTTTCGAGACGGGAAAGGAGCTTTCCTGTGCAGACTGCTCATATCTGGTTAAAAACGTGTTGTAGAGCGTACTCAATGCCGCGGCTCTTTGCTCAAGCTTGCGTAGCTCTACTTCGTTTTGCCGTGCCTCGGTGTTGCGGCCTGAGGCAATATCAATGTTTTCCTGTAGTGCCGTTTCGCGAGAAAGCGCGACCTCGTATTCGTTTTGAAAACTGGTCGCCAATACGCTGAGTTCTCGAAAGATTTCTTTTGAGAGCTGATTCTGCTCATCTCTTAACGCGATAGCTTGCGGATGATCCTTTCCAAACTGCTGGGTGATGTCGCTCTCACGCCGAGAGACATTGATGTACGACGTCTTCAAGCGGCCAATTGTCGATTCATCCGTCTGCATTTCTGTTGGAAGCGCTGCATTCTGCACAGCGTAGTCAACACCCTGCTCCAGGATTTGATTAAATTGCCGCGTTCGTGCCAGAGCGCGCGCGGTATCTGACTTCGCTTCGATAAGCTGACTTGCCAGGTCTGACAATTGCTGCCCGGCAAGCAGCTCGCCTCGAGTGGCTGTGAGCCCTTTTTCGGATCGGTATTGCTCAACGATCAAAGCAGCGTTCTGGGAGCTTTGTCGCAACTCAGTAAGACGCCCCTCCAACCAGACGGCCGCTTGCTCTCTGGCTTCAAAGTTGGCGTTCAATTGATCTTCCAGATAGGCTTCCGCGTAAGCATTGGCTATTGTTTTGGACTGTAGTGAATTGTGAGAGCTATAGGCAATATTGATCACGTGGCTGCGTCCAACCCGCTGAGGGAAAATACTTTTTTGCAAAATGTAAGCAGCAAGCTGACGCTCGCCTGCATCTGCAACCTTTTCGTCTGCCTCACTCGCGTCAGCTATCTTTGAAGATGACGGTAAAACTGTATTCTTAATTGCCCGAATTGTCCCAATGATTTGCGAAACTGCTGACTTGGGAGGGTTCAAAAACCTTTCGTTCTTGTGCAGATTCAAAGCATCAACAATGGACAAAGCAAGGCGGTTGGATCTCAATATCTGAATTTGACTTTCAAGCGACGCGTCGTTCAGCAAAGTGGTTGTTGTAACGGATGTTTCATCTACAATTCTGTCCAACCTCTCGTCGATTAGCACACGACTTTCGGCGGTATAGGTGGCAGGTGTGGTTGCCAATAACAGCAAGCCAACCACGATGGTACATACCACACAAACAGCCACGGTTTTTGCTTGTCGCAAGGCAATGGCAAGCAGTTTTTCCAGATCCACAAGGTCATCCTGCGGTCCCTCATTTCCCCTGGGAGGTAACATCAAGTTGCTTAAAGGAACGCCCGCGTGGTTCATGTGGTTTCCGAATTTGTTTGTGTGGCATAGACATGACTGTCTGGCATGAGTTTCACGCCTGTTGAACGATGCTATGCTGTGACAGTTGCCATATTTGAGAATGAACTGATCACAGAGTCCCGCAGATCTGGCCGCCTCAATGCAAAAGCAATGTTGGCCTGAATAAATCCAAGCTTTGATCCGCAATCGAACATCTGCCCCTGAAACTGGCTCCCGTAGAATGGCTGTTGCTCCATAAGCCGGACCATGGCGTCGGTAAGCTGTATTTCATTTCCGGCGCCTCGTGTCTGGGTGTTCAGGATATCGAAAATTTCTGGCTGAAGAATATACCTCCCATTTAGGAATAAGTTTGACGGTGCCTTACTGGGAGCAGGCTTTTCGACCATTTCGGTTATTTGAAACCCGGAGCCGATAGATGATCCACGACCAACAATTCCATATTTGCTGGTCTCATGAGGTGCGCACGCTTCGACCGCTAAAACATTGCCGCCTGTCACTTCGTAGGTTTCTGATAATTGCGTTAGACACCCTACCTGCCCGAAAGACACCATATCCGGCAAAAGAAGGGCAAACGGCTCATAGCCAATGACGTCGCGCGCGCACCAGATAGCGTGTCCCAGCCCATCTGGTGATGGTTGTCTGGTGTAGCTTATACTGCCTGCCTTGCGCTGCATTTCCTTCAATGCTTCGAGCTGTTCTGTTTTGCCTGCTTTCTCCAAGCTGGCAACCAGTTCGGGATGCACATCAAAATAGTCTTCAATGGAACTTTTGTTGCGACTGGTTACCAGAACCACATGCTCAATACCGGCATCAAATGCCTCTTCAACAGCGTAGTGGACCAGCGGCTTGTCAACGACTGTCAGCATTTCCTTTGGCATGGACTTCGTCGCGGTAAGAAAGCGCGTGCCAAGGCCTGCAACGGGAATAATAGCCTTCTTAATAGAATTCATAACAAATCTCATCTGTTGGAATTGAAAAATGGCTGGTTGGATTGAGTAGAGTGTATGCAGATTTCAAAGTGTGGAAAGTTGTGAGGCTCCGTATGACGCTTGTTCGCGAAAGCCCAAAATGCCCAGAAAACTGCCGATATGAAGCATACCTCTGAGCAAGTTTTTGTTGCGCTTTGGTCTGGAAAACGAGTTCAAAGCCACCAGTGCCAGACAGAAGACTATTTTGGCTGTGACCGAAGGAATGGTGAGTAAAAGACCTGGAAGCCCCACATTTTCCGCGAGCAATATTCCGTGTGTTTTGCCAACCCGTATTTTCCGCTTTACCAACCACGAAAATTGCGCTCTGGCTTCCGGGACCTTTTCGCTGACCCAGGCTTTTGGCGAGTAGGCAATATTGCCGCCTTCGGCGAAAACTGCCGCAAAAAACTCAGTATCTTCACCACCCGTGCGGCCCCGGTCCAAATTAAACCTGCGCTCCGCAATCAAATTGGACGTCATGTTCATCATCACATTGCAGGTGTATCCGGTTTTGATGACGCCGTTGGAGATCACAGGAAACGTCGAATGCAAATCCTGCTCCGTTATCCAAGTTGGTGCCTCCTCAGAATAAATAGCCTGAACCGGACCCAACACGACGTCAGCGTCCGTTTTGCGCATAGTTTGCAGAAGCTCTGCCAACCAGTTTGGACTAGCAGTTTCATCATCATCTATGAACGCCAAAAATTCAGCTGAACTGTGGTCCAGACAGGCATTCCTAGCGATTGAAATATTGCTTGAAGGACTGTGCAAGTAAGTAATGCTCAGATTGCTATTGGCGCTGAACTTTTCCACCAGGTTCATGGCGGTCGGCAGCACATCATTGTCAGCAACTACAATCCTCACATCACAACCCGCAACTGGCATCATCGAGTCCAGCGAAGCCAAACACTCCTGTAGTTGCCGCCTTTGGTAAGTACAAACACAAATATCTATGCTCTTAAGTCTCTTGCTTTCGTTCATGCCGCCGAGACCCCTTCGCGTCGATACGACACCAATTGCAGCCAAAACCCAAGCGACCACGCAAAGTGCATTACAATTGCCGACACGCCAGCAAGGAGTAGCTTTGGCTGCGATGTTCGGATTGCGAATGCAACGCCATATCCGATGCAGACCGACAACCACACAGCCGCTGGCAGTACTGAAAGAGCACCGAGAATGGGTTGAAGAGCCATGAAAATGACGGCAGGAAACACTAACAATGGCAAGCTCTGGCGGACTTTTGGCCAAACCCTGTGTTTGAGCAGGTTGCGTGCCCTGCCCTTTCCATAGTTCAAGTATTGGGAAAAAAGTGCGCTGAGTGACGACCTAGGATAGTACGTCATTTCGGTTTTCGAAGTCAGCCAAATCCTGTAGCCGGCAGTGCCAAGTCGGTAGTCCAGTTCAGCATCTTCGTTATGACTGAACAGTTCGTCATAACCCCCAACCGCCTCAAACGCATCGATCCGCATTAAGGCATGGTGCCCATGATCTATCCATTGGCCGTGGGATTTCTTCCTGTGTTTAGAACCACCATTTCCCAGATGAGAGTTTTGTACTGCGGCGGCGGCGTCGCTTACTCCATTTGTACCCACCGTGCGCATGGAAACGACAACTGAATCCGCACCTTTGTCTTCAGCTTCGGCTATAAGGGTGCGGCAATAGTCCGTCGGATACGCACCATGCGCATCTATACGGATCATGTATCGGCAGTTTTGGCCAAGCTCTTTTACAGCAAGGTTCAATGCAGCACTCTGCAATCGCTTTGGGTTGTCCAGAAGTACAATCTTATTGTTAGAAGCAGCAATGCGTTGTACAAGCTCCCGCGTTCCGTCCGAACTCCCTCCGTCAGCGATCACAATTTGGACCCTCAAATCTGCAGCTTGTGTGCATAGGGAGGAGATCAACTCCGCTATGTGAGATGCCTCGTTCAGACAAGGAACCACGATCAAGATCGGTACAGCGTTCACATCTGACATTTTGAATTCGCCCTAACTTCCCGCCCATTAGATGCTTCAACTGATCGCCGTTGCGCATCTTTTGGCATCTGTAGGCGACTGAGAAAATTGACAAATGCCGCACCATCTTCCTTGCAATGGCTCCATCGACTTACATCAATGGCGAGAACCTGCTTCCTCAAAATCATATATTGCTGAACGGTTATATTCGTCAGATATCTGGCCAGTGTTTCCTGTCGTATATTTGGCAAAACAATGCCGATGTTTAGCTCTTGAAGAAAACGTGCGGTTTCAGTTCCAGCCAGCGCAATTGGAACTGCTCCAAAACGGCAGCCCTCATACAACCTGTTGGGGAGCAGCCAGTTTGAATTTTGGCCCTCCTCATAAAAATCGACCAGCCAAGAAAAATGAACCTGACTATATATCTCTTCAAGGTCCTCAGGGTTCCGATATTTGCCCAGGAAGTCGACCTTTGTATTGGCGTCAACTTCCGCGAAGAAATCGTCATGAGCAGATAAAGCCGGGCGACCGCGTAAAACAATTTTAAATTGATTTTTTGTTTGCTGCACAAATTTCGCAAGCGCTGACATTGATTTTTGGCATCTTAGCGTACCAAACCATCCGATCTTCCAAGCAGGCACAGTGTCCAGCAATTGCTGCGGCAGTTTTTCGTGCTCCAGGCCCGAAAGCTCAAGAACCTTGTTCTCAATCAAAACAATGTCTTTGGGCGCATTTTTGAAGCGGTCGAAATAGTTGGATTTAAATGCAGGTGAGCTTGTGACAATTGCGCTGGACCGCTTTATCAAATATCCTTCAATGTAACGCAGAACGCGACCTTTCCAACTCTTCGCTAACTGTAGCTTGTGAATGTCCAAACACTCATAAACAACTGGTAGTTCTTTTCTTTTGGATATCCTTCGCGTCATGCTCGCCAAAAACAGCATCTCAATGTTCCGAGCCAGGATGACTTCTGGCAAAGGCTTGTTTCGGGTGAGCCTCATCAATTTGGGGATAGCAAAGGCAACACTCAGCGCTCTGCCGACAAGACGCCCATCTGCACGCTTCCCCAAGTAAATTGGTTCTGAATTCAGATCCAACTCGGAGATTTTCTCTTTATCTCCAAAGCCCGCAATCGCAACATTAGAACCACCTGCTTGCATGAACAGCACCCGCCGTCGAATGGCAGGATCATTTAGATTGTGCGCCATATATAAAACATCCAGCATACAACGCAAAACCCTCATCTACGTTAGGTTGTTTCAAGGTATGGAAGAGAAGATCTACTGACAATTAACTATTTTGCGCTGCAGCACAAAAAACGTGATCAGTGTGCGCCGCACAATTTCCACATTTAACATTTCGAAATATTGTAGGGCGGACGAGCGCGACCATTTATGTTTAGAAAGAAAGAGTTACCGGAAGAGCGCAGACGGTGACTCCAGTTTTACTTGCCACTATTTGGTCGTGTTCAGCTTTCTCTCTCGCGCCCAGATCACAAGACCAGACACAATAATGATTGCGCCCCCAACGATGGTCCACCTGTCTGGCAGGTCGTCAAATACGAAATAACTTGCAAGCGTGAGATAGAGAATAAATGTATAGCCAAACGGCGTGAGGGTGCTGGCGGGTGCAAATCCATGCGCATTTGTCAAAAGCTGGTGTCCCAACCAACCAAATACACCCATCGAAATCAATACTGTCCAATTAAACAAACTGTCTGGGCTTTGCCAATTGGCAATCGCGAATGGTAGCAGCACAGCAGTGCCAACCAAGCCGGAGTAAAACTGCATGGTATCAACGGCAACGGTCCCTGCAAGTTTCCTTGTCAGGATTGAATAAAGCGCAAAGCAACAAGCCGCAGAAAGCGACAGCAAAATAGCCCAGTGAAAGCTTTCATCAAAAGGACGAATGGCGATCAGAATGCCAACAAAGCCCAGCATGATGGCGCCCCACCGCCATATGCCAACGCGCTCGCCCAGAAGCGGCCAGGACAAAGCACATATGATAATGGGAGCAGAGAAAAGTATCGTGGATGTCAGTGTGAGCGGCAGATATCCAACTGAAATGAAATTGAGAATGGTAGAGCCCATTAATAAGGCTGCGCGCACTAGAACAAGCAGCATTCTTGGACTGGAAAACCTGTCCACACTGATGCCACCCCTGCTTATCTGGGCCAGTGAAATTATAAAGTGCCCAACATATCTCATGAATGACAATTGCAGTGCGGGAAGCCCGAGCAAAGCCAGCCATTTTGCACTGGTATCAATGAGTGAGAACAGGAAATATGCCCCAAGCATCAACAAGATGCCGGTCATAACTCTGTCTTCATTTGCTCGGGCAACAAGGCCTACCATTGGATGAAACCTAAATTCAGTTTCTAACCTACTTGGAGTATTTATCTGTGAAGTAATCCACCATTTCCGGGACCATCCGATCTCCGAATCCATCTTCCGTAGCGGAAGTCAGAGCTTCGTGAACAGACTTTGACATTATAGATTCTACATTCACATCAGATGCCATTTGCGCATAGTAGCCGACATCCTTTTTGGCGTTCTTTACTGCAAATGCGAGCGCAGTTGGATTGCCCTCCAAGGCGTAGGCCTTTACAAAATCCATCATACCGGAATGCAAAGGCCCAGCAGACATCACTGCATACACTTTTTCTCGGTCAACGCCCATTTTGTCCGCCATACAAAATGCCTCGCCCATGGCATTTGCAGTGGTCATGGCGAAGAAATTATTGATGAGCTTGATGGTATGACCAGAACCCAGATCTCCCAAGTGGAAGACATTTTCCCCAAGATCATTCAGCACTGCTTTGATTTTATCGAACGCTGATTTATCTCCGGAGCACATGATGTTGAGTTGCCCATCAAGCGCGTGAGATGGTGTTCTGCCTAATGGAGCATCAAGATAAAAGCCGCCCTTTTCCGCAACCACTTCTCCAATTTTCCGTGTCGAGTTTGGCAAGGATGTACCGAAATCCACGACTACCGTGCCTGGCTTAAGTCCAGCGATAACGCCGTTGTCACCATACATGCGGCTTTCAACAGAATCTGACGTGTCCATGCACAACATGACAATGTCGCTGTTTGCCGCAACTTCGCTTGATGTTTTTGCCTCAGTTGCCCCGCGCACCAGAGCTTTTTCAACATTTTCGCGTGAGCGATTGGCGATAACGGTCATGGAGTAGTCCATATCCAGCAAACGCTGGCACATGGCGGAGCCCATAAGGCCAAGACCGATAAATCCAACTGTTGGTTTCGACATGATATTCCCTTTCAAACTTATTGTTTGGTTACAAATGCTCGGTTTTTGAGGCCCGATTGCACTTCGTAGATTGATTTATTGTCTTGCGGCTGTGGTTGCGGAATACGAATGGGTACTGAGGCTAGCCGAGGGTAAATAGTTGGCTCGCCACACAAAATCTTCTCGTCATATTCTGCAAGTGAGTTAAACGTGGTCATTGATCCCATAATAGGAAATGCATCGGCCGCCATCATTTCATAAAACAACAGGCGACGATCGTTTATCGATGTATTGAGTGCGGACCCATGCACAATGCGCCCGTGATGAATCGAAATCGAACCCGCTGGACCCTTGAGCTCGACGGCGTCTTTCATCTCATAACCGCAGGCCTGTAAATCCATGGCGCCCACAAATACGCCATCTGCATGGTGGTTGTGTATCTCATGTTTATGCGAACCAGGGAAAACCATTAGGGGCCCGTTCTCACTATCCATATCATCGATGATAACCCCAATTGCCAAAACGTCATCGTTAGTGTGAGGATAAAACGCGAAATCCTGATGCCATTCTATGGCCGCGCCATAATTCGCAGACTTCATATTCAGCTTCGATGTATGCAGCCGAAGGTTTGGGCCAATCAAATCCCGCGCAGGGGCGAGAATATGATCTGAGTACATCAGTTCCCTCATCACAGCGCTTGTTGTGTGCGGTAGCTTAATTCTGCGCATGCGAGGGTCAGCACGGGTATGGCTGTCTTCCAGATCTATACGATCATTCGACTGGTCTAATGATTTTGCTTCTTCCTCGAAGCGATCAATTTCATTTCGGATGTCTTGAATGATTTTCTTTGGAACCGCGTTTTCCAGCACCAGGTACCCTTCTTCCTCAAAGGAAGTTACCTGAGAAGCAGTAAGTTTCTCATAGTCGCACAAATTCTACTTCTCCCATTCGACAAGCGGTGGTACTAATTAATCGGCTTCAGAACTTCCAGGCGTTCCAGCATTGATTTCTTATCCGGCGACAAGCCTGTGTAAGCAGTGAAAGAGCCAATGGCCATGTGCTTGAACAGCTCAAATCCACTCATTGTTTTTAGGTCATTTGTTGCAGCGGTTGATAAGAACTCGGTGTCTACAGGTGTATAGACAGCGTCAAACGCCCATTGTTGTTGCTTGATCCAAGTTCGAGCGAATGCGGATCCTGGATATTGCTGCATTCCCAGTGCCGTGGCATTTACCAACCCATCTGCGGCTCTTGAGACATCTTCGGCAATATCGATTGGAATTGGATGCGCAATTGCGCCAATTTCGTTAGCTAATCTTTGTGCTTTTTCTGGGTCGATATCCCATATGCTTATCTTATCAGCGCCCAACTTTGCGAGCGCAGGCCCAAGCGCACTGGCCACGCCTCCGGCCCCAGCCATTGCGACTTTTCCGGGCCGCCTACCCTCCATACAATGAGACCAAGCATCTAGAAAACCCGTGTAGTCGGTATTGAAGGCAGTCGTTTCAGGACCAAATCGCAATGTATTGGATGCATTTAGATGCGACAGTTCTGTTAACATATTTGATCCGGCAAAATCGCGGGCTGCGATTTTGAATGGGTGCGTCACGGTCACGCCTGACCAGTCCTTTGCTTTCAGGTCTTTCACAGTTGTCTCAAAATCGAACCCAGCAATGTGGGCTGTATCGATCAAGCTGAAGTCAAGATCAATGCCAGCATCGTCACACATCAACTTCAATGCTGCTGGCAGCCTGGTTTTCTGTATATGATCGCCAATTAGGCCGGCGTTCAGTTGCCTGATAGCCATTACATAGTCGCACCAATTTGCCAGGGAACAAATTCGTAATCGCCCAATCCCTGCGCTTCGGATTTTGACATTTCTCCAGATGCCACCTTTAAGAGAAGCTGGTAAATTTCATAGCCCTTTTCTTCAAGTGACTTGCCCTTTGAGAGCATTTCGCCGGCGTTCACGTCCATGTCCCCTGTCATGCGGGTATACATTTCATTGTTGGTGGCGATTTTTATGCAAGGAGATGGCTTTGAGCCAAAGGCCGATCCACGACCTGTTGTGAAGGCAACCAAGTTACATCCGGAGGCAATCTGACCGGTTACAGATGCCGGATCGTAACCGGGTGAATCCATAAAGGTGAAGCCTTTGGCAGTTACAGGCTCACCATATTTGTAAACGCCCGCTAGCGGTGTTGTCCCGCCTTTTGCCGCGGCACCCAGTGACTTTTCCAGGATTGTGGTAAGCCCCCCCTTCTTGTTTCCAGGGCTGGGGTTGTTATCCATCGAGCCTTTGTTGCGCTGCGTATAGTCTTCCCACCATTTAACAAGTCCAACCAGTTTATCACCGACTTTTTGATCGACCACGCGGCGCGTTAACAGATGCTCTGCTCCATAAATTTCGGGTGTTTCGGCTAAGACGCCAGTTCCACCCTGTGCGACCAGCAGATCACAGGCATAGCCTAGGGCTGGATTGGCAGTGATACCAGACCAGGCATCGGAGCCACCGCATTGCAGGCCAACAACAAGCTCCGATGCGGGACACGGCTCCCGCTCAAACTTGTTTGCTTCCGGCAACATGGCGCGCACTTTCTTAATACCAATTTCTACGGTGTGCTTCAGGCCTGCCACATCTTGAATATTCATTGTTTGAAATAGTGGACCCGTCTTTATGTCCATAGCTTCCAGAAGCCAATCTATCTGGTTTATCTCGCAGCCGAGGCCCACCATCAGAACGCCAGCATGGTTAGGATGGCGCGCGTAACCCCACATAACCCGTTGCAGAGCATCGAAACCCTCTCCGTCGCCTGCCATCCCGCAGCCTGTGCCGTGTACGAAAGCAACTACGCCATCTACGTTTGGATAGTCCGCAAGTTCTTCAGGGCCAAAAGATTGGGCAATCATACGTGCCGCTGTCGCGGAGCAATTTACCGACGTCAAAATGCCGATGTAATTGCGCGTACCGACTTTACCGTTTTCCCGGCGATATCCCATGAATGTGTCACGCTTATCAGCAGGAACAGGTCGGACCGGACGTAGATCAGTCGAAAACTCATAGTCCACGTCGGTATTCCGAAACGTCACATTTTGTGTATGAACATGATCACCAGCATTGATCGATTCCGACGCGTAACCGATGATTTGAGCATATTTGCGGATCGCTTCGCCTGCGGCAATAGGAGTCGTTGCCACTTTATGTCCGCGAGGTATCAGTCCGTTTGTTTTGATACTTTCAAATTCAAAACCCGCCTCCAGCGGACGAGTAACTGTCACAACATTATCTGCTGCATCAAGACGAATGAAGTCGCTCATTAAGTTTTCCTTACCCGCAATAAGGCGAATGTAACGCCCCGCGATGAATATCATTTGTGGCCAGCTAGAAGGCCTTCACCTGGCTCCCCCCGAGAGACTGGCATTTCAGCCACTTTGTCAGTTTCAACGCCGGGTTGGCAACGCTTCTTGCAACAAATTCCAGAAATGGGAAAGTGCCAAGTTCAAATTTGGTCCTTGTTGATTATCGCAACTGTCAGACTGTAATTCGACGGAGTTTTAACCGGCAAAACATGCGGAAGTCCGCACGCTGTGGATTGGATCAACCCACAGCGCAAATGCCTATCCTCGGAAGAACATCGTTAATTCAGGGAAGAACAGTATCAACATCAAAACAAAAATCTGTATTGCGATGAATGGCAGGAACCCTCTAAAAATATCGGGCAATGAAATGTGCGGTGGTGCCACAGACTTCAGATAGAACGCTGCAGGTCCAAACGGCGGCGACAGGAAGGACACCTGCATGTTTACGCAGAACAGAATACCAAACCACACACTCAAGAAGCGTGGATCTGCTACCAATGGTGACAGCAAACCAATTTCTTCAATAGGTAATTTCAAGACGATCGGCAGGAAAACAGGCATCACCAAAAGAACGATACCAACCCAATCCATGAAAGCACCTAAGAACAGGAAGATGATCATCATCACCATCAGAACGCCAAGCGTTGGCAAATCATAACCAACGATGAGATTGGCGACGTAGGTGGGACCGCCAGCGATTGTGTAGGCACCCGCGAGTGCGGTTGCACCAAATGTCACCCAGATAATGGTTCCTGTAGACTTAAAGGTCCGCATTAACGCTTCTCTGACAAGTGTTAGTGAGAACTCTCCACGCAGGACAATCATAATCAGAACGGCAATTGTGCCCATGCCAGCTGCTTCGGTGATTCCAGTAATACCGCCGTAGATTGATCCAAGTACAACGCCAACAACAAGCATTGGAGCAAGCATTCCCTTGCCTACATGCCAAGCTTCGATAACCCGTTTAGGCCTAGTGTAGAACAACAGATATGCCGCCAAAGCGAGAATAAATCCACCGCGTATCATCATCTGCTCAGAGGACAGTACGGATACATCATCAGTGACGCGGTCGGTAGCGATTAAAAAGCCCGACCGTATAAGGATAACAGACAATACAACAATGGCGATCATTGACAAAAGCGCAGTGCCGTAAATGAGCTTGTCATTGCCCGTAAGATCATCGTCAGATGGCTCTGGTAATGGCGCTAGAGAAGGATTGATGCGCGTGCGAATGAGAATATAGAAGATGTAGCACATAGCCAGAATGAAACCTGGTACAAACGCGCCTTTAAACAAGGCGTGAATTGAGGTTTCTGTTATCAAGCCGTAGAAAATCAAGACAATAGACGGCGGGATCATGGTTCCCAGAGAGCCAGAGGCGCAAATGGTGCCAATCGCAAGATTCTGATTGTAGCCAAGACGTAACATTTGCGGCAAGGCGATCAACCCCAGCAGCACAACCTCACCGCCGATAATACCGGACATGGCTGCCATCACCACGGCCATCAGCGAAGTCACAATTGCAATACCACCGCGCGTCCGGTTCAGCCAAACCGACAGAGAGCTATACATATCTCGGGCAATTCCGGACCGCTCCAGCAAGGTCGCCATGAGAATGAACAACGGCACAGATATCAAGACGTAGTCAGTGGTCAGACCATACATACGCTGCGCTAGAATATTAAGTGGCCCGGTCCCGAAATTTCCCGTCAGAATGCCACTTCCAAAACTCAATGGATCTGTCAGAAGCGTCGGTTCAAACTTCATTACCATGACAAGGACGGCTAAAAAGCCAGAGGCAAAGCCAAGAGGCATGCCAATCGCAAGCAACAAAAGCATGCCAATCAGCAACACGAGTGAAATTGTCCCGATATCCATTACGCGCCTCTCCCCGAGGTCTTGCCATTGACTGGCATTCTATTTTTTTGCGGCTTCTGCAGCGTCCAGTTCGGCCTGGGCGCGTTTGATTTCTTCAATATTGATGTCAACTTCATCTGTAATATCAAGGTGTTCTGGAGGACGATTCCAATCTGCAATCAAATTTGAAACGGCCTGAATGGTAACGAACAGAAGAGTGATCAAAATCAATGGCTTCATAGTCGCCGGAATGGGGGGATCCCAAGCCGTACCAAACTTTTCCCAGCGCATGAACTTCGCGTAGGCCTCGCCAAATCCACCCCAGATCACAGCGGCGCAAAACACGATAATGCAAACTGTAGACAGGATGTCGAAGAAACGCCGGACACCCAACGGCGCGATATCATAAAGAATGAAAATGCGAATGTGGCTTCTTTGCTGCATTGAGTACAGGCCAGAGAAGAGATAAACCATCCCGCCCAACCACAATGAAGCTTCGTTAACCCACAGTGTTGGGCTCTCAAATACGTAGCGCATAACCACTTCGTAGAACATTATTGAGACGATCACAGCAGGTATGATCATTGCCATCCGGCTAAACCGCCAAGTAAAGGCGTCTACCCATCCGGTGCGCTCATGTTCGACCATGGCTTCCTCACATTTTCTGAAAAAAGACATTCGGGCGGCTGAACGCCGCCCGAAATCGGTCTGATACTATTACTTGGAAACGAGGCCCAGCTGGGTCAGGTAAGCCAAGTGTGCGTCTACCAAAGCTTTTGCTTCTGGAGTGTCCGCAAATTCAGGCCATGTAGCTTGAGCAGCATCACGGAACTTCTGAAGTTCTTCAGCTGACCACTGGGAAAGTGTCACGCCATTTGCACGCAATTCAGCGGCTGCTTCAGCATTCTTCTTCTCGAATGTCAGCGCAGTGCGCAGAGCAAGTGCTTCCATTGCAACATTCATGATGCGACGGTGAGCGTCTGGCATTGCGTCCCACTTGGTCTTGTTACAGGCCAAATGATCAGAAGGCATGGAGTGGAAGCCCGGGAAGTTTGCGTATTTCACAAGGTCGTAAAGACCAAGGCCAACATTGTTCGCAAGACCGGATGCATCTGCACCATCGATGATGCCAGTTTCCAAAGCTGTAAAGATTTCTGTGAAATCCATCACAATTGGCTTAGCACCAAGCTTTTCAAAGATTTTTGTTTCCATGCCAGGAGGCGAACGGAATTTCCAGTCTTTGAAATCAGCTACTTTTTCAATTGGCTTGGAGGAAGCAAAGCTTTCCTGACCATAAACCCACCAACCGACAAGCTCCATGCCGTATTTGTTATACAATGGCTTGGCAGCTTCTTTACCGCCGCCGAAATACAACCAGCTCAACTGTTGATAAGGGGTTTCATACCCACCCATGATGTCACCAACAAACTGAAATGCAGCATTTTTACCAGTTTGGTAACCGCCACCGGTCATGTCGCAGTCAAGAATACCTGTCGCCGCAGCGTCAAAAGTCTCAACTGATTTCACAACAGATGAAGAGTAGAACATTTCAACTTCAATGCCGCCGCCAGACATGGTCGTGATATCGTCAACATACTGCGCAGCAAGTTTTCCGGACACGGTCTCAGGAGCGTAGTGTGTTTGAATTCTCAGTTTTGTCACTTCCGAGTGGGAAGCAGCCACAGCAACGCTTGTCATCAAGCCAACAGCAGCCGCAGCTGTCAGTGCAGTTTTTAAAATTGTCATACGTATTCCTCCACGCAAAAAACGGAACATATCAACTCTGTGGTTGACGGTTTATTCCTCTGCCTGACCTCCTCAGGCTGTCGAACGATAACAATCGATTCACCCGGTCACAAGATGTTTGTTGGAATAAATGTAAAATCTCGTAGATCATTGATTTCCACGAAATTTTTCCCTAGGTTTTCTGTCAGGGAGTCCAAATTGTCAAAAAAAGAAGACGCTATAGGTTCAGCTGAAATCTATACCGATATCAGAAAAAAATTGATTGAAGCCAAGTTCAAGGCAACAACAAAGATGAAACCTGAGCAACTGCGCAGCAACTACAGCTGTGCGGCCAGCACTATGCGTGAAGTGTTGTTCCGGCTTGCCAGTGACGGATTCCTGGATTTCGAAGAACAACGTGGGTTCCGAGTTGTCACATGTACTGAAGAATCACTTGTCGAACTCATCCACATGCGCGTGCTGCTTGAAACTGAAGGCGCAAAACTATCCATTGAGCAAGGTGATATTGAGTGGGAAGCCAAGCTTGCAGCCGCTCATCACAAGCTCGCTCATATTGAGCAGAAGATGCAGATCAATTCAGCAACCGACAGTTTTGTGAACAGTTGGAGTATGGCGGAATGGGACTTTCACGCCACTCTAATCTCTGCCTGCGGTTCAAAGTTGATGCGACGACAACACAAGAGAATTTACGATAGTTTCCGGCAACATCTGCTGAATTTGAAACAACACTATGGCTTCAGAGACAACAACAATTCTGAGCACCAGGCCATAGTGGAAGCCGCAGCAGCAAGAGATGTTGCTGCCTGTAGCAAGGCAATATCAAATCATCTCTTAGCCAATTTAGACTAGCACTGGTTGGACCGAAGCTTTTTGCAGGCTGGATAGGGCTAGCTATTTTGCTTTGGCATATCTTCAGCCATATAGACTTCAATTATATCTTTGAAATCGTGCTCAGCAGTAAATCCAAGCGACAAGGCTTTTTCCGGCGCAAAATTTCGTGGCCAGTTTTCGACAATGCTCATGATCGCTTCATCTGGCACTGACCGAATGTGTTTTGCAATATCAGCCCCTGCAACGTCTTTAAGCGCCTCAATCTGCTCTTCAACTGTGCAGGAGACACCAGGCATATTTAGCGCTCGCCGGCCCCCAAGTCTTTGTAAATCAAGTTCTGCCGCGTGGGCCAAAAATCCGGCGGCGGACTTAGGTGATGCGTGCCAATGCCGCACATCGCTTGGAACAGGCAATATGGCTTCCAGTCCATTTAGCGGCTCGCGGATAATGCCGGAGAAGAACGAAGAGGCGGCAAGATTTGGCTTACCGGGTCTGACGCAGATAGTAGGCAGGCGTATCGACATGCCATCAATAAATCCCTTCCTGCTATAATCGCTTACCAGCAACTCCGTCATTGCCTTTTGCGCCCCATAGGACGTAAGCGGAGCCGACAAAAAATCATCATCAATCTTGTCGGGGAACGGACCACCAAACACAGCAATTGACGATGTAAATATTACGCGAGGCACGTAGTCGCCTCTACTCGCCTCATGCTTAGCGCGAAGAGCTTCTAGCAGCCACCAGGAACCCCTTGCATTTATATCCCAACCTTTTGTGAAATTCTTCTCAGCTTCGCCGGAAACAATCGCAGCCAGATGAAAGATGATATCCGGGGCCAGATCGGCTAGTTTGCTTGCCTCGACAGAACTATCGATACTTCCCTGCATCAAAGTGATCGGAAATGGCGCATCGGGCTTTTGAGCTGGAACCACATCATAAAGAATCACTTCTCTGATGGACTGATCCGAAAGACCGGCGTTTATCAAAAGTGCCGCCAGCTTTTGGCCAACCATACCGGCGCCGCCGATGATAAGAATTTTCATGGTATTACCCTTAAATACTTCTTCAGAAGTAAAAATGTGCGATTTGCTTCAGGAGTTTGATGCTTGTTCCAGACACTCTTGGCAAGAGCCTCTTAATTCAACAACGGCTTGTTTCAACGCAAATCCATCCTCTTTTGCAATGGAATACAAGCGCTTGGACAGTTCAGTGTTCGCCACTTCTGAAACGCTGTTACATGTATCACAAATGGCAAATGCCACCGTATCATGCGATTTGCATTTGGGATGAGAACACGCAATGAAGGCATTGAGTGATTCCAGCTTATGCACCATGCCGAATTCGACCAACTTTTCTAGGGCCCGATAAACCTGCAATGGCGCCTTAAGCCCCTGGTCTCGCAGTTCATCAAGTATTGAATATGCGCTTAAAGGAGCATGTTCTGCACAGAGCGTATCCAGCACCATTGCTTGGTTCTTTGTCAGATTTTTAGTCGCTTTAGCCATGTTTTTTATCTTGTCTGAGCTTTGAAGTGGCCCTTTTAAACTTTGCGATCCACGTGGTTGATATAAGACTTAAAATGAAAAGCCCAACGCAGGCAACAACGATGGATGGACCGGATGGTGTGTCCCATCGCAGCGAGCCATTCAGGCCCATTGCAACTGCGGATGCGCCAAGTAGCGCGCTAAAAAGCGCCATCTGCTCGGGTCCCGATGATAATCGGCGCGCAGTAGCCGATGGAATAATCAGCAACGCTGTGATTAACAACACGCCGACGATTTTCATGGCAATGGCAATTACCACCGCCATCAGCAACATAAACACAACATTCACCCTGTCGGGATGAACCCCTTCGGCCTCGGCCAGCTCGCGATTAACTGTCGCTGCAAAAAGCGGTCGCCAAATGAATGCTAAAACGGTCAAAACCATCGCGCCACCGCTGTAAATCACAAATATATCATCTCGCGAGACCGACAGAACATCGCCAAACAAAAGGCCCATCAAATCAAGTCGAACGGACGTCAGGAAGGCCAAAACAACCAGCCCTAATGCAAGTGCGGAATGAGATAGAAGACCCAAAAGTGCGTCCGAAGACAGAGTAGCCTTTTTTTGCAAAAACAATAGCGATACCGCAACTCCCGATGAGACTAGGAAAACAGCAATTGTCAGATTTATTTCGAACAACAACGCGAGCGCGACGCCCAATAATGCTGCGTGCGCCAATGTATCTCCAAAGTAAGACAAGCGACGCCAAACAATAAAGCAACCCAATGGACCCGCCACCAAAGCTACACCGATTCCTGCGATAACTGCGCGAATAAAAAAATCATCAAGCATGCTGGTCTGACTTTACATCACTATCGCGCGGCGGCACCTTTGCCGCATCAGCGACCGCAACCTGCTCCGGGTGGCAATGCTCTGTGATTTGACCATCGGCTTGCTGAACGCGCCCGTCGGGCAAATGCGTGTGATCATGATTGTGCCGATAAACCGCCAATGAATCAGCTCCGCGCACACCGAAAAGCTTTTTGTATTCAGCGCTTTCCGCTACATTACTGGGCGTACCTTTGCAACAAACATGACCGTTCAGGCAAATCACCTGATCAGTTGCTGCCATCACTACGTGCAGGTCATGGGAAATCAAAAGAACGCCACACCCTAACTCATCTCGGATTTGCGAGATAAGTTCGTAAAGCGCGAGCTCACCGGAAAAGTCGACACCTTGGGCTGGTTCATCAAGAACCAGCAAATCTGGACGTCGGGCAATTGCGCGTGCCAACATAACACGCTGGAATTCGCCGCCAGACAAGTGACCAACTTCTTTTTCGATTAACTGGTCCGCTCCGGTGCTCTCCAAGGCTGCGTCAATTTCTTGCCGTGACAATTTGCAGGTAAGGGTCATCATGCGGCGGACAGTTAAAGGCAGCGTCCAATCAACTGCAATTTTCTGCGGCACATAGCCTACACGTAAGGCTTTGTCTCTGGATGCTACCCCCTCATCCGGTTTGACGATGCCGAGAGCCATTTTGGCCGTCGTGGACTTTCCGGAGCCATTTGGTCCAATCAACGTTACAATTTCTGATCGACCAACTTCCAGCTCAATGCCACGCACAAGCCACCGTCCATCTCTAAAAATACCAGCGTTGGTAAGCGTAACAAGTTTTTTTTCGGCAAAGGGCAACTGGAACCACTTTCAAAATCGGGTTGTTACATGATTTCCGCTCATCATACATGTAATAACATTACATAATCAAAGCAAAACTTTGAATGTGAACCCGATTGTTCCCTGCAGAAGGCTTAAGACTTCCAAGGGCCGTGATGGCTGCCTTCCGCGTCCATTCGTTCAAACGAGTGTGCTCCGAAAAAGTCGCGTTGCCCTTGTATCATATTCGCGGTGGAACGGCCTGTTCGCATAATATCAAAATACGACAAAGCGTTGCTCAAAGCAGGCAGAGGAAGCCCATTTAACGCTGCAGCAGCTACCACACGGCGCAAGCTGCCTTCGGCTTCCTGGAGTTGCTTTGAAAAGTAAGGCGCGAACATCAGATTCGTTTCGGCATTACCCGTCAACGCATCAGCCATATCGTTCAACATTGTGGACCGGATGATGCAGCCTTCGCGCCAGACCCTTGCAATATCCGGCAAGGGTAGTGACCAGCCAAATGTTTCAGATGCGGAGCGGAGAAGCTCAAACCCTTGCGCGTAGCAGACAATCTTGCCAGCTATCAGGGCAGCTTCCAACGACTCTGTGGACAATGCCTGTGTATCCATTTTCTGGGGCGCTGAGCCAAATATCGCTTCCCCGGCCTTCCTCTCTTCAAGTCTGGAAGAGAGGTTTCTAGCAGCAACAGCTGCTTCAATCGTGGTAATCGGCGCGCCGACATGCTGCGCTTCAATGACGGTCCAACGACCAGTACCTTTCTGACCAGCTTTGTCCAGAATAACATCCAGAATTGGTTTTCCAGATTTTCTGTCATTTGACTTGGCAACTTCGGCAGATATCTCAATGAGATATGATTTCAAAATGCCTTCATTCCACCCAGAAAAAACATCGCCAATTTTTTCAGATGGCATGTCAAATCCATCACGCATAATGCCGTATACTTCTGCAATCATCTGCATATCGGCGTACTCAATGCCGTTGTGAACAGCTTTTACAAAGTGACCGGCACCGCCCTCACCCATCCATGTGGCACATGGCGTACCTTCATATTTGGCAGAAATGGCTTCCAGAATTGGAGCGACCCGATCCCATGATGCACGCTCTCCACCACCCATAATGGATGGCCCATGGCGAGCGCCCTCTTCACCACCAGACACACCGATACCCATAAAGGGTACGCCAGCCTCTTTGGCTTCCGCAGCACGCCTGTTTGTATTGTTGAAGTTCGCATTACCTGCATCAATGATGAGATCGTCCGGCCCCAAAAGTGGTCGCAATGCAGAAATCTGCTGATCAATCGCATCACCTGCAGGCACCATTAGAATAATCGCCCGCGGC
This sequence comes from Hyphomicrobiales bacterium, assembly GCA_039986835.1. Lineage (GTDB taxonomy): Bacteria > Pseudomonadota > Alphaproteobacteria > Rhizobiales. Next base: position 824,155 of record JBDWQA010000012.1, read on the forward strand.
ACACTAAGAGAGGCTACGAATTCCTCAAGCGTATTGCTTGGTACAAGCTTGTCTTTCAAATCACCCGCTGCGGCGTAAAACGCCTCTGTTTTCTCGACCGTTCGATTGAAAACCGCAATTTGAAACCCTTTCTCAGCAATATTTAGTGCCAAGCTGGCTCCCATTGTTCCTAAGCCGATAAGGCCGATTTCTGCAGAGTTTGAATCGTTTGCGGGCATATTCTTCTCGATTGGTTTAGCAAAATTCTGATGGTCGACGGAAAGCTCTCGCTTAGCGTGAAAGAGATGTCGAACTTAGTCGTGGAACGGATCAACCTCAACCCGCTTGCCCAGCATAAATGCGTCGGCCACGTGTTTTAAGGGCGAAACATCGACATCTGATGTGCCCTGTCTCAACAACTCGGCGAAACGTTTGTAGATGTTGGGGTATTCTTTCTCGGGGCCCGAGCTGATCACTTCATCGGCGAGAAGTAACTTACTTCCACCCTCAATGAGTTTGTATGATCCAGCATCGGTTTCTGCGATGATATTCCAGGATTGAGGTCCTTCCTGTCGCCAGTCAAACACCGCTGATATGTCACTATTTAGATGGTCACGAAAATTAAGATGGGCTGCAATGGGCGTGTCACGATTTGCCGGAAACTCTAGGCTGGCGTTGCTTAGGTGCAGTGGGTGCGGCATAATTTCCGTCAAAATTGAAAGCGCATTGATGCCGGGATCAAACACACCCAGGCCGCCAGCTTCCCAAATCCAAGCCTGTCCCGGATGCCACTTTCGAACGTCCTCTTTCCAGACAACCGAAATGCTTTTAAGCTTTGTTGCTGCCAGAGCCTTTCGCGCTTCTTCTACTGCGTAAGCGAACCGTGAATGCCATGTCGCAAACAGTGACACTCCAACTTCGTCCGCAATTTTCTGCAGATTATCCACTTCGCTGATTGTTGCACCGGGTGGCTTCTCCAGAAGAACATGTCTGCCAGCGCGCATTGCTTCAACAGCATATTCATAACGAAACTGCGGCGGCATACACAATGAAACAGCTGTGACATCAGGGCGTTGCTCTAGCATCTTCGTCAAATCTGTAAATGCCTCGACCCCGTCCACTTTTCCGTTTCGACTGACAGTCGCCGCCAACTCAAATTCCGGATTTTCGCTGATGGATGGAATATGTTGATCAACGGCAATCTTGCCAACGCCGACTATCGCGATTTGATGAGAGAGACTGAGTGACACGTTGAACTTTATTCCTTGCATTCTCGGTTTTGGAAGAGACCAAACTTTGATTTATCAAAATCCGACGACGCTTGGGTCATCTTTTATTTCGAGCAAAAGACTGCTTAAATCCGGCTCCAAAACCCGCTTTGCGGCACCTTTCGGAGAAAACCATTTTCTCTTCCGCTCATCACGTTCACGCCAATTACGCAGTAATTTTGTGACTTTCATCGGATAGAGAACGACTTCGCATGGAATATCATCACCACCTTCAATTCGCTTGAGATAATGATACACCCCAATGGGTTTCTTTGAAAGCTTTCCAAGTACGCCGGCCTCTTCGAGAGCTTCCTGTTCCGCAGCCTCGCGTAGGTTTTTACCTTTCATCGGCCAACCTTTAGGCAACACCCATCGTCCCGTGTCACGAGATGTGATCATCAGAATACGGAGGTCGCCTTTTCCTGTCGAGGTTACAGGCAAAGCGGCCATTTGGGTTTGCGTGCCGTTGTTCGGCATTTTGCTCTCTATGTTATCGGAGGACTAATTGACTACAATGATTCTATGACAGTTCCAAAACACGGACATGAAATGTGTTCCGGCATTTCTCAAAACTAGGCCTACTACTTCACCGAACTAGGTATTTAACCACCTAACAAACGCATTTCAACTGGATGCAGAATAATAGCCCGGACGAACGTTCGAACTGGAATGCAACTTTTGCGAAATAATCTAACCTGTCTTTAAAGCGACGACAGCACTTTCGGGAATGAGCGCACCGTGATGGGTGATAACAGATGCCGACAAGTTGTGCGCAAATCGGCAGGCATTTGCCATTGTCTCGCCCGAGCAACGCGCAGCCAGATAACCAGCATTAAAGGAATCCCCTGCCCCGGTTGTATCAACTGGGTGTGCTACCTTGGTTGCTGATACTTCAATTTGCTCATTACCAGATACCGCCAGACAAGGGGCCGGACCGTTTTTGACAACAATTTCCTCAGCTCCAAGATTTTGATACCGGTCTGCGGTTGCATGCAAATCCTTGTCGGAAAACAAGTCCGCTTCATCATCATGAGTCGGGAAGACCCTGCTGCTTACTTTTGCCGCCTCGTGTGTCCAATGGCAAATACTCTCCGGCCCACTCCAAAGCCTTGGGCGAATATTGGGATCAAAGGAAACACTGGTGCCGGATTTGCGCGCAGCAGAAAGTGCATCAATAAAATTGCGTTTGTGATCATTGTTCAGAATTGCGATCGTGATGCCTGAAAAATACACCTCTTGCGCATCTGCAAGAACTTTTGCGAGCAAGTCAGGGTTACCTGCAAGCTCACGTGCTGCGGAGCTATCTCTCCAATATGAAAAGCTGCGTTCCGCGCCATCCAGTTCAATAGAATAGAGACCAGGAGACTTACCCGGCAACTGCGCAATCTGATCGATCTCAACACCTGCTCCAGCGATGAAACCAAGCAATTCGTCCGAAACCTTGTCATCACCAACACAAGTGAAATAGGCGGTCTGCCAATCAGGTTTAGCGAGTTTTTTGAAGTACCAGGCTGTGTTGAAGGTATCGCCAGCGAAATTTCGAACCCACATGCCCTTCGTGTTGCTTTGTGCAAACTCCACCATGCATTCACCGATGGATACGAATTTCATTGCTGTCACGCCTGTCTCCTGCCTTGCCAATTCCGCGCTGCCTATCATGAAATACAAGGTTGCCAAACCGGTTCTGACAATTTGATTTGCAATTCATGCTTAAAAAATGCAAATTTCGACAAGAAATGCATAATAATACACAATTACGCAGATCAGGATCATGAGCGATTTATCCTCAGCATTTACGGAAGCTTTCCGTCTGATTGTCGGACTTGACGCTGGGCTCGTCGAAATTGTCGGGTTGTCTCTATACGTCACGTTAAGTGCGGTCTTCATCTCTTGTGTAGTTGGTTTTCCAATTGGAGCGGCACTCGCTATCGGACGTTTTCCTGGCCGGGATGCTTTGTTGATACTGGTGAATTCTCTAATGGGCCTGCCACCAGTGGTTGTTGGTCTGGTGGTTTACCTGCTGCTTTCCAGCTCTGGCCCGCTTGGTGTTTTGGGATTACTTTATACACCAAGCGCAATGATAATTGCTCAGACCATTTTGGTAGTGCCGATTATCATAGCCCTTTCTCGCCAGATCATCGAAGATCTTCATTTAGAATATGATGAGCTTCTGCGCTCAATGAATGCCGGCCGTGTTAATACGCTCTCGACGCTTTTATGGGATGCGCGCTATTCCTTGAGCACAACCGCTCTGGCCGGCATGGGACGCGCATTGGCAGAGGTTGGTGCCGTCATGATTGTGGGCGGCAACATCAACCACGTGACGCGTGTTATGACGACCGCGATTGCATTGGAAACCTCCAAAGGAGAGCTGGCACTGGCTCTCGGCCTTGGCATTGTACTTGTACTTCTATCTATCGCCATTAACGGAACTTTGATGTCTGTAAAATCCAGCATGGAGCGCGCAGCCTATGCCTGATGCAACAGTGATTTCACTGGAAGAGTGGGCGGTAGAGCAAGCCTTCAAGGTGTGCGCCCAAGTCGACAACATCATCTATAAAGCCGGTTCTCAGACACTTCTTGACGGATTATCTTTCTGCCTCCGAAACGGTGGAATTACAGCTCTTATGGGCCCAAACGGAGCAGGAAAGACACTAACGCTTCGTTTGCTCGCCAGGTTGCTTATTCCAAGCCAGGGACATGTGAAAGAGTGTGGTATTTCTTCAAAGGAAATCGCATTTGTGTTTCAAAAGCCCGTGCTTTTGCGGCGCTCTGTGGAAGCAAACCTGCATCATGCACTTAAGCTTTATGGGGTTCCGAAAAGCGAACGTTCAATTGAGACCTCCAAATTGCTTGAGCTGTCAGACTTGGCACATTTGTCGGCGCGCTCCGCACGACGTTTGTCTGGCGGGGAACAGCAACGACTTGCCATGGTCCGGGCACTAGCAGCGAAGCCAAAACTTTTGCTGTTGGACGAACCCACTGCCAGTCTGGACCCGCAGGCCACTGCATCTATCGAAAAACTCATTGAGCAAGCAGCACAAAACGGCACCAAAGTCGTGCTGGTAACTCACGATCCAGGGCAAGCAAAGCGGCTGGCCAGTGACGTGGTATTCATAAGCAATGGCAGCGCATGCGAACACACTGAAGCCGCCAAATTTTTTGACAATCCCAAATCTATCGAAGCCTCTGCATATTTGGCCGGCAGGCTTCTGATTTAACTGAAACGGGGAGACAAATGAGATTTGCAAAGTGGTCTATTGCCGGAGCTCTTGTGGCATCCCAGATGTGCTTGGCTTTACCTGCCGGGGCAGACAATTTTATAGTTGTCCAATCAACAACATCGACCCAAAATTCGGGTCTGTATGATGCTTTGCTTCCAGAATTCACCAAAACAGCGGGTATTGAGGTACGCGTGGTGGCCGTTGGCACGGGCCAGGCGATAAAGAATGCCGCGAATTGTGACGGCGATGTTTTGCTGGTGCATGCCAAAGGCGCTGAGGAGGCATTTGTCTCAGATGGACACGGCCTTTCTCGCTCAGATGTGATGTATAATGATTTCGTCATTGTGGGTCCCAAAAGTGATCCTGCGCATGTTTCTGGGATGAGCAAAGTCACCGACGCACTCAAAAAGATCGCGGACAGCAAAGCTATATTTGCGTCACGTGGGGATGACAGTGGTACCCACAAAAAGGAACTGACCTTGTGGAACCAAGCAGAGATTGACGTGCGCAGCGCCAGTGGAAGCTGGTATCGCGAAACCGGCTCCGGAATGGGCGCAACGTTGAATGTCGGGGTCGGAATGGATGCCTATGTCATCACAGATCGCGCCACCTGGATTGCATTTGGCAACAAAGCATCACACTCAGTTCTTGTTGAAGGCGATCCAGCTATGTTCAATCAGTACGGAATCGTTGCGGTCAGTCCTGAAAAATGCCCGAATGTAAAAGCGGATTTCGGTCAGATATTCATTGATTGGATTCTTTCAGAAGCCGGCCAGAATGTAATTGGCAGCTATGAGAGAAACGGACAACAGCTGTTTTTTCCGAATGCTAAACCAAGTTCTTAGGCGCCGTTCCAGTGAATTTTTCCGTGATCGGATAATTCGTAGCCACCTAACTCTGTCGTCTTTTTGCGGAATTTTTCCGACCTACAAAAGGTCAAAAGGTTTTGCATCGGAGGTTCAAACCAGGCGTGGCGATCAATAATCAGATCGTATCGCTCCAAAATAGATGGCATAAATTGAAGTTTGAATTGTTTTGCCATTGCTGCCAGGCCAGGTGCGGCATCTGCGGCGTCTGAAGCAACCGCAACAGCTGCTTCAGTTTCGGTTCTTGAAAGTTCAGACGAAATATCAAAGTCTGTCGCAGAATAACCGTTAGCAGCAATCATATGATTGAACAGGATGTGTGCGCCAGCAGTTGGCTGTCGTTGCGCAATCCGCTTACCCTTTAAATCACCCAAAGATGTGATGTTTTGCAATTTCGGAGAAATTATCATCCCCTGTTGTCGCTTTGCCCATTCCATCAGTACCAGCGGTGCGTCCGCAAAACGCTCCTTCACAAATGAATGGTTCCAGTCTTGACCGTTGTTTTCAACCAAATGGATACCGGCAGCCATTGCATGCCCGTGCTGCAACTCGTCGAGGCCATTTATGCTTCCATCAAAGAAAGTTGCAATGCCACAACGGCTCTCACGAATGGCCCAATCCAATAGAGGGTCATGGCTGCCAGCGATTACATGTGGCAATTCTTTCGCTGGATTCGCCGACACGAGTGCCGATCCACCGAGCCAAGCATCAATCTCATCGCTGGGAAACAGCAATTTTCCGGTGACGCGTCTGCAAGGGATTTCGCCAGCTCCAGCCAACTCGTAGATTTTGCGCTCTTTAACGCGCAACAAATCTGCAAGCTCTTTGGTTGTCAAAAACTGTTGGGTTTTCATGTTCCGTTGCTCGAAAATCGAGGCAGTTCGCGATTTACGCGCTCATATTTTTAGTTATCCAGACGAACGGAAGATCCGGTAGCCTGCTCTGCGCTGGAATATGATAGGCGATCAAGACCGTAGTCGAACAAGAATGCAATACCAACGGTTGCCACAACTGCACACAAAAATGCACGCATCACTTTTATTCCTTCTTGTCGAGTTCATCAGCAACATTCGTTGCGCGTTTTAAATACTGTACCAGATCAGACCTATCTTGCGCACCTGTTATCCGCTGGATCGGCATTTTTGATCCAGGTGTCAACTCATCAGGCCCGATGCGAAACAACGCATCGATAGTATCTTCATTCCAAACAAGCGATTTGCCGATCAGAGCTGGGGAATATTTGTACCCTTTTACCGTTCCGACCACGCGACCGAAAACACCGCCCAGTGGCGGTCCCGCTTCCCGGCCAACCTCAATTCCAAGGCTGTGGCAAATAGAGCATTTGCGCACGAATTGCCGCTCTCCGTTTTCCATTTCGGCTGGTGGACGATGAAATGGTTGTTCATCAGGCCCTTGTGCCTCAACTCGTTCATCGCTGGGCCAAACCAAAATGGCGTTATCCAAACCACCCGACAAAAGTCGACCGTCTGCGGTATAGGAAAGCGCCCAAACAGGACCTGCTTTGACCGCTTTAAAGTCTCTGGCGACAGACCAGTCAATTGTATCCAGCACCATGATGTAGCCGTCACCATCCCCTACAGCCAATCTGGATGAATCCTGATTGAGTGCAAGCGACAGAATTGGGCGGCGATCCAGCGTGATATCAGCGATTTCCTTACCGGTATCCAGGTCGATCACTCTGGTTCCGCCATCCAGAGCGCCATAAGCGAGCCAGCCCTTTTTGTCATCCAGCAGCAATCTGTTGACACCAAACCCATGTTTGACTTCCACACGTTGTTGCATGCCAGTGTCTAGGTGCCAGCTGCGCACTGTTCCATCATGAGAGGCTGTATAGAGTGTTTTGCTGTCTGCGCTGAATTCGACATCATTGACACTACTCCTGTGCCCTGTGAGCCAGTGAACCAGCCTGCCGGAATTGGCCTCCCATAACCCGGCACGGCGATCCCATCCGGCTGATGCTATCCAGTTTTTATCGGGTGACACTTTTACAGAAAGTACTTTTCCTTCATGGCCTTCAAGCCTTTGAAGTGCTTTTCCTGCATTCAGATCCCAAATGATCAGCGCATAGTCATCGCCGCCAGAGACAGCTTTTCCGGCGTCAATAAATGCGACGGAATTGGCCGCTGCCTGATGTCCCTCTAACCAAACTGGCTGTGAGGCTTTTGCGCGCCAAAGCCCCACAGAATAATCGAAGCTTGCACTTAATCGGTCTTCGCCATCTCTGTCAGTTGCGAGTCCCATAACGGGTCCGCCATGCCCTTCCAAGATGCTGAAGCCATCATCTGCCTTGCCAGTTGAAACCATTGCGAGCAGCAATGATGCGGCAACAAAAAACAATCTCACTCCAGGAGCAAGTATTGTCATCGCTATTCGGCGGGTGCGGTTGATTGTGAGGCTTTCTTCTGCTCCTCGGCTTCAACTTTTTTAACCCAAAGATCGTGGTGTTCCTTTGCCCAATTCTTGTCCACTTTACCTGAACCCATGGCGGCAAATGCGCCCTGCATGCCGATGGAACCGATGTAAATATGAGCCAGAATAATGACAATCATCGCAAACGCCACAATGGAATGCCAAAGCTGCGCGTATTGCATTTCCTGATGGGGCTGAAGCTCTGTTGGCAGGCTGGTTTGCTGACCAACCATAGGTGCCCACTCGTTTATGACAGCAAATGTCTTTGCGAACATTGGGAATTCAAACGGAAACAAAAGAGATAGACCGGATGCAGAAAGGGATACACCAAGTATGATGACAGACCAGAATATGATCTTCTGGCCAGCGTTGAATTTTTTGGACGGCGGATGGACGCCCTTAACGAAAATTCCACCGCCTTTCAACAACCAGACAATATCATGTCGGTTTGGGATATTCTGAAAGACCCATTGCACGAACACAATGGTAAGCCCCGCCATAAATGCCCACGCAACATTGTTGTGCACCCATTTCCCAGCCAGCGTTATTGATGAAAACGTCTCTTTCCCAACAATATCAATCAGGTACAGACGGCCAAACAAGGTCCAAAGACCTGTGAGCGCCAGTAGAATGAATGAAATGGCCAGCAACCAATGTCCAAATCTTTCAATGGCGGAGAACCTTTGTATCAAAACGCCAGAAAGCCCGTGCTCCACTTTAATCCGCCCGCGCAAGAGGTAGAATATCGCCAGTAAAACAATCATGCCACCCAGGGCATAGGAGCCATATTTCGCAAGTGGTCCTTCGCGCCATTCCAGCCAGCGCATTCCTCCGTCCTGAATTAAAATCGCGTCGACCTGCTTGCCGGTCGATACATGTACATTGCCAGTACCGAATCTGAGTTGACGATAAATATCCGCATCTGAAGCAGCTCCGCGTGTTCCCAGTTGCGATCTGATTGCGTCAGCGTTTGCATCGGCACCTGTTTGCGATCTGCGAAACTCATCATCGACGGGCTCTCCGCGCTGTCGACGCAAAATGTCTTCCAGCGTCTGCGCGCCACCAGTCGACGAGCGGGCATCATCAGGGCTGGCTTGTGCTTGTGCGGATGTTTCCGAAGCAGCGTCCTGTGCTGATGCATTTGTAACCATGCATGCCGCGCACATAAATAGAAGTGCGCTCAACATAAACGGCAATATCAAAGCACTCAGCTGCGCTGTGTTGCCAGAGGGTTTATTAAATTCAGACCTACAACCAGACGCAAGCATGGCATCCTTGTCCTTCTCAACAAGCACGTTCAAATTCTTTAAAGGTAGAAAAATGCCGGACGCAACATCCCCAAATGTCGCGCCCGGTCGAAAACAGTCCGTACTTGGCGTCCTGCCTTCTAGCGTTGCCGCTGCCTCAGATCGGCCGATTGAACACCGGGCAATTAATGCCCTTAGTTACCTTTTTGGCCATATGCGGTTCCCCAACCCCAAGCGCCTGAGCCAAAACCGCGGGCCACAACGCGTTCGCGATAAATCGCTGATACGTCATCGCCATCTCCAGCCAGCAACGCTTTTGTAGAACACATTTCCGCACAGATTGGCAACTTGCCTTCTGCAATACGGTTGCGTCCGTACTTCTGGAACTCTACGGTTGAGTTGGTTTCTTCGGGCCCACCGGCGCAGAATGTACACTTGTCCATTTTGCCACGGGAACCGAAGTTACCAGCCTGCGGGAATTGCGGCGCGCCAAACGGGCACGCATAGAAACAATAACCACAACCGATGCAGAGATCCTTGGAGTGAAGCACCACACCATCATCTGTCTGATAGAAGCAATCCACCGGACAAACCGCCATACAAGGCGCATCTGAACAATGCATGCAAGCCACAGATATGGACCGCTCTCCCGGGCTACCATCATTGATGGTAACCACGCGACGGCGGTTGATGCCCCAAGGCACCTCGTGCTCGTTTTTACATGCGGTCACACAAGCATTGCATTCAATGCAGCGTTCTGCGTCGCATAAGAACTTGGCTCTAGCCTGTCCTCCGAGTGCCATAATATATCCTCCTCTATGCCGACCAGATCTTACAAAGCGTGGCTTTGGACTCTTGCATTTGAGTCACAGAGTCATAGCCGTAAGTCTGAGCTGTGTTTGTGGATTCGCCGAGCACATAAGGGTCGGCACCCTTTGGATATTTGGACCTGCGGTCCTCACCCTGGAAGTGGCCACCAAAGTGGAATGGCATGAACGCGACGCCAGAGCCCACACGCTCTGTAATCATGGCCATAACCTTCACTTTGCCGCCTTCCGGACCTTCAACCCAAACCTGTTCGCCATCCCGGATACCCAGATTGTTGGCATCACGTGGATTGATTTCGACAAACATGTCCTGCTGTAATTCTGCAAGCCATGGGTTTGACCGGCTCTCATCACCACCGCCCTCATATTCGACCAAGCGGCCGGACGTCAGGATCATTGGGTAGTCTTTTGAGAAGTCCTTCTTCTGGATCGACGCATATAGTGTCGGCAGACGATAGAACTTGCGGTCTTCGTAGGTTGGGTAGTCCTCAACCAGATCGCGACGGTTTGTATAGAGCGGCTCGCGATGCACAGGCACCGGATCCGGGAATGTCCATACAACCGCACGGGCTTTGGCGTTACCAAATGGCGCACATTCGTGCTTGATAGCGACACGTTGGATACCACCAGAAAGATCGGTTTTCCAATTTGTCTTATCACCAGCAACGGCTTCTATTGAAGCACGTTCTTCGTCCGTCAGGTCACCATCCCAGCCAAGCTCTTTAAGCATAGCCATGGTAAACTCAGGATAACCATCCTGAATTTCTGAATCGAGCGAATAGACACCTTCTGCAAGAAGATTATCTCCATCACGTTCTACACCGAAGCGCGCACGGAATGTCAAACCACCTTCACTGACACGTTTGGACATATCATACAGATTTGGCGTGCCAGGGTGGCCCATTTCGGCAGTACCCCAACATGGCCAAGGCATACCATAGTAGTCACCATCCGCAGGGCCGCCAATCGCCTGGAGCGTTGTGCGATCAAACGTGTGCTGATTTTCCATATGGAGCTTCAGACGCTCTGGAGATTGGCCTGTGTAACCAATGGTCCACATACCGTTGTTGAATTCGCGAGTTACGTCTTCAACATTCGGCTCGTCACCGTCCATCCCAATATTGCGGAAGAAGCGATCGGCCCAGCCGAATTTTTTAGCAAACTTCGCAATGATTGTATGATCAGGAAGGCTTTCGTAAAGCGGATCAACCACCTTGTCGCGCCACTGGATTGACCGGTTCGACGCTGTTACAGAACCACGTGTCTCAAACTGAGTACAAGCTGGCAGCAGATAAACGCCATCCTTGCGATCTGAAAGGATGGCGGAAACTGTCGGATAAGGATCCACTACGACAAGCATGTCGAGTTTTTCCATCGCCGTTTTCATTTCGACCATACGGGTCTGAGAGTTTGGAGCGTGCCCCCAAAGCACCATGGCGCGAACGTTGGTGTCCTGATCCATGTTGTCGACATCTTCCAGAACCCCATCAATCCAGCGGGATACTGGAATACCAGTCAGATTCTGAAGAGACTTTTCTTTGCCGTCGGCGCCTTTGGTGCTGGCAAACTGGCCTTTAAGCCAGTCTTTGTCTTCACCCCAAACACGGCCCCAGTGTGCCCAAGCACCACCGGACAGACCATAATAGCCGGGCAATGTGTGTGATAGAACACCAAGATCGGTTGCGCCTTGCACGTTGTCGTGGCCACGGAAGATATTTGTACCGCCGCCAGAAGTGCCCATATTGCCCAGCGCGAGCTGAAGAATACAGTAAGCACGAGTGTTATTGTTGCCATTGGTATGTTGTGTGCCACCCATGCACCAAATAACGGTACCCGGGCGGTTATTGACCAATGTGCGCGCCACACGGCGCATCTGAGAGCCTGGCACGCCAGTTACGCGCTCAACTTCTTCAGGATCCCAGCGGGAGACTTCTTCTTTGATTTGGTCCATGCCCCAAACGCGGGTGCGGATGAACTCTTTGTCTTCCCAGCCATTTTCAAAAATGTGCCACAAAAGACCCCAAACCAACCCGACGTCGGAACCTGGACGGAAACGAACATACTCATCAGCATGGGCAGCAGTGCGTGTGAAACGCGGATCGCAAACGATCAAAGGCGCATTGTTCTGTTCTTTAGCACGCAAGACATGCAGCAAGGAAACAGGGTGCGCTTCAGCCGGGTTTCCACCTATAATAAAGATTGCTTTAGAATTGTGGATGTCGTTGTAGCTGTTTGTCATCGCGCCATAGCCCCAGGTGTTCGCAACACCGGCAACCGTGGTTGAGTGACAAATACGAGCCTGGTGATCCACGTTATTCGTGCCCCAATAGGCAGCGAATTTACGGAACAGGTAGGCTTGCTCATTGTTGTGCTTCGCGGAACCAAGCCAGTAAACTGAATCCGGCCCACTTTCTTCCCGCATTTTCATCATGCCATCGCCGATTTCAGCAATTGCTTCATCCCAGCTGACACGGACCCACTCGCCATTTACGAGTTTGGTTGGGTATTTCAGGCGACGTTCGCCATGCGCATGTTCACGAACAGCCGCACCTTTCGCACAGTGTGCGCCAAGGTTGAACGGGCTGTCCCAGCCAGGCTCTTGCCCGACCCAAACGCCATTGTCCACTTCTGCCATAACCGTACAACCGACGGAGCAGTGTGTGCAGACTGATTTAATATTCTTTACATTGCCGGTAGTCGCACCAGCGGCTTCCGCTTTGCGTACTGTACCGCCAGTTGCGGTCAGCGCAGCCAATCCACCAACGGCAAGACCAGAACCACGCAAAAATCCGCGTCTATCCACAGATGTGGATGCCACGCGGGATAGGACTGACTCTTCACGGGAGCGTCGCGCAACCCCGTTCGTCTTTTTCCTAAGCATAGGATTTCCTCCAAATGAGCCGTAAGGCCCGGTTTATCAGTTAGCCTGAGATGAACTCAAACCAACGCAGAAAGATCATGCAGACTCTGGGCGTCACGCAACCGTTGCCTGAGATATGACCGTTCCACGATTTCCATCAGAAGCGTGCTGTTTCCAGATACTTCTGCACATGGTCAGTCTTGCGAAGACCTTCGCCAGCAATTGGCTCAGCAGCCTCCGCTTCTGTTCCACCGGTCACCACCGCTACAGCAGCAACCGGGGCACCAGCTCCCGCAAGCTTCAGGAAATCCCTACGGCTTGCAGTTTTTGAACTTTCGCTCATCTTCCTCTCCTTCATTTCACCACCCAAGGGCGGCCCCTTTGGAAGGTCTTACCCTTCCATCCGGAATGCATCCTGCTCAACAGCAATAAATGCCCGACCGATCGTTCCAATCGGGGCAAACAAAACTGAAGATTCTGCTGCTTCCAGATCCTTGAAGAACAACTCTGCCCAAGGAGACAAATGCGCTTCAAAGAATTCTTTTTGTTCTGAAATTGACGCAGGCTCACCGAACCTGCCGCGAATGAGACCGGACATCATTTCGCAAACAGATGCGATATTGTCCTCGGGCTCGTAAATGTTTTCCTCACGTTCAATGCCCAAACGCGCCATATCGGAGCGCAAGCGGGCCAGCGGCTTCTCATTCAGAAAACCGGTTAGGTAGTAACTACCATGGGGAAGCAACTCGCCACGGCCAAGACCTATGAATAGTGCGTTGAATTCACGGTGCGCATCTCTCGGGTCCACAGCGTCTGCCAGGCGAGCAAGAGCGGAAATTCCGGCTCCGATATCACTTTCGTCACCCTCAAGCTTGGATGCTTGTGTCAGCAAAATTCCAGATGGAGGCCTTGCCAGAAATGCACTCAAAAAATCGTACATATCCGCCCGAAGCAAATCTTCAGCGCTGACAGTTTCGACAGTAGCTACTTTTTCTGCGGTCATACCCCTCCCCGAAGCACGACTTACTTATTTGTTATTCAATCCTAACATTAGCTTTGTTAACTGTCCAACACTGTCTGTGCGACAAAATGCAGATATTTCCACGGAGTGATGCAAAGTTCAGTTGAGAGTGACTTTTGCCAAGCCTCACTCTTTCCAACTGAAACTAAACAGTGAATCTCATTCGTTTCGGAACATAAACAGGTTCAGTTTCTGCTATTTCAGCTTCTACCGAGCTTACTTCCGACTGATACCTAAGTTCAACGCTTTCCTCAGTATTTTCGCCAAGCGTATCAACACTATTCAAAGGCGCTTGCTCGTGGTCAGATTGCTCTAGGTCTGTTTTTGAATCCTGTACGTTTTCTTGATTTTCCGCATCTACGTGATTCGCCTCTTGGAATTCTTCTTGCTTTGATTGATTGCCCCCAAGCTCTTCTTCCAGTTTCAGTTTTTCTGCCATTTCCTCAAAGCGCTTGGCGATTCCCTTACCAACCTCATAGGCGGTTTTCATATCAGGTACGACTGTTGCTGCGTCTGTGAAATCTTCTCCATAGTCAACCAGCATATCAACATTCGCTAAAGCTGGATTGCTGAGCCAAAGCTTTCGCAATGCACGATTGCGAATGCGCGCAGGCACCGTTTTCTCCATAAAGCTTTTAAAGTCGTCGCCCGCTTGCATTGTATCTGGGTCTGGCAGGCCCAGCTCCTCTAGAATTTCCTCATCGCTCAACTCGGCGATCTGCTCTTCTGTGAGTTGCTTCTCGTCTGCTTCATGAAGATCAGGCTGTTCGATATCAGCGGCCTGATCGATGACTTCCTGCTCTTTCGCCTCGACCTTTCGACGAGACCATCGGGACAAAAAATCTCCACCCTGTTCAACTGGTCGTTTTGAGTCTTTTTCTGGCGCACTCAATGCAGTGTCTCCTTACGCGCCTTGGGTTTTAGCTGAGATGGCGCGCGGTAGACATCCGCAGTTTGCCGGATGCGAGCGTCGCCGACACCATCTTCTTTTAAATCTTCAAAATGTTTGTTGCGCTTGCGTTTTTTGAACTCTTCTTCTTCAAAATGCACTTCGGTGAAAGAGCGTACCCAAGCCACTAGGCCAGGAGGCATCGGCACTGGCTCCACGATTTCTTCACCACTATCCTGGTAATCCTGCGCTTCATAAGCGGACGCCGTCGCGGAATGCACAATGTATTCATGCTGTGAGGCGGCATCTTCATCTCGCCGTAGAATCACGAAAATCGTGGGCGGCTCCATGCTCAGAGATACCATATAAGCTTCGGCATCTGCTCGGTGCAGCTCCAGTTCAACCGTCGCCGCGTGATATTCAATCACCTCGCCTTCCCGGCGCATTTCTTTCCAACTTTCCTGGGCCGCTCCCGGCAATACAGCAACAGCGCGCCACACCCATTTTGCCCAGCGTGTCACCCCCGGCTGACGACGGATAACAATGCCAAGCGGCATTGATATTCTGCGCTCATCCATCGTCTTCTCCAATTAGTTACTTGTTGTTTCAGGCATTCGCACTATGATTTGAGTAATTCATTTAGTCAAAGACTGCATTGTTGCAATCACCCATGCAATGCCCCATTCGGCCAATGCCGAAAACTAACTATTGCGATTCAAATTGTTGCAGTTAGTGTCTGAACTCTAACGATAAAACAGGTAGTTCGAAAGCAACTGCCACAGGTGAGGAATTTACATATGGCCGATTTTAAACGGCTACTTGTTTGTGATTGCGCTGGTTCAATGGCGTTGGAACCAGAAAAACTGGCAGTTGTTGCTGGCGCAGAAGGCGTTACGGCCTGCAGCTTTTTGTGCACCGAGCAAGTGCAGATTGCGCGGGAAGCTCTTGAAGAAAGCGCCGCAAACGGATCCGAAATTCTTATTACCTGTCAGCAGGAAGCATCATTTTTCGAAAGTTTAGCTGAAGAATCACATGCGTCGGATTTTTTACATACGGTGGATATTCGCGACCGTGCCGGGTGGACATCTGATGAGTCCGCGCACGCTAAACAGGCTGCACTTCTTGCAGAACTTTCTTTGGAACGCCCGGCAACACCTGCGAAGGATGTTGTTTCGGAAGGTGTATGTCTGATTTTGGGTGCAGACGATGTTGCGCAAAATGCAGCAGAACGCCTGTCCGATACGCTGGCGGTGACGTGTCTCTTGTCGGAAACACCCGATTTTGCAAGCCCGATCGACAGCTATGATTTATGCATCGGCACGATCTCGCAGGCCTCAGGGACCGCGGGAAAGTTTGAAGTGACAGTTGATGGCTATGCAGCCATGAAACGCGCCGGACGCGGTGAGCCTGGTTTTGACGCTGTTAAGAACGGAGCAAAGTCTCAATGCGACATCATTCTCGATCTTACGGGCGGCAATTCCCTCTTCCCTGCTCCCGAAAAACGAGACGGTTATCTGCGTGCTGATCCGGCTGATCCGATTTCTGTAGAACGTGCTATTTTTGATGCCTCTCAATTGGTCGGGACATTCGAAAAACCGCTTTACATTCGGTTTGATCCTGAAATTTGTGCTCATTCGCGCGCGCAACAAAGTGGCTGCAGTAGATGCCTGAATGTTTGCCCGACAGGTGCCATTGTGCCTGCGGGTGACGTTGTATCAATCAGCGATGACATCTGCGCCGGATGCGGCGCCTGCGCAGCGGTCTGCCCATCTGGAGCCGCAAGTTATGATGATCCGCCGGTCGATTTCCTGTTCAGACGCTTAAGAACGCTGTCTTCTGTCTACAGAGATGCTGGCGGCGTAGCGCCGCGGGTGCTGTTTCATGATGCAACGCATGGCGCAGAAATGATCCGATTGTCGGCCCGCTTCAGTCGAGGATTACCGGCTAATGTGATTCCAGTAGAGGTGCCAAATGTTGAGGGGGTCGGTCATGCCGAGCTAATTGCAGCAATGGGTGTTGGATTTGCAGAGGCACTCGTTTTGATGAGCCCGAAGGCCGACCCCGCGACTCCGGAGGCACAGATTGAGATCGCGCGCTCAATATTGGAAGGGGCTGGACACAATGGCGATCTCGTTCGACTTCTCAACGCGGATATGCCTGAAACGCTAGAAGAAATTCTTCATGACAAGCCAATTGAACCGATAGCAATTGAGCCGGTCTTGCCGCTTGGCAACCGCCGTGACGTAACAAGGCTGGCATCTGCTGCCTTGGCGCCAAACGCCGATGCACCTTTGCCTTTACCCGAAGGTTCTCCATATGGTGCGGTGACTATAGATAATGACGCTTGTACCCTTTGCCTGTCCTGTATTTCCCTCTGCCCCGTAGGTGCATTGACCGATCACGCGGACCGACCTGCAGTGAACTTTCAGGAAAGCGCCTGTCTACAATGCGGAATTTGCAAAAATACCTGCCCCGAAAACGCTATAACCCTGACGCCACAGCTCAATATTTCCAAACAAGCAATTATTCCTCAGGTTTTACATGAGGAAGAGCCATTCGAATGCATAGATTGTGGAAAGCCTTTTGGTGTAAAGAGCACCATAAATCGTATTGTCGAAAAGCTTGAAGGCAAACACTGGATGTACACCAATTCGGATAACTCCAAGCTTATTCAGATGTGTGACGATTGCCGGGTAAGAGCTCAATACCACGGCAATAATTCTCCGTTCCAAATGGGGGAACGTCCGAAAGTGCGTACAACCGATGATTATTTGAATGGTGATCCCGACGAACGGAATTAGACGCTTCCGACCGTTAACCACAAAAAATTCAATTTCCTCATCCAAATAGATGACTTAGGGCTGGCAACTATCTTGCGAATCTTGGGCGTTATGGGACATTGTGACGCAGGAATATGTGAGGGTTCATGGCCAATTTACTTCGTTACTTGTCGCATCCACAGGTGAAGGTTGATGCCGATGTTCCAGTACCGGACTGGAGCCTTTCCAGTATTGGCCGGGCAAGGACGGAGGCTATCTGCGGTTCTGCGTCTCTTCAAAATACTGACCTGGTCGTCAGCAGCAATGAGCGGAAGGCAATTGAGACAGCGAAAATTATAGCAGACAGCATTGGTCAAGACGTTGTCGCAGCTGAACGTACGCATGAGAATGATCGCAGCGCGACGGGATTTCTATTGCCTGAGGAATTTGAAGAAGTTGCAAACTTATTCTTCATGCATCCAGAGCAAAGCGTTAGGGGGTGGGAGCGCGCTCTAGACGCTCAAGCACGGATTGTTGAAGAGACCAATAATTTCATACGACATCGCAAGTCAGGCGACATCCTGATGGTTGGTCATGGCGGTGTTGGAACATTGCTTTATTTACATTTTATTGGAGTTCCTATCTCAAGGGAACACGATCAACCAGCAGGTGGAGGCAATTTCTTTGCTATTTCACTCGACACCTTTACCCCCCTGCATGGGTGGTGCCCGATGGAATTGATCTAAACCAAAATTCTAAAGTGCCAGAGTTTTGAATCGATTAGCGGCGAATTCTACTTCTTTGAATCAACGCGCCTCCACAGCCCCACCCAGATCCTTCCTTGGCATGCCAACAACAAACGCGGTTATAGCTTCGACCTCCTCTAGTGTCAGCAAAAGTGGTGCAATTGGTGGCGGGCGCGAACGATCAAACGGTTCTGTAATGCCTTCAACCTGTGTGAATGAGGGGTGCGGATTGATGGTCCAGAAAGCCGAAAATCTATCAAGCCAATTCGGAAGGTTTTTCATTGCTCCAAATGACGGGGTTGATCCTATGCCGCCAAAGGGGTTTCTGCTGTCGACAACATGGCACCTGCCACAATGCTGCAAGGCGAGTTTTGAGCCCAAACTGGCATCGCCATCCACCTTTACTTCTATCTTTTGAACCACTTTCGCCGCCCCGGGTTGGTACGCCTGCTCGCCATCTATTTGAAATCCTTCAATAGCGGCGCGGCCTGGCCCGCTTTGCAACCAATCCAAAAGCTTGGCGGATTTTTCTGCTTTATCAGGGTCTTCCGTCAATGTTTGAAATAGAAAGGCTGTTCCATCGAGAGACGTCATGATTGCAGTGCCACTTTCCTGATTGGGGGCCAGACTTGCATCGCCAATTTCTCCTTCACGGACAGGTTCGACGCGGATGCGTGTCTTGAATCGGAAACGTGGCAGTAAGTGTTTTGCAAAGCCGGACTCAATTAAGTTTTCTGGCAACACCAGTTTCAAATCTGCTTCTTGCGCCAAAGCACTTCGACCAGATTGTGATAGGAGCAACAGGGTGCCGACTAAAAGACAATGAAACAGATGCTTGACAGGCATTTCCCTCTACTCCCATTTTCGTTACACCCTACATGAAGTTTTGCTGCGCTCAAATGTGGCGAAAAATCCGAATAACAAAACAAGTACTCCGGGAGAGACTAATGGACAGCGAAGCATTCAACATGTCCTTGCGCAAATTTCTTAAAAAGGTCGGCGTGACATCACAGCAGGAAATTGAAGAAGCTGTGCGTGCGGCAAGAGATTCTGGAAAGCTGGGGGCGGGGCCATTACAGGCTCGCATGGTGCTGACATTAGATGGCGTGGACCTTGAACACATTATCGAAGGCGACATTCAACTGTCAGATTCTCAATGAGCGACGGAACCATTGACGCCGTTCGGTCGGCGCTTGCTACAGTTGTCGACCCGGCAAAAGGGGTTGATATCGTTTCATCCGGCCAAGTACAGGGCCTTGGCGTAAATGGCGAACGCGCTAGCTTCATTCTTGAAGTTGATCCAAGTCGCGGTGCCGCCATGGAACCGCTGCGCAAAGCGGCAGAGGATGCAGCAAAAAGCGTTCCAGGCATAATTGCCGTAAATGTCGTGATGACAGCGCATTCAGGCGAAGGCGACGCCAAGCCTGTGACACCAATGGCCAAAGGTGCTGATGCGCCTCCTGGCTTTCCTATTAAGGCTCCCAAACCACTGGAAGGTGCTTCCAAGAGAGTTCCGGGCGTTGACAAGATCATCGCGGTTGCCTCTGGCAAAGGCGGTGTGGGCAAGTCTACTGTCTCTGCCAATCTAGCTGTTGCTTTGGCAGCACAAGGAAAGCGTGTTGGATTATTGGATGCTGATGTCTACGGTCCCAGCCAGCCACGCATGCTTGGTGTCTCCGGCAGACCGTCCAGCCCCGATGGGCAGACGATACTGCCTCTGCGCAATCACGGTGTAACACTGATGTCCATCGGCCTTATGACCGGAGAAGATGAAGCCGTTGTCTGGCGCGGCCCTATGTTGATGGGCGCGCTTCAACAGATGCTCACCCAGGTTCAGTGGGGCCGGCTGGATGTGCTGTTGGTGGACCTTCCCCCCGGAACGGGCGATGTACAAATGACACTTTGTCAAAAGGCAGAGGTCGATGGAGTTGTGATCGTTTCCACTCCGCAGGATATTGCCCTTATTGATGCCAGAAAAGGCATCGATATGTTTCAAAAAATGAACACGCCAATCTTGGGCATCATTGAAAACATGTCGTCCTTTATCTGTTCAAGCTGCGGAAAAATTCACCATCCTTTCGGGCATGGTGGCGCAAAAGCGGAAGCTGAGAAGCTGGGCGTTCCCTTTCTTGGCGAAATTCCGCTTGATCTGGACATTCGGATTGCAAGTGATGGCGGCGCACCCATTGTGGCAAGCAAGCCCGACAGCCCTCAGACAAAGGCATTTTGGGATGTGGCCTCAAATCTGACCGCCACGGATGTTCTGACATGATTGCTGGACAACCGGACCCAACCCGGCCAAGCTTTCCTCCCATGTTTCGAGGAGAAACCTTACGAGCGGACATGGATCCGTTTGCCAAGGCTATTTCTTCGGCCATGCGCGGCATCGACCCAGGATTGATTGTCTGGTCGGAGGATACAACCGCCGCAAGAGCTGCCCTGGTACTCGCGCCAGAAGAGCCTCTGGAACGCGCCATGGCAATGCTGTTTGCTGCTGCTCTTGGCCTGAGTGATGCAATGGGAGCATTAGCGCCGCCGGAGGTTGCCGTGCATTTTGTTTGGCCAAATCGTCTGAAAATAAATGGTGCGCTTTGCGGCCATTTACAGGCAACAGCGTCAACAACCAATCCTGATGAAGAACCAAATTGGTTGGTTGTCGGCTTCGATGTCCCTCTTCTTCCTGTTCGCGATAGTGAACCAGGCTCCACTCCAGACCAGACAACGCTAGCTGAAGAAGGTTGTGGTGAAATAACAGCTGCAGAACTGATTGGCAGTTGGTCGCGACATACTCTGGTTTGGATCAACCGATATGTTGATGACGGAATGGCGCCGCTACATGGCGCCTGGCACGACAAGTGTGACACATTGGGTGAAGTGATTGAGACGCCGGCTTCAGGGGTGTTCATGGGGCTAGATGAATTGGGCGGCATGTTGCTCAAAAACGGGACTGGAACACACAGTTTTCCGTTGACCCAAGTTTTGGAGAGCAAAGCATGAAACTTGCCAGAACTATCCGATTTGACGATTCCGATTTGAACGTATTCGAGCAAACTGCGGAATTGGATGAATGGGCGCTTTCAGGAGCGTTTGAGTTTTCCAACTGGACAGAGGCCGAACTCAACGGCAAAGCAAAACAGGCATTTGCGAACGGGTGGCTCGGATTGGAGAGCTTTGGCCGCTCTACATTTGTGGCCGTCACGACAATGAGTGATCGCGAATATGAGGACCTGATCAACAGACTTTCTCTGCATTTCGTGCAACGCTATGGCGCTCCCGATTTAGAAGCAGCGCGCGGGCCTGCTATTGAAGAGATAGATCATATGTGTCAGATGTGCGAGGACCATGACGACAACACCCTGCTGATTGTCGAACGTGAGTTGGTAGACATGGGTGTGAAGGAAAGCTTCCGGGTGATTAAACCACAAGATGCTGACCTTGCTCAGTTTGCGGTCCATGGAGATATGGAATGATCTACTTCACGGCTGGGGATTCGTGCGGTGAAGCGCTTGCCCTCATAAATCTCTGTCACCAGATTAGAGTAGATATTAGGCCACACCACCGGAATCAAAGTCAGAATTAGCGAATCTAGAACAAAAAAGGCTTGCGATTTTGAATCAAACGCAGCCTCTTAAGCATTGAGAGAAAGTCATTTTTTGCGATCTGGCATGGGCACATTGCGTTCATAACATTACCGTCCCTTCAAAAGAGAGTAGCCACAATAACTGAACTGTTCCGTTCAGTAGTTGCAAGTTACTCTCTGAGCCCCTATTGTCAAGAGTGAAATGAACTAAGCAGTTTAGTTTTATGAATAGAACAAAACAACATGATGATACGCCTGTGGAGTGTGGAACCCGCATGGTGAAAAAGCGTAGGCAAATTTTGAATGGCGCACGCGAGGTGTTCCTTAAGGAAGGGTTTGAGGGCGCGAGTGTTGATGACATTTCGAACGCGGCCAATGTTTCAAAGGCAACACTCTATAATCACTTCCCTGACAAACGGCTGATGTTCAAGGCTGTCATTGAAGAAGAATGCGACAAGCAAGCCGGTCACATGTTTGCCCTACCCCAAAACCCAGAAGGTGTTGAAGCCACGCTGCTGGAAGCTGCACAAGGCTTTGTTAATTTTCTGACCACACCTTTCGCTCACAATATTTTCAGGATTTGCGTTGGTGAGGCAGATCGGTTTCCAGAATTGGGTCACGATTTTTACCGCACCGGACCTGCGCTTTTGCAAGACCATCTCGTGAAATTTTTTGAAGATTGCGAGCCCCATAACGTTCTGAGCATAGAAGACCCTGTCATGGCGGCGGATCAATTTGCCGAATTGTGCAAGGCGGGTTTGTTTGCGCGAGCTGTTTTTGGCGTTCAGACTAAGTTTACAAAGAAAGAGAAAGAAAAAGTCGCAAGAGAAGCAATCGCGACTTTCATGGCCAGATATTCAAAGCAAGCAGAGGTCTAACCGCCCCTCGTGTGCCAGGCCTATAGGCCCAGCATTTTTCTGATCTGTTCCCCGTCGGTTTCACCACCCGCAAAATCATCAAATGCTTTTTCTGTCACCTGAATAATATGATCTGTAATGAAAGGCGCGCCCTCCGCTGCACCCTGCTCCGGATGCTTCAAGCAACATTCCCATTCCAGGACGGCCCAGCTATCGTAGTTGTACTTCGCTAATTTAGAGAAAATACCGGCAAAATCCACCTGTCCATCACCCAGAGAACGGAACCGGCCAGCTCGATTTTCCCAAGATTGATATCCTGAATAAACGCCCTGCCGACCATCTGGAATAAATTCAGCATCCTTAACGTGGTACGCGGAAATACGCTCATGATAGATGTCGATGAACGCCAGATAGTCCAATTGCTGCAGCACGAAGTGTGACGGATCATAATTGATCATGCATCGCTTGTGCCCTTTTAACTGTTCAAGGAACATCTCAAAGGTGACACCATCAAATACATCCTCACCGGGATGAATCTCATAAGCCACATCAACCCCATGATCTTCATATACATCAAGGATAGGTTTCCAGCGTCGTGCAAGCTCCGCAAAAGCTTCTTCAATCAAACCAGCCGGACGTTGCGGCCACGGATATATGTATGGAAACGCCAGTGAGCCAGGAAACGATACAGATACATCCAGGCCCAGATTACGCGAGGCCTTTGCGGCCTTCTTCATTTGGTCAACCGCCCATTCCTGACGGGCTTTTGGATTGCCATGGACCGCTTCTGGGGCAAATGCATCAAACTGGCTGTCATATGCGGGATGAACCGCGACCAACTGCCCTTGGAGATGCGTGGATAATTCAGTGATTTCAACGCCGGAATCAGTGCAAACGCCTTTCACTTCATCACAATAACCCTGCGACTCTGCTGCCTTATCCAGATCGAACAATGATCCGACAAATGTTGGAATCTGCACTCCTTTGTAACCAAGGTCCGCCGCCCATTTGGTGATGTTGGGCAGGCTGTCAAACGGAGCAGCGTCTCCGGCAAATTGCGCCAGAAAAATTGCTGGCCCCTTGATATTTGTCGCCATGTCTTGCTCCATTTTTCTTCGATTGAAAATCGAAGTTTTGATTGATCTATAACGTTATAGAAACATTTTGCGAATTTAGCATCAAGGGTACATTTTGATTTAAGACCAGTTTCTCAAATTTGAATTGAAGATCAGCGTAAAGCGCAGAAGGTGCCTAACAATTTTTGTAATATACATCTCTCAGATCAGCTGGCTCGCACTTACCCGCAATGTAGTTCTTGATCTTATTGAGACGCTGATTGTAAGCATCTGCAGACTTATCCGGTCTCAAAGCATTGGGTCCCACTAGCATTCCAACCAAACCGATAAATTCATCCTCATTCAGCTCTTTGAATGATTTTGAAAAATGCGCTTGTGCCCCGGCTGGGAAACCTATCACAGGATTTCCGCTCTTTTTGCCCAAATAGGCATGGTTCAAGAACAACTGCATTTGCTGCTCCTTGCTCCATCTACGGTCAACGACAGCCATCGCAATCAGGCTTTGCTCAAGTTTTGCGAAACCAGGCTGAAAATTCTCAAAGAAAAGGCGCTTTACCAATGCTTGTGGGATTGTTGTCAGACCTTGCCCTGGAGAACTGAAATCAACTCCATTGTGAGAATAGAACGCAGGATCCTCCACCTTTAAAAGCACACTCATTTGGCGTTCTGTGAGATCATTTGGGGAAATGTCTGTTGATGCTGCCATTGCCTTGGCAAATATTCCTTCAGCTCTGCCATCTGCCCGCCAGACCAAATAGGCTTCGTATACGACCAGACCAATCACACCCAACAAGAGCAGGGTTAGTATTTGCCGGATTATTCTCATATTCTTGGCGCCCATGGTTTAAGAAACGTGCAACTCTTTGAGCGAAGAAATCCGGCAGGATTATGAGAGGTAAAACTTCACATCAGCACTGAGAAACCAGTTGAGCATTCCGGTCATGTTCACCCAGCTTTGGAGGTCAACAAATTCACTTAGCGCACCCGGTAGTCTGGCTACAGGGCTTTAATTCTCAGATTTTGAACATGAAGCACTGTCACAGCTAAAACGACGACAGCAAACCCTTGATGCAGTACGCCAGCCCAAAGCGGTACAACCAGAAGAAGTGTAATGATTCCGATGATAGCCTGAACCAGAATCGCCAGGACAACCAAGCTGCCGGTGGCAACAGCAATGCCGCCGCTTTGTCGAATGATCTGGAAGAGATGAATGACTGCCAGTGCGAGGACTGCATAAGCAATAATGCGGTGGTTGAACTGAACTGTCTGAATATTCTCAAATGCATTCAGCAATCCACCTGGCGCATCTGTTAACAATCCGTCGGGCACAAATGCGCCGTCCATCAACGGCCATGTGTTATATGTCAAACCAGCGTCAAGACCCGCAACGAGGCCGCCCGCAAACAACTGAATAAACAGCAAAACCAACAATGCGCGTGCCACCCAGTATACGCTTCCACTGGTGGTTTGGTAGCGCGCTTGCGCCGCAGGTGAACGCAATCCTCTTGCGACCCATAGGGTGGCGGCAAAAATGAAGAACGCTAAAGTCAAGTGTGTCGCAAGCCTGTATTGACTGACATCGACGCGAATAGACAAGCCTGAATATACCATCCACCAGCCAACAAAACCTTGTAGTCCCCCAAGGGTGAATAAAATAATGAGTTTTGGATACAACGGACCCGGGATTGCGCGGCGAAAGGCAAACCATACAAATGGAACAAAAAACGCTATCCCGATCAAGCGTCCAAAGAAACGGTGCCCCCACTCCCACCAATAGATAAACTGGAATTCGGCAAGGGACATTCCTTTGTTTTGTAACTGGTATTCCGGAATTTGCCGATATTTATCAAACTCAACCAACCAGTGTGCTTCACTGAGTGGTGGTATAGCGCCCAATAGTGGCTTCCACTCAGTAATGGAAAGACCGGAGTCGGTAAGTCTCGTAACCCCACCGATGATCACCATCACAAAAACTAGAAAGCATATGAAATACAACCATATGCGGATACCCGACACATTGTGGGTAGAGCTGTTATTGGTGAACTGATTTGATGAGGCTATCGTCATGTAAACCGCTTTTGCTTTTCTCTGCGTTACCTATCGCTGACATGCAGACATGACAAGGGGTTGGAAAGACAAGATAAGCGCATTTTTTGCGACAAAGTGTCTTCAGATTCAGCATATAATTTGAATCACATGGGTGGCAAAGTTTCGCAGGGGGCCCTAGAACGAAGCTACATGCATCAAAAGGTACATTGCAGACATGTCCAGCCGCCTCAAAAAACTAGTCGGCACATTTGTGCTCATAATATTTGTTGTTGTCTATTGCCTGCTCGTTATGAAACTAGCTTCAGCAACACTTCCCAACATGAATGGTTGGGCGCATCTAGGCTTTTATGTTTTGTTCGGTTTACTTTGGGTGGTGCCAGCAGGTGCTATTGTTTGGTGGATGCAGCGCCCCGACCTAAAAACGCGGCAATAAAGGTGTGCAGTCTTTCCCTTGCACCCACTTTTGCGACAAAGGGTGCACCACTCATAAGTGCTCTTAGGGCCCTGACGTCCTGAAAATGCCCGTTCAAGGACAAGCGCGGCAAAGCAACTAGGCTTTCACGACCTTTGCCCTGCAATACACCGCCACGTGTTGTAACAGCAGTTTCAAAACCCAGGCTCTGTACAACTTTGAACACCAATTTGTCAGCGGCTGCCTCATTGCCGTATGGGTACGCGAAATGCTTTGGATAGTACCCTAACATCTCTTGTTGACGGATCGCTCCGTTGACAATTTCAGCTTCAATTTCTTCTGGGCGAAGGCGCGCCAGCATTGGGTGGTTAACTGTGTGGCCACCGATATTGGTCAACTCGCTCTTGTGTATTTCACGAAGCTGTTGCCAGTTCATGAAGTTGTCGTTCATCAGTTTCTGGACGTTCAAGCCGTGAATATCCGCAAATTCATGAATTCTTGTTTGCTTTTCTTGTTCGAAAACAGCTCTGAACTGTTCTGCCAATTTTGGAAAAGCCCGCCTTTTTTGTTGCAGCGAACCAACCACTTCAGCGTTGTCTCCGCCGATAGGACGCGCATCAACAATACCGCGCTTCGCGAGCACCTCTTCCAATACCAGCCACCAAGGCAATGCTGTGCGATCTGCAAAGCCAGCTGATGCATAAATTGTGAAAGGACAATTGTGTTTTTTGAAAACCGGCAATGCTTCTGTCAAATTGTCCAAAGAGGCATCGTCCAACGTCACAACGACAAATCTCTTACCGGTAGAGACAGCAAGTCGTTCTGGCACTTCATCGAGATGAATAAAATCTACATCGAGATTTTTTAATCCTCTCAATGCACTGTCAAGAAATCTCGGGGTTATTTCCAGATGTCCATTTGGTTGAAATGCACGGCTCGGCTTTGGCCGAACCCGATGCAACATCAATATAGCACCGCGTCCGCCTGTCAAAGGCTCGATCACATTTGCCAGACCAGAGGATGCAAACGTCACCAAGCCATATTTCAAAAGCGCCTTGCGAAGCATAATTTTATCAAGCTGCCAATGGCTGTGAAGCGAGTTTCTCATCTTCTAAACGACGCCGAATACGGGCTTCCAAATCTGGAACTGCGTCTTCAGATGTGTCTTCAACAAGCTGCTGTTCTTCCTTGATCCCAAGTGCCCGCCCAGAAAGCAGCTCACGCAGCACAACGAACCCGAGACACAACAGAAGGCTTGCAAGCCCCGCGGCGATAACGAGAATAGCAACACGTGGACCCGATGGCTCAAGCGGCGCGTCGGCACGTGCAATAAAGCGCGCCTCAGCCGGCAAACCTCCTGCGCCTTCCCGTGCAAGCAGCGTTCGGTATTGGGCCAACAGCGTTTCCAGTAATTCACGTTCTGCGCGCGCTTCGCGCTCAAAGGCACGCAATTCGACTTCGTTTTGCTGAGCGTTGCCAGTTTCCAGTTTCTGCGCTGATAGAAGTTGCTGCAACTGCTCGACTTCTTCACTGGTCCGGCTTGCATCTTGTTCCAATGCCGACAATACAGCACGCGCTTCGGTAGCAATTTGCCGATCCAGTTCCTGTCTTTGCACAACAAGGGCGCGCAATCTCGGATGACGAGGCAGCAAATCAGCAGATAAATCAGCGATTTGCGCTTCAAGCTGCCCCCGCGCCTGCCGTAGAGATTGAATTAGGCTGGAATTGGCAATTGCTGGAGAAGAAAGCAACAAATCAACATTACCTCCTGCACGGTCAAACAACCGTTTGAAACCATCAAAAGCGCTTTTTGATACACTTTCGCGCGCTCTGGCATCAGATAAAGTTTGAGATAGCGATGCCAATTGCTGTTGAGGGAGCGTTGTGTCCGAAGCGGTGGCGAACAGGCCCATTCGACTTCTAAATTGCTCAGCGCTGGACTCAGCGTCGACGACCCTTTGACGAAGCAGAGAGATTTCTGCCTCAAGCCAAGCTCTGGCTTCTTGAGTAGATTCCTGTTTGGCATTTTGCTCGATTATCAGGAACTCTTCAACTACGCCGTTGGCCACTGCCGCAGCGAGCGTTGGATCGCTGCTTTCAAAATCCACCACAATGACCCGTGACGTGTCGACTGGATAGACGACAAGTTTATCGTCGAAGTTCGCCAACACTCCATCCAAATATCTGTCAGGATCAACTTCTTCAGTCACTTGTCCGAATATGTTCTTTTTGGGTTCGGGCTGAAGTTCTGGAACATCAGCAAGCCCCATGCGCTTTACCACAGCGCGGCTCAGATCGCGTGAGCGAATGATTTGAACCTTCGAATTTATGGCCTCTTGACTGAGACGCAAGGAAGCATCTGGACCTGAAACGTCCGATGCTCCACGCAAGTTGGAGATTTCTGGCACATCAATTAATACGGTCGCACTCGCCAGGTAGACCGGGTCCTGTGTGGAAACCTTATACCAGGTACCCGCAGCAACCAGCGCAGCAATGGGAACTGCCCATACGCAGGCGCGCACTATCGCACGGATAATCGCATAAATATCGAGAGCGGGCTCGTCTAAAGCCGCATTATTCGTCTTCTGACTCATAGCAAAACTACTGAACACTCTATGAATGAAGCTTCAATGTCGCAGACGGAGGTAACGGCGAAGTTAACAGTCAGAATTTTACCCGACGCCAAGTGTTCAGCTTTAATTAACCGTATTCTGCAACAGTCAATTAATAGTTTTAACAGCACAAATACGAATGAAAAAGTATGCGCGTAAATCATTTATTGAGGGCATTGAGTGTTGCATTGGTCGCTATTGCTGTGGCTGGCTGTGCACGAGACTTGCCGCGACAGAGTCCGGTATTGGATGCACCTTCGATCAGCGCGTACCATTTGGATACTGGAGACAGGTTGCGAATTGTCGTGTTTGAGCAGGATTCCCTATCCGGCACTTACGAGGTCGATGCCGGTGGCGCGATCATGATGCCGTTGGTTGGGCAGCTGAACGCGCGCGGTCGTACGACAAGCAGTCTGTCTTCATCTATCCGGACTAAGCTGGCAAATGGTTACCTGCGCGCTCCCGACGTGAGCGTAGAACTTGCGCAGACACGCCCGTTCTACATTCATGGCGAGGTCGCCCGACCTGGTGCTTACAACTTCGTGCCTGGAATGACACTGGAGCGCGCCATAGCGCTTGCCGGCGGCTTTACATCACGAGCCGATTCAAAATCATTTGCTGTGGATCGACGCAGCGGGAACCCATCCTTTGAACCTGTTAACTACAGGCTGCGACTTTTGGATGCTGTGATGCCGGGAGACACAATTTACGTGCGTGAGCGGCTTTTCTAGCTAGCTCCGCAGTTGGGGAACGACATGTCTGAGCGAACAATAGATCCAATTAATGGCGAGAACATGCCGCGGCAACAAGCCGTGGAACGGATGTTGAAACGCCTAAGTGATTCTTCTTCCGGCCAAAGCCTGTTGGACGTGGATGCAAGCACTTTGAGCGAGGATGCCCAAAGGGTGGCATCACAACTCTCTGATGACAATGTATCTCCAAGGGTTCTCACAGGCCTCATCCGTTTGATGGACTTTATCCTTGTCTCTCTCATCGGCTACCTTGCTTACATTTTCTATGTACGGCCGTTGGAACAACAAAGTCAGATAGATGCGGCGACATTGAGCGGTCTGGACTACCGATTTGCGATTGTCAGCTTGGTGGGTGGCCTTTTGACTGTCTTGTTCGTCCAAGCCGCTGATGGTTACTCAATCAGTTCACTAAGAGACTTGTTTAAAGAACTGGGTCGCCTCGTTGGTGGTTGGACATTTGTATTTCTGGTTTTTGCTGTCACAGCGTTCTTCTTCAAGCAAAGCGAAAGCATGTCCCGCGTCTGGTTTGGTACATGGTTTCTGGCAGGTGGCGCGGTCTTAATAATTACAAGAATGTTTATCTACCGATATGTGACGTCCCTTTTCAGAGATGGACGCCTGCAACGCCGCGCCATTCTCGTTGGCGGTGGTGAACGAGCCGCAGAACTAATCAAATCACTGGAAAGACAAGGTACTCAGGAACTGCAGATATGCGGCATTTTTGATGACCGTGCTGATGACCGATCCCCACCCGTGTTGTTGGGTTACCCAAAACTTGGAAAATTCTCTGATCTTCTTGTCTTTGGCCGCATTTGCAAAATCGATATGTTGGTCGTGACATTTCCGCTGACAGCTGAAGGCAGGGTCGCAGAAATGCTGAAAGATTTATGGGTTCTCCCTGTCGATATCCGGCTCAGCGGGCATGGCAACAAGCTGAATTTGCGCCCGCGTTCCTACTCATATGTTGGCTCGGTTCCCTTCTTGGACATTATCGATAAGCCCCTGGCGGACTGGGATTATTTCAAGAAGAGGGTTTTTGACATCTTCTTTGCTTCTCTGGCGATTTTGCTGCTGGCACCTGTCATGGCGCTGGTTGCGTTGGCTGTTCGACTGGACAGCGCTGGACCTATCCTGTTCCGCCAAACGCGCTATGGTTTCAACAACGAAAAGATTTCGGTTTTGAAGTTTAGGTCCATGTTTCATCACATGGCAGACCCAAAAGCGAAACAGGTTGTTAGTCGTCACGACCCGCGAGTAACTCGCGTTGGACGCATTATTCGCAAGACAACGCTTGATGAACTTCCGCAATTGTTCAACGTTCTACGTGGGGAGTTGTCTCTTATTGGTCCCCGTCCACATGCAGTGCACGCCCACACAGAGAACCGTCCATGGGAAGCTGTGGTTGATGGATATTTTGCCAGACACCGGGTGAAGCCAGGTATTTCAGGCTGGGCCCAAATCAATGGGTTGCGTGGAGAAATTCGCAGCAAGGAAATGATCCGCAAACGGGTTGAGCACGATCTATACTATATTGAGAACTGGTCAGTGCTTCTGGATTTATACATTCTGTTTATCACCCCATTCAAAATTCTCGATACCCGAGACTCCTACTAGGGCTTTTAATGGCCGCAACACTTGCACAGCCTGGCACGATTTCAACCCGCGCACTGGGAGCTCTTTTTCTTTGGCTTTTAGTGTTTTCGGGCGGTTTTGTGTTTCGGGAGCCTGCTCCCTATGAGTTATTTGCAGCCACCCTAATTCCTTTCTGGTACCTAGCTGGCCTCCCCTTCCCGCGTCAAATTGCCCCTCTGTTTGTTTTCCTGACGCTCTATCTGATCGGCGGCATTATTGGCCTCAGCCAAGTGCGTTTTTTTGATCAGGCACCAATGTTTGTGGCTGTTACTGGATTTCTTGCGGTCACATCGTTCTTTTATGCCAGCCTGATTGGGCAGGATTATCGCCGGCTTAAGCTGATAACAAACGCTTATATTGCAGCTTCTTGCTGTACGATTTCACTTGGCGTTATTGGGTACTTTAACTTGCTCCCGGGCGCGTTTGATCTGTTCACATTGTATGGGCGGGCTTCAGGTGGCTTTGAAGATCCAAACGTATTTGGCCCTTTCCTCGTTATGCCACTCGGCCTTCTTTTCTACGGCTTGTTGATCGGTCAGAAGGGGAACCTAATTCTGCGCCTGGCAATCATGATGTTTCTGTTATTTGGCATTTTCATGAGTTTCTCACGAGCAAGCTGGGGTTTGACGGCTTTTTCCCTGACTGTAATTTTCATGCTGGCCCTGATCAACACCAGAACACCTGTTGACAGAATGCGTATGTTCGTAATGCTGGCCATAGCCGTTCTTGGCGCATTCGGCTTGTTACTGGTGGCTCTTTCTTCAGACCAGGTGGCAGGATTGTTTGCGGAACGCGCCCAAATTGTCCAAAACTACGACGGTGGTAGAGAAGGTCGATTTGCCCGCCATGTCATTGGTTTCAAAATAGTTCTAGATAGGCCATTGGGACTTGGGGCGCTAGAATTCGGGAAACATTACTTTCAGGATGATCCACACAATGTTTGGTTAAAGAGTTTCACGGCTTATGGTTGGCTAGGTGGGGTCTCGTATCCAATTTTGGTCATTTGGACGCTTGTGAAATCCGCGCCATTGTTGTTTCGCCCAAGGCCATGGCAACCCGTCCTGATAGCTTGTTTTGTTGTTTTTTTAGGCCATCAGGTTATCGGCGTCGTGATTGATATTGATCACTGGCGTCATTATTTCCTGCTGCTGGGGCTGCTCTGGGGAATGATTGCTGCCGAAGCAAAATGGCAGAAAAAACAAGCTGCCGCTTAACGAGCTTATGCATCTGGATTTCTAAAGAAAGTTGGTCGGAGCGATAGGATTCGAACCTACGACCCCTTCACCCCCAGCGAAGTGCGCTACCAGGCTGCGCCACGCTCCGACTGAGCCCTGTATAAACGGGACATTTTTTTAAGGCAAGACAAGTTCATATCAGTGGTGGAATTGTTTTGTATAGGACTGAAAAACAGTCATATTCCCAACCTCTACTTCACCTGATCCAACAGTCGCTTGCACTCTAGCAGTTCAAAGAGAGTT
Organism: Hyphomicrobiales bacterium; assembly: GCA_039986835.1. GTDB lineage: Bacteria > Pseudomonadota > Alphaproteobacteria > Rhizobiales. The sequence continues at coordinate 856,719 of JBDWQA010000012.1, forward strand.
GCGTGTAGTTTCTCGACATCTTGTTCAGACAGGCCTTTGGCGACTGGAGCTGTTGGATCAAAAGGCATCTCAGCCTTTTCGGAACTCTCGCCGTCTTTCTTCAGCCCCAGCTTTGAAAATAGCTTTCCAGCTGCTCCACCGCCCTTTGCTGCGTCGCCGACGCTCGGCAATTTGCTAGCAGTGCCTAGCTCTGTTGCGTCAATATCAACACTGGCTTCACCGCGCCCCACTGCCATAACAGTTTTAACACCGCGCTCTTTCAAAAGGCGTTGCACACCCTTGATGGTATAGCCTTCACCATACAACAACACTCTGATCCCGCGCAGAAGCTCGACGTCCTGAGGGCGATAGTAGCGGCGGCCGCCACCACGTTTCATAGGCTTTATTTGTGAAAACCGTGTTTCCCAAAACCGCAAGACATGTTGCGGAAGATCAAGATCATCAGCCACCTCGCTGATGGTTCTAAATGCGTCTGGTCCTTTAGCAGTCATTACGATTGTCCTCGACAATGACAAAAAGCGATCTGGGAATAATCAATATCAAAACTTGAAAACTGATTCTTATCGGTAGCTTATCTGCTTTACTTAGCGCCGTGGTTAACCTTTTCCTTCAGCACATTGCTGGGCTTGAATACCATAACCTTGCGCGGGGGGATCGGCACCTCAACTTTAGTTTTGGGATTGCGACCAACACGTTCATTCTTACTACGCACGACAAAAGAGCCAAAGCTTGACAGCTTCACATTCTCGCCATGTGCAATCGTATTGGAAATCTCTTCAAGAACCATCTCAACCAGATCCGAGGATTCTGACCTTGAAAGACCAACTCGTTCGAAGACCGCTTCCGCTAAGTCCGCACGAGTAACTGTCTTACCGCCCATATTTGCCGCTCCGTCATTCGCCCAATCGGGCCGACCTAATTTCGGATATTAACGTTAAGTGTACAAGGTTAACGCGTCAATAGCTCTCCGATGGCCAAATTATAGTTTAAACTTTACCAACGCAGCAAAACGCTACCCCAAGTAAAGCCTCCGCCCATAGCTTCCAGCATAACCAGATCGCCCCGTTTTACACGCCCATCCTTGACGGCCGCGTCTATTGCCAGGGGGATCGAGGCCGCCGATGTATTGCCGTGACCTTCCACAGTCATCACAATTTTTTTCATATCAATGCCAAGTTTGTCCGCACTTGCCTCGATAATTCGCTTATTGGCCTGGTGAGGAATGAACCATGTCAACTCGTCAGAGCTGGTGCCGGTCGCATCAAATGCGTCGGTGACCACATCAGAGATCATGCCCACCGCATGCTTGAAGACTTCCCTGCCCTGCATGCGCAGAAATCCGGTGGTCTGCGTAGTCGAAGGGCCACCGTCAACAAAGAGCTTCTCCTTATGCGCACCATCTGAGCGAAGGTGACACGTTAAAATTCCACGATCTTCGTCTCCGGGCGTGATTTCTTCTGCACGCAACACTGCCGCTCCAGCACCATCACCAAAAAGCACGCAAGTGGTACGGTCTGTCCAATCCAGGATCCGCGAAAATGTTTCGGCACCAATCACCAAGACGTTCTTGGCATTCCCCGCGCGAATAAAACTGTCCGCAACAGTCATCGCATATACAAAACCGGAGCAGACTGCTTGCACGTCAAAAGCAGCCCCGTGTGAAATGCCAAGGCGGTGCTGTACAGCTACAGCGGTTGCAGGAAATGTGTTGTCTGGGGTGGATGTGGCCAGAATTATGAGGTCGATATCTTGTGGAGACATGCCTGCGTGCTCAATAGCGCGCTCTGCAGCAATGGTTGCCAGATCGCTTGTCGCCTCGCCTTCGGCTGCAATGTGTCTCTGTTGGATACCGGTGCGCTGAACAATCCATTCACTGCTGGTGTCGACAACTTTTGAAATATCGTCATTCGTCATCACTCGCTCAGGCAAATAGGACCCTACACCTGCAACCACAGCCCTTAGGTTCAACACTAGTTAGTCCTTTGAATCAGGCTCTTTTTCGAGCACATTTTGAAATTGCACCAGATCGTCGGTGAGCTTCTTAAGCAAATCGTTTCGTGCCATTGCATCGCCCATGCCAATAGCGCTGGCAAAGCCCTCTGGCGAGGCAGAGCCATGGCTTTTGATAACCAAACCATTCAGGCCCAGAAACACGCCACCGTTCGATTTGCTCGGGTCCATTTTTTCACGCAGGCGTTTAAACGCTCCGCGTGCCAAAAAATATCCAATTTTCGTAAGGAAGTTTTGGCTCATGGCCGTCCGCAAATATTGCGCGATCTGCCGCGCCGTGCCTTCAGCTGCCTTCAGAGCGATGTTTCCAGAGAACCCTTCCGTAACAACGACGTTCGAAGTTCCTTTGCCCAGATCATTGCCCTCGACAAAGCCAATATAGTCGATAAATGGCAAATCAGCTTCGCGTAGAATCTGACCGGCCTTACGGACTTCCTCAACGCCTTTAATTTCTTCAACGCCAACATTGAGTAAGCCAACCGTCGGGCGTTTTATGCCAAATAGCGCACGAGCCATGGCACCGCCCATAACCGAGAAATTGATAAGCTGAGCTGCATCTGCACCAATTGTTGCGCCAACGTCGAGCACAATACTATCACCGCGCAAAGTTGGCCAAATCGCAGCAATAGCCGGGCGTTCAATAGCTGGCATGGAGCGCAGACAAAAGCGGGACATCGCCATTAAAGCACCGGTATTTCCGGCAGAAACGCAAGTATCCGCTTCTCCGTCTTTAACCGCCTGAATGGCACGCCACATGCTGGAATGATAACGTCCTTGACGCAGCGCCACGCTTGGTTTTACGTCCATTCCAACGGCCACATCACAATGCCGGATTTCGCATGCTGGCTGCAACGCCGGATGTGCCGCGAGCGCAGGACTGATGACTTCCTCTTTGCCAAATAATAGGAACTTGGTGTCCGGCTGCCTTTTCAGTGCGATTTCTGCACCAGCCAAGACCACGTCAACGCCGTTATCGCCCCCCATGGCATCAAGCGAAATTGTGATGCTTTGCGTCATTAACCACTCAAAACTGTTATAGTATTAGAGCGCGGACCATAGCCACTTCGCGCCACAACACAACCGAAATGTCGCACAGCTTGCCCAAAACCGAGGCGACGATGTTTAACCTTTGTCATCATGAGCCATTTTGAGCTGTGCCAATGCCGCAAATGGCGATTCCTTTGCGATTTCTTCTTCGCTTACCGCAGCGCCTGCAAGCGCAAGACTTGAAGATACATCGACGCCCTTGGCGCGAGGATAAAGATCAATACCCAATATCATGTGTTCCAAGGCTATAGCAGCCAAATCCAACCTGCCATTCTCAATCACTTCAGGGGGATCTATTTCATCGGGATCGATCATCATCTCCCGATTAGCGTTCATATTTTTGAAGACATGCTCAACCTCGTCTCGGCTGGCCACATATGTTCTGTCGATTTCTTCTTGGAGGCGCTGACGAACAGGTTCTAACGAAACAACGCAATTTTGAACAACTACGGCCTTCACTTCGCCCCGAACACGGATACTCTTTTTTGTGCGATGCAGCGTCATTGAGGCCTGTACTGATTGGACAGACAAAACATCAAGCGCTTGCGCTAACGCAGGAAGATCTTCGCGGTCAGGCCGAATATTAAAATCTTTGGCTTCGTTCGTGATATCTCCGGCAACAATTGGATACGTCCAGGTACCCTGACCAGGTGTTGCAGACATATTTGCAGAAGTGGGATGTGCCTCAACCACAGAAGCTTTGCTCGTATTCGTCATGTCGGGCCTCACGGAGAAAAAAGAATCGAAGGCGGACTTTTCGGACCACCTAATTGTACGCTTTGGGCGTTGGAAAAGAAAGGGAACCCTGCATGATGTCGCTCTCATTCTGCTTCTCCAATGCAGAAGTAGTGGCCAGAACATAATCTGCAAGGGCTTCTGCCTTCTCGCTCATGGCGTTTTTTGGAACGGCAGATTCTCCTTCTTCGGAAAAAAGGCTCTCATTGTAGCTGAGGATATTCCGTGATAGCGCGTCGACAAGGTCCGGTTTCGGCTGTTCTGCGTTAAGGGCTTCCTCGTAGGCATCGGTTCGCCCGTAAAAGACTTGCATCATTTTCTTCATTCGCTTGGGTACAGTTGTGTCACCAACACCTAACTCACGAAGAGAGCGATCCATATCCAGCCGAAACATATCAAAAACGTCCTGGCTTACCGCACGTGTTGCTTCGTCGACATCCTTCAGGCGCCTGAACAACAGAAAATTGTGCAGCACAATCATGTTAAAACGACCGTCCAGCGTGTCTGGAACGCCAAAATCCTCATAGAATGAGGTATGACGGGCTTGTGCCACAATCTCACCGTAAATTCCACGAATGACCGTATCATTGCTTTGTTTCGTTTTGAAAAATTTGCGAAGCATGTGGCGTTCCAAACGTGACTGGTGAGGCGATTGCGTTTTGCCGGATTGTGTTTCAAAGATCAGATGTTATTGCAATGCTACCTAGTGCGCGGTAGGAGTTTTGCAATTGGTTTACAAAGACAATATTAGTTCGTCTCTGCGCCACATATAACAATCGACTGAATTTTACAAAGTCGGTGGTACGGTAATGTTGCTGAAAAGACCAATTCAGTGGCTTAGTGAAGAGGAAGTCTGTTTTGGGTATGAGTAAAGCTTCCCGGAAGCCTGTGGTATCAAACCACTCAAATGTAAAGTGTGGGAACCAAACTATGTCAGGACTCAAACATAAATCAACGGCGCCTCTGGCTTTTGGTGCTTTCCTTTTATGTGGAGTAACTCTTGGCGGCTGTCTGGAACAACGCAACTACCAAGGCTACCAGATACCGCATGACGCCGTTCAACAGGTTCCCGTCGGTTCCAGTGCTGATCAGGCCCTTCTGGCGCTAGGAACCCCCACAACAACAGCTACATTTGGCAACGAAGTGCACTACTATATCTCGCAGGTTTCAAGTCGCCCCGTGGCTTTTGCAAGGTCCAAGGTTGTGGATCAGAGAATTCTGGCGGTTTACTTCGATGAAAACAACCGTGTGTCACAGATCGCTAATTATGGCCTTCAAGATGGCCGCGTGTTTGACTTTGTCAGCAGAACCACACCTACCGGTGGTAGTGATGTGAGTTTTGTAAGCCAGCTGCTTTCAGCCGCTGGCCGTACGAACCCAATTGGCAACTGATTAAGATTTAAGCGGCTTACGCCGCCTGCGATTTCTTTTGCCGTGTGAAGAACAGCAACAAAAGTGTGACCGCAACAACAGGGAAGACCATTATGTTGATGGTCTCCCATCCAAACGCGTTCAGAATACCACCAGATGATAAAGACGCTGCAGCAACAAATCCAAACACGATGAAATCATTAACTGCTTGAACGCGATTCTTCTCTTCAGGTCGATATGTATCGGTCAACATGGCAGTTGCACCGATGAAGCCAAAATTCCACCCAACCCCTAACAATACCAACGCACCCCAGAATGTCGCCAATTCCAGACCGGTTAAGGCCAAGGCCGCACAAGAGGCCAAAAGCACCAACCCCAAGCCGACAATTCTTTCTTTGCCAAAACGCTGTATCAGTGAACCCGTAAAAAAGCTCGGTCCAAACATTGCCAGCACATGCCACTGAATGCCGAGCACCGCCTCTGCCGTGCTATGCCCGCACGCAATCATGGCCAAGGGAGCGGCCGTCATAACGAAGCTCATAACGGCGTAGGAACTTACAGCACACAGCACTGCCACGATAAAACGACCTTGCGACATGATTTCCAAAAGCGGACGTCCACCGGTTTGTGCTTCCTGCTTTTGAACAGGTGGAAAACGCAGAAAACCAAGAGCGAGCCACGAAAGTGCTGCTAGGGCAGACAGCCCAATAAACGCCCCTGCGAATAAAATGGGAGCGAACAAATCCTTAGTCAAGGCAGCGGTCTGCGGGCCGATAACTCCCGCCAAAACGCCACCGGCCATGACCCAGGAGATTGCTTTGGGACGAAAAACTTCGCTGGCGGTGTCTGCTGCGGCAAATCGATATTGCTGAACAAATGCACCGGTGGAGCCAGCGAATAAAACTCCAAGACAAAACAGCCAGAACTGGCCTAGGAAAATGGCATAAGCCGCAATTATTCCGCCAACAACGCCTACAAGAGATCCGTTCATCAAACCATGCCGGCGACCAAAGCGCTTCGCGAGATATCCAGCCGGTAGGGTAGCGAAAGCTGTGCCAACAACGAAGGCGGTTACTGGCAGTGTCGCAAGAGATTTATCCGGCCCCAAAAGGTAGTGACCAACAATGCCACCAAGAGAAATGCATATTGGCGCCCCTGCCCCTGCCAACGACTGTGCGCAAGCGAGAAAGACAACATTGCGGCGTGCCAAATTGTCATCAGTTGGCGAAGCCATTTCGACGGTAGCGGTCGTGGTCTCTGGCATGGCATCGTATCCCCTGTGATTGCGCTTTCTCATACGCATGTTTTTCATCGGACAAAAGCGATTCCGACAAATGTAATCATCACAAAATCTGATTGATGGAATTCGGTGAAATCACTGTTCATCAAAAAGTATCTTATAAAGAACCTTCGTTCACGCTACCTCCGATTAATCGAGTCATTTAACTTCGAAATTCTTCAAATTGAGGACATAAAATGCTGAACAAAATTCTCGCGGCTATTGCAGTTGTAGGCGGTCTATCAGCGCCGGTTTTCGCAACGGATGAATACAAATTTGATGCAAGCCACTCTCAAATCTTATTTTCGTACGATCACTTAGGTTTTTCTACCACATTCGGATTGTTCTCAGGATTTGATGGCCAAGCAATGCTGGATGTTGACAATCCGGAAAATTCGAGTGTTTCAGTGGAATTTGGTGCCAACACAATTATCACTGGCTGGAAAGAGCGCACTGGCCACTTCCTATCTGCTGATTTCTTTAATGCAGATGTCAATCCACTTGTAAGCTTTAACAGCACATCTGTCGAAACAACAGGTGCTGACACAGCTAAGGTCACAGGAGATCTCCAGATCAACGGAATCACCAAACCAGTAGTTTTGGACGTGAAACTGAACCAGATGGGTGACAATCCGCTTGCTGGAAAACCCTGGGCCGGGTTCGATGCGACCACAACAATTACGCGCACCGAATTCGAAATGGGTAAATATGCTCCATTTATTGCAGACAAAGTGAAACTCGTGATTTCAGTAGAAATGAGCAAAGTGGAATAGAAAAAATTCTCATAGGAACTCAAAAAGCGGGCACGGCATGGAGCCCGCTTTTTTTATGAATGTGTGCATAACAAGCTTAGCAATCGAAAAGAGTTTCATTCAGGTTCGACTTTGCCAGAACCTACTCTTATCGCTCTTCCGTGCTCACTGAATACTTCGCCGAAGCTACTGGCGCAGATTAGATTTCAATCCGATTTCGGCTCTGGGGCTTACATTTCTGGCCTCAATGCTGCTTCAAATGTGATTTTAAATTTTGCTGAGAACGCTGAAAACAAACGCCTCATTTGTGCATCATGTAAAGTCGCTATCTCAAATGGGTTTGGGTTTTTAGCGCACCAGGCTTTACGGCGGCCAGCGCGCTTCTTTGGGGCGATGCCCGGCTTCAAACAGCCTTCGACTGGGCTCGGCAAAACCATTGCCAAGAGAGCCAAGCTACCATCGGATTATCAGCTTATTTGATGCGGTCCGCAACAATTTCAATTTGAACTTCCACGGAAAACGCTACGTTGCTTTCGTTTGCGAAGCCTTTTTCACCGACGCCAAAATCCATTCTGTTTAGCATCGCCGTTCCGCTCATCTTTGCGACATCTTCTGCAATGTCGACCGTGAAATTTACTGTCGCGGGCGCTGTTACACCCGCCAACTCCAAATCACCGACAACACTGAAGTTACCGCCTGTTGCCTCGCGAAAACTTTTAGATGTGAACACCGCTTTGGGGTGATCAGCAGCCATGAGAAAATCCGCAGACAGAGCCTGACTAGTCACACTGCCCAAGGTCAGGCTCGCAATGTCGATCTCAGTCACAACTCTAGCGACAGATAATTGCTCTGGTTCGAATGTAATATCTGAGGCCCAGGTGGAAAATGAACCAGCCACCGGCGCGCCATTTTGGATGATCGAAATATTCAAACTGCTCTCATCGGGCCTGACAAGCCAGCCGCCGCCAACTTCGGTCAGGACAACATTTGACGCCCCGTTTGAAGACAAAAACTGCACGCTGGCATAGCTGGCACCGATCGCCGATATAAATAGAATACCAGCGAACAGAACGGGTGCACGCGAGTGCTGCGAACTGACATCCAGTTCTGCAATATCCACAGCTCGTCCGGGCACCATGCGCGCAAGGGTAGCGTCTTTATCTATCACAACATGTTTGACAGCTCCGGCGATGTGCAGTGCTAGCGAAATGACCAATGTCGCAGCAAAGAAGAAGTGCATGGCTCCGAAGAGTTCAGCGAGATGCGGAGCCTTTGGCACAAATGACAGGTTTTGATTTTCAAACCACCAAATTGGCGCAAAACCATCTGTGGCCGCGTGATGAAGCCAACCAGCGACTGGTACCGCAATGATTGAAATATAAAGCAACCAATGAATGGTCTCGGCGGCAAATGTCTCCAGCTTTCGTTCGGTATGAAGAGCAGTTGGTTTTTTGTTTAACGCTGCCCAAAGCACGCGTAGAACAGCAATAAACAACACCGCTATTCCAACAGATTTATGGAGACTGTAGAGAAAGACCTTTTGCGAAATCTCAGCATCGCTGCCCTGAGGCAGCTCATGCATATAGACGCCCAAAGGTAGCAAAAACAAAATGAGCGCAGCAGTTGTCCAGTGTAACAATTGGGCAACCAGCCCATATCGCATTTGTGTATTTGCAAGCATCATGAATCCCAAAATCACATTTTGCTTAGCGTGTATATGATATCACTTCTGGGGCAAGCCTAGTTTTGTTGAACAATCCGTTGACTATTTCTTGCATTGTTCATGAGAAATGATCAAAGGAGGCCTTTCCTAAATCAATTGGTATATTGTCAGAACTCACAAACCTGACTCCCGCAGTAGAATTGACAGTTCCAATAAATTTAGTGGGCACGTCCAATACCATCATCTCATTTTCAAAAGCGCCGCTATCCTTTTCAGAAACGGTACACAAAATTTCGTAATCATCGCCTCCCGTAATGAGCATTTTGTCGAGGCCTGATATATCCGATAGATCTGCCAGCAGTGCGTGGTTGGGAATCCGCTCAAGTTGAAGTTCCAATCCAACATTGCTTACCCTGGCTAGGCTGTTTGCGTCTCCTACCAGCCCGTCAGAGATGTCCATAGATGCAGTGGCAAAGCGTAGAATGACAGGTGCCGCGCTGATTTTGGGAATGGGCACCAAATATCGCTGTTCGAAGATGTCCTTTCTGTCAGCAGTCAATGCATCATAAATGACCCGTTCAGCGTCACTCAGTTTATTGTCACCAAACAGCCTTGCCTGCCTAACGAGCAGCCCAATTGCACTGTCGCCAATTGTACCTGTAACGTAGACTCGATCTTTAGGTTTCGCTTTTGCACGGGTGACCATTTTACCTTGCGGAACAAAGCCAAACGCGCAGATGCTGATCACCGTCAAACCGGGCGTGCGAACTGTATCGCCTCCCATTAGTGACACTCGGAACAAATCCTGATCAGATGCCAAACCGTCGGAAAACTGGCTCATCCAAGTGTCAGACTGCAACTTCTCTTCTGGCATCGCCAAGGATAAAAAGTATCCCTTTGGAATAGCGCCCTTAGCTACCAGATCAGAGAGATTTACCCGTAACGCTTTCTTGGCAATCGTATCAGGTGGATCAACATCAAAAAAATGGACGCCTGACACCAACGTATCAGTCGAAATAACAAGGGACTGGCCATCGGGGACCGGTATTTGCGCAGCGTCATCGTGAAGCCCAAGTGCTTCCGGGCTTTGCGCCAAAGGCGCAAAATAGCGTTGAATAAAGTTGTCTTCTGCCTTTTCCGACAGGGTCATTTTTCAGCGAACTCGTCAGCCCGTGCACTATGGGCAATACGGTCCAGAACACCGTTTACCATCTTCGGTTCATCTTCCGTGAAATAGGCTTTTGTAACGTCCACATACTCATTGATAATGACCTTCGCGGGAACATCCCTACGTTTCATCAACTCAAATGCGCCAGCGCGCAACACAGCACGCAGCAGGCTGTCAATGCGTCCCAGCGGCCAGTCTGGCGTCAAGGATTTATGAATTGCTGGATCGAGTTGTGTCTGCTCTTTAACGACACCTGCAAGAATACCGCGAAAATATGCGTGGTCAGCTTCAAGGTATTGCTCTCCATCCAGCTCCTTGCCAAGCCGCACATTTTCAAACTCAGCCACCACCTGCTGAAGGCCTGTTCCACCGATATCCATCTGATAAAGCGCCTGAACCGCGCCAAGACGCGCTGCGCCACGTTTGTTTGCCGGGCGTATTCCGGAATGTTCTTTTTCGGGAGCAGACATATCAAACCAATCCCAATTGACGACGCAATTTTACCATTTCAATAGCTGCCACTGCTGCACCGCCGCCTTTATTTTTGTCGCTACGCTTCGCTCGTGCCCATGCTTGATCCGCATTTTCTACGGTTTGAATTCCATTGCCAAGAGCAAGCCCCTCGCTGACGGATATATCCATGAGTGCACGAGCAGACTCACCTGCGACAATGTCGTAGTGTGTAGTTTCGCCACGAATGACACATCCCAAGGTGACGAACCCGTCATACTGGGTGCCATCGTACTCTTCAGCAGAAATCAATGCCATGGATATTGCAGCGGGGACTTCTAAAACACCAGGCACAGAGATGCGGTCGTAGGTGAATCCTTCCTTGTCCAGCGCTTCTATTGCGCCAGCGGCAAGTTCATCGGCAATATCTTCATAGAAGCGTGCTTCTACAATCAGAATTTTCGGCTTGGTGGCAGCCATGTTATGAGTCCTATTGGGTTTCCATCAGCCGCGCGGCGTAGCGGGCCATCGTATCAACTTCCAGATTGACGTCGTCTCCAACATTTCTGTCTCCCCATGTGGTGACCGACAGGCTGTGAGCAATCAACAAAACATCAAATTCAGTCCCTGAAACGCTGTTGACCGTCAGTGAGGTGCCATCTAGCGCAACAGAGCCCTTAGGTGCAATGAATTTCGCAAGGTTTTCCGGGGCTTTGAGAGAAAATCTGGTCGCATCACCCTCGCAGGTAACTTCGACTATCCTTGCCTTGCCATCAATGTGGCCCGAAACGATGTGGCCACCCAACTCATCCCCAACTCTCAACGCCCGTTCCAAATTCAACTTTGTGCCGACGCCCCATTCAGATGCCGAGGTCAGCCGGAGCGCTTCTTCCCACGCTTCAACTGTGTATTGATTTGTATCCTTATCGAAGTTCGTCACGGTTAAGCAAACGCCTGCATGCGAAATGGAAGCTCCGATTTCCAATGTCTCAAAGTTCAGATCGGCCGAAATGTCATACTGGCGACCTTGAGGTAGGGTTTGAACAGTTAAAATCTTCCCGATATGGGTCACAATGCCAGTGAACATTCAAAATCCTTCCGCAAGTAGATTGTGAGCTTATCATCACCGAGAGATCGCTTCTCTGCGATATCGAATTGTGCAACATCGGTCATTAAAGACATCGGCGCAGAAACGCCATCGGCACCAACGGAACCCGGTGCTTGAATCAGATGAACAGCATCCACTAACTGCGCTTTGAGAAATGCTGCGGCAACCTTTGCTCCACCCTCAATCATAAGGCTTTGGACACCGCGTTCTGCAAGGTTTTGCAATACTTCATGAGGGTTACGCCCATTTAATACAAGTGTCTCTGTGCTGTCAGAAATGCTGATAATCTTCGCATCACTGGGCATTTGATGTCTTGCATCTAGGACCACTCGCATTGGGGACCGATGTTGCAAGCCAGGCAGCCTGCAAGTCAAAGTGGGATCATCACTCAACACCGTGCCAACACCGACGAGAATAGCATCGCTCTGGGCACGCAAGCCATGCACATAGTTCCACGCCTGAGGACCGCTGATAGCAACTTGCCCGCCTCTGCGTTGTCCAATCATACCATCTGACGAAACAGCCATTTTTAGGAAGACATAGGGTCTGTGTAGTGTCTTGCTTATGATGTGAGGTGCATGCACCTGCATCGCATCTAATTCAAGGCCCCCTCTGCTTACGCTAACCCCAGCATTTTTCAACTTGTCAAACCCCCCACCGGCTACCCTTTTGTCGGGGTCAGACATACAGGCGACCACTCTGGCTATACCGCTGTCAATAATAGCGTCGGTACATGGCGGTGTTTTGCCGTGATGGCTGCACGGCTCCAGCGTTACGTACAAAGTAGCACCGTGTGCGAATTCTCCGGCCATCCGGATTGCCAGAGTTTCCGCATGTGGTCGCCCACCCAATGCGGTAACACCACGGCCAACCACAACATGCGATCCACCCACACATTTGACAATGATGGCTGCCACACAAGGGTTGGGCTTTGTGAGACCAGCGTGCCGAAGTCCATAGCGCAGTGCTGCTGCAGCAAATCGCGCATCCAGTTTGGCTTGATTTTCAGGCATGGTTGACCGCTATTCAGCTATCGCCATTGTCATCTTCAGGATCAGACATGTCTTCGTCCATTTCGTTGAGAAGACTTGAGAAATCCTTCGCCTCTCGGAAATTCTGATAGACTGACGCAAAACGTACATAGGCCACATCATCCAGATGTTTTAATGCCTTTAGAACCATCGTGCCAATTTCGTCTGCGTTAATTTCTGGCTCGCCGCGGCTTTCAAGACGCCGAACTATACCGGATACCAAGCGTTCAATCCTTTCAGGATCTACGTCGCGTTTACGCGTCGCCACTTGAACTGATCGCACCAGCTTGTCGCGATCAAATGGCACGCGCCGACCGCTTTTCTTTAAAATAGTCAGCTCTCGCAACTGGATGCGTTCAAACGTTGTGAAGCGACCACCACAATCGACGCAGATACGCCGACGACGAATGGTCGTATTATCTTCAGTAGGACGTGAGTCCTTAACCTGTGTATTATCCGCTCCGCAGTATGGGCAACGCATGTTGGTCTAGCCTTGATAGATTGGGAAGCGGCCAGTTAAAGCCAGCACTTTGGATTTAACAGCAGCTTCCACCTGAGCGTTCTCTTCGCCGCCATTAGCCGCCAAACCATCAAGCACCTCGACAATTAACTTGCCAACTTCACGGAACTCGGCAACCCCAAAACCACGGCTTGTTGCGGCAGGTGTCCCCAGGCGAATTCCCGAAGTCACCATTGGCTTTTCAGGATCGTTAGGCACACCGTTTTTGTTACAGGTTATGTTTGCACGCCCCAGAGCGGCCTCTGCTGCCTTTCCTGTTACGCCTTTAGGGCGCAAATCAACGAGCATCAGGTGATTGTCTGTGCCGCCCGATACAATGTCCAGCCCCTCTTCCGAAAGGCTGCTGGCAAGCGCGCGGGCATTTTCAGCTACCGAGCGCATATAGCTGCGATAGTCTTCTCCAAGCGCTTCGCCAAATGCGACCGCTTTACCAGCAATCACATGCATCAACGGTCCACCCTGTAAACCAGGGAATACGGCGGAATTTACTTTCTTTGCAATCGCTTCGTCATTTGTCAGCACGAGGCCGCCGCGCGGCCCGCGCAGGGTTTTGTGAGTCGTGGATGTTGCCACATGTGCATGGGGAAATGGGCTTGGGTGCACTCCGCCGGCAACCAGACCCGCAATATGCGCCATATCTACCATGAGATACGCGCCGACCTCATCAGCAATTTCGCGGAATTTTGCGAAATCAATAACTCGCGAATATGCAGAGCCACCCGCAATAATCATTTTTGGCTTGTGCTCAACGGCCAACGAACGCACTTGTTCGAAATCGATCAGATGGGTGTCAGATGTAACGCCGTACTGCACAGCGTTGAACCACTTGCCAGACATGTTTGGTCGCGCGCCGTGCGTTAAGTGTCCGCCAGCATCAAGACTCATCCCCAAAATGGTATCGCCAGGCTGAAGCAAAGCCAAAAACACAGACTGGTTTGCCTGGCTGCCTGAATTTGGCTGCACATTTGCGAAATCACAACTGAACAGCTCTTTCACGCGATCAATTGCAAGATTCTCAGCAATATCTACAAAATCACACCCACCATAATAACGGCGGCCCGGATAACCTTCCGCGTATTTGTTAGTCAGAACCGACCCTTGCGCTTCTAGAACAGCCTTGGAAACTATGTTTTCCGATGCAATCAGTTCTATCTCGTTTTGCTGACGACCGAGTTCCTTGCCGACAACTTCAGCGATTGCAGGATCAATTTCTGCAAGGCTTTTGGAAAAAAACCCGGAGGAGAGATCGGATTGTGCGGAATCTGAGCTTATGGACATGGACCTGACCCTATTTTAGCGCGTTGTTTCGTGCGGCAAAAGCGCGACATGGTAACAAAATGAGTTCGTCTCACCGTGAACGCACGCCAGATAACACAAGCTGTGCAGCAGTCCAAGTATGGATACGACGAACATGTCCTTTTGTCGTTTAACTGTTGTGTCTGACCAAAACATGCTTTTAGGGTCAGAACCTAACGCTTACGAAGAACGGACACGAACCAATGGATAATCTTTTAATATTGGCCCAGGACCCTGCTGTCTGGATCGCTTTGGTGACGCTAATTGTCATGGAAGTCGTTCTTGGGATTGATAATCTGCTGTTTATCTCAATATTGACGAATAAGCTGCCCGAGTCGGAGCGCAATAAAGCGCGAAAGATAGGCATTGGTCTTGCGCTTGTATTGCGGCTGGTGCTCTTGAGTGCAGTAGCTTGGATTGTGCAGCTCACGACCCCAATTTTTGAACTGTTTGGCCACGGATTTTCCTGGAAAGACATCATTCTGATTGTTGGCGGCATGTTTTTGGTCTGGAAGGCGACAAAGGAGATCCACCACTCAGTCGACCCAGAGCCAACGCCTGACATGTTCGATTCTCAGGCGGCAACGCTTACATTTTCAGCCGCTATTAGCCAAATTTTGATATTGGATATGGTATTTTCGATAGATAGTATTATCACCGCGGTCGGCATGACGCCTCACGTTCCCGTCATGGTTATTGCGGTGGTTGTGGCAGTGACGGTCATGTTAGTTGCCGCCAATCCGCTGGCGAAATTTATCGAGGTGAATCCGACAATAGTGATGCTGGCTCTCGGCTTCTTGCTGATGATTGGCATGACACTCATTGCAGAAGGCTTCGGCGTTCATGTACCAAAAGGCTACGTATATGCCGCAATGGCATTCTCGGGATTGATCGAAGGGCTTAATATGCTGTCGCGCAAATCCAAAAGGAAAAAACGAGAGTTGCTTGCTGAAAACGCTGCCCGAGATTCTTAAAAATCAAAGGCCCGCTCTAGTCGATAGAGCGGGCTTTTTTCTTTCAATTGCAAGCGATTTTACTCAGCAATAACTTCTACTTCCAAAAGATCGACGAGAGTGCCAGGTGCTGTAGCTCCACCTGCAATAACTTGCATTACGGAAACGGGTGCGCCTGGTTTCGCAGTCGCGGTCAGCGAGCCACCTTCCTGAAGAAGCTTCAGAACCGCAGCACTAACTTCCGAAACGAACTCTGGCTTGTTCAAAGCGCCCATTACAAAAGGCAGTGCGCCAACCAGTTCCTGCCGCAACTGTTCCGGCTCCTTACCCTGCTCTGATGCAATTGACGTCAGCGCACGATTGACAAGCGAATTGTCGTCAAAGATCACCGATGCTGCATTGAAAGTCAGGAAGGCAATTGCGTTTTGCGCTGTTTCAGGGTTTTCAAAGACACTCCGGGGCACGCCGCCGATCTCAACATCAGCATTAAGCTTACCACCGTCAACCAGTGATGCATTCGTCGATGCAGACAGGATTTCAGATGCTTCGTCCCACAACAGGGACAACACATAAGAGATATTGACACGTTCATAGCCCAGTTTCTCAAACTCAGCGCGGGCCGCCGGGTCCAAGTCACTCACATTCATTTGCAAATCATCAAGAGTGGCTGACACTTTGGTTGGAAGGCGGTTTATGAAATTGCCCATTTCCAAACGGGACAAACCTAATTTGCTATCTGGTCCATCTTCTAGAACAAATTCGATACCAGCTAGTTCGATAAGGCCCAGCGTCGGGAGCGCAGCAATGATGCCTGCAATGTCCTGTTCATCAGATGCGCGTTCAGCATCCATCAATGCTGCAAGTGTTGGAAAGCCAATATCGCGAATTTGGAAAATGTCCGACTTTACCTTGTTGCCTTGGGTTTCAACGTCCAGACCTTTAATTGAAAACTCTCCAAGTCCAGCAGACCAGAGATCTGCAAGTCGGAAGCTTTCAAGGCTTGCTGATACCGGTCCATCGCCTTCCTCAAACTGAAGTCCGAGGCCGTTGATGTCAAAAGACCCAATTCGGAACATCGCGTATAGCGATGCGACTAGTTCGATTACTTCTTTTTCATCAGGATCTTGATCAGATTCTTGAGCTTTGAGGTACATGGCATCGATCATATCAAACATTGGTATGCTGGGCGGGCGCATTCCCCAATCACTGTAGGATACTTCATCAAATTTGACAGACGCCTCATCGTCAACCTTCACTTCGATATCTAATGCCGCAACCCTACCGACTAGGGTCTCAAACGGTGTATCTCGCTTGCTAAGTGGCAAAGCCGGGTCCAATTGACGGATTGCGGTTCCACTATTGTAGTCACTGGCTTCAATACGGCCTATGGTGACTGTGAAATTATCAAATTCCGATGCTGGCTCCGCACTGGCAGAGCGCACACTGGACATTTCCATGCCGTCAATTGACAATGTAGAGTAGTCACCGGCTTTGACTTCACCTATCTCCATCAGACCATAGACAGCTTCCATATTGGTTGACTTATCAATCGTCTGCATTGTTCTGGTCCCCTCAATTTTCATTGAGGAAAACCCGCCATCAGACAAAGCGACCAAAAGTGGATAGTATTTTGTTATTGGTTTTTTGGGGTCGTCAATAATTTCCGGCAATTTTGCCCAGTCGGCATCACGCACAGAAATACGCTCATATTTGCCGCTGCTATTTCCCTGCTCCAGATCAAGCTCTTCCGGTCCGCCCTTCATGGTCAGGTTAAAGTTGACTTCCGGAGCATCAATGAGCGCGGCGGAATACCGATTGTTGTCTTCAGACAGGCCAGTGTAGCGCAACGTCGGCGCTATAAATGTGTAGGTAATTTTGGGTGATTCTTCGCCTTCTGGCATCATGCCGGAAAAGTCGGGCGCAAGCACAATCTTGAATCCTGTTACTTCTGTTACATCGCTTGCTTCGTCATAGCTAAGACCTTGATAGGACAAATCAACAAAGGAATACTCTTTTGATTCTGAAATCCAGCGATCCACAATCGTTGGTCCTTCACCGGCGGCAAATGCGCCACTGGATAAAAGTAACGCTCCAACACCTACAGATGCCTGTAGCAAGGTTCGATTTTTAACGTGGATATTCATTCTAAATCTTTCTTAGTTACGCCCTGGGGGCTTAGTTGCTCTCGTTCGGCACCGATGTATTTCCCATAGTGTCCTCGCCCGAATTTATGACGAGACCAAGACGAGCCGCGCGCTCTTCCCACTGTTTGCGCGCCATGGCTTGCAAATCTTCAATTGCGTCGGCTTCATCGACGATTTCTAGCCCGAGCAGGGTCTCCACAACATCCTCCAAAGTGACTAAGCCATCCGTACCGCCGAACTCATCTACAACTAATGCGATATGTCGGTCATTTTGAAGCAGAAGTTCAAAAAGTTCGCGCAAATGCATCGTGGCGTTAACATGAGTTAACTCACGCTTGAGTTCTGAGATTGGTGTGCTCAGCTGACCCTGAACCGCTTTTACAAGAAGCTCGGTTTTCAGCACGAAACCGGAAACATTATCGATTGTTCCATCATAAATGGGGATTCGAGAGAAGCGTGCTTGTTCCAGAGCATCTACCAATGCGCCCACTGATGTTTCCTGCGGTAATGCGTAAACAACTGTTCGCGGTGTCATAATATCTGCAACGGTCAATGCGTCGAAACGCAAAAGGTTGCGAACAATTCGCGACTCACTTGCATCGACAACACCTTCCCGCGCACCCACAGTTGCCAATGCAGATAATTCTTCACGACTGATGGCGTTTTTCTTTTCACCGTTGGACAGCAACTTCGTTAGCAACTGGGACATTTTCACCAGTGGCCACAAAATCCATATAAGCGGCGGAAGAATACGGGAAACGACCGGTACCAGGCCTCTCCAATATGTTGCACCGATTGTTTTTGGAATGATTTCTGACAGGACCAGAATAAGGAAAGTCAGAACCGCAGAGAACACGCCTAAAGCGGCGTCTCCAAATACAACAGCCGCCTGAGCGCCTGCGCCCGCAGCCCCTACTGTATGAGCGATGGTGTTCAGCGTTAAAATGGCAGCAAGTGGGCGATCAATATCTTCCTTCAAGCTTTTTAAGCGCGCTGCAAGTGAAGGCTTGTCGTTCTCCAAAGCAGCCAGAAAGGAGGGGCTTACGCTTAACAAGACTGCTTCCAAAATTGAGCAAAGGAAAGAGACGCTAATTGCGAGCGTGACATAGAAAATGAGCAGGGTCATGGAAACTTTCTAGGGTTGAGCAGATGCTTCACTCATTTTGCAAGAAATGCAGCTTAAGAGCAAATCCCGAAGTTCCTATGATTTTGCTCCCTCGCGCTCCAAAGCCCGCTGCAGCTTTCGCAAGGCAATACGTTCCATATCACGGCGCATAGTAGACTTCGGTGCGATGATGCTGACTTCAACCTTAGTAAGTGAGTCGATTGCGCTTACCTTAATTTGAGGTCCAACGGGAACAAATTCAAAGTAGACTTTGCGTGTTGACTCGCTCATGGGCCGAAATCGAACTTAGCGTGAAGCCAATGGGCCGACGCCATCTCTGTTGTAAATATCATCACGGAAATGCACGACGCCATCCATGGCCCAGGCAGTAATGTAAGTAAAATAAATCGGTACTTGCCGTGCAACTTTCACGTCTCGGCGTTCGCCGGTACGTATCGTGTCATTCACAGAAGAGAAGGACCAGTTGTCTCCGTTGTCGCGCAATATCCAAGCGACGAGTTCCTTGATGTTCTGAACACGAATGCACCCGGAGGAATTGAAGCGGTATTCTTCACCAAACAGGCCCTTTGCGGGCGTGTCATGAAGATACACTGCATGTTCATTGTGAAAGTTAATGCGAATTGATCCCAGTGAGTTACCCTCGCCTGGATCCTGGCGGAACCGAAAGTTCACTGCTTCGTCAGTGGTCCAGTTAATCTGCGTTGGCTGCAGCTCTGCCCCAGCACGATCATAAATTCTGATCCTGTTTTCAGTCAGATAACTCGGATCCTGCTGCATCCGCGGGATCATATCCTTTCGAATGATGGAAACTGGAACTGTCCAATAGGGATTAAAATTAATCTGATAGACTTTTGAGTTCAAAATTGGTGACTGACGATCTACCTTCCCAACCACGGCCGTATGGCGCGACACAACGCGGTCTGCTTCCACCGCTTCAATATTGGCTGCTGGCAGGTTTACCGAGATAAAACGGTCGCCCTTGTGCCCTGCAAGAGAACGCAGACGAACGAAATTGGTCTGTAGCTGAGCAACGCGCACATCAATCGGAACGTTGAGTGCTGCCAATGAAATTTTACCAACCACACCATCTGGTTCAATTCCATGGCGCGCTTGAAACCTTTTTACTGCTTCATCCACATAGGAATCAAAGCTCTGCGAAATGCCTGCGCTTTGCTGCAAATCACCGCTGGTGATCAAACGCTGACGAAGCGCAGCAACATTGGGATGGCTCATACCAAGTTTCAGTGTCGTATCGGACGGCACAGCATTCCAGCCTCCGCGCGCCAACAGAGCTGAATACTGTTGCAAAGCCCATTCTGCTTCGGTGGCGGCTTGAGGATTTAGAACAGGCCTTGTTGAACGTACTGCCCCGGCACTTGGCAATTGCGCATCAAAGCTTTCGCCCCACTCCGTTTGAGCAAAAGCTGGAGCGAGCATTGACGTCATGGAAAATGCGGAGGCAATTCCTCCCACGACCGCACGACGTGTGGGATTGGCGCTGACAAAAGCGACGCTTTCAGTCAAAGTTTTATGGCTGATTGATTTATTACTTTTCATGGTGCTTTTTAACCGTTGCCATTCCCGAATAGTTACATGTTGTTTCACGCAAAGCAGGCGCTTTTGCGGCGCTAACCATCTCAGACTACGCGCTACTCATCTTCATATGGTTAATTATATGTAGCAGTGCAAGCGATGTAAAAGCGCGATACAAAAATAGAATCCGACCAGGTGACCCAAAAGCGCACAAGAAGCGTAAACTATTAAATGGAAGCGTCATAGCGTCCAAAACAGGCAAGTTTGATCAACACTGGCACTGTAATCTCACAGTGCCAACAAGACGGATTGAAAATGTTACTACTTAGTTTTTTTGTCACACTTCTGGCGTTTGTTATTTTGTGGGCGGTGCATGTTCCCTTGAAAAACGCGGGCGTCGTAGACTTTTACTGGGGCCCGGGGTTTGCCGTCATAGGCCTGTTCTACTTCATCGCATCAGAAAGCTTTTCAACTGCCCAAAGCCTCTTCTTGCTTTTAATTTGTATTTGGGCGGCCAGATTAAGTCTTTATCTGATCTCTCGGTTCGCGAAAGACGCAGTTGAAGATCGACGCTATTCCGCCATGCGCCGCAATGGCGGAGAACATTTTTGGTGGAGGAGTTTGTTCAAAATTTTTGCGCTGCAGGCGGTCATCATGTGGATCGTAGCAAGCCCACTACATGTGGCATTAAACACTGAAAAGGATACAACGGCTCTTAGCGGCCTCATAATATTTGGGATAGTCTTGTTTCTTGCTGGGCTGTTGTTCGAATGCGTTGCAGATCAACAATTGAGCAAATTTAAGGATGCAAATCCCGACAGTGATGCTTTGCTGACCAACGGCTTGTGGTCATGGAGCAGGCATCCAAACTATTTTGGCGAAGCGGTCTTGTGGTGGGGACTTGGGGTTATCGCTTATGCGATTTCGGGGTCATTGGTGGCGTTTGCCGGACCAGCGGTTCTGACATCAGTTATGATGGGTGTAAGCGGCGTATTAACCGACAAGCATATGGCTGAAAGCAGGAAACAGAAATATGTCTCTTACTTTCAGACCACCAGTGCTCTTTTCCCAATACCACCTGGAATGCGCGCAAACGCAAAAACAGCTTCCACAAAAAAAGACCGCAGCGCTGTTTAAAGCGTTGCGGTTTTTGATATTTTACGAATTCGGCTTTCGCCGGACTCAAAGCCGATAAAGGATTTGGTCGGTCCAAAACCGTTCCAACCTTTGGAGAGATTTGTTGAGGTTTTCAAAGTCCTGAACACCCAGTCCACCTACCTTCTCGATAGACTTCATATGCCGACGGTAAAGACCGTCTACGACGTCCGCTACTTTGCGTCCCTTATCAGTCAGACTGACACGAACAGATCTGCGGTCAGTACGGGAACGCTGGTGGTGAACAAAGCCCATATCAACCAGTTTCTTTAAGTTGTATGAGACATTTGATCCTAAATAGTAGCCGCGGCTTCGCAGCTCACCAGCAGTCAATTCTGCATCGCCCAAATTAAAGAGCAGCAATGCTTGGACTGCATTGATGTCTCCGTCACCGGTGCGATCAAACTCGTCCTTCACCACATCAAGCAGACGACGATGTAGACGCTCGACAAGTGTAACCGACTCCAAATAGAGCGGTAGACCAGCTTCAGCGCCATCGTCGCTGTTTGTGTTGGCTTGTGCAATTTGCGTTGTTTGCTTCATCATTTCCTTAGCCATTTGCAGCTTTGAATTTCCAGATCGATTTCATCCTTCGTGTGAGTGCAAACTAGACAGACCACGTCAAAAAGCACTTAAGTTTCACGCTTAAGAAAACCTTACTGCTGTAAGCTTGTTTTGATGGTTTAAAATCTATGTAGCGCAGATTCATTTTTCATTTATATTACTGAAGCTTAAACGAAATATCTCATGGTTTGATTCAAATTTTCTGAACCCCACATGAGCGATATCGTAACGGCAGAAACGGCGGAAAATTGAGGGCTCAGTCAGTCTATTCTTGTGCGATGGATCAGCATGATCAAAGTCACATAGATACCCACCATGATGAGATGAAAAATCAGCGTCAATGGTGCAATTCCAAAAGTTCCAGAAAAGAAAATCTGCAAAAAGAAATCAACACCTACAGAAATCAACCACACAACGATACCCCAGGACATCTTGTTCCATAGGCCCACCGCCGCAGTCAGATTAAAAACTGTAAAGAAGACAAGTATCACTCTACGCTCAACAGTTAGACTCAGGAACGCTGCCCCTGGGTCAGCCACCATCCCGAAAATGACCATGGCACGAGCTAATCCCACCAAGAGCAGGAGTATGCCCAGAACGCGCATGAAATTTTCCAGCGCTGTCACCAAATAGCGCCGTGCAGAAAGATCGCCTTCTAAAAACTGTTCAAACATATTTGCTTCCATGCCAGATACAACGAGCGCTGCCAAGTCGCTTATCAAGTTCGCCTGTGCATGCTATCTCCTTTTTCATCATCAAAGGGAGTCGCGATATGTCACAAACTGAATTTCCACTGAGTTTGAGCGCTGCAGATGTGGTTGGAAACATACGCATGCGACGCAACCGTCAACACGAGTGGTCTCGTCGGCTTGTGCGTGAAAACAGTTTGTCCTCGAACGACCTGATTTGGCCCATCTTTGTTGTAGATGGTGAGAATAAGCAGGAAGCTATACCGTCCATGCCCGGAGTTTTTCGCTACAGCATAGACAATGCCGTAAAGGCGGTTCAGCGGGCTTCAAAACTTGGCATTCCGGCCGTTGCGCTATTTCCTTATACAAATCCAGATTTACGCGATGAAAATGGGACCGAAGCGCTAAACTCAACCAATCTGGTTTGTTCCGCATGCCGTGCCGTTAAGGAGCAGGTCAAGGATGTTGGCATTATAACGGACATCGCCTTGGACCCCTACACTTCGCACGGTCATGATGGTGTGATGGAGGGCGACCATATTTTGAACGATGCCTCTGTGGAAATACTGGTTAAACAGGCTTTGAACCAGGCTGCAGCGGGGACAGATGTTATTGCCCCTTCTGACATGATGGACGGCAGAGTCGGTGCTATTCGGCATGGACTGGACCAACACGGCTATGAGCACGTTCAGATTCTCGCCTATTCTGCGAAATATGCCTCGGCATTTTACGGACCTTTTCGCGATGCTGTGGGCAGTAGCGGCACACTAAAAGGCGACAAGCGTACATATCAGATGGACCCGGCTAACAGCGATGAAGCGTTGAGAGAGGCAGAACTTGATATCGCGGAAGGCGCGGACATGCTGATGGTCAAACCCGGCATGCCTTATTTGGATATTGTGCGACGACTGAAAGATACATTTCAAATGCCGACCTACGCATATCAGGTATCTGGTGAATTCGCGATGATCGAGGCCGCCGCCGCCAATGGTTGGATAGACAGGGACAAGGCGATCATGGAAAGCCTGCTGGCGTTCAAACGTGCAGGTTGCGATGGTATCCTTACATACTTTGCAGCTGAAATTGCGGAACAGCTAAATAGCTGAATTTTTCCTTGGGTAACGCCAAATTGTTCCTACATGGGGATGGAAGGCACTATTTTAACACAAGGAAAACAGCATAAATGACCGCGATTGATCGCATGGATATTCCCAGCCGCGCAGAATTGTATGATGGCATCGTCTCCCGGCGAGTATTTGCGTATATATTTGATATTGTAATCGTGTCGCTGGTTTCCATTGTGGCAGCGATCGCCGTGTTTTTTCTGGGCATTTTCACATTTGGTCTGGCGTGGCTTCTTTTTCTGATCTTTATGCCTCTGGTTCTTGCGGCATATCTCGCATTTACGCTCGGTGGGCCAGATGCCGCCACACCCGGAATGAAGATGGCTGGAATTCAGATGCGGCTTTATGATGGCGGTCGTTCCGGCCCTCTTGGCGCGATGCTGCATGGATTGTTGTTCTACATTTCAATCACAGTGCTGACACCGTTCATTATCTTGGTTGGCCTCTTTACAGCAAGGGGCCGCCTGCTGCATGATCTTGTCTTGGGCACCTATGTGGTGCGGAGCGACTATTTGTAGCGCAGCAACAAACAAAGAATCCGGCATATTGGCTACATGACCGAACAGCCCTCTCACACATCGCAATTCTATCTTACCGCGCCCTCGCCTTGTCCGTATCTTGACGGTCAGGAGGAACGTAAAGTTTTCACCCATCTGGCTGGGGAACGCGCCACTGAATTGAACGATATTTTGACGCAAGGCGGGTTCAGGCGCAGTCAGAATATAGCCTATCGCCCAGCGTGCGAGCGATGCAGGGCGTGTATGTCAGTCCGGGTGGTTGTTTCCGAATTCATGCCCAACAAATCCTTGAAACGGGTCCTGCGGAAAAATTCAGACTTGATTTCTCAAGAATTGACCGCTGAAGCAAGCTCTGAACAATACGATCTTTTCCGAACATATCTAGACACCCGTCACGAAGGTGGTGGTATGTCAGATATGAGTGTCATGGATTATGCATCCATGGTCGAAGAAAGCGATGTAGAAACACGTGTGTTTGAATTCCGCAAACGTGACGTTGACAGCGGCATTACGCGGCGCAGCAAACAACCGCTTGTGGCTGCGGCGCTGACCGATATCCTCGGGGATGGCCTGTCGATGGTTTATAGCTATTTTGACCCTTCCCAATCTGATCGTGGCCTTGGAACATACATGATCCTTGAACACATCGAGCGTGCTCGTCGGATGGGCCTGCCCTATCTGTATTTGGGCTATTACGTAGATGGCTCCCCAAAGATGGCATATAAGGCACGTTTTCAGCCTCAGGAGCGTCTGGGTGCAAAGGGCTGGGCAAGGGGGTGAGTTTCTCTCTACTTCTCACTACGTTGTTGAAATCATAAGTCTTTTGCTGCTGTTTTAATCAATTTATTTCAGTTTTTGGGTCATCCTTGATGAAAATTATTCCTTTCGGATTAAGTATAGTTGGCCCAATATGTCAGAATTTGGTGTTGTGTTGGCCGGTACGATCATTTCTGCCACCAATGTGGTCTTCGCTGATGAGATGAGAATGGCTTAATTAAAGGGCATTCTGTCCAGTTTGCCCATCGCTGGGGCACATTATTGCTGCATAAAATGCGCCACAATTAGACAATCAAAATCCAACTTCGTCGGGTTTTTATTGCCTATCCTGTGAACTTGTTTGTGCGTGGGAACCCTTGTGGCGCCATGCGCCCGGCTTGTGCGCGCTCGCCAAGCCATTCTTTCAATTCTTCGAGGCTTCGGTTGTATTGTCGACCTGAGCTGTCCGTCCAAGTCAGGCCATCTTCGGCACCAAATACGATGATGTCTGAAACAGAGCCATCTTTGTACCGCTGCAAACGGACGCCCTTCCCGCGGCCCATTTCCGCGATCTGCGACAATGGGAATACGAGCAGTTTCCGATTTTCTCCAACAATGGCAACCTGATCACCTTCAGCCGCCGCGCACAAAACCATTTCATGAGGCGCAGCTACATTGAGCACCTGCTTGCCCTTGCGTGTATTGGCAAGAAGGTCATCCTCAGCCACCACAAAGCCGCGTCCTTCAGTACTCGATATCAAGCGTTTGCGTCCGGTTTTGTGCGTGAAAACAGTCAAAATGTCCTGATCTGCGTCCATGTCCACCATGATACGTACCGGCTCACCATGCCCACGGCCGCCAGGTAACTTGTCTGCGCCAAGCGTAAAGAACTTTCCACCGGTTGTTGCCACGAGCAATTTGTCCGTAGTCTCTGCGTGGAACATAAGTTTCAACGCATCATCTTGTTTGAATGTCAGCGTGCTTGAGTCTGCCAAATGACCACGAAGTGCGCGAACCCAACCTTTTTGGGACAAGACAATCGTGACAGGTTCCCGTTCAATCATCGCTTGGTGGATGTCATCAAGATTCACGTCCGGCGCGGAACCAAAAGTCGTGCGGCGCTTGCCAAGCAGGGTATCCGGCCCAAACATCTTTTTGAGCTCACGAACCTGCTCGGTAATTCTACTCCATTGCAGGTCATCAGAAGCAAGGAGTTCTGCAAGTTTAGCACGTTCAGCTGTGAGATCTTCATGCTCTTGGCGCAACTCCATCTCTTCAAGCTTTCGCAGTGAGCGAAGCCTCATGTTGAGAATTGCTTCCGCCTGAATGTCGGTCAACGCAAATGCCTTCATCAGTTCGGCTTTGGGGTGATCTTCTTCGCGAATGATCCGAATAACTTCATCTAAATTTAGGAAAGCCGCGAGATATCCAATGAGGATTTCAAGACGGTGGTCAATTTTACTGAGCCGGTAGTTTGAGCGACGTACTAAAACCTCTTTGCGATGTTCCAGCCATTCTCTGAGAACGCTGCGCAAGCTGAGCACACGCGGCACTCGGCCATGAGAAAGCACATTCATATTAAGCGAAATGCGGTTCTCAAGATCCGTCAGCTTGAACAAAGATTCCATGAGCAAAGCCGGATCAACCGATCGGCTTTTCGGCTCCAGAACGATACGGATATCTTCTGCAGATTCATCACGAATATCAGCTAGCAATGGCAAGCGTTTTGCCTGCAGTAATTCCGCAGTCTTTTCAATGAGTTTTGACTTTTGAACTTGATACGGAATTTCGGTTACGACAACCACATAAGTTCCGCGCGCAAGCGTTTCCGCATGCCATCTGGCCCGCACCCTGAAACCACCACGACCCGTTTCATAAGCGGTGCGAATGGAGCTTTCGCTCTCAACCATGATTCCACCGGTCGGAAAGTCAGGGCCCTTTACAAACTCCGTCAGCTTTTCGATGCCAGCATTGGGAAACTTAATCAGATGCAGTGACGCGTCACACAGCTCCGCAACATTGTGCGGCGGTATAGAGGTCGCCATTCCAACGGCAATACCGGAAGATCCATTCGCCAATAAATTCGGGAAATTGGCCGGAAGGACAATGGGTTCACTTTCCTCGCCATCATAGGTCTCGCGAAAATCAACAGAATCTTCGTCCAACCCTTCAAGAAGGCGATTAGCGACTTCGGTCATGCGCGCTTCAGTGTAACGCATGGCCGCCGCGTTATCGCCATCTACATTACCAAAATTACCCTGGCCATCGACCAACGGATAACGCACGGCAAAATCCTGTGCCAAGCGAACCAGCGCATCATAGACGGACTGATCGCCATGCGGATGGTATTTACCAATGACATCGCCAACGACTCGCGCAGATTTCTTGAAAGAAGACTTGGGGTCCAGCTTTAGCTGGCGCATTGCAAAAAGCAGACGGCGGTGAACCGGCTTAAGGCCATCGCGCACATCCGGCAATGCGCGGTGCGTAATAGTGGAAAGGGCATATGCAAGATAGCGCTCTTCCAACGCGGAGCGCAGGTTTACAAGTTCAATATCACCGTCTGGAATCAGTTCTTCACCCATAGATAAGAATTAACCGGAACCTTCGGCTGCGGCAAGGATCAGACGCACCGCTTCGGCACGCAAATCTGGGGATTTCATGCCTCTTGGCTCATAAACATGTCGCATGAGGAAGTAGTGGGTCAATAAAAACCCCTCTTTCAGCGCTTTCGGAGTTCGTTCAGCCGTTGCAGCTTCCTGCGACGTAAGAAATGCGGGCAGTGCCAAGAGTCGGTCCTTGTATGGCTCCCCAACATCTGCACCTACCGCGCGTCCTGATTTCGGTGACACATAAATCAGGCCGACGTTTGACCCAGATCGCACACAAGCGCTCAAGTCCAACCCAAACCCTAGAGTTTCAAGGATAGCAAGCTCGAGCCGAACGAGCAGTTCAGCCAAAAGCGTCGGATCATCTAAATGCTCAAGACATATCTGCAAAGCCTGAAACAGGCGCATGTTTGGCTCACGCTCAGGCAGTAACCTCAGCAATTCCGTTTGCATTTGCAACGCGCTAAGGGCGAGACGGCTTTCTATTATGTTGGCTGCACGCGACTTGTTTGGCTCAATGCTCATGACGCCCAAATGTTCGTCCAGGCGGGCTCGCCAAGTAACTGACAGATCATTTCCAGGTTGAAGCGCAGGTTGAAGCTTTCTGGAGCGCCCTCCCCGCACAAGGCCAAGATGACGGCCATGTTGTTCCGTCATTACCTCAAGAATAATGCTTGTTTCGCCGTGACGGCGTGTTCCTAAAACTGTCCCGCGATCTGTCCATTCCATGCGTTCGTGCCGTGATCTTACTTGGCAAAATCGATGCCAATTTCCCGGTAGCGCTCCGGATCGTCAATCCAGTTCTCTCTGACCTTCACGAACAGAAAAAGATGGATTTTCTGGCCGTATATCTCCGCCATTTCGTGCCGGGCGTCACTAGAGATACCTCGGATTGTCTGGCCTGCTTTGCCAATGACAATTTTCTTCTGACTATCACGTTGAACATAGATCGTTTGCTCGACGCGCGCACTTCCATCCTTCAAGGTTTTCCAAGCCTCTGTTTCAACTGTGGAGGCATAGGGCAACTCTTCGTGGAGACGTAGAAATAGCTTCTCACGTGTGATCTCCGCCGCCAATTGCCGCATAGGCAAATCAGATGCCTGGTCTTCCGGATAGAGCCATGGACCAAGAGGCATACGGCCACAGAGGTTCTTCATCAAATCTGAAACACCATCACCGTTTAGTGCTGAGACCATAAATGTCTCATCAAATTTGCAAATATCATTAACCTTGTTTGTCAATGCCAAAAGTTCTTCACGCGGAACCAGGTCAATTTTGTTCAACACGAGTAACTTCGGCTGTTTGATTGTCTTCAACCGCTCTAAAATTTCGCCAATAGCTTCGGTGAATCCGCGCTTTGCATCAACCAGAAGGCAGACAACGTCTGCATCCTGCGTCCCGCTCCATGCCGTCTTGATCATGGCACGATCAAGCCTGCGACGTGGGTCAAAGATACCTGGCGTATCGACATAGATTATCTGGGTCTCATCGTGCATTCCGATGCCCCGGATCAGGGCTCGCGTTGTTTGCACCTTGTGCGTAACAATAGAAACCTTGGAACCAACCATATGGTTGAGCAATGTCGATTTCCCGGCGTTGGTTGCGCCCAGAAACGTTACATATCCGCAGCGTGTTGGCTCACTAGTCATTCAGAATTTCCGTCTCGATCATCCGGCGCAATCACACCTTCTCTCAGTAACATGCGGTAGGCTGCCGCATGTTCTGCGGCTCTTTTCGATGCTCCTGCAGCACGCATTGGCTTCATATCCAGCACAGTAACTTCTACCACAAACTCTGGTGCGTGATCAGGCCCTGTCCGTTTCACAACTGTATATGATGGTACTGGTTTGCCTGCACCTTGTGCCCATTCCTGCAATTCGGTCTTGGAATCGCGCTGGGATTGGTCGTACCGGTTCATCTTGGGGTCCCAATGCTTTTGAACAAAGCGTTGCGCAGCAATTAACCCACCATCTTGGTAGATCGCGGCAATAACAGCCTCGCAAACATCTCCAAGAATGGCTTTCTTCCTGCGCCCTCCAGAGCCAGCCTCGCCAGATCCCAGATAAATATCTTTGCCCAAATCCAGTTCACGCGCGACTTCAACGCAAGTCTCATTGCGCACCAATGCCGTAAGACGCCGTGCCAAATCCCCCTCATTGGAATGTGGAAAAGCGTCCATCAGCATATCGGTAATCACTAACGCCAGAACCCGGTCGCCTTGAAATTCAAGGCGCTGATAGCTCTCACGCGAGTGCCTGTCGCCAATGACGCTCATATGTGTCATTGCGCGTTTTAAAACATCCAGACTTTTGAATTCATGTCCAAGGCGCAGGGCGACGGATTCCAGCCGTGCCCTATCTTTTTTGCTTAGATCAGAACTCAAAGCGTGTTCATCAACCGGTCAAAACGAACGTCGCTCGGCCAGCGCCAGATGTGGCGTGCGCGGGAGGGCGGCTCAATTGAGAAGAATATTATCTGAGCTTTGCCGATAAAAAGTTCCAACGGAACAGCACCAAGGCCAAAACGGCTGTCACTTGATCCATCACGATTGTCACCCATCATGAAGTAGTGATCCTCCGGCACAGTGAAAATCGGAGTATTTTCACCTGCGGGACTAAGCGGATTATCAAGTGTGTAGTGCGTAACGCCGTTTGGAAGAGTTTCAACATAGCGGCGGGATTTGAATTCGCTGCCATCTGGCCGTTTCATGGACACTTCGTCCAAAAACTCTTTCGGTACTTCTGCATCATTAATGTAGAGCACAGCGTCCTTCATTTGAATGCGATCACCTGGCAGTCCCACAACACGCTTGATATAGTCTTTGTTGCCATCATTCGGCACCCGGAACACAGCAATATCGCCGCGCTCCGGTTTATCTTCCAAGATACGACCCTCAAACAAATCCGGGGCAAACGGAATTGAATAATCGCTATATCCGTATGAGAACTTCGACACAAAAACGTAGTCGCCAATTAACAGTGACGGCATCATTGAACCGGAAGGAATGTTAAATGGTTGGAACAACAAGGTACGGAATACAACCGCAATCAAGAGCGCCTGAACAACGACCACGATCATCTCGCGAATGCCGCCATCCTTTTTATCCGCCTTGGAATGTGCCATGCTCATAAAATCTCACAAATCAATGATTACCGGGGCGCTAGGACCCTATAGGGGCGTATGTACTCGCTCACACGACCTTTCGCAATGCGAAAGGGATTACAATTCAGATAGAGACATTTTCTTTTGAAGGCACGGCTGTAATGATGACGATTGCCTGCGCCAGAGGGTAGTCGTCTGTAATAGTAATATCCATCTGTGCTGACATCCCTTTTGGCGTTATCGATTGCAGGCGCTCCAATGCGCCGCCAGACAAAATCATGGTCGGCTTGCCGGAGGGAAGGTTTGCTACTCCCATATCTCGCCAGAATACCCCCTTGCGGAAGCCGGTGCCGAGCGCCTTGGAGCAAGCTTCCTTGGCAGCGAACCTTTTGGCATAAGAGGCTGCTCTTTGGTGACGCTTTTCTGATTTTGCGATCTCCAGCGGCGTGAAAATGCGCTCTATGAAACGACGATCGAATTTCTCTAAAGTCTTCTCAATGCGGCGAATATCACACAGATCATTGCCCAGACCTATAATCACTGCGTCGCTTTCTGAAGGGCCGATTGCCGTGCCTGTTGCATGAGATCTTTCATGGTTTTCATGGAGTTTTCCAAACCAACAAACATGGCCTCACCCATAATAAAGTGCCCAATATTTAACTCCCGAATTGCTAACATGGCAGCCACTGGTTGCACCGTATCAAATGTCAGCCCGTGACCTGCATGGACTTCAAGACCACGTTCTGCACCAGCATCCGCCGCTCTCTCTAACCGCTTACGCTCTAGCTCAAACGTGTCCATGTCGCCGTCCAACCAAGCTTCGCAATAGGTACCTGTGTGCAGTTCCACAACAGGGGCGCCGAGGCTGACCGCTGCATCCAACTGTCGCTCTTCTGCTTCTATGAACAGAGAAACGCGAATATCAGCGTCACGCAGTTTGCCAACGACCGGAGCAAGCCGGTTATGACCTGCAGCTGCGTCCAATCCGCCCTCAGTCGTTCGCTCTTCACGTTTTTCTGGGACTATACAAGCTGCATGTGGCTTCTGTGCCAACGCGATCTGAAGCATTTCCGCTGTTGCCGCCATCTCAAAGTTCAATGGAATGCTTATATCGCGTTGCAGGCGCTCTATATCTTTATCGGTGATATGGCGGCGATCTTCCCGCAAGTGAGCTGTGATGCCATCGGCGCCAGCTTTTTCAGCCAGCAGAGCTGCACGCACAGGGTCCGGATGCGGTCCGCCACGGGCGTTTCGCACTGTTGCGATGTGATCAATATTGACGCCAAAACGTAAATAGTCAGGGCTTTGTTTGCTCATTTTGCTCGTCATGATGTTCTCCACGGTGCAGCACCTTATCCAGAACTCTTTGCTCTGCACGCCTAGCAATATCAGCTAGTCTAGATCGTTGATAAACGAATACAAGGCGTCTGATAATGAAATAGGAGATAAATGCAGCGGGAACACCCAACACAACACCGCCCATAGTCATGGGCTTCAAAATCTCGATAATGTTACTGAATGACACGTGCAATAGTTGCCCAGAAACCTGACGCATGGACAACTCACCCTCGTTGCCATGTAAAATCAGATTGCCAATCTTGTAGGTGTAAAACCAGATAAATGGGAAGGTGAGCGGATTGCCTACCCATGTTCCCAGTGCTGCTGCGATCAGGTTTCCACGCAGAACATATGCCAGGGAGAAACAAATAACGAAATGAAAACCAATGAAGGGCGTGAAGGATGCAAACACGCCAGCTGCAAAACCTATTGCCACCACATGCGGCGATGCCGACAATCGCAAAACGCGCTTGGCAACATATTTTGAAGAACGCCACCAACTTCTACGCGGCCATAAAGCTACGCGCAGCTTTTGCCAGAATTGTTCAGGTTTTTTGCGTCGGAAAAGCATGAGTCAAATCTATCAACGCGTTACTTTAATTTCGATTACCAGCTCACTACAGATGGTTTGCCGATTTAAGATGACAAGCCTCTACTGCCAGGCTTAATCGCCGGAATTGCAGCTAATTCTGGCGGCAATTTGTCAGCCTCGTATGCTGGCACCTTATAACCGGTCAAAGAAATGAGAGGCAGCCCCACATCAACTTCACCGTCAGTGCGATCAATCAAGCAAGCGCAAGCGCCTACGCTAACATCTATCTTGGTAAGGCACTCAATGGTCTCATGGATTGAAAGCCCAGTGGAAACAATGTCTTCGACTACAAGCACACGGCTGCCAGGTTTCAAATCAAACCTACGGAGGCGGAACTCGCCATTCTCACGCTCGACATATAAGGCTGGGAGATTGAGGTGACGCGAGGTCTCGTATCCCGGTATCAATCCGCCAATCGCAGGAGATACAATCGCGTCAAATTCACCAAGATCTGCGGCCAATATTTTTTTTGCTAGAGCTTTGCAGAGTTTTTCAGTCTCTTCCGCATGCATAAAAACCCTGGCTTTTTGCAAAAAGGTCGGGCTGCGCAATCCGGATGTCAAAATAAAATGACCCTGCAAAAGTGCGCCACACTTTCGGAAAACATCTAGAACTTCGGCTTGCTCCATCCCGGGCATATCCTTCTACGTTAGTCGTTCTGTCGGGAGATATGTGCCCCTATTCGCTTATACGTTCAACCTGCGAAACCATATTCAGCGCACGAACTTCATTTATTATCCGCATTAAGTGCTTCAAATCCCAAACTTCTAGATCAATCATCATCTCTGTGAAATCATCTGCGCGCTTGGTCATTTTTATGTTGTCAATGTTACCATCTGTTTCACCAACGATATTGGCAACCTTTGCCAGTGACCCTGGCTCATTTGTCATGGATACATACAAGCGGGCTGGAAAGCGCTCGTTACTGGCGGGATCAACATCCCACTGGACATCAAGCCATCTTCCCGGCTCTTCATCAAATTTCATCAGGCTTTCAGAGTGGATGGGATAGACCGTTATGCCCTCGCCCGGTGTAAGAATGCCAACAATTCGATCCCCCGGAACAGCGCCGCCATTTGGCGCAAACCGCACCTGTAGATTGCCAGCCAGATTGGTCATGTTCAGCAGATCCAACTGCAAATTATCCGCCCGTTCTCCCGCATCTTCTCCACTCGGCCGTCTGAACCGCATGGATGTGCTGGCTTTCAAACCAAACCACCCTTCGCTTTCGGGGAGAGGTTTTACCGGTGCGCGGGCCTTCTGAAATTCGGGAAAAATGGTCTTCATGACCGCATCAATTTTTAACTCTCCCTCACCGAGATCAGCCATGACGTGTTCTCTATCGGACCGTTTCAGCACTCCTGCGGCTTTGTCTATGAGCTCAACATTGAAACTTTGATCCATGGCCCGAAAGCCCCACTCCAGCATTTGATTACCAAGCGATACAAAACGCTCCCGTTCCAGAGCCCTGTTTGCCCTTCTTATGGCGGATCGCGCACGGCCCGTTACAGCAATATTCTCCCAAGCGTTAGGAGGTGTCTGGCCGGCTGATGTCATTATCTCAACTTCATCACCATTTTTCAGTGTGCTGGCCAAGCCGATGATACGGCCATTCACCTTGCATCCAACGCAGGTATCGCCAACATCTGTGTGAACAGCATATGCAAAATCAATTGGTGTCGCACCGCTTGGAAGAGCGATTAATCGTCCCTTTGGCGTAAAACAGAATACCTGGTCGTGAAACAGCTCAAGCTTGGTATTTTCGAGAAATTCTTCTGCAGTTCCACCTATTGAAAGGCTTTCGATGGTTTTGCGCAGCCAAGCATAGGCGTTAGATTCCGAAACTTCTCGCCTGGTTTCTGGATCATCGGTCGCCACAGCGTCTTTGTAATTGCTGTGAGCTGCAATGCCATATTCGGCAATCTGGTGCATTTCGCTTGAGCGAATCTGCAACTCAACCCGCTCTCTCGCTGGCCCCACAACCGTTGTGTGAATTGAGCGATAATCATTTTGTTTGGGAACTGATATGTAGTCTTTAAAACGCCCCGGAACGAGCGGCCAAGTAGTATGAATGATACCCAGCACAGCGTAACAGTTTGCCTCGTCCTGTGTGATAATCCTAAAGCCGAGAATATCAGGTAACTGCTCGAAGCTGATGGATTTTTGCTCCATCTTTTTGAAAACTGAGTAAGGCTTTTTTTGCCGGCTGGTGACTTTTGCTTCAATGCCTGCCTTTTGAAGTCTTTGAAACAACTGGTCTTCAATTTTCAGCCGGACAACTTCACTTTGATCAGCCAGTGCTTTCAGCTTGTCGGATACAGCAAGGTGTGCTTCCGGATTGCTGTGAAAAAATGCCAAGTCTTCAAGTTCTTCGCGCATGCCTTGCATGCCCATGCGTCCTGCGAGGGGTGCATAGATATCTAATGTCTCCTGCCCGATGCGAACCCGCTTTTCCGGTGCCATATGGTCCAAAGTGCGCATGTTGTGCAGCCGATCAGCGAGCTTCACAAGCAAAACGCGCACATCATCCGATATGGCTAGAAGGAGCTTTCTTAGGTTTTCGGCTTGCTTTGCTTTCTTGGAAACCTCTTGGCGGGAATCCAGATTGAGTTGTTTGATTTTGGTGAGGCCGTCTACCAGACGGCCAATCTCACCGCCAAACAATTCGTCTATTTCATCACGCGTGGCATCGGTATCTTCAATCGTATCGTGCAGCAATGCCACAGCCACTGTGGCATCGTCCATCTGCAATCCAGTCAGTATGGCTGCCACTTCCAACGGATGAGAAAAATACGGATCACCGGATGCACGCTTCTGCTTGCCGTGCTTCTGCATGGCATAAATGTACGCTTTATTGAGCAGCACTTCATCCGCATGAGGATTATAGCGCTGCACGCGCTCCAGCAATTCAAACTGACGCATCATTGGCGTCTATAAACCTCTTGAGATGGCACACAGGCTGGATTTAGATTCAATCCATTTATCATTGTGCAATTGCCAAAGAGTTACAAGAAAAAGCCGCACCAGATATACGATCCAGCGCGGCCAAAATTTCAGTGCAAATTGAAAGAACTAGTCGTCAGACCGCTCAGGTGGAACCAAACCCTCAAGTCCCGCCAGAAGATCATCCTCTGACATTTGATCAAATGTCACCTCTGGCTGGTCACCTGTTCCAGGAACATGTGATGTGTCATGCTCCAGCAATGCAACTGGCGCAGTCTCCGGCTCATCAACCTCTACATATTTCTGCAAGGAATGTATCAGTTCTTCGTTCAGATCATCAGGTGAAATTGTCTCATCGGCAATTTCACGCAGGGATACGACAGGATTTTTATCATTGTCGCGATCTACGGTCAGCTCAGATCCGGTTGAAATCATCCGTGCGCGATGCGCTGCCAGAAGAACCAGATTGAAACGGTTTTCTACCTTGTCGACGCAATCCTCAACGGTTACGCGTGCCATGGCTTGCTCCTTTTTGGGAATTTCACGCCGATATACGCGCCCTCATTACCAAATGCAAGACATGTTGATGCAGAACTGCCGTTTTCGTATTGCGTTCAAACGCGTTAAGCGGCAAGAGTCCCATTTTAATGCTTTTCGCCGTTTTGCCCGGTGCATTTTATTTTAAAGGTTGGGGTTGCGGATTTTTGCAATCTTTGGTTTATTAGATAGGTATTTTTAACTAGTTTAAACTTGCAAGACTCTGGTTCAAAGAGTATTTCAAAGTTTAAGCGGCTTCTCTAGAACGTGGTACACTCTGGATTTATTGTCATTTTGCACGTACCGGTCGTTTGCGCTAATTATTTGATGGAGATAATTTCTATGTTTGAGAAACGCGAGCGTGTCGCTCTGTTTATTGATGGCGCAAATCTTTATGCCACAGGAAAAGCCCTTGGATTTGATATAGACTACAAACGACTACTGAGCCAATTTCGTACAGAATCTTATCTTTTACGCGCGTATTACTACACAGCGCTTGCTGAAGATCAGGAATACTCGTCCATCAGACCGCTAATCGATTGGCTTGCATATAATGGCTATTCGGTTGTTACAAAGGCCGCAAAAGAATTCTTTGATGCAGCCGGACGACGCAAGGTTAAAGGCAACATGGACATCGAGCTTGCGGTGGATGCTATGGAGTTAGCCGACAAAGTTGACCATATAGTCCTGTTTTCAGGAGATGGTGATTTCCGCTCTCTTGTGGAAGCTGTTCAGCGCAAGGGCGTGAAAGTAACAGTGGTCTCAACCCTTTCAACACAACCGCCGATGATTGCGGATGAACTGCGACGTCAGGCTGACAATTTCATGGAATTGTCAAAACTGATGGCACATGTTGGTCGCGACCCATCTGAGCGACCACAGAGAGCTGTGCCAACGGAGCATGTTGGCCGTAAATCTGTTTCTCAACCTGAAAATGAGCTTGAGGATGAGCTCTAGATCTGACTTGAAACTTCGCACGGATCACGAAGTGCCGAGTAAGATGAACGACGACAAAAGGGCCCGGATGGGCCCTTTTTATGTGGGAATACATATTCGAGCTACAAATAGGTTGCGTGGATCGAGTTACGGATGCGACAGATAAAAATCTGCTGCATCAGGAGACCGCATGACGCTTACCGCCACCGATCCCGAATTGAATTGCCCGCTTTGCCCTCGCCTCGTTGCCTTTCGTGAAAAATGGCAAGCGGCAAATCCAGATTGGTTTAATGCGCCGGTTCCAACATTCGGTGTTGCCAATCCAAAACTTCTGGTTTTGGGCCTAGCTCCAGGTATTCGTGGAGCGAACGCAACAGGTAGGCCATTTACCGGCGACTATGCTGGTGATTTACTCTACGCAACTCTCAAAAAGTTTGGCTTTGCTGAAGGAGAGTATCTTGCCCGTCCTGATGATGGTCTGACACTGCTAGATACTGCCATAAGCAATGCGGTCCGGTGCGTTCCACCTGACAACAAGCCGGTTGGAGCCGAAATTAATACATGCCGTCCGTTTTTGTTGAACACATTGCGATCTTATCCTGACCTTAAAGTCGTTATGGCACTTGGACGTATTGCCCATGACACATTCTTGCGTGCACTAGGATTGCGCCTTTCCCAATACCCGTTTGGGCACGGTGCTAAGCATCCTCTACCCTCTTGGGAGAAACAGAGTTTAATTTTGATCGATAGCTATCACTGCTCCCGGTACAACACCAATACCGGTCGGCTTACCACGGAAATGTTTGAGACCGTATTTCAGAACATTCGCCAAACTGTCGATGAAATGGCATAGCTCATCAACCATACAAGACGCTTATCCGAAGTTTTTCATCAGGCGGCTTTTTTCCCGGTTCCAGTCACGCTGCTTTTCGGTTTCGCGCTTATCGTGGCTCTTCTTACCTTTGGCGAGCGCCAATTCTACTTTTACCAAGCCACGTTCATTGAAGTAGGTTTTTAATGGAACGATAGTCATGCCGCCCCGCTGAATACCGTTCAACATGCGATCAATCTCACGCCGGCTCATTAACAACTTTCGCGGCCGTCGAGGCTCATGATTGTTCCGATTACCTTCGGTGTATTCAGGAATATGGAAGTTGAACAAAAACAACTCATTTCCATCAGGTCCCGCGTAGGATTCCTGTAAGTTCGCTCTTCCATTGCGTAGGGCTTTGACCTCTGTGCCCACAAGCATGATCCCCGCTTCAACAACTTCGCCAATTGCGTAGTCGAAGCGTGCGCGCCGGTTATCGGCGATGATCTTCAGTTTGGGTTTATCAGTCTTTTTGGCACTCACGGTGAAAGTCTCTAAATCGTATGGGGAATTACAGAATCCCCGCATGCTCCATTGCACTGCGCACGGCAGCTTTTGTTGCTTCAGACGCTGGCACCATTGGCAACCGCATATCTTCGCCACAGATATTTAGGAGTGACAGAGCGTATTTGCTAGGCGCCGGATTTGGATCGGCAAATAACGCAGTCTGCAAGGGATACAATTTATCCTGCAATTCCAAAGCCTTGCCAAAGTCCTTTGCCAAGCAGGCTTCCTGAAACTCCGCGCACAAGGCCGGGGCCACATTGGAAGCCACTGAGATACACCCATGGCCACCATGGGCCATATAACCAATCGCGGAACCATCTTCGCCGGATAGCTGTAGAAATTTGTCGCCCATTGCCAAACGCTGATCACTTACACGCGTCACATTGGCGGTCGCATCCTTGACGCCAATAATATTGGTACAATCGTCAAACAGGCGTTTCATGGTGTCGACACTCATATCGATGACGCTGCGTGGCGGAATGTTGTAGATGATGATCGGTATATCCAGCGCATCATTCACGGCTTTGAAGTGCTGATAGAGACCTTCCTGATTTGGCTTGTTATAATATGGTGTGACAACAAGTACCGCATCGGCACCAGCTTCCTGTGCGTGCTGGGCATAGTCCACCGCTTCCACGGTGTTATTTGAACCGGCTCCCGCAACAATTGGAACCCGTCGATCCGCGACAGCAACACATTGGCTGACTACGCGCTTATGTTCATCGTGGGTCAGTGTGGGCGATTCGCCGGTTGTCCCAACAGGCACAAGACCATGGCTGCCCTGCTCAATTTGCCAATTGACCAAGCGCTCAAACCCCTTTTCATCAAGGGCACCGCTGGAGGTGAAAGGCGTAACGAGCGCGGTGAGAGAACCTTTGAACATTGCAATTTCCGTTGTTGTGACACATCTGTGATAATGATGCGGTTGAAATATTGTAAAGTGAGCGGCGACCATAGTGCCGAGCAACCTTTTCATCAAGCTGTAAGAAGGTAAATCTGTTTGAACTGAGACTGTACGATACCGCCCTAAAGATGGCACACTGTCATTGTTGGATTTCTAAATTGTTGCCAAATGGATTCGTTATGCCGTCGTCCAAAGTGTTGGTTAACAATTTCCTGCTAAATAATAGAATCAAACTTGTGAAGTACGCTAAGAAGGTACGCAAAGCATGAATCCTCGGAAGGTTTTAAACTTCTCTCCTCAACCCTTTTTGAAGCAGTTCGCAAAGCTGTCATTTGGGTTGGCCATTCCGGCTTTTTTTGCTGTTTCGTTTGCACCCGCGACGTTTGCCAAAACACAGCCAAACAGTATTGAAGCCCTGATTGAAAGCGCAAAAGCGCCGATACCAAAGCCACGCCCCGCGCAAACGCCACAGACGATACTATCGTTCCTGCCTAAAATTGGCACGGCCATGCCGAGAGTATCAGCCAAGAGAGCGTCTTTGAAGAAAGCCTTGCAGGCGGTTGAAGATAATAAGATTCTTGACGCGCTCGCCATGCGCGCAGGGATGAAGAACCCGGTTGACAAGGCAATCCTGACTTGGCGCCTCATCCGCACCGGAGATCCACTGATCCCATATGACATGATCGTGGACTTCAAAAATGAACATCCGGACTTTCCGACACAAACCACTTTAAAACGCCGTGCTGAACAGGCTTTGTCACGCCAAAAACTGAGCCATCAGAAAGTGTTGGCAGTTTACGGCAACAATGATCCGATTTCTGTAAGAGGCATCATCCAAAAAACCGAAGCGTTGGTTGGGGTTGGACGAAAGGACGAAGCCGCGCGCCTAATTCGTGATCTCTGGCGTACAAGCCGACTGTCGAAAAGTTTTGAACGCGAAATCATCTCCAAGTTCAGGAAGCTCCTGCGCAAGAGTGACCATAAGTGGCGCTCAGACAT
Organism: Hyphomicrobiales bacterium; assembly: GCA_039986835.1. GTDB lineage: Bacteria > Pseudomonadota > Alphaproteobacteria > Rhizobiales. The sequence continues at coordinate 897,049 of JBDWQA010000012.1, forward strand.
GCACTTGTACAATGAGCGGACTTCGGAAGCTCTGCGGATCGCCAAATATGTCAGCAAAGACTATGTGAAACTTGCTCAGGCCCGCCAAGCAGTAGTGCGCCGCAAAGGTGCCGCATACGCTCTGAAAAAAGTGCCGAAATCAATGCGCAAGGACCCTGGCTATATTTTTTCCAGAGTACAACACCTGCGACGCACGAAAAACCCGCGAGACTCCGCCGCTTTGCTACAGACAGCGCCAACAGACCCGGCCGTTCTGGTTGATCCAGATGAGTGGTGGGTGGAACGCAAGCTTGCGTCCCGCGAAATGATGGAATTGGGTCGCAAGCAACAGGCCTACGATATTGCAGCAGCCCATCGTGGCGGCTCACCACAAACGATTGCTGAAGCTGAATTCCATGCTGGTTGGTTTGCACTTAGTCATCTGAATAAGCCAAAGCTTGCTCGCCCTCACTTCGAAAGCATTGCTAAAATTGCAACACGTTCACGCACCATCGCGCGTGCTTACTACTGGATAGCCCGCGCCGACGAAGCGATGGGTAACAAAGCGAAGGCGAAACAGGGGTATGAGCGGGCTGCAAAACATCCGACGGTTTTTTATGGTCAATTAGCAAATGAAAAACTTGGGCGCAAAAAGCTTCAACTTACAAAAAACCCAAAAGCCTCCCGCGATGTCATCGCAAGGCACAATGCGCGTATCCCGGTTAAGGCAATTGATCGGTTGATGAAAAGCGGGAATGAGAAGCTGGCAGGTACGTTTGTGCGTTCTCTTTCGCAAACCTTGAAAGATCCGGCAGAGATTGTGCTTTTGGCCCGGCATGCGGAGAAAGAAAAGCTGCACCGTCTGGCTTTACAAATCGGAAAGCTCGCCGATGCGGCGGGGCATGACCTTCCGTTACTCGCCTTTCCTGTCGCCGCTATTCCAAGTAAAACCAAGGTGCCGCGCAGTGTTGGAAAATCCCTTGTTTACTCAATCGCCCGACAGGAAAGCGCGTTCAACCCCCGCGCAGTTAGCGGCGCGGGTGCGCGCGGTTTGCTTCAGCTTATGCCAGCAACTGCGAGAGAAGTATCTCGTGGCCTGAAATTGAAATACACTAAGGCACGTTTGACGAGCGATCCGGCGTACAACGCTACATTGGGTGCTGAATATCTAAAGCAGCTGCTCGCTGAGTATAACGGCTCCATGATCATGACATTCGCCGGCTACAATGCCGGAGGTAGCCGTGTACGACGCTGGATCAAGCAATATGGCGACCCGAGAAAAATGGACATTGATGGTATTGTGGACTGGATGGAGAGTATTCCGTTTTCAGAAACACGTAGCTATGTTCAAAAAATCATGGAGAACAATCAGGTTTACCGGGCACGCCTGAATGAGGGAAATATTAGCATGCATCGCGACCTGCGACGCGGCGGATAAACACAGATGACTGAAGCGACGAACGATGCCCCTTCTCTGGAAACAGAGGAAAAACAGGCTTGGCGGGATGTATACCACCGGGCGCAAGATGGCTTGCGTCTTCATGCCCGCGTCTACGGTGAAGTTAATGAGCTACCTCCCGTCGTTTGTTTGCCCGGCCTCACCCGCAATGCCAAGGACTTTCATGATATTGCGCTTTATCTAAGCCAAGAAGCCACACCCAAGCGCTTGGTCGCAAGCCTAAGTTATCGCGGACGGGGACAATCCGAGCGTGATCCTGATTGGAAGAACTATACAATTGAGACAGAAGCAAAAGATGTGCTGGCCACACTTGCGCGTCTTAATATCGAACATGCGCACTTCATAGGTACTTCCAGAGGTGGGTTGATCCTCTTTGCGCTCACTGCAATGAGACCAGCTGCTCTGAAATCCGTTGTGCTAAACGATATTGGCCCTGTTGTGGAAGCTTCAGGTCTGGCTCGCATCAAGTCTTATTCGCGTCAAATGGAGCCACAAAAGACAATTCAGGCCGCTGCGGAATATATGGAGAAGGTCCATACCCAACAGTTCCCAAACCTAGATAAAGACGGATGGCTCAAACTTGCGGACCAATTGTACATTCAAGGGAAAAAAAGGGCTCTACCAGATTTTGACAGAGAGCTGTTGAACTCATTTGATTACCTTGATTTGAGCAAACCTCTTCCGACCGTTTGGCCTCAATTTTCTGCGCTAAAACTCGTTCCCACACTGGTCCTTCGAGGACAAAGATCAGATATCTTGACAATTGAAACGGTGGAGAAGATGAAAAAGATTCACCCGGACATGAAGGCGAAAACGATTACTAATGAGGGACACGCACCGTTGCTCTGGGATCGTAGTTCACAAAATGCTGTTCTACAGCACATCAATTCTGCCGATCATTTCGCAAATTTGTGAGTGAACCCACACTTAGATCTTAACGATTAAGTACCATCCGGGTACTCAGCAGGCCCTTTTATTTCGAGCAGATTTCCAAACGGATCTCGAATGTAAAATGAGTGCCCCATGCCACGTGCCCCGCCGTGGTGTGCCTCTCGCACTATTTCGACGTCGTGGCGCTCCAAATGCGCCCGCATCTCTTCATGATCAAAAGGACTTGTCGCGATACATAAGTGATCAATATTTCGTCCACCCGCAACATCCGGTGCCGCAGCTTGGCCTCCGGGATGGGACGTGTCCCACAGGACAATCAACGCGTTACCGCACCAGACCTGTTCCATGCCAAGAGCTGGGTAAGAATAACCATCTTGGCAGCCTAAGACCTTTTTGTAGAACAAAAGCGCGCGCTCCATATCGTCAATAAGAAACACAACGTGATCCAGACCAACAAGCGAAAATGGAATCTGAGTAATTTGCATTGCTAGGGCTCACTTACGGATTGAAACGGCCACATCTGGCAACACCGTACGGATCAACAAAAGGGTGTGATGTCAACGATAGAGAAACCAAACGAGCTTTGGATAGCAACATACATCTGCAAACAGGGCTACCTTTAGGGGAAACTCCGAACACTCCCGTATCTACTTTTTCGAAATGTTCCCTTTATCCGGTATTGCTCGCCGCTAGGCTTTTGAGCTGCTCACTTTGCCTTTTTCTACACGCCTGGAGAATTCAGTGTCCCCGCCAGATGCGAGAACTTTCGCTTGTTCAATCCAGTTTTCCCGCTCAATGCGTCCGGCAAATGCCAATTCCCCACCTATCCATTTCACCTGATCATCTGTCCAATTGCCGATTTGGTCGAAATGATAGATCCCAAACCCATTTAGTTTTTCTTCGATTTTCTTGCCGACACCCTTGATCTTCTTCAAATCATCAGCCTCTCCATCGCGAGGGCCTTTAAGGCGTTCTGGCTTGTTAGACTCTGCTTTTTTGGCAGGCTTCGCTGGCTTGGCTTTTGCCGGCTTTGATGTCTTTTCCGGTTTAGACGCCGTGGTTGCTTTGGCGGCTTCGGAAGTCCCGTCATCAGTCACTTTTGCAGACCGTTTGGACGATACTGGTTTTGTCGCTGGTGACGCCGAGGGTGTGGTCTTTGCCACTTCGGATGGGCTGTCCTTCGCCGCTGTTGTTTTATCATCTTGCTGTGGAGCAGTATCAGCGGATGCACTGGCTGTTGTTGCTGCAGCTGTGTCGCTGCTAGTCTCAGGCATTGTGCGAGAACTGACAGACAGCGGATATGAGCTTGCCTCTCTTGCTTCTGAAAGTTTTTTATTCCAGAGCCAGCGCGCAATTAACCAGCCGATCACAAAGAACAGAATATAGAGAATAAAAGCCTTTAATGAGAACATGGTGATTATCCCTTCAATTCATCAGATGAAGGACGTGTCGACCATCCGACATAGTATCCGATGGCCCCAAAGATCAGCGCCAAAACCCAAGTCCCAAATGTAAATCCCAACATCGCCCACTCCCTTGATCAGCTACAGAGGCAAGGAACGCACCCTATCAGCCAAGAAATGATCTGATATCAAGCGTCGCACGTCAACCATGTGAAGACATTCAGCTCCGAAGAGCTCTACAAAACAGAAAAAGCCCGATGAAAAATCACCGGGCTTCTCGTTCCAAATTTCAGACTAAGCTGGATTAGAAGTTACGCTGTACACGCAGTTTTGCTTGCCAGTTGTCCTCAACACCATCGTTAAGGCCTTGACCCAACGCGTTATTATCGTAGTCGAAATCTTCGTACTTACCAGCAACGCTTACCAAGAGGTTTTCTACAACTTCGTATTGAACTGTAGCACCGATCTGCCACATTTCAGCTTGGTCATCAAAATCATGATAGGAACCAGTTAAAGCGAAATTCAAACTATCGGAAAAATCGTGACTCAATGCAGCGAGTACATACCAACCATCGTATGTGTCGCTGATGCTGTCAGTCGTGTTGTTTACAGCTGCTTCATTTACACCTGAACCACCAATGTAGTGCATCGCGCCATCAGCATACGCACCAACAACTTTTACCGTCGTCATTGACCCAACATTGAGTTCAACACCGGCCTGAACAGCGAAACCAAAATCTTCATCGTAGTCGACATCTGTTTGCGCACGAATCTGATGGAGCGCGGCAGAGATCTGAGCGGAACCCCAACCTTGCGAAACGCGAAGGCTCGCTACAATATCAGGAATTTCCATCCCGCCATATGACATTGTTCCTGAAGTGGTTGTGCCACTAGAAGTCTCAACAATGAGAGCTTGGCGATCGCGACCATCTTCGAGGCCCAATGTAGCAGATACACCATTGCCGAAAGGCATAATGAATGTGAACTGGTTGACACCTTCGTCTACGTACAGACCGTCGTAAATGCCGTAGCCCCCACCAAAGTCATAACGAGATGTTTCGCGACCTACGAGAATGTTCTCGCCAATTGTGATCCAAGCATCGCCAAGTTCAACTTCACCCTCGTTTGATCCTGAGATAGCAAATTGACCAACAACCATGCCGACTTCGGTCATGGAAGAAGCATTAACAACCAATTCAAAGTTTGAATTCAAAAAGGACGTGTCGTTTGCATCGTCATCCTGATCGTCTTGAATACCAATCTCAGCACGTACGCGACCAGAGAATTTCAGGCATGTTTCCGTGCCTGGGATGTAGTGGAAGCCAGCGCCGAATGCGTCACATACTTTTACGTAGTCAACTGGTTCTACAACTGGCAGATCAGCAGCTTGTGCGCCTGATACGGCAACAAGAGCAGCGGCTGAGCCGAGCAAAATGCTCTTTTTCATAGTAATCGCTCCAAATAAATTTGTTCAAAAGAACTTGTGGTTCAACAAAATCCGTCGAGAGCGAACACAAAACACTTTGGAGCAATTGGAGGTCATAAGACTTGCTTCAGTGCAGCGTTTGAAAGGTCGCCCCCTTCGGATGACCCCACATTGCTGAACCTGGCTGATCTCTCAATAAATTTAGATGATGGATCTTGGGTGCGCAGTGTACCGACTGAGGCAATGTGGCACGAAAGACACATAATCGCATCTAGGCGCCTGAAGTTACATTGTTATTTTTATCAGATGCAGGCAGACAGCACTTGATGTTCGCGGATCATTTAAGGATATCGATTCTTTGGGTGGCTTTACGTGCATTAAGGCTGTTCAGTCACCAAACTGAATACATCGACAAATGGCTGTCGAAAGATGCAGAGGTCCGACTTCAATAATTCGTCTGAGTTTTGCGTGTGGCAAACGCAATAAAGCTGGGATTTGCAAATGGCGCATCATTAGATTGGGTTTGTTTCCCATAGAGGAACCGTGACCCATCTGGATTCAGTGTTCTTCCACCCGCCGCACGTAGAACTGCATCACCAGCAGCAGTGTCCCACTCCATGGTTCTGCCAAAGCGCGGATAAATGTCAGCCTCACCTCGCGCCAAAAGACAAAACTTAAGCGACGATCCAACTGAGACACACTCTGAAATGCTGTGTTCGTTTAAGAAGCGCTCAGTCTCAGGAGTTAGATGCGATCTGCTAGCAACCGCAACTTTTGCCCGGTCCCTGCCCGCTATTGAGATTTTTTTTCTTTTCCCGAAACGACCATCAATCACCCTGGCTTCGGTCGCAGAATCAGAAAACCCGGAAAACACTTCTTTGCGTACAGGTGAATAAACAGTACCGGCGATAGGTGTACCATCAGACACAAGTGCAATATTGACTGTAAAGTCCGGCCGTTTGTTTATAAATTCCTTAGTGCCATCCAGTGGATCGACCAAAAAAAACATTGAGCCCAGCGCCGCCGGGATATGGCCGGCACAAATCTCTTCTTCTGCCACCACCGGAACATCAGGATAATTGCTCCGAAGGCCTTTGAGAATTATCTCTTCCGCAGCGTGATCTGCCGCTGTGACTGGAGAGTGGTCATCTTTGATCATTGTCTCGCAGCCATTTGTGAAATAGGGCATGATCGCATTGCCAGCTTCCAGCGCCAAAGCTTCAAACAATTCAATCATTGATGATAGATCGGGGCCCTGGAAGGCATCTTGTTTCGTTTGGCTCACGACAAAACTCCACGGCTTCGCAATGCAGTTTCCAAAGCCTCAAGAATTTCTTCGGGCTCTTTGCCAGACGTGTGAAGATGGATGTCCGGATTTTTCGGGGGTTCATATGGCGAGTCTACACCAGTGAAGTTTTTGATCTCACCACGCAACGCCTTTGCGTAAAGCCCCTTTGGATCGCGCTTCACACAGTCTTCAAAAGGCGTATCGACAAATATTTCCAAGAATTCGCCATCTTCTAACATATCACGTACGAGTTGACGCTCCGCTCTAAATGGAGAAATGAAGGACACCAATGCGATAAGTCCGGCTTCCACCATCAGTTTTGAAACCTCGCCAACGCGACGAATATTTTCAACACGGTCCTCGTCGGTAAAGCCAAGATCACGGTTCAAGCCATGTCTAACATTGTCCCCATCAAGAATTGTGCTGTGATGCCCGCTGGTAAGAAGTTTCTTTTCCAATAGGTTCGCAATTGTCGATTTCCCTGAACCAGACAAGCCTGTAAACCAAAGAACAACAGGTTTTTGCCCCTTCTGAGCACTCCTGGTAGCCTTATCGACATCCAAAGCCTGCCTATGAACATTTGATGCGCGCCGCAATGCGTGGACAATCATACCCGCACCGACTGTCGCGTTTGTAAGGCGGTCGATCAGAATGAACGCGCCGGTCGCACGATTGGCCGCGTAAGGATCAAAAGCCAGTGGAGATTGCGTGGAGAAATGGCAATACCCGACTTCATTCAACTCAAGACTCTTTGCTGCCTCATGAGCAAAATTGTTAACGTCAATTTGGTACCGCAAATCGGTCACTGAAACGCTGGTTTGGTCTGTTTCGGTGCGCAGGATAAACTGTCGACCGGGCAACATTGCGTCTTCAGAAAACCAGACAAGATTGGCAGCAAACTGATCCGCTACTTCCGGCCTATCTTCCGCGTTAACGAGCATATTTCCACGGGACACCTCAATTTCGTCTTCCAGAACGAGGGTAATCGCGTTGCCTTGTGAGGTGGATGAGAGGTCTCCATCCATTGTTGAAATCCGCTTAACGCGGCTTTGCTTTCCAGATTTGGCAACCACCACTTGATCGCCGACAGAAACCGTCCCGCTGGCAACCGTTCCAGCAAATCCGCGAAAGTTTAGATCAGGGCGCACGACATATTGGACAGGAAACCGAAATGGCGCTTCAGCACTGTCCGCTTCAAATTCCACTGTTTCCAAATGCCCAAGCAAGGTCGGCCCATTGTACCAATCCATGTTAGGAGACGGCGCCGTAACATTGTCACCATACCGAGCAGATAGCGGAATAGGTGTTATACTTTCAAAACCCATTTCGGCTGAAAGTTCCAAGAACTCGTCGGAGATCTTGTTGAAGACGGCCATGTCGTAGCCGACAAGGTCAATCTTGTTGATCGCGACGATGATGTGCCGGATACCAAGAAGCGAGGCGATAAATGTATGGCGTCGCGTTTGAGTCAGAACGCCTTTTCGCGCATCCACAAGTACAACGGCTAAATCAGCAGTCGAGGCTCCAGTCGCCATATTTCGAGTGTATTGTTCATGCCCTGGCGTATCGGCAACGATGAACTTTCGACGGGATGTTGAGAAAAAACGATAGGCCACATCGATTGTGATGCCCTGCTCCCTTTCAGCTTCCAGCCCGTCCACGAGAAGCGCTAGGTCAATATCCTCACCAACAGTTCCCCACTTTTTACTTTCATTTTCTAAAGCAGCGAGCTGGTCTTCATATATCAGTTTGGTGTCGTAAAGCAGACGGCCAATGAGAGTTGACTTGCCGTCATCAACGGAACCGCATGTCAAAAAACGCAACATGGTCTTCTGCTCTTGTTCAGCCAGGAATGCGTTAAGGGCTTCGGCACTTGCTCCTGTGTCTGGCGTATTCATTAGAAATACCCCTCACGCTTTTTCTTCTCCATTGATCCAGCCTCATCACGATCTATCAAGCGCCCCTGCCTCTCTGATGTACGCGCAATCAACATTTCACTGACAATCGCCTCCAGAGTGTTCGCATCCGATTCAATAGCGCCCGTTAGGGGATAGCAACCAAGGGTGCGGAACCGAACCATCTGGTCTGTTGTGGCCTCGCCTGGTTTCAAAACCATGCGCTCATCATCTTTCATAATGAGCATTCCATCGCGCTCAACAACCGGTCGTTTTTTGGCAAAGTACAATGGAACAATCGGGATTTCCTCGAGCAAGATATATTGCCAGATATCTAACTCCGTCCAATTAGATATTGGAAAAACACGTATCGACTCCCCCTTGGAGACTCGTGTGTTGAATATTTTCCACATTTCCGGACGTTGGTTCTTTGGGTCCCACCCATGTTGCGCATCGCGAAATGAAAAGATGCGCTCTTTCGCACGGCTCTTCTCTTCATCTCGCCTTGCGCCGCCAAAGGCCGCGTCAAAACCATACTTGTCCAAAGCCTGACGCAGCGAGGTCGTTTTCATAATATGTGTATGCGTGTTGGAGCCGTGGTCAAATGGGTTGATGCCCTGGTCTACGCCTTCCTGATTGATGTGAACAATCAGATCGATGCCCAGTCGTTTGGCAGTCTCATCGCGAAACTTCACCATTTCCTGAAATTTCCAGGTCGTGTCTACATGCAGAAACGGAAACGGCGGTTTCGCGGGATAAAACGCCTTCATGGCCAAATGCAAAAGGACAGAAGAATCCTTGCCGATAGAATAAAGCATAACCGGCTTCTCAAAAGAGGCAGCAACCTCACGGAAAATATGAATCGCTTCCGCTTCAAGGTGTTTTAGATGGGATAGGTTCTGGGACATGGGGCCAAACTCAATGAAACATAACGCTCAATTAGCAAGGCTTAAGAGCGAATGCCAGAAATGGTTTTCTTAAGTTAAGACAATCAGTAGATTTGATTGGGAGCTCACCAGCAAAACTAGGCTGAGGTTCCCTAAAACAAAAAAAGGCCCCGCAGTCACCTGCCGGGCCTTTTAAAATCTGAAAACTCAGATCATTCAACTAGACAAGGTTAGAAGTTGCGCTGTACGCGCAGTTTAGCTTCCCAAGCGTCTGTATCAGTTGTGTCGACAACATCACCTAGCGCATTTAAAGCCGCTCCGCTGTAGTCAGTACTTACATAGTTACCTGCAACACTTACGACCAGGTTTTCTACAACTTCATATTCAGCAGTAGCGCCCAGGTACAATATGTCAGCCTGCTCCTCAAACTCATGATAAGCAACGGTTGCAGAAAGATTTAGCTGATCTGAAAAATCATGGCTAACCGCACCCAAAACGTACCATCCTGATAAAGTTTCCAATATTTCACCAAGATATGTGCCAACTAGCACTCCATTTGTATCTTGAACGCCAACTTCAATAAATGAGCTGCCTCCAACATACGCTAACGCACCATCAGCATACGCTGCAACCGCCTTAACTTTCGTTGCAGAGCTTATGTTAACTTCAACACCAGCCTGTACCGCCCAGCCAAACTGCTCATCAGTAACTTGGGTGTTGGGTGTGTCATCAGCAATTGGCCGCAACTGGTGTAGAGCACCAGAAATTTGTGCAGAACCCCAAGCCTGAGAAAGTCTTAAACTTGCAACAACATCAGGAATCTCCATCCCACCAACATGGGAAGTAGAAAAGGCTTCCGACCAATTAAATCCGCCGCCTGTATCAACGTCAGCAGGAAGAGCGACTCTATCGCGCCCATCTTCCAAACCAATCGTGGCAGAGAATCCGTTACCGAAAGGCATGATAAACGTGAACTGGTTGATGCCTTCATCAACATAATAACCGTCATAGATGCCGTAACCGCCACCAAAATCAAAACGGGATGTTTCACGACCTACGAGAATGTTCTCGCCGATTGTGATCCATGCATCGCCAAGCTCAACTTCACCTTCGTTGGAACCGGAAATAGCGAACTGACCAA